>NZ_MIJB01000003.1 GCF_002174305.1 Aeromicrobium sp. PE09-221 | reverse complement strand
AGCAACCCGAATGCATCATCATCGGTCCTCACTCGAGCAGATACCAGAGTTCAGGTTCACAGCGAAGGACCGGATCCCGATGGGATCCGGTCCTTCGTCATCTCTATCCGGCCCCACAGCGGATGCTCAACCCCACGATCAGGAGATTGACCGAGCGGACTCGTGTCGTGGTCACGGGAGCCGACCACGAGGTGCTTCCGCGCAGGCGTGCGGAGACGAGGATGTCAATCTGCAGTCCCGCCAAGCCCCCGAGGTCGATCAGCGTGGGAGTGATATCGACGATCACCGGGGTACCAGCCGCCGAGGCGGGCGTGATGAGCCCGCCACCGATCCGGGTGCCGGTGTTCACCCGGCGCGCCTCCCAGGAGTACTCGTAGCGAGGATCCACATGGTTCCAGGAGAGTTCGGCGTAGCCGAGCAGACCAAGCACGCCTCCCTTGTTCTCACACGTGGGAGCCTCCTGGGAGATGACCTGGTGCGCGCCGAGCGAGCCGGTGTCGACGGTGGCGGTATCGGTCCAGGCCGCGGAGGCCGCCGTGGCCGAGGTCAGGAGGGCCGCGAGGGCCCCCGCGGCCACCAGCCTCCGACGACCATTCACGCCGCACCCCGCTGCGTGCCGGTCACCACGAAGCGGGCCGTGGCCGTCTCCCCCTGGAGGGTGCCCGGGGCGTTCGGGTCGAGACCGACGATGATGCAGAGCGACTGGGCCGTCCCGACGGCCAGCGGTCCACGCGTGCCGACGACGGTGGTGGGACTCGCCGCGGATCCACTGATCGTCGCGGACGGATAGGTGGTGGTCCCCCCGGTGCAGGTGCCGGTGCGATCACCGGCCGCGATCGTGCCCGTGTTCCCGGCCGTGCCACCGGCGACGACAGTCCACCGCAGCGCCGTCCCGAGCGTGCCCGAGGTCGACCCGGTCACGGAGAAGTCGAGCGGGACCGTGCCGCCGTTGCCGACCGTGATGGTCCGCGCGAAGCTTTCCCCGGGCACGAGGTCGGCGATCGCGAATTGCGCATCGGCGATGGACCCGCCCGGACCGGTGAGCTGTCCGTTGAGAGTGACATCGAGTCGTCCCGCCTCGAGGCTCCCGGTCTCAACCGTCGCTTCATCACTCCAGAACGCCATCGTGCCGCCCACTCCGACGGCGAGTGCCAGTATCACCCCGACGATCCAGACCAGGACGGCCGACCGTCGACGACGCTGCTCGGTGCTCATCATCTCTCCTGCCTCAGCCGGTACATCCAGGAGCCGAGAGAGACAGCGAACAGCCCGAGCACGATCCACCAGGGCGAGATCACGGCGCCCGCGCCGGGGAGCCCGTCCATGTCGGAGCGCGGCCCGGCGGCCTGCCACACGACCTCCAGGTCGACACTGCTGTCCTGGTGCCTATTCGTGGCGGCCTCATGGAAGGAGCCTCGCAGCTCGACCTGGATGCTCTCACCCGCCTCGAGGGTCCCCCCTGGTGTCCACGTGGACCATTCGACCGTCCGCCACGGGCCGCCGTCGATGCTCGCATCCAACCACAGCATTCCCTCGCCATGGAGATGTTCATCGCCTTCTACCAGGACGCGGAAACGGGCACTCGCGACCGTCGGGCCAGCGTTGCGCACCACCATGTTCGTCTCCCAGACATCGCCGGGGACCCACCGCACATCGGGGTCGAACAACGGCTCGGTCACCGAGGCGCTGCCACCGCCGGGAGACAGCTCGATATCCGGCGGCGACATCGCCGGCAGCAGCATCGCGGAGAGTACCGCGAACTCACCGAGGAGGGAGATCATCGGGACACCGGCCGCACTCGGGCACGATCCCGCCACGCGCCACCCAGCATCACTGCGGCATATGCCGACAGCCCACCCGCCACGACGGACGTCAGTGTCGTCCGCTGCGACCCTGAGAGCCAGCGGTGGAGATGGCCGAGATAGGGCACGGCGTACCAGAGCTCACCGCGCACCTGCACCGGGCGGACTACTGCGGGGTCTGCGGTGGCGTTGGCATCCCCCTTCGTCACGAAGCTGCGCTCGCCGTCGAGACGTTGCTCGACGGCGGTGACGCGGTGGGTGGCCGTCAGCGGCCGTCCCGAGGACAGCTGAAAGGTGATGACATCGCCGACCCCGATCTGCTCGGGCGCGACGGGCCGCGCCACCACCAGGGTTCCCGGAGGCAGCGTCGGCTCCATCGACGAGGTGAGGACCGCATAGGGCGTCGCTCCGGCCAGGCGGGGGAGCAGCACGCCCGCCACGAGTGCGGCGGTCGCGCCGAGGATCCCCAACCAGCCGAGGACCAGGAGCACGGCGGCCCTGACGGTCGCCGGGTGACGACGGTGGGCGGCCATCGACTCAGGGATTCGGGTCGACCTGCGTCAGCGTCACGGTCAGGGTGTCGAGCGTGGCAGTGATGTCCTGCGTGTCGTTGACATTCGTCGTGGTCGCGTCCCCATAGGGGAACTCGACCAGGAAGGTCGCGGCCAGCGTGTCACCATCGTTCGCCTCGGTGATGGTGTCGCCATCGGCGAGTGCCGCGCCCGCGAGGGTGAAGGAGGCGTCGACATCGGCATCGAAGGATGCGGCCTCGTCGGGCACGGTGAACTCGAGTGTCTCGGGCACGTCCACGGTGGCGGCCAGGTTGTCGCCGGTGGCACCCACGACGAAGGAACAGGTCGTGGTCACGACATCGCCGGGGACGAAGGCGGTGACGGTCTCCCCGGCTGAGGCGCTGCCGGCCGCATACACCCAGGTACCGCAGTCGTCATTCGAAGCGAGTGTCAGCGTGCCGGAACTGATCGGGCCGCCGTCGGCCGAATCCTCCGCGGTCCAATAGGCCAGTGTGCCGGCGCCGCCGATCAACAGCGCCGCGGCCGCTCCCGCGGCCAGTGCTCCCTTGGTGGTCTTGCGCATGTCGTCTCTCCCGGGCTCGCGGCCGATCGAACCGGACGATCGGCTTCCGAGAACTATTGGAGCCCAGGCTCCGGATAAACGGAAGGGTATATGTGATCTAACTCACATGTGGTTGGCGGCGGGCATCGATCACGTGCCATAGCGCAACGACGACAGCACCCACGACCAGACCCAGCAGCGCTGAGGCTGCCGTGTTCACCAGCCACGCCGCGGCGCCATTCGCGGGCTCGATGTGATGCACGAAGGCGTAGAGGGCATGCCAGCCGAGCTCATCAGTGCCGATGAGCAGGATGTGTCCACCCACCCACAGCATCGCCACCACGCCGACCGTGGCGAGGGTCGTCATCACCTTGGGCATCGCCTTGACCAGTCCGCGTCCGATACGCCGCGCGAGTCTCGATGAGCGCTCGGCCAGGGACATCCCGATATCGTCCATCCGCACGATCAGAGCGACCACGCCGTAGACGAGGGCCGTGATCGCGATGCCGACGACAGCCAGGATGATCGCCCGCGACAGCAACGGCTCGGCGGCCACCTCGTTGAGGGCGATGACCATGATCTCCGCGGACAGGATGAAATCGGTCCGCACGGCCGAGGACACCACCGCATCCTCGGCTCCCGGTCCCTCCTGTGTGCGCGGCGCCTCGTCATGGCTGCCGCCGCGGACCTTCTCCCAGAGCTTCTCCGCGCCCTCGAAGCACAGGTAGGCGCCACCGAGCATGAGCAGGGGAGTCAGCAGCCATGGGAGGAACTGGCTGAGGAGCAGCAGCGCCGGCAGGATGAAGAGGAGCTTGTTGCGCAGCGAGCCCTTGGCGATGCGACCGATCACCGAGAGCTCACGGCGCGGGTCCAGGCCCCGCACATAGCGCGGGGTCACCGCCGCGTCGTCGACGATCACACCGGCGGCCTTCGCGCTCGCTCGTCCCGCCGCCGTGCCGACATCATCGACCGAGGCCGCCGCCAGCCGTGCGAGGGCAGCCACATCGTCGAGCAATGCGGCAAGACCGCCGCTCACCGGTCCGCTCCGTTCACGGGCTCAGCGTAGGCGAGCGGGAAGCCGTCCGCGCGCCTCCCGTGTCCTATGCCGAAGACTCGCGACCGTCTTTCGTCTCCCGAGCCGCGACGAACCACCGAGACATGACACTAGACTCGGCCCATGATCGGCTTCGGCATCGACATCGGTGGTACCGGCACCAAGGGAGCGCCGGTGGATCTGACGAGCGGCAGCCTCGCCAGCAACCGCACCCGCTTCGCGACCCCCAAGAAGTCGACCCCGGAGGCGCTGGCCGATGTCGCCGAGCAGATCATCGGCTCCTATGACGGACTGGAGCTGCCCCCGGTCACCGGCGTGGCCATCCCGGCGGTGGTACAGCGCGGCGTCGCGCGGTCGGCCGCCAATATCGACAAGAGCTGGATCGACACCGATGTCGACGCCCTCTTCACCGAACGGCTCGGGCATCCGGTCCACGTCGTCAACGATGCCGATGCGGCGGGGGTCGCCGAGGCGCGCTACGGCGCCGCACGCGGGCGTGACGGCGTCATCCTGGTCATCACCCTCGGCACCGGCATCGGGTCGGCGCTGATCGTCGACGGCACGCTCGTGCCCAATACCGAGCTCGGCCATCTCGAACTGCGCGGCGATGACGCGGAGCACTACGCCGCCACGAGCGCCCGCGAGCGGGAGAACCTCAGCTGGACCCAATGGGCCAAGCGGCTGCAGCACTACTTCCGCCACCTGGAACGGCTCTTCTCACCCGATCTGTTCATCGTCGGCGGCGGAGTCAGCAAGAATCACGAGGCCTTCATGCCGCTCATCGACATCCGGACGGAGATGATCCCGGCGGATCTGCGCAACAATGCCGGCATCATCGGCGCCGCGGCGCTGGCCCACGACGAGGCCTGAAAGCGCGGCAGCCGGGGCGGTGCGGCAGACACCCCTCCAGCTGGCGAAGAGGTGCCTCACTCACCGCCCGGCGCTAGATCACCGCTGGCTAGCAAGGCGGTGAGCGACCGGCGCATCGCCGCCTCGCACTCCTCGACGCTGCGGCCGAGATCATCGTGCAGGATCGCCCACGCATTCCAGCTGCTCGAGGCCAGGAGCGCATCGCGGAGCGCGGCGGGATCGTCCGAGGCAGCGATCTCGGTCGCGAAGACCGCATCGATCTCCGTGAGCACGTTCTCGATATGCGTGCGGCGGCTTCCGCGCAGCGTCGACGACGTCGGTTCCATCAGCTGCGCCGCGCGGGCGGCCGGCGCGATATTGGTCAGCCGACGCGCCCGTCCAGCGCAGAAGCGGTCGATCCGCTCCTCCAACCCCAGCGCCGGGTCGATCGCGACCCTCAGCGCATCGTCCGAGGCGAACCAGTAGGCGACCGTCTGGGCGAAGAGGCTCTCCATGTCGCCGAAGGACAGCCACAAGGTCCGCACCGAGACACCCGCAGCCTCGGCGATCGTCTTGGCACTCGGCTTGAGCGTGCCCTCCCGCAGCAGTCGCACGTGGGCGTCGACGATCGAGGCGCGGGTCCGTTCTGCGCGCCGCATCCGGCCATCGGTCTGCCGTGAGCCTTTCATCAGCAGTCAACGTACTCCCTCGGAGGGAAAATTTCACTACATCTGCATAAAGTTCGTGACGTGACTCACATCGATGTGTCAGGATCGTCCCGCAACCAAGGAGGAGGGGGAGTCACCACGTGCTGAGCGTCAAGAACCTGGAAGTCGTCTATAACGACGTCGTCCTCGTGCTGCGCGGCGTCAGCCTGAACGTGGCCCGCGGACAGATCGTTGCCCTGCTCGGTGCCAATGGCGCCGGTAAGACGACGCTGCTGCGTGCGCTGTCAGGCCTGCTGGACATCCACGACGGCGAGGTCACCAAAGGTCAGGTCCTGCTCGACGAGAAGCCGATCGAGCGTTGGAACGCGCCACGGATCGTCGCGGCGGGACTCGGACAGGTGCTCGAAGGCCGCCGCGTCTTCGGCGAGTTCACCGTCGAGGAGAATCTGCGGGTCGGTGGTCATACGCGCCGCGGGGGCCTGGGCGAGAGCATCGAGGAGATCTACGAGCTGTTCCCGGTGCTCAAGGAGCGTCGCAAGCGCACCGCGGGTTACCTGTCCGGCGGCGAACAGCAGATGCTCGCGATGGGACGCGCGCTTGTCGCGCAACCCGACATCGTGCTCCTCGATGAGCCGAGTCTCGGCCTGGCCCCGCGCATCGTGGCCCAGATCAAGGACATCATCGTGCAGATCAACGAGCAGCGCGGCACCACCGTTCTCCTCGTCGAGCAGAACGCGATGATGGCGCTCTCGATCGCCCATCACGGTTACGTGATGGAGCACGGAAAGATCGTCATGGACCAGCCCGCCGAGGCCCTGCTCCAGGACAGCGATATCCGCGACTTCTACCTCGGACGCGGCGAGCTGGCGACCTCCTATCGCGATCTCAAGCACTACAAGCGCAGGAAGCGGTGGCTGTCATGAGCGAGCAGGACGTCATCTGTTCGGTCAGCGATGTCGAGTTGAGCTTTGCGGGCGTCAAGGCGCTGCGTGGAGTCTCCTTCGACATCCGGGGCCACGAGCTGTTCGCGATCATCGGTCCCAATGGTGCCGGCAAGACCTCGATCTTCAACGTGCTCTCGGGGGTCTACCGCCCCCAGGCCGGTGACGTGCACTTCGACGGTGCCTCGATCCTGGGCGAACGGCCCCATCGCATCGCATCGCGCGGACTCGCCCGCACCTTCCAGAACATCGAGCTCTTCGAGAACCTCAACGTGGTCGACAACCTGATGCTGGGGCGTCACCACCACCTCGGCTACGGCTGGCCGTGGGCGATCGCCTGGCTCGGCCGCGCGCAACGCAGCGAGATCGCCAACCGACGCCGGGTCGAGGAGATCATCGACTTCCTGGAGATCGAGGGTTATCGCGAGCTCCCCGTCGGCATGCTGCCCTATGGCGTGCAGAAGCGCATCGAGCTGGGGCGCGCCCTCGCCATGGAGCCCCGTCTGTTGCTGCTCGACGAGCCCGTCGCGGGCATGAACGGCGAGGAGACCGAGGACATGGCCCGGTTCATCCTCGACATCCGCGACGAGCTGAAGATCCCGATGATCCTCGTCGAACACGACATGGGCCTGGTGATGGACCTCGCCGACCGGGTGATGGCGATGGACTTCGGCACGCCCATCGCCCTCGGCACCCCGGCCGAGGTGCAAAACCATCCCGATGTCATCCGCGCCTATCTCGGCGCGGGCGACGAGGATCCCGTCATCGAGGAGGTCTCGTGAGCGAGCGGCAGGAGAACACCACCGCCCGGACGACACTGCCCCTGCGCATCCGTGAGCGCGCCCGCACGTCTCCGGGGACGGTCGCGATACGGGAGAAGAATCTCGGCATCTGGGAGCAGGTCACCTGGGAGGACTACTGGGAGCACGCCACGCTCGTGGGCCACGGGCTGCTCTCCCTGGGCATCGCACCCGGGGACCGGGTCGGCGTCCACAGCGAGAACCGCCGCGAATGGCTGTTCAGCGATATCGGCATCACCGCGGTGCGCGCCATCACGGTGGGTCTCTACCCCACCAATCCGGCCGCCGAGGTGTTGCACGTGCTGCGCGACTCGGGCGCCTCCGTGCTGATCGCCGAGGACCAGGAGCAGCTGGACAAGGCCCTCGAGATCATCGACGAGCTGCCCGAACTGCGCCACCTCGTCTACATCGAGCCGCGCGGCATCGCCGGCCGCTACACCGACCCGCGGCTTCTGTCGTGGACCGAACTGCTCGAACGCGGGGCCGAGCATCGCGCCGCCCATCCCGGAGCGGTCGACACCCGCGCCGAACAGGCCCAGCCCGATGACATCGCCACACTCGTCTACACGTCCGGCACGACCGGTCCGCCCAAGGGCGCGATGCTGTCGATCGCCAATATCGAGTTCGTCATCGAGACCCTGGCCCAGCACGGAGCCTTCGTCGATCCTCCGGCGAACGACAAGGACCTGATCGTCTCCTATCTGCCGCTGTGCCACGTCGCCGAGCGCGTGTTCACGACCTGGTTCAATGCGGCGGTCGGCACCCAGGTCAACTTCGCCGAGTCGATCGAGACCGTCCAGGTCGCGCTGCGCGAGGTGCAGCCCACGATCGTCTTCGGCGTCCCACGGATCTGGGAGAAGATCGCCGCGGGCGTGCACATCCGGATGAGCGGAGCCAGCCGGCTCAAGAAGCTCAACTTCGGGCTGTGGATGAAGGTCTCACAGTGGATCGGGCGACGCCTGGTGGAGAACGACGGTCGCCACACCCTCGCGACACGGCTGGCCTATGCGATCGGCTGGGTCTTCCTCTATCGTCCGCTGCGCGAACGGCTCGGCCTCGGCAAGGCCCGGTATGCCGCGTCGGGCGCGGCGCCGATCGCCCCGGAGGTGCTGGAGTTCTTCATGGGCATCGGCGTCCCGATGCACGAGGTCTACGGCATGACCGAGAACAGCGCGATCGCCACGGCCAATCGAGCCGGACGCATCAAGGTCGGCACCGTCGGCGAGCCGCAGGAGGGGGCCGAGGTACGCCTCGACCCCGAGACGGGGGAGATCCTCACCCGGCACGCGGGTACCTTCGCGGGCTACTGGAACAACCCGGAGGCCACCGCGCGGACGATCACGGAGGACGGCTGGCTCCGCACCGGCGATGTCGGCGAGTGGGTCGACGGAACGCACCTGAAGATCACCGACCGGATCAAGGACATCATCATCACCGCGGGTGGCAAGAACATCTCCCCGAGTGAGATCGAGAACAGCCTGAAGTCCTCTCCGTACATCAAGGAGGCCATCGTCATCGGCGATCGTCGCAAATACCTGACGGCGCTCATCGGGATCGAGCTCGACACCGTGGGCGACTGGGCGCAACGGCGCAAGCTCGCCTTCACGACCTACCGGGACCTGTCGCAGAAGCCCGAGGTGGTGGCCCTGGTCCAGGAGGTCGTCGACGCGACCAATACCAAGTTCGCCTCGGTCGAGACGATCAAGCGCTTCCGGTTGATGCCCAAGGAGCTCGATCACGAGCAGGGCGAGCTGACCGCCACCCAGAAGATCAAGCGACCCGCCATCACCCGTCAGTTCGCCGAGGAGATCGCCGATATGTACGGAGAAACCGTCGAGAAGGAGGTGTCGGCATGAGCGAGCGCAGCGAGCGACCAACCAGCACGGGCATGCCAGCACCTGCCCACCATCAACATCCCTTCAAGCAGGTGACGGCATGACGACTTTCGCCCAGGCCGTGCTGAACGGCTTCGCCCAGGGTGCCATCTATGCGCTGCTCGCCCTCGGCTACGTCATGATCTACAAGGCCACCCACGTCATCAGCTTCGCTCAGCCGGCGCTCATGGTGTGCGGCGGCTTGTTCACCTATCACCTCACGACCCAGGTGGGCCTGCCCTTCTGGCCGGGTCTGGCCGTCGCCGTCCTGCTGGGCGCATTGCTCGGCATGGCGGTCGAGCGACTCGCCTTGCGGCCCATGGTCGGCAAGCCGGTGTTCACCCTCGCGATCATCACCATCGGTGTCGACATCGTGCTGCGCATCTTCGCCAACCGGTACATGGGGCCCGATCCGCGCATCGTGACCTTCCCGAACGGCTCGCGACGCTATGAGTTCCTCGGTCTGTCGATCAGCCACCAGCGCGTCGCCCTCATGGTCGTGACCCTGCTGACGGTCATCGCCCTGGTGCTGTTCTTCCGCTACGCCAAGGCGGGACTGGCGATGCGGGCCACGGCCCTCAACCAGGAGACGGCGCTGGCCCAGGGCATCCGCGTGGGAGCCATCTTCGCCCTCGCGTGGGCCATCGCCGGCGGACTCGCCGCCATCGCCGGCACCTTCGTCGCCGCCGGATCGGCCGGCATGGAGCAGAACACCTGGATCATCGCGTTGAAGGCTCTCCCGGCGATCATCATCGGCGGACTCGACAGTCTGCCCGGCGCCGTCATCGGCGGACTCGCGGTCGGCATCGTCGAATCGCTCACCGCGGTCTACCAGCCGAGTGTCGCGCCCTTCCTCGGCGCCAACTTCGCGCTGGTCGCCCCCTACGCGCTCATGTTCCTGGTGCTGCTCGTCAGACCCTATGGACTCTTCGGCACCAAGGAGGTGGAGCGAGTATGACCGCCACCGTCACATCACCGCGCCGCACCACACGTCCCCCGCGCGGCCGGCCGCGGCTGCGCACCGCCTACCGGCAGGACATGGCGCTCCTCAATACCCCGGCCAAGCGCAGGTCGACCCTCCTGCTCGTGCTCGCCGCCTTCGGTGTGCCGTTCTTCTTCACCGACGACCTGCTGCTGGTGTTCACCTTGGGGCTCATCGCCTCGGTGGGGGCCATCGGGCTCAACCTCGTCACGGGCTATGCCGGGCAGGTCTCCCTGGGCCACGCCTTCTTCCTCGGCCTCGGGGCCTACACCGCGGCGGTACTGGGTGGCGATCCGGAAGGACGCTTGATCGGCTACGGACTGCCGATGTGGGTGTGGCTTCCCGCCGCGGGCATCGTGGCGGCGATCGCCGGCCTGATCGTAGGCCCGATCGCGGTGCGATTGCGGGGGCTGTACCTGGCCATCGTGACCCTGGGACTGGTGTTCCTGGGCGAGCACGTGTTCCGCGAGGCGCGGACCCTCACGGGAGGCCCCGGCGTCGGCCGGCGGGGACCGGACCTGGAGCTCTTCGGCATCCGCTTCTCCGAGGGCGGATCGCTGTTCGGTCTCGGCCTGAGCCGGGACCAGCAGCAGTTCTTTCTGGCACTGGTCTTCCTGATCGTGTTCGCGATCCTCGGCCGCAATATCGCCCGGTCGGGTGTCGGCCGCGCCTTTTCGGCGGTCCGCGACCGCGACGTGGCCGCCGCGGTCATCGGCATCAACCTCACGGTCTACAAGGTGATGGCCTTCGCGATGTCGTCCTTCTTCGCCGGCGTGGCGGGGGCGATGTACTACGCCGTGGTGGGGGTGTTCGAGCCAGCGGCCTTCGGTCTGCTGCTGAGCATCCAATACCTCGCGATGGTGCTGATCGGCGGTGTGGCGACCATCTCCGGATCGATCATGGGCGCGATGTTCATCACCGCGCTGCCCCGCATCGCCCAGGAGATCGCCCACCTGTTCCCGGTCATCAGCACGTCGACCGTCGGCGGCGGCATCATCAACGTCTTCCAGTTCGAGGCCATCCTGTACGGCCTCTTGATCATCGGATTCCTCATCTTCGAGCCGCGCGGCCTGTACGGCATCTGGATGCGCATCCGGAACTACTGGAAGGGCTGGCCCTTCTCCTATTGATCCCCATCACCTGATCCCTCCGAAAGGAACACCATGAAGCAACGCAGATTCATCACCCGAGCGGTGGCGGGTGCGTCCATCGCCGCGCTCGTCCTGACCGGGTGTCGCGGCGGCGGAGACGACTCGTCGAGCGAGGCGGGCCCCGGCATCACCGACGAGGCGTGCCCCGATGCGGTCAATGAAGACAACGGGTGCATCTACCTCGGTGCGATCTCCGACCTCACCAAGGGGCCGTTCGCGCCGCTCGCCGTCCCGATCACCGATGCGCAGAAGGCCTTCTGGCAGCGTGTCAACGAGGACGGCGGTGTCGGCGGCTACGACATCAACATCACCGAGCACATCGCCGATGCCGAGTACAACCCGGAGATCCACAACCGTCGCTACCAGGAGATGCGCGGCGAGGTCCTGGCCCTCGCGCAGACCCTCGGCTCCTCGCAGACCCTCGCGATCCTCGACGACATGAAGGCCGACGACGTGATCGGCGTCCCCGCGTCGTGGAACTCGGCCTGGGACTTCGAGGACCAGATCCTGCAGAGCGGTGCCAGTTACTGCTTCGAGGCCATGAACGGCGTCGACTGGGCGGTCGAGAACCGCGGCGTCGAGGGCACGGTCATGGCGATCAAGTACCCGAACGACTACGGCGGAGACGCCGCCGCCGGAGCCGAGGCGGCTGCCGAGGCCAATGGGCTGGAGTTCGTCGAGGTCGAGACGCCCACCGGTCAGGACAACCAGGCCGGCGCGGTGGCGGCGGTGTTGGAGAACCAGCCCGATCTCATCGTCGTCACCACCGGTCCCGCCGAGATGGCGACGATCGTCGGCGGTGCCGCACAGCAGGGTTGGCAGGGGACCGTCGTCGGGTCGAGCCCGACCTGGAACCCCGCGTTGCTGCAGTCGGCCGCCGCCCCGGCCTTGGAGGCGATGTACTTCCAGGCCGGTCCGTGGGGCCCGTGGGACACCGACAGCGAGGGTCACGAGGCCATGCGCGAGGCCCTCGACGGGGTCACGCCGAATGACGGCTACACCGCCGGCTGGGTCTGGAGCTACCCGCTCCTCGCGGCTATGGAGGCGGCGGCCGATATGGACGGCGGCATCACGCGAGAGAACCTCGTGGCGGCCGCAGGCGAGCTCGAGGAGGTCGACTATGAGGGCATGCTCCCGAATGAGGCCGGCAATAGCGCGGGTGATCCGTCAGAGGTCGCCTGGCGCTCGAGCGTCATCAGCGGGGTCGATACCGAGGCCGCGACGGGCGTGACGATCACGCAGGAGCTGACCGCCGGACCGACCGCCGAGGGCTATGACTACACGGAGCCCTGTTTCGCCCTCAACTGAGCGACCTGAACCGAGATTTGCTCCCATTTCGTCAACCGGACCCCATCCCGGACGACGATCTGGGAGCAGATCTCGGTTCTTCGTGGGTGGCGGTAGGCTGGCGTACCGTGTCCGCCCTGACCGATCTCGAACGCCAGCGCCTGGAGTCCCTGCTCTCCGCCTACCCGGTGCTGGGCGATATCGGCACTCGTTTCACCGATGCCGGACACGAGCTGGTGCTGGTCGGCGGTCCGGTCCGCGATGCCCTCCTCGGTCTGCCGGTCCACGATCTCGACTTCGCGACCTCCGCCACGCCCGATCAGATCGAGACGGTCCTCACCGGATGGGCGGATGCCGTGTGGGATGTGGGCCGGGACTTCGGCACGATCGGCGCCCGCAAGGGCGGCGATCAGCTGGAGATCACCACCTACCGCACCGATGAGTACGACCCCGCGACGCGCAAGCCGGTCGTCGCCTTCGGTGACACCCTCGACGGCGATCTCTCGCGTCGGGACTTCACCATCAACGCGATGGCCGTGCGACTGCCCGGTGGGGAGTTCGTGGACCTCTTCGACGGCATCGAGGATCTCGCCGACCGCCGTCTCCGCACCCCCGTGGCCCCCGAGCTCTCCTTCTCCGATGACCCCTTGCGGATGATGCGGGCGGCACGGTTCACCGCGCAACTCCACGTGACGGCCAGCGATGAGGTCGTCGAGGCGATGACCCGGCTCGCCGAGAGACTGCAGATCGTCTCGGCCGAGCGCATCCGCGACGAGCTCTCCCGGCTGCTGTGCTCCGACTCGCCGGTCGAGGGACTACGGCTGCTCGTGGCCACCGGCTTGGCCGAGCAGATGCTTCCCGAGCTGCCCGCACTCCAGCTCGAACGTGATGAGCACCACCGGCACAAGGACGTTTACGAGCATTCGCTCACGGTGCTGGAGCAGGCCATCGACCTGGAGCACCGGCTGGAGGAGCGACCCGATCTGGTCATCCGTCTCGCCGCGCTCCTGCACGACATCGGCAAGCCCAAGACCCGCCGCTTCACCGATGACGGCACCGTCACCTTCCACCACCACGATGTGGTGGGCG
Source organism: Aeromicrobium sp. PE09-221 (assembly GCF_002174305.1). Lineage (GTDB taxonomy): Bacteria > Actinomycetota > Actinomycetes > Propionibacteriales > Nocardioidaceae > Aeromicrobium. The sequence goes on along the minus strand of NZ_MIJB01000003.1, from coordinate 241,365 downwards.
CCAAGCTCGCCCGCAAGCGACTGCGTGCGCTGCGATATCCCAATGACGTCGTCGACGCGGTGTGCCGACTGGTGGAACTGCACCTGCGTTTCCACGGGTACGGGTCGGGGCAGTGGACCGACGCGGCCGTGCGTCGCTATGTCCGCGACGCCGGACCCGAGCTCGAGCGTCTCCACATCCTCACGCGCGCGGACAGCACGACGCGCAATGCCAAGAAAGCGCTCCGCCTGCAACGCACCTATGACGACCTGGAGCGTCGCATCGATCAGCTGGCCCAGCAGGAGGAACTGAACTCCCTGCGTCCCGATCTCGATGGCAATCAGATCATGGAGATCCTCCAGATCGGTCCGGGGCGCGAGGTCGGTGAGGCCTACCGCTTCCTCCTGGAGCTGCGGATGGATCGCGGCCCGCTCGGCGAGGACGAGGCGACCGAGGCACTGCGTTCGTGGTGGGCGGCGCGGGCCTGACGTCGGGTCCTGCGGCGTCGGTGAGCTACGCGACTCTCCCAGCCCACGGGCGGACGTGCCCTCCCCACCACCACTCTAGGATGGGACGGTGAGCTTCCGACCTGCCGGCCGACGGCGTGCCCTCGTGGCCGCCATCGTCGGGTGGCTCGTCGTGGGGCTCACCGTGCTGCTCCCAGCACCGAGCCACGCAGCGGAGGACGAGGAGGCGGGTGGTGGACTCACGGTCACCATCGACGCGCTCACCCCCTCGCAGCTGACCGCCGATGCGACGATCGAGGTCTCCGGGCGGATCGAGAACACCTCCGACGGCGATTGGACCTCGGTCCAGGCCTATCTGGTGATGGCGCGATCGCCCTTCACCACCCGCGAACAGGTCGAGACGGCGGCGCGGAGCTCGACCACCTATACCGGCGAGCGGGTCACGACCATCGGCCTCTTCGACGAGGTCGGCGACATCTCCCCCGGAGACACCGCACAATACGACCTCTCCGTCCCCCTCCACGAGATCGGCCCCACGGGGGCGCCCGGGGTGTATCCCGTCGGCGTGCAGCTGCTCGCCACTGATCCCGACGGCGTCCGCCCCCAGGACTCCGTGGCGCGGGCGACCACGTTCCTCCCCTGGATCGACGACCCCTCGTCGCCGATCGGCGGAGGGCTCGTCTGGTCCTTCGTCCTGGACCCTCGGCGCGACGACGAAGCCGATGACGTGCAGGCGATGAGGACCGCCATCGGTGAGAACGGCAGGCTTCGGCGCCAGCTGGATCTCGCTGCCGCGCTGCCGGTCGAGGCGCAGAGCCTGATCATCGATCCCGCGGTCCTGGATGCCAGCCAGCAGATGGCCGACGGGGAGAGCCCCTTCGACGATGTGACCGAGGAGGCGCGCGAGGAAGCACAGTCCTTCCACGACGACCTCGTGGCCCTCGCACGTCGCTCCTCGGTCTGGAATATCGACTACGACCGGCCCGACTGGGCCGCTCTGTCCGAGCGTCCGGATCTCGCCGCCGCTTTCTCCCCCCGGGTCGCCGCCACCACCCAGTCGGTGCTGGACGAACACGGCATCACGGGCCGTTCGGCTCGGTGGGCGATGGAGACGGGGGTGACCGGCGGGATGCTCGAACATCACCGCGCCGAAGGCGATGCCCCGACCATCGTGCGGGCCGCGGCCCTCCCACAGTGGGATCAGCGCGATGGATCACTGGTCACGGTCGATGCCGAGCACGGTCCGGCCCTGCTGGCCGTCGACGACACGCTGGGAAGCGGTGAGGAGGTCGAGACGACCGTCTCGCTGCGCCAGCGGGTGCTGACCCGTGCTGCTCTCGCGGCTCTCTCCCGCGCGGCCGATCCCGAGTCCGCCGCCGATGCCGTCACCTTCGTCGACCCGGGGTGGGTCCCCGAGCCCCGGGCGGACACCGGCGCGCTGGCCGCGGCGCTCCGGGGAGACGATCTGGTCGAGGGCACGACCCTGGATCGCCTCGTCACCGGCGGAGTCGATCCTTATGACGGTGAGGTCCCCGCCCATCCGGTCTCCGAACCGCTTCCTTCCTCCGTGCTCGCTGCGGCCGCGAACCTGGCCGAGGCCGAGGACGCGGTCGCGGCCGTGAGCACCGGCGAGGCCGGGGGCTCTCAGGCGGAACGCAATCTGGCCTCCGCGGTCTCGGTACGCTGGCGGTCCGCGCCCGAGCGGGCGGTCCGCTCGGCCGAACAGCAGGCGATCGAACGCAGCGGCAGCCTCGCGGGCATCGAAGTCCTCGGTCCGCAGACCGTGACCCTGTCGAGTAGCCAGGGGAGCTTCCCGCTGACGGTCAACAACCCGACCCGGCTGCCGATATCGGTGTCGATCCTGTTGACACCCGGCAATCCCGCGCTCAGCTCGAGCCGCCTCGACCCGATCGACGTCGCCCCCGGCGAACGTCGCACGGTCAACGCCGAGATCGATCTCGGACGGCAGACCTCGACGACGATCACCGCGCAGGCGATGGCCGGCGACCGTGCCATCGGCTCCGAGACCTCCTTCAACGTGCGTTCGAGCCAGGTCGGCACGATCGTCTGGGTCGCGATGGGTGTCGCGGTCGCCGGCGTCGTCTTCGCGATGAGTCGCCGCTTCCGCCGACGCGGGTTCCGGAGGCTCTCGGAGAGCGAGGACCATGGCTGACACTCCCCGATTGGCGCGCGCGAGCGCCTGGATGGCACTCGGCACGGTCGTCTCCCGGGCGACGGGACTGCTCCGCTCGGTCCTGCTGATCGCGGTGATCGGCACGGCTCTCAACGCCGACCTGTTCAATACCGCCAACTCGATACCCAACTCGCTCTACATCCTCGTAGCCGGCGGGGTCTTCAATGTCGTGCTGGTGCCGCAGCTGGTACGGGCGATGCGCAATGACCCCGACGGCGGGGACGCCTACGCCCATCGCATCATCACGCTCGGCATGCTGGTGTTGCTCGGTGCCACGATCCTGCTGATGCTCGCCGTGCCGCTGATCATGAGGATCATCTACGCCGATCTGTTCACCCCGGAGTTCACGGCCCAGCGCCAGTCGGCCTATCTGCTGATGATCCTGTGCCTGCCGCAGGTGTTCTTCTACGGGGCCTTCGTGCTCGTCGGCCAGATCCTCAACGCGCGGGAACGCTTCGGACCGATGATGTGGGCCCCCATCGTCAACAACCTGACGGCCCTCGTGGTGCTCGGCATCTACGCCGTCGTCTTCGGCGCCGATCGCGACGGAACCGGAGGATTCTCCACGGCCGAGTCCCTGCTGCTCGGCATCGGCTCGACCCTCGGCATCATCATCCAAGCCGCCGTGTTGGTGCCTTTCCTGGGACGTGTCGGCTTCCGTTACCGGCCGCGCTTCGACTTCCGCGGCGTCGGGCTCGGGCACACGCTGCGGCTCGGTGCCTGGACGCTCGGCTTCATCATCGTCAATCAGATCGCCTTCTTCGTGATCGCCCGGCTCGGTGTGCGCGCGACGAGCGAGGGTCGGGCTCGCGATGTGCCGGCGGCCGGCACGACCGTGTACGACTTCGGCTTTCTGCTCGCTCAGGTGCCCCACGGCATCATCACCGTCTCGGTGGCCACGGCGATCATCCCGACGCTCTCAGCCTATGCGGCGGCAGGGCGGGTGAATCGCGTCGGCATCGAGATCGGTCGCACCCTGCGACTCGTCATGAGCCTCGTGGTCCCCATCGCGGTCGCCGTCGGCGTGCTCGGGCCCCAGCTGGCCCGGCTCCTGCCCGGCGAGAACCCGGCGATCGGCATGACGATCTCCGCATTCGCCCTCGGGATGGTGGCCTTCACGATCCACTACGTCGTCCTCCGCGGCTTCTACGCCATGGAGGACACCCGTACGCCCTTCTGGATCCAGCTGGTGATCATGTCGGTCAACCTCGGCACCGCGGTCGTGGCCACACGAATGGTCGAACCGATCTGGGTCGCCACCGTGCTCGCGGTGTGCTGGAGCCTGTCCTATGTCATCGGCCTGGCGATCGCCTTCGCCCTCCTCTCACGTCGGGTCCAGGGGGCCCTCGTCGACCACGAGATGATGTGGTTCCTGCTCAAGATGGCGCTGCTCACCCTCATGATGTGCGGTGTCATGGTGGCGACCAGTCTCCTCTGGGTGCTGTTCGAGCCGACGGCGGGCGGTGCCCTGACGGCGCTCACGCAGCTCATCGTGGTCGGCGGCGTCGGCGCCGTGACCTATCTGTTCATGGCGGAGGTGCTCGGGATGAACGAGCTGCGCTATGTCCTCACGAGCCTCATGGGCTCGCGAGGACGCCGCTAGGTGTCTCTCGGGCGTGGCCTGACCGGACGTGCGAGTGGAGCGCCTACGATGAGGGGAGATCAGAAGGAGGATGCGGTGACGAGCGAACGACGCGCCCTGACACCTGGGGTCGTGATCGCCGACCGCTACGAGCTCCACGACCTCGTCAGCGAGCGGCTCGGTTGCTCGAACTGGCGCGCGCACGATCAGGTCCTCAATCGCAATGTGCGGATCGAGTTGTTGCCGGCGAGCGATCCTCGGGCCGCCAACTTCCTCCAGGCCGCCCGCGAGTCCACGCGGGTCACCGATCATCACTTCCTTCGAGTGCTGGACCTGATCGAAGACGACGACGGCTACCACGGGATCGTCCGCGAATGGGCCCGCGCGGTCCCGCTCAGCCAGGTGCTGCAGGAGGCGCCACTTCCGAACCGGCGGGCTGTGACCATCATCGCCGAGGTCGCCGATGCCATCGCCCACGCACACGCACACGGCGTTTACCACCGTCGGCTGACGCCGCACCAGATCCTCCTGAAGGAGTCCGGGGCGGTGCGTATCGTCGGCCTCGGCGTGGCGACCGCGCTGGCACCGGCGGACCATCAGGTCTCCGAGGCGGACAAGGCGAGTTACGAGCGCGCCGATGTCGAGGCGATCGGCAAGCTCCTGTACGCCTGCCTGGTGAGCCGCTGGCCCGGTGGCCACACCGATGGGCTCCGTGCGGCGCCCACCGAGCACGGCCGACTGTTGCGTCCCCGCCGGGTGCGCGCCGGTGTGGCCCGGGACATCGATACCGTCTGCGATCGCATCCTGGGGCAGCCGCCCCGCCACCACGAGACCCCGCTCACCACCGCCGCCGATATCGCCCATGTCCTGAATCTCGTCGGCGAGGACGAGGAGCCGCCCCTGGCCTTCACGGGTGAGGCGCGTCAGTCCTCCCCGGATCTGCTGCGACTGGATCCGGTGATCGAGCCGTCGGGTCCCCCTCCGGGCCTGGCGCCCCCGCGCCGACGCCCCAAGGCCTTCGAGCCGGCCCCTCCGACACGTGCCGAACGTCGCCGCGCCCGCCTTCGTGCCGCGGCGCGCGGCGACCGCGGACTGGTGCTCCTCGGCGTGCTGGGCACGGTCACGATCGTCGCGGTGCTCGCGCTCCTGGTGCAGCAGGCCACCCGCGAGGGCGGCCCGCCGCTGGAGTCCACGCCCACGGCCACCTCTCCGACGACCGTGTTGCCGATCGAGCGCGCCCTCGATTTCGACCCGCAAGGGGCGGACCGGGCCGAGAACCCGCAGCTGGTCGACAACGCCCTCGACGATGACGCCGAGACGGGCTGGTACACCTCGACCTACTATGGCGATCCGGCGCTCGGACGCCTGAAGGACGGTGTGGGCCTCGTGGTCGACCTCGGGCGTCCCTCCCAGGTCGAGCAGGTGCAGCTGCGTCTCGCCGGCAGCCCGACGGATATCTCCATCCTGACGACGCCGTCGACCCAGCAGGATCCCCCCTCGGACCTGTCGGAGCTGCGCGAGGTCGCGGTGCTCGACGGGGCCGGTGAGGATGCCGCGATCGCCCTGCCCTCGGACACCTACAGCCGGTACGTCGTCGTGTGGCTGCGCTCTCTCCCGCAGGTCGGCAACGACGAGTACCGCGGCGAGATCCGGGCGGTCGCGGTGCGCGGTCGCTGAGATCGGGAATGTCTGCGCCCTCTCAACCGTTCTCCCTGATAGTTCCGTCCTCGACAGAAGAGTCCACACATGACCGACGTCCGTAATGTGATCATCATCGGTTCGGGCCCCTCGGGCTACACCGCTGCCGTCTATGCCGCTCGCGCGAATCTGCATCCGCTGGTTTTCGAGGGCTCCGTGACCGCGGGCGGCGCGCTCATGAACACGACCGATGTCGAGAACTTCCCGGGTTTCCCCGAGGGGATCATGGGACCGGAGCTGATGGACAAGTTCCGCGCGCAGGCGGAGCGCTTCGGTGCCGAGATGATCACCGACGATGTCACGTCGGTCGACCTCACCGGGCCGGTCAAGACGGTCTCCCTCGCCGACGGTCGCACCTTCTCCGCCCATGCCGTGATCCTCGCGATGGGTTCGGGTTATCGCAAGCTGGGTATCGATGGTGAAGACACGCTGTCGGGCCACGGGGTCAGCTGGTGCGCCACCTGCGACGGCTTCTTCTTCCGTGGCAAGGAGATCGCGGTGGTCGGCGGCGGTGATTCCGCGGTCGAGGAGGCGACCTTTCTCACGCGGTTCGCCGACAAGGTGACCCTTGTCCACCGCCGCGATGAGCTGCGCGCCAGCAAGATCATGGCGGAGCGTGCCCTGAACAATCCCAAGATCGAGTTCGCCTGGAACAGCGAGGTCGCCGCCATCCACGGTGACGGCAATCTCGAGTCGATCACGCTGCGCGACACCGTCACGGGAGAGACGCGCGCCCTTGCGGTGAGCGGCCTGTTCATCGCGATCGGCCATGATCCGCGCTCCGAGCTGCTCACCGGCCAGGTCGACCTCGATGACGAGGGTTATGTGCTGACGCAGCCCGGGTCCACCGCCACCAACCTGCCGGGTGTCTTCGCCGCCGGCGATCTGGTCGACCACACCTATCGCCAAGCCATCACCGCCGCCGGCACCGGATGCTCGGCCGCGCTCGATGCCGAGCGCTATCTCGCAGATTTCGCGGAGGCGGGCGAGCCCGCTCCCGCCGCCGCCCTCACTGAATGACAACCGAAGGAGCACCCATGACAGACATCGCCGCAGTCACCGATGCCGATTTCGAGGAGAAGGTCCTCAAGGCCGACGGGCCGGTGCTCGTCGACTTCTGGGCGTCCTGGTGCGGCCCGTGCCGCCAGGTGTCGCCGATCCTCGAGGAGATCGCGAAGGAGCACGCCGACTCGTTGACCGTCGTCAAGATGGACGCGGACGCGAACCCCGTCACGCCCGCACAGTATCGGGTCACCGGCCTGCCAACCATCAACCTCTACCAGAACGGCGAGGTGGTCCGATCGATCGTCGGCGCCCGTCCGAAGTCCGCGATCCTCTCGGAGATCAGCGACTACATCTCCTGATAGCCAGATAAAGCCCCTTGTAGATGTATCTACAAGGGGCTTTATCTATTTGTCGACTTATCGAGGATCGATGAGGCCGACGATGCGCTCCAGGTCGTCGATGGTGGCGAAGTCGATGCTGATCTTGCCCTTCGATTTTCCGAGCTGCACCTTGACCCGCGTATCGAAGTGCTCGGACAGCCGATGGGACAGCTCCGCCACCTTGGGCGAGGTCGGACGGGTGTTCAGCTTGCGCGCCGCGGGCGTGGACTCCTCCTCGCCGAAGCGCACGATCTCCTCGAGGGCGCGCACCGAGATCCCCTCCGCGACCACGCGTTGAGCCAGCCGGTCCTGCATCTCCGGGCTGGCCACCGACAACAACGCTCGAGCGTGCCCGGCCGACAACACTCCAGCGGCCACCCGGCGCTGCACGTCCGGTGAGAGCTTCAAGAGTCGGATGGTGTTGGTGATCTGCGGCCGAGAGCGCCCGATCCGATCGGACAGTTCGTCGTGCGTGCAGCCGAAATCCTCCAGCAGCTGCTGGTATGCGGCAGCCTCCTCCAAGGGATTCAACTGCGAGCGGTGGAGATTCTCCAATAGCGCGTCGCGTAACAGGTCTTCATCCGTCGTCTGCCGGACGATCGCGGCGATCGTGTCGAGTTCGGCCTTCTGGTGGGCTCGCCAACGGCGCTCCCCCATGATGAGCTCATAGCGATCATCCTCCAACTCGCGCACGACGATCGGCTGCAGCAGGCCCACCTCGCGGATCGAGTGGACGAGCTCGGTCATGTCGTCCTCATCGAAGACCGTCCGCGGCTGCTTCGGGTTCGGGCGGATCGACGACACTGGGATCTCGGCGAAGCGTGCACCCTCGACCTCCGCGAGTCCCTCCCGCTGCGCTGCCGCACGAGACGTGGGGATGAGCGCCTCGAGTCCCCGTCCCAGTCCAGGTCGCGTCGCCATCACTGCTCCTTCTGCGGATAGTGGGTCGTCATCTCGCGGGCCGCCTCCAGATACGACAGCGCTCCCGTCGACGTCGGGTCATAGGTCAAGATCGTCTGCTGGTAACCCGGCGCCTCGCTGATCTTCACCGACCGAGGGATCGCGGTCTGCAGCACGCGCTCGCCGAAGTGCTGACGCACCTCTGCCGCGACGCTGGCGGAAAGGTTGGTGCGGGCATCATGCATGGTCAACAGGACGGTCGTGACGTCCAAGTCGGGATTCAGGTGGCGCTGCACGAGCTCGATATTGCGCAGTAGCTGGCTGAGACCCTCGAGGGCGTAGTACTCGCACTGGATAGGGATCAACACCTCCCGCGCTGCCGCCATGGCGTTGACGGTCAGCAGCCCGAGGGAGGGCGGGCAGTCGATGAACACGTAGTCGACGTCATGACTGTCCACGTAGTCGTCGATGGCCTGACGCAGACGCTGCTCGCGGCTGACGAGCGACACCAGCTCGATCTCGGCTCCGGCGAGATCGATGGTCGCCGGAACCACCGAGAGGTTGGGGATATCAGGCGCCTTCTGGACCGCGTCATCGATGGACATGCCGTCAAGGAGGACCTCATAGGTGCCGGGTGTACCGCTGCCGTGCTCGATATTCGTAGCGGTGGAGGCGTTGCCCTGCGGATCGAGATCGATCAGCAGCACCGATAGCCCCCTCAACGCCATCGCGGCCGCGATATTCACCGAGGTCGTCGTCTTGCCGACGCCCCCCTTCTGATTCGCCACCACGAAGACCCGCGAGCTGGCCGGCGGCCCGAAGTCGCCGACGGTCGACAACCGTTCCACCAGGTCGACATGGTCTCGAGCCTGGGTCGCCAAGGGAGTCGAGGCGTCCTCCTCGAAATCAGGTCGCGCGAAGTCGGCCGCGGTCGGAGTCTGCTCCATGCTCATTCCTTCGATGTTTCACGTGGAACCATCCAGCCCACCGGATCGGCACGCACAGCCGAATCCTCGAGGGCCAGCCTCTCGAGTGGCCCGGTGGTGGCCTCCGGCCAGCCAAGGGGACTCTCCTGGGTCATCGGGTCACCTCCACTACGGTCGTCGGGACCTCGAGCACATCGTCACCGTAGGTCTCCACCACCATAGTGCGCGCTCCGAGCCACTCGAGGTCGGCACGCGCGGCCGCGAGCTCCTGTTCGGCACTGCTTCCCTTCATCGCCAACAACGCCCCACCGCGCGCGACCAGCGGAAGGCACCAGCGGCCGAGTTTGTCGAGCGCGGCAACTGCTCGCGCGGTCACGATCTCGAACTCCTCATCGACGTCCTCCGCACGACGGCGATCGATCGACACATTCGACAGGCCCAGTCTCTCGACCGCCTCGTCGAGGAACCGTGTCCGTCTCAGCAGTGGCTCGATCAACGTCATCTCGACGTCCGGCCTGGCTATCGCCCAGACCAGACCCGGAAGGCCCGCCCCGGATCCGACGTCTGCGATACGTGCATCTCGTGGAAGACGGGGTGTGACCACCACGCAGTTCAGAATGTGCCGTTCCCAGAGCCGTGGGGCCTCGCGCGGACCGATCATCCCCCGCTCGACACCGGCGGTCTCGAGGAACGCCGCGTACGACTCGATCAGCGGGCGCCGATCACCGAAGTACCGGTCGAGGGCCGTTTCACGTGAAACAGGGTCAGTCATCGGCAGCGACCAACGCAGCGGAGATCACCACGTGGCGGCTGGAACCCGAGCCATCAGAGGAGCTGCTGAGCCCGGCCTCGGCCACCGCATCGTGGACGACCTTGCGCTCGAAGGGGGTCATCGGATCGAGGGCCACCGACTCCACGCCCGTACGAACCTCCGCGATCGCCGCCTCCGCGATCGCGACCAGCTCAGCACGTCGTTGCGCACGGTGGCCACTGACATCGAGCATCAGCCTGCTGCGCTCGCCTGTCTCTCGATAGACAGCCAACCGCGTTAGCTCCTGCAATGCGTCCAGCACCTCACCGTCGCGGCCCACGAGATGACCCACCGAGCCACCGATGATCTCCACCGCAGCTCGGTCCCCTTCGACCGCGATATCGATATCGCCGTCGAGGTCGGCAATATCAAGCAGCTCTTCGAGGAAGTCCGCGGCGATATCGCCCTCGCGTTCCAGATCCGCATCACTCATGTCGGCTTCTCCATCACTTCGAGGGCTTCTTCTTGCCCTGGGTGGATCCCTTGGAGGGGGAGTTCTTCGGCTTGCTCTGCTTCTTCGGCGTGATCGCGCCGTCGGAGGCCTCGCCGGCGGACTCCGATGCTTTGGAGGACGAGCCGGACCCGTCGGCTTCGCTCCCCTTCGGCGGTGTGCTCTTCGCCTGCTGCCCAGCGCCCTTACGCTGATTGCGCGACTGCTTCTTCGGCTGCTGGCGACGCGCCGCAGCCTCGCGGGCAATCTTCTTGCGTTCCTCGGCGGCGGCGGCCGCGGGGTCGATCTGCGGCTCCTTGCCCTTGCGACGATCGCGCTCCTGCTTCGCCTTGAACGCCTCAGTGCCGGGGGCCGGGTTGTTGCGGATCACGTAGAACTGCTGGCCCATCGTCCACAGATTCGACGTCGTCCAGTAAACCAGCACGCCCAGCGGGAAGTAGACCCCCGAGACGGCGAAGACGATCGGCAGGATGTACAGCAGCATCTTCTGCTGCTGAGCGAAGGGGCCGTTCAGCGCCTCGGGGGGCATGTTCTTGGCCATCAGCTGGCGCTGGGTGAAGAACTGCGTGGCGCTCATCATCACGACCATGACGAGCGCGATGATCTTGGTCTCGAGGTGATCGCTGGTCAAGAAGGTGTCGGCGATGCGGCCGCCGAGCCACTCCGCATTCTGGAGTTCCTGTGCCTGTTCCGCGCTCAAGAATCCCAGCGCGCCGTCGGCCCCCTTGCGCGAGGCCTCGTTGATCACCCGGAACAGCGACAGGAAGATCGGCATCTGCAGCAGCAGCGGCATACACGACGAGAACGGATTGGTGCCGCTGTCTTTGAAGAGCTTCATCTGCTCCTGGGCGAAGCGCTCGCGATCGTGTCCGTACTTCTCCCGGAGCTCCTTGAGCTGGGGTTGCAACAGCTGCATATTGCGACTCGACTTGATCTGGCGGACGAAGAGGGGGATCAACATCGCCCGGATCGTCACGGTGAGACCGACGATCGACAACGCCCACGACCAGCCGCTCGCCGAATCGAGGAAGAGCGAGAAGAGCTCATGCCATGCCAACACGATGCCGGACACCGCGTAGTACAGCGGAGTCATCACCGCGTTGAAGATCGAGCCTAGGAAGTCGAACATGCTTCTCCTTGAGACGACGTAGCGGAACGCGCCGTCGATGGGGGTACGAGATCGACGCCTCCCGGCGTCCACGGGTGGCACCGCACCAGCCGCCGCAGGGCGAGCCACGAGCCGCGCATCGCACCGTGCCGCTCAACCGCCTCGAGGGCGTAGGCTGAGCAGCTCGGATAGAAACGGCAGGTCTGCCCGTACATCGGGCTGATCACCGCGCGGTACGCCCGCAACAGGGCGACGAGGAGCCGTCTCATCGATCCACCCGGCGGTTCGCTCGTGCCAGGGCTTCATCCAGATACGCGCCGAGCTCAGCGGACGTGGCCCACGCCGAGGCCGGAAGCGCCCTTACGACCACCCACCGGGGCGTCGCGAACTGTTCCACACGATCTCGCATGAGGTGACGAAGGCGACGTTTGACCTGATTGCGTTGCACCGCGCCCCCCACCGCCTTGCTGACGACGAAACCGACGGACGAATCCGTCGGTTCCGTTGGATCTATCGCATGGACGACGAGCGCGGGGGTCGCGCCCTTGCGCCCACGACGGATCACGTGGCGAAACGTGTCACCGTCGCGCATGCGATGGGCGCGCGCGAGCACGCGGATCAGGCAGACAGGTTGGCGCGGCCCTTGCGACGGCGCGAAGACAGGATCGCGCGGCCGGCACGCGTACGCATGCGGAGACGGAAACCGTGCTTCTTGGCGCGACGGCGGTTATTGGGCTGGAAGGTGCGCTTACTCACGAGTCTTTCCTTTGACGTCTGTAGTGGGCCGCGATCGACGGCCACCGCTCGCCCGCGAAGTCTACCTCGTGGGCATGCGGCGGAAGTCGCACGTGTCGACCCTCTCTACGGTACGGGGCGCACCAGAATCGGGTCAAACCGGCCCCTTCTACTGCGCCATCGCCTCCGACTTCCAGTCGACACGCCGATGTGTCCACAGTTTTCTTCAACCCGGGTTGTGGGAGTGAGGCACTCGCCGTTAGAGTCCCAGAAGGCTTTTCCACAGGAATGTGCTCTCGGGGGCGTCCTCCATTCACAGTCTGTGGACAAGTGTGTGGACAAGGCGGGCCGATCGCCCGTCATCACAGGCAGGACGAGACCAGCTACGAGGAGCGCGACGTCGGTGAGCGATGTGGATCACGGCCAGAGCCAGGACCTCGACGATGTGTGGGCCGAGGCCGTCGCCACGCTCTCACCCGGCGCCAAGGTCTGGGTCTACGGGGCCAAGCCACTCTCGCACCACGACGGCCTGCTCATCGTCGCGGTGCAGGACGATCTGACCCGTGCCCAGCTCGAATCGCGCGTACGGCCGGCCGTCGAGCAGGCGCTCACCACACGGCTCGGCCGGGACACACGCCTCGTCGTCACGATCGATCCGAGCGTCCTCGACGACATAGAGACAAAGGCATATGTCGATAAAGAGACATCTACGGTCATCGACGAGGACGACGACGATCTCGACGACACGGACGAGCCCGCCGAGAGCGATGTGCTCACCCCCAGCTGGGTGAGTCGTCCGGCTGCCATGGGCCCCGTCAGCTCCGAGCAGCACCGCAGCAGCATCGCCGAGGCTCGGCTCAACCCGCGGTACCAATTCGAGAACTTCGTCATCGGATCGTCCAACCGCTTCGCGCACGCCGCGGCCGTCGCCGCAGCCGAGGCACCCGGCAAGGCCTACAACCCGCTCGTCATCCACGGCGACTCCGGACTGGGCAAGACCCACCTGCTGCACGCGATCGGGCACTACGTGCTCAACCTGTATCCATCCTCGCGCGTCCGCTACGTCAGCTCCGAGGAGTTCGTCAACGACGTCATCAACGCGATCGGCGAGAACCGGACGCCCGCCCTGCGCCGAAAGTACCGCGAGATCGACGTGCTCCTCGTCGACGACATCCAGTTCCTCGAACGCAAGGAGTCGACGCAGGAGGAGTTCTTCCACACCTTCAACGCGCTCCACAACGAGAACAAGCAGATCGTCATGACCTCCGACCGTCCGCCGCAGGAGCTCAAGACCCTCGAGGAGCGCCTGCGCAACCGGTTCACCTGGGGACTCCAGACCGAGATGCTGCCCCCCGATCTCGAGACCCGCATCGCGATCCTCCGCAAGAAGGCATCGAATGAGAAGCTGACCGCGCCCGCCGATGTGCTGGAGTTCATCGCCAGCAAGGTCCAGACCAATATCCGCGAGCTCGAGGGAGCGCTCATCCGCGCCACCGCCTTCGCGAACCTCAACGGTACGACAGTCGATCTCCAGCTCGCGCAGATCGTGTTGAAGGATCTCGTGGCCGAGGGCGAAGAGCCCGAGATCACGGTCGGCGTCATCATGGCCCAGACCGCTACCTACACCGAGTTCACGATCGACGAGATCTGCGGCACCAATCGCTCCCGCAGCCTCGTGCTGGCACGGCAGATCGCCATGTACCTCTGCCGCGAGCTCACCGACATGTCGCTGCCGAAGATCGGGCAGGAGTTCGGCGGTCGCGATCACACCACCGTGATGCACGCCGAACGCAAGATCCGCAAGCTCATGGCGGAGAAGCATGCCGTCTACAACCAGGTGACCGAGCTCACCGCCCGCATCAAGCAGCAGGCGCGTCAAGCGTGATGTCGCTACAACTCGGCCACCGCGCGCGTCAACCTCTTTTCACACCTGGGGAAAACACTGTGGGTAACTGTGGACGGACAGTGGAGCCCCCGGGGCTCTCCTGTGTACGGACCGTGGACATCAGCCGGCCGTCCACACCCCGACGGGACCACTCCACGAGGCACTCCACACATCATCCACTGTCCATCCATCGCCATGACCTGCGCAAACAGCGGTTCTCCACAGGATCCACAGCGCCTACTACTACGACGACAGAGATCTACATGACAAGAACCCGGCGAAGTCACCATCGCCCTGACGTGTGGACAGACGGTCGGCAAACCTCCCGCACTGGTTCGCTGTCGTCCGCTCGTGGCAGGATTCGATGCATCTCCCGTGCGACCCGAAAGGCCCAGCTCTCGTGAAGTTCCGCATCGACCGCGACACCCTCGCCGATGCCGTCGCATGGACGGCTCGCAGTCTGCCCAACCGGCCGAGCGTGCCCGTGCTGGCCGGACTTCTGCTTCAGACCGCGGACGGTCAGCTGACCCTCGCGGGCTTCGACTACGAGACCTCGACGCGGGCCACGCTGCCCGCCGAGGTCCACGACGACGGCCAGGTCCTCGTCTCGGGGCGCCTGCTCGCGGAGATCGTCAAGGCACTGCCCCACCAGCCGGTCGATGTCGTCGTCGACGGCTCCAAGATGCAGGTCACCTGCGGCTCCGCGAGATTCAGCCTGCAGACCATGCCGGTCGACGAATATCCGCAGCTGCCCGAGATGCCCACCGTCTCGGGCACCGTCAAGGCCGATGCCTTCGCCACGGCCGTCGCGCAAGCGAGCGCGGCCGCCGGTCGCGACGAGATGCTGCCGCTGCTCACCGGTGTCAGGCTCGAGCTCGAGGGGGAGACGATCTCCCTGATGGCGACCGACCGCTTCCGTGCGAGCCTCCGCGATCTGCCCTGGTATCCCGAGGCGGCTGACGTGTCGGCTCGCGCCCTCGTCCCTGCCCGCGTGCTCGGCGAGACCGCCCGTGCACTGGCTACCAGCGGCGAGGTCACGATCGCGATCTCCGGCGGCGACGCCGGAGACGGCATGATCGGCTTCGAGGGCACGGTGGGCAACGGCATCCGGCGTACCACCACCCGGCTGCTGGAGGGAGACTTCCCCCGGGTGCGCCAGCTCTTCGCCGCCCAGGCGGAGACCGTCGCCTATGTGGGCACGTCGACCTTCATCGAAGCCGTCAAGCGTGTCGCCCTCGTCGCCGAGCGCAATACCCCGGTTCGCCTGAGCTTCTCCGAGGGGCAGGTGCTCCTGGAGGCCGGCAGCGGCGACGAGGCCCAGGCCTCCGAGACCATCGAGGCCACCCTCGACGGTCCGGACATCTCGATCGGCTTCAACCCGACCTATCTGCTGGAGGGCCTCGGTGTCATGTCCGAGCCGGTCGTCCACCTGGCGTTCACGCAACACACCAAGCCGGCGGCGATGTCGGGCGTCTCCGAGGTCGGCAACGACCCCGACGGAGCGTTCCGCTACCTGATCATGCCGGTTCGTCTGCAAAATTGAACCCGATCTCCAAGGAAGTGACCTCGATGCACATCGGACTCGTCGGTCTGGGCAAGATGGGTGGCAATATGCGCACCCGCATGCGCAATGCCGGGCTCACGGTCGTCGGCTACGACCGCGACCAGGAGCTCAGCGATGTCGCCTCGCTCGCCGACCTCGTGCAGCAGTTGCCCGACGATGCGCCGAAAGTCGTGTGGATCATGGTGCCGCACGGTGATGCCACGCATGCGACGGTCGAGGCTCTCGCAGAGCTGCTCGGCGAGGGGGATGTCGTCGTCGATGGTGGCAATTCGCGCTGGACCGACGATGAACTCCACGCCGACCAGCTCTCCAAGCGAGGTATCGGCTATGTCGACTGCGGGGTCAGCGGCGGAGTCTGGGGTCTGGAGAACGGCTACGCGCTGATGGCCGGCGGCTCTGAGGAGGACATCGCGAAGGTCCGGCCGGCCTTCGATGCGCTGCGGCCCGGTCCTGAGGAGGGCTTCGTCCACGCCGGACGTGTGGGCGCCGGGCACTTCTCCAAGATGGTCCACAATGGCATCGAGTACGCGATGATGCAGGCCTATGCCGAGGGCTTCGAGCTGCTCGAGAAGTCCGACATCGTCGACAATGTCACTGAGGTCTTCGACTCCTGGCGGGTCGGCACGGTCGTGCGGTCCTGGCTGTTGGATCTGCTGGTCAAGGCGCTCCAGGATGACCCGGGTCTCTCCCAGATCCGTGGTTACGCCGAGGATTCCGGTGAGGGTCGCTGGACGGTCGAGGCGGCCATCGACCATGCGGTACCGGTGCACACCATCGCGGCCGCGCTGTTCGCGCGCTTCACGTCTCGTCAGGACGAGTCCCCGGCCATGCAGGCCGTCGCGGCGATGCGTCAGCAGTTCGGCGGCCATGCGGTGCGTGCCACCGAGGAATCCCCCGACGTCCCCCCAGCCGCCCACTGAGGCGCAGCCCTCCGGTGGGGCGGCCATGAGGCCACCGCACCGGTTACGGTGGACGCGTGCATGTCCGTCGCCTCTCGCTCGTCGATTTCCGCTCGTATGAGAGCGTCGATATCGACCTGCGCCCGGGGGCGACGGCGTTCGTCGGAGCCAACGGCCAGGGCAAGACCAATCTGGTAGAGGCCGTCGATTACATCTCGCGCCTGACCTCGCATCGGGTGTCCGCAGACGCTCCCCTCGTGCGTGCGGGGGCCGACCAGGCGATCGTGCGCGCCGAGGTGGTCAAGGATGATCGTCCGGCCTTGGTCGAGGTGGAGATCACGCCGGGGAGGTCGAACCGTGCGCGAGTCAATCGCAATGCGGTGCCGCGGGTGCGCGACCTGGTCGGCATGGTGCGCAGCGTGATCTTCTCCCCCGAGGATCTCGCGTTGGTGAAGGGTGATCCGTCTGATCGCCGGCACTTCCTGGATGGTCTGCTGGTGATGCGTGCTCCGCGGCTCGCGGGCGTCAAGGCCGATTACGATCGGACGCTGAAGCAGCGCAACACACTCTTGAAAACAGCGAGAAAGCGACAAGTCGATTTGTCGACTTTGGATGTGTGGAATGAGTCGCTGGCTCGCAACGGGGGTGAGCTCACTGCTGCGCGCCTCGCTCTGTTGGACGAGCTCACTCCCTATGCGACGGTGGCCTATCAATCCGTCGCCGCGGCCGCGTCTCCCGATCGGCGCGAAGTGAGCGCCGTCTATCGGCCGGCCGCGGCAGCGATCGATCGCGGCGAAAGAGCCCCGCAGGCGCTCGCCGATGCGCTGCTCGAGGAGATGGACCGTCGCCGTCGCGACGAGTTGGAGCGCGGCGTGAGCCTCGTCGGCCCGCATCGCGACGAGGTAGTGCTCGGCATCGGAGACCTCCCGGCCAAGGGATATGCGAGTCATGGCGAGTCGTGGTCCCTCGCGCTCGCCCTGCGGCTCGCCTCCTATGACCTACTGCGCGACGAGGGCGATGATCCGATCCTCATCCTCGATGATGTCTTCGCCGAGCTCGATCAGCGCCGACGCGACCACCTCGCCACCCTCGTGAGCGGTGCGGAGCAGGTGCTCGTGACCGCGGCGGTCGAGGCCGACGTCCCCGCGGGGCTGGGCGACGAGCGCTTCGCGGTCCAGGCGGGCAAGGTGACGCCGGCATGAGCGAGACGAAGCCAGGCGATGAGGAGTGGCCTGAGGAGACACAGCCGGAGGACGAGGTGCCGTGGCACTCGGCCGACGACGTGGTCAAGATGGCGCGTGAGATCGCCGACTCCTATCGCGCGAGCGGTGCTCCGGCCGCTCCCCAGCGTCGGCGCGGACGTGTTCGGCGCCGAGCCACCCGTCCCCAGCGCGAGGATGCGACACCCCTCGGTGATTTCGTCGGAGAGCTGGTGCACCAGCAGGGGTGGGCCGATCAACTGGCCGCGACGCGCGTGTTCACGGACTGGGCCTCAGTCGTGGGCCCGGAGGTGGCGCAGCACAGCGAAGTGGTCGGCTTCGAGGACGGCATCGTGCGCATCCAGGCGACGTCGACCGCGTGGGCGCGGGAGCTGACCCTCCTCGCACCTCGCCTGGTGGCGAAGCTCAACGAGCTGCTCGGCGACGGTTCGGTGATCCGGCTCGATATCCGTGGTCCGCAGGCGCCGTCGTGGACCCGCGGCCGACGCTCGGTCCGCGGGGGCCGGGGCCCCCGCGACACCTACGGCTGATCACTTCCCGGTACAACGCGGTCAGTCGTGAGCCGGGGTGACCGCGACGAAGAGTGTGACGGCGGCCGCAGTCAACGCCGCCACCGCTCCCAGCACGCTGGTCGCGAGCATGACATCGGTCCACGACGAGGCAGGTCGGACGCCCACGGCACCGAGGAACACCACCGAGGCGGCGGCGCCGAGCAGCCCAGTGAGGGCCGACGCCCAGGTCCGCCCGCGGTGGCCGCCCAGGACGGCGGCGACGAGACTCGTCCAGATCACCACCATGAGCAACGCGCCGACCACATCGGCGGGACGGTGCCACCCGGCGACGATGGTGCTCAGGCCCGTGAGTCCGATCGCCGCGGTGCCGACGCCCGCCATCACCGGGCGGATCGCGGCGGGCAGCACCAGCACCAGTCCGGCGACCGCGCTGGCCACCACCGTCGTGTGGCCGCTCGGGAGACTGTTGGCCAGGTGCAGGCCGACGCCGAGGTCCGGCCGGTCCAGCACCGCCTTCAGCACCTGGGTCGAGATATTGGCTCCCCCGATGATCGCGAGGGCCCCGACGGCATGTGCGAAACGCCGTCGCAGCAGTGCGATGACGACGCAGAAGCCGGCGACCGCGAGGATGGCGCCGACGGATACCCGGCCGAGCACGCTGAGCAGCGTGATCTCGGCGGTGTTGCTGGCCGTGACCGCGTTCATCGCTGCATCGTCGACGAGCTGACCGGTCGAGGAGCTCAGGGCGGCCATGACCAGGCCGGCCAGGGCGAGGGTGCCGGCGATCGCCACGGCCACCGCCGGTCCGGTGACGCGGCCTCGCGCGGCAGCCGATCGGGTCGGGTCGGCGACGAGCGGAGCGGTCATGACTCCACTGTGCCCCATGCGGTGAATCCCCTGTCGTAGCGACCGCGGTGTCAACCGCCACGCTGGAACGATGAATACCCCCTCCGCCATGGTGGTGGTTGGAGGAGGGGGCGGCAGTGCGTTCTAGGGCCCTTCTCGTCGCGCACAACCACACTGTGGCGTAGACATGACATCCACTTTTGCGCCGCGCATGCGCTGAGCGCCACGAGGTTGCCCGTATACTTAATGAGTGACTCCAGCGCCTGAGAGCAACAGCGACCTCCCCGCGGATGGTCAGCCGCAGTCCTATGACGCCAGCAACATCCAGGTCCTGGAAGGCCTGGAAGCCGTGCGCAAGCGGCCCGGCATGTACATCGGCTCCACCGGTGAGCGTGGCCTGCACCATCTGGTCTACGAGGTGGTCGACAACTCCGTCGACGAAGCCCTCGCCGGCTACGCCAGCCGGATCCTGGTGGTCCTGCAGGCTGACGGCGGTGTGCGGGTCGTGGACGACGGCCGCGGCATCCCGGTGGGCGTCCATCCCACCGAGCAGATCCCTGCGGTCACGCTCGTGCTCACCTCGCTGCACGCGGGCGGCAAGTTCGGCGGCGGCGGTTACAAGGTCTCCGGAGGTCTGCATGGCGTCGGTGTCTCGGTCGTCAACGCGCTGAGCACCCGCCTGTATGTCGACGTGAAGAACGATGGCTATCGCTGGACGCAGTCCTTCACCTATGGCGAGCCCGATGCTCCCCTGGAGCGTCACGAGGCCACCGAAGAGACCGGCACGAGCACCACCTTCTACGCTTCCGATGAGATATTCGAGACCACGACCTACGATTTCGAGACGCTCAAGACGCGTTTCCGGGAGATGGCCTTCCTGAACAAGGGCCTGACCATCACCCTGCGCGATGAGCGCGAGCTCCCCGGCGACTCCAACCCCGAGGCCACCGAGGGCACGGTCGACGAGATCGAGCGCGAGGTGACCTTCCACTACGACGGCGGCCTGGTGGACTACGTCAGGCACATCAACACGGGCAACCGCCAGCCCATCCATCCCGATGTCATCAGCATCGAGCGTGAGGACGAGGCCAGCGGTCTCTCGCTCGAACTCGCGATGCAGTGGAATGCGAGCTTCAGCGAGTCGGTCCACACCTTCGCCAACACCATCAACACCCACGAGGGCGGAACCCACGAGGAGGGCTTCCGCGCTGCCATCACCACCACGGTCAACCGCTTCGCCGAGAACAACAACCTCATCAAGAAGAAGGAGGACCGGCTCACGGGCGATGACATCCGCGAGGGGCTGACCGCGATCATCTCGGTCAAGCTCACCGAGCCGCAGTTCGAGGGGCAGACCAAGACCAAGCTGGGCAATACCGAGGCCAAGACCTTCGTGCAGCAGATGCTCAACGACGAGCTCGGCGCCTGGCTGGAGGCCCATCCGAGCGAGGGCAAGACCATCGTGCGTAAGTCGATGGACGCCGCCTCGGCCCGCCTCGCGGCCCGTAAGGCGCGTGATCTCGCCCGCAACCGCAAGGGATTCCTCGGTAGCGGCGGGCTGCCCGGCAAGCTCGCCGACTGCTCGAGCCGCAATCCCGAGGAGTGCGAGGTCTTCGTCGTGGAGGGCAACTCCGCCGGGGGCTCGGCCAAGGGCGGACGCGATCCGCGGACTCAGGCGATCCTGCCTCTGCGCGGCAAGATCCTGAATGTCGAGAAGGCGCGCATCGACAAGATCCTCCAGAACGCCGAGGTGCAGGCAATCATCAGCGCCCTCGGCACCGGCGTGCACGAGGACTTCGACATCGCCAAGCTGCGATACAACAAGATCGTCCTGATGGCCGATGCCGATGTCGACGGTCAGCACATCACCACGCTGCTGCTGACTCTGTTGTTCCGCTTCATGAAGCCGCTCATCGATGCCGGGCACGTGTACCTCGCGCAGCCCCCGCTGTACAAGATCAAGTGGACCAATGCCCCCCACGAGCTGGCCTACTCCGATCGCGAGCGCGACGCGCTGCTCGCGGCGGGCGACGAGGCCGGTCACCGGCTGCCCAAGGAGGCGCCGGTGCAGCGGTACAAGGGTCTCGGTGAGATGAACGACTCCGAGCTGTGGGAGACCACCATGGACCCGGAGCGGCGACTGCTGCGGCAGGTCACGCTCGCGGATGCGGCCGTGGCCGATGAGATCTTCACCGTGTTGATGGGTGAGGACGTCGACCAGCGCCGCTCGTTCATCCAGCGCAACGCCAAAGACGTCCGCTTCCTCGACATCTGACCGTCCCGGCTCCGTCGCCTGCCTGATCCAGGATCGGCTGACGGTCACTCGCCACCTTCTCGACACGAGGTTCTTCGACAGTGACTGAGATTCCCCCTCCCCCCGCCGATCGCATCGAGCCGGTCGAGCTGCACGATGAGATGCAGCGCTCGTATATCGACTATGCGATGAGCGTGATCGTCTCGCGCGCGCTCCCGGACGTGCGCGACGGCCTCAAGCCGGTGCACCGGCGGGTGCTGTATGCGATGTTCGACGGCGGCTACCGTCCCGATCGGGGCTTCAGCAAGTGCAGCCGCATCGTCGGCGATGTCATGGGTCAATACCACCCACATGGCGACACCGCGATCTATGACACCCTCGTACGCCTGGCGCAGCCCTGGGTCATGCGCGCGCCGATGGTCTCCGGGCAGGGCAACTTCGGCTCCCCGGGTGATGACCCGGCCGCCGCGATGCGGTACACCGAGTGCAAGCTCGCGCCCATCGCGATGGAGATGGTCCGTGATATCGACCAGGAGACGGTCGATTTCAAAGCCAACTACGACGGCCGTTCGCAGGAGCCCACCGTCCTGCCGTCGCGGATCCCGAATCTGCTGGTCAATGGCTCGGCCGGTATCGCCGTCGGTATGGCCACCAATATCCCGCCGCACAATCTCCGCGAGGTCGCCGAGGGCGTGCAGTGGGCGTTGAAGCATCCGACGGCCTCGGCCGCGGAGCTGCTCGAGGCGCTGATGGAGCGCATCAAGGGTCCCGACTTTCCCACCCACGGTCTCATCGTGGGCACCAAGGGCATCGATGACATGTACCGCACCGGTCGCGGGTCGGTCACGATGCGCGCCGTGGTCAGCATCGAGGAGGACACCAAGGGCAAGATGCAGCTCGTCATCACCGAGCTGCCCTACCAGGTCAACCCCGATGCGCTGATGCGCAAGATCGCCGAGCTGGTCAATTCCGGCCGGCTGCAGGGCATCGCGGACCTGCGCGACGAGTCCAGCTCGCGCGTGGGCCGCCGCATCGTTGTCGAGGTGCGCCGTGACGCGGTGGCCCGGGTGGTGCTCAACAATCTCTACAAGCACACCGAGCTGCAGAGCAATTTCAGCGCCAATATGCTCGCGCTGGTCGATGATGTCCCGCGCACGCTGACCCTCGACGGCTTCGTCGTCAACTGGATCAACCACCAGATCGACGTCATCCAGCGGCGTACGCGGTATCGCCTGCGGGAGGCCGAGAAGCGCGCCCACGTCCTGCGCGGTCTGGCCAAGGCCCTCGATCACCTCGATGAGGTCATCGCGCTGATCCGTCGCAGCCCCACGGTCGACGAGGCTCGCGAGGGACTCAAGTCGTTGCTGGACATCGACGACATCCAGGCGGGCGCGATCCTCGACATGCAGCTGCGTCGTCTGGCGGCCCTGGAGCGGCAGAAGATCATCGACGATCTGGCCAAGATCGAGGCCGAGATCGCCGAGCTGAAGGCGATCCTCGAGAGTGAGGAGCGTCAGCGGCAGATCATCAGCGACGAGCTCGCCGAGATCGTCGACAAGTACGGCGACGACCGCCGCACGCAGATCATCCCCGCCGATGGAGATCTGTCCGATGAGGACCTGATCCCCGATGAGGAGGTCGTGGTCACGATCACGCGGGGTGGTTACGCCAAGCGCACCAAGACCGACCTCTACCGGGTGCAGAATCGCGGAGGCAAGGGAGTTCGCGGAGCGTCGTTGCGGGGTGAGGACTCGGTGCAGCATGTCTTCGCCACCACGAGCCATCACTGGATCCTGTTCTTCACCACCGCGGGCCGCGTCTACCGGGCCAAGGCGTATCACCTGCCCGAGGGCGGTCGGGACGCGCGCGGTGGGCACGTCGCGGGGCTGCTGAGCTTCCAGCCGGGTGAGGAGATCGCCCGCGTGCTAGCGATCCGCGACTACGAGTCGATGCCCTATCTGGTGCTGGGCACCAAGAAGGGCCTGGTCAAGAAGACGCGGCTCGCGGACTACAACAGCCCGCGCCAGGCTGGTGTCATCGCGATCAACTTCCGGGACGACGACGATGAGTTGATCGGTGCCGAGCTGGTGTCGGCCGAGGACGACATCCTGTTGATCAGCCGCAAGGCGCAGTCGATCCGCTTCCACGCCGATGACGAGCAGCTCCGGCCGATGGGACGCGCCACCTCGGGCGTGACCGGCATGAAGTTCCGCGACGGTGACGAGCTGTTGTCGATGAGCGTCATCAAGGCCGGTGCCGACGAGGAGTCAGATCAGCTCTATGTCTTCACCGTCACCGACGGCGGCTACGCCAAGAAGACGCCGATCGACGAGTACCGGGTGCAGGGCCGCGGTGGATTGGGCATCCGTGCCATGCAGATCACTGAGAATCGTGGAGAGCTCGTGGGCGGCCTGGTGCTGCGCGACAGCGACGATGTCATCAGCGTGACGGCATCCGGGCAGATCACACGCAGCCTCGTTTCCGGCGTTCCCGCCAAGGGTCGTGGCACGATGGGAGTCAGCTTCGTCAAGTTCAAGGGGGACGACCGGGTGGTGACGATCGCACGGAACAACGAGCCGGTCGCTCCCGAGGACGACGCGGCGACGGACGAATCAGGCACGACGAGCGACGAGGGGCAGAGCAGTGACTGAGAAGTCGCCGGGAGACGGCCAGGGCAAGCGTGACTCGCCGACCCAGGAGATGCCGCGGGTCGAGGAGAAGGACGCGTCGAAGAAGCCTGAGAATGACGCGAAGAAGACGCCGGAGTCCACCGAGTCGTCCGCCGCCGGCGCAGCGGCTGGGTCCTCGGGTACGTCCGCTCCTGCCGGTGGCCCCAAGCCGGCGACCGGCAGTGGTGCCGCACCGCAGAAGCCTGCCGCGGCAGCCAAGAAGCCGTCCTCATCGAGCGGTTCCGAGACGCCCGCGGCCAAGAAGCCGGCGGCGGCCAAGCCCGATCAGGGAAAGAAGCCCGATCCCGGCAAGAAGCCGGGTGGGGGCGAGAAGCCGAGTGTGTCGGCGCGTCAGCCGTTGAGCCGCCCCGCGGGGGGTGCGGTCTCCGGCGGCCCGCGCAAGCCGATGAGTGGGCTGAGCAAGGACGAGTACACGCGCACCACGACGTCCAGCCCGGATGCCACCGCGGTGATCCCGGCCGTCAAGGACGACAAGCCCGCGCCGACGTCGGACCCGGCGAAGGACGCGGGCACCAGTACCGTCAAGGGCAAGGCCGAGGCGGCCACTGCCACGACGCAGGTCGAGCAGGAGGCCACCGAGCCGGGGCGGGCGTTGCTGCGCCTGCGTTATATCGAGCCGTGGTCCGTGACCCGGCTGGTCTTCGTGATCTCGGTGGCCCTGATGATCGTGGCCGTCGTGGCCATGGCGGTGTTCTGGGTCGTTCTGCAGGTGACCGGGGTGTGGGGGGCGCTGAACGACAGCGTCACCAATATCCTCAGCGACGATGCCGGTTCCTTCGATGTCACCGACTACTTCGGCTTCGGTCGTCTGGTGGGTCTCACGCTCGTGCTCTCGGCTCTCAATGTGGTGTTCATGACCGCATTGGCCACGATCGCCGCTCATCTGTACAACCTGTCCGCGTCGATCCTGGGTGGCGTGAAGGTGACCTTCCTGGAGGATCAGCGCTGAGCGCACCCCGATGCTCCGCACGTCGTGGACGTAGGGTAAAGTTCAACGCTGTTGCGGGCCTATAGCTCAGCTTGGTTAGAGCGCTTCCCTGATAAGGAAGAGGTCGCTGGTTCAAGTCCAGCTAGGCCCACCGCACCCTGGAGGTTCACCATGAAGAAGATCATCGCTCTCATTGCCGTGTCCGCGGGTGCGTTCCTGTGCTGGCGGCGCCGTTCCGGCGGCCAGGACGCCTGGGCTCAGGCCAGCGACACGGTCTGATTCCCCACCGGGGGCTGTGGCGCAATTGGTAGCGCACCTGCTTTGCAAGCAGGGGGTTAGGGGTTCGAGTCCCCTCAGCTCCACCAGAAGGTCGTTGTTCAAACCAACGACATCACCGGTTCGAGGAACACGTTGAACGGCACGCCGGGTTCGCCGTGGATGGTGTCGTCATCGGTGACGATGACCTTGTCGAAGAAGGCTTGGTTGGCGATCCGGCGGAGCGAGTCGTCGATGCTCATGTAGATCGCGTGCATGTCCCGGCGAGGGCGAGGTAGTCGTCCAGGTGGGCCTTGGCTTGTTCGTACTCGCTGTCGCCGGCGTTGATCTGCGCGTCGAGGAACGCGGGCCGACGGGCGATGCGGTCCTGCTCAGAAGCGAGTAAGTCGAGGGGCACGGCTCCGGCGTAGTGGGTCTGCAAGAGCTTCTGCCGTTCATCGCCGAGCGCGTCCCGTTCTGCCTTGTACCCCTGGGCTGGGTGACGCGACGTGGCCGCGCCCCCCGATCAGAACCATGACGGTCACGTGTTTCGGATCGGGGTTCACTACTTCTTGCTGAGCAGTCGTTCCACTCGGGGTTTGACCTCGGTGGCCAGCAGGGTGAGGGATTCGATGAGGTGTTCCTGTGGCAGCCCGCCGATATCCATCTGGAGGAAGTGTCGCATGTGTCCCAGGTGGCCGTGGAGGTGCACGATGCGCTCGGCTATGTCGTCGGGGTCGCCGACATAGTAGGCGCCGGGTGCGTGGGCTTGTGCGAGATAGGCACGATCGTCCGGTGCGGGCCAGCCGCGGAGTTTCCCCATCTCCATGTTCAGGTTCACCCAGCCGGGGTAGAACCGGTCGAGAGCCTCTTGCTTCGTCGGCGCGACGAGTCCGAGCGCGGCGACGGAGACCTTGATGTCCTCGCCGGTGTGTCCGTGCTGTGCGGCGGTTCTGCGGTAGAGCTCCGCGAGGGGCGCGAAACGATGGGGTGCGCCGCCGATGATGCCATAGGAGACCGGGACGCCGAGCCGACCGGCGCGGACACTCGAAGGGGCGCTACCGCCGGTGCCGATCCAGATCGGCAGGGAACCGCTCACCGGCCGGGGCACCACGTCCAAGCCGTCGAGCGACGGTCTCATGGTGCCGGACCAGGTGACGGGACTGCCACGGTTGATCGTCAGGAGCAGGTCGATCTTCTCCTCGAAGAGTTGCTCGTAGTCGCGAAGGTCGTAGCCGAACAAGGGGTACGACTCGACCGATGAGCCGCGTCCTGCGGTGATCTCGATCCGTCCGCCACCGGAGACGGCGTCGGCGGTCGCGAACTGCTGGAATACGCGTACGGGATCGTCGGTGCTGATCACCGATACGCCGCTGGAGAGCACAATCCGTCGTGTTGCGGCGGCTGCCGCGTTGACCAGGGACGCGGGCGAGGAAGCGGGCATGTCCACGGTGTGGTGCTCGCCGATGGCGAAATAGTCCAGCCCCACGGTGTCGGCATGCACGATCGCGTCGAAGAGGTTCCGGATGGCTTCCGCGGTCGAGCGGAGGGTTCCGTCGGGATTTCTCTGGGTGTCACCGAAGCTATAAGCGCCGAGTTGCATCAGGATCTTGCCTGCCTGTTCGTGAGTTCCGTGCCTGGGAATCGATTGTCTTCCGCATCACCGCGCGAGCGCAGCGACGCTCGTCGACAGCTCCTTCCGCAACTCCTCGGCGGTGAACGAGCCGTTGAAGATCGGGGTACCGGCTTCGAACGCACGACCGGTCACGAGGGGACCGCTGTGCAGCGCGTCGAAACCGAAGCGATCGAGCATCCCCCGGACCTGTTCTGCGGCCTCGGAGTCATCGCTCGCGACCGCGAGCGCCCGCCGTCCGGGCATGCCCGAGGGCAGCCGGTCCTCTTCCATCTCGTGGTAACCGATGTGGTTGAGGGTCTTCACCATCCGAGAGTGCGTGAAGTGCTCGGCGACGATCTCGCTAGTCGACAGGCCACGACCTTCGAATTCGTCGATCACACCGTCCACGGGCGCCCAGTAGTTCAGCGCGTCGATCACGATCTTCCCCGCGAGCGGTGCGGGATCCACGTTCCGATACTTGTGCAGGGGCACGGCCAGGACGACGATGTCCGCCTCTCGTGCGGCGTCCGCCGCGGTCATCGCGCGAGCACCGGGTGTCATGATCTCTGCCAGCAACTCGATCTCGGACGCGGCGCCAGAGGCTGCGACATGCACCGCATATCCCGCATCGAGTGCGATCCGAGCAACCGCGGTACCGACCCGGCCGGTGCCCAGAACGGCAATCGTGTCCACGTGTCCTCCATCTGCCTGCCACCCCATCGAATTGATGGGTGATACGTCAACCATAACTCGCATAAGGATGACACGTCAACTATGATGGGGGCATGACTGCTCACGGATCCGACACCTCGCCGGTGGAGGTGTGGCGCGCACACCGGCGGCTGAGCGCGTGGCTGGGTGCGGCGTGGGCTCGAGAACTCGGCGCCGCGACCGGACTGTCCGAAGCAGACGCCGAAGTCCTGTGCTTCCTCGCCAGCAGCGGTAAGAAGACGGTGCGGGCGTTAGAGGTGCGTTGCGGACTCGAGTGGGAGAAGAGTCGTCTGTCGCACCAGTTGCGCCGCATGGACCAACGAGGTCTCCTCACCCGTGAGGAGTGGCCCCACGACAGTCGCGGTTCCGCGGTGGCGATCACGGAGAAGGGCCGGCTCCTCGCCGAGCAAGCCGAATCCGCCCAGCAGAGGTTCGCTCGCCGGGTGTTCGGTGACATCCTGACCTCGGCGCAGCGGTCGCAGGTCGTCAGTCTCGCCGATGCCATCATCCTCGATACGCCAGATGAGCTTCCTCCTTCCGGTCACCCGTGACCGACGGCGCTTCGGCCACGTTCTGCCGCGGTTCGACTCGTCACGGTCAGGGCGCCACGTGGCAGGCATGCTCCCGACGACCTCGACCCGTATCCGCGCCACAGTGGATCGCGCCCTGACACCGAGAAGCTGTCTCAGGCGGTGAACAGGATCGCGAAGAGGGCGATCAGGATCGCCACGACGATCCACGTCCCGAGACGGGTCACTCTCCTGCGCTGACGTGGAGGAAACGCGAGGGGGAGGAAGACGGCCGTCAACAGACCGGCCGGGACGGCGGTGATGAGACCGAAGATCATCGCGTAACCATGAGGGTCCCGGGACACCGGACCGAAGAGGCTGCCCAACACCAGTGCGACCAGCACGACGAAGGCGATTCCGCACACTGCTGCCGCTGCAGCCGCCAGAACGCGCAGGACGATCCGGATCATCCGATGCGCGCCGGGCACTCCCGGCGATGACATGTCTCGATGATCACAGATCCGGACTATGTGCGGGTGCGGACGACGAGAGCAGGCGCCCGCGAGGTAATCTTGGCTTCCGTGGTCCGTCGAATCTCAGCCCGCAGCGAGGACCGGACCACCTACCGAGTCACTTTCGCGGTGCTCGCGGCCGCCACGGTCTCCTTCTCGCTCGTGCAGTCGATGACCATTCCCGTCATCGCGCAGATCCAGGACCACTTCTCCACCACCCAGGCCACCTCGACCTGGGTCCTCACGGCCTATCTCCTCTCCGCCTCCGTGGCGACACCGATCGTCGGGCGACTCGGCGATGCCGTCGGCAAGGAGAAGATGCTCGTCTTCTCCGTCGGTGCTCTGGCGCTCGGATCCCTCGTCGCGGCACTCGCTCCCACGATCGAGGTCATGATCGCCGCGCGGGTGATCCAGGGCATCGGGGGCGGCGTGCTGCCCATCTCCTTCGGCATCATCCGCGACGAGTTCCCGGAGAAGAAGGTCGCCGGTGCCATCAGCGTGACCTCCTCCCTCATGGCCGTGGGCATGGGGATCGGGATCGTCGTCGCCGGTCCCCTCGTGGACTACCTCGGCTACGCCTGGCTGTTCTGGCTGCCGTGCGCGGTGACTGCGCTGACTGCGCTCATCGCGGTCATCGTCGTGCCCGAGTCGCCGGTCCGCCGTCCGGGCCGGGTCAGCTTCGTGTCCGCCGTGCTGCTCTCGGGATGGCTCGTCTGCCTCTTGCTCGCGGTCAGTCAGGGTGGCCAATGGGGATGGTCGTCGGTCACCGTCGTCGCGCTGTTCGGGGGCGCTGTCCTCCTCGCACTCTGCTGGGTGCTGACCGAGACGCGGGTGCGGGTGCCGCTCGTCGACATGCGCATGATGCGTCGCACCGCGGTCTGGACCACGAACCTCGTCGCCCTGCTGGTCGGCATGGGCATGTACGCGAGCTTCGGTTTCACACCGCAGTTCAACCAGACCCCCCCGTCCGCGGGCTACGGCTTCGGCGCCAGCGTCACGGAGTCGGGCCTGCTGATGCTCCCGGCGGCGGCGATGACCTTCGTCGCCGGTGTCATCGCCTCACGCATCGCCGATCGGATCGGTCCCAAGGCCGTGGTGGCCAGCGGATCCGCCATCGCTTGCGGCGGACTGCTCATGCAGGCGCTGTGGCACGGTGAGCGCTGGCAGATGCTGGTCGCCAACGGCCTCGCGGGTCTCGGCATCGGCCTGGCCTTCGCCTGTCTGGCCGCCCTGATCGTCGCCGCGGTGCCCGTGGATCAGACCGGCATCGCCTCGGGTATGAACGCGAATATCCGCACGATCGGCGGGGCGATCGGATCCGCCGTCATGGGGGGTATCGTCACGGCACATGCGACCCCGGACGGGCTGCCCGTCGAAGCCGGTTACACGATCGGATTCCTCGCGCTCGCCGGCGCCTTCGCCATCGCGACCCTCTGTGCGCTGACCATCCCGGTCCGATCGGAGGAGGAACTCGAGGACGCTCTCCTCCGCGACGGCCTCAACGAAGAGCGGCGATGAAGCCGAGGATCTGCTCTCGCAGCTGAGGGAACGCACCCTCGAAGGGTGTCTCGCTCTCGACGATGTCGGCGATGGCATCCAAGGTCTCGTCGACCGCGGTCGCCTTGGCCGACAGTCCCCACCGAGAGAACTCCGCGTCGAGATCGGCCCGAGTGACGTCGCGTGGTTTGGGGAATGGGTCGTCGGGTGTCCGCCGAGGGATTGCGCCCAGCCGTGCTCGGTGCGCACGAGGACGATCTTCGGCTGCACACCACCCAGCGAGGACCGACCGGTGAAGGTGTCGTTGCCGAGGGGCGACAGGAGCGGGTCGGTCAGCAGCTCACGGATCGCGGAGTCATCGACGGGTCTCAGCCCGGGTGTTCTCGGCTCTGTCGGGTCGTCGAGATCCCAGATCTGGAGCGCGCCGAGCGTCCCCTTCGAGGGTTCCGATGATGTGGTCGTAGAGCTCAACGGCCCGTTTCATCGTCATCCTCCCAGGTCGCCGTGAGCTCGATACCGGTGAGGCGCGCCAGGTCGAGGATGCGCCGCAGGTAGATGGTCGATCCGCCGCTCTCGATGGCGCTGATCGTGCTCTGGGTGACGCCGAGCTCGTCGGCGGGATCGCGTTGCGTCATCCCGCGAGCCACCCGGGCCTGCTGGATCGCGAGGCCGATGTCACCGGGAGCCCGCAGGCGGGCTTGTTGCCGAGTCATGAGATCTCCGCGGCGACTCAACGACGGAGCCGTAGCGCGAGATGTACCGTGATCCCGGCGACCAGCGCCCAGAAGGCCGCACCGATTCCCGCGACGCTCACCCCGGACGCGGCGACGAGAAAGGTGATGATCGCCGGTTCGACGCGGTCGTCACCCGTCAGCGCGGTCCGTAACGAGCTCGCCAGGGTCGCCAGCAGCGCCAGGCCGGCGGCCGCCGCGATGAGCTGGGCCGGAGCGGCGACCACCACCGCCGTCAACAGGGCGGCCAGCGGAGCGATGACGAGATAGCTCCCGCCGGTGGTGACGGCCGCGATCCAGCGACGGGAGGGGTCGCGTCCTGCCTCGGGCGATGCCGAGAGCGCCGCGCTGATCGCCGCGAGGTTGATCGCATGGCTACCCGCGGGTGCCCCGGCCGCCGTGCCCAGGCCGGTCACGATGAGACTCGCGCGCCATGGAAGCGTGTACCCGAAGCTCGTGAGCACAGCCGCCCCCGGGACGTTCTGGGCTGCCATCGTCACGAGGTAGAGCGGTAGCGCGATGCTCACCAAGGCCTGGATGGAGAAGGTCGGCGTGGTCCAGGAGAGGGCCGGCACCAGTTCGCCCTGCAGCGGTGCCTCCGCGAAGACGATGGCCGCCACGACGGCGACCACCAGTGCCGCGGGCGCTGCCCATCGTGGCGCGAGCACTATGAGCGCCAACCAGATCAGCACGACCGGACCGACGAGCCCGGGACGTTCGGCCGTCGCCGTGACCGGCACGAGACACAGTGGCACGAGAACACCGGCCAGCATCGCCTGCGCCACCGATGCCGGGATGGCTCGCACGAGATCGGCCAGCGGCCGGATCGCCGCGGTCGCGATGATGAGCAGGCCGACGACGAGGAAGGCACCGACGGCCGACGGCCATCCTCCGGATACCGCCCCGGTCGTGGCCAGGAGGGCCGCCCCTGGCGTCGACCAGGCGATCGTGACCGGGATCCGGTAGCGACGGGCGAGCAGGATCGCGGCGACTCCCTGGGTCACGCACAGGACCATCAGCCCCGATGCCGCCTGCGCGGGGCTCGCTCCCACCGAGGTGAGACCGGCGAGCACCACGGCGAAGGAGCTGGTGAAGCCCACCGCGGCGGTGACAAGACCGGCGACCACCGGAGTACGGGTCTCCTCACGCATGGCCGGAGCGTATCGGCACGACGACGCCGCCGTCCCCGATGGAGACGGCGGCGTCGCCGAGATCCTCAGGTCAGGACGTGGAACCGGGGCGCGGCTCGTCGGAGATGGTCTCCTCGAGCTGCTCGTCGATCGCGTCCTTGGTGTAGGCGGCGGTGGCATCGGCCCGGTCGTCGAGGGACTGGGCCGCGGCGGCGAGGTCGTCCGCGAGGGTCTGGGCCTCATTGGACTGTTGGCGTGCCTCGTCATCGGTCTGGTCGCCGAAGGCCTCGGTCGCGTCCGCGCGGTCGTTCAGCCGCTGGGACTCGTCGGCGAGGTCATCGGAACGGTTCCATGCCTCGTTCGCCTTCGCGGCGCTGGCATCGGCCTCGTCCTCGGCGGCGAAGTCGGCGGCGCTCTTGACCTTGGCCGTCATGGCGTTCGCAGCCTCGCTCGCCCGCTCGGACACCTTGTCCGTGACATCGCTCGCGACATCGGCGGCCTTGTGACCCGCCTCGGTGGCGACATCGGCCGCCTTGTGCTGCACGGTGTCGACCGTGCTCTGGACGGGCTCGGAGTTCCACAGCTTGTCGGCTTGCGACTTGATCTGCTCGTAGCGCTCCCGCCCGGCCTTCGTGCCGAGCACGTAGCCGACGGCGGCGGCCGCCAGCAAGGTCAGCTTCTTCACGGTCGTTCACTCCTTATGAGATACGGGAAGATCACCATTGTGTCGCGCTCTGGACGATTCCTCACTTCGAGGCTCATTCGGCCTCGAACCGCGGGCCGGTGCCCGAGTCCGCAGAGGGCTCGGGAGGGCTCATCGCCCATCTGATGGCTGAGGTGGCGACGATACCCGCCCCACGAATCGCCGTGTTCTCGGTGATGGGTAACCACGGTAGTCGCAAGGGTAGCCGCGCCCAACGCGGCAGCAGACCGGCTGCCGCGGCGGCGAGGGCCCCGTACGGTGCCCGCAGGGTCATCGGCACGGGTGGGTGGATCAGCAGGAACCGCGCTGCCGAGCGTGCCGCCGGTGTGGAGGCCAGCCGAGGACGGAAGTCCGCGATCGCCTCCGCGAGCTCGGCGGTCGAGCGTGGTACCTCCGTCGCGCCGAGCGCCTCACCGGTCACGGCGGCCTGCTCGACGTAGAGATCGCGCTCCTCCGCCGCGAGACGGCTGGACCCGTACCGGTCGTGGGCGCGGAGGAAGGAATCGACCTCGGCGACGTGCACCCAGCGCAGCAACTCGGGATCGCTCGCGGCATAAGGGCGCCCATCGGGTGCCGTGCCTCGGACGTGCTCGTGGACCGCGCGAACCACGGCCACGGCCCGGTCGGCGTCCTGGATGGTCCCGAAGGTCGTCTCGGCGAGGAAGGTGCTCGTGCGCTGCAGGCGTCCCCACGGGTCGCCGCGGAATCCTGAGTGCTCGTCGACCGCTGCCATCGCGAGGGGGTGTAGGGACTGCAGCAATAGCGCGCGGATACCCCCCACGAACATGGAGGAATCGGCGTGGACACGCCAGATCGGTTCCTCGGGCCCGAACCGGCGGGGGCCCTCGGCGCCGTGAATCCGCTCACGACGCCCCGCGCCCTCCGGTCCGGCCACACGCGCGAAGATCACCTCGCCGAGGCGGGTGCGCGCGGCCTGCACCGGATCCATGGATCGAGCATAGGCGGGTACGGACGAGGGCGAGCGGTGAACGAACACGCGGAGCCGGGCTGCGGGGCGGCGCGTCAGCGGCCGTTCCTAGGCGCGGAAGGACGCTGTGTGACCGGTGAGGAGGGCGAATGGACGCCTACCCACCGCCCGGCGGGAGTCCTGTGGCATGGGTGAAGGCCCCGGCCGGGGCCGGGGCCTTCGCGATGGGCTGTCAGACGAGCCAGCGGTTCTTCGTGACGAAGGGGAGGCTCTCCCACATCCGGCCGAGTCCGAGATACCGGCCCGAGGCGGTGAGGGCGAGGATCCCCAGCAGCAGCGCCTCGACGAGGTGCTCGTCCATGAACGGATTGGTCGCGGGCCACAGCGTCGCCGACCACATCAGGACCAGCAGCAGGGCTCCGGAGACTGCCGCGATGTTGACCCCGATGCCGAGCATCAGCGCCAGCCCGATACCCAGCAGCCCGATCATGAACAGCCAGTCGACCCAGGCCTGGCCGCCGAGACCCTGGTAGAAGTCCGCGAGCGGTCCGGTCGTGGCGTGTCCCAGGTAGCCTGCGGTCGGACTGCCGCCGTTGAGCCAGGAGTCCGCTCGCTCGGTCGAGAAGCCGAGCCCGAAGGTCTTGTCCAGGAAGGCCCAGAGGAAGATCCACCCCATGCTCAGACGGGCGAGTCCGAGGAGGACGTGAACGGGCCGCATGGCCGTGGTGGTGTCCGCGTGGGACGGGACATCGTGCTGGTAGGTGGTGCTCATGATGATCGCCTTCCTTTCCTCAGGTGATCTACGAGCCGACATCCTCGGCGGGTGCCGGGACGGCGACGACGATGGTGGTGGAGTGGGTGAGGCAGTAGTGGCTCACCGAGCCTTGGAAGACCCGGCTCAAGCCCTTGTGCACCTG
The DNA here is from genome assembly GCF_002174305.1 of Aeromicrobium sp. PE09-221. Taxonomy (GTDB): domain Bacteria; phylum Actinomycetota; class Actinomycetes; order Propionibacteriales; family Nocardioidaceae; genus Aeromicrobium. Next base: position 206,823 of record NZ_MIJB01000003.1, on the reverse strand, counting down.
GGTGCCGACGACGAGGAGTGCGGCACCGCGTGCGGCCTCGACCAGCACGGGTCCAGGCATCCCGCTCACGACGGACAGCTTGCGAGGGCTGTCGGCCTGGTCGAGCGGTCCGATGACATCCTCGACCCACTGCTGTGCGGTGGCGCGGGCGTCGTTCTCCATGGCCAGCCAGGGGATCGCGTAGCCGCCCATCGCCTCGGCGGCATCGATCTGCCAGCTGTGGACCATGTGGAGCTCGGCGCCACGCAGATCGGCCTCCTGCGCGGCCCACCGCAGGGCCGCGGCACCGGCCGCGCTTCCGTCGACTCCGACGACGATTGTGGTGCTCATGATGTGTCCTCCTCTTCCTGACACCTCCACTCTCCTCTCCGCTGAGCCACGGCGGCAGGGCCGAGCGATGTGTCTGCACGGGACGAAGGTCCCGGCGCGATCGGGACCTCCGGCCATAGGCTGAGGCCGTGGACGATCAGCGATGGGAGCACCTGCTCGGAGCGGTGACCGATCTGGCAGCCGGTCGGGACCTCGACGAGTTGATCGGATCGACCGTCCAGCGGGCATGCGAGGTCACCGGTGCCCGGTACGGTGCGCTCGGGGTCATCGATCCGGCCGGCCGCGAACACCGGCTCGCGCAGTTCACGACCCATGGGATCGATGACGACACCCGTGCGCGGATCGGCGACCCCCCGGAGGGGCACGGCCTCTTGGGCCATCTCATCGACCATCCGCACCCACTGCGCCTGGACGATCTTCGCGATCACCCGTCCTCGGTGGGCTTCCCACCACATCACCCGCCGATGTCGAGCTTCCTGGGGGTGCCGGTGCATGTCGGCGATGCCGTGTACGGGAACCTCTACCTCGCCGGGAAGGATTCCGGCTTCGACGCCGCCGATGAGCGGCTGGTCATCGCCCTCGCGGCCGCCGCCGGTGTCGCGATCGCCAATGCCCAGCTTTACGCGGCGGTACTGGATGCCCGCGAGGAGCATGCCCAGCTGGCGGTCTACGCCGATCGCGACCGGATCGCTCGCGATCTCCACGATGTCGTGATCCAACGGCTGTTCGCCACTGGGCTCTCCCTGGATCGCTCGTCGCGACGAATCGAGGATCCGTCCGCGAGCGAGCGGCTCGCCGAGGCAATCGAGGAGATCGACGGCACGATCCGTGAGATCCGCCGCACCATCTTCGAGCTCGGCGACCGGACCGATCTGGTGAGCGCGGTCCATCGGGTCGTGGAGACGGCGAGTGAGTCCCTCGAGCATCCGCCGGAGCTCGAGATCGAGGGCGACCTGGAGGCCCTGGACCCGGCGCTGGGCCAGCACGTCCTGGCGGTCGTCCGGGAGGGACTCGCCAATGTCGCGCGCCACGCGCGGGCCGAGCACGCGACCGTCGAGATCCGCGTCGGCGGGGGCGAGGTGAGTGTGCGCGTGGTCGACGACGGCCGCGGGATCGTCGCACGACCACGACGCGACAGCGGTCTGCGCAATCTGCGCGAGCGCGCCCAGGCCCGTGGCGGCTCGGTGGCGGTGACGCCGCTGGCTCCTGGCGGCACCCAGCTGATCTGGCGGGTGCCCGTAGTCGGGCGTCCCTGACCCCAGGGATGGCCTAGATTGGGGCTGTGGAGACGACGCGGATCTTCCTGCTCGACGACCACGAGGTGGTGCGTCGTGGGATTCGTGATCTCTTGGAGGAGGAGCCCGATCTGACGGTGATCGGCGAGGCGGGCACGACGGCCGATGCTCTCGCCCGCATCCCGGCCGTCGCCCCCGATGTCGCGGTGCTCGACGCACGGCTCCCCGATGGGTCGGGTGTCGAGGTCTGCCGCGAGATCCGCCGCCGTCAACCCGATGTGGCCGTGCTGATCCTCACGTCCTATGAGGACGACGACGCGCTCTTCGAGGCGATCAGCGCGGGCGCCGCCGGTTTCCTGCTCAAACAGGTGCGCGGCACCGACCTCATCGATGCGGTGCGCCGGGTCGCTGCCGGACAGTCTCTCCTGGACCCGGCCGTGACCCATGCGGTCCTCGAGCGCCTGCGTTCCGCCCCCGTCGATCCGCTCGCGGAGCTCAGCGACCAGGAACGCCGCGTCTTCGCGCATCTGCGCGAGGGCCTGTCGAATCGGGAGATCGCGGCGGCGATGGTGCTCTCGGAGAAGACGGTCAAGAACTACGTCTCGACGATCCTCGCCAAGCTCGGGCTCGAGCGCCGGGCGCAGGTGGTCGTCTTCGCCCAGCAGCACGGCATCTGAGACACGGTGCCGGGACGAGCCTGTCGTCGGGGCCGGATACTCTAGGGATATGAGCCATGACGCGCACCTCGTCGACTTCGATCCCGAGATCGCCTCGCTCCTCGATGCCGAGCTGGACCGCCAGCAGAGCACCCTGGAGATGATCGCCTCGGAGAACTTCGCGCCCGTCGCCGCCCTCGAGGCGCAGGGCAGCGTGCTCACCAATAAGTACGCCGAGGGTTACCCCGGCAAGCGGTATTACGGCGGTTGCGAGTTCGTCGATCAGGTCGAGCAGATCGCGATCGACCGGCTCAAGCAGCTCTTCGACGCCCAGTACGCCAATGTGCAGCCCCACTCTGGTGCGAGCGCCAATGCGGCCGCGCTGCACGCCCTGGCGAGCGCCGGTGACACCATCCTCGGCCTCGATCTCGCCAACGGCGGCCATCTCACGCACGGCATGAAGCTCAACTTCTCCGGGCGTCTCTACCATGTCGTCCCCTATCACGTGGTCCCCGAGACCGGCCTGGTCGACATGGACGAGGTCCGCGCGCTCGCGATCGAGCACCAGCCCAAGGTGATCATCGCGGGATGGTCCGCCTACCCGCGTCAGCTCGACTTCGGCGCCTTCCGTGCGATCGCCGACGAGGTCGGTGCCAAGCTGTGGGTCGACATGGCGCACTTCGCCGGCCTGGTCGCGGCGGGCCTGCACCCCAGCCCGATCCCCCACGCGCATCTAGTCACCACCACCACGCACAAGACCCTCGGCGGCCCGCGTGGCGGCGTGATCCTCACCAACGACGAGGATGTCGCCAAGAAGATGCGCTCGGCGGTCTTCCCAGGCCAGCAGGGTGGTCCCCTCGAGCATGTGATCGCGGCCAAGGCCGTCGCCTTCAAGATGGCCCTCGAGCCCGAGTTCACCGACCGCCAGCAGCGCACGCTCGACGGTGCCCGGATCCTGGCCGAACGGTTGCTGGCCGATGACGCCAAGGCCGCGGGCATCCAGGTGCTGAGCGGCGGCACCGATGTGCACCTCGTGCTCGTCGACCTCCGCGACTCCCAGCTCAACGGGCAGCAGGCCGAGGACCGCCTCGACGCTGTCGGCATCACCGTCAACCGCAATGCGGTGCCCAATGACCCGCGGCCTCCGATGGTCACCTCGGGCCTGCGTATCGGCACGCCGGCGCTGGCCACCCGCGGCTTCGGCGCCGATGAGTTCCGTGAGGTCGCCGACATCATCGCCGAGGCGCTCCAGCCCGGTGATGTCGACATCGACGGGTTACGCAAGCGGACCGCCGCGCTGGCTGATCGCTTCCCGCTGTACCCCGGCATCAAGCCCTTCACGGCCTGACCTTGTCCGGCGAACGCCCTCTGTCGACGTGGCGGCTGTGGTTCCGGCCGTCGATGATCGGGCTGCACGCCTTCGCGATCCTCGCGATCGCGGTCTGCGTGGTCGCCGGCTCGTGGCAGCTCGGGGTGTACGACGCCCGTCAGTCCGAGCAGCGTGCCGACGTCCAGGAGGTCCCTACGGCTCCCCTGGCCGAGGTGTGGGGGCCCGATGACGTCTTCACCTCCGTGCAACAGCGCCGGCCGGTGACCGTCACCGGGCAGTTCCGTCCGGCCGAGGAGCAGATCTGGGTCACCGGACAGGAGCAGGCCGGTGAGGGCGAGGGCGCCTGGCTGGTCGCCCCGGTGATGGTCGAGGATTCGGCGCTCCTCGTGGTGCGGGGCTGGACGGCAGAGCAGCCGGACGCCTTCCCGGCCGTTCCGCAGGGGGAGATCTCCTTCGATGCGGTCCTTCAGCCGAGCGATACCCCGGCGGGCCGGTTCGATGCCGATACCCGCACGATCGGCTCGGTGCGGGTCCAGACGCTCATCAACGAGCTGCCCTACGACCTGTGGTCCGGGTATGCGCTGGGCGAGGACGCGACGATCGTCCCGGCCGGATTCTCGGCGCCCGACATCCCCGAGCCCGAGGTCTCCTGGACCGCCGGCGGTCGCAACCTCGGCTACGGGCTGCAGTGGTGGGTGTTCGGCGCCTTCGTCGTGTTCATGTGGTGGCGCATGGGCCGCGAGTCGGTCGAGACCGCGCGGGAGGCATTGGATCGCGGCGATACGCTGACGACGTGACTTCCGAGCCGCAGACGACAGCGCCGGCCACCGACGGGCTCCTGCGGGCCTATCAGGTGATGGCCACGATCGTCGGCATCAACCTGATCCTCGTCATGGCGGGCTTCATCGGCAAGCTCGTCACGGAATACGGCTTCTTCCACGACTACGCCGATGTCTTCCTGGTGATCGACCAGCTCCACGGCGTGCTGTTCATCGTGCTGGTCGTGCTGGTCGCCAAGCTGACCTTGCGCCAGAAGTGGAGTTGGCTCTACATGGTCAGCGTGCTGTTGCTGGCCTGTATCCCGCTCGTCTCGTTCTGGTCCGAGCGCCGCACCACGCACCGGGTGCAGCGCGACCGCTCCCACACGGCCTAGCCTCTCACGGCCGAGTGGTGTCATCGGCCTGCCGTTCGAGCTGGCCCTCGATCGTCGTGGCGGTGGCACGGAGCTTCTCGATGATCTCGGAGAAGTCGCGGGGAGCCGCGACCATCGTCGGGCGGGCGGCGGCGATAGCCGCGACGATCCGTCCATCGTGGTGGATCGGCACCGAGGCGGCGTGCAGGCCGACCTCGTTCTCGCCCAGATTGGTCGCATAGCCCCGGCGACGGACCTCCTCGAGCTGTCGCTCGAGCTCACCGAGGTCGGCGATCGTGTGCTCGGTGACCTTGGGGGGGTCCTCCGGGTACAGGGTGGCGAGGTGATGGGGCGGCAGTGCGGCCAGCAGCACCTTGCCGCTGCTGGTGCTGTGCGCCGGCGAGCGTGAGCCGATCCGGACGCTCACCCGTACCGGCTGCGGACTCTCGCAGCCGTCGATGAAGCGGATGTCCGTGCCCTCCAGGACGGACAGGTGGACCGTCCATCCGTGGGTATTCGCGAGTCTCTCGATGTGCGGCATGCTCGCGCGTCGCAGCTCCTGATGATCGGTCGACGCGAGTGCGATCTCGACGAGCACCTCACCGGGCAGGTAGACCCGTTTGATCGGGTCGTGGCGCAGGAACCCCAGATAGGTCAGGGTCGACAACAGGCGATGCGCCGTGGACCGCGCCACCCCGAGCCGGTCGCTGACCTCGGTGACACGCAGTCGAGGTGAATTACGGAGCCACAACAGGATGCGCAGGGCGTTCTCGGCCGACTCCACGAGATAGGGCGGTCGCCCAGCACTCTCCCCCTCTACGTATCGCATAGCAGAACACTACACCGTCGATGTTGTTGTTACCAGAACGTTTCGCGGCCGGCTGCCAATGTTCTGTTGTAAAGAATTAACGCAGATGACATTTCCTTCCAGTGATACTCGTGCTTTGATATTTGCCAGATCAGTGATGTGACACGCGCCACAGAATGGTGCGGCAACCAAGGAGAACCCGTGGACGACGTCCGAAGCCCTGTATCGACCTTCACCGGCTCAGTACCGCTCGGTGAGCTGCCTGAACCCGGAGAGGTTCCCAGCACCATGACCGCACTCGTGGTGCGGGCGGAACGCTTCGGCGATCCCGAGCAGGCCTTCCAGGTCGAGACCGAGGTCCCGGTGCCGACCCTCGGCCCCCATGAGGTGCTGATCGGTGTCAAGGCTGCCGGTGTCAACTACAACAACGTCTGGGCCGCCCGCGGCTATCCGGTCGACGTGATCGGAGCCCGGCAGCGTGGCGGGGAGCCCGAGGACTTCCACATCGGCGGCTCGGACGCCTCCGGCATCGTCCATGCCACCGGCTCCGAGGTCGACGGCATCGAGATCGGAGACGAGGTCATCGTGCACCCGGGTTACTGGGACCAGCAGGACCCGTGGATCGCCGCGGGCAAAGATCCGATGATCGCCCCCAGTGCCCAGATCTGGGGCTACAACACGAACTACGGGTCCTTCGCGCAGTTCGCGCGGGTGCAGGCCCATCAGGTGCTGCCGAAGGCCGCCCACCTCTCCTGGGCCGAGGCGGCCGCACCGACGCTGGTCGGCACTACGGCCTATCGGATGCTGCACGGCTGGCAGGGCAACACCGTCCAGCCCGGGGACCTCGTCCTGGTATGGGGCGGCTCGGGTGGACTCGGCACGCAGGCGATCCAGCTGGTGAACCAGGCCGGCGGCCAGGCGGTCGCCGTCGTCTCGGACGACGAGCGCGGCCGCTACGCCGAGAAGATCGGGGCGATCGGCTATATCGACCGGAACGACTACGGGCACTGGGGTGTCCCTCCCCTCGTCGACGACCGCGCCGGGCAGAAGGAGTGGACCGCCGAGGCACGCCGCTTCGGCAAGCGGATCTGGGAGATCGCCGGCGAGCGCAAGGACCCGGCCATCGTCTTCGAGCACCCCGGCGGCGCGACCGTGCCGACCAGCATCTTCGTCTGCGAGTCCGGCGGCATGGTGGTCATCTGTGCGGGCACCAGCGGCTACGACGCGATGGTCGATCTGCGCTACCACTGGACCCGTCAGAAGCGCCTGCAGGGCAGCCACGGCACCAATGACGAGCAGGCCAAGGCCTACAACGACCTCCTCCGCGCCGGTGAGATCTCCCCGTGCCTCGGGCGGACGGTCCGCTTCGATGAGCTGCCACAGGCCCACGCGGCCATGGGCCGCGGCGAACAGGTCTTCGGCAATGTCGTCGGCCTCGTCGGAGCAGTCGACGAGCACGACGGCCGCTCGGCCTGACCCCCTCTTCCCCCGCACGAACGGAGCACGACCCATGCACTACGACGACCTCACCGTCTCCCGCGAGAACGGCGTCACGACGATCACGATCAATCGCCCCGAGAAGCACAATGCACTGCGTCAGCAGACCTTCGCCGAGCTCGGCGCGGCGGTCGCCGCGGCGGGTGCCGACCGGGAGACGCGCGTCATCGTCCTGACCGCCGCCGGATCGCGGATCTTCTGCTCGGGCATCGACCTCGAGGCCGATGGTCTCCCCGCGACCACCGAGGAGTGGGACGACCACACCAAGGGGAATGCCGATGTGATCCGGAGCATCTGGTACTGCGACAAGCCGGTCATCACCGCCCTCAACGGCGGCGCCATCGCCGGCGGCTGCAATCTCGCGATGGTCGGTGATCTGACGATCGCCGCCGACACCGCTTTCCTCTCCGAGCCGGAGATCCGGCACGGCGCCCTCTCCCCGTTGTTGATGCTTCCCTGGCTGATGAGCTTCAAGGGATTCAACGAGCTCTACCTGACGGGGGACCGCCTCGACGCCGCCCGAGCCCGCGAGGTCGGCCTGGTCAACTACGTGGTCGCCCCCGAGGACCTCGGCCGCGAGGCGCAGCGCCTGGCCGAGCGGGTCGCCAATGCCCCGATGTACGCGCTCACCCTCGCCAAGCGCGCCGTGCGACTCACGCTCGACATCCAGGGCTTCAAGGCCGCGCAGGACGCGCACCGCTATATCGACACGATCCTGCTCGGCTCGCAGGGCGTCGTGGAGAAGGAACGGATCATGTCAGTGCTCGCCGAGGACGGCATGGGCGCCTTCCTCCGGGCGAGGGACACGCCGTACGGGGAGCGATGATGGACGACCTGCGCACCCTGCTCGACCCGGTGTCCATCGCGGTCGTGGGCGCCTCGCCTCGCGGGAACCGCGGACTGCAGATCATCGAGAACCTGCAGCGCTTCGGCTCGTCGGCGCGGATCTACCCGGTGCATCCACGGGAGACCACGATCGCCGGACTGCCGGCCTATCCCGACGCGGCCTCCTTGCCCGAGACCTGTGAGTTCGTCGCCATCGCCCTCGATGCCGACCGATCCCTCGACGTGCTCGAGGAGTTCGTGGCCGCCGGCACGCGGGCGGGATCCCTCATCGCCAGCGGATTCGGGGAGGGCGGCAGCGGCGCCGAACAGCGGCGACGCCTGGACGCCATCATCAATGAGTCCGGATTCCTCCTCTGCGGTCCGAACTGCTACGGGATCCTCAACGCCACGACCGGATTCGCGGCCTACAGCGGACAACTCGTCGAACCGTTCACCCGTGGGAACATCGCCCTGGTGATGCAGTCCGGGGCGCTGACGCACTCGGTGACCGACTCGGCCGTCGGCCGTGGCCTCGGCCTCAGCCACCTCATCACCACCGGCAATGAGGCCGGTGTGGGGCTCGGGCGTTATGTCCGCGCGCTGGCCCACGACGAGAGCGTCGGCGTCATCGGCTTGTTCATCGAGGGGCTGCGCGATGTCGAGGAGTTCAGCTCCGCGGCGATCGAGGCCGCAGAGGCGGGCAAGCCGGTGGTCGCCCTCACTGTCGGCAGGTCGGCTCTGGGACAACAGGCCGCACTCGCCCACACCGGGGCGATCGCCGGACAGGGGTCGGCGTTGACCGGACTGCTGCGGCGGTGTGGTGTCGCCCAGGTCGACGATCTCGACGAGTTCCGAGAGACGCTCCTGCTCTTCTCCGCGGGTCTGGTGCCCTCTGCCCCGGCCGCGGCGATCACCTCGATCTCCGGCGGTGGCACGGGGCTGCTCGCGGACCTGTCCGAGGACATCGGGCTCCCGGTCGCCGATCTGAGTGCCGACTCCCGCGAGAGCCTGGCCGCGGCTCTGCCGGGCTTCGCCACCGTTGCGAACCCGCTCGACCTGACCGGCGCCTCAGTCGAGGACCCCACCATCGCCGTTGAGGCCCTGGATCTCCTCAAGTCCGATCCGGGGGTCGGTGTCGTGGTCCTCGCACTGAACGTCCTATGCGGATCCGCGGGCCAGGAGTCGCTCTACCGCGCGCAGGCCGATGTGCTCGCGAAGTGCGCCGCGAACCCGGGGGCTCCGGTGCTCGCCATGAGCCTGACGACCGGAGCAGCCGACGAGGTCGTCGTCGACACGCTGACGCGCAACGGGGTACCGGTGCTGTCCGGCGCCCGGCCCTCGATCGCGGCGATCACCGCCTGGCTCGACTGGCATCGCCGTGGTCGTCCGCTGCCGCTCGGCACCCAGAGCACCGAAGCGGTCGTGTCCTGGGACGGCGGTCCCGTCGCCGCGGGAGCCCAGGCCATGGATCTGCTCGCCGAGGCAGGTGTGCCGATCCCGGCATCGATCCTCGTCTCCTCCCCCACGGAGGCCGCCGAAGCGTGGGACTCGCTCACCCCGCCGGTGGTGCTCAAGTTAGAGGCGGCCGGCCTCTCCCACAAGACCGAGGTCGGCGGTGTCGTCACCTCGATCGGATCGCGTGAACAGCTGCTCGAAGAGGTCTCGCGCATGCGCGAGACCGTGCTGACTCGGGCGCCGGAACTCGTCGTCGACGGATTCCTGCTCCAAGAGCAGGTTCAGGCGGACACGGTCGAGTGCATCGTCGGCGTCGTCCGGGACCCGCAGGTAGGGCTGGTGCTCACCGTCGCACCCGGAGGAGTATTGGCAGAGCTGATGGGCCCCGCCGCCACGGTGCCGATTCCGGCGGCGCGGCAGGACATCGAGGAGCTCATCGACTCCTCGCCGCTGGCCACGCTGCTCGGCGGTTACCGCGGCGCGACGGCCAAGGATCGCTCGGCACTGGTCGACCTGGTCGAGCGTTTCAGCCGGCTTGCCGCCCGATGCGGGCCCGGTCTCGCGGCGGCGGAGCTCAATCCCGTCCTGGTAGGTGCCGAAGGAGACGGGGCGGTCGCGGTCGACGCCCTGTTCGTGAAGGAGGAGTCATGAGAGTGGTATCCACAGATCCATCGCAGCTCGACCGGTCCGGTGACGACCGGCTCATCTCGATCCGCGGGGCGACCCTCGCCTATCCGACGGCGAGCGGCGAGCCGGTGCAGGCGCTCAATCCGATCGACCTCGATGTCGCGAAGGAGGCCTTCGTCTCGCTCGTCGGCCCATCGGGATGCGGCAAGAGCACGCTGCTCAAGATCCTGGCCGGACTGCTGCGGCAGAGCGAGGGCGAGGTCACGCTGAGCGGGACCCCGCTGACCGGCCCGTCACCCCACGTCGGCGTGGTCTTCCAACAGCCGGTGCTGCTGCCGTGGCTGACGATCCTCAACAATGTCCTGCTGCCGATCCGGGTGCAGAAGCGCGATGTGGACCAGTACCGGGAGCGTGCACGTCAGCTGCTCTCCATGGTGGGCCTCGACGGCTTCGAGTCTCGCTATCCCTCGGAGCTCTCCGGAGGCATGCAGCAGCGGGTGGGCATCGTGCGCGCTCTCGTGCCCGACCCGGAGATCCTGCTCATGGACGAGCCCTTCGGCGCCCTCGACGCCCTCACGCGCGAGCAGCTCAACGACGATCTGCAGACCATCTGGGCCGAGCAGCGCAAGACCATCTTCTTCATCACCCACTCCATCCCGGAGGCGGTCTATCTCAGCGACCGCGTCCTGGTGATGTCGGAGCGTCCCGGCCGGATCGTCGGCGACTTCACGGTGGGCCTTCCCCGCCGCCGGACCCTCGACGATGTCGCGACCCCCGCCTTCGCCGAGCTCACCTCGCAGATCCGTCATCTGCTCAATGCCAAAGGAGGGATCGACTGATGTCTGTCGACACTGCCACGGTCGCGGCCCAGACTCGCGAGGCCGCACCCCGCAAACGCCGCCGGAGCAAGGGCTCGGGCGACTGGTTCGCCGTGATCGCCACCTTCGTGGTGGTCGTGGGCGGATGGGAGGCGGTCGTGCGGATCGCCGATATCTCGGCGATCGTGCTCCCGCCTCCGTCGCTCATCGCCGTCAAGCTCTACGACGGCATCGTGTACGGCACGTTCCTGCCCAATCTCGGCTACACCCTCACCGAGACGGTGCTCGGCTTCGCCATAGCGGCGGTGCTCGGCATCACGCTCGGCGCGCTGGTGGCCGAGATCCGCTGGGTACGCCGAGCCATCTACCCGTACATCGTCGCCTTCCAGACGGTGCCGAAGATCGCCCTCGCCCCGCTGTTGGTCATCTGGTTCGGCTTCGGCATGACCAGCAAGGTGATCGTCGCCGTGACGGTGGCCTTCTTCCCGGTCATCGTCAACACGATCGAGGGTCTGCAGAACACGGACCATCAGCGGATCGACATGATCCGGGCCATGGGCGCGGGACGCTTCGAGACCTTCCGCCGGGTGAAGCTGCCATCGGCGCTCCCGTACATCTTCGCCGGGTTGGACGCGGCGATCGTGCTCTCCCTGCTCGGTGCGGTGGTCGGTGAGTTCATGGGCTCACGGGCCGGACTCGGCAATCAGATCCTCATCTTCAACTCGGTGCTGGACATCGCCGGATCCTTCGCGGTGCTGATCCTGCTCTCGGTCATCGGGTTCCTGCTGCATCTCATCCTCGTCATGGTCCAGAAGCGCGTCGTCTTCTGGACCCAGGTCCACGCCGTCTCCAGCGGCGCGTAACACCCGTCCCCCTCAGGAGTTAGATCCATGAACGCACTGTCCAAAGTCACCTGTTCGACCGCCGTCGCGATGACGGCCGTCCTCGCCCTGTCCGCCTGCGGCGGGTCATCGGGCGGGGACCAGAACGAGAGCCTCGTCGTGGCCATGGGTCACGAGGCGCCGTACCCGGGCGAGGAGGCCGTCATGTACGCCATCCCCAAGGGCCTCGGCCTGTTCGAGGACTACGGCATCGACGTGGACTACCAGCCCACGGCCGGTTCGGCGGTCGCCATCCAGTTGGTGCAGGCCGGTGAGGCTGACCTCGGTCAGGGCAACCCGTCCTCGGTGATGGCGGCGATCAACAAGGATGTCGACATCGCCATCACCTACAACATCATCCCCGAGTACGGTTCGGGTCTGGCGGTGCTCCCTGACAGTGCCATCGAGTCCCCGGCCGATCTGGCCGGTACCACGATCGGCGTGGCATCGCTGTCCTCCTCGCGCCTCCCCGAGGCCCAGGCCATGGCGGCCGAGGCGGGTCTCAGCGATGAGGTGGAGTTCGTCGCCGTCGGCGTGGGCGCCCAGGCCGCCAGCGCGTTGAGCTCCGGCAAGGTCGACGGCCTGTATCTCTGGGACGCCGCCTATCAGTCCATCCAACTCGGCGGCACCGACCTGCGGGTCATCAGCGATGTCTTCCCCGAGGCCGAGCAGCTGCTCGACTTCGTCCAGTACGCCAGCGGCGATGCGATCGAGAACAAGAGCGACGCCCTGGGGAAGCTGGGTCGCGCGGGGGCAGTCGCCCAGGTTTGGGCGAAGGACAACCTGGAGGAGGCCCTCGACATGTTCTACGACGAGTTCCCCAATGCCCGTTCCGATGCGGAGGGGCGTGAGCGCGACCTGGCCATCTTGAAGTTCACACTGGAGCAGTTCGACCCCGAGGGCAGCACGCAGTCGGGTTTCGGTGATACGCCGAAGGACCGCACCGATGTCACCTCGGCCTTCCTCGCCGATAACGACCTGCTGCCCGAGGCCCTGCCCGCCGACGAGTATGTGGACAACAGCTTCGTGAAGGCCTACAACGAGGACATCGCCGGCGAGGTCGAACGGATCTCGAAGGAATCGCGGTGAGATGAGGATCTACGCGGAGCTGGTCCGAGCGCTGCGCTCGTCCGGGGTCGACACGGTCTTCGGCCTCATGGGGGACGGGAACCTCGACCACGTCGTGACCTTCATGGCCGACGGCGGCCGATTCGTCCCGGTGCTGCACGAGGGTGGGGCCGTCAGCATGGCCGACGGTTGGTCGAGGACGACGGGCGCGATCGGTGTCGCATCGGTCACCCACGGTCCCGGATTCACCAATACCCTGACCGCCCTGACGGAGGCGGCGCGAGCGAACAGCCGGGTGCTGCTCCTCACCGGTGATACGCCCGAGGGCAGCGAGCACTTGCAGCGCTTCGATCTGCGGTCGGCCACCGAGCTCACCGGGGCGCGCTATGTGCGTGTCACCGAGGAGGGGGCCGCCGGCCAGATCGCGGGTGCGCTCGAACAGGTCCGTACGGGTCCGGGTCCGGTGGTGCTCGATGTCCCTGTCGCCGTCGGGGGGCGGGAGCTCCGTGGACCCGCGCCGGTCCTACCGGAACGCGGTATCGACAGGACCGTCCTGGACGAGGACGCCCTCGATGCGGCGGTCGGCATCCTCGCGTCGGCGCGCCGGCCGCTGATCCTGGCGGGGCGGGGGGCGGTGCTCTCCGGGGCGCGTGAGCCGCTGCTGGACCTCGCCGCCCGGGTCGGCGCACCGGTCGCGACCTCTTTGCTCGGCCGGGAGTACTTCGCGGGGGATGCGCGCGATCTCGGCATCGCGGGGACGCTCAGCGATCCGGCCACCCTGGATCTGCTGCTGTGTTCGGACTGCATCGTCTCCTTCGGAGCGAGCCTGAATCCCTTCACCATGGCCGAAGGAGCCCTGGCCTCGGGGCGCGGCATCGTCCAGGTCGATCTCGACAAGGACGCCTTCGGACGCCACGTCAGGGCGGATGCCGTGGTCCACGGCGATGCCGCACAGGTGGCGCGGGCCATGGACGAGCTCCTCGCCGAGGCGGGCTTCGAGCGCGAGGACTGGCACCCGGGGGCACCGGTGCCGTCAACGACCGCACCGCCGGTGGTCGCACGCGGAACCGTCGAGGCGGGAGCGGCGATGGACGAGCTGGACCGACTCCTGCCCCCGGAACGGCTCCTGGTCACCGATACCGGACGATTCGTGTACACCGCCTGGCGCCGCCTCGGTGTCGCACATCCGATGTCCTTCGTCCACACCCTCAACTTCGCGTCGATCGGGTTGGGCGTCGCGACCGGTATCGGAGTCTCGACGGCGCATCCAGATCGCCTCACGGTGGTGGTCGCCGGCGACGGCGGCGGGATGATGGGCCTGGGCGAACTGACCACGGCCGTGCGCGAACGGCTCCCGCTGCTCATCGTGATCGTCGACGACGGGTCGTACGGTATGGAACATCATGCGCTGCGGCAGGCGGGCCTCGACACCGGCTACGCCCGGACCTCGTGGCCGAGCTTCGCCGATGTCGCCCGCGGCTATGGAGCCGAGGCGCACACGGTCACCGATCTCGATCAGCTGCGAGACGTGCTGAGCCAGCTGCCAGCCGTGCCCCCGGGCCCGGTGCTGATCGATGTCGTCGTCGATCCGGAGGCCATGGTCGCGCAGTGACCGTCCCGTGGGCGGTGGGTTACGCACCTCTCAACTGTGTCGAGAGGTGCCTGACCCACCGCTCACGGGCGGATGAGGTGCCTGACTCACCGCTCACGAGGTAGGCCGAGGGGTCAGCGGCCGTGGAAGGTGGCGTTGCCGGGTCCGTCCGTGAGGAAGGACTCCATGCCGTGGCGCAGGTCCTCGGTGTCGAAGAGGGCCGAGGCGATGGACGTGGTGGCCGCGTTCGCCGCCGGCACTCCCCCGGCCTCGTACTGGCGCAGGATGTCCTTGGCGGCGCCGAAGGCCTTCGTCGGCCCATCCGCGAGACCCTCGGCGAAGGAGCGGACCTCCTCCTCGAAGGCGTCCGCCGCGTAGACCCGGTTGACGACATTCCAACGTTCGAGCGTCGCCGCGTCGTACTGCGCGCCGGTGAAGACGAGCTCCTTGGCGCGGGCGACCCCCGCTCGGGCGGCGAGCCGCTGGGTGCCGCCCATCGTGGGGGTCAGGCCGATGACCCGCTCGACGAGACCGAAACGGGCCTTCTCGCTTGTGAGCAGCAGATCGCAGGCCAGCGCCACCTCGAAGGCCCAGGTGAGTGTGAGCGCGTGTGCCGCGAAGACGGTGGGGATCGGCAGTGCCTCGACGCGGTCGGGCAGTTCGAGCATCCGATCGTAGAGCTCTTTGGTGACCTCGCGGCTGGTGCGGGAGTTGAACTCCGAGACATCGACACCGCCGGACACGATCCTGCCCTCGGCGCGGATGACGAGCACTCGGGGGAGCTCGGCCTCGACCTGCTCTAGCGCGGCGTCGAATTCCTCGTGCAATCGTAGTGAATAGAGGTTGACCGGCGGGTCGGAGAAGGTGACGGTCGCGATCCCGCCGTCGCGGGTCAGTTCGACGCTCACCGCAGACCGGCCGAGGAGGAGGGGTCGAAGGACCCGCCCCTGTCGGCCGTGATCTTGCGGTAGCCGATGACAGCGGCGGCGGCGAGTACGCCCAGGACGACGAGACGACGAACAGACATGCCCACCACCGTAACGGTCCCGGTTGCCGGCTCGTGGGAAGATAGGAGAAAGCCCCCCGAAAGAAGGACCAGCAGTGCCCCTCAGCGCGACCTTGCACACCAATCGCGGCGACATCGTCGTCGACCTTTTCGAGCACCAGGCCCCGGTCACGGTGCAGAACTTCGTCGGCCTTGCCGAGGGCGGCAAGGAATGGTTGGACCCCGAAACACAGCAGGTCACCACCAAGCCGCTGTACGCCGGCGTGGTCTTCCACCGCGTGATCGACGGTTTCATGATCCAGGGCGGTGACCCGCTGGGCAATGGCACGGGCGGCCCCGGCTACGAGTTCGCCGATGAGTTCCACCCGGACCTGCAGTTCGACCGTCCCTATCTGCTCGCGATGGCCAATGCCGGACCGGGCACCAATGGCTCGCAGTTCTTCATCACCGTCGGTGCCCAGCCGCACCTGAACCGGCGTCACACGATCTTCGGTGAGGTCTCCGGTGACGAGAGCCGTGCCGTGGTCGATGCCATCGCGACCACTCCGACCGATCGCTTCGACCGGCCTACCGAGCCCGTCGTGATCGAGTCGGTGACCATCGACCGGTCATGACCCCGTGCAGCGAGAGCGGAGCGGGCGGCATGATGCCGCCCGCTCGTTCTCGCTCTCTCCGTGGTCGAGTGCGGGTGGCGATGTGACGCAGCCCGCCGAGGACCATCGTTGCTATCGGCATCCCGATCGCGAGGCCTATATCCGGTGCCAGCGGTGTGACCGGTACATCTGTCCCGAGGACATGCGCGAGGCATCGGTGGGATTCCAGTGCCCGGAGTGTGTCGCCGAGGGGCGTGCCTCGGTCCGCCAGCCGCGCACCGTCGCGGGCGGCGCCATCTCGCTGAACACCAGCGCCGTGACGCTCGCCATCATCGGCATCAATGTCGCGATCCACGTCATCGTCTTCCTGACGGGCGGTTGGTCCAGCCCGCTCAGCCAGGAGGGGGCGATGTCGGGCGTCCGGGTCGCCTTCTTCGACGAGTACTGGCGCCTGTTGACGGCGGCCTTCCTGCACTCGACCTGGCTCCATCTGGGCTTCAACATGTTCGCCCTGTACCTGTTCGGTCCCTTCATCGAGCAGATCCTCGGGCGCGTGCGCTTCGTGCTGACCTATCTGACGCTCGCGGTCGCCTCCTCGGTCTTCGTGTTCTGGCTGTCCGCGCCGGGCGGGGCGACCGTGGGCGCCTCCGGCGCGGTGTTCGGGATGTTCGGTCTCGCGCTCGTCTTCCTCATCCGGCAGCGGCAGAATGTCACCGGCATGCTGGTACTGCTCGGCATCAACGCGTTCATCAGTCTGCAGCCGGGCATCAGCTGGCAGGGGCATCTGGGGGGCTTCGTCACCGGCGTGCTGCTCGGGCTGGTGTTCGCCTTCGCGCCGCGCGAGCGCCGGATCCTGTGGCAGACGTTGGTCTTCGCCGCCCTGTGGATCCTCATCATCGGTGCCACGGCGTTGCGCTCGCTTGAGCTCACCACCGCCTTTCTCGGCCTCTGACCCGTCCGACCCCCCTCCCCCCGGGGCGGTGAATAGGCGTCCGTCCCGTCCCCTCGGCGGTGCGTCAGCGGCCTTTCCGCCCATCACGCCGAGCCCGGCGCACGAATGACATCCGTGTAGTTATCCACAGGTATGTACACACATGTGGAGAGTTACACCGGTGTTATTCACATGGTTACCCCCAGCCGTGGACAAGGTGGACGGGAGCGGGAGACGACGAACGCGCCGGCGTCGGTCCCTGGGAGGCTGTGTCCACAGGGCCGGCGCCCGGCGCGTCGGTCGGAGTCGGTGTTTCGCTCACTCCCACTTCATGGCGAAGCCGAAGGCCGCGACGATGAAGCCCATGCCGATCGCCAGGTTCCACTGGCCGAGATCGGAGTACCAGGGGATCGTGATATCGGTGGAGCTGATCGTGTAGAACACCACGATCCACAGCAGGCCGATGACGGCTGAGATGACCATGGCGGGCGCGGCCCAGCGATTGCCGATCTTCTGAGGCTTCGGTCCGGGGGACTCGTTCTTCTTGCGAAGGGGCACGGTCGTACTCCGATGGGTTCGGCGGCCACGCGGCCGGTTCGGTGTTCTGCACTAGCCTAGTGCGCGTGGCGAGGCATGAGGAGTCCGGGCGCGATCGGCGCGTCCGGCGTGGCTGGCACCTCGCTGTGCTGGGCGTCAGCATCGTATGCGGCTATGCCTTCGTCGCCGCCAATGTCACGTCCGATGGTCTGGACCTGCGCCCCGCCGGCGGGGACATATCGACACTGCTCTCGGACCGGGCGCGAGCGGTCGAGAAGCGTCAGTCCGATGCGTCCGCGCTCCAGCGCGAGATCGATCGCTACACCGAACAGGCCACCAGCTCGTCGGCGCTCGACGAGGCCCGCGAGCGGGTCCGTGCTCTGGAGCCGGTGAGCGGCTTCTCCGAGCTCACCGGACCCGGTATGCGGATCACCCTGACCGATGCGCCCCGCGAGATCGCTCCCGACGGGGTGGACCCGAACTTCCTGGTGGTCCATCAACAGGACATCCAGGCCTTCGTCAACGCCCTGTGGGCGGGGGGCGCGGAGGCCGTCACGCTACAGGGGCAACGGCTCATCTCGACGACCGGCATCAAGTGTGTCGGCAACACGGTCGTCCTCGACGGGGTGCCCTATTCCCCGCCCTATGTCATCGAGGCGATCGGTGACCCGAGCGAGATGTCGCTCGCATTGTCCCAGTCACCGGAGGTCACCACCTACCGGGACTGGGCGGCGCGGTACCAACTCGGCTACGAGCGCACCATGGTCGACTCCCTCGTGGCCCCGGCCTATGAGGGCTCCCTCAACCTCGAACACGCCCAGGTCAGTGAGGACAGCTAACCCCAGCCCGCCCCGACCGTGGGGTAGCTGGTCAATCTCATCGGGCGCGCGATGACATCGACCCCATCACCACCCGCGGGCCGTTCACCGAGGCGATGCGCTCCCTGAAGGGGACGGCGAGGGTGACTCGTCGTCGTCATCATCATTGGTCGACACCGTGATGGTGATGGTCGTGCCGGGAGCCAGCTGGGTGCCGCTGCCCGGGTTCTGCGACACCACCTGCCCGTCGGGGGCATCGGCATTCGCGTCTTCGGTGACGCTCACCTCGAAACCAGCGTCCTCGAGAGTCCTCTGGGCCTCGTCACGTTGCTGGCCGACGACATTCGGCACCGACACCTGGCCACGCGAGATGATCAAGGTGACGGTGCTGCCCTTGGGCAGGGAGGTGCCGGCCGGAGGGTTGGTGTTCAGCACCGTACCGGCGGTAGCCTCGTTGTCGTTCTCCTGGCGTTCGACCTCGAATCCAGCGTCGCGGAGGAGCTGCTCGGCCGAATCGGCGTCATAGTCCCTCAGATTGGGGACCTCGACCTGTTCGGGTCCGGTGCTGATGACCAGATCGACGGCGGTTCCTTCGTCGACGGTCTCCCCCTCGCCCGGCTCGGTGCGGATCACCTGGCCGGAATCGACATCGGCATTGGCCTCCTCGATGACATCGCCGACCTGCAGCTGGGCGTTGTCGAGCGCTCGGGTCGCGGTCTGTTCGTCCATGCCGGCAACCGCCGGGACCGTGGTCTGAGCCACCGTCTCGGCGCCATCATCGAACCAACCCGCGAAGTAGCCGAAGCCGAGCGCGGCGATGAGCGCTACGAGGAGCACCGCGAGAGCGATCCACCACTTCTTCTTCGATGAGGACTCCTCGTCCTCGTCGGCAGCCACGGGGGCTGCGGCTGCGGCCGGTGCGACCGCCGTCGCACCGATCGCCTGCGTGGCCTGGGTGGGAGCATCGACGTGACCACCGGCGAGCACGCGCTCGATGTCCTTGCGCATGTCGGCGGCACTGGAGTACCGGTCGTCGACCCGCTTGGCGAGGGCCTTGGCGACGATGTGATCGATCTCGACGCTGACCTCGGGGTTCAGCTGAGAGGGGGGCGTGGCCTCCTCGCGCACATGCTGATAGGCGACCGAGACCGGGCTGTCGCCCACGAACGGGGGACGACCGGTCAACAGCTCGTAGAGCACGCAGCCGGTGGAGTAGATGTCGCTGCGCGCGTCGACCGTCTCACCGCGCGCCTGCTCCGGGGACAGATACTGGGCGGTGCCGATGACAGCGGCCGTCTGCGTCATGGCGGTCGAGGAATCGGCGATCGCCCGAGCGATGCCGAAGTCCATGACCTTCACCTGGCCGGCCGGCGTCAGCATGATGTTGGCCGGCTTGATGTCGCGGTGGATGATGCCGGCGCGATGGCTGTAGTCCAGGGCACTCAGGATGTCCGCCGTGATCGAGAGCGCGCGTTCCGGCATGATCTTGCGACCATCGCGCAGCACGTCGCGCAGCGTCCGGCCCTCGACGAGCTCCATGACGATGTACGGGATGTTGTTGCCGTGGATGTCCTCGGCCTCGCCGGTGTCGTAGACCGCGACGATCGAGGGATGGTTCAGCGACGCCGCGGACTGTGCCTCGCGACGGAATCGCTCTTGGAAGGTCGGATCGGCTGCGAGATCGGCGCGCAGTTGCTTGATCGCGACGGGGCGTCCCAGACGCAGGTCGCGGCCTTCGCGCACGTCGGCCATGCCACCGCGGCCGAGGAGGCCGCTGATTTGGTAGCGGTCTCCCAGCGGAACGGGGGTCTCGTCCGATTCGGTCATGCTGTTCAGTCTCCCAGACGGTATTGGGTGGTGACGGGGGCCTTGGTCATCGCAGGATCGCCTCCATGACGGCGCGGGCGATCGGGCCGCCGAGGCGCCCGCCGCCGATGTCGGAGGTATTGCCCTCCAAGGACTCGACCATGACGGCGACGGCGACCTGCGGGTCGTTCGCCGGGGCGAAGCCGACGAACCAGGCATAGGGCGGGCGGCCCTCGGCCGACTCGGCGGTACCTGTCTTGCCGCCGACCTGGACACCCGGGATCGCGGCCGGGCGTCCGGTGCCGGAGTCGACGACCGACACCATCATGTCCTTGAGCTGTCCGGCCTTGCCAGCGTTCATGGCCTCGCTGAGACGCTCGGGCTCGGTCGTCTCGAGGACTTCCAGATTGGGCGCACGCACGGTGTCGACGAGATAGGGCTTCATCACGGCGCCGTCGTTGGCGATCCCCGCGGCGACCATCGCCATCTGCAGCGGCGTGGCGGTGACCTCGTACTGACCGATGCCGGTCTGCGCGAGCTGCGTGTCCTCCAGATCAGAGCTCTCGCCGGTCACCAGGCTCTCGTTGGCGGCGATCCCGGAGATGGGATCGGTGCCGAAGCCGAACTTCTCGGCCTGCTCGACGAGCTCGTCCTCACCGACCTGATTGGCGAGGTCACCGAAGCTGACATTGCAGGAGACCTCGAGCGCCTGACGCAGTGTGATCGGATCGCCGCCGCAGTTGCCGCCGCCCTGATTGGGCAGCGTGTACGTCTTGCCGGGGAAGGTGAGCGCCGCTCCGCCCTTGACCTGCGAATCGGGGTTGAGGTCGAGATTCTCCATCGCCGCGGCGGCGGTGACCAGCTTGAAGGTCGAGCCTGGCGGGAGTGTGGCCTGGGTGGCGCGGTTGGTCATCGGCTGGTTCGCGTCAGCGGTGAGCTGGTCCCAGGCGTCCTGGGTGGACTGGAGGTCGTGGCTCGCCAGCACATTCGGGTCGTAGCTCGGCTGCGTCGCGAGGGCGAGGATCGCTCCGGTCTGCGGATCGATGGCGGCCACGGCACCTCGCGTGCCCTCGCCGAGATCCCGCAGGCCCTCGGCGGCCGCGCGCTGGGCCACCGGGTCGATGGTGAGCTCGACGCTGCCGCCCTGGGGCTCCTGGTTGCCGAGCAGGTCGACGACGCGGTTGACGAAGAGCCGGTTGTCGTCGCCGGACAGGATGTCGTTCTGGCTCCGCTCGATCGCGCTCTGGCCATAGATATAGGAGAAATAGCCCGTCAGCGGGGCATAGAGCGCGCCCTCGGGGTACTGGCGCTGAAATCGCCAGCGGTCATTCGAGGGAACGCTCTCAGCGATCGCCGTGCCGTCGACGAGGATCGCGCCACGCTCGCGGCTGAACTGTTCGTCCATGACGCGACGGTTGCCGTCCCGGCCGTTGAGATCATCGGCCTCGAAGGCCTGGATGTAGTTGACGTTGAACAGCAGCCCCACGAACATCACGAGACAGGCCACCGCGAGGATGCGGATCGGCTTGTTCACAGCTTCACCACCTGGGTCTGGTCATCCGCGTCGACGCGGGAGGTCTTCGGCGCGGGGCGCCGGGTCTGATCGCTGATGCGCAGCAGCAGGGCGATGATCGCCCAGTTCATGACGATGGACGAGCCGCCCTGGGCGAGGAAAGGCGCCGTCAGGCCGGTGAGCGGGATGAGCCGCGTGACACCCCCGGCGACGATGAAGACCTGGATCGCGAAGGACATCGTCAGGCCGATGCCGAGCAGCTTGCCGAAGCCGTCGCGGCAGGTCAGCGCGATGCGCAGGCCGCGTTCGACGACCAGGCCGTAGATCAGCAGGACCGCCATCAGACCCGTGAGGCCGAGCTCCTCGCCGAGCGAGGCGAGGATGAAGTCGGAGAAGGAGAAGGGCGTGAGCTCCGGGCTGCCGAGACCCCAGCCGCGCCCGAGCACGCCCCCGTGGGCGAGCCCGAACAGCGCACTGATGATCTGCCCGTTCTGGTCGGGATTGCTGAACGGGTCGAGCCACGCCTCGAAACGCACCCGCACATGTCCGAAGGCCGTGTAGCCGAACCAGGCCCCGACCGCGAACAGCAGTGCACCGACGACCAGCCAGCCGGGACGCTCCGTGGCGACGAAGAGCACCACCACGAAGAGACCGAAGAACAGCAGTGACGAGCCGAGATCGCGCTGGAAGACCAGGATCCCGACGCTGATGAGCCAGCCGAGGAGGATCGGACCGAGGTCGCGACCGCGGGGCAGATCGATGCCGAGGAGCCGCTTGCCGGCCAGCGCGAGGACATCGCGCTTGACCACGAGGTAGCCGGCGAAGAAGATCGCCAGACACACCTTGGCGGCCTCACCGGGCTGGAAGCTGAAGGGGCCGAGGCGGATCCAGATGCGGGCGCCGTTGATCTCCTGTCCGATACCGGGGATCAGGGGCAGCAGGAGCAGCCCGATCGCCACGAGCCCGAAGGTATACGTGAAGCCTTGGAGCCGGCGGTGGTCGCGCACCAGGACGAGTACGGCGGTGAACGCGATGATCCCGACGAAGGTCCAGATGACCTGACCGGTGGCGAAGGCGGCGCGGTCGGGGTTGATGGCCTGCCGGCCCATATCGAGGCGGTGGATCATCGCGAGGCCGAGCCCGTTGAGGCACAGGACGAGGGGCAGCAGCACCGGGTCGGCATAGGGCGCGAAGCGGCGGACCGCCAGGTGGGCGCCGACCGCGGCCAGGATCAGCCCGCCGATGAGCCGGTAGGTGTCGGTGGGGATCGCGCCGGTCGTGCCGAGGCCGACGGCGATATAGCCGAAGACGCCGATGACCACGGCCATCAGGGTGAGGACCAACTCGGCGCCGCGGCGCTTGCGGGGCGCGAGGGGGGAGGTGTCGCTCATGGCGTCGCCTCCGTCGGCGACGGCTCGGGGGTCGCGCTCGGGGAGGGCGAGGGATCGGGGAGCGAGGACTGCAGGTTCTCGACGATCTGGTCGGCATCCTCGCGGCTGGCGGCGCTGATGCCCGCCTCGACCCGGCCTTGCTGGTAGTCGGGCAGGTCCTCGACCTGGATATCGGTGCGCTCGTCGATGCGCTGCAGGGTGATGCCCGGCAGCGAGGCGTCGACGCCGCGGTAGATGGCGACCCGGCCGTCGTCCTCGGCGACGTAATACTGCTGCTGGCTCCACTCGTAGGCCCAGTAGGCGACGCCTCCGGCAAGGCCGAACAGAAGGAGGACGCCGATCGTCCAGCGCACCCACCGCCAGCGGCTCGGCGGACGGGGCGCGTAGCGGAGCTCCTCGGGATCCTGCTGATCGCGACGCGCGGAGGGATGCTCACCGTCGGTATCGGCCGGGGCGGCGACGGCGGCCACGGGGCCGGTCTCATCGGACCGCCGGGGTCGCGGGGCATCGGCAGCGGCGCCGACGATCTGCGGCTTGCCGTCGGCGCAGGCGAGCTCGGCATCCGTCGCGTCCTCGGCGGTGGCATCGACGAACTCGCCGATCACGACCGTGACGTTGTCGACACCTCCGCCCTCGAGTGCCAGCCGGACCAGTTCGGTCGCGGCAGCATCGATCGACTCCAGACGCATGGCCTGCTCGATGCCGTCGTCATCGACCATGTCGGAAAGGCCGTCGCTGCACAGCAGATAGCGGTCGCCCGCGGCGGGCTGGAGCCAGGAGAGATCGGCCTCGTTGTCGTCGCGGCCGAGCATGGCGCGCAGCAGCAGCGACCGGTGTGGGTGGACGCGGGCTTCCTCACGCGTGATGCGGCCTTCGTCGACGAGGCTCTGCACGAAGGTGTGATCGGTGCTGATCTGGGCGAGGCGACCCTCGCGGAGGCGGTAGACCCGCGAGTCGCCGATATGCGCCCAGGCGAGTTTCTCGCCGTCCCAGAGCAGAGCCTCGAGCGTGGTGCCCATGCCCTCGACGGCGGGGTCGTCGGCGATCAGCTGACCGAGACGGTCGTTGGCATCGTCGACCGCGGCGCCGAGGACGCTCAGCGCATCGGTGTCCTCGGGCAGGTCCCGCTCGACCTCGCCGCGGATGACGTTCAGAGCCTGCGAGGATGCGAGGTCCCCGGCGGCGGCGCCACCCATCCCATCGGCCAACAACAGGAGCCGGCTGCTCGCGTAGCCGGAGTCCTGGTTGTTCGAGCGTCGCAGTCCGGTGTCGGTGAGCGCGACGTAGCGATAGGTGAGTGCCATCTACTTGCGCAGCTCCACGATCGTCTTGCCGAGCCGCACTTGGGTGCCGATCGGTACGGGGACCGGTGAGGTGATCCGCTGGCTGCCGATATATGTGCCATTGGTTGAACCCAGGTCCTCGACGAACCACTGCTCGCCGTTGCTGGCGAAGCGGGCGTGGCGGGTCGAGACGTAGTCGTCGTTGAGCCGGATCGCCGCGTCCGTGCCGCGGCCGAGCAGCAGCGGCTCGTCGCCGAGCGGCACGCTCTGCCCCGCATTGGGCCCTTCGACGATCTGCAGCACCGAGGGCCGCCCGCGCAGACCGCGCTTCTTGGGCGCCTTCTTCTTGGGCGTCGCGGGTGTCGGGGTCTTGCCCGCCTTGGCCGCCTTGGCGACCGGGCGGGTGGGGACGCGGGTGCCGAAGATGTCGGTGCGGATCACCGAGACGGCCGACAACACGAAGATCCACAAGACGGCCAGGAAGCCGAACTTGATGAGGGTCAGGGTCAGTTCGCTCATGGTGCTCCGGATCACCGAGTGGACGAGGGGATGCGCACGGTGAGCGTAGTGTTTCCGAGCCGGATCTGCGACCCGTCGGATACCGGGGACGATTCGACGCGCCGTCCGTCGACGACCACGCCGTTGGTGGAACCGAGATCTTCGACCGCGACGGCGGGGGCATCGGCGAGTCCACCGACGTGGATGCGGGCGTGCCGCCGGGAGATGCCGGGGTCGTCGATCTTGAGGTCGCTGTCGGAGCCGCGGCCGATGACGAGACCGGGTGGGCTGACCGGATGCTTCATCCCGCCGACCTCCAGGACGACGGCGGCCGAGCGCACGGACGTGTCGGTCAGTCGCTCGGCCGGGGAGGCATGCACGGTCGCATTAGTACGACTGTCGACGGTGAAGCGGCCCGTGCGCAGTGTGTCGTCGCGCTCGAAGGTGATGGCGAGCCCGCCGGCGAGGGTGTATCGCTGCTCCTCGACGTGCTCACGCACCAGCGTGGCCAATTCCTCGGCGAGCGTGGAGCCGAAGGGGGTCAGCCGCTCGTAGTCCGCCGGGGAGAGATGTACCGTGAAGTCGTTCGGGACGAGGATGCGGTCGCGGCTGAGGATGCTCGTGGAGTTGTCGATCTCGCGCTGCAGCTCGGCGGCGATCTCGACCGGCTGCACCGCGCTGCGGAAAGCCCGCGCGAACGCACCGGTGACCGCGCCTTCCAGGCGTCGCTCGAAGCGGCTCAGGACGCCAGCCATGGTGCACTCCTCTCGCTGGGGACCGGGCAGTGACTCCTCTAGATCGTATCGGTCCGGTGGAGGCGGGCCGGTACGCGACTGGCCGAAGGACGCTGCTAGACTCATTCCTCGGTCGTAGCGTCGGTGACGGACGGCCACATGCGCGAGTGGCGGAATGGTAGACGCGCTGGCTTCAGGTGCCAGTGTCCGCAAGGGCGTGGGGGTTCAAATCCCCCCTCGCGCACCACGAGAGCTCTAGTGGAATCTCCACGAAGCGGAGATCCGAGAGGGGTCAACGAATCTGGTGATTCTGGGGCCTAGGGTGACGGGATGAGCAGATTTCTCGCGATCTTGAACGGTGCCGCGGACGACGAGTCCATGAGCGAGTTCAGCGACGATCAGCAGGCAGGATTCATGGCGGCATGGGCCGCATGGGCCCAGGCCAATGAGAGCGCCCTGGTCGATCCCGGCGCCCCGTTGTTCAGGAAGAAGATGGTGACCCAGGCCGGGGTCGAGGACTTCACTGACAGCAAGGTTGCGTACGCGATCGTCGAGGCCGGCTCGCATGACGAGGCCGCACGGATCTTCTCCGCGCACCCGCACCTGACCCTGGACGAGGGGAACGCGATCGAAGTCCTGGAGTGCCCGCCGCTCCAGTGATGCGCCATAGACACAACGCATCAGTCTCGGCACGAACAGCAAGCGCACCCATGGTCTACCGACTCCCGCGGGGTGGGCGGGACTGACGCTGGACGGCGACAGGTAAGGCTATCCTCAGTCCATGGGAAGAAAGAAGAACACGCCCACTGATCGGCAGTTCGCCGTGGCGCACGTGCGCCACGCCGAACGCATCAGCCCGAATTTCGTGCGCCTGACCCTTGGCGGACTGGACGAGCTGGTGCCGCGTGGGCACGACCACTGGTGCCGGCTCTTCTTCGCGCGCGAAGGGCAGGACGCGCTGCAGCTGCCGACACGGACCAGCGAGATCGGCTGGTACCTGCAGTACCTCGCCACGCCGAAGGTGCGACGCCCCTGGGTCCGGGCGTACACGCTGCGCGACGTCCGCCCTGGCACGGGGGAGGTGGACATCGACTTCGTGATCCACGAGGACGAGGCAGGGGGTCTGGGACCGGCGGCTCGGTTCGCGCTCGCTGCTAGCCCCGGTGACCGCGTGGGATTCCTGGACCAGGGCATCGGCTTCACGCCTGACCACCCGCACGACTGGACGCTGCTCGTCGGTGACGAGACAGCGCTGCCTGCCGTGGCCGGAATCAGTGCCTCGCTCCCGGAGACGGCACGGGGGATCGCGATCATCGAGGTTCCTACAGCCGGCGACCGCCAGGAGCTGCGGGTACCGCACGAGATGGAGGTGCGCTGGATCCATCGCGACGAGTCGTCCGTGGGCACCGACCGGCCGGGACAGCTCGCGCTCGAGGCCCTGAAGGCGACCGTCCCGCTGGACGGCGTCGTCCACGCGCACCTCATCGGCGAGTCCGGTCTCGCCACGGGTGCTCGCCGCCATCTCGTGCAGGAGTGGGGCGTGCCCAAGCGCCACGTGGACTTCGTCGGCTACTGGCGTCACGGGCGACCTGCGACGACCTGAGACCGCCCTGGGCGGGCCAATGTGTCATGACCTGACGGGTGACTCGCTGCGCAGTTCGCGGATGCCGGACGACGTACCTGGTCGAGCATCCCGGGCCTCATCGACCACGATCCGTTCTCCCGCGACCTCGACGGCCTTCTTCGCGCGGTTGCACGTACACCGAGTCTGTCGCACTGCTCCGTCTCGACAGCCACGACATGCAACGTGAACTCGCGCAGCTCGTCCGGGATGCGCGCGGCCCCCGATCGGGAACTTTCAGACAATTTGATAGTTTGCTAAGGGAAGCTTGGCCTAACTCAGGCACTTCAACGGCGCCGCACTGCGCTATGAGAGGACTTACACGGCATGCAGAAGACATCATCGGCACGCTCCTGGGCGGCAACCGCCCTGGCGGCGGGTCTGTTCGCGCTGACGGGCTGCGGGGAGACGAGTTCCACTTCCTCGCAGGAGACGGTTTCGGATGAGGACTGGGAGACCGTCACGATCGAGCACGCGCTCGGGGAGGCCGTGGTCACCG
The DNA here is from genome assembly GCF_002174305.1 of Aeromicrobium sp. PE09-221. Taxonomy (GTDB): domain Bacteria; phylum Actinomycetota; class Actinomycetes; order Propionibacteriales; family Nocardioidaceae; genus Aeromicrobium. Next base: position 179,340 of record NZ_MIJB01000003.1, on the reverse strand, counting down.
AGAAGCCGGAGCGCATCGTCACGCTCGGCCAGGGGTCGGCGGAGACGGCGATCGCTTTGGGGACGATTCCCGTCGGCATCGAGGAGTACCCCTGGGGCAGCGATGAGAGCGGGTATCTGCCGTGGATCCACGAAGCGGTAACGGAGCAAGGGGCGGACTTGCCAGCGCAGTTCACCGGCAGTACCGAGCTCGATATCGAGGCGATCGTCGAGCTGGAGCCGGATCTGATCCTCGCGCCGTGGTCGGGCGTGACACAGGAGCAGTTCGACATCCTCACTGACATCGCGCCGACGGTCGCCTATGAGGAAGAGCCGTGGGTGATCACCTGGCAGGAGCAGATCGAGGTCATCGGCGAGGCGATGGGGCAACCCGATGAGGCCGCGGCGCTGATCGAGGAGATCGACGAGCAGCTGAGTTCCGCTGCCCGCGAGGAGTATGAGGACATCACCTTCTCCTATATCTACAACAGCGGCCCGGGAACCCTCGGGGTGTTCTTCGAGGACGAGCAGCGCGTGGCGATGGTCCGCGCGCTGGGACTCACGGTCGACCCGGTGATCGAGGAGCTGCGCGAGTACGAGGTCGAAGGCACCGACTCCGCGTCCATCGGTCTGGAGAATGCCGATAAACTCGCTGGCTCCGATCTGATCTTCACGTTCTACTCCGATGAGGAGAGTCGTGCGGAGATCGAGGGCCAGGAGCTGTACCGGCAGATTCCGGCGATCGCCCGCGGCTCGGTGGTCGCGCCGACGGATCAGCCGTTCGTGACCGGCTCGTCCATCATCAACCCGCTGACCGTGCCGTGGACCTTGGAGCGCTTCGTCCCGCTCATCGACGAGGCCGTCGCGAAGCTCGACCGGTGACACGCGGCGCGAGCCTCGCCCGCGCGGGGATTCTCTTTCTCGCGGCAGCGGGGCTCGCGCTCGCCACCCTCGCGAGTCTTTTCCTCGGCGGCAAGGTCACCGGGCCCGGTGAAGTGCTGGCCGTCCTCACTGGCGCGGCGAACCCCTACCTGGAGGCAGTGCTCGATGCGCGCATCGATCGAACCCTGATGGGCGTGCTGTGCGGTTCGGCCCTGGCCGTCTCGGGGGTGATCATCCAGGGGATCACGCGCAACCCGCTCGGCGACCCGGGTTTGCTCGGCGTGACCGTGGGCTCGGCGGCCGCGGTCGTCTCGGTCTCCGCCGTCACGGGCGCCGGGATCGGGGGCCGCTCCGTGTGGGTCGCCTTCGCCGGGGCGCTGGTCACGGTCGTCATCGTGTACGCGGTGGGCGCACGCTCGGCTTCGGGAAGCGTCGTCTCCCTGCTGCTGACGGGTGCTGTCGTGTCGGCCGTGCTCACCGCCTACATCCAGGCGATGATCCTCACCAACCCCGGCATCTTCGACTCGTTCCGGTTCTGGGTGATCGGTTCGCTCAGCGGGCGGGATGCCGAGGTCGCCGCCGCCATCGCCCCCGCACTCATCGCGGGAATGTTGCTCGCGCTGCTGCTGGCCCCCTCGCTGAACAATCTGGCCCTCGGCGAGGATGTCGCGACCTCGCTCGGCACCCCGGTGGCGCTCGTGCGCGCCGCGGGCATCCTCGCGTCCGCGTTGCTGGCCGCCGCGGCCACCGCTGCGGTCGGACCGATCGCCTTCGTCGGGCTCGTCGTGCCGCATCTCACCCACTCGATCATCGGCGCCGACCACCGCTGGCGGGTGCCAGTCGCCGCGATCCTCGGGGCTGCGCTGCTCGTGGTGGCCGACATCATCGGGCGCATAGCGGCTCGTCCGGAGGAGATCATGGTCGGCATCGTCACCGCGCTCGTCGGGGCGCCGTTCCTGTTGTTCGCCGTGCGCAAGGGATGGGCCGCGCGGTGAGCACGGTGATCAGGGTAGGACGACTGGCGTTTCCGGTGCACCGCCCTGCCGTCCTCTTTTGCCTGGTGACGACGGCGGCATTGGTCCTCGTCTCCGCTCTCACGCTCACCCTCGGAGAACTCGGCATCCCCCTCGCGGAGATCCCTTCCGCGCTATCGGGCGGTGCGGAAGGCACATCCGCTTTCGTCCTCGAAAGGCTTCGCGGACCGAGGCTGGCAACCGCGATCATCGCCGGAGCGCTGCTCGGGATCTCCGGGGCGCTCTTCCAGACGGTGACCGGCAATCCGCTGGGCAGCCCCGATGTCATCGGCCTGGGTGCCGGAGCGGGTGCCGGGGTCGCCGTCATCAGCCTCGTCTTCCCGTTGATCCCGTCCTCAATCGGAGCCGTGCTGGGCGCCGGGCTCGCGACCGTTCTGGTGTACGTGTGCACGGGCAGAGGATTTCGTTCACCCGCACGCACGATCATCGCCGGCATCGCCGTCGCCGCGTTGTCCTACGCCATCACGCAGTATGTCGTCAGCACGCACCTGCGCGACGCGGCTTCCCAGCTCGCCGCCTATCTGGTCGGTTCCCTGAACGCCGTGAACGCGCAGGATGTCGTCGTCACCGGCATCGCCCTCGGGGTCATTCTCCCCGCGGCCATCGCATTCTCCCGGGATGTGTCGATGCTGGAGATGGGCGATGACACGGCGTCGGGGGTGGGAATCGATCCGAACCGCACCCGGACCATCGCGGTGATCCTGTCCGTGTTCGCCGCGGGCGCCTCGGTCGCCGCCGCGGGGCCCGTCTCCTTCGTCGCTCTGACCGCGCCGCAGATCGCCCGCCGAGTTATCGGAACATCCCATGTCAGTATCGTCCCCGCCGCGCTGACCGGGGCGCTCGTCCTTGCCGTCGCCGACCTCGCCGCGCAGCAGGTCCCGTTCGTCGAAGGGCTTCCGGTCGGTGTGCTCACCCTCGGCGTCGGCGGCATCTACCTCGGCTACCTCCTCGTGCGTGAGCACTCGAAAGGACGACTATGACCACCGCCACCCGGTTCGAGAATCCTGCCGACGGGCTGCGGATTCAGGACGCGCGGCTCGGTTACGACGGCCGGATCGTCAGCGACGGGTTGAACTTCAGCGTCCGAGAAGGCGAGTTCACCGCGATCATCGGCCCCAATGGCTGCGGGAAGTCGACTCTCCTGAAGGCCTTGGCCCGCACCCTGAAGCCCCTGGCGGGGAAGGTCATCGTCGACGGCGTGGATGTGCGCACCCTCCGGCCGAAGGCCGTCGCTCGCCGCATCGCCGCCCTCCCGCAGCATCCCGTCGCGCCCGAGTCCCTCCGCGTGCGCGATCTCGTCGCGCGCGGCAGGCATCCCTATCACTCTCTCCTGCGGCAGTGGCATCCCGGGGACGCCGAGATCGTGGATGCGGCGATGGCCGCGACCGGGGTCGCCGATTACGCGGACCGGCTCCTCACCGAGCTGTCCGGAGGACAACGCCAGCGGGTCTGGATCGCCATGGTCCTGGCGCAGCAGACCGACTACGTGCTGCTCGACGAACCGACGTCCTTCCTCGACCTGGCGCATCAGGTTGAATTGCTGCACTTGTGCCAGGACATGCGTGCCGACGGGCGAACCGTGGTCGCTGTGCTCCACGACATCAACCAGGCGGCCCGATATGCGTCGCATCTGGTCGTGATGCACGATGGCGAGATCGTCCGTGAGGGCGCGCCTGGTGATGTGCTCGACGCGGAGGTCGTAGCCGATGTGTTCGGTATCGACGGCATCATCGAGCGGGACTCCCAGAGCGGTGCGCCGATGATCACGGTGCGGGATCGTCGCGTTCCTTCTTGAACTGCTCCCACGCGCTAGGCAGGCGTGCCTCGATCAACCACGTCATGTAGTCGCGCATGTTGCGGACACGCTCCCAGGAACGGCCGCCCTCCCGCACCAGCGGCAGCGTGGTCTCCGCGAGGCGGCGCTGGTTGTGGAGGTACTCCTGTTCCGCGGCCAGGAATCCCGCCCACACATCGTTATCCATCACGAAGAAATGTGCCCGTTCGCCTGGTTTGCGCACCCGCCGCACGAACCCTCGCTCCACGAGCTGACGTGTGTACGTCGACACCGAGCCCCTGCTGATCCCCAGTTCGTCCGATAGCTCCAGGGCGCCGACGCCGTCCGACTCGTCGAGCAGCAGATATCCGGCGATCAGGCCTTCGAGCCGCGACGCGCCGACGGCCGCCCAGTGATCGGCGAAACGCTCGATGAACTCTCTCCTCGCCCCTGGAACCTCAGCGTGCATAGCTTCGATTAGATCATCGGTGACCGCCTCACGGGACGCAGCTCCCCAGTGATCGTGGCCTGCTGGGGGGCGTCTATGCAGCGCTGATCCGCGACCTGTGCTGATCGGCCCCGTGAGTGTGCGTCTCGAGGACGGGCGATGGGGCCCGGTGGCGCGCTGTAGATTCACGGGGACCTGCAGCCGGCCATCCTCCCGCCCCGTCTGCACCCACGCACTGTCAGTGAGCGCTCGAGATGCAGAACAGGTTGCCATCCGGGTCGGCCATGACGATCCAGCGGAAACCGCCCATGGTCTGCTCGTTCAGCCGCTCTGCGCCTGACGTGACGAGCCGCTCGGCCTCGGCGTCGAGATCGCCTTCGGCCTCCAGGTCCAGATGGACACGGTTCTTGCCGGGTGTGGGGTCGTCGACCTTCTGGAAGGCCAACCGGGGACCGCTGCTCAGCTGCACCACCGAGAACCAGCCGTCGTTCTCGGCGATGACCTCGCCACCGGTCTGGTCGGCCCACCAGCGCCCGAGCGGCAGCGGGTCGGTGGAGTCGCAGGTGATCATCACGGGTCGCAGGCTCATGGACGGAACCCTAGGCCGCGCCACCGACAGATCGCGGTGAGCAGAGCCCACGTAACCCGGACTGCCCTTCTGTGATGAGAGGGCATGAGGATCTTCCGCGGTGTGCCTCGGTGATGACCCATGGCTCGGTGGGGTCGGTGTTGGCGCAGCTGGTGACGGGACGGACGTTCCAGCGGCATTACCAGTCGTGGGCTCGCAAGCGTGGGGGGACGAGAACTCGGCCGGATACCGCGATGGTGCAGCCGCCGCGACCGTTGCCAGCTTCCTGATCCCGGCGGCGGGGCTGCCTGAACCGCAACCCGAGCAGGCAACGTCGGCGTACTAGTTTTTGAGAAATTCTTGGTGGACACGACGGGGGCCGCCGACCGGGTGGTCGGCGGCCTTTGTCCTGGTACGGGTCAGGCCTTCTTGCGACCCGTGACCGCGTTGAACACGATCAGCACGATGATCGCGCCGATCACCGACCCGATGATGCCCGCGGTGTTGCCGATGTCGAAGCCGTCGCCGCTGATGAGTGAGCCGATCGAACCACCGACGAAGGAGCCGACGACGCCCAGGATGATCGTGCCGATCACGCCCATACTGTCGTCACCGGGGACGACAGCGCGCGCGATGAAACCGGCGACGAGGCCGACGAGAAGGAAAACGAGGAGACTCCACATGATGATTGCCTTTCGTGATGGGGGAAGGGGAGGAAGGAAAGAGGAATCAGTTGCCGGGCCACTCGCCGGTGGCTTTCTGGAACGCACGCGCGCCCTGACGTTGGACGAGGGCCTTGACGACGGAGAAGATCGCCCCCTGCAGTACGGCGGCCAAGAGGATCTCCTTGAGCGGGAACTCCGACTCCAGAGGACCGGGAGCGTCGCCCGCGGAATTGGGACTGACCCGCTTCCAGATCTGCTTGAAGGCGAATCCGGCCACCACGCCGGCGATGATCGAGCTGACGATGCCGACGGGCTTGTAGAGGATTTTGGCCGAGGTGCTCGCCTCGGCCTCGACTCCCGCGAAATCCTTGCCGCTCATCGCTGACCCACCACGTCCACGATGGTGGCGTTGAAGGCCTCCAAGTCATCGGGATTGCGCGAGGTGATCAGATCGAAACCCTCCGCGGTGCAGTGCTTGACGGTCTCGTCGACCCACTGGCCTCCCGCGTTGACGATGTCGGTGCGCAGGCTCGGATAAGAGGTCAGTGTCTTGCCTCGCGTGAGACCGGTCTCGACCAGGGCCCAGGGGCCGTGGCAGATCGCCGCGATCGGCTTGCCGGCGGCGGCGAAGGCCTTGATGACCCCGAGTGCGTTGTCATCGAGGCGGAGGGTGTCCGCGTTGACCGTGCCACCGGGGATCACCACCGCGTCGAAATCGTCGACCGAGAGATCGGCGATGGTCGCATCGGGGGTGAACGTCTCGTCCTTGTCGACATCGCCGACCATCGACTGGACCTCGTCCGAGGCGGGGGCGACATGGACGGCCCGACCCCCAGCCGAGATGATGGCGTCGCGGGGGGACGTGAGCTCGACTTTCTCGACACCGACCTGTGAGGTGATGATCGCGATGGACTTGCCTTCCAAAGACATGGTCCTCCCTTCGTCGTCAGCTGGCGATCCGCTGCTCGAGCAGCTTGGATCGTTCGGATTCGGTCAGACCGCCCCACACGCCGTAGGGCTCCTGGACGCGCAGGGCATGCTCGCGGCACTGATCGATGACCGGGCAGGTAGCGCAGACGGCCTTTGCCGCCTCTTCGCGACGATGTCGCTTGGCGCCGCGTTCTGCTTCGGGGGAGAAGAACACCGAGGAGTCGGCACCCATGCAGGCGCCTTCCCACTGCCAGGCGTACGACTCGATGATGGGGGACGGGAGACGTTTGATGTTCACCATGCTGCTGCTGCCTTCCACGTGCGAACTGTGGGACGTCGCGGCTGCTTGCTCAACCCCGAGTGATGACGTGCCGATAAACCTACTCATAACCTATTCACATGGCAAGGCCGTGAACAAGTTCTAAACTGATCGAGATGGTGATGACCCCCGACCCGCCCCCTCCCGCGGATCCCGACGAGACCGAGGCCACGGCGCAATGGCGCGGTGCTGCCGACGTGACCTGGAGCGTGGGCATGGTCTCCGAGCGACTCGGCATCTCCGCCTCGACCCTCCGTACCTGGGAGCGGCGTTACGGCCTCGGCCCCACCTTGCGCACCAGCGGCGGGCACCGCCGCTACTCCGCCCTCGACATCGACCGTGTCGACCTGATGCGTCGTCTGCTGGCACGCGGAGTCACCGCACAGGAGGCGGCCAAGGTCGCCAAGCGCCTTGTCGGCGACCAGGCGGCCACGCCGGAGATCCTCCCCTCCGACGACCCCACACCCGACCATCGCCGCCTCGCCGAGCAGTTCGTCGAGGCGGCCCAGTCCTTCGACGCCCCCACCCTGCATCAGGTCGCGGCGACCGCACTGGACACCCTCGGCACCGTCGAAGCCTGGGACGACGTATTCGTCCCGGCTTTCGTGGAGATCGGCGAGCGCTGGGCGGACGGACGACTGGGGGTGGAGGGCGAGCATCTCGCCAGCTCCAGCGTCCTCAGCGCCTTGCGTGCCCACTCACGCCGTCAGACGCTCCCCGAGCTCGATCGCCCCGCATCGGTCATCGTCGCGAGCGCGGAGGACGACCAGCACAAGCTTCCCGTGGTGGCCCTCGAGGCCGCGCTGTGCGAACACGGAATCAGCTCGATAGAGCTCGGCGCGCGACTGCCCGCCTCGGCATTGGAGGCGGTGCTGACGACGGTGCGTCCGCAGGTGCTGTTCCTCTGGGCATCGATGGCCAGGCCCCCCCGCGACCCCGTGATCGCGGTGCTCGACCGGCTGGCAGCGGACACCACCGTCGTGCTCGCTGGGCCGGGGTGGCCGGTCGATGTCGCCACCGTCAAGGGCCTGCACGACACCGTCGAGGTCGTTCTCTCACGGGTGCTGGCCTCCTGACCGACCGCGACACGGCCTAGGGTGGCGGCATGAGCGAGCGACAGGTGGAGACGGAGATCGAGGGCCCGATCGCGCGGGTGTGGCTCAATCGGCCCGAGAAGCTCAATGCGATCACCTTCGACATCCTCGACGGACTGGTCGACGCCGCCGCCACGATCGAACGCGAGCGCGGCGTCCGGGCGGTCTTGCTGGAAGGCCGCGGCGCCTCCTTCTGCGCCGGTCTCGACTTCGGCTCGGTCCTGACCCGCAAGCGGGAGGTCGCCCGACGCTTCCTCGCCAACCCCTTCCGCGGCACGAACGGATTCCAGCGCCCGCTCTGGGCCTGGCGCGAACTGCCGGTCCCGGTGATCGCCCTGACCCGCGGCCATGTCTTCGGCGGCGGTATCCAGTTGGCGCTCGCGGCGGACTTCCGCTTCACCACGCCGGACTGTCAGTGGTCGGTGATGGAGGCCAAGTGGGGCCTCGTCCCCGATATGAGCGGCACCGTCCCGCTCGGCGAGCTGGTGCCCGCCGATCTCGCCAAGCGGCTCGTGCTCACCGGCGAAGTCTTCTCCGGTGAGAAGGCCGCCGACTACGGCATCGCCTCCGGGGTCCACGAGGATCCCGCGGTCCCCGCCGAGGCGCTGGTCGGTCAGATCCTGGAGCGCTCGCCGGACGCGGTCGCGGCCGGCAAGCGGCTCATGGACCGCACACGCCGGTCCACCCCACGTCGGGCGTTCCGTCTCGAACGCCGCTTCCAGCAGGCGATGATGCGATCGGCCAACACACGCGAGGCGCGGCGCGCGGGCACCGCCAAGGAGGCTCCGGTCTTCGGTCCCCGCACGTTCGGTTGAGTCGTCCGGGCCCCGGTAGGGTGGGAGCCGTGAGTGAGAAGCGCAAGAAGGTCGCCGACCAGTACGATCGCGATTACGACTACACCAAGTACTGGGACAACCGGGACTACGAGCACGCCGCCGAGGAGATCGCGATCCGTCGGCTGCTGGACGGACAGCGCTTCGAGGCCGCCGCCGACATCGGGGGCGGATTCGGCCGCCTGTCGCTGCTCTTGCGCGAGTACGCCGACCGGGTCACGCTCGCCGAGCCGAGCCGCACCCAGCTCGAGGCCGCCGCGAAGCTGCTCGAGGGCACCGACATCGCCCAGGTCCAGATGCAGGCCGATGACCTGCAGTTCACCGATGGTGAGCTCGATCTCATCACCATGGTGCGCGTGATGCACCACCTCCCCGCCCCGGCCGACGAGTTCGCCGAGATCGCCCGTGTGCTGCGCCCCGGCGGCACCGCGATCATCGAGGTCGCCAATCTCGGCCACTTCAAGAACCGCCGCAAGTACAAGAAGGCCGGTCAGCCGTTGCCGACCGAGCCGGTCAGCATCCGCACGGCCCCGGCCGACGAGCCCGACGCGATCGCCTTCGTCAACCACAACATCGATACCGTCGTCGGGCAGCTCTCAGAAGCCGGACTCCAGCTGAGCGACAAGCTCTCGGTGAGCAATCTGCGCAGCCAGACCCTCAAGAAGTACCTGCCTATCGGCGTCATGACCACCATTGAGAAGCTCGCCCAGCGTCCCCTCGCCGGTCGTGACTTCGGTCCGTCGATCTTCCTGAAGCTGCGACGCCGCTGAGGTCGTACCGCACCCTCGGCGTCGCGGTCGGGGGCGAGGCTCAGGCCGAGATCGAGGTCAAGCGATCTCGATTCCTCGCGTGCCTCCGCCGGGTCGAGAGCGAGGATGACGCCCGGTCCGCCATCGAGGAGATCCGAGGCCGTCACCGGGACGCTCGGCACCACTGCACCGCCTTCGTGATCGGACCACGAGGGGATCTCCAGCGCTCCAATGACGACGGCGAGCCCTCCGGTACGGCCGGCCGGCCGATGCTGGAGGTCCTCAACGGACATGGCCTGAGCGATGTCGTGGCCGTGGTGACCCGCTGGTTCGGCGGTACGCTGCTGGGTGCAGGTGGACTCGTCCGCGCCTACGGAGACGCGACCTCGGCGGCTCTCGACATCGCCGGCACCCGGGAGCGGCGCCTCCTCGAGGTCGTGCGCGTGCGCGTCCCGATGAACGAGGCGGGATCGATGGAGCATCGCCTCCGGCAGGCGGGTGAGGTGATCGACGCTCACTACGACGAACGGGTCACTTATCGCGTAGCCACGACCGATGCGGACGGGCTGACCCGCGATATCGCGGCGTGGAGCGCCGGGACGGTTCAGGCGGAGTCGGTGGGATCGCTCTGGCGCGACCTCGGGGCCTGAGCCTCGGAATCGGTGCCGGCGAAGACCGCTTTCTCGGCACGTTCTAGCCGGGTGCCGGAGACCGGAACCTCGTCACGGTGATGGCCCCACACCCAATACCGGTAGAGCATGAAACGGAAGATGGTCCCGAGGGCGAGGCCGATGACATTGGCCGAGATATTGTCCGCGAGCGCGCTGGTCAGATCGAGCACATGGTGGCTGAACCACAGGCACAGCAGGCTGACGCCCATGCCACCGATCGAGACCACCAGGTATTCCAGGAACTCCTTGAACCAGCCCGGTCGCCGCTCGGCGCGGAAGGTCCAGTAGCGGTTCCCCACCCAGTTGAAGACGATCGCCACCGAGGTGCTCACCGTCTTGGCACCGAGCGCGCTGCTGACCCACGCGTCCGCGCTGAGAGGTCCGAATCGCAGCAGGTTGAACAGGCCGACATCGATGACCAGTCCGATGAGGCCCACCACGCCGAACTTCAGCGCATAGCTGACCACGCGGTCCCAGAGCTGGCGCAAGGAGCGCGCGACGGGATGGGGCACGGGAAGTCTGCCTTCGGGTGACGCGGACGATGGTGGCCGGTCTCGCCGGCGGCAGAGCCCAGACTACTCGGCGTGCCGAACACCGCTCGTCGGCTGACGCGCCACGATGCTGCGATGGTCACGGCGACAGGTCATCCTCGCCATTGTCCTGCGCGGGCATCATCGAGGAGGCAGGATCGTGAGCGGCATCGAGAGCGGGGAGAAGGCGGACATGACCGAGGACGAGCGGGCATTGGTGATCCTGCCGACGTACAACGAGCGGGAGAACATCATCGACGCCCTCGACCGCGTGCTGGCGGCGGTCGACGCCGATGTGCTCGTGGTCGACGACTCCAGCCCCGACGGCACCGCCCAGCTCGCCCGCGACTACGGCGATGAGCGGGTGCACGTGCTCGAGAGGTCGGACGAGCGAGGTCTCGGCAGCGCGTACGTGGCAGGCTTCGGCTGGGGGCTCGAGCGCGGCTACGGGATCCTGGTGGAGATGGATGCCGATGGCTCGCATCCGGCCGACCGGCTCGGTGCCCTCATCGAGGAGATCCAGGCCGGGCGCGCCGATCTCGCGATCGGGTCGCGATGGGTGCGCGGAGGATCCGTCGTGGACTGGCCGAAGCGGCGCGAGGTGCTCAGCCGCGGCGCGAACACCTACGTCCGGTTGGCTCTGGGCCTGCACGTTCACGACGCCACGGCCGGTTTCCGGGCGTTCTCGGCCGACCTGCTGCAGAGCTACGATCTCGCGGCGGTCGACGCACGCGGCTACTGCTTCCAGATCGATATGACCGCGCGGGGTCGCGATCTAGGCGCACGGATCGTCGAGATCCCGATCGAGTTCAAAGATCGCGAGAAGGGCACGTCGAAGATGAGCGGCGACATCATCGTCGAGGCGATGCAGAAGGTCACCTGGTGGGGTCTTCGCCGGCTTGCCGGCCGCCGGCTCCAAGAGCGTCCTGTCCTCGACACTTCGCGCTGAACCCCGGCCCTAGAAGTCCAGTCGGGCGAGCACATCGCGCACGTGCTCCAGGGCCCGTGGATGGGTGAACCCCGAGGTGTCGTCGAAGTAGAGCCCGTCCCCGATGAGCTGGATCGTGCGGGCGAGGGCCTCATCTCCGAGGTGCTCGCTGAGCACCGCGAACCACTGCTCGCGCAGCGCGGCGAGGGCATTTCCGGCCCTCTCGTCGTTCTCTTGGGCGATGCGGGCCGCGGCGATCAGCGCGCGATCGAAGGCCGAGCCGGAGTCCACGGAGGTCTCCAGGTAGTAGTCCACGGGGCCCTGCGGCGCCGTCCGCATCGCGGCGATATCGCGCTCACCCATCTCCCGCATGCGCGAGAGCATCGCGTCGACGAGGTCGTCCTTGCTGTGGAAGTGGTAGAGCAGCCCTCCCTTGGAGACCCCGGCCGCTCCGGCCACATTGTCGAGGGTCGCCGAGCGACTCCCTTCGGTCACGAGCAGGGTCTCGAAGGCGTCGAGCAGTTTGTCGCGAGTGGAGGGTTCCTCGGCCGGCATGCGCCGAGTCTAGTGTCCGATGGTCCCCGAGCTCCCGCGCGACGTCCCGCGGGCGACCCATCTCTGGGTGGTCGCGGTGAGGCTTCGTCACGTGTCATAGCTCATATGCCAGCGAATTTGGGCACTGTACCGGCTGGACGGTACAGTAGAGCACATGACCACGATCGATACCTCTGCGCCGGTCCGTGCCGGCCGCCGCGAGTGGCTCGCCCTCGCGGTCCTCATGATTCCCGTCCTCCTGGTGTCGGTCGACAACACGGTCCTGAGCTTCGCGCTGCCGGAGATCAGCACGGATCTGCGGCCCACCGGGAACCAGCTGTTGTGGATCGTCGACATCTACGCCCTCATGCTCGCGGGTCTGCTCATCGCGATGGGCTCGATCGGCGACCGCCTCGGCCGTCGCCGACTGCTGCTCGTCGGCGCGAGCGGCTTCGGCGTCGTCTCGCTGTTCGCCGCGTGGGCCGAGTCCCCGGAGGCTCTCATCCTCGCCCGGGCGCTGCTGGGCTTCTTCGGTGCCACGCTCATGCCGTCGACGCTCTCGATCATCCGCAATGTCTTCCACCACGCCCGCGACCGGCGCGTCGCGATCGCCACCTGGGCGGCCATGTTCTCCGGCGGCGCCGCGCTCGGCCCGATCGTCGGCGGATGGCTGCTCGAGCACTTCTGGTGGGGATCGGTCTTCCTCATCAACGTGCCGCTGATCATCGTCTTCCTGCCTCTGGCGCTGTTCCTCCTGCCGGAGTCCCGTGACCCCGACCCCGGGCCGCTCGACTTCGCCTCGATCGGGTTGTCGATGCTCGCGATGGTGCCGGCGGTCTTCGCGATCAAGCACGGCGCCAAGGCCGGTCTCGACTCGGTGACCCTGGCCTCGATCGGCCTGGCGATCGGTGCGGGCTGGCTCTTCGTGCGGCGTCAGCAGCGGCGCGACAACCCCATGCTGGACGTCGCGCTGTTCAAGAACCGGGTCTTCACCGGGGCGATCGTCGCCAACATGCTGAGCCTGATGGGCCTGGCGGGCTTCCTGTTCTTCGGCTCCCAGCTGCTCCAGCTCGTCATCGGCCTCTCCCCGATGCGGGCGGCCATGGTGCTGCTGCCGGGTCTGATCGTCACCGTGGTGTTCGGCTTCGTCGCCGTGCGCCTCGTCGAGCGCTTCCCGGTCCGGGTGCTGGTGAGCGGCAGCTTCGTGGCCTCGTCGCTCGGCTACGCGATCGCCGCGTTCACCGGACACCCGACCGTGATGAGCGTGCTCATCGCCTTCGCGATCATGGGCATCGGCATCGGCATCGCCGAGACACTCACGAATGACCTCATCCTCGCGAGCGTCCCGCCCCAGAAGGCCGGCGCGGCCTCAGCCATCTCCGAGACGGCGTACGAGGTCGGGGCGGTGCTCGGCACGGCGGTGCTCGGCAGCATCTTGACCGCGACCTACCGGTCGCAGCTCACGATCCCCGCCCAGCTGACCTATGGCGAGAAGCAGCACGCCTTCGAGACCCTGGGCAGCACGATGCAGTACGCCGCCAAGTATCCGAACGGCCTGGGCGAACAGCTTGCGGAGTCGGCCAAGAATGCCTTCGACCTCGGCGTGCAGCTCACCTCGGGCACGGCGATCTTCGTGGCCTTGGCCGCCGCGCTCGTCTCCTGGCGGGCCTTCCGCCGCCTCTGACCCCAGCTAGCGCGCAACTTTTGCCGGGTTATGGCCCCTGGAGCGCCGAAAAAGGGCCATAACCCGGCAAAAGTTGGGCCCGGAGGGTCCTGGGAGGGTCAGGGGAGGAGGGCGCGGCGGGCCATCTGGGTGAGGAGGGTGCGCATCTGCCGGTCGTTCAGGCGGGCCGAGTGCGGCGTCGAGTTGAGCAGGCCGAAGGCCGCCTGCACGCTTGCCCTGGCGGTCGGGCGGTCGAGATCGGTCCGCAGCTCGCGCAGCACGCCGACCCAGATATCGATATAGGCCAGCTGCGTCTCCCGCACCCGGTCCCTCGAGGCGGCGTCCAGAGTCGACCACTCGCGCTCCTGGATCACGATGAGCGCCGGATGGGTGAGCGCGAAGTCGACGTGCCAGTCGATGAGCGCGTCGAGGGCGGCTGGGGCATCGGGGGCGTTTTCGACGCGCCGGGTGCCCTCCGCGAGCAGCCGATCGCTCACCGAGGTGAGGGAATGCTGCAACAACTCGGCCTTGCCGGAGAAGTGTTTGTAGAGCGCGGGGCCGGAGATACCCACCGCCTCGCCGATGTCCTGTACCGAGACGCCGTGGAACCCCCGCTCGGCGAAGAGCTCCGCCGCGACGTCCACGATCTGCTGTTGGCGGGTGACCACTATCGCAGCGTAGCGCATGTGGTTAACGACTGTTAACCTTCGAGGCGTGACCCTCCAGGATCTCGTCTCCGACCTTCGCGAGCGCACCGCCGTCGTCCGGCGTGGTGGCAGCGATGCCGCCCGCGAACGGCATCTGGCCCGCGGCAAGCTGCTCCCCCGCGATCGCGTGGACCGACTGCTCGATCCCGGTTCGCCCTTCCTCGAGATCGCACCCCTCGCCGCGTACGGCCTGTACGGAGGCGACGTGCCGAGCGCGGGCATCGTGACCGGCATCGGCCGGGTCGCCGGACGTGAGTGCGTCATCGTGGCCAATGACGCCACGGTCAAGGGCGGCACCTACTACCCGCTCACCGTCAAGAAGCACCTCCGCGCGCAGACGATCGCCCAGCAGAATCGACTGCCCTGCATCTACCTCGTCGACTCCGGCGGGGCCTTCCTGCCGATGCAGGACGAGGTCTTCCCCGATCGCGAGCATTTCGGCCGGATCTTCTACAACCAGGCGCAGATGTCGGCACAGGGCATCGCGCAGATCGCCGCCGTCATGGGCTCCTGTACCGCCGGCGGGGCCTATGTGCCCGCAATGAGCGACGAGAGCGTCATCGTGCGCGACCAAGGCACGATCTTCCTCGGCGGACCGCCGCTGGTGAAGGCCGCCACCGGCGAGGTCGTCACCGCCGAGGAACTCGGCGGCGGCGATGTCCACGCGAGGACCTCCGGTGTCGTGGACCATCTCGCCGAGGACGACGAGCACGCGCTGGCGATCGTCCGCTCCATCGTCGACACCCTCGAACGACCCGAATCCCCCGCCTATGCCCAGCGCGAGCCGGTCGAGCCGCGGGAGGATCCGGCGGGCTTGTACGACATCGTCCCGGAGGATCCCCGCGTCCCCTACGACGTCCGCGAGGTGATCCGCCGCATCGTCGACGACTCGCGACTGCACGAGTTCAAACCGCTCTATGGTGAGACGCTGGTCTGCGGTTTCGCGCACATCTGGGGCTACCCCGTCGCGATCCTCGCCAATAACGGCATCCTGTTCAGCGAGTCGGCGATGAAGGGTGCGCACTTCATCGAACTGGCCAATCAGCGCGGCATCCCGCTGGTCTTCCTGCAGAACATCACCGGCTTCATGGTGGGCAAGGAGTACGAGAACGGAGGCATCGCCAAGGACGGTGCCAAGCTCGTCACCGCCGTCGCGTCGAGTGTCGTCCCCAAGTTCACCGTCGTCATCGGCGGCTCCTACGGTGCCGGCAACTACGGCATGTGCGGTCGCGCCTACGACCCGCGCTTCCTGTGGATGTGGCCCAATGCCCGGATCTCGGTGATGGGCGGCGAGCAGGCCGCATCGGTGCTCGCCACGGTCCGTCGCGACGCCAAGGAGGCCAAGGGCGACACGTGGAGCGTTGAGGACGAGGAGGTCTTCAAGCAGCCGATCCGGGAGCAGTACGAGGAGCAGGGGTCCCCCTACTACTCGACGGCCCGGCTGTGGGACGACGGCATCATCGATCCCGCCGACACGCGTCGTGTCCTCGGACTCGGCCTCCAGATCGCGTCCCACGCCCCGATCCCCGCCATCCCGCAGTTCGGAGTGTTCCGGCTATGACCTTCTCCCGTGTTCTCATCGCCAATCGCGGCGAGATCGCCCGTCGCATCATCCGGGCCTGTCGCGAGTCCGGCCTGGTCAGCATCGCGGTCTACTCCGATGCCGACGCCGATGCCCCGTTCGTGCACGAGGCCGACGAGTCCGCACGCCTCGGGCCCACCCCCGCGAGCGAGTCGTACCTGTCCGTCGAGGCGATCCTCACCGCCGCTCGTCGCACGGGCGCCGAGGCGGTGCATCCCGGCTACGGCTTCCTGTCCGAGCGCGCGGAGTTCGCCCGGGCGGTGACCGAGGCCGGGATGGTGTTCATCGGCCCGACTGCCGAGGTGATGGAGGCGATGGGCCGCAAGGACCGAGCCCGCGATATCGCCGAGCGCGCGGGTGTCCCGGTGACACCGCGCTTCGAGCCCGATGCCGTGCCCGCGGAGGCCTTCCCGGTGCTGGTCAAGGCTGCGGCGGGCGGCGGAGGCAAAGGCATGCACATCGTGGGACGTGCCGAGGATCTGGCCGATGCCCTCGCGGTGGCGAGCCGCGAGGCCCGCTCGGCCTTCGGCGACGACGCCCTGCTGATCGAGAAGTACATCGAGGCCGGCCGACACGTCGAGGTCCAGGTCTTCGGTGATGCCCATGGTGAGGTCGTGCACCTCTACGAGCGTGATTGCTCGGCACAGCGACGGCACCAGAAGGTCATCGAGGAGGCCCCGGCACCATTCCTCGACTCAGGGGTGCGACGGGTGCTGTTGGACTCGGCCGTAGCGCTCAGCCGCGAGGTCGGCTATGTGGGAGCCGGGACCATCGAGTTCCTCGTCGCGGGGACGGAGGCCTACTTCCTGGAGATGAACACGCGGTTGCAGGTCGAGCACCCTGTCACCGAGGAGATCACCGGTGTCGACCTCGTGCAGTGGCAATTCCAGATCGCCCAGGGTGAGCCGCTGCCGCTGCGCCAGGACGAGATCGCCTGCGAGGGTCACGCGATCGAGGCGCGGCTCTACGCCGAGGACCCCTATGCCGGCTTCCTGCCGCAGGCGGGACGCGTGGTCGACGTGCAATGGCCGTGGCACGAGCGCGTCGAGGCTGCGATCGATCGGGCACCGGCCGAGATCGGCACGGCCTATGACCCCATGCTGGCCAAGATCATCGCCCGCGGCGCCACGCGGGACGAGGCGATCGACGCCCTCGTGGACGCGTTGTCGCAGACCGCGGTGCTCGGCGTCACGACCAATACCGGATTCGTCCGCCGGCTCGCGGACAGCACGGCCTTCCGTGAGGGAGCCGTGCACACCGCCTGGCTCGACGACCCGGCCGCCGCAGGATCTCTGCTCGAGCGCCCCGAGGTGCCGGCATCCGTCCTGCTGGCCGCCGCCGACCTGCTGACCGATCCGGGTGAGGACTCCCCCTTCGGCGCTCGGGATGCCTGGCGGTCGCTCGGTTCGGGTTCCGACGCGGTCACGCTGCTGGACCAGCACGGTAGCGAGCATCGGGTCGACCTCGCGGCATGGCGGCGCGGTCACGCCGAGCCGGGGATCGCCCCGTGGACGACGCGTCGCGGAGGTCGTGTCTGGGCCGCCCTCGATGGCGACATCTGGACCATCGAGCGTCCCGACCCGATGGCGCGGGAACTCCGGTCCGCCCTCGGTGAGGAGACGGTGAACGCGCCGATGCCCGGGACGGTCCTCACCCTCGACGTGGCCGAAGGCGATCGTGTCGTCACCGATCAGCGCATCGCGACCATGGAGGCGATGAAGATGGAGCTCACCCTCGTCGCCCCCCACGATGGAGTGGTGGGGGAGCTCGGGGCCCGACCGGGACAGCAGGTGCCGATCGGACACATGATCGCGCGGGTCACCGCGGGCGGTGAGGACGCGCGATGACCCGCGTGCTGCCGATGCCGGTCCGAGAGGACGGTCTTCCCGATCGGGTGACGATCTACGAGGTCGGTCCGCGCGACGGGCTGCAGAACGAGAAGGCGATCGTGCCGCTGGACGTCAAGGCGGAGTTCATCCGCAGGCTCCTGGCGTCCGGGCTGCCGATCGTGGAGGCGACGAGCTTCGTGCATCCCCGATGGGTGCCGCAGCTCGCCGATGCGGCCGATCTCGTCTCCGATCTCGACCTCGATGGTCCGGCCCCCTTGCCTGTTCTGGTGCCCAATGAGCGCGGTCTCGACCGGGCGATCGAGGCCGGCTGCCGGCATATCGCCGTCTTCGCCAGCGCCACGGAGACCTTCGCGGCCAGGAATCTCAACACGACGGTGGAGGAACAGTTCGCGATGTTCGAGCCGGTCGTGCGTCGTGCCCTCGACCATGGGATCGACGTCCGTGCCTATGTGTCGATGTGCTTCGGTGATCCGTGGGAGGGCGCGGTGCCGGTCGAGCAGGTGGTCGCGGTCGGCTCCCGGCTGCTCGACCTCGGTGCCTCGGAGCTCTCGCTCGGCGACACGATCGGGGTGGGGACGGCGGGCCACGTGGGCGCGCTCGTCGCCGCCTTCGGTGAGGCGGGGGTGGGTGTCGACCGGCTCGCGATGCACTTCCACGACACCTACGGCCAGGCCCTCGCCAATGCCTATGCGGCGCTGCGGCACGGGATCACGACCTTCGACGCCTCGGCCGGTGGCCTGGGCGGGTGCCCCTATGCGGAGAGCGCGACCGGCAATCTGGCGACCGAGGATCTGATCTGGATGCTCGACGGTCTCGGCATCGAGCACGGAGTCGACCTCGATGCGGTGGTCGCGACGAGTGCCTGGATGGCCGAGCGGCTCGGCCGCCCCAGCCCCTCGGCCGTCGTCCGCGCCCTCACCTGACTCCCGATCCCCCGACCCTGGTCCAAGATTTGTCCACTTGTGGCTCCTTGTGAGGCTGATGAACGGGCCACAACTGGCCAAATGTCGGAGGGTTGGACCTGAGGGTTGGACCGGGGTCAGCGGAGGCGGCGGTCGCGCAGTTCGGCCTGGGCGTACTTGCCGACCTGCCAGGTGCCGAGTCCGTCGGCACCGGCGCCCACAGCTCCGCCCAACAGCGGCACGCGCTTGCCGACGAGCATGACCGCGCGGCGGCCGACCGTCCGGCCCACCAACTCCCCGGTGACCTCACGGGCGATGCGGTCATCGAGGGCAGGGTCGTGGACCGGTGACGTGGCCATCGCCATCGGCGACGACGGCAGGCGGTGGCTACGGATCATCTGCTCGACGGTCTCCTCGCCCAGCATCACCGCCAGGATCGCATTGCGGACCCGTGGATCCTCGATGTCGTAGCCCCGCAGATGGGCCACGCTCGCGACCAGGTGGCATTGCACCATGGTCACCCCTACGACATTCGCCGGCAGGGTGGCCGCCGCGATCGAGAGACCGCCGAGATTGGTCACGAAACCCTGGAGACCGGCCAGGCTCGTGTGCGTGCGGACGAGCGCGGCGACGGCCTTCTCGACATCGCCGCCATGGCTCGCCAGCTTGCCGCCGGCCGTCTCGATCACCGGCCGCAGGGGCCCGGCGCCGTCGATGGCGCGGTCCAAGACCGCACGGACATAGCCGGAGGCGACGCGGGGAACCAGCTTCGATCCCGCGCCGACGGCCATATTGCTTCCCAGACCCATATCTCCAGGATATAGAGCGTGCGCTGATCGGTGGTGTCGCTCGTGACGCCGCCACCGATCGGTGCACGCTCACATCGATTTCTATCCATGGGAGTGCATCTGCGCGAGGATGAGGGGGACGATCGAGGGAGCACACATGACGGTCCAGACACCGCCCTTCTCGCAGCAGGTCGCGAGCCCGGAATGGCGTTCGGCGGCGACGGAGTGGATCGCCGAGATGGTCACCTGCTCGGGACGACGACTCACCGGCCCGATCCGCCAGCCGCGCATACGACCGTGGTCGACCCAGCTCGTGGTGGCCACCGACCATGGCGATGTCTGGTTCAAGGCCAACTGCCGGGCTGCCCGGTTCGAGGCGGGGGTGCATCAGCTGCTCACCCGATTGACTCCCGATCTCGTTCAGCGGCCCCTGGCCACCGACCCGCGCCGGGGGTGGCTGCTCACCGCCGACCACGGGGAACGTCCCCTCGAGGACACGGGTGCCGACACGGCGGACTGGTGCGCTCTCGTGCGGGAGGGAGCACGCTGGCAGCAGCGCCTGGCCGCCCACGGTGCCGAGCTGCTGGAGGCCGGTCTTCCGGACTACTCGCCGGGCACGGTCCCGGAGCGCTTCGACCAGCTCCTCGACGCCCTCGAAGGCCTGCCCGAGGCGCATCCCTCCGCGCTCGGGGTCGAGGAGGCGACCCGGTTCCGGCGGCATCGCGACGAGCTCGTCGAGGCGTGCGCGGCCTTGGCGGGCTCCTCGTTGCCGACCACGTTCCAGCACGGAGACCTGCACTGGGGCAATGCGTGGGGATCGCGCGAGAGCCCGCGCCTCTTCGACTTCGGGGATGCGAGCTGGGCGCCGGCCATCGAATTGCTGTGCGTCCCTCGCGCGGTCGCACGCATGGGGGAGGATGTCGACTGGCGCGAGGTGGTGGCGGCCTATCTGGACATCTGGGACATCGACCACACAGCGGGGGGCGTGGCATGGAATGCGGCGACCTTCACACATGCGGTCAACCGCGCGGGAAGTTGGTGGGGGCTTCTCCAGGAGGCGACCGAGACCGAGTGGCAACAGTGGGGCGAGGCGCCGCTCGCGCACCTGCGCGAGATGATGAGGACATGACCGCACCGGTGCCGCTGCCGCCGCCCGGGTGGGATTTCGCCTCGGCGCACTGGCCCGATGACGACTGTGTCGCGGCAGGCGCCGACCTCGAACCCTCAACGCTGGTCGACGCCTACCGCAACGGTCTCTTCCCGATGCCGGACGCTGGGCAGCTGCTGTGGTGGTGCCCGCTGGAGCGCGGTGTGCTCGAGCCGGGGCGCATCCGGATCTCCCGCTCCCTTCGGGCATCGACGCGACGGTTCACGGTCACGGTCGACCAGGACTTCGAAGGCGTGGTCGCCGGATGCGCCGATCCGCGCCGTCCCGGTGCCTGGATCGCGCCCTCGATCGCGCGTGCCTACCAGCGATTGCACGAACTCGGCTGGGCACATTCGATCGAGGTCCGCGACGACGACGGTGCGCTGGTGGGTGGGTTGTACGGCGTCGCCGTGGGACACCTGTTCGCAGGCGAATCAATGTTCCATCGGGCGCGGGACGCCTCCAAGGTGGCGCTGGTCAGGTTGGTCGAACTTCTGGAATCGCAGGCAGGATCGGACTACCTCGTCGACACGCAGTGGCAGACGCCACACCTCGCCACGCTCGGGGTGAGCACGATGACGCGGGAGGCATATCTTCACCGGATCGGTCCGCTGACGGCCGCTCCGCCGCTGGACTGGACGTTCTCTACCACCGGATAAACCCTGCGACACGGCCGGGTAGGGCTTGGAATTTCGCGGAGTATTCATAGACTGGCGGACGCACACATCAATCTGCACTAGGAGTTTTCGTGGCTCTCTCCCGCAACGACCTCGTCGCCGCCCTCGCTGAGCAGGCCGGCGTGACCAAGACCGACGCCGACAAGGTGCTCTCGGCCTTCAGCGATGTCGTCCTCGACGCCGTCTCCAAGGGCGACAAGGTCTCCATCCCCGGCATCCTGTCGGTCGAGCGTGTCGAGCGCGCCGCTCGCACGGGCCGGAACCCCGCCACCGGCGAGACGATCGACATCCCGGCCGGCTACGGCGTGAAGGTCAGCGCCGGCTCGCGCCTGAAGGCCGCCGCCAAGTAAGACGTCCCGCTCCGGGCCTTCCTCGACGTCGACGACGGCGGGGCGAGAGGCCCTGTGCGTGATGGCGACATCGACGCGCCCCCGTTCCCTGTGGACGGGGGCGCGTCGCATTCCAGGGTCCTGTGGACAGGGTCCGTCGTCCGGGGGCCGGGTATGTGACGATGCGGGCATGGCCACTCGCTTCCACCGACTCGCACGCGAGTCCACCGACTTCGCCCACTGGAAGCTGCCGGTCATCGCGGTGCTCGCGGTGTGCTTCTTCTTCGCGGCCTCGATCGTGCTCGTGCTCGGTGCTCTCGTGGTGGTGGCTCTCGAGGGCTCACCCGGTGGTATCGACGACTTCCTCGATGCCACGGCGCGATTCGATCTGCTCGACCCGGGCATCTTCGTGTTCGCGATGCTCTCCATCATCGCGATGGTCCCGAGCGTGTGGTCCGCGGCCGCCATCGTGTGGCACCGGCACGCGCGCTATCTGCTGTCGGTCGAGGGACGGCTGCGATGGGGATGGCTGGCGCGGTGCGCCGTGATCGCGGTGGTGGTGCTGGGAGTCACCATCGGCGGGGCGGTGGCCCTGGATGCCTCCAGCGGTCCGCCTACCTATGAGTTCACCGGGCGATCGGCGCTGATGCTCGTCCTCATCCTGCTGCTCGTCCCGCTGCAGTCCGCGGCCGAGGAGTACGCCTTCCGTGGTTTCGGGCTGCAGCTCATCGGTTCGTGGGTGAAGTCACCGGTCCTGCCGCTGCTGGTGACCACGCTGGTGTTCGCCGCCGGACATATCTACGAGTTCTGGGGTCTGGTCGACGTGGCGGTGTTCGGGCTGACCGCCGGCTGGTTGACGATCCGCACCGGAGGGCTGGAAGCGGCCATCGCGGTGCACGTGGTCAACAACGTGCTGCTCTTCGCGCTCGGCGCGGTGGGTCTCGTCGACCCCACGGGGGAACAGGGTGATCTCGGCCCGGTCGATGTCCTGCCGACGGTGGTCGCGATGGCGGTGATCATCGCGCTGGTCGAGTGGCAGTCGCGACGCGTCGGCCTGGTGACCGAGCGTGCGTCCCAGCCGCCGCGCCCGATCCCGCCGGCCGGCCCGGTGCCGCCTCGTCCGCCGATCGCAGGGCCGCCGCCCCTCCCGCCGGCGTACTGGTCACCGACAGCCGTCTCCCCGCCCCGGCACCCGGTCGTGCCGGTGCCGCCGAACGCGCCGCCCTATCCCGGACAACTCACTCCCGGGTGGCCGCGTTCCCCGGAGGGGGACGGCCGTGACGAACGGGTCAGGCGGTGGTGACGGGACGTCCCGCGGCGTGCCACGCCTCGATGCCGCCCTCGAGGTTGACCACGTGATAGCCCTGCTGCGAGAGCCAGGCCGTGGCGCGCGCGGACCTGCCGCCCAGGTGGCACATGACCACGGTCGGTGTCTGCGGGTCGAGTTCCCCGACCCGGTCGGGAAGCGTCCCCAGAGGAATGTGCGTCGCCCCGGAGACATGCCCCGAGGACCATTCATCGGGCTCGCGCACGTCGAGGACGACGAGCTCGGCCGGAAGCGGATCGGGCAGGTCGGCGACGGTCACCGAGGGGATCGACGAGTCGGTCATGGTTTCATTGTGTCGCACGGCCAGTTGCACGGTGAACGAGCCGAGTGGTTTCCTAGGTGACGCTGTCGGGCCCTTGTTCGAGTTGAGGGGCGGTGTCGTCTGGGCAAGGATGGAGCGACAGGAGGTGACCATGATCGAGACGTCGGCGTCCGTCCGGCTGCCGTTCGAGTCCTCCACGCCGAGCCTGGCACGAACGAAGCTCGCGGCCTTCCTGACCCGGCACGAGGTCAGTCCCGAGGTCATCGACAACGGTCTGATCGTGCTGAGCGAGATGATCGCCAATGCCGTCTCGCACGGTTCGCCCGACGACAGCGGCTTCATGGAGATCACCTGGTCGGTCAACCGCGAACTGCTCGAGCTCAGCGTCCTCGACGCAGGCACCGGAGCGACTCTCAAGCCGGTGGACTTCGACGAGGACTCGCTGAGCGGTCGAGGACTCTCGATCATCAACCGGGTGGCCGACCGCTGGTGGGTGGACATGTCCCAGGGCACGCGGGTCAGCGCCGAGCTGGCGATCAGCGACGCCCTCTGAGCTCAGGAGACCTGTGGGTAGGAAAACACGTCGCGTGCGTCACCACGTCGAGAGGATGCCCTTCGCGGCCCGACCCTTCGAGGGACTCCCCGATGAGCGCGAGTGGATCGCACTGCGCAATTTCGTCGAGCGCGGACGCGCCGCCGTGACCTTGCGCGACGGACGGCAGATCAGCATCGTCAGTCAGCTCCCCGGTGGCGCGGCGGCCAGCGTGAAGGAGGACGGCGAGATCCAGGTCGCCATCCAGGTGGCGCACGATTTCGGTGATCTCAGCCGGGACCTTGCCCATGCGATCGCGTTGGCCTTCGATCACGAGCCCGGTTCGCTGGTCTCGATGACCGATCCGGGGGTCGGTGAGCGGATGCAGGACATCGTCGATCCCGACAGCACCTTCGAGATCGAGCTCCTGGAGGACTTCGACTTCTGGAAGCCGTCCGATCCGGAGGTCGAGGTGAGTGTGGACCTCGACACGTCGATGCTCGAGGCGAAGACGCTGTCGCATCCCAGTTGGCGGATCCGGCCACATGCCTACATCACGCAGTACGGATCTTTCGAGTCCTATCTGCGGTGGTTCCTCGTCGAGGACGAGAATGCGGTGCTGACCGCCCTCGCGCGACTCCGTCTCGCGGCGACGGATCGTGTCGGAGGTCGCCAGCTACTGGGCACGTTCAAAGCCGATGGTCTTCCGGTCCTCGTGTGGGAGGTGGACCGTTTCGACGACCATGAGAAGCTCGCTAAGCATGTCGCGAATGTCGAGGAGGCTCTGACGGAGGCCCTCGGGCGCGGCGATGAGCCGCTCACGCAGGCGGAGCGCTCGGCACGGCAGAGTCTGCTGTCGCGTCAGGTGATCGTGCGCTGACCCGCTCGACGGGACAGGACATGCACCTCGGGCCGCCACGTCCGGAGCCGAGTTCGGACCCGGGGATCGTCACGACGTCGATGCCGGCTTCGCGGAGCCGCTCGTTGGTCTGCTCGTTGCGTTCGTAGGCCACCGTCACCCGCGGTGCCAGGGCCAGCGTGTTGTTGCCGTCGTCCCACTGCTCGCGTTCGGCGGTGACCGGGTCGAGACCGGTATCGATGCGCCGGAGCTCGTCGATCCCCATGGCTTCGGCCGCCGTCTCGAAGAAGGGACGCGCCGGGGCCACGCGGAGGCCCTCGCCGTTCCAGGTGATCGTGTGGGCCCGCAGTTGCGCGGCCATGGTCGGGTAAATCACCACCGTGTCGATGTCGACCATCGT
Organism: Aeromicrobium sp. PE09-221; assembly: GCF_002174305.1. Classification (GTDB taxonomy): domain Bacteria; phylum Actinomycetota; class Actinomycetes; order Propionibacteriales; family Nocardioidaceae; genus Aeromicrobium. The sequence continues at coordinate 154,378 of NZ_MIJB01000003.1, read as the reverse complement.
GACGATGGTGTCGAGGTGCATCGTGGCGCGGTCCTGCGCGATCGGAACCGCGAGCACCGTGCGGGCGAGGCCGTGGGAGAGCACCTGCTCGGCGAATCGTTCGCAGCCGGCCGGCGTGGTCCGTTCGCCGACGCCGACCGCGATCACGTCCGGCGCCAGCAGGAGGACGTCGCCGCCCTCGAGATGCTCCCGCTGGGGGCCGTGGAGGGCCGGGCTGTCTCTGAATCGGGGGTGGAATCGGTAGATCAATGCGGTCAGCTGGGTCTCGCGGGACCGCGCGGGCATGGCCAGACTGGTCACGGCCACGTGCTCGGGGAGCCAGAGCGAGGAGTCTCGGGTGAACAGGAGGTTCGGCAGCGGGTCGATCAGGAAGTCCTCGTGGGCCAGCAGACTCGTGACGAGGGTGGAGGTCCCGCTGAGCTCGTCGTTGCGCAGACCGGCAGTGAGCACGGTGGTGAGCGCATCGGGGTCCAGATCGGCGAGGCCGTCGCGCAGATAGCGACGGAGCCCGATGCCCAGCCGTGGATCGGCTGTCGTCTCGTTGATGACGTGGTCCCGGGCGGCTGGGTCCCGGAGGGTCTCGGTGAGCAGCGCGACAAGATAGAGCACTTCGACGCCCCGTGCACGCAGCGCGTCGGTGAACGCGTCGTGCTCCTCCTGGGCTCGCGAGGCCCAGGGGATCGCGTCGAAGAGCAACCGGTCGTTGTTCCGCGGCGTCAGACGGGCCAGCTCCGGCCCGGGTCGGTGCACCAGGACGGTACGCAGCTCCCCGGTCTCGCTATCGGCGCCCTGGATCGTCATGTCCGCAATCTACGAGCCGGGGAGAGAGTCCGCCAGCGAGCGGTGTCGAGTAAACGTGACACACTCCGTGCGTCGGACGTACCGTGAATGTCAAGTTCTTTTGACAAGGAGGCGGGATGATCGTCCGGTGGGGTATGGCGGTGATCGTGGGAATGATCGGCGCGGCAGCGATGGGCGGAGCGGCGGCAGCTTTCGCGGAGTCCACGGCGAAGCTCGTCACCTTCCTCGTCTTCGCCGCATGTACGGCCCCGGTCGCCACGGCCCTCGGTTGGCTGCTGTGCGTCGCACCCGTCACCGTTCGCGAGGACGAGCACAGCGAGGACAATGTCGAGACCTCCTGGTGGGACCAGGCAGCCGCGGCGGCCTTCCGCGATGTGCTGATCGTGCTCGGCCTCGTGCTCGCGGTCGTGGCGATCACCGGCAGCGGCGAGGATCTCCCGACGTCTGCCGCGCTGGCCGCTGTCCTCGTCGCGGCCATGGCCGATGTGGGGTTGCGCTATGCCGTCGCGGCACGGTTCGACTCGTGAAGAACCACGTCGCCGCTCAGCGCGAACGCGCTGGCCTCACCCAGAGTGAGCTCGCGGCACGTCTGGGAGTCTCGCGGCAGACCGTGATCTCCATCGAGCGGGGCCGCCACGACCCCTCACTCGCCTTGGCCTTCCGGATGGCCGGAGTGTTCGGCCTGCGCATCGAGGAGCTCTTCGAGCCGGCACCGTGAGCCGGTCGGCGAAGGTGGCGGGGCTTGTGGCTGCTGAGTGTCACGAGAGGGCATCCTGCGTCCGCTTCGGCGAACTCGGGCGATATGAGGAGAGAACGTGGTTCGACTCACCGCGCCCAGGCTTTCTCCCAGGAGCCCTGGCCGTAGGCTTGGTGGGGTGAACTGGAGCGACTACGACGCCGCGCTGTTCGACCTCGATGGTGTCATCACGCCCACGGCCGTCGTGCACATGCGCGCCTGGAGCGCGATGTTCAACGACTTCCTCGCCGACCTCCCCGACCAGCGGCCGTACACCGATGACGACTACTACCGCTATGTCGACGGCAAACCGCGCTTCGAGGGTGTGGCGTCGTTCCTGGAGTCACGCGGGATCGACCTGCCCTACGGCGACCCCGTCGACGACCCCGCGCAGCGGACGGTGTGCGGCCTCGGCAACCGCAAGAACGAGGCCTTCTCCGAAGTGCTCGCCACCGAGGGCGTCGAGGCGTACCCGGGCTCGCGGCGGCTCGTCGAGCAGCTCGCCGCGCAGGGCGTCAAGCTCGCGGTCGTGTCGAGCTCGCGCAATGCCCCCACCGTTCTGCGTGCCGCCGGGATGATCGACTACTTCCCGGTCATCGTCGACGGTCGCGTGGCCGAGGAGGAACAGTTGCCCGGTAAGCCCCAGCCCGACACTTTCCTCGATGCTGCCGAAAAGCTGGGCGTCCCCAAGGAACGCGCTGTCGTGCTCGAGGACGCGGTGTCCGGGGTGCAGGCGGGGCGGGCCGGATCCTTCGGCCTCGTGGTCGGGGTCGACCGCGGCGCCGGCCGCGAGACCCTGCTGGAGAACGGCGCCGATATCGTCGTCACCGATCTGGAGGAGCTCGCATGAGTTCGCATGAGGCGCCGCGCATCCACGACTTCCTCGACCGTGGGCGGTTCCCGCTCGATGAGTGGCGGCTGGTCGAGGACCACCCGAATCACGAGGACCTCGGCGTCACCGAGACCCTCTTCGCCGTCGGCAACGGTTACCTGGGTATGCGCGGCAATGTCATCGAGGGTCGTGACTCGCACACCCACGGCACGTTCATCAACGGCTTCCACGAGACCTGGCCGATCCAACACGCAGAGGAGGCGTACGGCTTCGCGCGCGTCGGCCAGACCATCGTCAACGCTCCCGACGCCAAGATCATGCGTCTCTACGTCGATGACGAGCCGCTGCTGCTCACCATCGCCGACCTGGTCGAGTACGAACGGTCGCTGGACTTCCGCTCGGGTGTGCTCGAGCGCGATATCATCTGGCGCACGCCGAGCGGCAAGCGCGTCCGCGTCTCCACCAAGCGAATGGTCTCGTTCACGCAGCGCCACCTGGCGGTCATGACCTTCGAGGTCGAGATGCTCGACAGTGCCGCACCGATCGCCATCTCGTCGCAGATCCTCAACCGCCAGGACGGTGAGGACGAGTACCACGTGCGCTCCAAGGCGATGGGTGAAGGTCACGACCCGCGCAAGTCCGATACCTTCAGCCGTCGCGTGCTCGAACCGATGTACAGCTGGGGGAGCACGGCCGATGGTCGCGTGATCCTCGGCTATCGCGCCGTCGACAGCGGCATGACCCTCGCGGTGGCCGCCGACCACCTCTTCGACACCGAGAACGAGTGGGAGCAGTCGGTCCACGTCGACGACGACCTCGCCAAGATCACCTATAAGGTCAATGCGCAGCCGGGCAAGCCCATCAAGCTGGTGAAGCTCGCGGCCTATCACACCTCGAGGGGCGTCCCGCCGCGCGAGCTCGTCGACCGCTGCCGCCGTACCCTCGACCGTGCCAAGCACGAGGGTGTGCGGAAGCAGTTCGACGATCAGCGCGCCTGGCTCGACGCGTTCTGGGAGCGCTCGGATGTCACGGTCGCCGGTCAGCCCGCCATCCAGCAGGCAGTGCGCTGGAATCTCTTCCAGATCGCGCAGGCATCGGCGCGGGCCGAGGGTCAGGGTGTGCCCGCCAAGGGGGTCACCGGCTCGGGATACAGCGGACACTATTTCTGGGACACCGAGGTCTACGTCCTGCCGTTCCTGACCTATACCTCGCCGCACTGGGCCCGCAACGCTCTGCGCTTCCGCTACTCGCTGCTCGACGCTGCCCGCCGGCGCGCGGCGGAGATGGCGCAACGGGGCGCGCTGTTCCCGTGGCGCACCATCAACGGCGAGGAGGCCTCGGCCTACTACGCCGCCGGCACCGCGCAGTACCACATCAATGCCGATGTGGCCTATGCGCTGACGCAGTATCTCGCGGCGACCGGCGACACCGAGTTCCTCACCCGGGAGGCGATCGACGTCCTCGTCGAGACGGCACGGATGTGGGTCGACCTCGGATTCTGGCGCGACGAGGAGGAGGGCGCGTTCCACATCCACGGGGTGACGGGCCCCGACGAGTACACGACCGTCGTCAACGACAACCTCTTCACCAATGTCATGGCCCGGTTCAATCTCCAGGCGGCCGCACGCGCCGTTCGAGAGCTCGCCGAGCGCGACGGCCCCACCTACGATCGCCTCGTCTCGCGGCTGTCCCTCGTCGAGACAGAGGTCGAGGACTGGGAACGTGCCGCGCGTGACATGGCCATCCCCTTCGACGAGCATCTCGGCGTCCATCCGCAGGACCAACACTTCCTCGAACGGGAGGTGTGGGATCTCGACCACACGGGCCTCGACAAGCGGCCGCTGCTGCTGAACTACCACCCGCTGGTCATCTACCGCTTCCAGGTCATCAAGCAGGCTGATGTCGTGCTGGCCCTGTTCCTGCAGGGAGACCACTTCACCGATGAGCAGAAACGCGCCAATTTCGAGTACTACGACCCGATCACCACGGGCGACTCCACGCTCTCGGGCGTGGTGCAGTCCATCATGGCCGCCGAGGTCGGCTATCACGACCTGGCGCTGCGGTACTTCCTCGGCGCGCTGTTCGTCGATCTCGCCGATCGGCATCACAATGCGAGCGATGGCGTCCATGTCGCCTCGACCGGTGGTGTCTGGAGCTGCCTGACCTCGGGCTTCGGTGGCTTCCGCGATCACAACGGCACGTTCACCCTCGATCCGCGGCTGCCCGACGGCTGGCAGGAACTGGTCTTCCGCGTCACCCTGCACGGGGCGCGGGTCCGTGTGTCGGTGCGGTCCGATGAGGTCGAGCTGGTGGTCGAGGAGCAGCAGCCCGATGCCGATGGACGACTCGTCACGCCGAGGATCGTGGTGCGCGGCAAGGAGGTCGCGGTGCCCGATGACGAGCCCGTCGTCGTCGCCCTCGACGGCCAGGGGCCGCGGCTGGAGGGCACGCCGCCACCGGTGGCGGGCCGCCGACGGGCCGACGGCACGATCATCTCGGCCATCGTCCCGGGGGCCTGAGGGGAGATCACCGCGCGGTGAGCAGTCCCGTACTTTCCGTCGTGGAGTGCGGGATAGCTCACCGGCTGCCGAAGGCCGAACCAGAGATTCCTTGGGAGTCGGACCGGACCGGCCGACCTCGCTCACGCCAGCCGAGCGGTCGGGAGGCTCGCTGCCCCCGGAGCGGTTCCCGTAGGCTCGGCGGAAGTCGACGAGGGGAGTGCCGTGATCGTGGCGTGGCTCGCGGTCGCCCTCGTGGCGGGCGGCATCGTCGCGGCGGTGCTGCGATGGAGGCAGACGGCCGATGGCCCCGCCCTGGCTACGCGGATCGAAGAACTCGCCCAGCGCCATCCCGTCACGCTCTGGGACGTCAACCTCCCGTACCTCGTGGTGCGGACAGTGCGTCGATGCGGCGACGTCCGGGTCACGGGCCTGGCCGCCGAGATGACCTACTATGCGCTCATCTCGCTCCTGCCGCTCGCCAGCGCGCTCGGCGCGGCGCTCGGCTTCCTCGAGAGGGTGGTCGGTCGTGCGGAGGCCGATCGTCTCGAGGAGGCGATCGTCGAGACCGTCGGCGGAGTGTTCGACGAGGATGTCGCGACCGATGTCGTCATTCCGATCGTCGAAGGCACCCTGCGTCAGGAGCGCGCCGGCCTCGCGATCGGCAGCCTCGTCATCGCCATCTGGCTCGCCAGCCGGATGTTCAGGGCAGCGATCCGGGCGCTCGACGACGCCTATCAGGTGGGTGAGCGCCGCACCCTCCTCCAGCAGATCCTCCTCGGCGTCGGCCTGTCTCTCGCGGCGATCGTGACCGTGCTGGTGCTGGTGTCCCTCATCGTCATCGGTCCGCTCTTCGGCGGCGGCCGCGAGGTGGTCGAGGCCGCGGAGATCGGCGGCATCTTCGATGACATGTGGAATGTGCTGCGCTGGCCGGTCGCGGCAGCCGTCTGCATCGTCTTCCTGGAGGCGCTCTACCGCTTCGGGCCGAATACCGACACGACGTGGAGGCAATGCTGGCCGGGAGCGGTCCTCGGCATGCTCGGATTGATCGTGGCCGCCTGGGGGTTCCAGGTCTATCTCAGGGTGGCCGGGCCGCGGACCCCGCAACTCGACGACTCCACGATGGCGGTCGACATCGCGACCCAGGTCCTGGGCTCGGTCCTCGCCGGCGTGCTGTGGGTCTGGCTCAGCAGCATCGTCGTCCTCGCCGGCGGTGTCCTCAATGCCGAGATCACCCGGATCCGCGAGGGGTCGAACACGCGTGACGATGGCGCTTCGCCGGTGACTACCGAACCGGATCGGAGTTGACGCTCACCCACCGCCTCAGCGTCAGCTGGCCGGGGGCAGGGCGACGGGCACGCGGACGAGCACGACCCCCTGGTGCACCTCGGCGCTGATCTCTCTGCCCTCGCCGACCCCGTCGCCGTCCAACTGCATCGGCACCGGCTTCTCGGCCTTCACGTGCACGCGTTCGCCGCTGAGCCGGGTCAGGCGCTTGTCATTGGTGAGCCGGCGGGTCATCACGCGCGCGACGATGGCCAACCAGCCGATGAACCGCTTGGGCGCCACGATCACGACATCCAACCGTCCATCGTCGATCTCCGCGTCTGGGAGCAACGGGATGCCGCCCTGCAGCTGCCCGACATTGCCGACCACGACCGTACGGGCCTTGAAGGTCACCGGCTCCTCATCGTCGATCGTGATGGTGACTTTGGTGCGCGGGAAGGTGATCGCACGTGCACCCGAGACGAAGTAGGCCAGGAAGCCGACCTTCTTCTTCAACTGGTCGTTGACCCCCGACATGATCATCGCGTCCATGCCGAGTCCCGCCATGACGAGGAAGGCGGTGTCGTCCTCATCGTCGCGACGGAAGGTCGCCAGGTCGATCGCCCGGTCCTGTCCGGCGTACACGACGTCGAGGGCGTCGCGCGTGTTGACCGGGATGCCGAGATTGCGGGCCAGCAGATTCCCGGTGCCGTGGGGGAGGATGCCGACCGCGACACCGGTGCGCGCCGCCTCCTCGCACACCGCGCGCACCGTGCCGTCGCCGCCGGCCGCCACGACGAGGTCGACGCCGCCGGCGATCGCCGCGCGCGTCTGTCCGTGGCCGGGGTCCTCGACGGTCGTCTCGAACCAGCGCGGCTCGTTCCATCCATAGGAGGCGGCGACCTGGCTCACCTTCGCCCGGAAGTCCGCCACATCGGCGATCTTCGACGGGTTGAGGATCACCGCGGACTGGAATCGCCCGCTGCCCGTGGCGGTGGCCGTCTCGGACGGGGTGCGGCCGTTACCGCTCACCAGCAGGATCCACAGCAGCAGCGTGACCAGGGAGCCGAAGGCGAGACCGGCGACGACATCGCTGAAGTAGTGCACCCCGAGGAGGATCCGGTGCGCGGCGACACCGATGGCGAGCAGCGTCCAGAGCGTGAGCAGGACTCGGCGCTTCCACCCCCGGCCCGTCGCGACCACGGTCAGCAGCCCCAGGACGGTGAAGAATACCCCCGCGCCCGCGCTGTGACCGCTCGGGAAGGAATAGCCGCCGATCTCGTGCAGCGGCTGCTCCCAGAAGGGTCGCTCACGCGTGAAGACGAGCTTGATCAGCGCATTGCCGCCGATCACGAGGATGCCGCTCGCGATCACCCAGCCGGCGACCGCTCGCTCCTTGCGCCACAGCATCCACGCCGCCAGGAGGGCGAGGCCGATGCCCACGCCCCAGTTGCTGGTGACGACCGCGATGACGTCCAGGACGTCGATGAACCACTGCCGTGGCCGACTCACCTCGTAGGCGGCGTCCGCGATGCTCCGATCGAGGTCGAGCTGGGCGGCCCACCCCCACGACAGGCCGATCACCGGGACGGCGAAGAGCAGCGTCAGGACGGCCACCAACGCCGGGATCTGCCACTGCCGGTCGGGGTCAGCGCGTCGGACGTCGATCGCCACGGGGCTCCTTTCGGGGGATGCGGTGCTCGAACAGCGTAATCGACCGGCACCGGACAGTCCTGTCGGCGCGGGCCGGTCGATAGGCTGGCAGCGTGATCGATCCGCGCGTTCTCCGAGACCAGCCCGATGCCCTGCGCGAGGCCCTGCGCCGCCGGGGCGAGTCCGCGGACCTCGTCGACGAGCTCATCGCCGCCGACGAACACCGCCGATCGTCCATCGCGGCCTTCGAGGAGCTGCGCAGCGAGCAGAAATCCCTCGGCAAGCAGGTCGCGAGGGCGCAGGGCGAGGAGAAGCAGGCGCTGCTGGCACGCACCAAGCAGCTCAGCGCCCAGGTCAAGCAGGCCGATGGCGACCGGGACGAGGCGGTCCGGCACTTCGACATCCTGATGCAGCGGGTCCCCAACTTCACCGCCCCGGAGTCGCCCGAGGGCGGCGAGGACGACTTCGTCGTCTTGGAGACCCGCGGCACGCCGCGCGATTTCGCCGCCGAGGGCTTCGAGCCGCGTGACCATCTCGAACTCGGTGAACTGCTCGGCGCGATCGACATGGAGCGCGGAGCCAAGGTCAGCGGATCGCGTTTCTACTTCCTCACCGGTGTCGGAGCACAGCTCGAACTGGCGCTGACACAGCTCGCGATGAGCAAGGCGGCCGAGTGGGGCTTCACCCCGGTCATCCCGCCCGCGCTCGTCAAACCCGAGGCGATGGCGGGCACGGGCTTCCTCGGCCAGGCCGCCGACGATGTCTACCGCATCGAGAAGGACGACCTGTACCTCGTGGGCACGTCCGAGGTGCCGATGGCGGCCTATCACAGCGACGAGATCCTCGATCCGGCCTCGATGCCGTTGCGCTATGCCGCCTTCAGCCCGTGCTTCCGTCGCGAGGCCGGGTCCTACGGCAAGGACACCCGCGGCATCTTCCGGGTCCACTGGTTCGACAAGGTCGAGATGTTCGTCTACACCTCCGAGGAGGAGTCCTATGCCGAGCACGAGCGCATCCTCGGCTGGGAGAAGGCCTGGCTCGACGCCCTCGAGCTGCCCTATCGGGTGATCGACGTGGCCACCGGTGATCTCGGCCTGTCCGCCTACCGCAAGTTCGACTGCGAGGCGTGGATTCCGACGCAGGGCACCTATCGTGAGGTCTCCTCAGCCTCCAACTGCACTCAGTTCCAGTCTCGGCGGCTCGACATCCGGCTGCGCGGCGAGGACGGCACGGTTCCGGCGGCGACCCTCAACGGCACGCTGTGCGCCATGACCCGCACGATCGTTGCGTTGCTCGAGAACGGCCAGCAGGCCGACGGATCGGTGCGCCTGCCCGCCGCCCTGCACCCCTTCCTCGGTGAGATCCTGGAGCCGCGCCGATGAGCTGGTTCCCGAAGCTCGTGGCGTTGGACGTCGACGGCACGATCGTCGACGGTGAGAACCTGATGACGACCGCGGTCGGCACGGCGATCCACGCGATGCGTGAGCGTGGCTCCGAGATCGTCATCGCCACCGGGCGGTCCGCTCCCGGCGTCTACGACGTGCTGCACAAGCTCGCGATCGACGACGGCATCGCCGTCTCCAGCAATGGATCGGTGGTCTTCGATGTTGACCCCTTCCGGGTGCGCCATCTGGTGACCTTCGATGCTCGAGAAGCGGTCGCCCGCGTGCTCAAGACGATGCCAGATGCGATCGTCGCGGTCGAGGACGTGGGTGTCGGTTACCGCGTCTCGCAGCCTTTCCCCGCCGGCGAGATCAACGGCACCATCGTCGTCGAGGAGATCGACGACCTCGTCCGCGAACCCGTCAGCCGCGTCATCATCCGTTCACCCGAGCACGACTCGGAGGAGTTCCACGCCCTCGTCGCCGATCTCGGCTTGGACGACACCAACTACTTCATCGGCTACAGCTCGTGGCTGGACCTCGCCCCGGTGGGAGTGTCGAAGGCGTCCGGGCTGGACTATGTGTGCCAGGCGCGCGGCATCTCCCCCGCGGACGTGCTCGCGGTCGGCGACGGCCGCAACGACATCGAGATGCTGCAGTGGGCCGGCCGCGGCGTGGCGATGGGCCAGGCTCCCGAGGAGGTCACGAGTGTGGCGGACGCCGTCACCGGCAGCATCGAGGAGGATGGTCTCGCCGCCGAGCTCGCGCGTTACCTCTGAGGGTCCGGGCCAGGTGAGCTAGACGATCTTCTCCAGCTCGTCGAAGACATCGAGCACCTGCGCGATCGTGGGCGGTGCGGCCGGTCGTGCGGGCACCGGCGAGGTGTTCTCGCGGGCCCGACGCAGGTGACGCTTGATGGTGGAGAGCGAGCATCCGAGGCGTTCGGCGAGCTGCCGGCTCGTGTCATCGGGATGCGCCCGGCGGGCGGCCATCACGACGTCGTGGTCGACCGGGCCTCCCGAACGGGGAGCGTCCTGGGCGGAATCGCGGAGGGGACCGTCGAGCCCGAGCACGCGCCGCATCCGCTGACGCTCCCGCTCGCTCGTGCACGCCACGAATCCGGAGACATCGACCTCGACCACCGCCTGGTAGAGGCACTCGGGGAGTACCTCGCAGCCGGCGCAGCGCCGATGCGCCGCGTCCCGTTTGGCCTGGAAGTCCCGCCACTGCTCGGCCGAGGATTCGTGCCGCGCCGGTGGTGAGAGCAGTTGCTCGTCCTGATAGACCTCCGGTCGCATCGCGCACGGAGGAAGCGAGCGTGAGGACGTGGTCAGCACGGTGGCATCGCTCCTACAGGTACATCCCGCCGGTGCTGGGCTCGCCGCGTCCGCCGGTGGGATCGGACGCGGGGGTCTCGGGGGCTTGCGCGCCGGAGGGCAGCGCGAGGCGCATGTTCGCGAACTGGGTCTGGGCCTGCACCTGCTGGGCGTAGAGGGCGGCCTGGATGCCGTGGAAGAGTCCTTCCAGCCAGCCGACGAGCTGCGCCTGAGCGATCCTCAGCTCGGCTTCGGTGGGCGATACGGCGTCGAAGGGCAGGCTCAGGCGCTCGAGCTCGGCGACCAGTTCGGGGGCGAGACCGTCCTTGAGCTCGGTGATGGACTGCTCGTAGATCTCGCGCAACCGGGAGCGGCTGGCGTCGTCCAGGGGAGCGGACTTCACCTCGTCGAGGAGCTGGCGGATCATGCCGCCGATGCGCATGACCTTGGCGGGCTGCTCCACGAGATCCGACAGCGGCGTGCCGGACTCGGAGGCCTCACTCGACGTCGGGGCGACCGGTCGCCCCGACGGATCGATCACGTGGTCGTCGCTCATGTCGCCTCCGCCTCGATAAAAGCAGAGGAGGACGGAGCCGGGATGAGGTGCCTGATGGTTCGCTCGCTCCGCTCGCTCATATCACCAGTCTAGAGGACGCGGCCGTATGCAGACGCTCGCCACCGAGTGGACGCGATGGGCTCATTCGTTACCGCGACGACTCCTCCAATTTACGTGAAAGGTCGTTGACCATCTCACAAAAGTGTCTCTAACATGTTAAAGACCTCACAAGGAGACACCATGAAGAAGACGACCCTCACGTTCGGCATCGGCGGCGCCTTGTTCGCGCTCACCCTGGGCGCGTGCGGTGGCGGATCGGACGACGCCGCCTCGGACAAGCCCTTCGGTGACTGCGAGATCACCGAGAACCCCACCATCCACGAGCTCGACACGATGACCGACGGCGTACTCACCGTCGCCGCGACGCTGCCCTATCCCGCCGGCTATCGCGGCAACACGCTCGACAGCGTCGACGGCGGCTACATGTACTGCCTGGACGCCGAGATCGCGAATCGCGCCGGCCTGGACGAGATCAAGCTCGTCAACACGCCCTTCGAAGCCCTCGTCACCGCCCAGTCCAGCAGCTTCGACATCGCGGTCTGGGACATCTACGACACCCCCGAGCGCCGCAAGGTGGTGGACTTCGCCGCCCCGTACAACACCTACGAGACCGGTGTCCTGGTCAAGAAGGACTCGGACCTGACACCCGAGACGATCACCACGGCGGCCCTCGGCGTGCTCTCCGGCTCCGTCCAGCTGGCCTACGTCGAGGAGAACATGCCCGACGCCCAGGTCAAGGTGTTCGCCAACAACGACGACCTCTTCAACTCGCTGCTGGCGGGCCAGATCGACGCGGCTCTCAACGACACCGCCACGGTGATGCCCCGCGCAAAAGAGTCGAACGGCCAGCTCGAGGTCATCGGCCGCTACCCCGCGGGCGGTGATGTGGCACCTCTCGTCCCCAAGGGCTCGGCCAATCTCGAGCCGCTCAACCAGATCATCGAGGACATGCGCGCCGACGGCACGCTCGACGCGATCATGACGAAGTGGCTCAACCCGATCCTCGGCGGCGATCCTCAGGAGCTTCCGGACTGGTCGGCATGAACACCGACACCACGACTCGTTCGACCGGCACGGGGGTGTCCGCCCATCCGGCGCCCCCGCTGCCGACCGGACCCCTCACCACGACGGCCGCCGTCTTCTGGGCGCTCACCGTGGCCGTCGGCTGTCTCTTCATCACCACCTCGAATATCAACGCCGTCGTACCGGTGATACTTCTGATCCTCGGCGCCGGTCTGGCCTGGCCGGTGGTCCAGGCGGCGACCCGTGCGCGCACTGCACGACGGGCCTTCGCCGCCGGTCGCCGCGTCGAGGGCCGCCTCTCCGCGGCGGCATCACGGCGCTCCTCCGTCACCGCGATGGGGCTCAGCATCACGACGCTGATCGTCCTCGGGCTGCTGACGGCGATCCTCGCCAACGACGGCGCCGTGCAGCGCACTTTCCTCGATATCGGCTTCATGACCACCAGCGCCGGCGACATCACGCGCGCGCTGTGGATCAACATCAAGATCGCGGTCTGTGCGCAGATCCTGGCGATGATCCTTGGACTGTTCCTGGCGATCGGGCGCCTGCTGCCGGGTCGCAGCTGGGCACCTCTGCGGCTGCTCTGCATCGGCTACATCGACGCCTTCCGCGGTATCCCCTCGGTGGTCTTGATCTACCTGATCTGCTTCGGTCTGCCGCTCACCGGCTTCGGCATCTTCGACGGGCTCCCGCTGGAGGTCCTCGCGATCGGCGCGCTGGCCCTCACCTATGCCGCCTACAACGCCGAGCTGTACCGGGCTGGGCTCGAGTCGATCAACCCCGGGCAGACGTCCGCCGCGCTCTCGATGGGGCTCGGGCACGCCGACGTGTTCCGGTTCGTGCTGTTCCCCCAGATGGCCCGCAACATCGCTCCGCCGATGCTGAGCCAGTTCATCGGCCTGCAGAAGGACACCGCCCTGGTGATCGTGGTCGGGGTGATCGACGCCTTCAGCCAGGCCAAGATCTACGCCGCCAATGACTTCAACCTCTCGGCGGTGACGGTCGTGTGCCTGCTGTTCGTGCTCATCACGATCCCGCAGACACGCATCGTCGACTACATGATCGCCCGTTCGGGCCGGCGCACAGGAGTGTCCACATGACCGCCTTCCTCGAACTCGACAAGGTGACCAAGCGCTACGGCGAGCACACCGTCCTCGACGATGTCTCGCTCGAGGTCAGCCGGCACGAGGTGGTCACGCTCATCGGCGCCTCGGGATCCGGCAAGTCGACCCTGCTGCGCTGCCTCAACGGCCTCGAACCCATCCAGGGTGGCGAGATCCGCCTCGACGGCGATGTCATCAGCGGTGACGGGGTCGACCTCGTGCGGATCCGCCGGCGCATCGGGATCGTCTTCCAGGCCTTCAACCTGTTCCCGCACATGTCGGTGCTCAAGAACTGCACCCTCACGCCCGTGCGGGCCAAGGTCGCCACCAAGGCCGAGGCCGAGAAGTCCGCGCTGGCGATGCTCGAACGCGTCGGCCTCGCCGACAAGGCCCATGCGCATCCCGCGCAGCTCTCGGGAGGTCAGCAGCAGCGGGTGGCCATCGCCCGCGCGATGCTCATGCGCCCGGAGGTGTTGCTGCTCGACGAGATCACCTCGGCTCTCGACCCCGAATTGGTCATCGAGGTCCTCAACCTCGTCCGCGAGCTGGCCGATACCGGCGTGACGATGGTCATGACCACCCACGAGATGCCCTTCGCCCGGGAGATCTCCTCGACGATCTGCTTCCTCAGCAGCGGCCGCATCCTCGAACAGGGCCCGCCGGAGCGGATCTTCACCGACCCGCGCACGCCACAGCTGCAGAGCTTCCTCGGACGCCTGCACGAGGCCGGCCGCACCTGATCTCGCCTCGACGACGTGCTTCTCGACCCATAGATGGAGAAACCCTGATGACCTACGACCCACTGTCCTACTTCGAGTACCTCGGTTACCCGTCGGGCGATCAGCCCTACCACGCCCCGGGACTGCGGAGCCTGAGCGTGTTCTGCCGCGGTGAACGCGAGAACCTCACCGAGCTGCTGCGGCCCACGCCCTTCGAGCTCGACGGCGACGTGTTCGCCGTGCAGATCGCCGACTTCCGCACGGCCGATATCGGCGCCTACTGGGACAGCGGCATCGTGGTGCCGGTCCGTTACGGCGAGCACCGCGGCGTGACCTACCTCTTCGAGTGGGAGGACCAGCCCTGGAGCATCGCCTTCGGCCGCGAGGTGTGGGGCTACCCCAAGCGTCACGCCGCGATCGGCCTCGAGGACAACGGCCCGAACGTGCACGGCGAGCTCACCCGCGAGGGCGAGAAGATCTTCTCCATCTCCGCGACGCTGGAGGACGGCTACGACGACTCCGCCTGGGCCGGTCGCCCGCTCTACCCGCATCTGCAGGTCCACGCGCTGCCGGCGGTGGAGTTCCGGGGCTTCTCCACCTTCGAGATCGTGCGCCGCGACACGTCGAAGGACTACCGGCCGATCTCGCGACAGGTCGGGCCGGCCAGCGTCGAGCTGGGAGCGGAGATCGCCCTCGGCGACACGCCGCTCATCGTAGACTCGGTGCTCGGCGGTGAGTACACGGTCGGCGACTATGCGTGCACACGTGAGAACGGGGTGGCGCGGGTCATCGACCGGCTCGTGCCGTGAGTCCCGGGAGGAGAGCCGACGTGAACGACCTGGACCCGCTCGCGCTGCGGACACCCCGGCTGAGCGGGGTGGCGCTGCAGAAGGAGTCGGCCTACGAGGAGCTGCGTGACCGGCTCGTCCGAGTCGAGTTCGCGCCGGGGGCGCAGCTGCACGAACGCGAACTCTCGGTCGAGCTGTCGTGCGGTGTATCCGCGATCCGCGAAGCCGTGCGGCGACTGGCCTTCGAGCAGTTGGTCCAGGTCGTCCCGCGCGGGGGCACCTTCTCGGCGCCCATCGGTCTGCGCGAGTCGCAGTCGCTCATGGAGCTGCGCCTGGATCTGGAGAGCCGGGCCGTCGCCCTCGCGACGGCCCGCGGCTCGACGAGCGAGAAGGAGCGCCTCATTGCGATCGCCGAGCGACAGCACGCCACTGATGATCTCCAGGAGTGCATCGACCTCGACGCGGACTTCCATCGCGCCGTCTACACGATGAGCCGCAACCAGTACCTCGCGGCCACCGCCAGCGTCCACTTCAACCTGGCCCTGCGCCTCTGGTATTTCTGCTCGCGATTCGTCGAGCCTCCGACGTGGGGTGAGGTCGATCACCGTCCGCTCGCCAAGGCCCTGGCTGACGGCGATGCCACGACGGCGCAAGCGGAGATGACCGAGCATGTGCGGCACGACTCCCAGCAGGTCGTCGACATCCTGACCCAGCATGGGCTCTGACGTGGCGGTACTCGACGGCAGCACCGCTCTCGTGACGGGAGCGACCGGCGGCCTCGGTCGGATCCAGGCCTTCGCGCTCGGTCGAGCCGGCGCCCGGATCATCGCGGCCGATCTCGACCTCGCCGCGGCCGAAAGCCTCGTCGCCGATCTTGGCGAGGAGGGCCTGGACGCGTCGCCTGCACGACTCGACGTGACCGACGCCCGGGGGATCGAGGAGCTCTTCGCCGGTCTCGGCGGGGGCTGGATCCCCGATATCCTGGTGAACAATGCCGGAGTCTCGATCCGTCAGTCGGCACTCGACGCCACTCCCGAGGTCTTCGACCTCACCCACGCGGTCAATGTGCGGGGCGCCTACTTCGTCGCCCAGGCCGCGGCGCGGGCGATGCGGCCCCGTGGCGGTGGACGCATCGTCAACATCGCCTCCATCGGCGGGCTCGTGGTCGACGGTCCCCAGTCCTCGGTCTACGACGCGAGCAAGGCCGCGGTGGTACAGATGACCAAGAACCAGGCATCGGAGTGGGGACGGTGGAATATCCGTGTGAACGCCATCGCCCCCGGATACATGCGCACGGCGATGACTGCCGACCTGCTCCCGGATGCGGCGGTCGAGCAACGGATCGTGGACCAGCACATCCCTCTCGGGCGGGTGGGAGAACCGGCTGATCTCGCCGGTCCGGTCGTCTTCCTGGCGAGCGAGGCCTCGGCCTATGTCACGGGCCACTGCCTGACCGTGGACGGAGGCTGGCTCGTCGCCGTCTAGGCGAGGGTGAGCAGGATCTTGCCCGAGTGGCTAGATTCCTCCATGGTCCGGTGCGCCTCCGCGGCCTGGCTGAGATCCATCGTCGCGTGCACGATGGGGCGCACGGTGCCGTCCTCGATGAGGGGCCAGGCCTGCTCGGTCATCTGCTGCACGATCGCGGTCTTCTCCTCGACCGGTCGCGCCCTGAGGGAGGTGGCGGTGACGGCGGCTCGCTTGGCGAGGAGCGCACCCAGATCGAGCTCACCCTTCACGCCGCCCTGCAGCCCGATGACCACGAGACGGCCCGCGGTCTGGAGGGCCGCGACATTCTGTCCGAGATACTTGGCGCCGATGATGTCGAGGATCACATCGGCCCTGAGACCCGCCGCTCGCATCGCGTCGACGAAGTCCTCGTCGCGATAGTTGATGACGTGGTCGGCTCCGAGGTCACGGCACAACTGAGCCTTCTCCGCGGTGCCGACCGTGGTGACCACGGTGGCGCCGAAGGCCTTCGCGAGTTGGATGGCCGTGGTGCCGATCCCGCTCGACCCGCCGTGGACCAGGAAGGTCTCACTCGGCCGCAGGCGACCGATCATGAAGACATTCGACCAGACGGTGGAGTAGGTCTCCATCAGGCCCGCGGCGGTCACCAGATCGATCCCCGCCGGGACCGGGGCGACCTGGCCGAGAGGGACGTTGACGTACTCGGCGTATCCGCCGCCGGTGAGCAGCGCGGCGACCTGGCGGCCCACCTGGTCGTCGTCGACGCCCTCGCCGACGGCGGTGACCTCTCCGGAGCATTCGAGCCCGAGAATCCGGGTCGCGCCGGCCGGAGGGTCGTAGAGGCCGCGGCGTTGCATGACGTCCGCGCGGTTCACCCCCGCAGCAGCGACCCGGATCAGCACCTCCCCGGGCCCGGGCTCGGGGATCGGGGCATCGACCACCTCGAGGGCTTCGGGACCACCGGGCTCGTTCACGACGACAGCACGCATGGGACCACCGTAACGATGCGACACTGGTGCGCATGCGCATTGCCGTCGTCCAACTCGCCGCCGATATCGACGCGGCGCGCAATCGCGAGCTCATCGCCGCCGCGCTGGCGGAGCTCGAGCCCAGGTCCACCGACCTGGTCGTGCTGCCCGAGGCCGTGATGCACGACTTCGGCCGCGCCGACCACGATCTGTCCGCGGCCGCGGAGGAGCTGGACGGTGCCTTCGTCTCCTCGCTGACCGAGCACGCGGCACGTCTGGACACCACGATCGTGGCCGGGATGTTCGAGCGCACCGATGGACTGCCGTACAACACGCTCGTCGTCGTCGGACCCGACGGCCTGCGGTCGACCTATCGCAAGATCCACCTGTACGACTCCTTCGGCTATCGGGAGTCCGATCGGCTGCGCGCCGGCGCGATCGAGCCCGTCACGATCGATATCGCCGGGACCCGGGTGGGACTGATGACGTGCTACGACCTGCGTTTCCCCGAGCTCGCCCGCGCCTTGATGGACACCGAACCCGTCCCGGACGTCCTCGTCGTCCCGTCCGCCTGGGTGGCGGGCGAGCGCAAGGTCGATCACTGGCGCACACTGCTGGCGGCTCGGGCGCTGGAGAACACCGTCTACGTCGTGGCAGCGGCGCAGGGAGGCGATCGCTACACCGGTCATTCCTTGGTCGTCGATCCCTGGGGCTCTATCGTTGACGAGGTTCGCGGTACCGATACCGCCGTGATCCGCGCCGATCTGGACCCCCGGGTCGTCGCCCGTTCCCGCGAGGTCAACCCCTCGCTCGCCAACCGGAGGATGCGCTCGACGTGAGCACCACGCAGCCCGGCCGTCGTCGCCGTCTCGACGCGTCGGTCGCCCCGGTGTACGAGCGCCCCACTCGAGGGCCGCGTTTCGCCTCCCCCCGCACCGCGCGGGCCTTCGAGGCGCTGACGGGTGTCGGCTGGCTGGTGGGCTTCCTCGGCTCGCTGAGCAGCGTCGTGGCCATGCCCGTGTCCATCCCCGAATGGGTGTGGCGGGCGAGCGCCGCCCTGCTGCTGGTCGTGTTCTCGATGATGCTCACGCACCGGGTCGGCGGGCACATGCGGCTCTGGGTGCCGCTTACGCTCCTGGTGGCCGTGGGAGCGATCGTCACCGAGCGAGGACTGCTGTTGGTGGCCGCCGCCGGACTGACCGCCGTGCTCTCCGCGCTGGTGGCGGTCATGTTGACCCTCCCGGCCCCGACGGTGGGCGCGTCCCTGCGCGAGTACGGCGTATCGCTGCTCCTCGCCGTGAGCGGGACGGTGGGTGTCGCCGCGTGGAACGCCCCGGCCAATGTGCAGGTGTACAGCGGCCTGGTGCTCGCCTCGGCCGTCGCGCTGGGGGTCGCGACCATGTGGAGCCTCGGTGCCGGACTGCACGGTCTGACCCGCCAGCATCTGTGGATCCTGGTGGGTGTCGCGGTCGTCGCCGTGCTGCTGTTCGTCTACGGCGGCATCGTCCGCATCTATGGCAGTCCCGGGCTGAAGGAAGCGCTCGACGACTCCATCATCTGGATGCGCCAGAACATCGGCGGAGTCCCGCGTCCCTTCGAGGTGCTCATCGGCTTCCCGGCGATCATCCTGGGGACGTCCCTGCGGGCGCGCTACCGCGAGGGATGGTGGGTGTGCGTCTTCGCGGTCCTCGGCACCGCGGTGATCACCACCTCGCTCATCGACCCGGGCGCCTATCCCTCCTATTTCGCCTTCTCGACGCTCTACTCCGCTGCCCTCGGCATCCCGATCGGACTGCTGTTGCGTCGCATCATCCTCTCGCCGCGTTCGGCGCGCGCCGCCCGTGCGGTGGCACCGCCGTCCCGGGTCGAGCCCGGGCGCTACAGCCCTTTGAAGTGATCCCCGAGGAGTCCGTGGGACTCTGAGAGACGGGTCCTCCAGCCGTCCATCGGGTCGGATGCGAGAATCGAGACGGTCTCATCTCGCCGATGAGCCAGGAGGGGTGCCGGAGTGGCCGATCGGAACCGCCTTGAAAGCGGTCGCTGGCAGAGATGTCAGCCGCGGGTTCGAATCCCGCCCCCTCTGCTCCACGACGGACACCGCGCCGCCGCTGAAAGGGGATGATCGTGACGAGACGACGCGCAGCGATCCTGGCCGCGGTGGTCGTCGCCCTGATCGTCCTCGGGGCGGCCGGATGGATGATCGGCCGCGGTGAGGAGGAGCCCGCCGCGGCTCCGACCCCCTCGCCCACGCCGACCGAGCCCGCTGAGGACCCCTGCACCACGGATGAGCCCTTCACGCCGTCCTCGGCGGTCGTCGACGGCATCGAAGCTCCCGTCGTGGCGATGCCCCGTGATGCGAACGACGTGCCCGGCGTATTGCCCCTGGACGACCAGGGCGCCTCGGCGATCGCCTGGGACGAGCCGCCGGGAGTCTCCCCTGGGGAGGCGTCCGGCAATGTGCTGCTCAATGCGCACACCTTTCCCGGCGACGGTGCCCTCGGCAATCGATTCCTGGACGAGCTCGAGCTGGGCGACCCGATCGAGTTGCGCGGTGACGACGGGCAGCGCCTCTGCTACGAGGTGAGCGAGCGGGTCGAGGTCCTCGCGGCCGATGGCTTCCCCCGCTACTACGAGGACGCGGGATACCCGCAGATCGCCCTCATCGTCTGTTCCGGCGAGCGGGTGGGGCCGGGGGACTGGACCCACCGGACGATCTGGTTCGCCACACCGGTCGAGGCGGATCTCGCGTCCTGACCGCGTGCGACACTGGTGTCGCCCGCTTTCCGTTCCGACTACCGATGGGCCCTTCGATCCTGTGACTCAACCGCCTGAACCCTCCGCGCCCGTGCCCCGCTCGCTCTACCGCCTTGATCGCGCCCACGCGATGCTCAGCATCGGCGCGTACGTACTGGTGGCGGGTGTGGCGGTTCTGGTGGCCTTCTGGACGGTCCAGTTCGACCCGTGGGGTGCGATCGTCGCGACGACCGGCGGAATCGTGGCGTCGCTCGCCTTCGTGCTCGCGGCGCGGCTGGCGCTGCGTCCCCCGGTGGTCCTCATGCTCGACGGGGCCGGGTACCGCGGACGCGTCCGCGCGCAGCGTCACGCCTTCGAGGGACGCTGGAAGGACGTGCGCGATGTCAAGGCATCGTCCCGCGATCTCCGTTTCACCACCGTCACGAATGACGAGCAGGTCTTCCCTCTCGAGACGATCGATCCGCGCGACCGCGCCCGCCTGCTGCGCGATGTCTACGACCGGCTGAACACCGCCCACGGCTACACCCGCTTCACCTTCGACTGAACGCTCTGCCCTCTCGCCGCCTGCCCCGGGCGGTGCGTCAGCGTCCTTCCGCGGTCCCGAGTGGTGCGTCAGCGGCCATTCGTTCGCTCAGAAGGACGCCTACTCACCGATGCCTCGCGGGGATGGGCACTGGCCCGGATCGGTGGGGTGGTCATGCATCGCGGTCCGCGGCGATGGCGGCTTCAAACCAGTTGGAGAACTCGCAGGCCAGATGCCAGCGGTGGCCACGAACGATGGCGCCCGGTGTCGGCAGCGGGAACTCGACCATCAGACGTGCGTGGACGCCTTCGGGGGTGTCGCGGAACTGATGCCGGACGCCGCCGATCGGCTGTCCATTGCGTGCCAGCGCCACCCCGTCCAAGCGGTGGGTGAAGGTCGGGTCGGCGGGCGTCGTCAGGGAGGACAGGTCGGCATAGTCGATGGAGAACTTGGCGGCGAACGGACTGCCGCCGTTGGTCTCCAGCACTTCTTGCCGGCCGTTGGAGATGCGCAGGACGAAATGGTCGGGGCACGCGCGTTCCATCTGTTCCCGGTTGTTGGAGAAGGTGATCTCCTCGAACCAGGTCACGAACTGCTCGGCCGAACCGCCGGGGACAAGTAATTCGGTGACGCAGTGCCGACGCCGGCCGCTCAAGGCCGATGTCGCGCCAGCGATGCGGTCGGCGATTCTCATGTCCCGCCCCAGACGGCGGAATAGTTCGTCATCACCGAGGGCGCGCTTGGTCTGGAGCCACGCCTCACGACGCGCCGCTACCGGATCGGCCGGCGGCGGCGACACTCTGAGCTTCTTCGCTGCCGCGTCGATACGTGTGTTCTCCCAGGCGAGAACCTCGGTTCGGTTGTGGGTCCTGCCACCCAGGGTGGCCAGGATTGTGAGTTCAGGAACAGACATTTGGGATCCATAACGCTAGACTGTCGAGCGTTTAGAACTCTAGGAGTCAGGAGTTCGCGCGTCAACGTCGCCGATGATGCAGGAGGATGCAGTGGATGAGTCGAGTGAGCCGAAGCGTCGACCGGGGGGCAGATCGGCTCGTGTGTACGATGCGGTCGTCGACGCGACTCTGGCCATCCTGCTCGAGCACGGCTACCACGGCCTCACGATTCGGGCTGTTGCGCGGACGGCGGGGGTAGCGGAGACGACGGTCTATCGACGCTGGCCCACGCCGAACCACCTCACGGCCGCCGCTCTTCTCGAACTGGCCGAAAGGGACAACCCACTCCCGGAGACGGGTAGCCTTGAGGGGGATCTGCGAGCACTGCTGGGACAGATCGTCGCGCTGCTCAACCGTCCCGAAGTCCTACGCGTGGTGCGCAGCGCTGCGGCACTCGATCATCGTGATGACGAGTCGGTCCTTGCCGGTAAGAACGCTTTCTTCTCCAGCAGATTCGCGAGCGCCACATCCCTGGTAGGACGTGCCGTCGAACGCCAAGAGATTCCGCCCGATACCGACGCCGATCTGCTGATCGAGACGCTGGTCGCTCCGGCCTATATGCGTGCGCTGCTGAGCAATCGGCCGCTCGATCAGACCTTCATCGAGGACTCTCTTCGAGTCGCCCTCGCCTCGGTCGGGCGCCGATGCGCCGACTGACCGCCGTTGCCCGTGCCGCTCGTTCGACCCCTGGCGGATCGTCGGATTCTCCTGATAGATCCGAATCGAAGTCCAGACATCTCGGTGCGGAGCGGGCTCCGCACGCTATCGGCTTCCGGGGTCACCAGCATGAGAAACGCAAGGAGCCGCCTTTCGACGGCTCCTCGCGTTAGGTGCGGAGATGGCGGGATTTGAACCCGCGAGAGGTTTAACCCTCAACCCGCTTAGCAGGCGGGCGCACTAGGCCACTATGCGACATCTCCTGGCGCACCGGATCAGAAGATCCGAAGCAACCTGTCCAGGATAGCGACCGTTCACGGCCCGCTCCGAGTCGGGGCGGGTCAGTTCCGCGCGCCGTGGACGAGTGAGTAGTGCTCCCGCCGGGACAGTGGGTCCACGTCGATCGGCGTCGCCTCATGCGGGTGGGCGCGCAGACCATCGAGCATCAGCGTGATGAGCCGGTGCGGCACCGCCGACTCCTCGCCCATCGGGAGGGTCTGGATGCTCGACATCGTGAACGGGATGGTCGCGATATCGGTCGCGGTGACGTCCTCGCGGAGATCGCCGTCGTCCTTCGCCCGCTGTACATACTCGGCGATCGGCTCACTCCACTTGCGCCCCGGCTGGTAGTCCGGATCGTTGTGATGCTGTCGTCGCATGATCGCCGCGGTGGCCGGCTGCGCGACGAGCAGCTGCACGCTCCGCCGGATGAGGGTCTCGATCGCGTCCCAGCCCGAGGACTGCTGGGCGCACTCCTCGGCGACGGCGTCGAACCGCTCCACGATGCGGTCATACAACGCACGCACGAGATCGGGGTGCGACGGGAAGTTGCGGTACACGGTGCCGATACCCACACCGACCCTGTCGGCGAGTCCGTGAAGAGGCGCATCGATGCCGAGTTCGGCGAAGTAATCTTCGGCACCCACTAGCAGACGCTCGCGGTTCGCAACCGCGTCTCGCCGGGTGGGGAGCCGACGTTCTGGCTTGGTCATGGGTTCCACTGTACGAGGCTTTGAGTAACAATGTTTACCGGTACGAATGTTTGAAATTCCAGTGACTATTGCGGGTCATCCGGCCTCATTCCTCCGGGTCGTGGAGGCCTGGCCCGGTGTCATCCGGAACGACCATGAGGACCCGCTGAGGAGAATGAGAGCCGTCGAGGGCGGGCCCGAATTGGGCGACACATGGGGGACCGGGTAGAGTAGGCGAGGCCGTTGTCGGCAAGCGCCTGTAGCTCAACGGATAGAGCATCTGACTACGGATCAGAAGGTTTGGGGTTCGAATCCCTACAGGCGCGCCACACTCCAGCGAAGAAGGTCTCCGGCACTCGCCGGAGACCTTCTTCGTTCTCCACGAGACTGCGAATCCCTCCAGCCCTCGGTAGGGTCGCTCGGGAGATCGAGGAGGTCCCATGTCCGAGCGCCAGACACCCGATGCCGACACCAAACGCCGCGTGGTCGACGCGCTGACCGAGCGGGTCCGCGAGGAGCTCGCCGCGACGCAGGCCAAGGTCGATTCCGAGCAGGCCGCCAGCGAACTCGATCCCGAAGACGTCGTCCGCGCCGACGATCAGTCACAGGCCGACGATGCCGGCGACCTGAAGCCGCTCCTCGAACGATCGGCCAGCCGGCAGCAGGAGATCCTCGATGCGATCGAGGCGCTCGACTTCTCCGAGACCGACACCGCCCGCCCCGGAGCGGTCATCGGCTTCGATGGCGATCGCTATGTCCTGGGCGTGGTCGCCGATGCCTTCGAGGTCGACGGCATCACCTACGAGGGCATCGCCCCCGATGCGCCGGTCGCCGCTGCGGTCGACGGCTTGAGCGCGGGCGACAGCTTCCCGATCGGGACGCGCACCGTCCGCCTCGACTTCGTCATCTGATCTCGGCGTCCGCGCCAGGATCGCACCGCCCGGAGCGTTCCCGCGCTCGCGCCGCGACTCCCTCGTCGGTGCAGAATCCGGTGCCCGAGGACTTCAGGCAGAGGAGCCCGAGCAGCCGGTCCCCGTCGACGACGGCCAGTCGGCGACGTCCCTCAGCCACCATCCGCCGCCGGAGCGGCTCCAGCTCCGTCGCCGGTTCCACGGTCCGTCCGGTGATGCGACCGTAGGCGCTGGCCGGCTCCCCGGGGGAGGCCTTCTCGAGATCCTCGCGCTCGATCACGGAGACGAGTCGCTCGCCGTCGGTGATCAGCAGCGCGTGGACATGGTCGTCGGCGAAGACCTCGACGGCCTGCGCGACGGTGCACTCGGCCGGCTCGATGCGCGGTGATCGGAGCATTCCGTCGACGGCCGTCGGGCCGATCGGACGTGCGCTCATCGTGGGACTCCCTCCGAACGTCATCCAGCGTAAAGGCTCCGGCGGCCTACGCTGACCTCGTGACCACCGAACACCCCTGGCCGGGGGAGTCCGAGCCGAGGGAGAGCCGCGGGAACGCCGATGATGACTGGCGACGCGGGCGGCCGGTCACGACTCCGCCGCCGACAGAGCCGCCGAGCTATGTCCTCCCACCCAAGAAGCGCGTACGGACCTGGACGACGGAGGACGCGATCGACGGGGGGTTCTTCCTCTTCGCGGGACTTCTGGTCGTCTGGCTCGGATGGGAGGCGGTGTCCGGGCGACCGCGACTCTCCGTTCTGGAGATCGTGAGCATGATCGTCTTCTGGCTGCTGCTGGCCTATGTGGCCCTCCCGCGCCTGCAGCAGCTGCTGACCCGGATCTACGTGCCGGACTATTTCATCGGGCGAGTGGTGACCGATGTCGGACTGCTCGGCGACGTGGTCAACCTGGCGGCCGACGGGCCGGCCGAGGACGTGCACGCGGCCATGACACGCGCCGGGTGGACGCGGGCCGACGAGGTCACGCTCCGCTCGTCCTGGGACATCATCGTGTCGGCTGTGCTCCGCCGCTCGTATCCGTCCGCTCCCGTGTCACCGCTGTTCCTCTTCGGCCGGCAACAGGCCTTCGCCTACGAACAGGAGGTCGATGGCAACGCCTCGCAGCGGCATCACGTGCGCTTCTGGCCGGTCCCGGAGGGGTGGGTGCTGCCCGGCGGCTTCCGGGCCGACTGGCTCGCCGCCGCCACCTACGACCGTGCCGTGGGTCTCTCGGCTTTCACCCTCCAGGTCACCCACAAGGTCGACGAGGATGTCGACATCGAGCGGGATTATGTCGTGGACACCGTGCGCTATGCCGAGCCCGCGATCCGGCTGCGGGTGGTGGAGGACTTCTCGACCGCCTTCACCTCCCGCAACGGCGGCGGTGACATCGTTCGCACCGACGGCACGCTCGCCATCCTCGATGTCCGCGG
Organism: Aeromicrobium sp. PE09-221; assembly: GCF_002174305.1. Lineage (GTDB taxonomy): Bacteria > Actinomycetota > Actinomycetes > Propionibacteriales > Nocardioidaceae > Aeromicrobium. The sequence continues at coordinate 129,014 of NZ_MIJB01000003.1, read as the reverse complement.
AAGCGGCGGAGGCAAGCAGGCGGACCCGTCCCCCGGGCGACGACGGGCAGCGTGGGAGCGTCGACTCCCACCGCCCTCCTTGCTGCTGAGCGGGGGCCTCGGAGTCGGGAAGGCCCTGGTGACCCTCTTCGCTGCGACCTCCCTCGCCCTGCAGGGCGACGGGGCGGCATCGGCGACCGATGTCATCGGCATGGCCGCGGGCTCCCTGGCCGTGCTGACCCTGTGGATGCTCACCCTGGGACGCCGACGGTGGGCCCGCACCCTGCTCATGGCGGTGTGCACGATCGAGGCGGTCTCGCAGCTGGTCTCCCTGTCGGCAGAGCAGAGCTCCAGTCCGCTGGTGAAGGTGACGACGAGTCTGTCGGTCCTCGTCATCGTCACCGTGAGCTCGATCTCGGCACGGCGCTGGGTGGAGGCGCGTGGCTGAGCACCGGTCGTTGTCACCGCGGCGTGCGACAATCACTGGCGATGCTCAGTGCCATCCTCGGTCGCGACGATTCGACGTCACGTCTTCGTGACGACGTCGATCGCACCGTGTCCAGCCACGGTGGGTTGGTCCTCATCAGCGGCGAGGCGGGCATCGGCAAGACCACCCTCGTCGGTTCGGCCGTGGAGCACGCACGCGCCATCGGAGCGATCCCCGTGGTCGGCACCTGTTCGAGTTCGCCGGCGGCCCCGGCCCTCTGGCCGTGGACCCAGGTGCTGAGAGCGATGCAACGTGCCCTCGGCGCCACCGACTTCGGCGCGTTCATCGCCGATGCCGGACTCGATCCCACCGATCTGACGACCCTCGCCGAGCCGGAGGCCGATCCCGAGTTCGGTCTGTTCGACTCGATCGCCTCGATGCTGGCGGCGGTCGCGCACGTGCATCCGCTCGTCATCGTCGTCGAGGATCTGCACTGGGCCGATGTCACGACGATCGACCTGCTCGCGCATCTCGCCCGCCACACCTGGTTCGAGCGACTGCTGCTCATCGGTACCTACCGGGACACCGAGATCGACGGATCCGATGCTCCGGCGCATCGTGCGCTGCAGGCGATCGCTCCCCAGGCCGGCACCCTCGCGGTGAGCGGCCTCGATGTCGAGGCCGTGGAGGCGCTGGCCCGTCGGGTGTCCGGTCGACAGCCCCCCGCGGCAGTCATCGCCGATCTGCACCGGCGCACCGGCGGCAATCCCTTCTTCGTGGAGCAGACCGCGCGGCTCTGGGCAGGGGGCTATGGCGAGCATGTGCTCGCACCGGGTGTGATCGAGGCGGTGCGTCGCCGTCTCGCCCCGCTCCCGCAGGATGCGATCTCGCTCCTGCGGGCGGCGGCCATCGTCGAGAACCCCTCTTCTCTGCGGACCATCGCCCAGGTGACGGGCATGCCCTTCAGCCGGGCCTCTGCCGCCGGTGCGGCCGCGCTGTCAGCTCGTCTCCTGCGCGTCGACGGCGAGGGCCTCTACTCCTTCGTGCACGATCTCGTCCGTGAGACCGTCCTCACCGATCTGGACGATGACTCCGCCGCGGAGCTGCACGCAGCTGTGGTGAGGGCATTGGAGGAGTATCCGGATGCCGTCCTGCCCGGCCAGGCTGCCGAGCACGCGCTCGCGGCGGGCGGATCGATCCCGGCGGAGCGGACCGTCGACCTCCTGGTCGCCGCGGGGCGCGATGCCAACTCGCGCCTGGACCTGGCCGCCTCGATGGACTGCTATAGCCGCGCCGCCGCGTTGACCGCGGATCCGGACCGGCGGGCGCTCATCCTTCTCGATCTCGCGACCGAGATGCACTTCGCGGCGATCATGCGCCGTGAGTCCGATGACGCGGCGATCGCCCTCATGGACGAACTCCTCGACGGCTCGGCCCAGTGGTCAGCGGCCACCGGTGCCCGCATCGCCCTCGGGCTCCAGCAGTACTCCGAACTCGACGCCGAGCGGGTGCGGGGACTGCTGCGTCGCAGCGCGGCGGCGCTGTTACCCCCGCCCTTGCCGCCCGATGAAGAGCTGGCCATGGCTGTCGTCCAGCAGCTGTCCGAGACGGCGCGGGAGGGGTCCGACCACGAGGCCTTGACCGCGATGCTGACACTCCATCACGCATCGCTCTGGCGCCCCGGCACCGCCCCGGAACGCCAACGGGTCATGCACGAGCTGGAGCTGGTGGCCCGGCGTGCCGGTGACCGCGACACCGAGCAGTTCGCCGCCTCGATGCAGTGGGTCACGATGCTCGAGCAGAATGATCCGGGCTACCTCGAGCAGTATCGGGTCTTCGCCACCCTGGCATCCCGGTACCGGACGCCCCGGCTCGCCCCGAGCGAGCACGTCGACGGGGCCTTGATCTCCGCCTTCCGCGGGCGCTTCGACGAGGCCCGGGAGCGGTTCGCCACGGCGACCAGCATGCTGCCCTCCGAGAACCTCTTCCGCTGGGTCTCGCGGTATATGGCCTGGAATCTGCATCTGCTGCGCGGCGAATGGGCGGCGGGGCGCACTGTCCTCGAATCGCTCCTCGGCGGCGAGCTCGACAACGAACTGCTGATGGCGGTGCAGTGCTCCGCGGAGCGCCGATTCGACGAGGCGGTCCAGCATCTACGCCGGGTAGACAGCCACGGGGATCACCTGCCGCAGGTCGTGTACGACCGGGTGACCGCACTGGTGGCCGCCGGTACCGGCGACCCGGCGCTCATCGCGCGCAGCCGTGAACGCCTGGCCGGCCTGAGCGGCACATGGTCGGTGGATCTCTACGGCATGGACCTCGGCGGTCCCGTCGATCTCTACCTCGCGATGGTCGAGGCCGCCGATGGGCATCGGGAGCGTGCGATCGAGCTGGTGGAACGGGCGATCGACCAGGCCGAGCAGCTCGCCACGCCCTACTGGGCGGCGATGGCGCGACTGGAGCTCCTGGAGATGCTCAGCCCATCGGATCCGCGTCTGGTCGCGATCAGGGAACGACTGCGCGATGCTCTCGACCGGGTCGATGCCCCCGCCGTCTGCTCGCGTATCGAGGCGGTCCTCGAACCCGGCGTTCCCTCGTCCGAGATCGTTCCTCTCATCGCCCGTCTCTCGGAGGGTGAGTTCCGTCGCGAGGGGGTCACCTGGCGGGTCGGGATCGGCGGGACGTCGGTGTCGGTGCCCGATGCCAAGGGCCTGCGTGACCTGCATGCGCTGCTCTCCTCGCCCGGCAACCACATCGCGAGCGTGGATCTGCTCGCCCCGGGGGGTGGTCCGGAGACGGTTGTCGCGGCGCGCCTCGGCGGTGATCCGATCCTCGACGACACGGCTCGCGAGCAGTACCGTGCCCGGCTGGATCAGTTGGATGAACTCCTCGACGCGGCGGGAGGCTACGGTGAGTCCGAGCGCCGCGATGCGCTGCTGGCCGAGCGCGCCGCGCTCATCGACGAACTCCGAGCGGCTACCGGACTGGGTGGCCGAGCGCGTCGACTCGGCGATCAGGCCGAGCGAGCTCGCAAGACCGTCGGTGCGCGTATCCGTGACACGCTGCGCCGGCTGGACGACGTGCACCCCGAGCTCGCAGCTCATCTGCGGGCCTCGGTCAGCACCGGCAGTGCCTGCGCCTATCGGCCCGAGGAGCCCATCAGCTGGGTCTTACGATGAGAGGATCGCAGTGTCGGAGCCGGGTTGTCGATTCCCGCGCGGCCCGTTCGTCTATCAGGTGAGGCTCCGCATCCGGCGGGCGACAACGGAAGGACACCCGATATGAAGTACGTCATGCTGCTGATGGCGAATCTGGACGATGCCCGCTGCGGTGACGATGGCGAGGCTCCGAGCGAGCAGGACTTCATCGACTTCGACCGGGAACTGGAGGAGGCGGGAATCCTGCGCGGCGGATTCGCGCTCACCGATCCCGAGCTCGGCACCACCGTGACCAAGGCATCCTCCGATGCGGCTCCCGTCATCACCGCGGGCCCGTACGCCGAGAGCCGCGAGTTCGTGGGCGGCACGATCGTGATCGAGGTCGACGACCTCGACGAGGCTTTGCGTTGGGCCGCACGCTGCCCGGGTGCGGTGGGCGGACGTGTCGAAGTTCGCCCGATGCTGGAGATCTGAGCACGAGATGACCGGGCGGCCCGACGAGCTCCTCGCACGGCTGCACCGCGACGAGTGGGCCCGTCTGGTCGCCGTCCTCGCGCGTCAGTTCGGCGATATCGATCTCGCAGAGGAGGTCGCGCAGGCCGCGATGGAGACCGCGCTCGTCCGGTGGCCGAATGACGGCGTCCCTCGTTCGCCGAGTGCCTGGCTGCTGACCACCGCCCGCCGGGCGGCAGTGGACCGGGTGCGCCGCGATGCCGTCTACACCGGCAAGCTCGCGGGATACGCCCTCGAACGTCCGTCCACCGCGCCGCCGGCCGAGAGCGAGGCCATCGCCGGTCTCGAGGACGTGTACGACGAGCAGCTCGCCATGATGATGGCCTGTTGCCATCCCGCGATCGGCCCGGCCGATCAGATCGCCATGATGCTGCGCTTCGCGGCCGGCCTGACGACCCAGGAGGTCGCCGCCGGCCTCCTGCAGAGCGACTCCACGCTCCAGGCGCGGATCACCCGCGCCAAGAAGCGCATCGCAGCCAATCGCATCCCGCTCGCCGTGCCGCGGGAGGCCGGGGCCCTGAGCGAACGCCTGGATCTCGTGTTGAGCGCCATCTCGTTGATCTACACCACGGGCTACGACACTCCTGTCGGTGAGCGGGTGGTGCGTGCCGAACTGACCGGTGAGGCACTCCGGCTGGCACGCATCGTGCTCGGGGCACTTCCCGAGGAGGCTGAGGCCGAGGCGCTCGTCGGCCTGCTGCTGCTCACGCAGGCGCGCGAGGCTGCCCGCATCGACGAGGACGGGGTCCCGGTCGCCTTGGAGGATCAGGATCGTCGCCGCTGGGATGCTGCCATGATCGCCGAGGGGACGGCGCTGGTCGAGCGTGCCGCGCGACGTCCGACGGTGGGCCGCTTCACGATTCAGGCCGCCATTGCCGCGGTCCACGCCGAGGCGTCGTCCATCGAGCGGACCGACTGGCGTCAGATCGTCGTGCTCTACGATCTGCTGCTCGCCCGGGGGGACGACCCGATCGTCCGAATGAACCGGGCCATCGCGATCGCTCGACGCGACTCTCCGGCGGAGGGACTCGTGCTGCTCCGCAACCTTGAGGGGGTGCCCGAGCTCGAGCGGCACCACCCGTTCCACGCCTCGCTCGCCCTGCTGTACACCGAGGTCGGCGACGCGGAAGCGGCGCGGGCTGCCTGGGAACGTGCCCTCGACCTCGTCGAGGGCGCCCCGCAGCGACGGTTCATCCAGCGCCGACTCGAGGATCTGCGCTGAACGCCCGCCGCCGGGGACCGATGATGATGCATTCGGGTCGCCAGAGCGACCCGAATGCATCGAGATTCGTGCGTGGCGTGGACCGGTGATGATGCGTTGCGGTTGCCATAGCCACCACAACGCATCATCATCAGTCCCGGAGCGTGCTGCCGGCGACCCCTACTTGCGGTTGTAGAGGCGCATGGTGGCCGCGCCGAAGACCGCGATCAGACCGGCGCCGAGGATCGCGAGCCACAGCAGGTCCGTGCCCGGCCAGTCACCGTTCATCAGTGCGCGGACGCTGTCGACCGCGAAGGTGATCGGGTTGACGTTGACGAAGGCCTCGAGCCAGTTCGGCATGGTCGAGGGATCGACATAGGCGCTGGAGAGGAAGGACAACGGCATGATGAGCATCATGCTGACGCCCATGACCGACTTCTCCGAGCGCAGCAGCAGCCCGAACATCGTCCAGATCCAGGACAGCGCGAAGCAGAACAGCAGCAACACCGCCACACCCGCGAGCACGCCGGTGACGCCTCCGGCGGGTCGATAGCCCAGGATCAGGCCCATCGTCACGATGACGACCGAGGCGATCAGGTAGCGGAACCCGTCACCGAGCAGGTAGCCGACCATCGGCGCAGGCCGCCAGATCGGCAGTGTCCGGAAGCGGTCGAAGACGCCCTTCTCGATATCGGTGTTCACCGCCAGGCCCGTGTACATCGTGATCATCACGATGCTGACGACGAGGATGCCCGGCAGGAAGAACTGCAGGTAGTCCGTCGGCGAGCCCGCCAGCGCACCACCGAACAGGTAGGTGAACATCAGCGTCATCATGATCGGGAACAGCGTCACGTCGAACAGCTGCTCGGGCACGTGCTTGATCTTCAGCAGGGCGCGCCAGCCGAAGGTCGTGGACGCGGCCCAGGCGGACGGACGCGGGGGTCGCTCGGTGGTGAAGACCTGAGCTAGATCGGCCGAGGTCGGCGTCTTCAGCTCGGTGGTGCTGGGAGCGGTGTCTTGCGCAGTCATGCGGCATCCTCCTCAGTGGTCGCGGGTCGGTCGGTGAGGGCGAGGAAGACCTCGTCGAGGCTCGGCTGCCCCATCGAGAAGGCATCGACGACGATGCCCGCCCGGGCGAGCTCGCCGAGTGCCACACCGGTCTGATGGGCGGCCATCTCGCTGACCGGGCCACCGCCGGCATCGGCCTGCTCGCGGACGCGGGCGGTGAGCGCGACCGGATCGGCATCGCGCTGGATGTCCGCCGCGAGGGTCTCCGCGAGGATGGCGGCGGCCTGCTCGCGCCGATCGGCGTCGCGGAGCCGGACGTGGACGCTGCCGAGACCGATCGAAGCCTTGAGCTCGCCCTTGGTTCCCTCCGCGATGACCTTGCCCTCGTCGATCACGGCGATCCGCGAGGCGAGCTGGTCGGCCTCGTCGAGGTACTGGGTGGTGAGCAGCACCGTGGTGCCCTGGTCCACGATGGCGCGGATGATCTCCCACACCTGGTTGCGGCTGCGCGGGTCGAGTCCGGTGGTCGGCTCGTCCAGGAACAACAGCTGCGGCACCGACAGCAAGCTCGCGGCGATGTCGAGTCGCCGGCGCATGCCGCCTGAGTAGTTCTTGACCTGGCGTCGCGCGGCGGCGGTCAGACCGAGGGTCTCCAGGAAGAGCTCGGACCGCGCTGCGGCGGCCTTCTTGGAGTAGCCGAGAAGGCGTCCGAGCAGGACGAGGTTCTCCTGCCCGGTGAGGTCCTCGTCGACCGAGGCGTACTGGCCGGTCATCGCGACGAGGCCGCGCACGGCATCGGCCTCGCGCACGACATCGCGGCCGAAGACCCGCGCCTCCCCGTCGTCGGGTCGCAGCAGGGTCGCCAGCATCTTGACGGTGGTCGTCTTGCCGGCGCCATTGGGGCCGAGGACCCCGTAGACCGTCCCGGCGGGCACGGTCAGGTCGATTCCGTCGACCGCGGCGGTGCCGCCGAATCTCTTGACGAGTCCGCGGACTTCGATGGCCGCATCGGACACGGCTCACTCCTCTCGTTGGTTCTACCCAGAAGGCGCGAGGAGTCCGCTAGATCCGATCTAGCGGACTGCGCGGGCTGCGCATTCGAGGCGGTAGGTCCTCAACCTTTCGGCACCGGCGGAGGTAGACGGTCAACTCATCAGCCCTCTATGAGGTCGGTCAGCTACCGCCGGGTTCGGGACGGCAGCGGGAAGGGTCGGCCAGTCGCCGCCCCGAGGGACGGGCGGCGCGAGGTCAGCCGCAGATCGAGGTGTCGGCGGTGGTGGCTCCGGCACTCGGACCGGTGGAGGTGTCCGACTGCTCCGGCGCCGTGGGCTCACCGGTCTCGCCGGGTGTCGCCGGCCCCTCGGTCGCTGGCTCCTGGCCCGGCGGGATGTCATCGCGCAGTGCGACGAAGAGGTCGCGCGCCTCGTCGGTCATCTCGACGCGGTTCTGGTCGAAGCTGGCCGGCTGCCAGGGCATGACCTGGAAGGTGATGCCCGAGAGGGGCACACGTGCGAGCCGGCGCGCGAGCCCGGTCATGTCGCCGACGCTGCCCAGCTCGTCATCCACCGTGAGCGACTTGGTGACCGCGTCGAGCAGGCGGACGAGACGATCGGGACGGGTGAGCACGCCCTGGCTGGTCGCCTTCTGCGCGATCGAGGACATCACCAGCTGCTGATGCTCGAGGCGGGCGATGTCCGAGCCGTCGCCGAAGGCGTGCCGGGTGCGAGCGAGGGCGAGCGCCTGCTCGCCGTCGAGCTGATGCCGTCCCGCGTCCAGATCGACCATCGAGAGCTCGTCGCGCACCGGCTCCTCGAGACACATCTCGATACCGCCGATCGCGTTGACCATGCCGGCGAAGCCGTCGAAGTCGAGCACGACGAAATGGTGGATCGGGACCCCTGTGACCTCCTGCACCGCTTTCACGGCACAGCCGGGACCGTACTCGAAGGTGGCGTTGATCATGCTCCGGCCGCCGGCGAAGCCATCGTCCTCACAGGCAGGGACCTCCATGGTGAGGTCGCGCGGGATCTGCACGGCATCGACCCGGGAATCGTCCTCGGAGAGATGCGCGAGCACCATCGAGTCGCTGCGTCCGCTGCCGTCGTCCTCGCCGTACTTGCCCTCACCGGCCGATCGGCTGTCCGAGCCGATGATGAGGATATTGAGCGGGCCGTCGGGTTCGGAGACCGCCGTGGTGTCGACATCGATCGTCTTCACATTGCCGGCGAGCTTGAGCGCGATACCGCCCACGAGGAGTACAGGCAGCACGACGGCTACGACCACACTCGTGACGATCCGTCGTTTGCGCTTGGGGCGGATGATGTGCCGGCCGCGCTTGCCCATGGTGCTCCCTGATTTCCGATGACCGGCTCAAGGGTAAGCGGTCCATGGTAATCCCTGTGCCACCGGAGCGCATCTGGCGTGCTCCCTGCCTTCATCGTGCGGTTGGGCTGGCGCGGTCGTAGCGTGAAATCCCTGTCCATCTGCGAGGAGCGATCCGTGGAGTCCAACCCGACCGATCATCTCGAGCCGCAGGTCATCGTCCTGTTCGGCGCCAACGGCGACCTCGCCAGTCGCAAGCTCTATCCGGGTCTGTACGCGCTCGCGGCGGCCGGGCTGCTGCCCCCGGACTTCCGGCTCATCGGCACCGGCCGGCACGAGCCCGAGAACGGGGACTTCGGCGCGGTCATCGACGCTGCCCTGGACCGCTTCGTCGGTGACACCGACCCGGAGGTGGCGCAGATGCTGACCGATCGGGCCTCCTTCGTGATCTCGACCGATGCCGGCGAGCATCTGGCCGCGGCCGTCGGTGGCGCGCGCGACGAACTGGGCGGTGACGCTCGTACGCTCGTCTACTTGTCGGTCCCTCCGTCGGCGATGACCGGGATCGTGCGGATGCTGGGCGAGACCGGTATCGCGGACGGAGCCCGGTTGATCGTGGAGAAACCCTTCGGAAGCGATCTCGCCTCGTCGCGCGAACTGGACGCGGCCCTGAAGGATGTGGTCGCCGAGGACCAGGTCTTCCGTATCGATCACTTCCTCGGCAAGGAGGCGGTGCAGAACATCCTGGCGCTGCGATTCGCGAACGGCCTGCTCGAGCCGGCCTGGAACCGCGAGCATGTGGCCGCGGTGCAGATCGACGTGCCCGAGGAACTCACGATCGAGGGCCGCGGTTCCTTCTACGAGGGCATCGGTGCCTTCCGAGACATGGTCGTGACGCACCTGAGCCAGGTGCTCGGTTTCGTCGCGATGGAGCCGCCCGTGCATCTCGACGCGCTGAGCCTGCGCAATGAGAAGGCCAAGGTCTTCGCCGCGATGAAGCCGCTCGATCCCGAGCGGGTGGTCTTCGGCCAGTACGAGGGTTACCGCGACGAGGACGAGGTGGACCCGCAGTCGCGGGTGGAGACCTTCGTGGCGGCCGAGGTCTTCGTCGACAACGACCGGTGGGACGGCGTGCCCTTCTACCTGCGCACCGGCAAGGCGCTCGCCGCGACCCGCCGCACCGTCACCCTCACCTTCCGCACCCCGGCCGGTGGTCGTTTCGGCGATCAGATCGACTGCCCGGATCAACTCGTCCTCGAGATCGGCGACGAGCCCGAGATCGGGCTGGAGATGTGGGCCAAGCGGCCGGGTCCGGAGATGTCCCTGGTGCGTTCGGCCGTCACGATCGAGGTGCCGGCCGAATCGGACTCCACTCCCTTGGAGGCTTACGAGCGGCTATTGCTCGACGCTATGCGCGGCGAGCAGACGCTCTTCACGCGGTCCGATGAGATCGACCGGCTGTGGCAGGTCGTGACGCCGGTCCTGGAGGACCCACCAGCGCCGCTGCCCTACGCGCAGGGGTCCTGGGGTCCCGACGCCGCGCTGGAACTGCCCGGCGCCATCGGGTGGCGGGTCGGACGCGACGATGGCTGAGGGGGCCACGCGTACCGGTTGATGTGCTGGGTCGCGGTCGAGGGATGAACCGATGGCGCGCTCACGCGGTCTGCCCGGTGATCGCACGGCGGTGGGAGGATGGGTCTGTGGATGCAGAGGTCACGGTCATCGGTGAGGCACTCGTCGACATCATCGTGCGTCCCGGAGGCGGGAACGACGAGTATTCGGGTGGTAGCCCCGCCAATGTCGCGCTCGGCCTCGGACGGCTCGAGCGGTCGGTGCGGCTGCTGACGGCTGTCGGCGAGGACGATCGCGGGCGACGCCTCCGCTCCTGGCTGGGCGACTCCGGTGTGGAGGTCGACGCGCATCCGGTCGCGCGCACCGCGACGGCGCGCGCGACCCTCGCCGTGGACGGTAGCGCCCAGTATGACTTCGATCTCGTGTGGGATATCGCCTCGCTGAGCATCGACGAGGCCCCGCGGGTCGTCCACATCGGTTCGCTCTCCGCCTTGCGGGAACCGGGTGCCGCCCGCGTTCGCGAACTCGTCGACGGTCTCGGCGATGACACCGTCGTCACCTACGACCCGAATATCCGCCCGAGCCTCATCCCGCCGCGCGAGGCGAGCCGCGCCCTCGTCGAGGACTGGGTGCGACGCAGCACCCTGGTCAAGGTGAGCGATGAGGACCTCGCCTGGCTCTATCCCGCCGAGCCCGCGCGGGAGGTGGCCGAGCGGTGGGCCGCGCTCGGGCCGGAGTCGATCGTGCTGACCCGTGGGGGTGAGGGCATCGAGGTCTTCGGCCCGGGTGACCGCGTCCGGGAGTATCCGGTGCCGCGGGTGGTGGTCAGCGATACCGTGGGCGCCGGGGACAGCATGATGGCCGCGCTGGTCGACGCCGTACTCGCCGCCTCGCCGTCCGCGTGGGATCTCGACGAGGTCGCGGAGCGCGCGCTGCGTAGCGCGGCGATCACGGTGAGCCGTCCCGGCGCCGATCCGCCTACCCGCTCGGAACTGGACCACTGGGCACGAGCGTCGGAGCGGTAGCTCGTCGACGTCACGAAGGCGCTCGGCATGGTGCATATCACGGCCGTGGGTCGCCGTTCAAGATGCGAGGTCCCGCGAGTCGCGGTTCACTGGGGACATCAGGCCCCCACCGAAAGGACTGAGTACCCATGGGACTGGACGACAAGATCAAGAACGCGGCTGAGGACCTCAAGGGCAAGGCCAAGGAGGCCGTCGGCAAGGCCACCGATGACAAGTCCAAGGAGGCCGAGGGCAAGGGCGACCAGACGAAGTCGAGCTTCAAGCAGGCCGGCGAGAACGTCAAGGACGCCTTCAAGGACTGAGGCTCTCCTCGACGGACGCGGCCCCCGACACGCTCGGGGGCCGCATTCGTCATCTCGGGCCTCGGCCCGCGCCCAGGCGGTGAGTGGTCTACCACTGCATTCGCCGCGGTGGTTGATGGGCTCACCGGTCTGGAGCGGTGGCGGTACTCGGCGGATGTCGGTGGGATGGTCGACCAGCAGATCGGTATGGGTCGTCGATCGTGCACCGCCCTCAGCGATGGCGTGGATGTGCGACGGCCCCCGGCGCGGGAAGCGTCCGGGGGCCGTTCGTCAGCTGCGAGGTCTCAGACCGCCGGCTTGGGCGGATCCGTGGGGCTCGGCGGCGGGGTGTACGGCGGCACCTGGGCGTCATCGGCCTTGGCCTTCAGGTACGCGACGACACCGCCGATCCCGGCAGCGACCAGACCGACGACCGCGAGGCGGCGGACGGCCTTGAAGCGCTTCTTCTTCTTCGTCTCGACCGGCAGGCGATCGCTGACATCATCGGGCAGGCGGTCGATGAGCTGGTCACGCAGTGAGACCAGTTCCTTCTTATCGGGGAGACGATCCACCACCTGGCCGCGGAGATCGGCGAACTCCTCCCGATCAGGCAGATGTCCTGCCAGCTCCTCGACCTGCGCGCGCAGAGCCTTGGCCTTCTTGCGCTTTCCCATCGCTCACTCCTTCGATTCGATGTGGACGTCCTCCGGTCCTAGATCTTTCCGTATTCCACGCCAGACCGCATGGCGGAGGATCCCTGAGCCGGTCCAGCCAGCGTAGACGACTTCACCCACAACCGAAGGCGAAGTCCAGATCGCATCCGCTGCGACCTCCGCCGGCACGTCGACGAAGGGAGGTGTCGCGCGCTTCCCGCGCTTCAGGATCGCGCTGAGCTCGGCCCGCTGCCGGTCCGAGAAGCCGGTCCCGACACGTCCGATGTAGCGCAGCCCCTCGGGACCGGGGATGCCGACGAGCAACGAGCCGAAACCCTTCGGCGCGCCCGGTCGCCAACCCCCCACCACCACCGCCTGCGCCCGCTGGTGCTTGATCTTCAGCCAGGCGGCAGAGCGCTCTCCGGCGACATACCGGCTGCCGCGGCGCTTGGCCACGACCCCCTCGAGTTTCGAGCGCCGGCTCGCGGCGATCGCCTCGTCCAGGGATCCCGTGAACGCTTCCGGGGTCACGAGGACGTCGTCGCCGAGGCCGAGCTCGCGCAGGGCACGGCGACGCTCGTCATAGGTGGAGTCCTGCAGGGAGCGGCCATCGCGCGCCAACAGGTCGAAGGCCAGATAGGTGACCGGTATCTCCTCGGCCAGGGCCTCGACCTCGCGCTTCTTCTCGACCCCCATACGACGCTGCAGGAGGCCGAAGCTCGGAATCGCCTGCGCGTCGAGGGCGACGATCTCTCCATCGACGACCGTGCCGGGAGGGATGCTCTCGCGCGCCGCCTCGGCGACCTCGGGGTAGCTCTTCGTGACATCGCGGCCCGCGCGGCTGAAGATCCTGATCCGGTCCTCCTCGACCGCGATCACCGCCCGGACCCCGTCCCACTTCATCTCGAAGGCCCAGGTGCCCTCGCGCAGGTCACGCGGATCGGCCAGCGTCGCGAGCATCGGCCGTACGAAGCCGATATCGACCGGGGGATCGGCCTGCTGGTCCTTCATCAGGTGGATGAGCCAGTTCTCTCCGGTGCGGATCAACGCGAAGGTGCGCGCGATGCCGCCGAGCCCACCGTCGTCACGACCGTGCAGCGTCGCGATGATCTCGTCGTCACGCCACTTGCTCGCCGTATAGGTGCCGCTGTCCCAGATCTCGACGTGCCCGGCGCCGTACTGCCCCTTTGGGATGTCGCCGTGGAAGCTCGCGTACTCCAGCGGGTGATCCTCGGTGGGGACGGCCAGATGATTGCGCGATGGATCCTCGGGCACGCCCTTGGGCAGAGCCCACGAGACCAGCACGCCCTCGTGCTCGAGCCGGAAGTCCCAGTGCCGGCGACGGGCCGCATGCTCCTGGATCACGAAGCCCGGTTCATCGATCTCGCGGGGACGCGGTGGTTCGCTGGGGACCGGCTCGGGCGTCGCGGCGGCGTCGCGCATCGAGCGATACGTGTCGAGCCGATCCGGGGCCTGCGGCGCGAGACCGGCCATCGGGTCGCCGCTCTCGCGCACGCGGTCGAGGACCTCGCGGTAGTCGAGCTGGCGAAGATCGCCGTCCAGCTCATCCCATGAACGCGGCGCCGCGACCGTCGGGTGTTCCCGGCCGCGCAGCGAGTATGGGCAGATAGTGGTCTTGTTGCCGTTGTTCTGGCTCCAGTCCACGAGCACCTTGCCACCGCGCTTGGCCTTGGCCATCGAGCTCACCACGAGCTCGGGAAACGCCTCCTCCAAGGCCATCGCGAGCTGCTTGGCGAAGGCACTCAGGTAGTCCGCGTCCCGTGTGCCGTCCACGGAGCAGTACAGGTGGAGACCCTTGCTGCCCGAGGTCACGGGCACGGCCTCGAGTCCGACATCCGCGAGCAGTTCGCGGGCGGCGTGGGCGACCTCGACCGCCTCCGCCAGCCCGGCCCCCGGTCCCGGGTCGAGGTCCAGCACGAGGCGATCGGGCGGGAGGGCCGCGCCGAGGTCGTCGACCCGCCACTGCGGGACGTGCAGCTCCAGAGCCGCGACCTGTCCCGCCCAGGCGAGATCGGCCACGCTTGCGAATACCGGGTAGACATTGCGATGCGATCGGTGCTCGATGGTGACGCGACGGATCCACGACGGAGCCGAGTCGGGGAGGTTCTTCTCGAAGAAGACGTCGCCGGGCGCGTCGGAGGTCCCGACGCCGTCGACCCAGCGTTTGCGTGTCACCGGGCGTCCGGCGAGGTGCGGGAGCATGACCGGCGCGACCTGCACGAGGTAGTCGATCACCTCGGCCTTGGTCGTGCCGGTCCCCGGGTACAGCACCTTGTCCGGATTGGTGAGACGCAGGAGCCGGCCGTCGATCGTCACGGTCTGGGCACCGCTCATCGCTCTTGCCTCCGCTCGCGGACCTGGCGTGATCTACTCTGAAGCCTCACGATAGGTCGAGAGGATGGCCATGGGCACGTCGGAGTTCTTCTCCGAGATGGCATTGGAGCTGTACGACCAGCCGTCCACGGAACAGACCGTTGATCTGATCACCAAGTTCGCGCAGTCGGCGATCGGGGGCAGTGACGCGGGGATCATGCTCGTCCACGCACGGAAGCGCATCGAGACCGCAGCCTCGACATCGGCGCGAGTCGACGAATCCCACGAGCTGCAGCGTACGTATGACGAAGGGCCCTGTCTCGACGCGCTCGAGGGCATCGGCAGCTATCTGTCCAATGACGTCGCGAGGGATGAGCGCTGGCCCACCTGGGGGCGCGCGGTCGAGGAGCTCGGCATCCGCAGTGCCATCAGCGTGCGCCTCGAGACCCGCCAGCGCCGATACGGGTCATTGAACGTCTACGCCGACGACCCGGATGCCTTCACACCCGAGGACCTCGCCGTGGCAGAGATCCTCGGCCGGCACGCCTCGGTGGCCCTGGCCGCCTCCCACAACGAGGACGGGCTGATGTCGGCGATCGACGCGCGCAAGCTCATCGGTCAGGCGCAGGGCATCCTGATGGAGCGCTTCGACCTCGACGCCGACCGGGCCTTCGACGTCCTGCGGCGCTACTCGCAGGACGGCAATCGCAAGCTGCGCGATGTGGCGGAGGGGATCGTGCGCAACCGCGGCAACTCCTTCGACGGGACTCCGGCGGCCTGAGGACCACTCGGTCAGCTGGACTTGCGCTTCGAGCTCGATGACGTGGCCGCCTTCTTCTTCGTCCCGCCGGTCTTCTTCTTGCGGGCGTCCACGCTGCGCTTGAGCGCCTCCATCAGGTCGACCACCTCGCCGCCGTCCTCGGAGTCCTCCTCGGTGACCCCGAAGGTCTTCTCCGTGTCGAGCGTGTCGCCCTGCTCGAGCTTGGCGTCGACGAGGGCGCGCAGCTGCTCCTGGTAGTCGTCGGTGAAGTCGGCGGTGTCCAGGTCCCCGGCGAGGGAGTCGACCAGCTGCTCGGCCATTTTCAGCTCCTTGGCGGTGACCTTCGCCTCGCCGGCGAGCACGTCGAAGTCCGGCTGACGCACCTCGTCGTCCCACAGCATCGTCTGCAGGACGAGGGCGTTGTCGCGGACCCGGAGCACCCCGAGGCGCGTGCGCTGGCGCAGGGCGAAGTGCACGATCGCGGCGCGGTCGGTCTCCTCGAGGGTCCGACGCAGCAGCGCGTACGGCTTGAGGGCCCGTTCCTCGGGTTCGAGATAGTAGGAGGAGTCGAGCCGTAGCGGGTCGATCTGGTCGGCGGGCACGAACTCCACGACATCGATCTCGCGGCTCTTCTCAGCCGGCAGTGAGGAGATGTCGTCCTTGGTCAGCACGACGGTCTGCGTGCCGTCGTCATAGGCCTTGTCGATGTTCTTATAGGCGACGACCTGCCGGCACACCTCACATCGTCGCTCGTAGCGGATCCGTCCGCCGTCCTCATCGTGCACCTGGTGCAGGGAGAGATCATGGCTGCTCGTGGCGGAGTAGAGCTTCACCGGCACGTTGACGAGGCCGAAGCTGATGGCGCCCTTCCAGATCGCTCGCATGCGTTCAGTATCGGCGTGACCGTGCCGCAGCGCCACCGCTCGGCCTGGTGCGGAGGCGGGCCGGCAACCTTTCACGCTGCCAGGGGCAGGTCATCACCCTCACCGAGGTGGTGATGCGGTCACCGTGTACCCCACCCTGGCGACCTCGGGACCCTCACATCCGGATGGCGTAGATCTTGAGTTTGCGATAGAGGGTGGACCGGGACATGCCCAGATATGCCGCAGCCGCCACCCGATTTCCGCGGAACTCCTGCAGGGCGCCCACGATCGCGTCGCGTTCGGCGGATTCCAGCGGACTCAGACTGTGGCGCGCCGTGGTCTGGCAATAGGCCGGGAAGTCACTTTCCTGGATCTCGCCCACAGGACGCCGGTGCAAGGCGTGTTCGAGAGCTTCCCGCAGCTGGGTGAGATTCCGTGGCCACGAGTAGCGGGCGACCAAACGCGCGGCGGCGGGACTGAGCCGCACCCGGCGAGCGGGGGCGATGCGCCCGAGCAATGCGTCGGTGATGGCTGCCAGGTCCTCGGCGCGCGACCGCAACGGCGGAACCGTGATGGCCTCATCGAAATGCGGCAGCAGTGCGTGGAAGGGCCGATCGGAGTCCAAGGACGAGTCGGAAAGCGTCGCGACGAAGGACATCGAGTCATCCCGCTCGCGCATGGCCGCGAACAACCGATCGAGGTGTTCGACGCCTTCAGTCGAGGCCTGATCGATCGTGCGCACGATACACAAGGTCGGTTCTCCATGGGCCGACCGTGGAATGTCCAGCCCGTGGGAGAGGAAGTCTCCCTCGATCTGAGAGGCGTCGACCGAGATGCTGCGGGCGCCGGGATGACAGGCATGGAAGACCTCGGCGACGAGGGTGAACTTGCCCGTCCCGGATTCGCCCATCACGAGCGTAGGACGACCGGCACCCAGCGCAGCCTCGAGCTGTGCGCGGGCGCGGATCCAGGCTGGCGATGTCCCGCGCGCGGTGGGATTCTGTTCCCGGGGCAGGCCCTCGGCCAGTGCCGATGTCGCGGTGTCTGCCGCTGCCGCCGGCGTCACCACGTGCTCATCGAGCAGAGCATCCGCATGGGGCGGATGCTCGATGACCGGATCGACGACCACCACCACGCCAGCCACCTCGTCTCCTACGACGATCCGGGTGCCCCGAAAATGCACCACCCGGCCGTCCGGCATCTCCAGGGTGTCCGCCGCGCGATCTCGGCGTCGCATGAGGAACATGGCGTGGTCGCAGATGCGCTGCTGGGCATCGCCGTCGAAGAGCCCACGGGCGACCTCATTGGCCATCGCCACGCTCTGGCCGAAGGCGAAGACGCCCTGGCGAGTGGCCCGCGCATTGGCACGCAGATAGGTGTCGAAGATCGCCTGCTGGGCCTGATTGCGATCCAGCAGCAAATTCTGGCTGATGTTCTTGGCGACGCTCTTGGCCAAGGTGTGCATCAGCGGGCTCCACGTCTGGGCGAGCGAGGAGATATCGAGAACTCCCTCCACCCGGCCGGTGAGCGGGTCGATGATCGGCGCACCGGTGCAGGCGAACTGCTGGAGGTTCTCGGCGAAGTGGGCCGGACCGACGACACTGACCGAACGTCCCGCCTCCAGCACCGTCCCTACGCCATTGGTGCCCATCTGCGCTTCGGAGTAGTCATAGCCCGGAGCGAAGTCGACGCGGTCGAGCAGTCTCGCGACGGCATTGGAGGTGTGAACCCGCTGGACGACCCGCGCACGCTGATCGGTCACCGCGATGACCAGCGGCATGTCCGCGACATCGGCTCCCAGCTGTCGTAAGACCGGCTGACTGCAGCGGACCAGCATCGACGCCATATCGATCTGGTCGAAATCCGTGCGTGGATTCGTGCTGTCGACGCCGGCCGCCTGACTGCGCACCCACGAGGCCGCGAGGTCATCGGGAACCCCGGAGGCTCCGGCGAGGCCAGACTCGAGAAAGTCGGCACGCGCCGCAGCAATCCGCAACAGCTCCGACTCCGAGTTCGGCATCTCATCTCCGTTCTCCGACCTTCCGCACCCATCATCACTGTGACACGTGACACATTCAATTCCCTCCGGTGTCCGATCTTGGGACATCTGACACCCATGAGACACGCGCCACAGTGGTCTACATCACATGCGGGGTCCTGGTCGTCACCAGGCTCGGACGACCGCCACACACGCGAGTGAAGGATTCGAGATGGACACTCTCATCAACATCGACAATGGGGGCACCCTCACCGACGTCTGCGTCTGGGACGGATCGGACTTCACATTCACCAAGACGTTGACGACACCCCACGACCTCTCAGAGTGCCTCTTCACCGGCATCGAGAAGGCATCGGAGCGGCTCTATGGTGAGGTGAATCTCGAGCGACTCCTGCACGCCACCAAGCACATCCGGTACTCCACCACCCAGGGCACGAATGCTCTCGTGGAACGTCGCGGACCGAAGGTCGGGATCCTGACGACCATCGAGGCGCTCGCCGACTCCCTGACGACCACCGACGCCGAGTCCTCGCTCTACCGCACACTCGTCGAGGAGCGGCTCCTCGTCGTCGACCCCAGCGACACCGCCGACCAGTTTGAACAGGATGTCGTCCAGGCCATCAACCGGCTGACGACCCTCGGAGCCGCACGGGTCGTCGTCACCGGTGAGGACCTCGCACAGGAGCACCGCATCCGCCAGGTCCTCCTGCGTCAGTTTCCCCGGCACCTGCTCGGGTCCATCCCCCTCATCTACAGCTGGGAGCTCGCGGGCGACCGCAACGACGCGCGACGCACATGGTCATGTGTCATCAACTCCTTCCTGCACCCGACGATGGAGCGCTTCCTCTACGGTGCCGAACGCAGGCTCAAGGAGTACAAGGTGGTCAACCCGCTACTGGTGTACCGCAACGACGGAGCATCCTCGCGGGTGGCCAAATCGGTGGCATTGAAGACCTACTCGTCCGGACCCCGTGGCGGTCTGGAAGGCACCGCCGCGCTCGCACGCATCTATGGACTCGGGCGCACCCTCATGATGGACATCGGCGGCACCACCACCGATGTCGGCATTGTCGAGGATGCCGTCGTGACGACCGCCGAGCGCGGATCGATCCGCGGTGTCGACATCTCCTACCCGATGAGCGATGTCCACTCGCGCGGCGTCGGCGGCTCCTCGGTCATCACCGTCAAAGACGGCAGGATCACCGTCGGGCCGGAGTCGGTCGGCGCCGCACCCGGTCCCGCCTGTTTCGGATTCGGCGGTAAGCAGGCGACGATCACGGATGTCAATCTGCTGCTCGGCGTTCTCGACCCGGACACCTATCTCGAAGGCACATTCGCCCTCGACCCGGCCCGCTCCACCGCGGTGATCACCGAGACGGTCGCCGAGCCCATGGGCATCAGCCTCGACGAGGCCCTCGTGCAGATGGAGCAGGCGTATTTCGAGGCCGTGGCTGACTCCTTCGCCCACCTCGTCACCGCCGACACCACCTTGGCCGCCTTCGGAGGCGCCGGACCCATGAGCGCAACGGGCGCCGCGCGGCCCGCCGGGGTGAAGCAGGTACTGGTTCCACGTACCGCGGCGGTCTTCTCAGCACTGGGGATCTCGTTCTCCGATGTCGGCAAGACCTATGAGGTGGCCGCCCCAGCGCCAACGACCGATGCCGTCGATGCCACTCACCGCGAACTGCTCCAGCGAGCCGAGCGAGACATGTTCCAGGAAGGGTTCGCCCTCGCTGACTGCACGATGACCTCCGAGGTTGTGCTGGAAGACGACCACGGCGCAGTCCTGGCGCGCACCCCGTACCAACCCGGCGACCCGATCGACGCCCTCGCCCCGCATGCGACATTGCGAGTCACGGTGACGGCCCACCTGACCCACCCCGACCTTGCCGAGGACGTCCCCGTCACGCCCAGCCCGGCACCACGCGCAGGCACGCGAGAGGTGCGATCTGCGGCCGACATCGTCGATACCGTCGCGGTCCACATCCTCGACGATCTGTCCCCCGGCGACACGGGCTCGGGACCCGCGATCGTCGAGGGCCCGTTCTTCACCGCCCGCGTACTGCCCGGGTGGGACTTCCGGGTCACCGCAGCCGGCGACCTCCTGCTGACCGACACGCTCTGATACCTCACCGACACCGAAGGGAGGACTCCCATGCGAGTCCCCATGACCGAATACCTCGTGATCGATCTCGACACCGAACGCTGGGTCTGCCGCGTGTGCGCCCACGACATGGGCTCGGCGCACGGCAACTACAAGCCCGGCACGCTGGTGTACGACCGCGACCCACGCGAGATCCATCAGCCGATCATCGACCCGGAGCGCTACGAATACACCTTCAGCCCCGACCCATCGTTCTGTCGGATCCTGGAGTACTACTGCCCCGGCTGCGCCACCCAGATCGAGGTCGAATACCTACCTCCGGGCCACCCGCCGACGGAGGACATCGTCGTGGACGTCGCAGCGCTGCGCGCCCAATGGCAAGCCCGTGGACTCGATGCCGAGGAGGTCTTCAACTACGGGCCCGGCGAGGACGCGCAGAAGCACACCGCTGCCCTCAAGGCCCTCGGCCACGTCCGCTGACTACACCCTCGACATCAAGGAAGACGACATGAAACGTATCTCCGTCGACATCGGTGGCACCTTCACCGACTGCTTCTTCGTCTGGGACGACCAGTACATCGACGCCAAGGCGCTGACCACCCATCACAATCTCGCACTCGGATTCAATGAAGCGCTGGACCTGGCGTGCAAGAGGGCCGGACTCGATCGATCGACCGTCCTGTCCGAGGTGGACTCGGTCCGCTACGCCACCACCCTGGGCACGAATGCGCTCATCGAGCGGAAGGGCCCGAAGGTCGCGGCCATCGTCACCCACGGCTTCGAGGACACCATCCCGCTATCGCGTGGTCGCGGCTACGGCGAAGGACTCGACTACGCCATGCAGCAGAACCTTCCCGCAGCGGAACGGCCGGAGCCCATCGTCCCCCGGTCGTTGATCCGCTCGGTCAAGGAACGGATCAATTCCGCCGGCGCCGTGGTGGCACCTCTCCAGGCCGAAGACGTGAGGTCGGTCGTGCGAGAACTCGTCGACGCCGGTGCGGAGGCGATCGTCGTCTCATTGGTCAATGCCACTGAGAACCCGGCCCACGAACTGGCGATCCAGGAGATCATCCTCGACGAATTCCCCCCGCACGAGCTCGGCGCGATTCCGGTCCTGCTCGGACATCAGGTGTCGGGCCGCAAGGGCGAGTACGTCCGTGCCACCTCCACGATCATCGACGCATTCCTGCACGAGATCATGTTCCACGCGCTCAGCCAGCTGTCCAATAACCTGCGCGAGTTCGGCTACGACAAGCCGATGCTCGTGATCCACAACTCCGGTGGCATGGCGCAGATGAACTCGACCGACGCGTTACAGACGATCCACTCCGGACCGATTGCCGGGGTCGGAGCCGCCGAGCACCTGTCGACGGAGACCGGGCTCGGCCATGTGATCTCCACCGACATGGGTGGTACCTCCTTCGACATCGGACTGGTGCCCGAAGGCGGCGTCAAGCATTACGACTTCCTGCCGACGATCGATCGGTGGCTCGTCTCCGTGCCGATGGTCCACCTCGACACGCTCGGAGCCGGTGGCGGTTCGATCGCCAGCTATGACCGCATCCATGACTCGATCAAGATCGGGCCGGAGTCGGCGGGATCGAACCCGGGTCCGGCCTGTTACGACCGCGGCGGCCTTCGAGCCACGGTCACCGATGCCGACCTGCTGCTGGGTTACCTCGATCCGGACAACTACGCGAATGGCTACATCACGCTCAATCCGAAGCGATCGATCTTCGCGGTCGAGGAGACGCTGTGCGACCCGCTCGATATGGAGGTCATCGACGTCGCGAAGGCGATCAAGGACGGCGTGGACGAGCAGATGGCGATCGGCATCGGCAAGGAGCTACGCGTCCGCGGATACCTGCCCGAGGACTTCACGATGCTCGCCTATGGCGGTAACGGCCCGCTCCACGCCTGCGGGATAGCGCGTCACGCCGGCATCAAGCGAGTCCTGGCGCCTCCCTTCTCGTCGGTGTTCTCGGCGTGCGGGGCCGGCAATATGAGGCAGCTGCACTTCCACGAGCGCGGCGTCCACGTGACGATGTACAACGCCACGAACCGTGAGCTCTACGCGAACTACGACGAGTTCAACAGCGTCGTCGAGGAACTCGAAGCGCGCGGTCGCGAGGATCTCGTCCGCCAGGGCTTCGCCGCCGAGGACGTCCTGCATCGCCTAGAGGTCGATATGCGCTACGGCAATCAGCTCTTGACACAGGCCGTGGCCCTGGAGAATCTGTCGCGTATCAACGGCGTGGGCGATCTCCTGGAGATCATCAAGACCTTCGGCGATGTCTACAGCCACCGATTCGGGGCGGCCTCGGCCGCGCCCGAGGCCGGGATTCGCTGCAGCACCATTCGAGTCGCCTCCTATGTGGAAGGCGACGTGGTGAACTTCGAATCGCTGGCCGCTGGCGGGGACCGTTCCGAGCCCGATCCGATCGGCCATCGTCACGCCCACTTCACCGGACAGGACGATCCCGTCCTGACACCGGTCTACGACCAGCACGCCTTGACCCCCACGAGCGTCATCCACGGTCCGGCGATCGTCACGACAGAGAACACCACATTCCTGGTCGAGCCCGAGTGGCGACTCGAGCCGACGGCACAAGGTGCCGTCTGGTTCCTGCAGGACTGACCCGGATCCCCACGAAAGGACTTCCACTATGACCACCATCGACGAGCACCCCACCCTCACCGCTCAGGAACAGGAGTGGGTCGACGAGTTCATGGACGAGACGACGCTGTTCCTCGGGCCCGACCCGGAGATCATGCGCAGCCACTCGATCGCCGAGCGCACCGAGCACGAGGAAGAGGTCATCGCCGCCGGTGTCGACCGGATCCAGGTCGAGCGGATCCGCAAGCGCATCGCCGGTGCCTTGGACGAAGGCTACGAGATGTGCGAGGCCCAGGGCGCCGCGCCGGGGGCGAAGTGGGGCGACCTGACGACCGCGATCTACACCGCGGCCGGTGACGTGTCCTATCTGTCCTGTCACGGTGTGATCGCCTTCAGCGCGATCCTGCACCACCCGATCCGGTACATCATGAAGTACTGGAAGGACGAACCCACCGTCGGCGTCCACGAGGGTGACGGCTTTATCCACAATGACGCCCGGTACGGGAATGTCCACAACACCGACCAGTCGATGATCATGCCGATCATCCGCGACGGGAAGATCATCGCCTGGGTCGCTGCGACCATCCACGAAGGCGAGAACGGGGCCTGTGAACCCGGGGGCATGCCATCGGGCTCGGAAACCCCATTCGACGACGGCCTGCGGATGAGCCCGTTCAAGATCGTCGAGCGGGGAGAGTTGCGCCGCGACCTGCTGACCTTCCTCCAGCACTCGGTGCGCGACCCGAAACTCCAGCTCGCGGACCTGAAGGTCAAGATCACGGCGGTCCGCAAGATCATGGAGCGAGTCGATGCCCTGATCGACGAAGTCGGCGTGGACACCTTCGTCGGCGCGCTGCGGGTCACCGTCGAGGATGTCGATGCCGAGGTGCGCCGCCGCATCTCCGAGCTGCCCGATGGCACCTACCGGTTCGACCAGTTCATGGACAGCACGCTGAAGGAGAACATCCTCATCAAGATCGCGTGCAAGATCACCGTCAAGGGCGACCATATGACGGTCGACCTGCGGGGCACCGGTCCGGAAATCCTCAACCGTGCGATCAACGCTCCGCTCTGCTCGGTGAAGTCGATGATGATGCAGGCGATCCTCGCCTTCTGGTGGCCCGATCTGCCCCGCTGCACGTCGGCCATGAGCTGCATCGAGATCATCTCGGACGAGGGGACCTGGGCGGATGCCTCATATGACGCCCCGATGGGCCAGTCGCTGCAGGCCTCATTCCGCGGATTCTCCATGATGCAGGCGCTCTACAGCCGCATGTCCTTCTCGACGCCCCACAAGTACAGCAATGTCGTGGCGAACTGGTTCAACCAGATCAACACCTTCTTGTGGGGTGGTGTGACCCAGCACGGTGACATGGTCGGCAACCTGTGTGCCGATCTGAACGGCATGCCCGGAGGGGCCAAACCCTTCCGCGACGGTGAGGACGCCGTGTCGCCACTGTTCTGCGCGATGGCCGATACCGCTGAGCAGGAGGTGATGGAGGAGGAGGTCCCGTTCATGCAGCTGGTCGCCAAGCGCCTGGTCAAGGACAACATGGGCTTCGGCAAGTTCACCGGAGGCATGGGGTACGAGATGATCGTGGCCGCCGAAGGCACTCCGCACTGGGGCTTCATGACGGTGACATCCGGTGCCAAGTTCTCGTCCATCTACGGGATGTACGGGGGTTATGGCTGTGGTACGTATCCGCTCTCGATGGTCAAGGGAACGAATGTCTACGACCATTTCCGCAATGACCCCGGATCGTTCGACTTGTCGATCGAGAAGATCATGAACGAGCGGCCCTTCCCGGAGGGCACGTACATGACCTCCCATATGGGTCTGCAGTACGACCTCGCCAGGGACGGCGAGCTGTACATGATCAGTCAGGGTGCCGGCGGCGGTTACGGCGATCCGCTCGAGCGGCTGCCGGAGTCGGTCGTCAAGGATGCGGAGCTGGGGCGGATCAGTCAGAAGGTCGCCTTCGATCTCTTCGGCGTCGTCTACGACCCCGAGACCTTCCGTCTGGATGCCAAGGCGACGGACGCGGCGCGGGCCGCGGCGCGGGCGGCCCGGCTCGAACGTGGAAAGCCATTCGCGGAATTCTGCGAGGAGTTCGTCACGCCTGAGCCCCCGAAGGACCTGCCGTACTACGGGGCGTGGGGCGATACCGATCAGATCACCGCGACGGTCCACACGACTGACGGACCCGAGCGGGTCACCGCCCCGCTCGATGAACTGCCGATCGTGATGATTCCGGACCGGCGCGAGGTCAAGATCGCCGCGCTGGAGGAGCGGGTTCGTGAACTCGAGATCAAGCACGGCGAACAGGTCAACCGACTGGCCTGACGTCCCCGCCGGTGGTGGCGTCGCCTATCCGGCGTCGTCACCACCGGCACCCCCATCGACCCACCACACGAGGAGCCGACCATGTCCCACATCACCTCGGCGCTGCGCGCCCCCGCGGCCAGTGGCCGCCCCCGCCCGTTTCTGATCGACCATGACTCCTACGCCACAGCCGTGATCCGCCAAGGGCGTCCGGTTCCCTGGACCGATCTCGCTGAGCTCACCGGACACTTCCATCAGGTGCACTCGTTGCTGGACCCGGATGCGACGTGGGTGGACGCCGGAGCGCTGCTGAGGGCCTACCTGTCCGTGCGTCCCGAACTCACCCAGGCGATGGCCGAACGCGGTCGACCCGGGTACGCCTTGCGCACGCTGTTGGATGACGAGGGCGCTACTGAGGCGGTCGTCCGGACGCTCACCACGCTTACCACCGCCACCGGACGTCCGGTGATCGTCTCCGTCCCCTCCCCGGCCCGCTGGCTGGCCCAGA
Organism: Aeromicrobium sp. PE09-221; assembly: GCF_002174305.1. Lineage (GTDB taxonomy): Bacteria > Actinomycetota > Actinomycetes > Propionibacteriales > Nocardioidaceae > Aeromicrobium. The sequence continues at coordinate 103,367 of NZ_MIJB01000003.1, read as the reverse complement.
CGCATGCCATCGCCGGCACCCCGCGTCCCGAGATCGACGAAGACCGGGCCGACAGTGCCTCCCTCTACGTCGCACAGTGGTTGGGACGGCTCGGTGCCTTGCCGGGGGCCATGATCCTGCTCGACGCGCGCGGCGACGATGTGGACATCGTCGAGAAGCCTGAGGCGTACACCGCGGTGGTCAATGTGTGCGATCACCTTGAGTGGATCGTGGCGATGCGCGATGACGACGGAGTCGCCGTCGTGGGAGACCACCCGAGTATCGGCGTCGTGGATCCTGCGTTCTGGCGTGGCGCGGGCGCCCTTCCCGAGACTCCGGTTCTGCTCGCTCAGATCCCCGCGACGGCTGCGCCCGAGCAGGTGCTCGACCGGCTTGCGACACTCACGTGAGCGAAACGGAATCGACAGCCGGATGACGGTCCCGGCTGCGTCAGTCGCCTATCGTCCGGGACTCGCGACGACCGGCGCTGGTGGCTTCGGTTCGTGCGGTATCCCGGTAGTGCCGTTCGCCAGCAGACCGATCGGGTGGCTGGTCGCCTCGTCGGCTGGTGAGAACGGGCAACTGCCGACGCTCGCAGCCGGTCAGGCGGCGGACATGGTCGGCGGGGTGGGCGCGGTGAGACGGCCGGTGCGTTCGGCCCAGACATCGAAGACGATCGTCGCCAGGGGAGGGATGGAGGCGAACAGACCCCACAGCAGGGTGGGAATCGACCATCGGAATGTGCGCCAGGCGATCAGGGTGACCAGGACATAGAGCATGAACAGGCCGCCGTGGATGGGACCGAAGATCTGGACCCCGACCTCGGAGGTCTCGGCGATCCACTTGACGTACATGCCGATCAGCAGCCCCGTCCAAGAGAGTGCCTCGGCGATGGCGACGGTACGGAAGAGGGGGCGAACGATCCGGGGGCTCACGGCGCCGAGCGTACGGGAGCGGGCCAAGACTGACTCGGCCCGCTCCCGTCGTGACACTACTGGGCTGAGGTGGTCTTCTTCACCTTGTCCGGATTGGTGAGCGGACCGACGGACACGGTTCCGGTGCCTCCGGCGCCACCGCCGGATCCGCCGGATCCGATGACGGTGATGGGACCGACGCGGACGAACCCTCCGCCTCCGACGCCTCCGCCCCCTCCGCCGTGGCCCGCGCGGCGGGCCTCCTCGCGCTTGATGACATCGCAGACGATTCCGGGCCCGATGCAGGGACTTGATGAGGGTGCCGCGGCCGGGGGCTGGGGCGCAGGGCGGGGTACAGGGCGCTGGAGGCGGTTCGGGTCTACGCCGCACCTGCCGTCCTCGTAGTACTCGGTGACGCCATGAGAGATCCGCTTGGCGTAGCCGGGAACGGCGCTGCAGTTCTGGGCGGAGGCGGTCGGGGCCGTCACGATCAAGCTCGTGCCCACGAGACTTGCCACAGCGATTCCACGCAGCATGACAGTGAGTGCTTTCATGATCCTCTCCTGCTGTGAATGATGATGGGCAACGGCAGGATCCCGTGGATCGCCGGATTTCGTCCACCCGTAGAACTACGGGTTTGCAGAAGAGCCGTGGCGGTTCACGTGTGAGAAACGTGGATTCGACACAATGGACGCATGGCATTCCATCTACGCGTCGAGCTGCCGGACGTTCCCGGCTCGCTGGGCGCGTTGGCGACGGCTCTCGGTAGTGCCGGCGCCGACATCGAGGCCATCGAGATCGTCGAGCACCGGTCCGATGGCCTCGCGGTCGACGATGTGCTCCTCGAACTGCCGCCGAGCGTCATGCCCGATGCCCTCATCACGGCCTGCCACGCGCTCGACGGCGTGCGGGTGCACTGGATCTCGCGCTATGCCGCGGGAGCGAATCTGCGGATGGATCTGGAGGCGGTCGAGTCCTTCACGGCCGAGCCCTCGAAGGCCATCGAGCGCCTGGTCGAGGTGGTGCCCGATACCTTCCGCACGGACTGGGCGCTGGCGGTCGTGCGGCGTCGCGGTGCGGTCCAGATGGCCTACGGCACGGTGGCGGCTCCTCAGCTCATCGACGAGGCCGAGCAGTGGCTGGACCTGGACTCCTCTCGGGCTCTCGACGATGTCGCGCAGTGGGAGTCGATGGTGCTGGCAGGCGCCCCGGGGCGCCTGCGTCGCGGACAGCGGTTCGCGCTCGTGGTCGGGCGGCGCGGCGGACCGGAGTTCCTGCCCTCGGAGATCGCGCGGCTCGGGCACATGACCGCCCTCGCCGCCTCCGTGCAGGACCCCGACGCCGCCGACTGGTGACCTGGCGGTCAGCTGTGCCGGTCGGTCACCGGAACGTGGCTGTGGTGGTAACGACCCAGGGCATCGACCTCGGCCTCGAGCTGCGGGACCGTCTTGCGGGTCAGGCGACGGATATAGGGCCATGTCGCCGGAGAGTTGACCAAGGCCTTGGACCAGTTGGCGATCAGCACCCCCTTGGGCACGTAGACGCGGGTCTTCCGCTTCGCGAAGCCGGTCAGGATGTGCTCGACGCATTCCTCGACGCTCGTGGTCGAGTTAGCCGGATAGGGCAGCTTGCTGCGGATCGCCTTGAACGTGGGCAGGTCGTTCTCGGCCCCGCGGACGATATCGGTGTCGATCCAGGAGGGGTGACAGATGCCGACCTTGATGCCGAGGTGGGCGACCTCCTGCCGCATCGCGACGGCGAGCGATTCACACCCGGCCTTGCTCGCGGCGTAGGGCGCGAGGCCGGCGATATTGGAGAAGGCTGCGAGCGAGGAGACCACCAGCAGGTATCCTCGCGTCCGCTGTAGGTGCGGGATCGTGTGCTTGGCGGTCCGGAACACCCCGTTGATGTTGACGTCGATGACTCGCTCGAAGGCGGAGTCGTCGATCTGGCGCACGGTGCCGTAGGACGCGATACCCGCGTTGGCGAGGACGACGTCGATCCGTCCGAAGTGTGCGGCCGCGCTGTCGATGGCCTGCGCGATGGCCTCACCGTCACGGACATCGGCCTCCCACCAGGCGGCATCGTCGCCGAGCTCCTCGGCCAGCTGAGCGAGGAGGTCCGGCTCGAGACCCAGGAGGGCGACCTTGCCGCCGTGGGCGACGAACTCGCGGGCGGTGTGGGCGCCGATGCCTCGGGCGGCGCCGGTGATGAGCGCGACTTTTCCGCTGAAGGCGGAGGGACTGAGCGTGGCCATGGGCTTAAGATACCGTTGGTATGTGGAATGTGCCACTGGCGATGTCACATTCCCTTGCTTAGCAGTCCGACATCCCCCACATGGTGAGACAGACGTCTCAGCCGGTGGTCACAACCGGGTTTCGTCGCTAGTGTTCGCGAGGTGAAGATCGGAATCGTCACCGAGTCGGTGCCTGGAGAGACGCGCGTCGCGGCGACTCCGTCGACTGTGGGTCAGTTGTTGAAGCTCGGCTACGAGGTCGTGGTCGAGTCGGGGGCGGGTGAGCTCGCGAGCTTCCCTGACGGTGCCTTCGTCGAGGCTGGCGCCTCCGTCGGAACGGGTGATGACGCCTGGTCGGCCGATGTGGTGCTGAAGGTGAACGCCCCCTCCGAGGGTGAACTGGACCTTCTGCGCGAGGGCGCGACGATCGTGAGCATGATGAGCCCGGCGCTGAACCCCGATCTGGTGGACCAGCTCGCGGCCCGACCGATCACCGCTCTGGCGATGGACGCGGTGCCGCGGATCTCGCGTGCCCAGTCGATGGACGTGCTGTCCTCGATGGCCAATATCGCCGGCTACCGCGCCGTGGTCGAGGCGGCCAATGAGTTCGGTCGTTTCTTCACCGGTCAGGTGACGGCCGCGGGCAAGGTCCCGCCGGCCAAGGTCCTGGTCGCCGGTGCCGGTGTCGCCGGTCTGGCGGCGATCGGCGCCGCATCGAGTCTCGGCGCGATCGTGCGCGCCACCGACCCGCGTCCCGAGGTCGCCGATCAGGTCAAGTCCATCGGCGGCGAGTACCTCGAGGTCGTTGTGCCCGATGAGGACAAGGAAGTGTCCTCCGACGGCTATGCGAAGGCCACGAGCGAGGCCTATGACCGCCGTGCAGCGGAGATCTACTCCGAGCAGGCGGCCGAGGTCGACATCATCATCACGACGGCGCTGATCCCCGGGCGCGCGGCGCCCCGCCTGATCACGGCGGCCGATGTGGCCGCGATGAAGCCCGGCAGCGTGATCGTGGACATGGCCGCCGCGCAGGGGGGCAATGTCGAGGGATCGGTGCCCGGCGAGCGCGTGGTCACCGATAACGGCGTCATCATCCTCGGTTACACCGATCTGGCGGGCCGACTGCCCACGCAGGCCTCGCAGCTGTACGGGACGAATCTCGTCAACCTGCTCAAGCTGCTGACTCCGGGCAAGGACGGACAGCTGGTCCTCGACTTCGACGACGTGGTGCAGCGCGCCATCACCGTCGCGCGGAACAGGGAGAAGCTGTGGCCTCCGCCGCCGGTCCAGGTCTCGGCGGCGCCCGCACCCGCGGCGGCTCCCGCGCCCGAGCCCGTCCCGGCCAAAGAGCCGATGACGCAGGGGCAGCGGGTCGGTATGGTGGCCCTCGGTGCCGCGGTGCTGTTCGCCCTGGTCGGCATCGCGCCGATGGCGTTGCAGGGCCACCTGGTGGTGTTCGCGCTGGCGATCGTGGTCGGCTTCTATGTCATCGGGAGTGTTCACCATGCGCTGCACACGCCGTTGATGAGCGTGACCAATGCGATCAGCAGCATCATCATCGTGGGCGCCCTGTTGCAGATCGGCTTCGGTGAACCGATCGTGACCGCCCTGGCGCTGATCGCGATCCTGCTGGCCAGCATCAATATCTTCGGTGGCTTCGCGGTGACGCGCCGCATGCTCGCCATGTTCTCGAGGAGCTGAGGGGCATGTTCACCATCGATACCGCCGTCTCGGCGGCATATGTCGTCGCCGCATTGCTGTTCATCCTGGCCTTGGCGGGCCTGAGCAAGCATGAGACCGCCCGCGCGGGCAATACCTTCGGGATGCTGGGCATGGCCGTCGCGCTGGGCGCGACGCTCGTGATGGCCTTCGACGGGGGTGTGGACACCACTGCCACGGTATTGCTCGTCGTCGTGGTTCTGATCGGCGCGGCGATCGGGCTGTGGCGGGCTCGCGCGGTCGAGATGACCGGGATGCCTGAGCTGATCGCGCTGCTGCATAGCTTCGTCGGCCTCGCCGCGGTGCTGGTCGGCTGGAACCGGTTCTTCCAGGTGGAGGACAACCCGGACGGCGCCTATGCCCGCCGACTGGACGCGATGGACCTGTTGGGCATCCATGCGGCCGAGGTGACGATCAGCGTCTTCATCGGCGCGGTCACCCTGACCGGCTCGATCGTGGCCTTCCTGAAACTGTCAGGTCGGATGAAGTCCTCGCCGCTGATGCTGCCGGGCAAAAACTACCTGAACATCGGCGCGCTCGTCGTGTTCATCGCGCTGACCGCGTGGTTCGTGGCCGCGCCGAGCATCTGGTTGCTGATCGTGGTCACGCTCGTTGCGCTAGCTCTCGGCTGGCACCTCGTCGCCTCGATCGGTGGCGGCGACATGCCCGTGGTCGTGTCGATGCTCAACAGCTACTCCGGCTGGGCCGCGGCGGCGTTGGGCTTCCTGCTCCTCAACGATCTGCTGATCATCGTGGGTGCATTGGTCGGGTCGTCCGGTGCCTATCTGTCCTACATCATGTGCAAGGGCATGAACCGATCTTTCATCTCGGTGATCGCGGGCGGTTTCGGTATGGAGGCGCCCACGGGCGATGACACCGACTACGGTGAGCACCGCGAGATCACCGCAGCCGATGTTTCCGAGCTGCTCAAGAACGCCTCGAGCGTCATCATCACCCCCGGTTATGGCATGGCGGTGGCCCAGGCGCAGTACCCGGTGGCGGAACTGACCCGCCTGCTGCGGGACCGCGGAGTCGAGGTGCGCTTCGGCATCCATCCGGTCGCGGGTCGCCTGCCCGGGCACATGAACGTACTGCTGGCCGAGGCGAAGGTGCCTTACGACATCGTCCTGGAGATGGACGAGATCAACGATGACTTCGCCGACACGTCGGTCGTGCTCGTCATCGGTGCCAATGACACGGTGAACCCGGCCGCCTCGGAGGACCCGTCCAGCCCCATCGCGGGTATGCCGGTGCTGCACGTCTGGGAGGCCGAGAATGTCATCGTGTTCAAGCGCTCGATGGCCGCGGGTTATGCGGGCGTGCAGAATCCGCTGTTCTTCCGCGAGAACACCCAGATGCTCTTCGGCGATGCCAAGGAACGCGTCGAAGACATCATCAAGGCCCTTTAAGCAAGATGACAGGCTCGCCGAGCGTTGGGTGGGACCCGCGCAGGATGTGACTTCATGGTTGCCATAGCAGCCGTGGAATCACATCCTCCGTCGGCGACTACCCGGGGGAGCGATGGCGTAGGTCACCGCTCAGGCGAGGGCGGACGCAGGTCCGTCGAGGGGCGGGCTCAAGCGACGCCGTACAGGCGGTCCCCGGCGTCGCCGAGTCCCGGCACGATGTAGCCGTTCTCGTCGAGGCGCTCGTCCACGGCGGCGGTCACCACGGTGACCGGGACGTCGATGTGCTCCAGCTCGGACTCGATCCGGCGCACGCCTTCGGGGGCCGCGAGCAGGGTGATGGCGGTGATGTGATCGGCTCCGCGCTTGACGAGGAAGTCGATCGCCATCGCGAGCGTGCCCCCCGTGGCGAGCATCGGATCGAGCACATAACACTGCCGGCCGGAGAGGTCATCGGGCAGACGCTCGGCGTAGGTCTCGGCCTGCAGGGTCTCCTCATTGCGGATCATGCCGAGGAAGCCGACCTCGGCCGTGGGGAGTAGCCGCTGCATGCCCTCGAGCATGCCCAGCCCGGCACGCAGGATCGGCACGACGAGAGGCGCGGGCGTCGAGAGGCGCACGCCGGTCGTCGGGGCGACGGGGGTCTCGATGGCGGCGGGCTCCACGCGCACCTCGCGCGTGGCCTCATAGGCCAGCAGCGTCACGAGCTCCTCGGTCAGGCGGCGGAATGTGGGCGAGTCGGTCGTCGTCTGCCGCAGTACGGTGAGCTTGTGGGCGACGAGCGGGTGATCGAGGACGTGAACCTGCATGCCCTGAGCCTATCGGTCGCGACGCCGCGCGAACCGGGAAGCTCGCCAGGTCACGCGGAGACCGACTCCGCGCGAGTCAGCGGGGCATCCGTCATGGCGACGAGGTCCTCGAAGCTCTCGCCCGGTGCGAGCCGCAGCACGCGCAGGCCCTGTGGGGTGACGTCGATGACAGCCCGATCGGTGATGATCCTGTCCACCACCCCGAGACCCGTCAACGGCAGGGTGCAGTCCTCCACGATCTTCGGCGTGCCGTCCTTGGCCACGTGGTCGGTGATGACGACGATGCGTCGCGTGCCGGCGACGAGGTCCATCGCCCCGCCCATCCCCTTCACGAGAGCGCCCGGGACCGCCCAGTTGGCGAGGTCGCCGTTGGCGCCGACCTGCAGGGCTCCGAGGATGGCGATGTCGACCTTGCCACCGCGGATCATCGCGAAGGACTCCGCGGAGTCGAAGAAGGAGGCGCCGCTGCGCGTGGTGACGGTCTGTTTGCCGGCATTGATGAGATCCGGGTCCTCCTCTCCCTCCCAAGGGAAGGGGCCGAGCCCGAGGATCCCGTTCTCGGACTGGAGTGTCACGTGGACTCCCGGCGGCACATGGTTGGCCACGAGCGTGGGGATGCCGATGCCCAGGTTGACGTAGTCGCCGTCCCGCAGCTCCAATGCCGCGATCGCGGCCATCTCCTCGCGTGTCCAACTCATGCCGCCACCTCCACGAAGTGCGCCAGGGTACGGAGGTGTCGGCATGGCGTGTTGTTTGATCGTCGCTCGCTACGCTCGCTCATGCCGGTACTCCTTCGGGTCGGGGGCGGGTGGTGCGTTGCTCGATGTGCTTGGGCTGGTCGGGAACATGCACCAGCCGGTGGACGTAGATGCCGGGCGTCTGGACCAACTCGGGGTCGACGGCGTCGACCAGGTGCTCCGCCTCAGCGATCGTGACGCGACCGGAGGTGGCCGCGACCGGATTGAAGTTGCGGGCTGCGAGCCGGTAGCGCAGGTTGCCGAAGCGGTCTGCGGTGTGGGCATGGACGAGGGCCAGATCGGCGACGATCGCCCGCTCCTGGAGATAGGTGATGCCGTCGAACTCGGCCGTCGGCTTGCCCTCGGCCACGACAGTGCCCACGCCGGTGCGGGTGTAGAAGGCCGGAATCCCGGCCCCTCCTGCTCGGAGTCGCTCGGCGAGGGTGCCCTGCGGTGTGAACTCGACCTCCAGCTCACCGTCGAGGTACTGCTGGGCGAACAGCTTGTTCTCGCCCACATAGGAAGCGATGACCTTGTCGACCTGACCGTTCTCGAGCAGGAGCCCGAGGCCTTTGCCGTCGACGCCCATGTTGTTGGACACGATGGTCAGTCCGGCGACGCCGCTGTCGCGGACCGCCTCGATGAGCGCACTGGGGATGCCGCACAGTCCGAAGCCGCCCACCGCCAGGGTCATTCCGTCGCGCAGGCACCCGTCGAGCGCCTCACCGGGTGATGTCGCAAGCGTCATGACCGACCTTTCGTTCGCTGAGCAGATACCTCATCAACGTTGCCGGTCGGCGTTCTAGTGAGCAATAGCAGGACATACATCGCGAATGAAGTGCTCACAGTACGAAAGGGGACCGCTCGGAGCGTCCAGTCAGTGAACGCTTAGGATCGTGCCCATGCCGCAGACTCCTCCCCACGTGGTCGCGCGGGTCGGTGCCGTCCTGCGGGCAGTGGCGGCGAGCGAGCCCGATGGTGTGACCACCACCGAGGTCGGCCGTGCCTCGGGCCTGGCGCGAGCGACGGCGCATCGCCTGCTGGTATCGCTGTCCGATGAGGGACTCGTCGACCGCGACCACCGGTCGGGGCGATGGTCATTGGGGCCCGAGCTCTATCTGCTGGGCATCGCGTCGGCGCGCCGTTACGATGTCGCGGACGTGGCCAGGCCGGTGGTCGAAAGGCTGGCGAGGGAGACCGGGGAGAGCGCCTTCTTCAGCGCGCGGCGTGGAGATGAGACCGTGTGCCTCCTCGCGGAGGACGGTAGCTTCCCGTTGCGGTCGCATGTGCTCCACGTAGGCATCCGCTTTCCTCTGGGGGTCGCGTCCGCCGGCATGGCGATCCTGGCCCACCTGCCCTCCCGGGAGAGCGAGGAGTATCTGAACCGGGTGGATCCTGAGGTCCTGGCGGGACATGGGCATGACGTGTACCAGGTCAGGGTGGGTATCGCTCAGACGCGCGAGACCGGCTACGCCGTCAATCCCGGCCTTCTCGTCCAGGGGAGCTGGGGGATGGGCGCGGTGGTCTTCGACCGGGATGACCGCCCCGCGTGGGCCCTGAGCCTGACCGGGGTCGAGGCGCGATTCGGGCCCGACCGTCGCCCCGAGCTGGGTGCTGCCCTGCTCGAGTCGGCGCATGCGCTCTCGAAGGCGATCGTCGCCTCGGCTCGTCGGTGAACACCGGTCGAGCGACCGGTCCCGGTCCCGAATCTCCCAGGAGTGGCGGGGTGTCGCCTGCGTCTGTCACGATGGCGGACGGGACCGTGGCGAGCCAGGAGGAATCGTGACCGAGGACGATGTGGACTTTGTGGTGGCCGCCTACCGGGATGACGGCGACTGGTCGCTCATGGAGCTGCCGCCCACGCTGGGTGAGGACTTCGCCGGCCTGAGCGAGGCGCTGCGCCGATTCCCGTCGGAGGTCGGCACACTCGCGCTGGTTTCGGTCAAGGACGACTTCTTCGCGATCGTGCGCCGCAGCGGTCCGCAGGTGCGTGTGCTGTTGTCCGACAACACCGCTACGCTCGACTATCCCCTGGCGGCCGATATCGCCGAGGCGCTCGATGCTCCCGACCCCGAGGACGACGACCCGGTGGAGCCGATCGGCGATCTGGAGATCCTCGCGGATCTCGGCGTCGCCTCGGTCGAACTGTCGCTGCTGTGTGAGGACGATGATCTCTATCCCGATGACGTCCTGCTCGATATCGCCGGGCGACTCGGCTTCCGCGATCAACTGGAGACGATCGTCGGGTGAGCGACGAGTCGTGGATGCGGCGCGCGCTCGCCCTGGGCGCGCAGGCCGCCTCCGCGGGTGATGTGCCGGTGGGTGCGCTGCTGATAGGTCCGGAGGGCGCGGTCCTGGGGGAGGGCCGCAACACGCGTGAGCGCGATCGTGACCCGACTGGCCACGCCGAGATCGTGGCGATGCGGGCCGCGGCGCGAACCCTGGGGGAATGGCGGCTCGAGGGCTGCACGCTCGTCGTCACGCTGGAGCCGTGCACGATGTGCGCCGGCGCCTTGGTCGCGGCGCGTGTCGAGAGACTGGTCTTCGGAGCCTTCGACGACAAGGCCGGGGCGGTCGGGTCGCTGTGGGACGTCGTACGGGATCGCCGCCTGAATCATCGTCCCCAGGTGCATGCCGGGGTGCTCGCCGCAGAGTCGACCGCGCTGCTCCGGGATTTCTTCACCGCTCGCCGCTGACGCACCGCCCTGACCCACCCCCGCCCGAGTCTCGGGAATGACCACGCGGCCCGCCATGTTAAGGTAGTTAAAGATTCAACTACTGAGGAGCAGGCCATGCAGATCGGCATCTTCACCGTCGGTGACGTCACGCCCGATCCGGTGAACGGCACGACGGTCACCGAGCACGAGCGGATCAAGAACACCGTCGAGATCGCCAAGAAGGCCGATGACATCGGCCTGGACGTGTTCGCGACCGGCGAGCACCACAACCCCCCCTTCGTCCCGTCGAGCCCGACCACCACGCTCGCCTACATCGGCGCGCAGACCAAGAACCTCATCCTGTCGACATCGACCACGCTCATCACCACCAATGACCCGGTCAAGATCGCGGAGGACTACGCCACGCTGCAGCACCTCGTCGACGGCCGCATGGACCTCATGCTCGGCCGCGGCAACACCGCGCCGGTGTATCCCTGGTTCGGCAAGGACATCACCAAGGCCGTCGAGCTGACCATCGAGAACTACCAGTTGCTGCGCAAGCTCTGGGACGAGCCGGTCGTCAACTGGGAGGGCAAGTTCCGCACTCCGCTGCAGAACTTCACGGCCACTCCGGCGCCCTTGGACGGGGTCGCTCCCTTCGTGTGGCACGGCTCGATCCGTACCCCGGAGGTCGCAGAGCTGGCGGCCTACTACGGTGACGGCTACTTCGCCAACAACATCTTCTGGCCGAAGGAGCACTACATCCGGCTGATCAACTTCTACCGCCAGCGCTATGCCCACTACGGACACGGAACGGCGGAGCAGGCGATCGTCGGCCTCGGCGGTCAGTTCTTCATGCGCAAGAACAGCCAGGACGCCGTCAACGAGTTCCGGCCGTATTTCGACGTCGCGCCGGTCTACGGACACGGCCCGAGCCTGGAGGACTTCACCTCCCAGACGCCGCTGACCGTGGGCAGTCCGCAGCAGGTGCTGGAGCGCACGCTGGAGTTCGCGGACTTCTTCGGCGACTACCAGCGTCAGCTCTTCCTCGTCGACCACGCGGGCCTGCCGCTGAAGACGGTGCTCGAGCAGCTCGACCTGCTCGGCGAGATCCTCCCGACGATGCGCGAGGAGTTCACCAAGCGCCGCCCGGCCGGTGTCCCGGATGCTCCCACGCACGCCGCTCGTGTCGCCGCCCGCGACGTCGCGGCCACCGAACAGGAGGTCACCCGATGACCACGCGCATCGTCGTCATCTCGGCGGGTCTCGGCGAGCCGTCGACCACGCGTATGCTCGCGGACAAGATCGCCGCGTCGGCGAGCGAGGCCCTGGGCGATGCCCAGCTCGAGATAGTCACTCTGCGCGATCTGGCCCACGAGATCACCGATGCGAGCCTGACGGGGTTCGCGGCGCCGCGACTGCAGCACGTCTACGACCAGGTGACGGCAGCTGATGCGCTGATCGTCACCGTGCCGATCTTCAAGGTCGCGTATCCGGGGCTCTTCAAGTCCTTCGTCGATGCCATGGACAGCGATGCCATCATCGGCAAGCCGGTGCTCCTCGCGGCCACCGGCGGGACCGCACGGCACTCGCTGGCGATCGAGAGCTCGTTGCGCCCGTTGTTCGCCTATCTCCAAGCATTCGTGGTGCCGACCGGCGTATTCGCGTCGCCACACGACTGGGGTTCGTCGGGTGAGAACGCACTGCAGCGTCGCATCGACCGCGCGACGGGCGAGCTCGCGAGCGTGCTGCGCGGCGGCGGCACCGGCCGCTCCCGCGACGAGGACATCGACCTCTTCAGCGACACCATGCTCTCCATCAGCAACCCCGACCTGCGCTGACCCCTCTCAACGGGTTGGGTGGCGAGTGAGTTCTTCATACAGCTCCGGTCGCCGCCAGCTCATATGGCCGGGGATCGTGCGATAGGGGGCGGGGATGATGAGCTCCTCGGTCGCGCTGCGCAGATAGCGGAGACGATCGAGGTCGAGATCGGCGGCCAGGATCCCTGGCTGCCCGGATTCGGCGAGGACGCGCTCGGGCCCGTAGATCCCTCCGATGCCCGTCGTGATCCCTTTCCGGGGCGGCGCGAGGTCGACCCCGCTGGGATTGAACTGATCACCGATGGCGGGATCCATCAGGTTGACCAGCGTGGCGGTGTAAGCGTGGTTCTCGATGGCACGCGCCCTCACCAGGGTGCGCCAGTTCTCCGTATAACCCAGCTCGTCAATGAGCAGGCCGGACGGATACAGGATGATCTCCGCCCCCTTGAGAGCCAGGATGCGGCTGACCTCCGGCAGGTGGACCTCGGAGCAGACGGAGACCGCCAGCCTCCCCCAGCCCATGTCGACGACGGGGAAGGCATCGGCGGCGACGTAGTCGAAATTCCACTGCTCACCGTCCCGGTAGATATACGGGCCCTCCGGGTGCGTCCGGTGATATGCGCCGCGCTCGATTCCTTCGGCGTCGACGATCACCGTCGTGATGTGGAAAGATCCCTCGCGGCCTGGGACGGGGCGCGATGTGCCGTAGGCGACCGCGACGCCGTGCTTCCGGGCTGCCGTTGCCATCGTCTCGGCGACCTCGTAGCGGTTCGTCTCGGTGAACGGACCGGGGTAGTTCTCGGCGAAGGCGAGCAGGTCGACACCCTGGGTCGCCGCCCGCTCGAGGAGCATCACGGCGTTCTCGAGATTGCGCTGCTCGTCGCTGCCGAAATAGGTCATCGTCTGGGCGAGGCCCAGGCGTACCGTGGACATCACTCGTCCTCCACGGGCAGCGGCCGAGGAATGCGGCTCTTGCGGGCGGTGATGAGTGGCCGGATGCCGTAGTTGACCAGCAGATGCAATCCCAGCAGGAGGATCACGCCGACCATCATCGGGTTGGTCACGATGCTCTCGACCGAGGGACCCATGGCGGAGACGATCGACTCCGGCAGGAACTGCGTTCCCAGCGAGATGATGAAGGCCGGTGCGGCGACCATCATGTTCAGATCGTCCCAGTCGACCTCAGCGAGCATCTGGATGCCGGAGACGGCGATGACACCGAAGAGGATCGTGGACGCCGCCGCCAGTACCGGCATCGGCAGTCCGGCGATGAAGAGTCCCACCTTCGGGATGAAGGCCAGGACGAGGGCGACCGCCCCCGCGGTCGCGGTCACGAAGCGGCTCCCGACGCCCGACATCCGGACGATACCGGCGTTCTCGGGATAGGACGTCGTGCCGATGCCTCCGAAGGCCGCGCCGGCGACCGATCCGGTGAACTCCGCGAAGAGTCCCCGGTTGACGCGTTCGACGGGAACGGTGCGACCGCCCCAGCTGCTGACGAGCCGGAACATGCCCATCGATTCGGTGCCGCCCTGTAGGAAGGCCAGGAGCATCAGGACGACCACCGACCACTCGACTCCGAAGCCGAAGGGGAGGAACTGGGGTGTTCCGATGATGGAGACCTCCGAGAGGTCCGGGGTGTTCCAGAGCCCGCAGACGGCAGTCAGGGCGGTGCCGGCGACGATCCCCCAGAAGATCGCACCCCGGCGTAGCAGCGTATTGCCACCGAAGATGGTGAACGCCATGACGAAGACCACGGTGGCGAGGCTGAGGAGGAAGAAGGGCCAACCATAACCGCTGGTGCCTTCGGTGCCGAACCACCCACTGAGCCCGATCGCGGCGAGCTGTCCGCCGATGATGACGAAGAGGGTCCCGAAGACGAGCGGATCTGATGCCACGCGGGAGATCTGCCCGAAGAGCCCGAATCTTCGCGACGGCAGGCTGAGGAGGGCGAAGATCGCGCCCGCGACCATCATCGAGCCGAAGGCCGTGCCGAGACCGAAACTCGCGCCGGAGGCGATGATCGCCACCATGAACGCGGCGGTCGGCCCTTGCACGATCGGCAACTGGAGGATCCGGCTGGACTGAAGGATCGTGATGAGTCCGGTCATGAAGAAGCAGCCTTGCGTGATCCAGCCGACCTCCCGGGCACTGAGGTCCAGCGAGACCCCGATGATGCCTGGAAACAGCCAGATGCCGGTCAGGGCGAGCAGGTGTTGGAATCCGAAGAGACCGGTCTTGGCCGGTGGGAGCTTCTCATCGAAGCCGATGCTCAACAACGGTGTCCGGGGTGGTGTGGTGGTCATGGCGACTCCGGCGTGACTCGACTGGGGTGATCGGCCCGGGTGGCGTGGATCACATGTCGGCTATCTTGGACCACCGAGGTTATTCAATCAAGTCAATCTTTTTTCAAACCAGTTAACTTGGCCCGATCCCCTGGCGTGGCGGCCGCCTTCGCGCAGATGTGAAGCAGTTTTAACAGTGCTGAAACTTCAGGCCTGTTGACTTCTCTTCAACATCGCTTATTCTCGATGTCATGTGATGCGGATCACTGCACAGCTTTCTCCTCGCATCACAGGAGATTCCCGCGGCTCGTCGATCAAGTGAGGGTGAACATGAGGAAACTATTTCGGATTGCTGCGCCGCTGGCGCTCGTCATCGGCTTGGCCGGCTGCGGCAGCTCGAGCGGCAGCGGAGAGGGTGACGGGGACGGCTTGACGGTCATGCTCTCGTACAAGAAGTCGATCTACTGGTTGCCGATGCTCATCGCGCAGGACCAGGGCTACTTCGAGGAGGAGGGGGTCGACGTCGAGTTCGAGGAGACCAACGGCTCGGGCTTCGTGACCCAACAGCTCATCGCGGGCAATGTCCCGGCCGGCTGGGCGGGCGCACCCGATGCCGCCGTCGCCTTCTCGAAGGACGACAACCTGCGGGCGCTCATGTGCAACCCGCCGCAGAACATCTTCCGTATCGTGGTTCCCGAGGACTCGGAGATCGAGAGTGTCGAGGACCTCGCCGACAAGACTCTCGGGATCGCCGAGGCGGGCGGCGGTGAGGAGCCGATCGTCAACGCCTCCTTGGAGGCGGCCGGTCTCCAGCGCGATGCCGATGTCCGTATCCTGCCGATCGGCGACGCCGGCCCCGCCTCGTTGAATGCGATCCTGCAGGGCCAGGTCGACGCTTATGCCGGCAGCTATCCCGATATCTCGACCCTCACGGCCGACGGCCGGTTGACGACGCGGGACATCACGCCTGAGCAGTACAACGCGATCCCCGGTGACTGCCTGGTCACGACGGTGGAGGCCCTCGAGGACGAACAGGTGCGCGACCAGCTCGTCGGTATGGCGAGGGCATGGTCCCGTGGCGCCGTGTTCGCCGCGGAGAACCCCGAGGCGGCTACGACCATCGCCTGCCGCGTCGTCCCCCAGGAGTGTGAGGACATGGACTTCGCGACCACCTACGTCAAGGACACGATCGACCTGTCGGGTATCGCCGACGCTACGGACACCCCCTTCGGCTACGTCGACGACAGCGCGTGGCAGACGACCTTCGAGGTGCTCACCGGTTCCGGCGCTATCACGGGTGATCCCGATGCGGGGACCTTCGCCGGCGGCGAGCTCGCGGAGCAGTTCGCCGCGGACTACTGGGACTTCGACATCGCCACGACGCAGGAGGAGGCCAGGAACAGTGACGGTAACTGAACAGCCGCAGTCCATGACCCGCGAGGGGATCACGATCCGTTCCCTCAGCAAGATCTACGACACCGCCGACGGGGGCGAGGTCGTGGCCTTGCGCAATGTCGACTTGCAGATACGACCGGGGGAGTTTGTATCCTTCCTCGGGCCGAGCGGCTGCGGCAAGTCCACCTTGCTGCACATCATCGCCGGACTGCTTCCCCAGACGACCGGAACCGTCGATGTGTTCGGCACTCCCGCGGCGCCGGGGCGGCAGGACAGCGCGATCATGCTCCAGACACCGGTGCTCTTCCCCTGGCGCTCCGTGCTCGACAACATCCTCCTGCCGGTGGAGATCCTCGGTCTGGATCGTTCGAGTGCCACGGCGAGGGCGCATGAGCTCCTCGAGCTGACCCACCTCACGGAGTTCGCGCAGAAGAACGTCTGGGAGCTCTCCGGTGGGATGCGTCAGCGTGTCAGCCTGGCTCGTGCACTCGTCACCGACCCGGCGCTGCTGCTGATGGACGAGCCGTTCTCCGCGCTCGACGAGTTCACGCGCGAGCGGCTCAATATCGAACTGGCGCGGCTGCACGAGGAACTCGGACGGACGACGCTGTTCGTCACCCACAACATCTCCGAGGCCGTGTTCCTGTCCGATCGCGTCGTCTGCATGCGGCCACGTCCCGGTGAGGTCATCGACGTCATCGATATCGCGTTGCCACGCCCACGGTCCGCCGAGCACCTCGCGAGTGCCGCGGCCATCGAGAACGAGGGCCTCGTGCGCGAGGCCATCGCCGAGTACATCTAGAGAGGCCACCATGTCCACCAGTACTGAGCTCCAGGCGCCTCCGACGCGAAAGGACACGGTCACGAAGGCGAGACGTCCTGCTCGCCGGGGGCCGTGGGCCAAGGCGTGGCCGCCGATCCTCGTGATCGCCCTCTTCCTGCTGCTGTGGGAACTCGCGTGCCGTGCGGGTCTCGTGAACGAGATCATCGTCCCGCCGCCCTCGGATGTGGCGGTAAGTCTCGTCTCGATGCTCGACAAGGCCTACTTCTGGGAGGCCACCTGGGTGACGATGGCCGAGACGATCGCCGGCTTCCTGATCGGAGTGATCCTCGCCTGGGCGATCGGCACGGCCCTCGGAATGTATGACTGGGCGAAGACCGCGTTCTACCCGATCGTCGTCGGCTTCCAGATCACGCCCCGCGTCGCCTTGGCGCCGCTCTTCCTCACCTGGTTCGGCTTCGGCCTCACGTCCAAGGTGGTCATGGCGGCCACGATCTGCTTCTTCCCGGTGCTGCTCAATGTCATGGTCGGGATGGACACGGTGGACAAGAACGCCCGCACCCTCATGCGATCCCTCGGAGCGAGTCGATGGGAGGAGTATCGCAAGCTCGTGCTCCCCTCCTCCTTGCCGCTGATCTTCGCCGGGATCAAGAACGCCATCACCTTGGCGCTCATCGGCGCGATCGTGGCCGAGTTCGTGGGTGCGTCGCGAGGCATGGGCGTGCTGATCAAGTCGCTGAACTTCCAGTTGGACGTCGCCGGTGGCTTCGCCGTCATCGTGGCGCTGATGATCTTCGGACTCATCCTGTACTGGATCGTCGAGTACATCGACTCCAAGGTCGTGTTCTGGCGGTCGCATACATGAGACGTCCGGACGGGGGAGACGGCGGCGAGGGCGCGGACGCGACGGGAGTCGATGTGGCCAAGGGGGACCTGGACTACACTATCCGGGATCGACGCGGCGCGCGGGAGGAGATACCGGTGAAGATCCCCGCTCGGAGCGGTGCTGGTGAGCCGAACCCGGCTGACGAGACCATCCGCAAAGTGGGGTCGACGATCCGGGCGCGCCGCAAGCAGATCAACATGACCTTGAACGATCTCGCCGAGAGCACGGGCGTGTCGGTGTCGATGCTGTCGATGCTCGAGCGCGGGGTCGCCGGAGCGTCGATCGGCACCCTCGTCGCCGTCGCTTCTGCGCTGCGATTGCAGATGCACGATCTCTTCGATCACCCCGAGGCCGAGAGCGTGTCGCCAGTGACTCCGCGCGCCGCGCAGACCGAGGTCGAGACCGGGGAGGGGGTCGTGCGCCGTATCGCGCACCATGCCGCCGACCGTGGGCTCGAGATGGCGGTCAACGAGTACGCCCCAGGTACCGCGAGCGGCGACAAGCCGGTCCACCACGGGGGACGTGAATACGGCATCGTCATCAGCGGCTCGTTGACCGTCGAACTCGCCGGAGCCAGCTACAAGCTCCGCGCCGGCGACGCGATCAGCTACGACTCCTCCACTCCGCACCGCATCGCGAATGAGGGCCGTTCCTCCGCGCGTGCGGTCTGGGTCAACCTGCTCGACTGAGCGTCCCGGCGTCGGACGCGGGCCTCCCCATTCGCGCAGATTTCAATTACACTTAACAGAAATTCAAGAAGAGTCCGCCTGGCGGACGATGGCAGTGAGGAACAATGTCATGACACATGAAGCAGGCCACGCCCGGATCATCGGACGGGACGCGTGGGGGCCGGAGCTCGACATCGTCCTGGGGGACGGGTCGTGTCGCGAGGTCATCGGTCCCCGGTCCGGAGCGAGCCTGCGCAGTCTGTACGCCATCGAGCTCGCCGAGGGCGCCTCGACGATCTCCCTGCGCCACCGGGTCGAGGCCGTCTACTACGTGATCGACGGCAAGGCATCGGTGGAATCCGCCGACGCGGGTGAACGCCTCACGCTCGAGGAGGGAGCGATGTTCCACGCCGCGCCCGGCACCGACTACCGCATCGTGGCCTCCTCGAGAGCGTTCCTGATCGGCGGGCCGTCCCCGGTCGACCCCGCATTCGGCACACCGGCCGCCGAGGTCGACGCCACCGACACGGGCACACCGGAGCTCCGAGGATTTCACCGCGATGATCCCGGACTCATGGTGCCCTTCATCTCCGCCGATGCTCGACTCGTCGTCTGGTACGGCGCACGGGCGGCGACTGCCAATATGAACTATGTCGTGCTGGAGCCGGGTGAGCGGAACACCGAACACGTGCATCGGTACTCCGAGGACACGATCTACATCGTGGAGGGCCGGGGTACCGCCGAGGACGTCACGAATGGTGCGAAACTGTCCTTCGGACCGGGCGACGTGGTCCATATCCCCGCCGGCGTCATCCACGCGGTGGCCGCCGATCTGGGGGAGAGGGTGATCAGCGTCGGCGGCCCGTGTCCGGCGGATCTGGACATGCTGCGTGCCGTCGGCGTCGATGTCGAGGGACTGACTGCGGAGCTCGAGCTCTCATGACCGTCGTCGCCCTCGAGCAGACCGCACCCGTGCCGGGCCGCAGCGTTGACAACATCGCGGAACTGCTCGGTCGGGCGCGCATGGCGCTGCGCGAGGGCGCCGACATCGCGGTCTTCCCTGAGCTCGCCGCGAGCGGCTACGTCGTCGACCGCGCCGGCGTGGAGTCCAGTGCCCAGGCCGTGGACGGCCCGCTGGTGAACGACCTGATGGCCGTGGCCGCCGCCCACGAAGGCCTGGTCGCGGCCGGCTACTGCGAGCGGGACGGCGACGAGTACTTCAACAGCGTCGTGCTCGTCGGCGCGGACGGGCCTCTGCTCAACTACCGCAAGCTGCACCTCTTCGACGCGGAGAAGGAGGCATTCACCCCGGGCGACCACCTCGAGGTCGTCGCGACGCCGTACGGAGTCCTGGGCATCTGCGTCTGCTATGACCTGCGTTTCGTCGAGACCCTACGGCTGCTGTCCCTGAAGGGCGCGGAGATCGTGCTCGCCCCGGCCGCGTGGGTCGGTGGTTTCGATGCCGATGTCCCGGCGGAGGGGCTCGTCCAACAGGCCGAGGCAGTGCTGGTCCAGGCGAATCTCGACCAGGTGGCGGTCGTGGCGGTCTCGCAGGCCGGTGAGCACCCGGGCGCGCGGACCCTGGGCGGGTCGGTGGCCGTGGATGCCCGCGGCCGGCTACTGGCGGGACCGCTGTCGAGGCGCGAAGCGGATCGCGCCAGCGCGGTCGTGGACCTCGCCGACGTGCGGGCGGCCCAGGAGCGGTCGGCGCGGATCAGGCCCCGTGCCGACCGGAGAACCGATGTGTACGGCGTCTATGACGGCAAGGAGATCTGGTGAAACCAAGCGCATTCGACTACGTCAGGCCGCTCAGCCTCGACGAGGCGATGGAGCAGCTCGCGATCGACCCCTTCGAGAGCAAGGTGTTGTCCGGTGGCCAGAGCCTCATCCCGATGATGAACTTCCGGCTGGCGCGGCCCGAGCGCCTGATCGACATCAATCGGGTACCCGGCCTCGAGGGCATCGTGCCGGGCCAGGACCGTGTCACGATCGGTGCGCGCACTCGTCATCTCGCCGTCCAGAACACCGGTCTCCAGGGGCCGCTGGGTTCCTTGCTGCGTACGGCCGCCGCCCAGGTCGGGCACCTGCCGATCCGCACCCGGGGCACCTTCGGTGGGTCGATCGCCCACTGCGATGCGGCCTCGGAGTGGTGTCTGGTGGCGCGGTTGCTCGACGCCGAGATGACCGTCCGCAGCACACGAGGTGAGCGTACGATCCCCGCGGCCGACTTCTTCCAGGCGATCTTCACGACCGCGATGGAGCCCGATGAGATCCTCACGTCCATATCGCTGCCTGCGCTCGATGACCATCATGTGACCGGGATCGCCGAGTTCGCGCGACGAGCCGGGGACTTCGCGATCGTGGCCGCCACGGCGGCGGTGAAGATCGAGGACGGTGTCGTGACAAGAGCGCGGGTGTGTCTCGGAGGAGTCAGCGAGGTGCCGTGGCGCAGCCAGGCCGCCGAGTCCGCCCTGCTGGGCAGCGCGTGGTCGGCAGGCGCGGTGGCCGAGGCGGCGGCCGCCGCCGCGGACGAGGTCGATCCTCCCTCGGACTCCCACGGAGACGCCGACTACCGCCGCGACCTCGTCCGCGCTCTGCTTCCTCGAGCGCTGAACACCGCGGGGGCTGGGTCATGAACACGGCCGAGCCGCGTAGCTGGACGGGTCGCGCCATGCCACGGCTGGAGGACCCGGCCATCCTGCGTGGCTGGGGTCGGTACGTCGCCGACGTTGCCGCAGGCGACGACTGTCTGCACGTGCGATTCGTGCGGAGCTCGCATGCCGCCGGACGGATTCGCTCGATCAGCGCTCCCGCGCACGTCACCCTCGTCACCGCCGCTGACCTCGCGGGGCTCCATCCGATCCGCGCCGTCCTCGACCGCCCGGACTATGTGACGGTCGCGACGCCGATCCTCGCCGACGATGTCGTGCGCTTCGTCGGCGAGCCGGTGGCGGCCGTGCTCGCGCCGAGCGAGGCCGAGGCAGAGGACGCCCTGGACGAGGTCGTGGTCGATATCGAGCCACTGCCGGCGGTGCTCAGCGCCGAGGCGGCGAGCCGGCGCGACGCCCCGCTCGTGCACGATACGGAGTTCCCCGGGGACCCGAACACCGTGGTCGACGGCCGTATCCATACACCGGGGTTCGACGAGGCCGTCGCCTCCGCGGACCGCATCGTCACTGTCCAGGTGGGGTCCTCGCGGCAGAGCGCGATGCCCCTGGAGGCCCGCGCGAGCCACGCGGCCTACGACCGAGCCACCGGGCGGGTGACATTGCATGCGACCCTGCAGATGCCGCACATGACCCGGACCGGGATCGCCGACTGCCTCGGCATCCCCGAGGACGACCTCCGTGTGATCTCCCCCGATGTCGGCGGCGGCTTCGGTGCCAAGATGACGCTCGCACGTGAGGACATCGTGGTCGTGCACCTCTCCCGGACGCTGCGACGCAATATCGCCTGGATCGAGACCCGCGAGGAGAACTTCCTGGGGGCATGGCACAGCCGTGAACAGGTCTACGACATCGAGGGAGCCTTCAGCGCCGCAGGCGAGTTGCTGGCCCTGCGCGGGGACCTCGTCTGCGATGTCGGGGCGTACAGCTGCTATCCGGTGACCTTCGGGGTCGAACCGCTGATGGCGATGGCTGAGCTGCCGGGCTGCTATCGGGTGCGCGAGTACTCGGTGCGCTCACGCGGCATCCTCACCAATAAATGTCCGATCGCTCCCTACCGCGGTGTGTCCCGACCGGTCCAGGTGCTGGCGATGGAGCGTCTCATGGATGTCGCGGCAGCCGAGCTGGGCCTCGACCCGGTGCAGATCCGCCGCACAAACCTGGTGGGCGAATTCCCGCACCGCACGCCCTCCGGACTCGTGCTGGACGACGCGTCCCATCTGGAGACGCTGCAGCTCGCGGCGGACATGGCCGATCTCGCGGAGTTCCGGGAGAGGCAGCGAGCCGCTCGGGAGGCGGGGCGCTATCTCGGGATCGGATTCTCCAGTTTCGCCGAACGTACCGGTTACGGCACTCCCGCCTTCGCGGCCCGGTCCGTCCCGATGACCCTGGGGCGCGAAGAGATCGCGACCGTCACGCCTGGAGCCGAGCGGGTCATCTGCACGATGGATCCCTCTGGAGGGGTGACGCTGCGGATCGGTGCCTCTCCGCACGGACAGGGGTTGCGGACGACCCTCTCCCAGGTGGTCAGCGATGCCCTGGGCATCGAACCCTCCTCCGTCCGGGTGATCGATTCCGACACGGATACCACGCCCTACGGCTGGGGGAGCTTCGCCAGCCGGGCCATGGTCATCGCGGGTGGAGCCACGTTGATCGCCGCCCGCGAGCTGGCTGAACGGCTGCGCGTGCTGGCGGCGCACCGGCTTGGTGGCCTGCCCGATGACATCGATCTGGTGGAGGGACACGCGCGTCGCCGTGACACCGGGGAAGAGATCGCGCTGCGTGTCCTCGCCCGTGACACCTACCACAATGCCCAGCTGATCCCGGACAAGGGCCAACCGGCGCTGGAGGCGGTGGGCGTCTACGACCCCGCCGGAACCTTCGCGAATGCGTGCCATGTCGCGGAGGTGGAGGTCGACCCGGACACCGGTGAGGTGCGGATCGAGCGGTTCCTGGTCGCCGAGGACGCGGGGCGGCTGGTGAACCCGGCGGTCGTCGACGGGCAGATCCACGGAGGCATCGCCCAGGGCATCGCCAATGCGCTCTACGAGGAGCTCATCTACGACGAACGTGGCGTGCTCGTCACGACCTCGCTGATGGACTATCTGCCGCCGACGGTGGCCGAGATCCCGCCGATACGGATCGCCCATCTCGAGACGATCTCCCCCGCCTCGATCACCGGGGCCAAGGGAGTCGGCGAGGGCGGAACGATCGGAGCCCCGGCGGCCATCGCGAATGCCGTCTCCGATGCGCTCGCTCCGCTGGGCATCGGAGTCTTCCACCTGCCTGCCACGCCGCACCGATTACGAACGATGATCCGGCAAGCCAGCCGAACGAAGGAGGCCGCGTCATGACCCGCTCCACGGTGCCTGTGCGCCTATATGTCAATGGAGACCGGTACGACATCGATATCGAGCCACGACGGACCCTGGCCGATGCGCTGCGGGAGGACTGCGCCCTGACGGGCACGCACCTCGGTTGCGAGCACGGGGTGTGCGGTGCCTGCACGGTGCTCCTCGACGGCCAGCCGGTACGCGCTTGTCTGATGTTCGCGGTGCAGGCCGAGGGAGCCTCCGTGCGCACGGTCGAGGGGCTCGCGCCCGATGAGGAGACCCTGCACCCGGTGCAGAAGGCGTTCTGGGAGCATCACGGCCTGCAGTGCGGCTTCTGCACCCCGGGCTTTCTCACCCTGGTGACCGGATACCTGGAGGAGCACCCGGAGGCTCAGGAGGACGAGCTTCGCGATGTGCTGTCCTCGAATCTCTGCCGCTGCACCGGATATCAGAACATCGTCACCGCGACGATGTCCGCGGCGGAGGAGATGCGCGGGTGATCGGTTCACGAGCTCTCCGGATCGAGGACCGGGTCCTGTTACGTGGGGCCGGACGGTTCGCCGCCGACACCCAGCGTGCCGGCGAGCTGCACATGCGCGTGGTGCGGTCACCCGTCGCCCACGGGCGCATCGTGTCGATCGACGGCACCGAGGCCCTGCGGCTCGAGGGCGTGACAGCGGTCTGGACCTATGCGGATGTCGCCGACCTCCCGGCGATCGGGTTCCGGCTGACTCCGCGCGAGGAGCTGTTGCCCTACCGTCAGCCGGTGCTGGCACGCTCGGTGGTGCGCTACGTGGGCGAGCCGGTCGCGGTCGTCTTCGCCGAGTCATCGTATCTGGCCGAGGACGCGGCCGAGCTCGTCGACGTGGAGATCGAATCCCTCCCCGCTCATCTGGACCCCGATGCCGAGCCGGTCGTCTGGGTCGATGCCGAGCAGGCCAGCTGGGCCGCGGGGAATGGTGAGAGACTCCCTGCCCAGGACTCCGAGGCGAGTGTCTTCACGATCGGCTATGGCGACGTGGATGCGGCCTTCTCGTCCGGCGAGGGACGGGTCTTCACGATGGATGCGCGCATCGGACGCCACACCGGTGTGCCGATGGAGTGCCGCGGCCTCGTCGCCGTCTACGACGAAGCGGAGGGCCAGCTCATCGTCGACGGTGCCGCGAAGGTGCCGTTCTGGAATCGCGAGGCCATCGCCGCCATGAACGGTCTGGCTCCGTCCCAAGTGGTGGTGCGAGAGACCCATGTCGGTGGCGGTTTCGGTCCGCGCGGGGAACTCTATCCCGAGGACGTGCTGGTGACCGTCGCGGCGATGCGCCTACGGGCGCCCATCAAGTGGATCGAGGACCGTCAAGAGCATCTGATGGCGACGAACCACTCCCGCGGGCAGCATCACCGGCTGCGGGCGCTGGTCGACGAAGACGGGTACATCCGGGCGCTCGACGCGACCTTCACCCTCGATCAGGGGGCCTATGTGCGCACCCACGGCGCGACCGTCGCCTCGCTGACCGCCTCGATGCTGCCGGGCCCCTATGTCATCGACAACCTCCGGGTCACCGCGCATGTGCGCCTGACGCACAAGACGCCCGCGGGCACCTATCGCTCGCCGGGACGCTATGAGGGGACCTTCGCTCGCGAACGGCTCATCGATGCCATCGCGCACGGTCTGGGACTCTCGCGTGAGCAGGTGCGACGACGCAACCTCATCGGTCCCGAGCAGATGCCCTATGAGCGGCCGATCCAGGCGATGGGCACGCACTTGGTCCACGACTCCGGGGACTATGCGTTGTTGATCGACAAGGCGGCCGAGCGTTTCGACTTTCCCGCGATCCGCGAGACGGTCTCGCGCCGGCGTGCTGCCGGCGAACGGGTCGGATTCGGCTTCGGGTACTTCGTGGAGAAGAGCGGGATCGGGCCCTCGGAGGGTGCTCGGGTCGTCGTCGACAGCGCCGGGGCGGTGACGGTGCTCTGTGGAGCCTCATCGGTGGGGCAGGGCGTCGACACGGTCCTCGCGCAGGTCGTCGCGGAGGTGCTCGATGTTCCCCACGACTCGATCCGGGTCGTGCGCGGTCGCACCGATCAGTTCCAGTACGGGCGCGGCGCGTTCGCGACCCGCTTGACTGTCATGGCGGGATCGGCCGCCCTGAATGCTGCGAAGGCGGTGCGCGACAAGGCGTTCCGGACCGCGGCGGCCGAGCTCGCCGTCAGCGTCGAGCAACTGCGGATCCGTGGCGGTGTCGTCGAGGTCGAGGGTGCGGAGCACGGGGGCCTGGACCTGGGACAGATCGCCGGGATCCTGGAGCCGCTCCGGGCCAGTGAGCTCAAAGAGGAGCCGGGGCTGGCCGCTGACGGCTGGTTCCACACCGATCACATGACCTACCCGTACGGCCTGCACGCGGCTCTCGTGCGGATCGACGAGGGGACCGGGCGGCTCGAGGTCGAGCGCTTCATGGTCGCCTACGACGTGGGACGGGCTCTCAATCCGCTGCTGGTCGAGGGCCAGATCGCCGGCGGAGTCGCCCAAGGGCTCGGCGGGGCGATGTACGAGGAGTTCCTCTATGCCGCCGACGGCACGCCGCAGTCCACCACGTTCATGGACTACCTCGTGCCGACCGCGGCGGAGGTGCCCCCTATCGAGATGCTCGTGACCGAAGACGCCCCCAGCCCCCTCAATCCCCTCGGGGTGAAGGGAGCGGGGGAGGGCGGTACCACCGCGGTGGCCGCCGCGATCGCCTCGGCCGTCGATGACGCCCTGCAGAGGCCGGGGGCCATCGACTCCGTCCCCATCAAGCCGGACACCCTGCGCCGGCTCCTCCAACCGACCACCACGCACGACGTCCCTACGAAGGAGTAAGCACCATGCGCATCGTTGATCTGACCCATCCCTGGGGTATCCACACGCCGGGCTGGGTGGGTTATCCCGGCGGCAAGATGTACTACACGCAGAATCTGCAGACGAATCAGATCGTCTCGCAGAAGATCGAGACCTCCTTGCACAGCGGCACGCACCTGGACGGTCCGATGCACGGCACCGATGGCGGGTTGGACATGGCCTCGCTGCCGCTGACCAAGCTCATCCACCCCGGAGCGATCGTGGACGTCTCCGATGCGGTCTCGGACTGGGACCTGATCGAGCCGGAGCACATCACCGACAAGGTGGAGGTGAAGAAGGGCGACATCCTCATCATCCACACGGGCTTCCACCGCTACTACCAGGGTCAGCCGCAGCAGGATCTCGTGCGGTACTTCACGATGCACCCAGGCGGCAGCGTGCGCCTGGCGCGGTGGATGGCGGAGATGGAGATCCGCTGGTGGGGCATCGACGCCGGTTCGGGCGACCATCCGATGAACACCACCATCCGCAACATGCGGCCGGACCTCCTCAAGCGTTTCGAGGAGCACGTCGGGATGAGCCATCATGAGTTCTTCGGCGGCGACTACCACTACACGCACCATCTGTCGGGACGTGAGGTGTCCTCGGACATCTTCCCCATGCACCACCTGGCCTTCCAGGACGGCTGCATCCACGCCGAGAACGTGGGCGGCGATATCGAGCAGGTGCTGAACACGCGCGCCATCATCGGCGCCTTCCCGTGGAAGATCGAGGGCGGCGAGGCGTGCCCGTGCCGCATCATGGCCTTCTTCGATGCCGGAGAAGACGAGGTCATCGAGGGTCTCGCCGGGTTCGCGGGCCGTTGAGGCGGGAAGGGTAACGAACATGTTGTTGAAGAACGAGTTCACCATCGACGCGGGGATGGAGGAGACGTGGGCACTGCTCACGGATCTGGAGCGCATCGCCCCCTGCATGCCGGGGGCGGCCCTGGAAGGACGTGACGGCGAGGACTACCTCGGCGGAGTCAAGATCAAGGTGGGTCCCATCGGCGCCCACTTCAAGGGGACGGCCCGCTTCGCGGAGAAGGACGACGCGGCCAAGTCGGCCGTCATCGCTGCGGCGGGCAAGGATCCGAAGGGCCAGGCCGCCGCCAATGCCCGTATCTCGGCCCGGCTGGAGAAGGAGGGGGAGACGCGTACCCGCGTCCTGATCGACACCGAGCTGGACATCTCCGGGCGGATGGCGCAGTTCGGGCGCGGAGCGATCGCGGATGTCAGCAACCGCCTCATCGGTCAGTTCACGGACAACCTGAGCCGAGAGCTCGCCGGAGGAGGGGCCGCGACCCGAGCCGAGGAGCACACGACGGCGCCCGGTGCCGGTCCGGCTCAACCGGCTGCGGCTGCGGGTGCGACGACGACCGAGGGCGCCGACGCGGGCCTCGATGCGATGTCGCTGCTGGTGCCGATGGTGAAGGAGCGGTACGGCCAGGCGATCGCCGGGGGTGTCGCCGGTCTCGTGCTCGGCTGGCTGCTGTGGGGAAGGAGAGCACGATGAGACTCAAGAAGCTGGTGCCCGGTGAGCTCGACGACGAGCAGCGCGCCGTCTATGACGCGATCGCCGGCGGAGACCGCGCCAAGGGCAAGCAACTCTTCCCCCTGGTCGACTCCGACGGCTCTCTGACGGGTCCCTTCGGGGTCATGCTGCACGCCCCGCGGATCGGGGACCGGCTGCAGGCCCTCGGCTCGGCGATCCGGTTCCAGACGAGCCTGACCGATCGGGTGCGGGAGATCGCGATCTTGCAGGTCGGACAGGCGCTCGGGAGTGAGTTCGAGTGGTGGGCCCATGAGCGCATCGCGCGCTCGGTCGGCGTCACCGATGAGGAGATCACGGCCATCTCGCTGGGCAGTTTCCGCGGCCGCGATGAGACCGAGCAGGCCAGCTACGAGGTGGTCGCCAATCTCCTGCAGTCGAGTGTGGTCACCGATGAGGAGTTCGAGCGGGCCTCGGCGATCCTGAGCGATCGGGAACTGGTCGAGTTGTCGGTGCTCGTCGGCTACTACCGCACGCTCGCGCAGACGATGACGCTCTTCGGCGTCGGCATCCCGGACGAGGAGTGATGTGACGATGGTGCAGGCGATGGCCGCCCACGGTACCGGAGGCGTGGACGTGCTCAGGCTCGTCGAGATCCCGGAGGTCGAGCTCGCGCCCGGGGAGGTGCGGGTCGCGGTCCGGTTGAGCGGCGTGAACTTCTGGGACGTGATGCAACGCCGGGGACTCGTGCCGCTGGGACCGGCGGATGTCCCCGGGGTCGAGGGCGTCGGTGAGGTGATCGAGGTCGGAGCCGAGGTGGACTCCTTGCGCGTCGGCGATCGGGTGGCATGGAGCAAGGTTGCGGGCAGCTACGCGCAACAGGTGGTGGCCCCGGCATGGATGTTCGTGCCGGTGCCGATCGAGCTCGCCGATGAGGACGCTGCCCGGGTTCTCATGCAGGGCGTGACGGCGCAGTACCTGGCGGAGTCCACGTGGCCGCTGGAGTCCGGGGACAGCGCGGTCGTGATGGCCGCGGCCGGCGGTGTCGGGACGCTCTTGACGCAGTTCTTGGTCGCCCGAGGTGCGCGGGTCATCGGGGTCGTCTCGCGGGAGGAGAAGCGGGCGACTGCCCTCAGCGCGGGCGCGGAGAACGTGCTGGTGGACTCCGAGCGGCTGGTCGAAGAAGTTCGACAGCTGGTCCCCGATGGCGTCGGCGCGGTGTTCGACGCCAACGGCGGTGACGCGGCGTTGCGCGGCGTCGATCTGCTGAGACACCGGGGTGCGCTGGTCCTCTACGGTGCCGCGAACGGTCCGGTTCCACCTTTCGATCTCGGCCGCCTCGGGAATGGGTCCCTATACGTGACCCGCGCCTCCGGACGCGACTATGCGCGGACCGAGGAGGAGTGGCGGGGCCGGGCCGATGACGTCCTGGCGCGTGCCGCGGCAGGGACACTGCGGCCGATCGCGGGGGGCGTCTGGCCGCTGAGTGAGGCGGCGGAGGCACACCGCCAGCTGGAGAGCCGCGCGTCGACCGGCAAGCTGCTGCTCGCCGTGTCGTGATGCCCACCCGAACCCGTTGAGTGTGACGTTTGGACGGCAGAAACCGACTTCTCGCCGCCCAAACGTCACACTCAACGGGTTCGTTTGCTGACGATGAGAATCCGAAGAGTCCTGAGGATCACCCGCCGCGTGAACGGTGATGGGGGTTCCGGTAAGGTACTTCGCGGTGGCGTGTCCGAGCGGCCGAAGGTGCATCACTCGAAATGATGTGTGGGGTCAAACCCACCGTGGGTTCAAATCCCACCGCCACCGCAAGTAGAAGGCCCCCGATTATCGCTGGGATTCCAGTTTTGTCGGGGGCCTTCTTCTCGTTGGCATCGGCTTTGGCTCTGCCCACATCTCTGGGCATCTACGCTTCGGTTGCCTGCACTAGGGGACAGATGCGCGAAGGCAATGCACACCCTCGCATCAACAAGCCGTTGTGGTCAAACTTCATGAGAGGCCATCCTGCGATCCCCTCTCTTCATCAAAAAGCCCTCGAGTCGCGCCTGATGTCGCGTCGGACGAGATGGTTTCGCGTCAGATGTCTATGCCCATGACTCCAGGATGCGGCCAGAATGACACGAAGGCCGAAGCGTTCGCAGTTCGGGACGTGGTGGCGCCATCAACCAGGAGGCGGTCGACATGCGTAAGCCCGAGAAGTCCTCGCGTGTAGGGATCGACGTCGGAGGCACCTTCATCGACTTTGCCGCCATCGACATCGGATCGGGACGGGTGAGCTTCGAGAAGCAGCCGGCGAGTGCGGGGCGTCAGCACGAGGAGCTGCTCGACGGTCTGCACCGCATGGGGTTGAGCGGTGCCGACGTCTCTCAGCTGTTCCATGGCACGACCGTCGCGATCAACGCCCTGGTGCAAGAGCGGGGCGCACGGGTCGCGCTGGTGACCACGGCGGGATTCCGGGACGTGCTCGAGATCGGGCGCGGCGGCCGCCCGGAGATCTACAACCTTCGCTTCCGAGCGCCGGCCCCCCTGGTGCCTCGCGCGCGGCGCCTGGAGGTGGCCGAGCGACTGGACGCGTCCGGGAAGGTCCTGCAACCGCTCGACGGAGAGTCGATCGCGACCACGGTCGCCCAGCTCCGCGAGGCCGATCCTCAGGCCGTGGCGATCTGTCTCCTGCACGCCTACGTGAACCCGATGCACGAGCTCGAGCTCGCCAAGGCCCTCCGGGCGGCGTTCCCTGAGGTGCCCATCACGATGTCCCACCAGGTCGCGTCCGAATGGCACGAGTTCGAACGGACCTCGACGGCGGTCGTGAACGCCTTCGTCCAGCCCGAGTTCGCGTCCTACCTGGACAATCTCACGCGCGCGCTGACCGACGACGGTCATGCCGGAACGGTCGGGATCATGCAATCCAACGGCGGTGTGTTGACGGCGAACCGCGCTGCACACCTCCCGGTGCGCACCCTCATGTCGGGCCCGGCCGGCGGCGTCGTCGCCTCGCGGGAGCTCGCCCGGTCCCTCGACATCGCGCACGCCGTGTGCGCTGACGTGGGCGGGACCACGTTCGACGTGGCCCTGATCCTCGACGGGGACCTGGTCGAGAAGTCCGACGCGACGATCGGCGGCAGGCCGGTCCTGAGCTCGC
This sequence comes from Aeromicrobium sp. PE09-221, assembly GCF_002174305.1. Classification (GTDB taxonomy): domain Bacteria; phylum Actinomycetota; class Actinomycetes; order Propionibacteriales; family Nocardioidaceae; genus Aeromicrobium. Next base: position 72,568 of record NZ_MIJB01000003.1, on the reverse strand, counting down.
TCGTCGACATCACCTCCGTCGGAGCCGGAGGCGGGTCGGTCGCGTGGCTCGACGGCACCGGAGCACTGAAGGTCGGGCCGCAGAGCGCGGGCGCGGTCCCCGGGCCGGTCTGCTTCGGCAAGGGCGGCGATCGGCCGACCGTCACCGACGCGCAGGTCCTGCTCGGCAGGCTCGACCCGACTCGCTTCCTCGGAGGGCGCATGACGCTCGACGTCGAGCGAGCTCGTGACGCCGTGAGGGCGCACGTGGGCGACCCACTCGGACTGTCGGTGACCGAGGCCGCGCTCGGCATCCTGCGGATCGCGGAGTCGAACATGACGAACGCGATCCGGGCCATCACGGTCCAGCGGGGTTTCGACCCGCGTGACTTCGCGCTGATCTCGTACGGCGGCGGTGGCGGACTGTTCGCCGCCCTGCTCGCGCAGGACCTGGGGATCGACACGGTGGTCTGCCCTGTCGCTGCCGCCAACTTCTCCGCGTGGGGGATCCTCGCGAGCGACTACCGCGAGGACATCGTCCGCACCAGGCTCCTCGACCTCCAGGGCTCCCCCCAAGAACTCGTGGCCGACCTCGCCGAGCTCGCTCAGGAGATCCGGGAGGTCATGAGCGCGTACGGACCGTCCGACGCGGTCGAGGTCGCCCATACCGTCGATGCCCGCTTCGTCGGGCAGCACCACACAGTATCCGTCCCGATCGAGACGGCGTGGCTGGAGGACCCGGCGGCACTGGTCGCGGGCATCGAACAGGGATTCCGTCGTCTCCACGACCGGATGTACGGCCCGCGCACACGCGACAACGTGCTCGAGATCGTCACGCTGCGCGCACATGGGACGCTGCCCGTGGAGTCGCCTCGGCTGCCGTCCCTGCCCGACGCCCTCTCGACTCCGGGCCCGGAACTCAAGCCGGTCTACTTCACCGACGTCCCGAGCAGCGCCGCGGTCCACCAGCGAGCAGACCTGGGTGCCGGCGCGCGGCTGGTCGGTCCGGCCGTGATCGAGGAACCGACCAACACGACGCTCGTGCCACCCGGATGGGCGGCCGGGACAGAGCCGTCGGGGCACCTCGTCCTGACCCGCGAAGGAGCTTCCGCATGACGATCGACCACGCGGCCGACCCCATCACCGCCGAGGTCGTGCGCAACGCCCTGGTGGCGACCACCCATGAGATGAACAACATCATCGTCCGCACGGCGTTCAATCCCCTGCTGTTCGACACCAAGGACTTCGGCATTGCCGTCATCTCCGCCGAGGGCGAGCTGTGGGCGGAGGACTCCGGTCTCACCGCGTTCATCGGGTGCATGCCGGCCATCGTGCAGACCGGTCTGGACAAGCACGGAGCCGATCACTACCGACCCGGCGACGTCTTCATCGTGAATGATCCCTACCTCACGGGAACGCACATCTCCGACACGACGGTGTACATGCCCGTGCACCAAGGCGCGGACCTCGTCGCGTTCGTCGTGGTGACAGCGCACTGGGCCGACGTCGGCGGACGTACGCCGGGCGGCTGGGACATGACGTCGACCGAGGTCTACCAGGAGGGACTGAGCTTCACGCACCAACGGTTGGTCCGGGAGGGAACACCGGTCGAGGACATGCTCGAGCTGATCTCGGCGAACACCCGGTTCCCCGAGATCGTCCGCGGCGACCTGGACGCGCAGATCTCCGCTTGCCGTGCCGGCGTGGACCGGATCCGTGCCCTCTGCGACCGCTACGGTGCGGACGGCGTCGTTGGCGCGATGCGGCGCACGATCGCCGCCACGTCGGCGAGCGTGGCGTCGCAGATCGCCGCGCTCCCCGACGGCACATACTCCCAGTCGATCGTGATGGACTACGACGGCATCGACCCGGACGTCCGGCCCGAGGTCTGCGTGCAGGTGACGATCGAGGGAGACCGGATCAGGGTCGGCTTCGACGGCACCAGCCCCACGAGCCAGGGCTCAATGAACATGACCGCGATCGGCACGCGCAGCGAGGTGCTCTCGGCCGTCAAGGGCCTGATGAGCCCGACTGACCCGACGAATGCGGGACACTTCCGTCACGTTGATGTCGTGCTGCCGCCGCACTCCTTGGTCAACCCCGAGCGCCCGGCGGGTAGCGATGCCTTCGGGTTCGTCGGTGCCGCCGTCATGGAGCTGGTCGTCAACGCGCTCGCGCCGGTGTTTCCGCAGACGAGTCGCGCCGGCTCGTACCAGCTGTTCGGCGTGTACCTGCTGCGCGTCGACCCGCGTCACGGGGACCCTTTCATCATGATCGATCCCCTGGACGGCGGACACGGCGCGCATGCCTCGGGCGACGGCAGCACCGCGATCTTCACGCTGGACGGCGACACGCTGAACCTGCCGGTCGAGGTCATGGAGAACCGTTACCCCCTGCGGTGTCTCCAGTACGCGCTCTCGGCTGACTCGCGCGGATCCGGTCGTCACCACGGCGGTTACGGTCTCGTGCGTGACTACCAGGTGCTGGAGGAGGGCACGGTGCTCAAGTACGCCAATGAGAACACGAGGAACGTGCTGTCGAAGGGAGTGGAGGGCGGTCTCGATGGCACGCCGAACCAGGTGATCCTCCGCCCGGGGCAGCCCGACGAGGTCGTCCTGACGGACCGTGGCAACGAGGCGGGCGTCCTGCGCCCGGGCGATGTCGTGCGCACGATCAGCGGGGGTGGCGGCGGCTGGGGTCAAGCAGCCGGGTGATCCGAGGCCGACGCCTCATCCGCGCGTCTTGCGGTATCCCGCGGTCAATGTCCGGATCTTCAGGCCGAGGTGCAGCATGAGACGGTCGGACCCCGACCCGAGGTCGCAGCCGGAGAGCTCCTCGATCCGCTTGAGGCGCTGGTAGAACGTGGCGCGGTGGACGCACATGACGGCTGCGGAGGCGCGGACGTCTCCAGCATGGTCGAGGAAGCATTCCAGCGTCTCCATCAGGAGGCCGTGGGGATCGGCCGCCTCGAGCGTCATGAGGGCGGGGACCGACGCCACGGCGGCGATATCGCTGCTGTTCATGCGCAGCAGGAGCTGGTAGGGGCCGAGCTCGTTCCAGCGGGCGAGCGGCGCGAACGTCGGCACGAGGTCGGACGCCCTCGCCGCCATCAGAGCCTGGCGGTAGGACACGTGCAGGTCCTCCAGCTCGGTGACGACGCCGCCTAGACCGAAGGTCGTGTGGGGTCCGCTGAGATCGGTGCCTGGCATGCGGGAACGGATCTGCTGTCCAAGCGTGTCGATCCGATGCCGCGACCACGGCTCTGACCCTGCGAGCAGGATCCAGGCCCGCGCGGGTCCCGCGACGGCCATCGCGCTCTCCGAAGGCGTGCGGCCGACGGCCTCCTGGACCGCGATCTGGAGTTCGGGATCCCCGGTCGTGACGTCGGCGAGGGTCGACGTCCGTACCGCCAGCACCTGGTAGGGGCGGGGCTGTTCCGGAAAGACCTGCTCGGCCCGGAGGTCCTCGACGGCCTGGGCGCGTGCCGCCTCGTCGGAGGAGACGAGCTCGCGCAACACCGACTCGTGCCGGTTGCGCAGCCGCTCGCTCGTGAGGCGTCCGCGGTAGAGCAGGGCGCCAGCGTGCGCGGCGGCGCTCACGGCTCGCGTGACGTCGTCGCCGCTGATGGGGTGCTGCGGCCAGTCGATCAGCCACAGGTAGCCCAGGAGCAGACCGTGGCAGCGCACGGGCACGCACAGTCTCCTGGTCAGACCCACGTCGGCGTCCTCGACCCAGCCGGGCTCGACCCAGTCGGCGATACCCATGGCTCGGATCAGCGTGACGACGTCGTCGGCTACCTCGCGGTTGAGGATGGAGTGCGAGCGAAGCTCGTCCTCCTCGCCGAAGTGGCGGCTCGACGCCAGCAAGCGGATGGACGTGTCGTCGACCGCGACCGAGCGCTGCAGGCGCTGGGCCAGGTCGTCGACGACGGCCTGGAGGGTGTCGAAGTCCATAAGCGTCAGGGCATTCGGTCCGGGACGGGGAGGCCGACGCACGGCGTCGCCGCGAGTCGGGTCTCCCACGGTAGCGCCCGCGGGGGTCGACGCGGTCACTCGTGCGGAGGTGGTCACGAGTGGGCCGGCATATGCCGGGCGAACCAGTCGACGATGCGTGTGCACTGGTCGATGAGCGCGGGGAACCCACGGACGCCGTGACCCTCGCCGGGGTAGACCACGCAGACCGACAGGACTCCCGCGATCACAAGCTCGTGGTGGAACTCGATCGAGTGGATGGGCGGCGTGCAGAAGTCCTGGTCGCCACTCATGTGCAACACCGGCGTGCGAACCCGGCTCGCGTGCATCACGGGACTGCGCTCATGGTACCGGCCGCCAGGCACGTGGGGATCGGCGCCCATAAAGAGCTGGTCGAACGCGGGGTGGTTCGCCGTGTGATGCTGGGTGTACCAGTTCGTGACCGGAGACATCGGCACGGCGGCGGCGAAGCGCGTGTCCTGGGTGACCAGCCAGGCCGACATGAAGCCACCATACGAACCGCCCATGACCCCGATCCGGTCGGCGTCCGCGACACCCCGCTCGACCAGTGCGTCGATGCCGCTGAGGAAGTCGTGGGTGTCGACGCCGCCCAGGTCGCCGACGACCGCCCCCGAGAAGTCCTGGCCCCGACCGCTGCTGCCGCGGGGGTTCGGGTGCAGGACGGCGTAGCCGTGGCTCACCAGCAGGGGAGTGTGGACGTGCCCCATCATCCACCGGTTGCGGTACGCCCAGATGGGTCCGCCATGGGCGTACACGACCAAGGGATGGGGTCCGGGTCCCGCGGGTGTCGCGAGGAGACCCTGGATCTCCCATCCGTCCGGGGCGGACCAGCTGACCGACTGAAGCGTGCCCGCACCGGCGATGACTCGCTCGGTCTGGTCGTTGCGGAGGCTCGCCACGACGTGGACTCCGTCGGCCCGTAGCCAGGCCAACTCCGGGGGTCGGGTGTAGCCGTGGTGGACGATCGCGGCCGACCCGTCGGGGAGGAAGGACGCCTCCGGGTAACGGTCGCCGCACGTCATGTCGCTGACCCACGTCTCCAGGCTGAGCCCCGTGCGGAGGTCGTGGACCCCGGCGACGGTCTCTAGTCCGCGCTGTCCGACGAACGCGAGGCGGTGCGGGTCGAGCCAGGTGAGTTGGGTCACGTCGACGCCAAGGGTCTCGATGCGTGCCACCGATGACTCGTCACCGTCGCTGGTATCGATCAGGAGGACGTCCCCGGCGGCGACCGTCCGCGCGGCGATCCATGCCTCGACGACCGCGACGCGCCGCCCGTCGGGGCTGGCCGTGGGCACGCCGAGCTGACGTGCGGAGACGTGCAGGACCAGGCTCTCCCGACCGTCCCCCCGCTCGACCAGGGACATGCGGTGCAGTTCGGCGTCGTACCAGTCCGACTCGCTGGCACCGGCGCTGACGAGCGCCGCGACGGCGCTGGAGCCACACCACACGGCCTCCCACACGTTGAGATCCGTGGAGACTCGGCGCGACTCCCCACTCGCGACATCGTGGACCCAGAGGCTACGTCGCTGGTCGTGACCGGCCCCACGGTCGACCTGCGGCGTCCACGCCGGGACCGGTCCGTCCGACGTCGGTGCGATCGCGCCGGAGCCCTGTCCGCCAGCGGCATGCGCTCCGAGTCCGGCGACACCCAGCAGCACCCGCGTGCCATCGGGGGACCAGTGCAGGTACTCGACCGTGCCGTCGACCCGGTTCGGACGACGCACCCGTCCCGAGGCGAGGTCAAGAAACGCCAGCTGGTACACGCCCGACGTCCCGGCGTCGCTACGGAAGGCGATCGTGCTCCCATCGGGGCAGACCCGGGGGTCGAGCTCTTCGGCGTCGGCGTCCGTGAGCCGGCGGACACCGTCGTCGTCAGCGACGAACAGGCGCGGCTGCTGGGGCGTGTCGAGAGCCGGCAGGAGGTGGCCGACGAAGGCGATCGAGCGGCCGTCGCGGAATGCGGCTGCCGAGGTGGCGCTGACCGGCCGCGCGGAACCGCCCGCATAGGCCGCGGCCAGGTAGTCGGCCGTGTGCTCGAAGCTCGCGGTGCCGCGGAGGTCACGTGCCCCCGGATCAGGTAGCAGGGTCATGCGGATCCTTCCGTGGGGACGTGCCGCGTCGTCACGCTGACGACGGCCTACCTCACGCTAGGACGCTGACCGGGACGGTGTGACCCGACAACGATCGACCTCTCAACCCCGAGTTCTCGACAGATGTCGGGTGGAGAAAGCTCTCGCTCCGCAGACCTGATGGTCCGGTCGGTGCGCTGGGAACGGGGACGCGAGCCGCGTCGGACCGGCGCCGGCACGACAGGTGTTGCGTCGGCCCCGCGAAAGTCGCTACGGGAGTCTCTGGTGAGGGCCTCGAAGGTCGGGCCACGATTCTCGGAACGTCCTGGCCGAACGTCGAGCCAGACGGGATCTGGGCGGGCCGCCGGCCCGCAGGTCGACCGACAGCGAGGTGTGCACATGCGTGGAACACGGCAGGACCCCAGGACGCGGATGCCCGTGCCCAGGCACGGGCGGGCCCGGGTCGTCGCGGCGACCGTGCTGGCGATCGGACTGGCGACGAGCGCCTGTTCGGCGCCGAACTCCTCGGCCTCTGACGAACCTCGGGAGGCGAGCGACCCGCAGGTGCAGGTCGTCAACTGGGGCGTGTCGGCGGCACCGCGCAGCCTCGACCCCGCAGGCGGATACGATGGTGCGTCGCTGTTGGTGAACGGCCAGCTCCTCGAGGGGCTGACGCAGGTGAGCGCTGACGGCACCGTCGAGCCGAGGCTGGCGGAGTCCTGGTCGGAGGAGGCGACCTCGATCGTCCTGACGCTTCGCGAGGGCGTGACGTTCTGGGACGGCTCACCGCTCACGGCTGACGACGTCGTCTTCTCGCTCTCCCGGTACGCCGACGCAGGTGCCGGGTCGGAGCTCGCGGGGTCCTTGACGAAGGTCGCAGGGGTGCGCGAGACGGGCGACCTCGAGGTCACCCTCGATCTCGCCTCCCCGGACCCGCAACTCCTGAGCATCCTGGGTGTGATGGGCATCATGAGCCGTGCTCACGCCGAGGCGGCCGGCGCGAATCTGGGCACGCCGGACGGACTCGTGATGGGTACGGGACCGTTCGAGGTGCAGAGCTACTCCCCGAGCACAGGCGTCAAGACCGTCCGGAATGACGACTACTGGGGCCCGGCCCCGACGGTCCAAGCGCTGAACTTCGAGGTCGTGACGGACCCGGACTCGCTCCGTCTCGCCATCGAGAACGGTGACATCGACGGCACGTTCGACGTCCCGATCCAGAACGCCACGACCTGGGACCGCAGCGGCGACATCCACATGACCTATGCTGATGCCCCCCAGAACACCATCCTGCCCCTCGACACCTCGCGTCCGCCGTTCGACGACGTGCACGCCCGACGGGCCATGGCCTACCTGGCAGACCGGGAGGGCTTGGTGGAGTCGCTGTTCGCAGGGCACGGGCTCGTCACCGACCGATCGATCGTCCACCCAGGCCTCTGGACCGGACTCCTGGACGACGGGGAGATCGACGATCTCTACGAGTCGCTGCCGTCCTACGCCTTCGACGTTGAGAAAGCACGCGAGGAGCTGGCGAAGAGCGCCACCCCGGACGGGTTTGAGCTCGACGTCGTCTACGCGACCTCGGCCAGCCACTTGGGCAGCGCCCTGCAGTCCATCGCCCAGTCGGCCGAGGAGATCGGCATCACCATCAATGTCGTGGGAGTTCCCTACGCCGAGTACTTCGAGAAGCTGCGAGCCAAGGCGAACCCGCTCGCGGTCGTGACGGTCGGTGCTGATGCTCCCCTGCCGACCACCATCTTGGAGACCGTCGTCGCTCCGCTTGACCAGGACGGCAACCTCAACTTCGCCAACTACGATTCCCCCGAGATGACCGATGCGCTCGTCGCTTTCGCGGCCGGCCAGGACACCGAGAGAGTCGATGCGGCGCGGACGGCAGTTGAGCTGCTGTCGGAGGACATGCCGTACGTCCCGCTGTTCGCGACTGACCGCCCCATGGCGCTCGGCGCGGAGGTCGTCTACGCCGATGCCGACTTCAGCTACTGGTCTGGTCCCTTCTCCTGCTGGTCGTGCCGGCTGAAGGCGGCGGCGGAGTAACGGGCCGACGGCCCGTCCCTTCGCGCCGTCTCATCACTCAACAGACCAGGAGGTGCCCGTGACGATGTTCTACTGGATCGCTCGGCGTCTCGCGGCGATCGGGGCGACGCTCGTCGTGCTGTCGTTCGTGGTGTTCGCCCTGCTGTACCTGGCGCCCGGCCGGCCGGAGGAGGTGCTGCTCGGCACGCGTCCGGCCACCCCCGAGACGCTCGCGGCCATCCGTGCGAAGTACCACCTCGACGAACCATTCCTGGCCCAGTACCTCCACTGGGCGGGTGACGCGCTCAGGCTTCAGTTCGGCGAGTCGATCCAGAGCGGGCAAGCCGTCACAGCGGTCATCGGTGAAAGACTCCCGATCACGATCATGCTCGCGGCGTACGCCGTTGCACTCGTCGTGGTGGTGGCGGTGCCGTCGGGACTGCTCGCGGGTGCCCGTCCTGGGTCCCGCTTCGATCGAGCCGCCACCATGGTGAGCACGTTCGGCTTCGGCGCACCGGCGTTCGTGATCGGCATCGTGATGCTCTATGTCTTCGGCATCGTGCTGGGTTGGTTCCCGGTCTACGGCGGCGGATCGGACGATCTCCTCGACCGTCTGCACCATCTGACCCTGCCCGCGCTCGCCCTGACGGTCAGTGTCGCGGCGATCGTGTTCCGCCAGACCCGGGCGGCGACCATGTCGGTCACCCACGCCGACTACATGACGTTCGCGAGCACCCGGGGGCTGCCGCGTCGTCTGGTGTGGGGACGCTACCGGTTGCGGAACAGCTCGCTGCCCGTCATCACGTCGGTGGGGGCCATCGTCGCCTTCTTTCTGACGGGAGCCGTGGTGGTAGAGCAGGTCTTCTCCCTTCCCGGCATCGGGTCTCAGCTGGTGGGCGCCGTCAATACGAAGGACGTGCCGGTGATCCAGGCGCTCGCTCTGCTGATGGCGGCATTCATCCTTCTGATCAACCTGATCTGCGACGTGGTGTATCTGCTCGTTGACCCCAGGCTCCGGAAGGCGATGGTGGCATGAGCACCGATGTGATCGTGACCGTCCCGTCGCGACGGAACCGACGGTGGTTCTCGCCGCTGACCCTCGGGTGCGTCCTCGTGACGGTCGTCCTGGCGGCCTGCGCGCTCCTCGGGCCGTGGCTCAATCCGTTCGATCCGCACACCCAGGATCTTCTTTCGCCCTCGCGTCCCCCGGGAGACGGCCATCTGCTGGGGACCGATGCTCTCGGTCGCGACATCCTGGGTCGTCTCATCGAAGGCACGCAGGCGGCGCTGGTCGGCCCGGTCGTGGTCATGGTGGGTGGGTCGGCGCTGTCGATCACGCTCGGGCTCGCCGCGGGCTACTTCGGGGGGCGAGTCGAGGCCGTCATCATGCGCTTGGTCGATCTGCTCTACGCGGCGCCCGCCCTCCTCGTCATCATCATCTTCGTCGGGATGGTCGGGGGTGGCTACTGGGGTGCGGTCGTGATGCTGATCGTGCTGTCGGCCCCCGCCGGGACCCGCATGATCCGTTCGGCCGTCCTGGGCCAGCGCCACCTGCCGTATGTGGAGGCGGCGGAGTCGCTCGGCATGTCCAAGCCACGGATCATGGCGGTGCACCTGCTGCCGAACATTATGCCCACCGTGGTCGCGAGCGCGCTGTTGGAGTTCGTCGCTGCGCTGGTCGGGCTGTCGACCCTGTCATTCCTCGGGCTCGGTGCTCCCATCGGGTCGCCGGAGTGGGGACGCATGCTGACCGAGAACCGCGAGTTCCTCGAGCTCAATCCTTGGGGAGCGATCGCCCCGGCCATCCTCATCGTGGTCGCGGCGCTGTCCGCGACCGTGCTCGGTGACGCGATCTCCTCCCGACTGTCCCGAGGGAAGGCGGAATGATGACCGACACGTCGACGCGACAGCATCGCGAGGTGCGGGACGGCGAACCAGCCGGTCCTGACGATGGAGTTCTGACGGTCCGCGACCTGCGGGTCACGGACACGGCCGGTGCGGAGATCCTCAAGGGAATCAGCTTCGACGTCGCGCCGGGCGAGACCGTGGCGCTCATCGGAGAGTCCGGCAGCGGAAAGTCCATGACGGCCAAAGCGCTCATGGGCGTGCTGCCGGCCGGGTTGAGCGCGTCGGGCGACTGCCGGCTGGGGACGCAACCGCTGCTGCGGCTCGGCGACCGGGAGCGCCGTGCGGTCTCGGGGGCAATGATCAGTCTCCTGCTCCAAGACCCGTTCACGATCCTGAACCCGCTCACGACCGTGGGCACTCACCTCGCGGAGAGCATCACCGCCGGCGGGTCCCCGCCCGGTGCCGCGATCGCGGACCAGGTCAGGGAACGGCTCGAACAGGTGGGCCTCGGCGAGATCGAGGAGCGGTATCCCTTCGAGTTGTCCGGCGGCATGCGACAGCGCGTGGCCCTCGCCGCCGCGATCGCCCGGGATCCAGCGGTGCTGATGGCCGACGAGCCGACCACGGCACTCGACGCGACGTCGCAACGTCGCCTCCTGCAGCTGCTGCAGCAGAGTCAACGTGCACGCGGCATGAGTCTGCTGTTGATCACCCACGACCTCCGGGTCGCGCTGTCGATGAGTGACCGCGTTCTCGTGATGCGGCACGGCGAGATCGTGGAGTCCGGCACTGCGGCTCAGATCGGGAATGACCCTGCTCACTCCTACACGGCGCAGTTGCTCGCCTCCGAGGTTCCCGTGCGTGAGCGGCTCGTGCAGCTACGCCCAGTGCCACGGCCAGCGCTCGACCCTGCCCCCATCAGCGACCATCCCTCCCGCGTTTCCGCGAAGAGCGGCGACCTGCTGAGGGTGACGGGCCTGAGGAAGGCTTACGGCGGAGGCCGTCGCTCATCGGTCAAGCAGGCGCTGCAGGGCGTCGACCTGGTGGTCGGGGAGGGTCGGAGCGTCGGCATCGTCGGTGGGTCGGGGTCGGGCAAGACCACGCTTGCTCGGTGCGTCTTGGGGCTCGTGACGGCGGACGCTGGAACCATCGAGCTGACGAGCGACAGCGAGGGCTCGATCGACATCAGCGATCGGTCGGCGCTGACGACGACCGCACGCGGTGCCGCGACCCGCGCGATCCAGTGCGTCTTCCAGGACCCGTACGCCTCGCTCAACCCGTCCCACACCGTTGGCTTCACATTGGCGGAGGCCGTCGGTCAGCGCCTGCGACTCGCCGGCACGCGGGGCAGTCGCGCGGAGATCGCCGACGAGGTCGAGGCTCTCCTCGACGAGGTGCAGCTGGACCTCGCCCTCGCCTCCCGGCAACCCGGCAAGCTGTCAGGCGGTCAACGGCAGCGTGTCGCGATCGCCCGTGCGTTGGCGATGCGGCCGCGGCTGCTGGTCTGTGACGAGCCAGTGGCCGCGCTCGACGCGTCCGTGCAGCTCGAGATCCTGGAGGTGTTCCGGAGAACGGCCGAGCGCGGGATCTCCATGCTGTTCATCACCCATGACCTGGCCGTGGCGCGGCAGGTCACCCAGGACCTCGTCGTCGTCTGCGAGGGCGAGGTGGTCGAGCGTGGCAGCACGGAGGACGTGATCGACGCGCCCTCGCACGAGTACACCCGCAACCTCGTGGCGGCGGTGCCCACGGGCAAGCGGAGCTGGCTGGACTGAGGTCGACATGACACCGGTCCCCTGGGCAACAGGTGTCGTGTCGGTCTGGTCGCGAACGTGACTGTGGTCCGATGCCGGGCGAGCCGTCGCGGACCAGACTCCAGATGACGAACGTGTGACGCTCGAGGAGGACAGTGAGTGCCTGACAAGGAGACTGCCGACGCCATCGTCGTCGGCGCAGGAGTGATCGGGTCATCGATCGCGCTGGAACTGACGAGGTCGGGACGACAGGTCGTCGTCGTCGATCGAGCGGGCGGGGCGGGACTCGGGTCGACCAGCGCGTCGAGCGCGGTCGTGCGCTTCAACTTCTCGACCGCCGCCGGTGTCGCGGCGGCCTGGGAGTCCTACGCCGGCTGGGCATCATGGTCGGCCCATCTCGGTCACGACGTGGGCGATGTCGCCCGGTACGTGCGGACCGGTCTGGTCATGCTCGACGTCGATGCCGCGCCGCGCTCGGCCTACGTCCCGTTGTTCGAAGAACTCGGGGTGCCCTACGAGGAGTGGGACAGTGCTGAGCTCGCGTCCCGGGTGCCGGGTCTGGACGTCGGGAGGTACTGGCCGCCGCGAAGACTCGACGACCCTCGCTTCTGGCACGACGCGACGCAGACCCTCGGCGGCGTGTTCACACCCGACGCCGGTCACGTCAGCGATCCGCAGCTCGCCGCGCAGAATCTCGCCGCCGCAGCAGTCCGCGAGGGAGCACGGTTCCGATTCCAGAGCACCGTCGCGGCTGTCCACCGGTCAGGAGATCGGGTGAGCGGCGTGGAGCTGGACGACGGTTCGACCATCTGGGCGTCGATCGTCGTCAATGCCGCCGGCCCGTGGTCGGGAGGGCTCAACGAGCTGGCGGGTGTCGGGGGTGACTTCACGGTCAGCGTGCGCCCGATGCGGCAGGAGGTCGCCCATGTGGTTGCGCCGGGTGGAACAGGTGACGCGACGCAACCCCGCCCCGCTGTGGCCGACATGGACCTGGGAACCTACTTCCGATCCGACGTGGGTGGTTCGTTGCTGATCGGTGGCACCGAGCCGGCATGCGATCCGTTTGAGTGGCTGGACGACCCGGACGACGCGCACCTCCAGCCGACGAGCGCCGTCTTCGAGGCGCAGGTGACCCGTGCCGCACGCCGACTCCCGGACCTGGGAGTTCCCAACCGGCCTCGAGGAGTGGCGGGTGTCTATGACGTCTCGGACGACTGGACCCCGATCTACGACCGCACGGACCTAGCGGGGTACTACGTCGCCATGGGCACGAGCGGTAACCAGTTCAAGAATGCTCCGGTGGTCGGATGCATGATGAGGACGCTGATCGACGAGGTCGAGCACGGCGCTGACCACGACACGCTGCCAGTGGTCTACACCGGCGTTCACACGGGCCTCGAGATCGACCTGGGTGCCTTCTCGCGACGGCGCAGCCGTTCAAGCACGACCGGGACGGTCATGGGCTGACTAGTAACGCTCCGTCGGTACGGTCCAACCGTGACGACGGGATCCAGTGCAAATCCCGAACGAAGGAGTCCGATCCACTCATGCGTGATGTCAGAGGTACCGCCGAGTACGAGGCGGTCGAGACCCATTGCCGTCGACTGCACGAGCCCGCCTTCGGCCGGGTGCACGAGGTCGCCGACGTCCACCTCGTCCCGACCGCCCGGACTCCTCTGGTGACGGGTTCGGTCCGTGACGAACTGGAAGGGCTGCCGCGGACGTCGGTGTACCAGGTGCGCGGCGGCGGGTTCGAGTCCATCTCGGGCTCGCAGGGGTCGGCGCGTCACGGTCGCTACTCTCCTGACGGTCGCCAGGTGGCATACCTGTCCGACCGCGACGTCGAAGGTGAGTTTCAGCTGTTCATCGCCGACGGTGAGGACCCGCGCTCTCCCCGGAGGGCCGGGCGTGTGGACGGCACGGTGGAGTACCTGCACTGGTCACCGGACGGACGGAGCATCCTGCTCGGTGTCGCCGGTCTCGGTGCCGACTTGTCGGGAGGTCAGGGTTCTGGGGTCACCCACGCGGCGTCGGACGACCTCCCTGACTGGCACCCGGAGGTCGAGAGTGGCGTCCCGGAGACGGCGTGGCGGTCCCTGTGGGTGTGTTCGCCCGACACGGGGCAGGCCTCGCGAGTGTCTCCGGACGGCATGAACTGCTGGGAGGCGCAGTGGTGCGGACCGAGGCGCGTCGTGGCCGTCACGAGCGAGGCGCCGGCAGAGGACGACTGGTACGGTGCCGTGCTGACCGCGCTCGACCTGGACTCCGGCGAGACGACCGAGCTGCTGCGCAGCGACGTGCAGCTCGGACTACCGGGTGGATCTGCCGATGGGCGCTTCGCCAGCGTCGTCCAGGCCATCTGCAGCGATCGCTGGGTCGTTGCCGGTGACCTGATCGTGCTCGACCTCGAGTCGGGTAAGCGCTCCACCATCGACACCATGCGGACCGATGTGACCGCCGTCGACTGGATCGGCGAGCACGAGCTGGGCTACTTCGGCATACGCGGGCTCGACACCGTCGTCGGCACCTATGACGCCGGCACGGGACGCGCGACGGAGCGGTACTCGACCCCGCATTCGTGCGGATTCCGGTATCCGGCCGGCTCATTCGCGACGGTCGACACTTTCGCGGTCATCGAGGATGCGTACGCGGTTCCGCAGCAGGTCGTGGTCGTGAGCGAGGGCGTGCCCGAGGTGCTGGCGACGGTGTCCCATCCCGGCACGGAATACCTGATGTCGGTGGGCGGCACGGCAGAGGCGGTGACCTGGACGGCGCCTGACGGGCTGGAGATCGAGGGCATGCTGTGCGTACCGGACGGCTCGGGCCCGTTCCCGCTGGTCGTAAACATCCATGGCGGACCGATCTGGGCCTTTCAGAACTCGTGGTCGATGAACTATCCGTGGGTCCCGCTCCTGGTGGCGCGCGGATATGCCGTGCTGAGCCCGAACCCGCGCGGCAGCGGGGGGCGCGGTCAGGACTTCGCCCAGCGGGTCGTCGGCGACATGGGGGGTGCCGACACCGGCGACTTCCTGTCGGGAGTCGACGCGCTGGTCGAACGAGGCATCGCCGACCCGAGACGGGTCGGGCTCATCGGCGGCAGCTACGGCGGATTCATGTCGTCGTGGCTGGTGACCCAGGATCAACGGTTCGCGGCCGCGGTGCCGATCAGTCCGGTGACGGACTGGTACAGCCAGTCGTTTACGAGCAACATCGCCGGTTGGGGCAACGCCTTCCTCCGCTCGGACCCGGAGGTCCCGGGCAGCCTCGCGCACACGCGGAGTCCGGTCCTGCAGGCCAGCAAGGTCCGAACGCCCTGTCTCAATGTCGCCGGAGCGCTGGACCGGTGCACGCCGCCGACGCAGGCGCGGGAGTTCCACCAGGCGTTGACGGGCCACGGCGTCGATTCGGCCCTGGCCATCTATCCACAGGAGGGCCACGGGGTCCGTGCCTACCCGGCGATGATCGACTTCCTCACCCGAGTCGTCCAGTGGTTCGACACCTACATGCCAGTCGAGCCACCCCGTCCTTCCTAGCTTCGCAGTTCGTGCACCAGCGAGCGCTGTCGGCCGCGATCCTAGCGGCCGGCAGCGCTTTGCTGTGGCGTCAGACGGGCAGGAGGCTCGCCTACCGGCGATGCCCTGCCGAAGCTCGCGATCTCGAACGCCCCCGCCGATGTGCACGAGGGCTCCTCTCGGCCTTCTGGCATGGCGGAGTCGAGGGTCGCGGAACTGCGCCTGTGGTTCATCTCACACCGGTGATTCGCCGGTGAACTGAACCATCCGCATAGTAGATCGCACATCTGTTGACCGTCTCGTTGAACTTTACAACCCTGGTGTGGGACAGCGGTTCCACCGAACCGGGAATGGACAACGAGCAGCAGCGCGAGGAGACCACCGTGGCCAGCAGCGAGAACCGACCCCACATCTTCGGGAGCGATCCGGACGGCATTCGCTCGCACGAGCGTGTCCTGTTCGGGCACGATCGTGAGACGGGACTGCGCGCGATCATCGCGATCCACGACACGACCCTCGGTCCCGCGCTCGGCGGGACGCGCTTCTACCCGTACGTCGACGAGGAGCGCGCACTCGAGGATGTCCTGCGCCTCTCGCGTGGCATGACCTACAAGGCCGCGACCTCCGGACTCGACCTGGGCGGTGGCAAGGCCGTGATCATCGGCGACCCGGCTGTCGTGAAGTCCGATCAGCTGCTCGAGGCCTACGGCCGTTTGGTCGAGAGCCTCGGCGGCAGCTACATCACCGCCGGTGACGTCGGCACGACGTCGCAGGACATGGACGTCATCGGCCGCTCCACCGCGCACGTCGTGGCTCGCACCGAGGCCGTCGGTGGCTCCGGCGACAGCGCGCCCATGACAGCGCTCGGCGTCTTCTCCTCCTTGCGCGCAGCGGCTCAGAACGTCTGGGGCAGTGAGACCCTCGACGGCCGGTCTGTGGGCGTGGAAGGACTCGGCAAGGTCGGCTACCACCTCGTGTCGCTCCTGGTGGCTGCCGGCGCGCGCGTGGTCGCGACCGACGTCTCCGCGCAGGCGCGACAGCGGGTCGAGGTCGACTTTCCCGATGTCGACCTGGTCGACGACGTGCTGCGTGTGCCGGTCGACGTGTACGCACCGTGCGCGATGGGCGCCACCCTGACGCCCTCGACGGCCGAGAGCCTGCAGGCCCAGATCGTGTGCGGTGCCGCCAACAACCAGCTCTCCACGGCCGACGTCGAGCTGCTGCTGACGCGCCGTGGCATCCGCTGGGTGCCCGACTACGTGGCCAACGCCGGCGGTCTGATCCAGGTCGCCGGTGAGCGCCAGCGACTCACGCGGGCCGACGTCCGCCAGCAGGTCGAGTCGATCTTCGACACCGTCGAGGGGATCCTGCGCCTCTCCGGCGAGCAGGCCATCACCCCGGGAGCCGCCGCCGACCAGGTGGCCGAGGCGCGACTGAGGGCAGCGGCCGAGGAGTGCCACCTGGCGGGTGTCGGCGTATGACCACCACGCCCGAGCGGGTCGGCGAGCTCGCCCCGCACGACTTCTCGCTCGACGACCGCTATGAGCGTCGATCAGGCCGGGTCCACCTGACCGGGATCCAGGCCCTCGCGCGTGTGGCCATCGATCAGGCGCGTGCCGACCGTGCTGCCGGCGCGAGCATCGGCACGTTCATCAGCGGGTACGAGGGATCGCCGCTGGGCGGCTACGACCTCGAGCTGATGCGGCAGGCGAAGCTGCTCGAGGCGCACGACATCGTGTTGGAGCAGGGGCTCAACGAGGAGCTCGCCGCCACCGCCGTGCAGGGCTCGCAGCTCATCGGCGAGCTCGAGTCGCAGGTCGAGGGAGTCGTCGGGTACTGGTACGGCAAGGCGCCCGGGCTCGACCGGGCCACCGACGCCCTGCGACACGCCAACCTCATGGGCACTCATCCGCGGGGTGGTGCTGTCGCGTTCGTCGGCGACGACCCGGCGGCCAAGTCCTCCACCGTCCCGTGTGCCTCGGAGCATGCGCTGGCCGACCTCGGCATGCCCGTGCTGTACCCCGCCGATCCTGCCGAGATCCTGACCCTGGGCCAGCACGCGGTCGCGATGTCGCGCGCGTCGGGCCTGTGGACGTCACTCAAGATCGTGACCTCGGTCGCGGACGGCTCGGCCTCGGTCGACCTGCTCGCCGACGCGATCGAGCCGGTCATGCCCGTCGGTGCGTGCCAGCACACGCCGACGGCAAAGCTGCTCCAGCCCACGCTCGGCCCGCTTGAGCGCGACTTCATGACGACGCGCATGCGGATCGTGACCGACTACATCCGCCTCAATGACCTGAACCGCGCCACCGGACCGGCCGACGCGACGGTCGGCATCGTGACGTCCGGCAAAACCTATCTCGACGTGCGCGAGGCGCTCACTCGGTTGTGCCTGGCCGGCGACGACCAGCGTTCCGACCGTGTCCGCGTCCTGAAGCTCGACGTCCTCTGGCCTCTCGACCCGCAGCAGATCCGGGACTTCGCGGTGGGTCTCGACGAGATCGTCGTGGTGGAGGAGAAGCGCGCGTTCGTGGAGACGATGATCCGCGACGCGCTGTACGGCAGCGCCTTGACGCCGACCGTGAGCGGCAAGAGCGCTCCGGATGGCAGCGCGCTGTTCGCGGCGCACGGGGAGCTCGACGTCGACACCGTGACGCTCGGGCTGGCCAAGCGACTCGAGCACGTCGACGGCCTGCCGGGCGTGACCGCGTGGCTCGACGAGCGGACGCGCGCCTTCGCGCGCGAGCGGTTGCATCTGCCGCTGATCCAGCGCGCGCCCTATTACTGCTCCGGTTGCCCGCACAACACGTCGACCCGGCCGGCGCCTGACTCGGTGCAGGGCGCGGGCATAGGCTGCCACGCGATGGTCCTGCTGATGGACCCCAAGCAGGTCGGCGACGTGGTCGGGCTGACCCAGATGGGCGGCGAGGGCACCCAATGGATCGGGATGGCCCCGTTTGTCGACGCGCCGCACTTCGTGCAGAACCTGGGCGACGGCACGTTCCACCACTCGGGCAGCCTCGCGATCCGCGCGTCGGTGGCGTCGGGCCACAACATCACCTACCGGATCCTCTATAACTCCACGGTCGCGATGACGGGCGGTCAGGACGCCGTCGGCGAGATGGACGTCGCGGCGATGGTGCAGAACCTGCGGTCGGAGGGCGTGGCGCGGATCATCGTCACGACCTCGGAGGTCAAGGCCCTGCGTCGCACGGGGCTGCCGCGCGATCTCGACGTGTGGCCGCGCGAGCGCATCGCCGAGGCGCAGGAGGTGCTAGCGGCGACGCCCGGCACCACGGTGCTGATCCACGAGCAGGAGTGCGCCACGGAGCTGCGCCGCAAGCGCAAGCGCGGCAAGGCCCCGAAGCCGACCGAGGCGGTCATGATCAACGAGCGCCTCTGTGAGGGGTGCGGTGACTGTGGCGAGAAGTCGAACTGCCTCTCGGTACACCCGGTGCAGACGGAGTTCGGACGCAAGACGACGATCCACCAGAGTTCGTGCAACACCGACCTGACGTGCCTGTCGGGCGACTGCCCGGCCTTCATGACGGTCACCCCACGGTCGGGCCCGACGCGCCGGGCCGCGCTGGCGTCGCTGACCGTCGACGAGCTGCCAGATCCGGTGTTGGCCGAGCTCGGGCACGTCCACACGACGCGCCTGATGGGCGTCGGCGGCACGGGCGTCGTCACGACATCGCAGGTGCTGGCGATCGCCGCGGTCCTGTCGGGCCGGCACGTGCGGACGCTCGACCAGACCGGTCTCGCGCAGAAGGGTGGCGCTGTCGTGTCGGACGTGAAGGTCTCGGACGAGCCGATCGCCGGCGGCAACAAGATCGCCGCCGGCGGGTGCGACCTCTACCTCGGCTACGACCTGCTCGTCGCGGCCGATCCGCGCAACGTGGGCGTCCTGTCCCCGACCGGCACCGCCGTCGTCTCGACGTCACCCGTCCCGACCGGGGCCATGGTCAGCGACCCGTCGGTATCGTTCCCGGACGTCGACGACGCCCTGGCCCCAATCCTCGACCGCACGTCGGCCGACCGGGTGCTGACGTTCGACGCGCGCAGTTACGCCGAGGGCCTGTTCGGGGCCGAGCAGTTCGTCAACATGTTCCTGCTGGGCATCGCGTATCAGTCGGGACGGCTGCCGGTCTCTGCCGCCGCGCTCGAGGAGTCGATCGCCCTCAACGGGGTCGCCGTCGAAACCAACGTCCAGGCGTTTCGCCGTGGGCGACAGTGGGTAGCAGACCGTCCGGCCCTCGACGCGCTGCTCGGGTCGTTGCGGGAGGTCTCGACTCCCGTCGTGACGCCGGTCAGCACGGTCGTGAAGGCCGAGGCCGGCTCGGAACTCGAACGGCTTGTGCGCGTGCGCCGTCACGACCTCGTCGCCTATCAGGACGCGCGGTACGCGCTACGCTACGAGCAGCTGGTCGAGCGGGTACGCGTCGCCGAGCGCGACCGGGTCGGGGGCTCGACCGTGCTGGCCGAGGCCGTCGCCACGTATGCTTACAAGCTGATGGCGTACAAGGACGAGTACGAGGTTGCCCGTCTGGCGCGCGCTGACGAGGTCGACGCCGAGGTGGCCGCGACGTTCGGAACGGATGCCCGAGTCGCGTGGCGTCTGCATCCGCCGACGCTGCGCGCGATGGGGATGCGGCGCAAGCTGACGCTCGGACCCTGGTTCGGTCCGGTGTTCTCGTCGCTTGTCCGGATGCGCTGGCTGCGCGGCACGCGGCTCGATCCGTTCGGTCGTGCCGAGGTGCGGCGGGTGGAGCGCCGTCTGGTCGAGGAGTACGAGCGGACGATCGACGCGTGCCTCGAGGTGCTTGACGTCGAGAACCATGACGATGTCGTGCGGTTGGCCGAGCTGCCCGACCATGTGCGAGGCTACGAGGACGTCAAGCTGCGCTCGGTTCGGACGTACGACGCCGAGCGCGCCGCGCTCGTCGAGCGTCTCGGCGTCTGACTCACGGCCCGGGGCCGGTCAACCGGGCTGGGCGGCATGTCACCCCTTGCCGGTCCCGAGGTCAGGCCGCGGGGTGGAACGCCCCCAGCCCGCCGCCCGCGTCACCTGGTCGAGCAGGGGTTGTACCCGGTAGGACAGCGGCGTGGTGAGGCACAGGGTCGTGTTGGAGTGGCTCACACCGGGGATGGCCAGGATGCGCTGCATCAGGGTCTGCAGGGCGGCGTTGTCCTGCGTGGCGACGCGAGCCAGGAGATCCTCGCGGCCCGTCGTCGCGTGGATCTCGAGGATATTCGGAATCTCCCGCAGCTCGCGGATCACGTCGTCCAGCCGGCCCTGCTCCAGGGCGAGCGCGGCGAAGGCCTCAACGCCCACGCCGGCCCGAGGCAGGCAGACCCGCGGGGTGAAGCCGTCGAGCACGCCCGACTCCTCCAGGCGACGGATGCGGGCTTGGACGGTGTTGCGGGCCACGCCGAGCGCCGCGGAGAGCTCGACCGGGCCGCGTCTGGCGTTCTCGCTGAGGAGCGCGATGATCTGGGCGTCGAGGTGGTCGATGGAGATGGACATGCGAGCCTTCGCGGTCGGGACATCGTGCCGTTCAGTATGCCTGGCGCGTGTGAGGATCGGACGGTCGGAGCACGGGTGGCTCGGTCGCGGCGCGCACGTCCTCGCCGGTCACGCCGAGGGCAGCTCGAGCATCTGCAGCCCGTCGGGCGTGATCGTGCTCGGTGAGCACGATCACGCGGCCCTCGCTGTGTCGGCCCTCACGACGATACAGTTCAGCCATGGCCGCAGTCACTCGCAAGGAGCAGCTCGCTCGTACTCGTGCTGCGCTTCTCGATGCGGCGATGATGAGTCTCGTCGAGCACGGTTATGCCGGCACCACGACGCAGCGCATCCAGGACCGCTGCGGGGTGTCCCGGGGCGCCCTGCTGCACCACTTCGGTTCGAAGGCCGAGCTGTTCGTCGCGGCGATCCATCACATCGCCGACATTCGCCTGGCTGCGATCCAGCAGGTCGCCGAAGAGGTTGATGGATCAGATGACGCGCTGCGGCGGGTGGTGGACGCGATCGTTGAGGCGCAGAGTGGCCCACCTTTCCAAGCGGCCATGGAGCTGTGGACGGCTGCCCGGACCGATCCCGATCTCCTGGCAGCGCTCCAGCCCGCGGAACGGAAGTTGGGTGCCGCGCTGAGAGGGGTGTTCGATCGATACTCGGCCTTCGACAGCTCGGAGGACTCGTGGGTGGCGTTCGAGTCGTTGATGGCGATGCTGCGCGGTATCGAGGTGACTCGGGTGTTCCGTCCCGATCGCAGTGGAGCACGCAAGATCGTGGATCACTGGTTCGAGTCGATGTTGCGCGAACATCAGGGTGCTGTTTGATCGAGCGGCCGCGCGGGGTCAGGCAACGGCATAGGCATCGCGAGCGTCGGTCGACACCTTGTGCACCAGCAGGCGATCGCACAGTGCTTCGAGATGTGCTCGGGTCTCCATCGTCGCGAGTGAGGCGTCGTTCGGACCCAACGCCGTGAACGACCGCCGTCGTCGCGTCCACGTGAGCCGTGCGGCGATCTCGAAGGGAGTACTCGGGCCCGCTCCCGCCGCGGCTGCCAGCGTCTCGGCCAGCCGTGACTCATGATGGGCCAGTAGCTCTGAGACCCGCGCATGCGTGGAGTCGCATGGGTCTCCATGAGCAGGAAGAAGCCGCGTGTCGGGACGGGTAAGCAGTCGCTGCAGCGATCGGATGTAGTCCCGCAGAGGGTTGTCTCTGATGAAGGCCTCGAAGCCCACCGACGGGGTGATCCTGGGCAGTACGTGATCGCCGGTGAAAGTCAGCGCCGTGGAGGGATCGACGAAGATGCAGTGTCCGAGGGTGTGGCCAGGTGTGGTGACCGTCAGCAATGTTCGATTTCCGAGGTCGATCTCGTGACCGTCCTTGATCCAGGCCGAGGGATCTGCCCATGAGTCCGGTGTGCCGAGCTCGTGCGGCTCCCAGCTGTCGGCGAGAGTCTGAGCCCCGGCGTCTCGGAGTGCCTGGCGCATGCGCTCGTCGATATCGGCTTCAGTGATCGCGCGAAGCGACTGACGTTCCCCTTCGCCGAGGTACGTCTCGGCACCGGTGATCGAGCGGACACGGGATGCCAGCGAGTAGTGGTCACCGTGGACGTGCGTGACCAGGAATCGGCGTACGTCCTGCACGGCGTGTCCGATCATTCTCAGCGCTGCCGTCAGATCGGCCAGGCCCTCGTCGGAGTCCTATCCTCCGTCGATCATCGTGATCCCGTCGTCGCCTTCGATGGCGTACACGTTGACGCTGGTGAGCCCGTGCAGCGGGACGGGAAGGCGGATGAGGTGGACCCCCTCGGCGACCTCGATGGGCGTCTCGGTCATGCCTGTGGGCCCTGGCGGTCTTCGATGACCTCGAGAGCGTGGAGGTGCTCGCTGTGATATCCGGTCTTGAGGTCGGCGTACTCGGTGACTCGCATGGCGCGCTTCGCGGCCTTGAGCATGTCGGGCGGGTGCTTGGTCATCGTTCTGGCGAGGTCGACGGCGGTGGGGATCAGGAGGTCGCGGGGCACAACGCGCTCGACGGACCCCCAATGACGGAGTGTGCTGGCGTCGATGGGCTCGCCGGTCAGTACCATCCGCCGGACGGCCAGATCAGGCGCGAGGCGGCGCATGTGGCTGGCACCGCCGATCAGGCCGGCGGCGAGCTCGGGAATGGAGAATCGCGCGTCTGCGGTGGCGATGATGGCGTCGCTCGAGGCGGCGATACCCACGCCGGCCCCGACGACACCGCCATGCACCGCAGCGATGACAGGAAGGTCGCAGTCGTAGACGCTCCACAACACCCGGCGAAGTCGGCTGAGACGCTCCTCGGCATTGCGCGCGTTGAACTCGGCGAGTTCTGCAAGATCGTTCCCGGCACAGAAGTGGCGACCGCGACCTGTCACGACGACCGCTCGCGCACCGGTCTGCGGCGTCGCGATCTCGCCGAAGGCGGTGGCGAGCTCGCGGTACATCGTGTGATTGACAGCGTTGACCGGAGGTCGGTCGAGCGTGATCAGGACGATCGCGTCGTCGACCTCTTCGACCATGAGGTGCTCGAACTGTGAGCTGATCGGGCCGTGCGTCGTCATGTTCTGGCGGGTTGGGTCATGGCGGTGAGCTCGAGATGCGCCGGCCCGAGGTTGGATCCGAACCCGTCGGGTGGCTCGGCGGGAGTGCGGGGTCGAAAGGCACCCATCTGAGTACGCCAGAGCCTGGGCTGTCGGTTGAGGAATCCCTCGGATCGGCCAAAGCCTCCGAGCCCCGCCGTGTGTGGGTCGAGCGGGTGGAGGGCCGCGAGAGTCCGGGTCATCTCGATGCTGATGCGTCCGGAGGACTCGGGTCCCCGCATCTCCAGCTCGAGTGGGCTGTTCGGGTCCACCGTCTCAGGCATCGCCGAATACTCGATCACTAAGGCGGCTCATGCCGGTGAGCCATGCGTCCGGTGTCCTAACCCGAGCGAGGGCGTAGTCCGCGACGGAAGGATGCGGCAGCACGTAGAAGGCATCGGTGCTGAGCGCTGCGATGGCCTGGCCTGCCACGTCACGGGGCTCGAGCAGGGCGTCGTGGGAAAGCAGATCCTTGACGGCTCCGGAGTCCTGGAGCATCTGAGTGTTGACTCCCTGGGGACAGATGGCTTGAACCTTGATGTCCCGGCTGGCGTAGGAGATCGACAACCACTCGGCGAAGGCGACGGCCGCGTGCTTGGAGACCGAGTACGGAGCGTTGCCGACCATGCTGAGCAGTCCGGCCGCGCTGGCGGTCACGACGTAGTGCCCGCCGCCGGCCTTCAGCCAGTGGGGGATGAGCTCGCGGGCGGCGCGGACGTGAGCCATCAGGTTGACGCCCATGGCGACGTCCCAGAGCCGGTCCTCGACCTGCCATCCCGCGCCGAGATCGACACCGGCGTTACCGAAGAACACGTCAATGCGGTCCAGGGTCGCGATGGCCTCGAGCACGAGCCGCTCGGGTTCGGCCGCCTTGCTGAGGTCGGCGGCGATGGCGATCCCGCCCGTGGTGTCGGCCACCTCGGTAGCGGCGGCCTGGTCGACGTCGCTGACGACGACACGGGCACCCTGGGCGGCGGCGGCCTCGGCGATCGCGCGCCCGATCCCTCGTCCTGCGCCGGTGACGACGACATTCTTGTCTTGCAGAGTCATAGTCACTCCGCTCCCTTCAGGGCTTCTTGGTCAGGTGGGACGACATCGCCTTGCTCGTGTCGGTCACGATCGCGGTAGTGCCGTCGAGGTGGACCATGGGATGGGCTTCTCCCCGGTTCGCCGGGACGGCCCCCGGAGCGCACGTGACGGCGTGCTCCAGGGGCCGTGGCGAGGTCAGGCCTGCTGACCGTCGAGGCCGGCGATGTCGGCGTCGCTGGGCAGGTCGCCCCCGCCGTCGGGGATGAAGCGACCCTGGTCGCGCCACTTCACGGCGGCATCGAACCCGTGCTTCTGTGCGAAGTCCACGAACCAACGACCCTCGGGGGAGTGCCGGGTCACGCCGTCGAAGAGGGTGGCGATGGTCTGCGTGCTCTGCAGGCCCATGTTGTCGTACGCCTGGTTGACCATGAGCTTCTGCATGACGAGCTGGTTGATCGGGACACCGGCCATGCGATCGGCGAGCGCTTCGACGGCGTCATCGAGGTCGGCCTCGGGGACGGCCTCGATGGCCAGTCCCCACTCGAGGGCCTTGTTCCCGTCGATGGTGTCACCGGTCAGGAGCATGCGCTTGGCCCGGGCGGCGCCGAGGCGATAGACCCACATCGCGGTGGTGGGGCAACCCCAGATGCGCGAGGGCATGTAGCCGATGCGCGCGTCTTCGGCCATGACGAGCAGGTCGGCCGACAGGGCGATGTCGCTGCCGCCGGCGACCGCGAAACCGCGAACCTTGGCGATGGTCGGCTTCAGCGACCGCCACAGCGTGAAGAAGTTATCGGTGTTGGTCTTCATCATCTGGAAGTCCTGGATCGGATCCCAGACCTCGCCCTGATGGGACTCGCGGCCCTCGGCGTACATCTTGAGGTCGTAGCCGGAGCTGAACGCGCGACCGGCGCCCTGGATCACGATGACGCGCACGTCGGGATCGTGGTCCGCGGCGGTGACCGCCGCGCGGATGTCCTCGCCCATCTCGTGGGTGATGGCGTTCAGGCGATCGGGACGATTGAGGGTGATGTAGGCCTTGCGGTCGCGCACCTCGTAGGTGAGCGTCGAGAAGTCGCGTGTCATGGACACCTTCCAGGATCGGCCAGGCGGGTGCCCTGGCGTGGCGTGAACTACGTGAGAGTTTCACAGTCCAGATGGACTGTCAACGGCACGGGGCCATCGTGGGGCGCGGCGGGAAAGAATTCTTCACAACTCTTTGACAGTCCAGCCGGTCTGTGAAAGTGTGACCCCTGCCATACGATGCGGATTCCGTCCGTGCCCAAGACCCAGACATTGCAAGGAGCGACCGTGCCCATGCCCCACGTGTCCCACCCCCACTCCTTCCTCTCCCACATCCACGGTCAGGAGATCTGAGATGACGATGCTGACGACCTCCCTGGTCGCGCCGGACGAGTCTGCTCCGATCCTGGACCTCAGCATCGGGGATCTGCTGCGCCGGGTCGCCGCTGAGGTTCCTGACCGGACCGCCCTGGTGTCCGTCGCGCCCGAGCGTGAACCGCGCACCTGGACCTATGCCGAGCTCCTGTCCGACGCCGAGCACGCCGCGCAGTGGTTGTTGGAGCGATTCGAGCCCGGTGAGCACATCGCCGTCTGGGCCCCGAACGTGCCGGAGTGGGTCGTGCTCCAACATGGCGCGGCCCTCGCCGGACTCGTCCTCGTCACGGCCAATCCCGCCCTGCGTGGCGCCGAGCTGGCGTACCTCCTGGACCAGTCCGACTCCGTCGGCATCGCCTACGCGGCCGGTTTCCGCGGCACCGACATGGGCGCCATCCTGAACGAGGTCCTCCCCCAGCTCAAGGGCGTCCGCGAGCAGATTCCCTTCGAAGGCTGGCTCGATCAGATCCGCGACAACCACAGCGATGATCGCGACCTGCCTACGGTCGATCCCGGCTCCGCAGCCCAGCTGCAGTACACCTCCGGCACGACGGGCTTCCCCAAGGGCGCCCGCCTCGGCCACCGCGCCATGCTGACCAACGCCAGCTACATCCACCGTCGCGCTCAAAGCTCCGAGGCCACGGTGTGGGTCTCTGCGATGCCGCTGTTCCACACCGCGGGCTGCGGTATGGCCGGCCTGGGCACGATCACCCAGCGCGGCACTCTCGTGCTCTGCGAGCTGTTCGATCCCACGCTGGTGTTGGACTCGATCGTGACATGGGGTGCCGACCACTACCTCGGGGTTCCGGCCATGCTGCGTGGACTCCTGGCTCACCCCGATTTCGACAGCTACGATTTCTCGCGACTCGAGGTCGTGCTCTCCGGAGGCGACACGGTCCCGCCGGACGTGGTGACGGCCGTCGAAGACAGGTTCGGTGTCCGCTTCACTACGGTGTATGGCCAGACCGAGCTGAGCCCGATCATCGCCCAGACCAGTCCCGACGACAGCACCGACGACAAGTGCCACACCGTGGGGCGGCCGCTGTGGAACGTCGAGATCGCGGTTCTCGACCCGCTGACCGGCGAGGTCGTCGCCCTGGGCGAGGTGGGCGAGATCTGCGCACGGGGTTACCAGCAGATGCTGGGGTACTACAACATGCCCGACCAGACCGCCGAGACCATCGATGCCGACGGCTGGCTGCACACCGGCGACCTCGGCACGCTCGACGAGCGGGGTTACCTGCGTGTCACCGGACGACTCAAGGACATGGTCATCCGGGGTGGCGAGAACATCTACCCGCGCGAGGTCGAGGACGTCCTGATCCAGCACGAGGCGATCGCGACCGCGATCGTCGTCGGCGTTCCCGATGAACGGTGGGGCGAGTCCGTCGCCGCCGTCGTCTCCCTCTCCTCCGATGTGACGCCCACAGGGCAGGAGCTGCACGACTTCGTCCGCACGCACCTGGCACCGCACAAGACGCCCAAGGCCTGGTACGTCGCCGACGAGCTCCCCACCAACGCCATGGGCAAGCTGCAGAAGTTCCGCCTCCGCGAATCCATCGTCTCCGGCGAACTCGCGCCACTCCCTCAGGACTGACCTGATGCGCGGTCATCAGCGCGCCGACCACGGGTCGGACGCGCTACTCAGCGTTGCCGGATTGCGGGTCACCTATGGGGGATCCGTCGTCGGAGTCCAGCATGTCGACCTCACTGTCGATGCCGGCGAGTCCGTGGCTTTGCTCGGAGCCAACGGAGCCGGCAAGTCGACGATCCTCCGTTCTCTCGGTGGTCTCCTGTCCTTCCTCCGGGGCAAGGTCGCTCGAGGGACGAAGGATCTTCACCGACCTCACCGTCGCGGAGAACCTGACCCTCGGCGCGTTCAACCCACGCACGCAAGCACGCCGATGGGTGACGTCTCCGGCGGTCCGGGCGTCGACGTCGACAACAAGGTCATCACCATCGGGTCGATCTCGGCCACCAGCGGTCCAGCGGCAGCGCTGAGCAAGAACAACGTCGAGGGCATGCGTGTGTTCTGGGAAGCGTTCAACGATCGCGGCGGGATCGATGGGTGGACGGTGGACTTCGACGACAAGGATGCTGGCTACCAGACCCAGCTCCACGTCCAGTCGTACAACGAGCTCAAGGACCAGTCGGCGCTGCTGACCTCCTTCGGCAGCCCCACCACGAAGGCCATCCAGGGCCTTCTGGCGCGCGACGACCTCATCAGCACGCCGCAGTCGATGGATTCCATCTGGAGCGTGGATCCCACGCTGGCTCCGCTCGGCACGCCGTACTCCCTCGACGTCGCCAATGGCATCGACTACGTGACAGAGGGTGGCGAGAAGGACCTCAAGGTCGGCATCGTCTACCAGAACGACGAGCTCGGAGCCGACGGCATCCGCGGCTTCGAGGCCGCCCTGGACGAGTACGAGTTCGAGGACGCCGGCCGCCAGGCGTACAAGGCCGGCGACACCGACTTCACCGCGCAGGTCCAGAGCCTCAAGTCTTCCGGTGCCGATGTCGTGGTGGTCGTCGGACTTCCGTCGGCGTCCGGCCCGATCGTGGGCACCGCGGCCAGTCAGGGCTTCACGCCCCAGTGGCTGTTCTTCGGACCGGCTTTCATCGAGCAGCTGATGACCAGTGACGGCACCCCCGACGGCACGCCGACCCCGGTCGCCCAGGCGCTCGAAGGAACCATCGTCACGATGTTCGCCGCGCCCTGGGGCGACGAGGACTCCGAGGGCATGAAGCAGCTCATCGAGGATCGCGACACGTACGCCCCGGCACAGAACCCGAGTGTCTACTTCAGCTACGGCTACGCGGTCGCCATGCTGCAGTCGAAGATCCTGGAGAAGGCGATCGAGGAGGGAGACCTCTCTCGCGAGGGCATCAGCGAGGCCCGGCACTCCCTCGGTCTGGTCGACCTGCTCGGGCTGGTCCCGGACGTGAGCTACGGCGAGGACGCCGAGCCGCCCTCGCGCGCTTCCCTCATCCAGGTCATCGATCCGTCCGCCCCCGGATTCCTGAGGACCCTCGAGACGAACCGGCTGGGTGATGCCGCCGAGAGCATGGAGGTCACGGCCCCGTGACCGGTCGCGTGGGTGGGAGTGAACAAGGGATCTTGCCGCCCACCCACGCGACCGCCCGGCCCGTTCACCGATGCGTCCAGTAGAGAAGGGCCCAGACCGGGCCGCGAGGACGCGCATCGCGACGGGACCTGGTGGCGCCGAGAAATCGTGGTTGTCCAGGGAGATGAGCGTCCACACCGTCCCGTCAACGGCACCAGGAGCAGGAGCGTCGGTCCAAGGAGTGTCACGAACTCCACCGCCAGCACAAAGACCGATGATCGCGGGAAGCCGAGACTGTATCTGCTGAAGCGATGCAAAAGCTCAGTAGTATCTGTTGGACACTTCTAGTGAGGGCTCCGAGAATCGATGCAAGCGCGGAAAGCGCGGTCGAGCCCACGCCGAGCGGTATGGGCACAGTGGAGGTGAAAGATGTCGAAGCACGACGTGGAGGTCCTCGTCGTCGGCGGCGGTCAGGCCGGTGTCGCGATGAGCGAGCACCTGAGCTCCGGCGGAGTGCGGCATGTCGTGCTCGAACGGGGACGCATCGCCGAGCGTTGGCGCTCAGAGCGCTGGGACTCGCTGGTGGCCAATGGACCGGCCTGGCACGACCGATTCCCGAGCATGGAGTTCGCCGAGGTCGGGCCCGATGATTTCGCGCCGAAGGAGCAGGTGGCGCAGTACTTCGCCGACTATGCGCAGAAGTTCGACGCGCCGATTCGCACGGGGGTCGAGGTGACCTCGGTGCGTCGCAACCCCGGTGGCCCGGGCTTCACCGCGGAGACGAGCGACGGCACCTATACCGCACGCTTCGTCGTCGCCGCGACCGGCCCTTTCCAGAAGCCGGTGATCCCGCCGATCGTGCCCCGCGACGCCCCTGTGCACCAACTGCATTCCAGCTCCTATAGAAACCCCGATCAGCTGCCGGAAGGCGGCGTGCTCGTGGTCGGTGCCGGGTCGTCCGGCGTGCAGATCGCCGACGAGCTGAGGGCTGCCGGACGCGAGGTCTACCTCTCGGTGGGGCCTCACGACCGTCCACCACGCAGCTACCGCGATCGCGACTTCTGCTGGTGGCTCGGTGTGCTCGGTCGCTGGGATGCCGAGACCCCGCCCAAGGGTGCCGAACACGTCACGATCGCGGTGAGCGGCGCTCACGGCGGACGGACGGTCGACTTCCGTGAGCTCGCGGCCAAGGGGATCACCCTCGTCGGCCTCACCGGCACCTACCGTGACGGCACTCTCGGCTTCGCCGACGACCTGGCTCGCACTATCGCCGAGGGTGATGCCAAGTATCTCGAGCTTCTCGATGCTGCCGATGCGTACCTCGAACGCAACGGCCTTGATCTTCCCGAGGAGCCGCAGGCGCGTGAGTTCCTCCCCGATCCGGCGTGCATGACCGAGCCGGTGCGCGAACTGGATCTCCGGGCGGCCGGTGTCACCACGATCCTCTGGGCCACCGGCTTCGCCACCGACTACTCGTGGTTGCAGGTCGGCGCCCTCGACGAGTCCGGGCGGCCCTCGCACCGGCGCGGGGTGTCCGCGGAGCCCGGCGTCTACTTCGTCGGGTTGCCCTGGCTCTCGCGTCGAGGGTCCAGCTTCATCTGGGGCGTGTGGCACGATGCCAAGCACATCGCCGATCACATCGGCACCCAGCGCGGCTACCTGGCTTATCGTCGCTCCCGGCACTGACCCACGGTGACCGGAGGGGGAGGGATCGCGTAGTAGCGATCCCTCCCCCTCCGTCATGTCCGTGGCGGACGCCGCTCGGCCGGAGACCGAGAAGGGGTCAGCCGGAGACGGTGTCGAGTGCGGTCCAGGCCAGAGCGGTGGCCGCGTCGAACAGCGCCCGCTCGGCATCGGGGCCGATGCAGTGTGCGGCGAACTCAGGCTGGTGATTCGACGCCGAGCCCGAGTTGATGCCCACATAGGGATGGATCGCGGGCACCAGCTGGGACACATTGCCCATATCGGTCGACGCACGGTTCATCCGTGCTGCCACCGCACCACTCACGAACTCGCGGCCCAGGCGCCGTGCATTCGCCACATAGGCCGAGAGGGCCGCCTCATCGGTACGGAACTCCGCATACGGTTTGCTCTCGGGCTCGATCGTGAGCTCCGCTCCGGTCGCGATCGCACCGGCCTCGAAGCACCGCCATACCTTCGACTCCACCTCGGCAAGCTCAGCCAGCGATTCCGCGCGCACGTACCAGCGGCCCTCGGTATGCGCCGGAATGGCATTGGGCGCCTCGCCGCCATTGGTCATGACACCGTGTACCCGCACCGATGGGGGCAGCTGTTGACGCAACAGGCCTATGGCCACCTGCGCCACTGTGAAGGCATCTGCGGCGTTAACGCCCTGTTCGGGGTAGGCGGCGGCGTGGGCCGACTTCCCCCGGTAGGAGACATGGGAATGCGAGACGGCGAAGGGACGAGCCTCCGCGACGTCGACAGGGGCCGGATGGGCCATCATCGCCAGGTCCAGACCTGCGAACGCGCCCCGGTCGAGCATCTCGATCTTGCCTCCGCCGCCCTCCTCCGCGGGCGTGCCGTAGACCTCGATGGTGAGTCCGAGCTCATCGGCCACCGGGGCGAGGGCACGCGCGGCGCCGACCGTGATCGCCGAGATGAGGTTGTGGCCGCAGGCATGCCCGAGGCCGGGCAGCGCATCGTATTCCGCGCAGAGGCCGAGACGGAACGGCCCTGAGCCGTAGGTGGCGAGGAATGCCGTCTCGAGGCCCAGATACTTCTCCGTTACCGAGAATCCGGCGTCGGCGAGCGGCTCGGCGACCCAGCGGGCGGCGCGGTGCTCCTGCCAGGCAATCTCCGGATGGGCGTGTAACCGCTCCGATAACGCGATGAGCCGCTCGGTATCGGCGCGAACCTGCGCCGCCACTCGTTCGCGGGGGCCCGTGAGGTCATTCATCGCCGGGTACTCCGTAGGACGGTGCCTGGGTGGGGTCGAGGCCCCGGGTCACATAGTCGTCGCGCTGCGGCATCCACCGCTCGACCAGGCGGCCCAGCTCGGCGATGGGCTCGTCGTGCCAGTCCACGCGCAGGTCGGTGACCCGCCAGTCCACGTCGCGCACCACGGACAGGCCCGCTGAGTGCACTGGACCTGCTTCGCCGCCGGCGGCCAGTCCCGCTTCGAGTGCGGTGAGGAGGCGTGTCTCCAGCTCGCCTGACGATGTCTCGAAGGCCGTGACGACCGCATCGATCACTTCAGGGGTCGCGAGCATATTGCCGGCGGCCACCACATGGGCGCCCGTGGCGTCATGATGGGTGCCGAGCGACGCGGCCCCGGAATAGGCGGCTCCCTCGCCACCTGCCGCGAGAACGGTGAGCTGGCGATGCTCGATGTGCTCGCGATCACGGGTCACGCTCTGGAGCGCCTTCTCCGGCTCGGCCCCCGCTTCCAGGGCGTCGAGCAGCGCGGGACCGAGGCGGGGGTCGGTGACATTCTGTGATGAAGCACCGCCGATCCTGGGGCGCAGGTGGACGCATCGTGCCGCGACCGCTGGACTCGAGGATGTGACGGCCATGCCGACCGCACCGGTGTCATCGGTGCCGAGGACGGAGAAGGTCACTGCGCCCCCTCGGGGATTACGGCGATCGCGTCGACCTCGACGAGCCACTCCGGGCGCGCCAGGGCCGACACGATGAGGCCGGTGGAGATGGGGTGCACGCCCTTGGTCCACCGGCCGATCGTGCGGTAGACGGTCTCGCGGTAGCGCGGATCGATGAGGTAGATCGTCAGCTTCACGAGGTGCTCCATGCTGCTGCCGGCCTCGTGCAGGAGCATCTCGATATTGCTCATCGCTTGCTCGGTCTGCGCCTCCACGTCGCCGATGCCGACCGACGCGCTGGTGTCGAGGTTCTGGCCGATTTGTCCACGGACGTAGACCGTGTCACCGGCGACGACCGCTTGGCAGAGGTCGTTGTCCAGGTTCTGCTCCGGGTACGTATCGCGCGTGTTGAACGGGCGGATACGGGTATGTCCTCCCGCGACGATGCTGTGCGTGGTGGCGGGCACCTCGTGTGCGGCCATATGTCTTCGGACTCCCTTCGCCGGCTTCGTCTCGCCGGTGCGGCGGATGTGGATGTGGTTACAGCATCGGCCGGGACCATGCTATTCGTCCAACACATGATCCCGGCCTATTGCATCTGTTTTACAGATGATCGAGCGACTAAGGCCGCGCGACGACCTCGTTATCGGGGCTCGAGGACCCGGCGCGGTCGGAGGCGTGCAGCAGATCCGACCCCTTGGTCTCCGGAATGGTCGCGACGGTGACGAGGCCGATGAGACCGATCACCACGAGGGAGAAGGCCGGGACGAGGTCGTTGCCGGTGACATCGATCAGATAGGTGTTGATATATGGCAGGGTGCCGGCGAAGAAGGCACCCGCGACGCTGTAGGCCATCGACAGTCCGCTCTGGCGCGTGCGGGTCGGGAACAACTCGGCGACGGTGGAGGCGTGGGTGCCGAGGATGAGGGCGAGGATGGCCGCCAAGCCGAAGGTGGCGATGAAGCCCGCGCTGAGCGTGCCGGTCCGCATGAGCATGAACAGCGGAACGGCACCCAGGGTGAGGAGCACGCCGGCAGCCCGGAGGATGGGCTTGCGTCCGACGCGGTCCGAGGCCATGCCCGACAACGGGATGATGCCGATGGCGACCAGCGAGGCCACGGAGGACAGCAACGCGGCCTGGGTGGAGGTGAGACCGACGATCTCCTCCTGATAGGTCAGCAGATAGACCAGGACGATGTAGAACGTGGCGTTCATGAAGGTCTCGATGCCCACGGTCTGGGCGAACTGCTTGCCATTGCTGCGGAAGACCTCACGCACAGGCTGCTCGGCCACGGTCTGGAGCTTCTCGAGCGCCCGGTACTCGGGGGTGTCCTCGATCCTCAGGCGGATGTAGAGGCCGACGAAGGCCATGGGCACGGTCAGCAGGAAGGGGATCCGCCAACCCCACTCGAGCACCTGGGCGTCGGTGAGGACGGCGTGGAGCAGCCAGACGGCGAAGGACGCCGCGAGGAAGCCGAGCACCGAGCCGAACTCGATCCAGGAGCAACCGAAGCCGCGACGCTTGGCGGGGGAATGCTCCGCCAGGAATGCGGCGGCTGAACCGAACTCGCCGCCGGCGGCGAGCCCTTGGATGATGCGCGCGACGACCAGCAGGATCGGTGCGAGGATGCCGACCGAGTCGTAGGAGGGCAGCAGGCCGAGCATGAGCGTCCCGGCGGCCATCGTGATGATGACGATCGACAGGGTCTTCTTCCGGCCGTAGCGGTCGCCGATGTAGCCGAACAGCACCGACCCGACGGGACGGACGAAGAAGGCGATGGCGAACACGGCGAAGACCGAGAGCAGGCCGGCGCTGCCGTCCTGCTCGGGGAAGAAGATCTTCGCCATCGTCGTAGCGAGGTAGGCGTACACCGCCCAGTCGAACCAGTGGACGAAGACACCTACGGAGCCTGCGACGAGACTCTTGCGTAGGCCGGCCTGGGTCGACTCGTCGTCGACGCGGCTCTCGCGATCGCGATTTTCCTGGGGCATGGTCAACTCCGCTGATGTGACGTGGGCAATGCTCAGTCCATAGTGAGTTGAGCCATGGGATCTGTAAAACAAGATTAATTGGCTTCTTGTATCGGCAATGCCAATGCAGAAGCTCAGCCGTGACGCATCAAGTCGATAAATGCCTGCGCGCGCCGGGTACGGCGCGTGGCTCCGCTCCACGCCACCACGATGTCGAGCGGGCGGATGTCATCAGAAAGTTGCACGGCTGTAACAGCGGCACCGTCATAGGTGAGGTCGTTGGCGGGTCGCTGGTTGAGCAGCGCGAAGCCCTGTCCGTGCGCCACCATCGAGCGCACGGTCTCGAAGCCGGGACTGCGGAACCGCACGGTGGGCTCGCTGAGACCACGAGCGCGGAAAAGCGAGAGGAAGTAGTCCCGGGTGTGGGGAAGGTCGAGCAGCACCATGGGCTCTTCGACCAACTCCTCCAGCGATACGGATCCGCGACCGGCGAGCCGGTGATCCGTAGGTACGATCACGTACGGATCGAGCGAGTCGATGACCGCGTGATGGAGATCGTCGACGTCATAGCCGTACATGAGCGCGACCTCGCAGCGGCCCTCGCGCAGTGAGTCTTTGAGCTGTGCGTGCTGGCCCTCGATGACGCGTACTCGGGCACGGGAGTATCGCTCCTCGAATGCGGCGATGGCCCGTGGGAGTCGAAAGGGTGCGAGAGTGGCGAAACAGCCCACGACGAGGTCGCCCACCACGGCACGGCCGACCCCTCGGGTCGAATCCTCGAGATCGGCCGCATGAGCCAGGAAGGGACGTACCTCGCGCAGGAAGTCCTCCCCGGCGGTCGTCAGCGTCAAGCCGCGGGCATGATGACGGACGAATAACTGGACGCCGAGTTCGTGTTCGAGTTGTGCCACCGCCGTGGAGATCGCTGACTGAGACACCATGAGCACTTTCGAGGCGCCGGTCATGGTGCCCTCTTCGGCTGCCGCGGCGAAGTACCTCAACTGCACGAGGGTGAAGGCGTGTCCGGTGATGTGCTCGCGCTTGGTCGCCGGCGAACGCTCTCGTGCCGTTTCCACCGCGCTCACCTCCGTCGACGTAGCAGTCTATCGCGGGGACAGGAACCGATGCCGCACCTGCGCGGAGATGACGAAGGCCCGGACCACGGGGTGGTCCGGGCCTCGTAGGGAGGAGATCAGGCGACGGTGCCCGTACCCTCGGCCTCGATCTTGTCGTCGTGGATCAGGTCGCCGTTCTCGTCGACCGGCGTGATCGTGACATCGAAGGTGATCGGCGAATCGGCCTGGTAGTGGAAGTTCTCGCCGAAGGAATAGCTCTCACCGGTGCCGAGCGTGTAGACGGTTGGGTCGGCGATCTCGGCGATGGGGCTGGTGACGATGCCCATCTCCTCGGCCAGCGCCGAGTCGGTGATGCCGCCCATGCCCTGCATGTACTCCCAGTCGTCGTAGCGTGCGGACACGTCGACGAGGCTGGAGCCGAGATCGATCGGGTCGCCGTTATTGGTGACCACATAGTTGAGGAAGACGAGGTCATCGCCCTCGGCGATCAGCGGCTCGTTGGTGTCGGGGTCGACCCAGTTGCCGTCCTTGGGAGCCGGCGCGGTGCCCATCTGGTACACCTCGACCGTGACATCGCCCGCCTCGATGGTGGAGATCAGCTCGCCACCCTCGGTCGGCTCGGCGGCCCACGACGGAGTGCCCTCGGCGGCCGGGGCGGCCTCGGTCTCCTCGGTCTCCTCGACCGGGGTGGTCTCGGAGCTCTCGGGCTCGTCGGCATCGTCGCTGCCGCAGGCAGCCAGGCCGAAGGTCGCGAGCACGGTAGCGGCGGCGGCTCCAGCGAGGCGCTGGTGTCGTTTCATGGGGGTTTCCCTCCGAAGTCGTGTGTGATACAAGCGGATCATATCGTCGCCTTCGTGTGGTGCGTTCGGCGGCCCGCGGGGGCTCGCCACCGCCCTGCGCCCCGGCCTCTCGCGGTCGGACCGGTGAAGATGGGTCCCATGCATCCGCTGCGTGAGTTCACCGAAGCCGACCTCCGCCATCGCACGAGCGTCAAATGGTCGCAGTACCCCGAGG
Organism: Aeromicrobium sp. PE09-221; assembly: GCF_002174305.1. GTDB lineage: Bacteria > Actinomycetota > Actinomycetes > Propionibacteriales > Nocardioidaceae > Aeromicrobium. The sequence goes on along the minus strand of NZ_MIJB01000003.1, from coordinate 36,148 downwards.
ACGTGCTGCCGTTGTGGATCGCCGAGATGGACGCACGCCCTCCCGCAGCCGTCAGCGAGGCCCTCGGCGAGCTCGTCGCGCGCGGCGATGCGGGGTATGGCGTGGTGGGTCCCTATCGGGAGGCCTTCGCCGAGTTCGCGCGGCGGCGGTGGCAGTGGGCTGTGACCGACGATGCGGTCATCGAGGTCGCCGACGTGCTCACCGGGTTGGCTACGGCGATCCGGCTCGTCACCGAACCAGGTGCCGCCGTCGTGGTGAATCCGCCGGTCTATCCGCCCTTCTACGAGGTCATCGAGTGGGCCGGTCGGAGAGTGGAGACCGCACCCCTCGGTCGCGATGGCCGACTCGATCTCGATCGTCTCGACGAGGTCCTCGCCGGGCTGGGACCCGGCGCCGCCCATCTGCTGTGCAGCCCGCACAATCCGACCGGTGCCGTGCATACTCGCGACGAGCTCGAGGCGGTCGCACGTATCTCCGCCGAACGGGGAGCCCGGGTCGTGGTGGACGAGATCCACGCCCCGCTAGTGCCGCACGGCTTCGTGCCCTACCTCGCCGTCCGTGGGAGCGCGTCCGCCTTCGTGGCCACGTCGGCATCGAAGGCTTTCAACCTCGCCGGTCTCAAGGCCGGTCTGCTGATTGCCGGCGCCGATGCCGTCCACGAGCTGGCGGCCATCCCTCCTGTCGTCACCTTCGGGGCGAGCCAGTTCGGGCTGGTCGCGCAAACCGCGGCCCTGACCGATGGAGACGCCTGGCTCGATGCGGTCGTCGCGGACCTGACCGAGAACCGGCGACTCCTGCGCGAGCTGCTCGACGAGCACCTCCCCGATGTCGGGTGGGCGGGCGGAGACGGGTGTTACCTCGCCTGGCTCGACTTCGGCGGTCTGTTCGGCGATGACCCTGCCGCACCCATTCTCGAGCGCGGACGGGTCGCGCTGAGCTCCGGACTGTCCTTCGGTCCCGGCGGCGAGCGGCACGCTCGGCTCAACTACGCGACCACACCCGAGCTGCTGGAACGCGCCGTCAGGGGCATCGCCCGGATCCGTCGATGACCCGACGTGGCGTGCTCCGGATGAGTCGTCCCGAAGGTGACAGTGCGTGGGCCACATGCGCGATGACATCGGCCGCGGAGCTCTGCGTGCCGCCACCCGGTTCCCGCCCACAGATGGAGACGGTCCGCGTCGCCGGCCTGTCTCATCAGCCGGGTCAGATGATGCATGGCGGGATAGGCCGCCGGTGCCGCGGCCTCGTGCTGGTCGATGAAGCCATTTCGTAGCGCGCATCACGTACGACTTCGACGCGAGGTTCGCGCTACCCGTTCACAGCGATCGGATTCGCGATCGCCCTCGTCGGTCTCGTCCTCATGCACGTCGTGTGGGTGCGGAAGGGCTGGCCGAACTCCCGAATGGAGTGGCGGCCGCGGCCATCAGCGTCGTCGCCGGAGTCATCGCGATGATCCTGATGCCGAGCAAGGCGGCGGACTGGAATATGTCGGAGTGGCAACCTTACCTGGCTCCCGTGCTGCTGTGCGTGACCGCCGGGGCACTGTCCTGCGTGCTGCAGACGCGCTGGCGGAGTGACGCGTGTGCGCCACGACCTCGACACCCCGGACGCCGAACGACTCGCCGCGCAGTGGGCGGCGCTTCCCGCGCAGGAACGATCCCGGATCCCGGAAGAGAGCTCGCGCTTTTCCTGGCTTGATCATCGAGAACCGGACGGAGGCGCTCGCCGAGCTCCTGGAGATGGTCCGTGGGCGACACCGCCGCCTGCGGAATACCGCACGCGCTCGTTCCGTTGTTCCTCATGTGACGAAGAAGATCGGATTCCTGTCCTTCGGGCACTGGCAGCCGGCCCCCGGTTCTCAGGTGCGGACCGCCGCCGATGCGCTGAATCAGTCGATCGAGCTGGCGGTCGCGGCCGAGGAGATCGGTGTCGACGGCGCCTACGTGCGCGTGCATCACTTCGCACGCCAGCTCGGATCGCCCTTCCCGCTGCTCGCCGCCATGGGTGCCCGCACCTCGCGCATCGAGATCGGCACAGGCGTGATCGACATGCGCTACGCCAATCCGCTCGCCTTCGCCGAGGACGCCGGCGCTGCCGACCTCATCGCCGGCGGCCGTCTCCAGCTCGGCATCAGCCGCGGATCACCCGAGCAGGTCATCGACGGCTGGCGCTACTTCGGCTATCAGCCCGCCGAGGGCGAGTCCGACGCCGATATGGCACGGCGCCATACCGAGGTCGCGTTGGACGTGCTCACCGGACGGCAGTTCGCCGAGCCCAATCCGCGGCCGATGTTCCCCAATCCGCCCGGCCTTCTGCGTATCGAGCCGTACTCGGAGGGTCTGCGTGAGCGCATCTGGTGGGGCGCCGGGTCCGATGCGACCGCACGCTGGGCCGCCCAGAAGGGCATGAACCTGATGAGCTCGACGCTGAAGGACGACGAATCGGGTGAGCCCTTCCACGTGCAGCAGCGTAAGCAGATCGACGCCTTCCGCGAGGAGTGGGCCCAGCACGATCACGGCTTCGAGCCGCGGGTCTCGGTCTCGCGGTCGATCTTCGCGATCACCAGCGATCTGGACCGTCGCTATTTCCTCGGCAGCGGTGACCGTGCCGATCAGTTCGGGTACATCGACAACACCCGCTCGGTCTTCGGGCGCTCCTATGCCGATGAGCCCGATGCCCTCGTGGAGCAGCTGCGCGAGGATGAGGCGATCGCCGCGGCCGACACGCTCCTGCTGACCGTGCCGAACACCCTCGGCGTGGATTACAACGCCCACGTGCTGGACTCGATCCTCACCCACGTCGCTCCCGGCCTGGGCTGGCGCTGATCTCTGCACCCTGATCGGCGCGGTGAGCGACAATCTCGCGGCCAATGTCGTCCTCCGCCGGCTCGGACTGGAGCCCATCGCCGTCACGACCCATGCGCTCGGTCTCCGCGACTCCGCGCTGCTCGATCGGCTACGCGACGAGCGCCGGCTCGCCGATCCTGCCGCGCTCACGCGTGGGCGGGCCGATGAGCTCAGCGCCCTCATGGCGCGTCTGTATCCGGTGATGTCCTCGCGACGATGCGCGTTATCGGCAGTAGCATCGACGGCTGACGCTCACTCAGCAGGTCTCGAAGACGTGGCCCTTCTCGCCGGCCCGCACCAGGTCGCGGTCGCACAGAGTGATCGGGTGTTCGTCATAGCGGTCGCGGCAGGCCTCGACGAAGGCCTCGCGGCCGTTATCGGTGTACTCGATCTCGATGACCCGCTCGCCGTAGAGATCGGAGAAGGTGCGGCATTCGTCGAAGACGGCGCACTCCTCGGTGACGGCGAAGTCGAAGCCGAGCGAGGGCCCGTCGACCTCCGCGGCATTCTTCTGGCCGATCGCGAGCCCGTGCTCATGGGCCAGCTCCGTGAGCCGTTCGGAGAAGGCCTCGGCATCCTCACGCGTGTAGAGACCCTGCGAGCGGGTCCAGGCATCCAGGTTGTCGGCCTCGACCGCCGCGAAGCCGTCCTCGGCGCATCCGGCGATCCACGGCTCGACGATCCCGAGCACCTCATTCCGCAGCTCGGACGTGGACAGGTCGAAGAGCTGCTCATCGGGCCAGTCCGGGTCGGTCACCGGTCCATCGGGCCCGGTCAGCAGCAGCTGGGGATGCTCCCGTGCGATCGTGTCGCGCTCGTCCGGTTGGGTCTGGAAGGCATTGACATAGCAGATCGAGTAGCGCGACGGGTCGGGCTCGTCGGTGCGATCGCGGACCACGATCGTGACCTCGTCGTCCGGCTCGTAGGCGCCGCCGAGCTGGTAGTCGACCACGCCGCCCCGCAGAGCGCCGACGCCCTGTTCCTCCCCGCCGCAGGCCACCAGCGCGAACGCGGCGATCGTCAGCGTGTACCACTGCAGGCGGGTCATCAACCCGCGTAGGACGCGATCTCGTGCAGGAGTCCCGACCGGACCTCCTCGGGTGCGAAGCTCGCCTCGACCGCGGCGCGCGCGAGGTCGGCGATCCCGCGCCGGTCCAATCCGAGCAGGTCCGCGGCGATGGCGTACTCATGGTTCAGCGTCGTCTCGAACATCGGCGGGTCGTCGGAGTTGATGGTGACCGGCACGCCTGCGGCGACGATCGCCGGGAGCGGATGCTCGTCGAGTGAGGGCGTGGAGCGCGTGCGCACATTGGATGTCGGGCAGACCTCGAGCACGATGTGGTTCTCGGTGAGATGCGCCAGCAACTCCGGGTCCTCGGCCGCCGTGATCCCGTGGCCGATGCGCTCGGCGCGCAGGTGTCGGACCGCGTCCCAGATCGTCTCCGGGCCGGTGGACTCACCCGCATGCGGGACGGAGTGGAGTCCGACGGCCACCGCCTGCTCGAAGTGCGGGGCGAACTGGGGTCGCGGCACGCCGATCTCCGGACCTCCCAGGCCGAACGAGACGAGCCCCTCGGGCCGGAGCCGCAGCGCGGTGTCGAGGGTGACATCGGCGGCCTCGATGCCGGACTCGCCGGGGATGTCGAAGCACCAGCGCAGCGTCAGGCCGAGGTCGCGCTCGGCAGTACGTCGGGCGTCCTCGATCGCCTCGACATAGGCCTCGGCTGCGATGCCCCGCACGATGGAGGTGTACGGCGTCATCGTCAGCTCGGCGTAGCGCACGTTCTGGCCGACGAGATCGCGGGCGACCTCGTAGGTCAGGGTCCAGATGTCCTCGGGGGTGCGCAGCAGGTCGACGACCGAGAGGTACACCTCGATGAAATGCGCGAAATCGGTGAAGGTGAAGTACTCGGCGAGCTGTCCCGGGTCAGTCGGCACCGGAGTGTCGCCGGCATGGCGGGCGGCCAACTCGGCGACGGCGCGCGGTGACGCCGAGCCCACGTGATGGACGTGCAGCTCGGCCTTCGGCAGGCCGGCGATGAAGGAGTCGAGGCTCACCGTCTCATCATCGCACCGGCCCACACGGTCGGTCGTGATCCCGCACGTGGCTGCGGTGACCTACGCACCTCTCAATCGGGTCGAGAGGTGCGTAGCCCACCGCCGACGAGCTCGAGAGGTGCGTAAGTCACCGCCCGCGGGCGCGCGGTGCGGGAGACTTCACCTGCGGACGCCGTCGAGCAGGGCGTAGCCGATCGACCACAACATCGGCAGCGAGAGCACCGCGAGGATGACGCCGTTGATCCAGCGATGATCGCGCAAGAGAGCTAGATACTCCCGGACCGTCGCACTCGGCCAGAAGTACCGCGCGGTGGGCGATCCGACCGCGTAGCCGGGCAGGCCCGCGCCGCGCATCAGCGTGGCGGCACGGAAGGCGTGGTAGTTATTCGTCACTACCGCGACCCGTCGGGGCGCCCGGTCGGCGAGGACACGGGCGGAGAAGGCGAGATTCTCCTCGGTCGTTGTCGATCGGTCCTCGCGCAGCAGGTGAGTCTCCGGAACCCCCTGGTCCGACAGATAGCGCGCCATCGCCTCGGCCTCACTGATGCGCTCGTCGGGGCCCTGTCCCCCCGAGACGACGATGACCGGATCTCGACCCGCGGAGCGAGAGCGCTCGGCAACGACCCGGGCTCGGTCGAGCCGGGATGCGAGCAGCGGGGTGATCTCCTCGCCGCGGCGTAACCCCGCGCCCAGGGCGATCACCGCGTCAACCGGCCTTCCCCAGCGACGGTTCCACCACAGATAGATCGAGGAGTACAGCAGGAAGGCCGTGAAGACCCAGCCGAGATAGAGCAACGGGAGACCGAGGAAGAAGGTCCACGCGATCGCCCGCGGCGCGGTCCCCGACACGGCGGTCGCCGCGAGGGCGACATAGCCCACGACCACCAGACCCAGTGCGAGGGAGACGAACGTGGCTGGGCCGCGCCCCTCCCGGCGAAGCATCGTCACCCCGTTCACCACCAGGAACACCCCGAGGATGCTCACCGTCAGGACGCCGACGAGCAGCAGCCCGAGCAGGATCCATGCGGCGGTGAGGTCATCACCCCAGCGCGACGCGAGGTCGAGGACATCTCCCAGGAGGGAGAGGACGCCCAGCTGGACGGCGATCAGCAGGTACAGGGCGGGGCGCAGACGCCGCGGTTCCCGCACGACACTGACCGTGAACAGCCCGATGGCGACTGCGAGGGGGATCCAGACGCCGGGCGACAGCACCCGCTCAGTCTGCCAGGGCCGCGACGAAACCCTCGATCTGCTCGGCCAGCGCGTCCGGCCGCTGTTCGGGCACCCAGTGCCCCGCGTTCTCGATCGTCCTCACCTCGACGGAGGGTCCCTCGGCACGGCGCACGAGGCGCGGCGTCAGCACGGCATCGTCGCGCCCCGGCAGCAGCAGCACCGGGAGATCGGCGGGCGGCCGGCTCGTGTAGAGGCCGCGCCGGAGATCGGGCATCTCATGGAGGAGGAACTGTCGATACATGGCGACGCCGGCCCGTACGCGGGCCGGGTCGCGGTAGCGGGTCAGATAGACCTTCTTCTCATCGGTGGTCAGCCGGCGGCCACCGCCTGCGCCGAGCTTGAAGACCAGACGCAGGAAGCGCTGTTTGAACCGTCGGTGGGCGGCGTAGCCGAGCGGTCCGCCGGCGATGAGTTGATAACCGAAGCGCCATAGGTCGCGCCACGGGATCGGCGCCCAAGGGGCGATGATCGCGGTCGCGACCACACCGCGCACTCGTCCGGGTGCGATGGAGGCGGCGAGCAACGACACCCACCCGCCCCAGTCGTGCCCGACGAGCACGGGCCGGTCCAATTCGAGCACGTCGCACAGCTCGAGCAGCTCGCGGGCGATGACGCGCTTGTCGTAGGCTCCGGCCTCGGGCGACACCGCTTCGCTCCAGCCGTGTCCGCGCAGGTCCACGGCTACCACGTGATGCCGCTGCGCCAATCGAGGGAGGACCTCACGCCAGATCCACCAGTGTTGCGGCCAGCCGTGTACGAGCACCAGGGTGGGCCCCGCATGCTCGGTGCCGGCCTCGGCGATATGCAGCCGGACCTCGCCGACCAGCACGTCGCGGTGGGTGACGTCGCTCAAGGCGGGTGGGTTGACCATGACATCGATGATGTCACATTGCGGTCCAGTCGGGGAGGGCCAGCGGTCAGGCGAACGACACGGTGACGAGGGCGGTCACCGCGAGCAGCGCGGTCGCGAAGGTGGTCAGCGTGATGCGGGCGATGGCGAGGTCGGCCGCCGTCTCGATCAGCGGCATCGGCTCGCGCCGCCGCGCTGTCACGATCGCGAGCGCGAAAAGGGCGCTCACCACCACCGGGAGGATGGCGATCCAGCCGGCGGTCGGCAGCCATCGCAGGAAGAGGGCGCTCACCATGAGCAGCGCCAGCGTGGTGCGCGACCAGGCGAGCGTGGTGCGCTCTGGCTGTGTCTCCGCGGTCATCTCACCATCACCGTCAGGCGAGGACCAGGCCGAGCACCACACCGGCCGCGAGGGCGGTGCCGAGTGCCAAGAGCGGCAACAGAGCCGGCCACGGCAGGGGTGTCTGGTGCCGCAGGCTCGATTCGACCCGGCGCCAGCGGAAGAGCGATGTCACCGCTATGACGAGGCCGATGACCACGGCGGTGAGAGAGGCCGCCAGCCGGAGGTCGTCGTGGAAGAGGTCGCCGCCGAAGGCCTCGAGGGCGACGCCCGCCGCGATGAAGGCGAGCGCCGTGCGGATCCAGGCCAGGAAGGTGCGTTCGTTGGCGAGCGTGAACCGGGGATCGGGCTCCGTACCCCCGGGGAGCATCCAACGCGCGATGCGTCCGCGACCCTCGTCAGCACTCACGCTGCCACCTTAGCTGCGACGACCCGTGCGGTCCGGGAGCGGTGACGATGGGGCCTCTCCCCGTCACCGCATCGCGAGGAGCCGTTGCCACCGCTCGGCGAGCGAGGCGGCGGTCTCCTCGGGATGGCGTTGCCACCACGCGATGGTCGACGTGACGGTTCCATACCAGAGCTGGGTCAGCAGACTGAGGTCCAGATCGTCGGTGGTGTCGCTCACGGCGCGCACCCCCTCGGCTCCCAGGCGGTTCAGTGCCGCGCGATAGTCCTGGAGGAGATCGTGGCCGGCGGCATCCGGCGGGACGGTCGGGTCGTAGATCACCTGCCAGTCGAAGCGGCGCTCCTCCAGGCGAGTCAGGATCGCGGTGATCGTCGCCCGGGCGCGCTCATCAGGGTCCGCGCTGGTCTGCGCGGCGGTGACGGCGGCCACCAGCGGATCGCCGATGAAGCGGGCGCAGGCCGCGTGCAGCCCGTCGCGCGATCCGAAGTATTCGTAGACCAGGGCCCGCGAGATCTCACAGGCGGCGGCGATTCGGGCGACGGATGCGTGCCGGTAGCCCTGCTCGCCGAACTCGCGACAGGCCGCATCGAGGATCTCGGCCTCCCGGTCGGCCCTAGGGACGCCCTTCGTGCCCACACGTGGAGGAGGGGGCTTGCGCATGACGCCAGTCTACGGTGGACTGACGCCTACGTAACTTACTCATGTGTCAGATCAGGAGGTGGGCGATGGGCCGCTCGTGGTGGGGATGGGGGACGACCGAGGACGCCTTGAGTCGGTCCGATGCCGACGACCTGGCGGCGACCGTCGCTCAGCTCCTTCCCGGAGCCGATCTGACTGCACATGAGCCTCCGGAGCCGCGCAGCATCGCCGTGCCGGCCTCGCGGGTCGAGGCTCCGGCGAGCCTCGCACACCTCTGTTCCGATGATCATGTCGACCGGCTGGCGCACGCGCACGGCCAGGCCTTCCGTGATGTGGTGCGGGCCCTGCTCGGGCAGGTCGAGCACGTGCCGGATCTCGTCGCCCGGCCGCGGAGCGAGGAGGATGTGGTCGCGCTGCTGGACTGGTGTTCCGAGGCGGGCATCGCCGTGGTGCCCTTCGGCGGAGGGACCTCGGTGGTCGGAGGCGTGGAACCGCGCTTCGACCACGATGCGGGAGCGGTGAGCCTCGACCTGCGGACGATGTCGCGGGTGCTCGAGGTCGACGACACCAGCCAGTCGGCGCTGATCGAGGCCGGGGTGCTCGGTCCGGCGCTGGAGGCGCAGCTGCGCCCCCACGGCCACACCCTGCGCTTCTATCCGCAGTCTTTCGAGTTCTCGACCCTCGGCGGGTGGATCGCGACTCGTGCGGGCGGCCACTTCGCCACCGGGTCCACGCACATCGACGACCTCGTCGAGTCGATCCGGACCGTCACGCCCAGCGGCACGATGGAGTCGAGACGGCTGCCGGGGTCGGGAGCGGGGCCCTCACCGGATCGGCTGATCCTCGGGTCCGAGGGCGCGCTCGGCATCGTGACGCGGGCCTGGATGCGGATACGGGAACGCCCGCGCTGGCGTGCCGCTGCCACCGTCTCCTTCGCCGACGAGGCCGCCGGTGTGCGGGCGGTGCGCGCGATCACCCAGTCTGGACTGCAACCGGCGAACTGTCGCTTCCTCGACGCAACCGAGGCGACCATCAACGCGGGTGCGTCCTCGGCGATCCTCGTGCTGGGCTTCGAATCCGCCGACCATCCGCTGGAGCCGTGGATGGAGCGTGCGGTCGAGATCTGCCGGGACCAGGGCGGCGTCCTCGCCGAGCCACCGCGCTACACCGGCAGCGCCGACGCAGTCGCCCGCAGCGGAGCATCGGATGCCTGGCGATCGGCCTTCCTGCGCATGCCCTACCAGCGCGACGCGCTCGCGGCGCGGTCCATGATCGTCGAGACCTTCGAGACCGCGTGCACCTGGGATCGCTACGACGAGTTACGCGCCGCGGTCACGACCGCCGCGGAGGCGGCGATGCGCTCGCTCGGACTGCCCGGCGTGGTCACCTGCCGGTTCACGCACGTCTACCCCGACGGACCCGCCCCCTACTTCGGGATCTACGCCGCGGGCACGTGGGGTAGCACGGTCGAGCAGTGGGACGAGATCAAGGCCGCGGTGAGCGAGGCGATCAACACGGCGGGCGGCACGATCACGCACCATCACGCGGTCGGCCGTGACCACCGGCCTTGGTACGACCGCCAGCGTCCCGACCTCTTCGCCGCGGCGCTCGCCGGGGCCAAGCGCGAGCTCGACCCGGCCGGCATCCTCAACCCCGGCATCCTGCTGGGCTAGCCTCGCGCGACTCCGTCCCAGATCTCGCCAGTTGTGGCCCATCCCAGGGGATCGAAACCGGCCACAACTGGCCACATCTGGCTAGAGTTGATCCATGGAGCAGGCGGAGCTTCAGGCGATGCGCGTGCGGGCGATGCGCGCCTGGACGTCCTTCGTCGAGCAGGGCGACGCGGCCGAAGACCTGGTGCGGCCCGAGATCCTGAGCAGCTGGCGGCGCTCCGAGCGGGCCGCCGTCGACCGGATCGGGGAAGCGCCGTTGTCCGACGAGGGCGAAGCGCTGGCCTACTGGCGCGAGTCGCCTCTGCAGGCCGCGGTGGAACGGATCGAGGCCGAGCTCCGCCGCACCGCGGAGGACGGCGACCTCGTCGTCGCGATCACCGATCCCGAGAGCCGGATCCTGTGGACCTACGGGGGTCGCGTCATGCGTCGCAAGGCCGAGAGCGTCAACTTCGTTCCGGCGGGTCGCTGGGACGACAGCTCCGTCGGCACCAATGCGCTCGACCTGGCCAATCGGCTCGGCGCCCCGAGCATGGTGTTCAGCGCTGAGCACTATGCGCCGATGGTGCACAACTGGGTGTGCTGGGCGGCCCCGGTGCACGACCCCGTCACGGGGGAGCAGCTCGGGGTCATCGATCTCTCGACGACCTGGGACCGCACCCATCCGATCGGGCTGGCCACGGCGCGGGTGCTCGCCCGGCTCGTCGAGTCCGCTCTGCCGGTGCGCGGTGCTCCTGCCGCCGCGGACGAGCCGGAGCTCGGAGAGCCGGGGCTGGATCTCACCCTGCTCGGCGCCGTCGCGGTGCGGCTGGACGGGACGCGACTGCTGCTCAGCCGGCGGCAGACCGAGATCCTCGCCCTGCTCGCGCTGCACCCCGACGGCCTCAGTCTCGACCAGCTGCACGCGCTGCTCTACGGCGATGCCGCGGTCACGCTCTCCACCTTGAAGGTCGAGGTCTCACACCTGCGCAGCGCTCTCGCCGGGCAGTTGGCGTCGCGGCCGTACCGGCTGATGATGCCCGTGCAGACCGATGTCGAGACCGTGCTCGACCTGCTCCGGGCCGGACGGGTCAGCGAGGCGGTCCACGCCTACGGTGGTGACCTGATGCCCGGGACCGACTCCCCGGTGTTGATGGAGCTGGGCGAGGTCGTCGCGGTCGCGATACGTGAGGCGCTGCTCGCCGATCCGAACCCGGTGGCCGTCGTGCGATACAGCGAGCTCGTCCCCCACGACGGCGAGGTCATCGAGGCGGGCCTACGGGCCATGGGCTCGGCACCCCATCCCAGCCGTGCCCTGTTGAAGGCTCGCCTCGCCGTCGCTCGGTCACGTCATCCGCGGTGAGCGACCCCGTGGACCCGGTGACGGCGAGTGGTGCATATCCGACCACGAGTGGTGCGAATTCGCCCTGACATCGGCGTTTCGGGGGCGAATCTGCACCACTCGTGGTCAGGGGGGTGGAGGCGGGGGTCACCTCTTCGCGGTGACTAAGGGCTCCCTTGCCAACCGTTCGCCAACCTGCCGCGTTCTACTGTGAGGCACATCACACTGACGACGCTCAGGAGGCGCCCCATGACCAGGATCACGATGACCGTCGACGGAGCCACGGTCAGCGACGATGTCGCACCCCGCACCCTGCTGGTGCACTACCTGCGCGAGACCCTCGGCAAGACGGGCACCGTGGTGGGCTGCGACACCAGCAACTGCGGCGCCTGCACCGTCCACCTCGACGGGCAGAGCGTGAAGTCCTGCAACGTCCTCGCCGTGCAGGCCGACGGAGCCGAGGCCACCACCATCGAGGGGCTCGCCAGCGACGGCGAGCTCCATCCCGTGCAGAGGGCGTTCCACGAATGCCACGCCCTGCAATGCGGTTACTGCACACCGGGCATGATCATGCAGTCGGTCGACCTCCTCGCCGAGAACCCCGATCCCAGCGAGGAGCAGATCCGGATCGGCCTCGAGGGCAATCTCTGCCGCTGCACCGGTTATCAGAACATCGTCGAAGCCGTACGCACCGCGGCAAAGGAGGTGCGGTCATGACCGCCGTCGAGGAGGCCCCCGTCGCCGAGATCGGTCGCGATCGTCGCCGGAAGGAGGACCAGCGCCTGATCACCGGGCGCACCCGCTGGACCGACAACATCACCTTGCCGGGCATGTTGCACGTGGCGATGGTGCGCAGTCCCTTCGCGCACGCCAGGATCGTCGGCATCGACACCAGTGAGGCGGCGTCCTCACCCAATGTGACCGCCGTGTTCACCGGGGCGGACTTCGGCGAGGAGCTGGGCGCCTGCATCAACGCCTGGCCCATCACGCCCGACCAGGTCACCCCGGCGCATTCGCCGATGCCGGCCGACCGCGTCGCCTTCGCCGGAGAGATCGTCGCGGTCGTGGTCGCCAGGACGGCGACGGCGGCGCGGGACGCCGCCGAGCTCGTCGACGTCGACTACGAGGAACTGCCGGCCGCGCTCGACCTCAAGGAGGCCGCGACCGCTGACGAGACCGGCGGTCCCATCGCCCACCCCGACCTCGGTACCAACAAATCGGCCCTCTGGGTGTTCGACTCCGCCGATGCCGGCACCGGCGGAGATGTCGAGGAGGCCATCGCCAAGGCCCGCGCTGATGGCGTCGTCATCGAAAGGGAGTTCCGCCAGCAGCGGTTGATCCCGGCCTTCATGGAGCCGCGCTCGGTCGTGGTCGATCCGACCGGCGAGCAACTCACGATGTGGTCCGCCACGCAGATCCCGCACATCGTGCGCTTCGCGCTCGCCGCCACCACGGGCGTGCCGGAGTCCAAGATCCGGGTGATCGCGCCGGATGTCGGCGGTGGTTTCGGCGGCAAGCTGCAGACCACGCCGGAGGAGTGGGTCGTCTGGGCGCTGGCCCGGCGGCTCGGTAAGCCGGTCAAGTACACCGAGACCCGGTCCGAATCGCTGGTGGCGGGTCACCACGGCCGCGACCAGTGGCAGAAGCTCACCCTCAGCGCCGAGAAGGACGGCACCGTCACCGGCTTGAAGGTCGAGCTGCTGGCCGACCTCGGAGCCTATGTCGCCGTCGTCGGCGGTGGCGTGCCGGTACTCGGGGCGTTCATGTTCAACGCGATCTACAAGTTCCCCGCCTATCACTTCGCGTGTCAGACCGTGCTCACCAACAAGACATGGACGGACGCCTATCGCGGTGCTGGTCGACCCGAGGCCACCTTCGGCATCGAACGGATGATGGACGAGCTGGCCGCCGAACTGGGCGTCGACCCGCTGGAGGTGCGCGAGAAGAACTGGATCGGGCACGAGGAGTTCCCCTTCACCACGGTCGCCGGCCTGGAGTACGACTCCGGCAACTACGAGGCCGCCACCGCCCTCGCCAAGGAGAAGTTCGGCTACGCCGAGCTGCGCGCCGAGCAGCGGCGCCGCCGCGAGAGCGGCGATCCTGTCCAGCTCGGCATCGGCGTCTCCACCTTCACCGAGATGTGCGGCCTCGCGCCGTCGCGGGTTCTGGGATCTCTCGACTACGGCGCCGGCGGCTGGGAGCACGCCTCCGTGCGCATGCTCGCCACCGGGACGGTCGAGGTGATCACCGGCGCCTCGGCCCACGGCCAGGGACACGAGACGGCCTTCAGCCAGATCGTCGCGGACCGGCTCGGGGTCCCGTTCGAGGCCGTGGAGGTCCTGCACGGCGACACGCAAATCGCCGCCAAGGGACTGGACACCTACGGGTCCCGGTCGCTCGTGGTCGGCGGCGAGGCGCTGGTCAGGGCCTCCGACAAGGTGATCGCGAAGGCCAAGCTGGTCGCCGCGCATCTGCTCGAGGCCTCGGTCGACGACATCGAGTTCTCCGCCGGCCGCTTCAACGTGCGCGGCACGGGCCAGGGCATGGCGATCGGGGAGATCGCCGCCGCCGTGTTCGCCGCGCACGATCTCCCGGACGATATGGAGCCGTCGCTGGACTCCGATGCCACCTACGACCCGGTCAACTTCAGCTACCCGCACGGTACCCATCTGTGTGCGATGGAGGTCGACACCGAGACCGGTGCCGTCAGGATGCGCAAGTACACCTGCGTCGACGATGTCGGCACGGTGATCAACCCGCTGATCGTGGCCGGTCAGGTGCACGGCGGCCTGGTCCAGGGCATCGCGCAGGCACTCTGGGAGGAGGCCGTCTATGACGATGCCGGCACCCTCGTCAGCGGTTCCTTCGTGGACTATCTGCTGCCGACCGCGGCCGACACCATCGACTTCGATCTCGGTCACACCGTGACACCCTCGCTGACCAATTCGCTCGGCACCAAGGGGGTCGGCGAAGCCGGCACGATCGCCTCGACTCCCGCCGTGGTCAACGCGGTCGTCGATGCGGTGCGGCACCTGGGCGTCGACGATGTGCGGATGCCCTGTACACCGCAGAGGGTGTGGCAGGCGATCCAAGCGGCCGCCGCGACGGAAGGAGCGTCACGATGATCCCCGCCGACTTCGACTATCTGGCCCCGACCACGCTCGACGAGGCGGTCGCCGCCCTCGCCGAGCACGGCGATGATGCCAAGATCATCGCCGGTGGGCAGAGCCTGCTACCGGTGCTGCGGATGCGACTCAACGCCCCCGAGGTGCTCATCGACGTGGGCCGTATCGAGGCGCTGCGCGGTATCCGCGATGACGGTGACGCGCTCGTGATCGGCGCGACGACGACCCACCACACTGTCAGCAGCGATCCGTTGGTCAGGGAGCACGTGGCGTTGATCGCCAAGGCCATCGAGCACCTCGCCGACGCGCAGGTGCGACATCGTGGCACCTTCGGTGGGGCGCTCTCCCATGCCGATCCGGCCGGCGATCTGGGTGCGCCCGTGCTCGCGCTCGGCGCGGAGTTCCTCGTTGCGGGTCCGGGCGGCCGCCGCACGATCGCCGCGGACGACTTCTTCGACGACTTCTTCACCACGTCGATGGCCGATGACGAGCTCCTGGTCGAGGTGCGGATCCCGAAGCATACGGGCTGGGGTGGCCACTATGAGAAGTTCGTGCGGGTGGCGCATCAGTGGCCGATCGTCGCGGTGGCGGCCGCCGTGCGCACCGCTGGGGGCGCCATCGCCGAGGCTCGGGTCGGGCTGACGAATATGGATGTCACCCCCGTGCGGGCGAGGGCGGTCGAGGAGGCCCTCGTCGGGATGCCGGCCAGCGAGGAGGTCATACGGCAGGCGGCGGCCGCCGCGGCTGATGGCACGAACCCACCGACGGACCTGAACGGGGATGCCGACTACCGCCGGCATCTGGCCTCGGTGCTCACGCGTCGTGCGGTGCTCGCGGCGGCGGAGGTCTGAGATGGCGATGCAGCTGACCCATGAGTTCACGGTTCCGGCCACGGTCGACGAGACCTGGACGGCACTCAATGACATCGAGTCCGTGGCGCAGTGCTTCCCGGGGGCGACCGTCGCGTCGGCCGATGAGGACGGTTTCGAGGGTTCGGTCAAGGTCAAGCTCGGCCCGATCGCACTCGTGTACAACGGCTCGGGGACCTTCGTGGAGAAGGACGAGACCGCCCACCGCATGTCGATCGAGGCGAAGGGCAAGGACAAACGCGGCAACGGCACGGCCGGCGCCGATGTCGTGGCCACGCTCAGTGAGGATCCCGACGGCACCCGGGTGCGGGTGGAGACAGAGCTCTCGATCACCGGAAAGCCGGCGCAGTTCGGACGGGGAATGATCCAGGACGTCAGTGACAAGCTGCTCGATCAGTTCGTCGACTGCCTGAAAACGAAGCTCGGTCCCGCCGCGGCGGAGAGCACGGAGAATACGGAGGAGATCCCTCAGCCGGCCGCCGCGAGCAGGTCGGCCGCGTCCGAGGCGGAGGACGAGCCCCTCGACCTCGGCACCACGCTGCTGCCGGCCCTGGTCAAGGCCTACGGCAAGTACCTCGCCCTCGGGGCCGGCGTGCTGGCTCTCGTCGTCCTCTGGCGCCGCCTCCGCCGCTGACCACCCGAGCCCGCCTCCGGCGGGGACCGATGTCGATGCGTTGTGGTTGCCCTGGCGACTCAAACGCATCGTCATCGATTTGTCCACAGGCGGGCGGGGGAGCTGACGTCGTCCACAGAAGCGATGACGGAGGTGGTGTGCGGGTCGGTGGGTAGACAGCGTTGTCGCATGGCCGTCTCTCGTATCGCCGATCTGCTCGCCACCCACACGCGCGGACAGGTCCGTCACGCCCTCGCCGCCGGCCGCTGGCAGCGTCCCGCGCGGGGCGTCGTCGTTACCCACAACGGTGCGCTCTCCGCGAGCGAGCAGGAGGAGATCGCCCTTGCGGCGGCTCCCACCCGTGCGGCCCTCGCCGGAGCGTCGGCGCTGGCCCGCGACGGCTTGACGCTCGCCGAACCCCGGACCATTCAGGTGGTGCTGCCCGAGGGCGCGCGCCGGCCGGACCGCGACGGTGTCGAGTACCATTGAAGCGCCGAGTTGACCGACCTCGACGTCCATCCGTTCCACGCGCCCCGTCGCACCCGCGTCGCGCGCAGTGCGTGCGACGCGGCGGCATGGGCGGTCAGCGATCGGTCAGCCCGGCTCTACGTGATCGCGGCGGTGCAGCAGGGGCTGATCAACGCCGCCGGCCTCTACGACGCGCTGACCCGCCGTGGCCCGTGCCGTCGACACGGGTTGATCCTCGAGTCGATCCACGACGCCGCGGGCGGCGCCGCTTCGCTCCCCGAGGTCGACTTCGGCGAGCTCTGTGCTCGGGCCGGTTTCCCTCGCCCCGAGCGTCAGGCGATCCGTAAGGGGCCGGATGGTCGCTATTACCTTGACGCCCATTGGGCGCGGTGGAGGATCACCGCCGAGGTGCATGGCGCGCAACACCAGCAGATCGACCGATGGGATGCGGACCTGCGCCGGTCCAATGAGCTCGTCATCGCCGGTGATCGGCTCCTGATCTTCTCGTCCTACGCCATCCGTCACCAACCCGATGAGGTCGAACGTCAGCTCCGGGCCGTCTTCCGTGCCGCCGGCGCCCCGCTCTGACGCATCCGGCGGGACCGATGACGATGCATTGCGGCTGCCATAGCGACCGAAACGCATCGACTTCCGTCCGCCTCGCACCCGAAGACGATGCATCACGGCTGCCCTGGCGACCGAAACGCATCGACTTCCGTCCGGCGTCGCCCACGCCTCGGGTGCCCAGCCGGTGCGTGGCGGCGGCTGCGACGGCTACGGTGTTCCCAGCCCGCCTATGCGACTCGCCCAGCGGCAGAACGGAGAACCGACATCGTGAAGCGACTTCTGCTGGTCAACGGACCCAATCTGAATCTGCTCGGGACGCGCGAGCCGCAGATCTACGGCCATGAGACCCTCGATGATGCCGTAGCGCTCGCCGAGCGGGTCGCCGCAGAGGAGCACGTCGAGATCCGGGCGGTCCAGAGCAACCACGAGGGCGTGCTGATCGACGCCATCCACGAGGCGCGCGTCGACTGCGCGGGCATCGTCATCAACCCCGGCGGGCTCACGCACACCTCGGTCGTCCTGCGCGACGCGCTCACCGGTGTCGGACTGCCGGTCGTGGAGGTGCACGTATCGAATGTGCATGCCCGCGAAAAGTTCCGGCACCGCTCCTTCGTCTCCGATATCGCGACGTGCGTCATCGCGGGGGCGGGGATCCAGGGCTACGAGTTCGCTGTCCGTCGCCTCGCGGCGCTCGTGCGCTGAGGGGTCAGCCCTCGGGATTCTCGAGATCGATGGTCGGCACGCACACACTGGTCTCCTGACCGGCCTCGATCTCCGTGGGAGCATCCGCGCGGAGGTCCTGGTAGCCCGACCCGAGGATGACCGTCACGGCGTCCTCGATGTCGATATCGGGTTCGGCGAACTCGACATCGCCGTTGAACTGGCGTGCCACCAGCTGGACGGTCGGATCGTCCTGATTCTCGGTGAGGATGGCGACATTGGCGGGGGAGACGTCGCTGCCGCTGTTGCCGATCCGCCCACCGAGGAAGCCGCGGTCCTCGAGATTGATACGGACCCGGTTGGCGAGACCCGCTGTGTCGCCGGCATTGAAGATGTCGACGGTGACCATGCTGCTCTGGACGAGATCGCCCGCCGCGATCGTCTGGGTCTCACAGGTGGCGATGTCATCGGAGTCCGCCCCGGTCGGTGCGAGCAGGAGCCGGGTGCCGAGGACCGCACCGCCGACGAAGACGACGGCGGTGCCTACGAGGACGAGGGACTGCTGGAGCCGGTTCACGACTTCTTGCCTCCGGGGGAGTAGACGCGAGCATGCAGCATGGTGCGCTGTTGAAGGGCGGCGCGCAGGGCGCGGTGCAGGCCGTCCTCGAGGAACATCTCGCCGCGCCAACTCACGACATGGGCGAACAGGTCGCCGAAATAGGTGGAGTCCTCGTCCAGCAGGGTGGCGAGGTCGAGCTCCTTCTTGGTGGTGGTGAGATCGTCGAGACGGACCTGGGTCGGCGATATCTGAGCCCAGTCGCTCTGGGTCAGATGGTGTTCGGGGTACGGCCGACCGTCCCCCACGCGTCGGAAGATCACGCCGTCAGTCTAGGCGACCGGTCCCGGTCGCTCGCGTGCCGCGCGCTGGGAGGATGTCCGCATGGACGAGCGACTGGAGCTGGTGACCGGACCTCCCGCACTGGAGGAGTACCTGCGGTTGCGGGCGGTGTCAGGGTTGTCCCCGAAGCGCCCCGATCAGGGGAGTGCGGTGCTGACCGGCAGCTGGTCCTTCTGTCACGTCCGCGAGGCGGGATCGGGCGAGGTCGTCGCCATGGGCCGGACGATCGGGGACGGCGGCTGGTACTTCCACCTCGCCGATATCGCCACCGATCCGCGATTCCAGCGCCGTGGTCTGGGCCGTCGCGTGGTGGGGTGGCTGCTCGACGACATCCTCGCGCGGGCGCCGCGCGAGGCCTATGTGACGTTGCTGGCCGATGCGCCGGGACGGCGACTGTACGAGTCCCTCGGATTCGTGCCCTCGGCGCCCGCCAGTGTCGGGATGGTGTGGCGGCCGCAGACGTGAAGGACCCCTCGCGCACCCGGCAGGGACCACTGACCCTTGCTGCATTCCTGCCCTGGGGGAGTTGGGTGATGTGCCGCCACGCGAGGGGCTGACGCCCATCATACGTGTCGGGTTCCAGCCGCGTCCGTGGGGCCGATTCGAGCGCGTGTCACCGACCCCGGTACGATCGGCGGCGGAGGATTCGCATAGTGGCCTAGTGCGCTCGCTTGGAAAGCGGGTTGAGTGAAAGCTCTCAGGGGTTCGAATCCCCTATCCTCCGCTGGGAAATGAGAAGCCAGCGCGACCGTCGTGAATTCGACGGTCGCGCTGGTTTTCTCGTTGGGTGAGTGATGAGGGGGTTTACCTCCGCCGAGACGCAAGAAGCCGTGCTATCGCACGGCTTCTTGTCGTTTGCTGGTGTGTGGTGGGCTGGGTTGGCGGGGGCTCGCCTCGCCAAGAGGCAGTTATCACAACACCTGGCGGAATCTGCCCTTGGCAGTCCGGCATCGCCAGGCCTCGCTCCAGCAGCATGCTTCACACCGTTCCACGTCACGTCCGTCCCGTTTCGCGGGAACACGGCGCTCGCCGCTCCGGTGAGCGACACTGGGACCGAGCCGCCGACGGCGACATCCCGAGAGAGGTTCGACCTTGACCAAGCGCATCCTGCACGTGGTGACCAATGTCGGCCACTACGACGATCCGTCCCATCCCACCGGACTGTGGCTGTCGGAACTGACCCATGCCTGGGAGGTGTTCGAGGAGCACGGCTACGAGCAGTCCATCGTCAGCCCGGCCGGGGGCGCCTCTCCACTGGAGCCGCGATCGCTGAAGTTCCCCAATGACGACAAGACGGCGAAGGCCTGGCGCGCCGATCCGGCCAAGATGGCACTGCTGGAGAACACGCGGAGTCCCGAGGAGGTCGACTCCGCCGGCTACGATGCCATCTACTTCACCGGCGGTCACGCCGTGATGTACGACTTCCCGGACAGCGAGGGCCTCCAGCGGATCACGCGCGAGCTCTTCGAGCGCGGAGCGGTCGTCTCCTCGGTCTGCCACGGCTACTGCGGTCTGCTCAACACGCGGCTGTCCGACGGCTCCTATCTGATCGCCGGGCGTGCGATGACCGGTTTCGCCTGGCGCGAGGAGATCCTCGCGCGTGTCGACAAGCTCGTGCCCTATAACGCGGAGGACGAGGCCAAGAAGCGCGGTGCCCGCTATGAGAAGGCCCTGCTGCCCTTCGCTCCGTACACGGTCGCCGACGGCAGCCTGGTGACCGGTCAGAATCCCGGGTCGGCCAAGGCGACGGCCAAGAAGGTCGTGGCGGTGCTCCAGACGAACGGTTAGACCCTCCGAGATCCCGATGTGAGGCGCGTAACCTCCGACCGAGCGCGTCGTTGAGACGGTCACTAGTTCCGTTCTCGTACAAAGGCACACATATGAGGTATCTCGGATCCGGCCTGGTGGCCGCGAGCCTCGGTGCGGCGCTCGTCCTCGCGCCGCTCCCCGCTACGGCAGACGATGCCGTCGCCTACTCGTCGTACGCAGAGTCGCAGTTCCTGGCCGGCAAGAACGCTCTCGGCGAGCTGGTGAACATCGTCGGCGACGGGGTCGAGGAGGAGGGAGCCTCCTCGCAGTTCCCCGAGGGAGGCGAGCAGTTCACCGAGAGCCCGCTGCAAGCCGTCGACCGTCTGACGATCCCGGTGGGCGACACGCTGCTCGGCAGCGAGATCGGCGCAGTGGGCTCATATGCGCAGACGGGCGCCGCAGGCCTGGCCTATGCGGCCAGCGGCGCCGTCACGAAGGACGGCATCATCCACGCCGGCGGAGGGTCGCAGCCCGCCACCAGCAATGCCACGCTGGCCTTATCGGGTGGTGCGCTCGAGCCACTCACCGAATACATCGCCGACCTGCGCCTCGATCTCGGCGCGGTCACCTCGCAGGCCCGCTACGAGAATGCCGGCAGCGAGCTGTCGCGCGGCTACTCGCTCGCCGGTTCCCGGCTCGTGCTCGAGGTGCCCGCACTCGCGGCACTCTCGAACGGGCTCGGCGCGGGTGAGGCGCAGATCCCCGAGACGCTGGAGATCAGCGGCACCGCGCTGTGCAGCACCCTGCTGGGCATCCTCCAGCTTCCGGACGCGGCCTGTGCCGAGCTGCCCGATCTCGGCAAGATCGAGGTCTCCGGTCTGAACGCCATCAGCGAGGGCATCGAGGCCACGACCGACAGCGGCATCTCCTTCGACCTGTCTACCGGTTCGATCGTCGTGGATCTGGAGACGCTGCTGAAGAGCCTCGGGATGGACCTGAACAACCTGCCCGAGAACACCGACCTGCTGAACACGATCCTCCCTGCGCTCGCGGAGAAGCTCCCCGAGCTGGTGGGGCAGCTGGTCACCACGGTCGAGAACCTCATCGGCCAGCTCACGGTCACGGTCACACCCCCCGGCGGCGCGCCCGTTGAGCTCCCGTTGGATCAGCTCACCGGCCCGCTGGCCGAGGCGCTCGGCCTGCTCAGCGAGAACCTCGAGAACGCGCTCGAGCAGCTCGCCGCCCCGCTCGCGGGTGCGCTCGACCAGCTCACCGAGGCGCTCGCGAGTATCGCCCAGATCCTCGTCAACGTCCCGAACGAGTACGCTGCCCGCTACAACGGGGATGTTCAGCTCAGCGACCACGCCGCGTCGATCTCGGCGCTGCGGGTGAAGCTGCTCGCCGTGATGGGCGAGGAGGGGCAGCTCGCCGATCTGCTGCTCGGCAACAGCCTCGTCGACACCGCGGCCACTCAGGTCCCGGCGTGCACGACGGACTGCGACGGCGGCGATGGCGAACCCGGCGGCGACGATGGAGCCGGTCCCGGCGGCCTGCTGCCGAGGACGGGCGCTGAGCTGCTCGCGCCCGTGTTCTTCGGCGGACTCGTGCTGCTGGGGATCGGCTACCTCCTCCTCGGACGCCGAGGTGACGATGAGGATCCGCTCAGCCTGAGCTGATCGCTCCCTGACTGAAGGGCCGTGCCGGGGGCGCGCGGCCCTTCGTCGTCTCCCGTGCTGCGGATGAAGCAACCACCCCGGCAGGTTCGAGGTAGCCTGGGGCGATGTACCGGTCCCGCTCTAGCTCCCCAGGGGTCGCCGTGGGTCAGATCGTCCATCCGTCGGTGCCTCGCCGGCTCTCGGCTCGCAGTTCGCTGCGATGGTTGATGGCCGTCCTCATGGCCGCATTCGCGGTGATCGGCGGAGCCCTTCCGGCCTCCGCCGATATCGGTCCGTCCATGTCGGTGGATGGTGCTGGGCTGCCCGGCACCGGTACTCAGGTCGGCCTCATCGCCGTGCTGGTGGCGGTCGCTCTACTGGTTCTCGGACTCGTGGTGCTCCTCCTCGCCCGCCGCAACCGCCACTGAACCTGCCGCTCCGCGGGCGGTGAGCAGTCAAGCATCAACCGGTCAGCGAGGTGGTTGACTCCTCACCGTCGCCCGGTCCCATGGCAGGGCGGTAACTGGTCAACCGGGGAGCTGGCGGCGATAAGTTGACTGCTCACCGATGCGTCGCAGGGCAGGCGAGACGGTGAGTGATCAACCAGGGCTGGAGTGCCGGGGTGGTTGACAGCTCACCGCCCACGCGAGTTCCGGGAGTGCGGTGCGGGCTCAGCCGATCGGGTCGAGCACCTCGTGATCGGACACGGCCGCTGCCAGCCGGGCCCGGTGGTAGGCGCCGTCGCCGATGAGGTGCTCGATCGCCGTGAGGCGGCTGGTGTAGTGACCGACGCTGTACTCGGCGGTCACGCCGATGCCGCCGTGCAACTGGATCGCCTCCTGGCCGAGGTGACGTCCCGCGCGACTGATCTGCAGGGCCGCCTGCGACGCTGCCGCCGTGACATCGACCTCGGCACCCTCTGTGGCGGCATCGAGGACCATCGTCGCCCATGCGGCGGTGCTGCGCGCCAGCTCGAGCGCCGTGTACATGTCGGCTGCCCGGAAGGTGAGCGCTTGGAAGCTATTGAGCGTGACGCCGAACTGCTTGCGGGTCTTGAGGTAGCCCACCGTCGTCTGCAGCGCGGTCTCCATCGCGCCCACGGCCTCGTGGGCGTAGGCGATCCGAGCGGCGTCGAGTGCCCGGCCCAGCAGCGCGGACTGGTCGGCGCTCACATCGCCGAGCGGTGTGGCCGGCGTGCCGTCGAAGCTCACGCGAGCCGCGCGAAGGCCGTCGTGGGTCGTGTAGCCGCCTCGCTCGAGACCGTCGGCATCGGCGGAGACCAGGAACAAGCCGGTGCCCGCCTCAGTCGCGGCGCTGACGATGAGCACATCGGCACTGGCGCCCCACGGGACCGGCTCCTTGACTCCGGACAGGGTCCAGGCGTCGCCCGAGGAGGCCGCCGTCACCGCGGCCGGCGTGGCGTCCCAACGACGCCCGGCCTCGAACCAGGCGAGGATCGGCAGGCTGGCACCCTCAGCGAGGGGTGTGAGCAGCTCGGCTGCCTGTGCTTCGTCGGCGGCTGCGGCGATCAGACCGCCCGCGAGCACGACGGACTCGACGAAGGGCTCGGGGGCGAGCACGCGCCCGAGCTCCTCGGCGACCAGGGAGACCTCCACCGGGCCGGCGCCCATACCACCGAGCTTCTCGTCGAAGGGAAGGCCGAGGATGCCCATCTCGGCGAGCTTGCGCCAGGTCCCCTCGCCGTAGCCGGGCTCGGCCTTGACCACCTCGCGGCGGGTCTCCGAGGAGTCATAGGCCTTGGTGATGAGGCCACGAACGGCGCCCTGCAGAGCCTCTTGTTCGGAGTCGATGCTGAAGTCCATGTCAGATCACAGTCCTAGGATCGTGCCGGCGATGATGGTGCGCTGCACCTCATTGGACCCGCCGTAGATGGAGGTCTTGCGGTAGTTCAGGTAGGTCGGTGTGGCGAGTCGTGCCCACTCGGGCACGGTGCTGTCGTCGCCTGCGCCCGAGGAGATCGAGGCGGGACCGGCCACGTCGACCGCGAGCTCGGTGACCGCCTGCTGCAGCACAGAACCCTGCAGCTTCAGGATCGACGAGGCCGGATCGGGCTTGCCGTCGGCGGAATTGCCCGCGACACGCAGTGCCGTCAGCTCAAGGGCCAGCAGCTCGTTCTCCAGATCGGCGATCCGCCCGGCATAGGCGGGATCCTCCAGCAGTCCGAGCGCGATCGCGTGCTCCTTGACCGTCGCGAGATTGCGCTTGGTGGCACCCACCGAGGCGATGCCCGTGCGCTCATTGCCGAGGAGGAACTTGGCGTACGTCCAGCCCTTGTTCTCCTCGCCCACGAGGTTCTCGGCCGGCACGCGGACATTCTCGAAGAAGACCTCGTTGACCTCGTGTCCGCCGTCCAGAAGCTCGATCGGGCGGACCGTGAGGCCGGGGGTGGTCATGTCGATGAGCAGGAAGCTGATGCCCTGCTGCTTCTTCGGCGCCTCGGGGTCGGTGCGCACCAGGGTGAAGATCCAGTCGCCGTACTGGCCGAGGGTGGTCCAGGTCTTCTGCCCGTTGACCACGTACTCGTCGCCGTCGCGGACCGCGACCGTGCGCAGCGAGGCGAGGTCGGAGCCGGCATCGGGCTCGGAGAAGCCCTGCGACCACCAGATGTCGAGACTGGCCGTCGCGGGCAGAAAGCGCTCCTTCTGCTCCTGCGAGCCGAAGGCCGCGATGACGGGGCCCACCATATTGGTGTTGAAGGTCAGCGGCGCGGGAACGCACGCGAGGGCCATCTCCTCATGCCACAGGTGACGCTGGAGCTGGGTCCAGTCCTTGCCACCCCACTCGGCGGGCCAATGCGGCACCGCGAGCCCGGCGTCGTTGAGGATGCGCTGGCTCTCGACCATCTGCTCCTTGGACAGCTCGCGGCGGGCCCGGACCGTCTCGCGGATCTCCTCGGGAATCTGAGTCGTGAAGAACTCCCGGAGCTCCGCGGCGAACTTCTCGTCCTCGGGCGACAACTGCAATCTCATGGTGGTGCTCCCTCGTGGCTGAGCGCTTGCTACTGAACGGTAGCCGATGCTCCGGACACGCGAAAGCGCGGTGGTCGGGTGCGCTCAACGGGGGCGCCGGCGGAGCCGTGGGCCGCCCTTCTGCTCGGCGCGGCGGGGGCGGCGGCGCCCCTTGTCCCGGAACGGCCCGACGAGGCGCGGACCGGCCAGCCGGCGCTCCAGCCGACGAGTCTCGCGGGCCAGCGGCTGCGCCAGATACTCCCCGAAGATGACCCCGGCGGCCAGGGCCACCGCGATGGCTGTGGCCGTGATGCCCTGGAAGATGCCCGACAGGTTGTTCTCCGCCAACTGCGAGAGTGCGCGGTAGATCGTCAGACCCGGGAGCAGCGGGACGATCGCGGAGACCACCACGACGAGCGCCGGCACGCGGCACCAGCGGGAGACCGGGTAGCTCACGATGCCGATCAGCACCGCCGCCACCGCTGCGAGGAAGGCGCGGTCGACATCGGCATTGACACCCGCCACGAAGATCGACGCGGCGATACCGGCGATCAACCCGATGGGCAGCAGAGTCCGCCACGGGGCGTGGGTCGAATGGGCGAAGGTCATCGCGGCGACGGCACCGCCGAGGGTCACCGCCAGTAGCTGGGACAGCGGAGGCAGGGTCGTCGAGTTGGAGATGTCGACGCCCAGCCAGCCGCCCACCATGATGCCGCCGCTGACCCCGACGATGATGCCCGCGGTCGACAGCATCACCTCGAAGATCCGGGCCCCCGCGGTGAGGTAGTAGCCGGTCAACGCGTCCTGGATCGCGCCGATGAAGCCGAGTCCCGCGAGCAGCACGACGATATTGGCCGAGATCACGAGCGAGGGGTTGACGGGCACATGCAGCGCCGCCGTGCCGACCGCGAGCAGCGAGGCGCAGAGTCCTCCCGCGATCTGCACGTAGAAGTCGGGCAGCCGATAGCGCGCGAGTCGCCAGCGTGTCAGCTCGATGAGCCAGGCCGCGAGGGTCGCGATGAGGGCGACGATCCAGTCTCCGCCGATCATGAACGCGACGCCGGCGCTCAGCAGGCCGCCGCTGGTGATCACGGACCAGCGAGGACGGGTATGACCGCGCGTGGAGATGGTGGCGATCTCACGGCGTGCCTCGTCCAGGTCGACGTGATCGGAGAGCAGCCGCCGGACGAGGTGATCGACATCGGTGAGGTCCTCGAAGTCGGTCTCCCGGTGATTCACATTGCGGCGCAGCGCGAGGGGGACGTCATCGATGCTCTCCTGATGCATCACCGTGAGCATCACATAGGTGACATCCACATAGGCGCCACGGAGGCCGAAATGGTGGCAGATCGAGGACATCGTGGCCTGGACATCGGCCGTGCCCGCACCATTGGCCAGGAGTGTCTCCCCGACGCGGAGCGCGAGGTCCATGATGCGCAGAGTCCGCCTCGGTGTGTCCACGGCTTCCATTGTGGCGGCGTCGGCTACCTTCGACAGGCGGGGCGGGCCGGCGAGCCGGGTCCGGGCCGCCTGCCGGGGACCCGGCACTCATCGAAAGGACGCCCGCGTGCTCGACTGGATCATGCTGGGGCCGGCCGTCATCGTGGCGGCGGCCCTCCTGGTGCTCCCCGGTGCCACGCTCGCGGCCGTCCTCGGCGTGCGCGGTTTCGGCATCCTCGCGGCCGGCGTGCCGATCAGCGTGACCGTCGTCGCCGGATCCGCCATCCTCGCGCCATGGGTGGGTCTGCGCTGGAGCCTCGTGCCGGTCGGGTTGACCTGGGCCGCCCTCCTCCTGGTCGCGTGGGCGCTGCACCGCCTCGTCCGGCGGCTGCGGGCCTTCGAGCGTCCGCCGGCGTGGCGCCGTCGCCCAGCCTCGCCCTGGCCGGGTCTGGTCGCCTGGGTCCTCGGATCGCTCTACATGACCTATCTGGTGGCGCGGATCCCCGGAACCCCGTCGGCCTTCTCGATCCGCTTCGACAACGCTTTCCACCTCGGCGCGACCCGCTACGCGCTCGAGACCGGCAATGCCTCGGCCTTCCACGTCTCCGGCTTCGCGAGCCTCGACGGTGTCGCGAGCCTCTACCCGGCGGCCTGGCACGGCTTCCTGTCCCTCGTCGTCCAGACCACGGGTGTGACCCTGCCCGAGGCCTCGAATGCGCTGATGATCGCCGTCGCCACGGTCGGCTGGGTGAGCGGTTGCGTGTTCCTGGGGCTCGTGGTGAGCCGGCACCGGATCCTGGCGGTCGTCGCAGGTGCGGCACTCGCCTGCTGCTTCCACACCTTCCCGTTCCTCCTGCTCAACTACGGCACGCTGTATCCGAACTTCCTCGGTGTGTCGCTGCTGCCCGTGATGCTGGGACTCACGGCCATCCTCCTGCGCGTACGCGGGGTCCAGCCCGAGGTCACGCGCGGCACCGCCCTCCTCGTACTGGGCGCGTCGCTACCCGGACTCCTGCTGGCGCACCCCAACACCGCCCTCGTATGGGCTCTCCTGACCGTGATCCTCGCGTCCGTCTCGGCCTTCGAATGGGCGGTCCGGTCCTCGCAGCGGGGTCGTGCGCTGGTGACCGCCGCTGTGGTGACCCTCGCGCTGGTCGCCGTCACAGCGGCGGCGTGGTCCGTGATGCGGCCGCCGCGCGACGAGTCGCCCTGGGCGCCCTATCGCGAGCTGCCGGGTGCGGCCTGGGAGCTGGTCACCAACTCTCAGGTGTTCAGCCCGATCCCCGTCTCGGTGTCGGTGGCGATCATCGTGGGGCTCGTCCTGCTCGTGCTCAAGCGGCGGTTCGCCTTCGTCGCGGTCTGGGCCGTCATCGGCGCGATGTTCGTGATCACGGTGGGAGGGCCCGATGGTGATCTCCGCTGGTTCGTCTCCGGGGTCTTCTTCCAGGACAACCTGCGCGTGGTGGCCCTCACCGCCGTGAGCGCGATGGCCCCGGCGATCATCGGCTTCGTCGCGCTGGCGCGCTGGTGGATGGCGGCAGTCACCTGGGCAGCGCGTCGCCTCGGTGTGGACTCGGCTCGGACCCGCGGACGGGTCGCGCGGGTCGCGCTGGCGGTCATCATCGTGCTCGGGATGTTGGTCGCCTACAGCCGTGCCGTGAACCCGGCGCTGCACTGGGCTCGCGAGGCCTACACGATCACCGACCGTTCGTACCTGCTCGATGCTGACGAGTGGGCGATGCTCCAGCGCCTCCCAGAACTGGTACCCGAGGACGCCCTCTTGATGGGTGAGCCCCGCTCGGGCACCCCCTTCGTCTACGCGCTGACCGGTATCCGCGTCGCTCCCGCGTACATGTATGTGATCGCCAACGAGTCCGAGGAGACGATCCGCACACAGCTCAACCGTTCGGATGCCAACGAAGGCGTGCGCGATCGGGTGTGTGAGGCCGTCGACGACCTTGGTGGCGATGTCTACGTCCTGAACTTCCAGCGTGGTCGCTATCCCTGGATGTACCGCGGGCTCAACCGGCTCGGCCCGCCGGTGGTGGAGGAGATCGCGCGTGAGGGCGATGTCACCCTCGAGCGAGTCACGATCTGCGAGCGCTGAAGAGTATCGAACGATTCATCGGTGGCGGTCCAGCGCCGGTGGAGCGACGCCGTTAGGCTCTAATGCGACATGACAGCCTCAGCCGTGCCGCGCACGCTGGTGATCGTCCCGGCCTGGAACGAAGAGGCCAATATCGGCAGCACCGTGCGCGAGATCCTCCGGGCGACGCCCGATTTCGACGTCGTCGTCGTCGACGACGGATCCACCGACCACACGGCGCGCGAGGCGCGTGCCGCGGGGGCGGTGGTGCTCCAGCTCCCCTTCAATCTCGGTGTCGGTGGCGCCATGCGGACGGGCTTCCGTTACGCCGAGCGCCACGACTACGACCGCGCGATCCAGGTCGACGCGGACGGGCAGCACGATCCGACCGAAATCGCGAGGGTTCTCGAGGGCCTGGAGGTGGCCGATATCTCGATCGGAGCGCGCTTCGCCGATCGCGGCGGATACACGGTCCGGGGACCTCGGCGATGGGCCATGGTCCTGCTCGCGTGGGTTCTGTCACGGCTCGCGCGCACGCGGCTCACCGATGTCACCTCCGGATTCCGGGCGGCCAATCGACGCGCGATCCGGCAATACGTCACCTACTACCCGGCCGAGTATCTCGGTGACACGATCGACTCACTCGTCGCGGCCCTCGGGGTCGGATTGAAAGTGACCCAGGTGCCCGTCGAGATGCGCCAGCGGCGCCACGGCAATCCCAGCCAGCATCCGATCGGGGCGATGGTCTACCTGTTCCGCTCGGTCTTCGCGCTGGTGTTCGCGGTCCTGCGTCAGCCCATGGGCGCTCGGGAGGAAACCCTCTGATGCTCCTCGCCATCACCGCGCTCACAGTGCTGTTCATCGCCGCGGTCGTCACGATGCTGCTGCGGCGGCAGCTGCAGGAGAAGTACGCGGTCCTCTGGATCGTCATCGGCGTCGCCATGCTGATCCTGGAGCTCGTGCCGGGTCTGCTCGGCTGGCTCTCCTCCGTCGCCGGCGTGCAGGTGCCGTCGAATCTGCTCTTCGCGATGGGTATCGCGATGCTGCTCGGGGTCTGCCTCCATCTCTCCTGGGAGCTGTCGCGGGCCGAGGATGAGATCCGGCGGGTCGCCGAGGAGGTCACCTTGCTGCGCGCCGAGTTCGAGCGGCGCACCGACGGGGTCGCACCCACCGACGATCCGGAGGCGGTTCCCGATGACGAATGAGGCCACGTGGGCCGTGGTCTCGGTGTTCGGCCCCGACCCGTCGCTGCTCACGCACCTCGACGCGATCGCGGCCCAGACCGTCCGTGTCGTCGTGGTGGACGATGGCACGCCCGTACCGGATCTCGAGGTCTTCGCCGCCCTCGAGGGTCGAGATGATGTCGAGCTTCTCCGGCAGCCGCGCAACGCGGGCATCGCGGCGGCATTGAACCGCGGCATCCAGGCCGCCTTCGACGGCGGCGCCGATCGGGTCGTGACCTTCGATCAGGACTCGCTGCCCTCGCCGGACTTCGTCGCCGGCCTGTCGGCGGAGCTCGACCGGGCCACGGCACGGGGCGCAGTCGATCCTGCTTTCGTCGTGCCGGAGTTCTGGGCGACGATCCGGCAGGTGAGCCGGACGGCCGAGGACGGCACGCTCGTCGCCATCCGCACGATCCAGTCCGGCATGCTGCTTCCTCGTTCTACCTGGGAGCATATCGGGGCGATGCGCGAGGAGTTCTTCATCGACCTCGTCGACGAGGAGCTGGAGCTGCGGGCGCTGAGCTCCGGGATGGTGCCCATCGCGGCGCCCGGGGTGGCGCTGCACCACCACCTCGGCGCGGCCTACCGCCGGCCGGTCCTCTCGGGAGGCTTCCGCGGGTCTCCGCTGCCGCCGATCATCACACTGAGCACGCCCTTCCGCTACTACTACCGGGTGCGGAACCGGCGGGTCGTCAATCGTATGTACTGGCGGCGGTTCCCCGTCCGGCTCGCGGTCGAGACCGTCATGGAGATCCTGCACCTCGTCGAGGTGCTGCGCTATGCGCGTCCTCGCGGCCCGGTCTGGGCCGCGACGCGGCGCGGATGGCGCGACGGACGCAAAGGGTCGGCGATGGGCCGCATCCCCGCGGAGCTGGAACCCGGCCTGCGAGACGTTCGCTGGGCCCTCGAGCCGACCGGCCGCCCCTGACCCGCACCGGCCGCGATCGGGTGAAGGACGCCGTGCCGCCGCCCTGTGCGAGTCAAGCCCTATGCGGCGCGAGTGCTGTCGGCGAGCAGGCGCCACGCCGGGATGACGATCGCGACCATGATGACCAGCTCGGCGGCCACCATGCCCCCCGCGATGATCTCCATGGCGCTCATCGCGGCACCGACCAGCATGATCGAGAGACCCACCAGCGAGGACACGCACGTCACGACGA
This sequence comes from Aeromicrobium sp. PE09-221, assembly GCF_002174305.1. Taxonomy (GTDB): domain Bacteria; phylum Actinomycetota; class Actinomycetes; order Propionibacteriales; family Nocardioidaceae; genus Aeromicrobium. The sequence goes on along the minus strand of NZ_MIJB01000003.1, from coordinate 5,303 downwards.
AGACATAGCGATACCGCCCGTGCGGGATCATGACATTGCGGATGAACGGCGTCGTCGATGAGATCGCGAAGAAGGCGGCACCGAACAGCGCCGAGGCCGTCCAGGTCGCCGCATTGTCGGCGCCCATGACGATCGAGCTCGCCCATGGGCCCAGTGCAGCAAGTCCGATGCCTCCGGCCGCCCCGAGCGCACCGTGCGCGATGATCGCCAGTCTGTGCCGGGCCCGCGGATCCTCCGCATCGGGTTCCAGTACCCAGCCCTGGAAGGCGTTCCCGAAGGCGACGACGGCGATCAGCCCGAAGCGGTACATCGTGTTCGCGGACGCGAAGCTGTCGGCGGCGGAGGTCGCCAGACTGCCGGTCGCGATCGGGGTGGGTGTCGAGCCGTAGCTGTTCGAGACGGTGTCGATCGCCGCGGTCGGCACCTGTCGGCGCAAGGCGACGCGGATCTCGCCGGCCTCGAGCCGCCTGAGATCGTGGCCGCGCAGGGTCGCCCAGGCGTGCCAGCCGAAGGCGATGACGCAGCTGAGGGTGAGCACCACCGCGTACCAGGCGATCTCGCCGGTCACCAGGATGAGCGCCGCGCCCGCGGCGGCGGCACCGAGCCGCGGCAGCACGTCGTAGACCGTCAGCAGCCCCGGCTGGCCGGCACCGATGCAGAACCAGGCCGGAGTGAACCCCGCCACGGCGGTCGCCACGGCGATCGCGGCGGCGGCGAGACGGTAGTCCGGGGTCGCCACCCATGAGGCCACGAGCGCGGACGCGGGCAGGACGACCACGGCGGCGACGCCACGCGTCACCAGGCTCTCGAGCAGGATCCGCGCCCGGTCCGCGGGATCGGGGTGCTGGGCGATCCGGACGGGTCCGACGATGCCCCAGCCGAAGGTCAGGACGATCATGGCGATCAGGCCGACGCTCTGCCCGGCAGCGAAGCTCGCCCACCCGCCGGTGCCCGTAGCGCGGGTGATGACGGGGATGATCAGCAGCGGTGCGATCGCCGCGAGGACCGGGCCGCCGGTGAAAGCCGCTAGCCTCGTGGTGATCGACCGTCCCATGATCGAGGAGTCTACGGTGGGGCATCGCAGCGAGAGGGGACCGATGGGTGAGCGAGCGGATGACCGGATTCGCGTGAGCGTCTGCCTGGCCACCTACAACGGCGAGGCTTATCTCGACGAACAGCTGGACTCGATCCTCGCGCAGCTGGGGGATGCCGACGAGGTCGTCGTGGTCGACGACGGCAGCACGGACGGGACCCTGGAACTGCTCGCGCGGCGCGACGACCCCCGCATCGCGGTCCGGCGGACCGAACGCAATCTCGGCTATGTCGGCGCTTTCGGGCAGGCGATGGGGATGGCTCGCGGCGCCTATCTGGTGCTGAGCGATCAGGACGATGTATGGCCTCCGGGGCGTGTCGAGGCGCTCGTCGCGGCGCTGACCGATGCCGAGGTCGCGGTGGGCAATGTCGTCGACCTCGACGGTCACCGGCCGCTGCCGTCACCGGTACGCCGTCGCCCCTGGCTGCTGCGGTCGCGCACGTCTGGGCAGCACCGGAGGAATCTGCTGCGCATCTGGGCGGGCGTGATCCCCTATTTCGGCTCGGCGATGGCCTTGCGCCGTGAGGTGCTGGAACGGGTGCTGCCGTTGCCCCCCTATCTGTCGGAGTCCCACGATCTGTGGATCGCCACGGTCGCCAATGTCGACGGCTCGATCCGCCATCTCGACGATGTGGTGGTGTGGCGCCGCCTCCACGAGACGAATGCCTCGACCTCGCGGCCGCGCTCGATCGTCCCGGTGTTGCGAGCCCGGCTCATGCTCCTCCGGCTCGCCCTCGAGGCCCGTCGCCGGCGGTGACCTACGCACCCCACGTCCGGGCCGGCGGTGACCTACGCACGTGTCAGCGGGTGTCGAGAGGTGCGTGATCCACCGCGCCCACTCGCGCTCGCCGGTCACGGACCCGCGAGGTGTGCGACCGCGGAGGCGATGCCGGCGCGGTCACGGCGCAGCAACGCCCCCGGCAGCACTGTCGCGGCATGCAGTCGCGAGAAGATCCGCACCCGGGCCGCCCGCGCGGTGCGTCTCCACCCGTGCTCGACGGCCAGTCGGCGTGCGAGGCGGTAATAGCGCCTCTCGTCGCGGAACCGCGATCCTCCCGTGAGCGCGGCCATCGAGGCGCTCCCCTCATGGCGTCGGTAGACGAAGGCCTGCTCGGGGACATAGACGAGCGAGCCGCCGGCGAAGGCGATGTCCATCAGCAGCGCGAGATCCTGGATCACCGGGAACCCGTCGCGGAACTCATGACGACGCAGGGTCTCGGTCCGGAAGGTCAAGGAGGGCCAGTACAGCCAGTTGCCGCGGATCAGGCTCGTCGCGAGATCCTGGCCGGCGAGCACGGTCTCCCCGCGCGGCGCGAGCAACTGCCGCTTGACCCGGTCGACGAGCGGCCGCGAGGGGTCCCCGTGCTCGTCGACTACGCGCACGCCGGGCTGCACCACGTCGACACCCGGGTGTCGCTCGATCGCGCCCTTGACGATGCGCACGAAGCCGGGGTCGAGGAGGTCGTCGCTGCCGGGGATGCAGACATAGTCGGCGGTCGCCCGCTGTGCCGCCTGGGCGAAGTTGGCGGTGATCCCGATGTTCTCCTCGTGGCGGACATAGCTGATCCGCGGATGCTCGCGGTAACGCTCGTAGGCGGTGAGATCGGGGTAGTGGTCGTCGAGGATCGTCAGCGTCCAGTCGTCGTCATCTTGCGCCAGCACCGAGTCCACGGTGAGCGCGAGCAGGTCCGGGTCGCCCCAGTAGGGCACGACGATGTCGACGGCAGCCACAGTCCGCACCCTAACCCTTCCCCGGGCACCGTCCTCATGACGGCGCGGGGCGGGACCGAAGCCGATGCATCGTGGCGGCCATGGCGACCCCGATGCATCGTCATCGGTTCGCTACGAGACCGAAGCCGATGCGTTACGGCGGCTATAGCGACCCCGATGCATCGTCATCGGTTCCACGAAGTGCCGCCGCAGTGAGGCGCGGAAGCCTATCCTGGCGACGGCGAAAGGAACGGACATGCGCGTCGACTGGACCACCGACCTGCTCGGGAAGCCGTACGAGCGGCACATCATCGAGCTCGGCGACGATCCCGACGGCGAGGGCACGATCACGGCGACTCTGGTACGGCGGGTGTTCACGGGTTCGCCACGCGCCGCGGTGATATACGTGCACGGCTTCAGCGACTACTTCTTCCAGACCGAGATGGCCGAGTTCTATGCCGAGCGGGGGGTCGCCTTCTACTCGCTGGATCTGCGCAAGTGCGGCCGCTCGCTGCGCGACGGGCACACCGCGCACTATGTCTCCGATCTCGCGTACTACGATGCCGAGCTCGACGAGTCGCTGCGCATCGTCCACGAGGAGACGGGCCTCCCGGTGTACCTCGCGGCGCATTCGACCGGTGGGCTCATCGTCCCGCTGTGGCTGGATCGCCGCCGCCGCGCGGGCAGGGTTGACCCGCCGGTCGCCGGGGTCATGCTCAACAGTCCGTGGTTCGACCTGCAGGGGGCGCCGTGGATGCGGAGCGTGGGCACGCAGGCGATTCGGCTCGCCGCGCGGGTGCGTCCGGGACTCGTCCTCCAGCTGCCCGAGGCGGAGGCTTACGGATCGAGTCTGCACACGTCCCGGGGCGGCGAGTGGGACTATGAGCTGGCGTGGAAGCCCCTTGGCGGCTTCCCGGTGACCGTCGGCTGGCTCAACGCGGTCCGCCGGGGTCAGGCCCGGTTGCACCGCGGGCTCGACATCGGGGTGCCGTCCCTCGTCCTGCGTTCGGACCGCTCGCGCATCGTGAGCCGGTACACCGAGGAGGTCGAGACCGCGGATGCCGTACTCGACGTGCGTCAGATCGCCCGCTGGGCCGGCTGCCTCGGCGACGAGGTCACCTCAGTGCCGATCCCGGGCGCCCGCCACGATGTCTTCCTCTCCCGCAAGGAGGCTCGCGACCACGCCTATGAGGTCCTCGGCGACTGGCTCGATCGTCACCTGCCCTGAGCCGGCCTCGGTCCACGCCGGACGTGTCCCCGGGGGCGGTTAGGCTCGTGGCGTGGACGCACCCCTGGCTCTGTACCGTCGCTACCGGCCCGAGACATTCGCCGAGGTCATCGGCCAAGAGCACGTCACCGACCCCCTGCGTCACGCCCTCGCGGCCAATCGGGTCAACCATGCCTATCTGTTCTCCGGACCGCGCGGATGCGGCAAGACCACGAGCGCGCGCATCCTGGCCCGCGCGCTCAACTGTGAGCAGGCACCCATCGCCGACCCGTGCGGGGAGTGCCAGAGCTGCCGGGACCTCGCTCGCGGAGGACCGGGCAGTGTCGACGTCATCGAGATCGACGCTGCGAGCCACGGCGGTGTCGACGATGCCCGCGATCTGCGCGAGCGCGCGTTCTTCGCGCCCGTCAACAGCCGGTACAAGGTGTACATCATCGACGAGGCCCACATGGTCTCGCCGCAGGGCTTCAATGCGCTGCTCAAGCTGGTCGAGGAACCGCCGCCCCACTTGAAGTTCATCTTCGCCACCACCGAGCCGGACAAGGTCATCGGTACGATCCGGTCGCGGACCCATCATTACCCCTTCCGTCTGGTCCCGCCCAAGCAGTTGGGCGAGTATCTGATGCAGCTGTGCTCCGCGGAGGGCGTGACCCTCGACCCGCGTGCCCTTCCGCTGGTGGTGCGTGCGGGCGCGGGCTCGGTGCGCGACACCCTGAGCGTGCTCGATCAGCTGCTCGGTGGTGCCGGACCCGAGGGGGTCACCTACGAGCTGGCCGTCCAGCTGCTCGGCTACACGCCGGACTCGCTGCTCGACGAAGCGGTCTCCGCCTTCGCCGCTCGTGACGGCGGCACGGTGTTCTCGGTGGTCGACAAGGTGATCGAGTCCGGCCAGGATCCACGCCGTTTCGCCGAGGATCTCCTGCAGCGACTGCGTGATCTGGTGATCCTGGCGGCTGTTCCCACGGCGATCGAGACCGGCCTGCTCGATGTCCCGGGGGATCGTGGCGAGCGTCTCGCGCAGCAGGCCTCGGGATTCGGGCCGTCCGAGCTCACCCGTGCCGCGGATATCGTCAGCACCGCCCTCGTGGACTTCCGGGGGGCCACCGCCCCGCGGCTGATGCTGGAGCTGATGTGCGCGCGGATCCTCGTGCCCGGGGCGGACAATTCGGTCGAGGGATTCCAAGCGCGTCTCGAGCGCATCGAGCGCCGCCTGTCCGGGGGCGGCACCGCCCCGGCCCCCGATCATGCTCCCGCCCCCGGACAGGCGGCGCT
>NZ_MIJB01000029.1 GCF_002174305.1 Aeromicrobium sp. PE09-221 | reverse complement strand
GCGTGCTGGGGTGTGTGCGGGTGGGCGGGGCTGGGGGCGCGGCCGGGTGTGGCGAAGGGGACGCCGGGCGGCGTCGCCGGGGGGAGTGGGTGAGCGTAGCCCCGGGGACGGTCGGGCGGGCGGTCTTGGGGGCCGGCACGGCCGTCGCCACGCGTGACGCGTCCGGGCGGGGCCTGAGCGCGCTGGCTCCGCAGCTATCGGAGGTGTGGGGCGGCCCGGCGGGGGCGGTGGGTCGTCCCGCGGTCAGCCGCGGATGGCGGCGACCACGTTCTCGACGGTCAGCCCGACCTCGGCCTGTACGTCCGCGGCGTCACCGGAAGCGCCGAACCGGTCCACCGTGACCAATCCGGCACCGCGCCCCACCACCTCGGCCCAACCGAAGGACGACGCTGCCTCCACGACCACGGCGCGGGCTCCCGGAGGGAGGAGGGTGTCGCGCTCGGCGGCCGGACGTGCCAGGAACCACTCCCGGCACGGCATCGAGACCACACGCACGGCGACCTCGTCGGCGATCGAGCGGGCCGCCTCGACCGCGAGTGCCACCTCGCTGCCCGTCGCGACGACGACCACCGCAGGCTCGGCATCCGGCTCGAGGACAGCATAAGCGCCCGCCCTGACGCCGGACTCCACCACGGCATCGTCGACATCGAGCACCGGCACACCCTGCCGCGCCAGCACCAGGCCCAGCGGCCTCGTCCGGCGCTCGGCCGCCAGACGCCACGCCACGGCCGTCTCCTTGGCATCGGCCGGACGCACGACATCGAGCCCCGGAATCGCACGCAAGGAGGCGAGGTGCTCGATGGGCTGATGGGTCGGCCCATCGGCTCCGAGCGCCACCGAGTCATGGGTCCAGACATAGGTCACCGGCAGGCCCATCAGCGCCGCGAGACGGATCGCGCCGCGCATGTAATCGCTGAAGACCAGGAAGGTGCCCACATAGGGCAGCGATCCACCAGCGAGCGCGATGCCATTGGCGATCGCCGCCATCGCGTGCTCGCGGACGCCGAAGTGCACGATACGGCCGTCGCGGCTCTCGGGCAGGAAGGACGCCTCACCGGGAATCGAGGTCTTGTTGCTGTCGCCGAGATCCGCCGAGCCGCCCCACAGCTGGGGTAGCTGCGGAGCCAGCGCGCTCAGGCACCGCCCGGACGCGTCACGCGTGGCGACGGCCGTGCCGGCCTCGAAGACCGGCAGCTCGACCGTCCCCGGGGCTCCGATCACCGCGTCCCACCGGCGAGCGCGCTCGGGTTCACGTTCGCGCCAGCGAGCATCGAGCTCGTCCCAGGCGCGATGCAGCCGCGCTCCCTCCTCACGCCGGTCAGCCCGCGCACGGACCTCATCACTCACCACGAAGGCGGCATCCGGGTCGAGCCCGAGGGCGACCTTGGTCGCCGCGGCCTCATCGCCGCCGAGCGGGGACCCGTGGGCACCCGGGGTGTTGACGGCATTCGGCGCCGGCCAGGCGATCTGCGACCGCAACACGATGAGCGAGGGGCGCGCCGTCTCATCACGCGCCGCGGTCATGGCCGCGTCCAGCGCGACGACATCGATATCGCCGTCCTTGGCGAGGCCGACCTGCTGGACGTGCCAGCCCTGGGCCTCGAAGCGCGCCGCGACATCCTCACCGGTGGTCAGCGAGGTCTCACCCTCGATCTGGATACGGTTGTCGTCGAAGACGACGTTGAGCGCGCCCAGCTCATGGCGACCGGCGAGCGCGCCGGCCTCATAGGAGATGCCCTCCTGCAGGTCACCGTCGCTGCACAGCACCCAGACGGCGCGATCGAACGGAGACTCCCCCGTCGGCGCCTCGGGATCGAAGAGCGCCCGTTGCCGCGCGAAGCCCATGGCCATGCCCACAGAGGAGGCCAGCCCCTGTCCGAGCGGTCCGGTGGTCATCTCCACACCCACGGTGTGCCCGTACTCGGGGTGCCCGGCGGTCCGGCTGCCGATCCGACGGAAGCTCCGCAGGTCTTCGAGGGTCAGGTCGTAGCCGCTCAGGTAGAGCTGCACGTACTGCAGGATGCTCGCGTGCCCGCACGACAGCACGAAGCGGTCTCGCCCGGCCCAGTCCGGATCGGATGGATCGTGACGCAGATGCCGGCCGTACAGCAGCTGGGCCACAGGCGTGAGCGCCAGCGCGGTGCCCGGGTGGCCGGAGCCGGCCCGTTCGACCGCGTCGATGCTGAGCGCTCGGGCCGTCGTGACGACCTCGGCATCGAGCAGCGGCAAGGTCGTGGACGTGATGGTCATCGAGCAGTTCCTCCAAGGGATGGGGTGGACAGCCACGCGTCGATCCGCGCGGCGACGGCGTCAGGCGTCAGACCGAAGGACTCACGCATCTCATCGCCGGTGGCGGACATGCCGAACACATCGGGGGTGCCGATGCGCTCGACGCGAGCACCCTGGGGACCGACGACGCCGGAGACGGCGTCCCCGAGACCGCCGATGACGCTGTGGTTCTCGACGGTGACGACAAGATCGCAGCCGGACGCCGCCGCACGGATCCCCTCGGCGTCGAGCGGCTTGAGGGACGGGAGGTGGACGACGCGCGTGCCGATCCCCCGTTCGTCCAGGATGTCGGCGGCGTCACGACCTAGTGATGCGGTCGACCCCTCCGTCACGATCAGCGCACGACCGCCGTGGTCGGCGATCACCGCGTGCCCGCCCGGGACGAACTCCTCGTCGGCGGTGTACAGCTGGGCGACGGGATGGCGGCCCACCCGGATGTAGACCGGGTGCTCACTCTGACGCACCGCCCAGGCGATCGCGCTCGCGGTCTGGGCCGAGTCGGCCGGAGTCAGGACGACAAGCTCGGGGACCGCGCGGGCGAGCGCGAGGTCCTCCAGGCACTGGTGGGTGCCGCCATCGGGGCCCATGTCCACGCCGGGGTGCGTGCCGATCACGACCACGGGTGCGCCGGCATAGGCCGCTTGTCGCAGCTGGGTCCAGGGCAGCGCGAGCGCGAACATCGCCATCGAGACGAATACCGGGCGCACGCCCGTATAGGACAGTCCGGTGGCCACCCCCATCGCGTTCTGCTCGGCGACGCCCAGCTGCACGAGCCGTTCTGGATGGGCGTCTTCGACGGGACCCAAACGGGTCGACAGGCCGAGATCGCCGTCCAAGACGACGACGTCCTCGCCCGCGTCGATGAGCCCGACGAGAGTCGAGCCGATCATCTCGCGTGGAGCACGCAGGTCTCCGTATACATCGGTCTTCGCCGGCATGATCCCTACCCCTCGCCGATCTCGTCGAGTGCCCGGCGCAGTTCGTCCTCGTCGAGGCCGCGCGAGTGCCATTCGCGGACGTTCTCCATGAAGGAGACGCCGTGTCCCTTGACCGTGCGCGCGATGACGGCGCCCGGTCGCGGATCCGCGCGCACCTCGTCGAGCGCCGATCCGAAGGCGACCGGATCGTGTCCGTCGGCCTCGACCGTCGCCCAGCCGAAGCTCTCGAGCTTCGCGACCAACGGTTCCAGCCCCATGATCCGGCCGACCGGGCCGTGCTGCGTGAGGCCATTGGCGTCGACCACGACGGTCAGATCGCCGATGCCGTGATGTGCCGCGGCCATGAGCGCCTCCCAGGACTGGCCCTCGTGCAGGTCGCCTTCGCCGGCCACAGCCCAGACGTGGCGCCCCGAGTCGCGCCGGAGCTCGCCCATGGCGATGCCGAGCGCGACCGAGAGTCCCTGACCGAGGTGCCCGGTCGAGACCTGGACACCCGGGGTCTTGCGACGGTCCGGATGACCCTGCAGACGCGAGCCCAGATGACGATAGGTGGCGAGCTCGGGCTCCTCCAGATCGCCCAGCTCGACGAGCATGGCGTAGAGCGCCGGCACGGCATGGCCCTTGGCGAGCACCAGCCAATCGCGGAGGTCGGGATCGCCGGTGAAGCGGCCCTTGTCGAGCATGATGACGGCCAGCAGGTCGATGACCGAGAGCGAGCCCCCGGGGTGCCCGGCCTGCGCGTCGTGGATCATCCGCAGGATGCGACCTCGCAGAGCGGGCAGCCTCGCCGAGGCGTCGCTGGTCAGCACCGTCACTGTGCGGCTCCCTCGGAGGCCACCGCGCGACGCGACTTCTCGCGACGATCGATGCCGAAGACGACCGCCGCGATTGCGGCGACGGCCGCGAAAGTGATCGCGATGCCGACGCCGGTACCCAGCTGCAGGACCTGGTAGAGCGGCCAACCCACCGCGGTGAAGTCGGTCTCGGGGAAGGACGAGCCCTCCAGGCCCACGCTGTCCATGATCGGGTAGATCAGCTGCGGGCCGAGCGAGATGAGCACGCCGACGATCGCCGAGCCCGCGACGGCACCCTTCCAGCCGCCGGTGGCATTGCCGAAGACCGCCGCCGTGCCGCCGATGAAGAAGTACGGGATGGCGACGGGGATGATGACGGTCCAGCCCAGGCCGATGTAGAGGCCCATCATCACCAGTCCGGCCGCGTACGACGTGAGGAAGCCGACGATGACGGCGGTCGGGGCGTAGGGGAACACCGCCGGGCAGTCCAGCGCGGGACGCACGCCGGGGACGACCTTCTCGGAGATGCCGAGGAAGGCCGGGACGATCTCGCCGAGGAACATCCGCACGCCGGTGATGATGATGTAGACGGCCGCCGCGAAGGTCAGGGCCTGGATGAGGGGGAAGACGAGCCAGTTGGTGCCGCCGGCCAGCTCATCGGTGACGCCCTTGCCGGCCGCGACGGTCGCGATGTAGAAGAACACGATCATCGTCAGCGCGATCGAGGCCACGTAGTCGCGGAAGAAGCCGAGGCTCTTGGGGAGCTTGATGTTCTCGGTGCTCTTGGCCGGGTCTCCGACCTTGCCGCCGAGCCAGGAGCTGAAGGCATAGCCGATCGTGACGTAGTGGCCGATGCCGATGTCGTCGGTACCGGTCACCTTGGGCATCGCATTGCGACAGAGCCAGGGGAAGAAGGCCGCGAAGAAGCCGAGCAGCAGGCCACCCACGACGACCGTGACGAGATCCGATGCCCCCGAGGCGGACAGCACGATCGCCAGGATCGCGGAGAAGAAGAGATTGTGCTGGCCCGTGAGGAACACGTACTTCATCGGGGTGAGCCGTGCGACCAGCAGGTTGGCCAGCAGGCCGATCACCATGATGATCGCGGTCTGCGTGCCGAAGCTGGTCAGCGCGAGGGCGGTGACGCCCTCGGAGATCGGCAGCACGCCGTCGATGCCGAAGCCCTCGGAGAAGAGGGTCTGGAAGTTGCCGAGCGTGGCCACCGCGGCCGCCGCCCCGACACCGAAGATCAAGAACCCGACGATGGTCTTGACCGTGCCTGCGAAGACGTCGGGGAACGCCTTCTTCTGCAACACCAGGCCGACCAGCGCGAACAGGCCGACCAGGAACGCCGCGTCACCGAGGATATCGGTGACGATCACCTTGAGGATGTCCATCCTTCTGCCTTTCTACGACTCCCGAAGCGGTGGGAGTGCTCAGTCCTCGCCGTCGCTCTTGGACGCGAGGTACTCCTCGAGGGCGGAGGCGATCTCGGCCTTGTCGAGGATGTTCTTGATGCCGATGACGGTCGCCGGCACGTTGGTGAGGGTGGGGGCCAGGTCGAGGCCGGCCACGATGACATCGGCACCGGAGGAGCGCGCTCCCGAGGCGAGGTCCGAGCTGACGTCGAAGGGGAGCTTCTGCGCGCCGACCACCTGGTCGACCATCATCTTGAGGATCATCGAACTCCCCATGCCCGTGCCGCAGACGACCAGCAGTTTCTCGTTCATGTCAGTTCTCCTCGGTGAGGTGGGCGATGACGGCCCGCAGGTCGTCGACGGTGGTGGCGGCCGCGATGCGGTCGACCGCATCGCGATGTGTGAAGGTGGATCCGATCGCGGAGAGCAGATCCAGGTGGCCGGTCGCGTCGACCGCCGTGAGGCCGAGGGCGACTCGGACGGGATCATTGGTCGAATGGCCGAACTCGATCGGGGACTCGGGGGTCACCAGGACGAGTCCGGGACCGCGGGCCCCCTCCTCGGGGCGTGCGTGCAGGAGTGCCAGGCCGGGGGCGATGACCAGATAGGGCCCGTTCTGCTCGACATTGCGAATCATCGCGTCGGTATACGCCGGCTCAGCGGCTCCCGCACCGGTCAGCAGTCCGCCGACGATCTCGGTGAGCTCGTGCCAGTCCTTCGCGGGGGCTCCCAAGACGATGCCCTGCTCCGGGATGAGATCGAGCAGCCCGGTCGGCTTCGTTCCCTCGTTCCGCTCGGTCATGACAGCTCCTTGCCGCTCTGGGAGACCACTTCGAACTCCACCTGGTTGACATCCGGACGAAGACGCGAGAAACCGAACAGCAGCGGATCGCCGCTCGGATCGAAGACGGTCGACTCGACGACCAAGAGCGGCGAATCGGCAGGCACATCGAGCTGCTCGGCCTCGTCGGCATCGGCCTGGCCGATCGAGACGGAGAGCCGGGCCCGTGCGAGCTCGACGCCGAGATCGCGCCGCAGGAACTCATAGAGCGAACCCGTGTTGAAGTCGTGATCGGCGACCGCGGAGAACCGCTCGGCCGGCAAGAAGGTGTGCACGATGTGGTTGGGGGCGCCGTCGACCGTGCGCAACCGCACGAGCTCGACGAGGGAGGATGCGGGAGGCAGGTCCAGCAGGTCGGCGATACGGGGCGGGGCGGCGATGACGCGCTGGGTCAGCACCTCGCTGCCGACCGCGTGCCCCCGCTCGGCCATCTCGCTGTAGAAGCCGCCGATGCGGTGGTTGAAGCTCTCGCTGTAACGGTGCGGGTGCATCGGCTGGGAGACGAAGGTTCCGCGTCCTTGCTCGCGTACCAGCAGGTCCTGGTCGACCAGGCCGTCGATCGCCTTGCGCAGCGTGATGCGGCTGGCACCGTACTCCTCGCACAGGACATGCTCAGGGGGCAGCGGATCACCGACGCTCATCGTCTCGATACGCCGGCGCAAGTGGTCCCGGATCTCCAGGTACTTGATGGCCAATGTAATACCAATCTAAGACATCATAACGACATGACCTCTGGAGGGTAGCACCCGCGTGTCCCCGGTCACAAGAGCGGGTCTCTCGGGCGGTGGCTGATGGCGCGCCGCGATCGAGGGCGCGTGAGCGGTGAGCTATCCCGCGCTACCGCCCGAGAACTACGGGATAACCCGCCGCCCAACGCGCGGATGCGGGATAACCCGCCGCCACGCCTCGTTGACGCGCCGAGGGTCAGTGGGCGAGGCGGATGACGGTGACCCGGCAGCTGGGGTCCTCGCCGTTCGGCGGGATCTCCGCGATCTCGAAGGTGGCGGACTCGTCCGGCTGTACCTGTTCGAGCAGAGTGGACTTCGCATTGCCCGCATCGCCGTCGGCGACCAGCACGGTCACCTGATAGGTCTCCGAGGTCTCCTCGCGGTTCGCGATCACCCCGGTCGCCGTCCACTGGCCTTCGTCATCGGCCTGGCAGGTGAAGCTGGTGAGAGCACCCATGTCGGGCTCGCCCTCGGCGAGCCCGGACTCGCTCTCCTGCGGCTCCGGCTCGCTCGGCTGGGGCGCGGGATCGCCTCCGCAGCCGGCCAGCATCAGCACCGCCATCGCCCCGGCTGCCATCACCCTCATGCATCGCACCTCCCTATCCCATCACGAGCACCCGGCCGCATCGTTCACGCCATGCGCATCGTCACCCGAGCGGTGAGACAGCGTCCCTTTCAGCTCCCCTGGCGGTGAGCCAGCGTCCACATCGGCCCGGCGATGGACGCCTACGCACCGTCCCGAGACCGGACGATAGACTGGAACATGAGGCTTCCCTCAGCTAAGGAGTGGCATGACGATCGAACGTATGGGTGTGATCGGCGGCGGACTGATGGGTTCGGGCATCGCCGAGGTCAACGCGCGAGCAGGACTCGACGTCGTGCTCGTCGAGATCTCCGGCGAGGCGGCTCATGCCGCCCGCGGACGGATCGAGGGCTCGCTGCGCAAGGCCGAGCAGCGCGGCAAGATCACCGCCGATGACCTCACCGCGGCCCTCGAACGCATCCACCCCACCTCCGATCTGGGTGCCCTCGCGGATCGTCAGCTCGTCGTCGAGGCCGCCAGCGAGAACGAGCAGGTCAAGCTCGACCTCTTCACCAAGGTCGGCGCGATCCTCGACGACGACGAGGCGATCCTCGCGTCCAACACCTCGTCCATCCCGATCGTCAAGCTCGGCGCCGTCTCCGGTCGCGCCGGGCACGTGATGGGTGTGCACTTCTTCAACCCTGCGCCGGTCATGAAGCTCGTCGAGCTGATCCCCTCGCTCACCACGTCTCCCGAGACGCTGGACCGGATGCGGTCCTATGTCACCGAGAGCCTGGGCAAGCGCCCGATCGACGCGACCGACCGTGCGGGCTTCATCGTCAACTCGCTCCTCGTGCCCTATCTGCTCTCGGCGATCCGCATGTACGAGGCGGGCTATGCCTCGGCGGAGGACATCGACCAGGGCATGGTGCTCGGCTGCGGGCACCCGATGGGACCGCTCGCGCTGAGCGATCTCATCGGCCTCGACACGATCCAGGCGATCGGCGAGTCGATGTACGAGGAGTTCAAGGAGCCTCTCTACTCCCCGCCGCCGCTGCTCGATCGCATGGTCGACGCGGGCCTGCTGGGCAAGAAGTCGGGACACGGCTTCTACCCCTACAGCTCGTGACAGCGACCGGCCCGGCGGACCTCGCCCGGCCGGTCCGCACACCGCCCCCGATGCTGTCCCTCACCGAGCTCTGCAGCGGCGCCATCCAGGTGGATCAGCGACCACCACCGGACCCAGGATGTTCGGCCAGCACCGAACTCTCCGGACGTCCGATCGCCGTGCCCCATGAACGACCGCTCGGCCGAACCCGCACAGCCGCCTGAAGCCGCCGGCGCAGGCAACGGACGACCAGCCCCAGCGACCGACGGAGACGTGGGAAAGCGGACGTGTCGATACTGAGCACAGCCATCGTGGCGTTCCGGGATCGAGCACGTGATCAGCGACGGGGCCCGGGACGATCCCGCCTTCGGATGTGGGGCTATCGGCGAAGTGCTTCAATGCAGTGAGACCCGTCACGACTCGCCGCCGCCCTGGAGGAACACCCATGAAGGTCCCGTTCAGCATCCGCGACTTCCTCGATCGCGCGTATACGGTCTATCCGGATCGGGTCGCGATCGTCGACGAGCCGAATCAGACGGCCCCCTCCTGGGGCGAGCTGACGTATCGCGATGTCATGAGGCTCGCCCGCTCGCAGGCCGCGACCCTCGACGAGCTCGGCATCGAACGCGGTGCGCGAGTGGCCTGTGTGTCCCACAATGCGGCCCGGCTGCTGGTGTCCTTCTTCGGCGTCTCGGGCTGGGGTCGGATCTTCGTACCGGTCAACTTCCGGCTGGCGCCGGCCGAGGTCGAGTACATCGTCGAGCACAGCGGCGCGGAGGTCGTCCTCCTCGACCCCGATCTCGCTCACCTCGCCGATGCCGTCGACGCGCCCCATGTGTTCATCCTCGGCGAGGACGACGAGAAGATCTGGTCGAGCACCGCCGAGCCCGAGCCCTGGGAGGCCGATGAGGACGCGACGGCCACCATCAACTACACCTCGGGCACTACCGCCCGGCCCAAGGGCGTCCAGCAGACCCACCGCGCACTGTGGGTCAACGCGACGGTCTTCGGCTGGCAGGCGTCCGTGAACGATCGCGATGTCTACCTGCACACCCTCCCCATGTTCCACTGCAACGGCTGGGGACAGGTCTACGCGGTCACCGGCATGGGCGGCCAGCACATCGTGCTCCGGCAGATCGACGGCACCGAAATCCTGCGCCGCATCGAGGAGCACCAGGTGACCTTCCTGTGCTGCGCCCCGGCCGTGTTGTCCGCGACCCTCGACGCGCTGAAGGACTGGGACGGGCCCACCGGCCGCGGCCGGGTGCGCTGCGTGGTCGCCGGGGCTCCGCCGCCGACCAGCACGATCGAGCGGGTGCGCGAGGAGCTCGGCTGGGAGTTCATCCAGATCTACGGGCTCACCGAGACCGCTCCCCTGCTCACGATGAGTCGGATGCGCGCCGAGTGGGAGGCCGAGGAACCCGTGGAGCAGGCGCGCCTCCTCGGCCGCGCTGGAGCACCCGCGCTGTCTACGCAGATCATGGTCAACGACTCCGGTGAGATCCTCGCCCGCTCCAATACCGTCTTGGAGGGCTATTGGGAGAACCCCGAGGCCAGCGCGGAGTCCCTCGCGGAGGGTTGGTTCCACACCGGCGACGGCGGCACCTATGAGGACGGCTACGTCACGATCCTGGACCGCAAGAAGGATGTCATCGTCTCCGGCGGCGAGAATGTCTCGTCGATCGAGGTCGAGGACGCTCTCGCCTCCCATCCGGCGGTCCGCGAGGTGGCGGTCATCGGTATCCCCGATGACAGGTGGGGCGAGCTGGTCACCGCCCTCGTGGTGGTCGAGGGCGAGGTCACCGATGACGAACTGAAGGCCCACGCGCGCGAGCGACTCGCCGGCTACAAGGTGCCCAAGCGCGTCGAGTTCCGCGAGGAGCTCGCCCGCACGGCGACGGGCAAGCTACAGAAGTTCAAGCTGCGCCAGGAGTTCTGGTCCGGCCGCGAACGCGCGATCAACTGACCTGGTGCGCTGCCGGCGATGAGCACCGACGGAGTCCGCGAGCTGATCGAACAGGCGGCGACCGAGCAGACGCTGCCGGGAGCGGTCTGGGTGACGATCCGGGAGGGTCGGGCGTCCGTGGATTCGCTCGGCTACGGGCCCGACAGCGTGTTCCGCATCGCCTCGCTCACCAAGCCGCTCGTGGCGATGCTGGCACTGTGCCTGGCCGAGCGGGACGTGCTCACGCTGGACGACCGGATCGAGCGGTGGCTGCCCGAGCTGTCCGGGCGAAGGGTGTTGCGCGCCCTGGGCTCCGAGCTGGACGACACGGTGCCCGCCCGCCGCGCCATCACGGTCCACGACCTGCTGGCGATGGGGATGGGCTTCGGCTGGCACCCGGCCTTCGACGGCAGTCAACCGCTCCAACGCGCGATCACCGATCAGGGTCTCGGCCCAGGTGCCTTCGCCCCGGCGATGACACCCGAGGAGTGGCTCGAGCAGGTCGGAGCACTGCCCATGATCCACCAGCCCGGCGAGGGGTGGCTCTACGACTCGTCCCACATGGCACTCGGCATCCTGCTGGAACGTGCCGGTGGTGCCGACCTCGACGCCCTGCTCGCCGAGCACGTCACGGGGCCGCTGAACATGAGCGAGACGACCTACACCCTGGACGAGGGTCAGCTGCCACGGCTCCCGGCGCTCCTCACCGGCGATCCGCCCGCGATCGAGCGGCCTGCGGGCGATGCGGACGCGAGCAGCGTTCCCGCGATCCGCGGCGGGGCGACCGGCCTGTTCTCGACCGCGACCGATCTGACCCGGCTCGCCCGCGCCTTCCTCGGTGAGGACACCGGCCTGCCCGCCGGGGTGATCGACGCGATGCGCCAGGACCACCGCGCGCCGGGTCAGCGGGCGATGAGCGAGCTCTTCCTCGAACCGGGCACCGGATGGGGCTACGGCGTGAGCGTCGACGTGCGGCCCCGATACGGATCGGCCGACCGCTTCGGCTGGTCCGGCGGCACGGGCACGACCCTGTTCGCCGATCCGCGCCGTCGCACAGCGGGCATCCTGCTCACCCAGGTGGGCTTCGACGCCGAGTTCATGTCGCCACTCCTCAAGCGCTTCTGGCAGCTCACCGCCTGAGCCGCTCGCCCCCGCGCTGGCCCGGTCTCGTCGTTCGCGTCCAGAACGGGACGGAGGATGTGACTTCGCGGCTGCCCCGACAACCCTCGAGGCACATCCTTCGTCCGCTACGGATCGACGATGTGACTCGAGGGTCGTCATGGCCACCGGGGAATCACATCTTCCGTCGCTCGCCTGCGTCGGCTCGCGCCCCGCTGATTTCAGCTCAGCCCCACGGCCGCAGAGAGTGCCTCCATTTGCGCCTCGAACAGGGCCGAGGGCGCCGCGAAGGTGTCGGTGCCGTATTGGCCGAAGACCTCGAAGCTCACAGCGCCGAAGATGCCCGTCCACGCGACCGTCGCCGCCACGAGCTGAGAGTCGTCCAGCGGTGAGCCGTACTCCTCGCGGATGCGCGCGAGATCAGCGCGCAGCTCCGGGGCGATGTCGAGAGCGGTCGACACGAGCTGCCCAGCGCGAGCCGCCTCATCGAAGATCCGCAGCAACGCGACGATCACGCGGGTGCCCGGCCCCGTGGTGCGATCGCCCGGCGCCCGATACCCCGGGACGGGCGTGCCGAAGACGAGCGCATAGCGCGACGGCTCCGCGACGGCCCACGTCCGCACCGCCCGCGCCGCCGCGAGGAATCTCCCCCGAGGGTCCTCACCGGCCGCGGCGACGGCAGCCTCGACCGCGTCCCCCAGCTCGTCGTAAGCGTCGACGATCAGGAGCGTGAGCAGCTCGTCGCGGCTGGTGACATAGCGGTAGACCGCGGATGACACGACCCCGAGATCGCGGGCGATCGCCCGCAGGGAGAGCGCGGCCGGGCCGACCGCCGCGAGGTGCTCGCGACCGATGCGGACGATATCTCGCATCGTCTGATCGCGGGCCCGCTGCCGTGGTGTGCTCATGACCCCATCGTAGGGCACCAGACATTTTTGTGAGCACTGCTCTTGTTTTCACCTCGCCCATCGTCCATGATCAAGACAGAGAGCACTGCTCACAGTTTGGAGACCATGATGACCACCCACCTCGTCGTCGGCGCCGGCCCCATCGGCTCGACCCTCGCCCTGTATCTGGCCGGACGCGGCGATCATGTCCGCCTGCTCACCCGCTCGGGATCGGGCCCCGATCATCCCGGCATCGAAAGACGGGCGGGAGATGCGAGCGACACAGCCGAACTGCGGTCCGCGCTCGACGGCGCGGCCGCCGTCCACTGGTGCCTGCACGCCTCGCGCTATCGCGCGGACACGTGGAGGGCTGAGTTGCCCAGCCTGGAAGCCGGCGTGCTCCGCGCGGCGTCCTTCGTCGGTATCCCGGTGATCTTCGCCGAGAGTCTCTACGCGCTCGACGCCGGAGAGCAACCGTTCACCTCGGCCTCGCCGATCGCCCCCGGCTCAGCCAAGGGCGAGGTGCGCGTCGATCTGTTGCGCGCCCGCCGCCAGGCGCCGGTCAGGACAGTCAGCATCGCCGCCTCGGACTACTTCGGACCCTTCGCCCGGGCGAACGCGCACGCCGGGGAGCGGATGATCATGCCGATCCTGCGCGGCCGGACTGTACGGCCCCTCGGATCCGCCGACCAGCCGCACTCCTTCACCTACCTGCCCGATCTCGCGGCAGCGATGGCGCAGGCGGCGGACATCCCCACGCTCGACGGGTTGGTCATGGCGCCCACCGCTCCCCCGGTCACGCAGCGCGAGCTGGTCGAGGAGTACGCCCGAGCCGCCGGCGTCCCCGTGCCTGCGATCCGGCCGCTGCCCTCGCGGCTCCTACGGTGGGCGGGGCGTGTCCACCGCGACAGCGCCGAGCTCGCCGAGATGCTGCATCAGTGGGAACGGCCCTATGTCATGGACAGCCGTGCCGACGAGAACCGACTGGGAGTCGCACCGACGCCGCCGGAGGAGGCCGCAACCGCGACCATCGCCTGGTGGCGCGAGACCGTGACCCGCGCCTGAGCGCCCCACCTCGAGACGGTGGCGGTAGACCGACGTGCGACTCAGCCCGTGTTGCGGAGCCCTCCGGCGATGCCGTTGATGGTCTGCAGGAGGGCCAGCCGCATGTCGTCATCGAGGGAGTCCGGGTCCTGGCGGACCCGCGCGAGCAGCCCGACCTGTGCGAAGGAGATCGGCTGCAGATAGGCGTCCCGCACGTCGAGCGTGCGCCGCAGCCCGGGCTGGTTCTCCAGCAGCGATCCCTCCCCGGTCACGCGCAGCACCTCCGCCAGAGTGATCTCGTGCTCGGCGCGTACCCGGTCGAAGACGTGGCGCAGGTTGTCGGGCACCAGGGTCTCGACGTAGCGC
This sequence comes from Aeromicrobium sp. PE09-221, assembly GCF_002174305.1. Taxonomy (GTDB): domain Bacteria; phylum Actinomycetota; class Actinomycetes; order Propionibacteriales; family Nocardioidaceae; genus Aeromicrobium. The sequence goes on along the minus strand of NZ_MIJB01000029.1, from coordinate 96,940 downwards.
TGCGCGACCCGCAGGTCGGTCTTGGTCAGGGTCATCTCGACATTGGAGATGAAGGTGCGGAAGAACTGCCACTCGCGGTACATCTCGTCGAGCACATCGCCGTGGCCGGCCTCACGCGCCGCACGCAAACCGCTGCCGACGCCGAACCACCCGGGCACGATCTGGCGGGTCTGCGTCCAGCCGAAGACCCAGGGGATCGCGCGGAGGCCGGAGATGTCACCGCCGGAGTCCGGTCGGCGGGCCGGGCGCGAGCCGATGTTCAGCTCACCGAGCTGGTCGACCGGTGTGGCGGCCAGGAAGTAGTCGAACAGGCCGGGGTCTTCGACGAGACCGCGGTAGGCGGCGTAGGCGGCGTCGCTGACCCGGGTCATGACCTCGTCCCAGGATTCGAGCTGGTCCTGCCGGTGCCGCGACTCCAGGTGCAGGGTCGACGCTTCGAGCACGGCGGCGAGCGAGAGCTCGAGGTTCTCGTGGGCGAGCTTGGGCAGCGCGTACTTGTCGCTGATGACCTCGCCCTGCTCGGTGAACTTGATATCCCCGGTGAGCACGCCCCAGGGCTGCGCGAGGATAGCGTCGTAGGTCGGCCCTCCCCCGCGGCCGACCGTGCCGCCACGGCCGTGGAAGAGCCGGAGCCGGACACCGTGCTTCTGGGCGACATCGCGAAGGCTGCGCTGGGCCCGGTGGAGTTCCCACTGCGAGGTGGTGACACCGCCCTCCTTGTTGGAGTCGGAGTACCCGAGCATGACCTCCTGGACATCCCCGCGCAGGCGCACGATCTCGCGGTACGCCTCGTCGCTGAGCAGGTCGTCGAGCACATCACCGGCCCTGCGGATCTCCTCGATGGTCTCCAGCAGCGGCACGAAGTCCAGCCGCGAGAACGGCTCGACACCCGGTCCGCCGACGAGATCGACGAGTCCGGCCTGGCGCGCGAGCACCGCCGGCGCGAGCACATCGTCGGCGCCGCGCGCCATCGAGACGATGTACGACTCCACGACCTCCTCGCCGAATGTCGTCTTGAGATCCCGGACGGTATCGAAGACGCCGAAGGTCCGTGTCCCCCACTCGTCCAGCGCCGGCGGCGTCGGGCTGAGGGGGCGCCGGGCGAGCAGCTCGGTGGACAGCAGGGCCGTCCGCTCCCCGCGATCGAAGTCCTCGTAATCCCGTTCGTGCTCACCCAGCCGGTCGACCATCAGGCCGATCGCATGGTGGTGGGCATCCGCGTGCTCACGGATGTCGAGCGTGGCCAGATGCAGGCCGACCAGCGAGATCTGACGGATCGCATCGGCGAGCATCCGATCGGCGATGCGTTCGCCGCCGTGGGCGCGCAGCGAACGGTCGACGATGAAGAGGTCGTCGAGCAGTTCGTCGCGGTTCGCGTAGTCCCAGCCAGGGCGATGGTGCTGCGCCTGCGCGATGCGCGAAGCGGTGTTCTGCATCTTGAGCCGCATGCACGAGAGCTTCAGGCGGTACGGTTCGGCCGCGTTGACCACCAGGAGCCGCGGGTCCAGATCGGGCAGATGCTCACGGTCGGCCTCCAGCGACTCCAGCAGCTCGTCGCTGACGCCGGCGAGCTCGTCGGACGGGGAGAGCTCGCGGATCAATAGGTCGAGCTGCTCGATGACGATGCGCGAGGCGATCCGGTGGTGGAGGTCGAGCACTTCACGGGTCACCTGCGGTGTGACATTCGGGTTGCCGTCGCGGTCGCCCCCGATCCAGGAGCCGAAGCTGAACGGGGCGCGCGTAGGTGCGAGCTCGACCCCGTGCTCACGCAGCATGTCGTCGAGCTCGCGGCTGAGTGCGGGCATCGCCTCGTCGAGGATCTGTTGCAGGTAGAACACCATGTGCCGGGCCTCGTCGAGCGGTGTCGGGCGGGTCCGGCGTACGGCATCGGTCTGCCAGACGAGGTCGATGAGCTGCGCGAGGTCGGCGTCCTGGCGGCGACGCTTGCGGCTCCCGGCATCGGAGGGATCGGACAGGATGTCGGCGATGCGGCGTAGCTTGGTGAGCACCGTGCGGCGGCTCACCTCGGTCGGGTGGGCGGTGAAGACCGTGCGCGCGTGCAAGCGGTCGACACCGTCGCGGAGCCCTTCGGCACCTTGTTCCTCGACGATATCGGCGACCGTGCGCGCCAGCCAGCCGTCGTCCTCGGGGCGGGAGGCGAAACCACGGACTCGGGCGACCTGCTCGGCCACATTGGCGAGGCTGAAGTAGACGCTGAACGCTCGGACGAGCTTGCCGAGGGTCTCCGAGGGCAGGCCGGACAGCAGCTCGCGGATCGCCTGTGCCGAGGTGTCACGTTCGGTTTCGTCCTCACTCTCCTCCACCACCTTGGCCTGGGCGCGCACCTGCTCGACCAGGTCGAAGAGCTCGTCGCCCTCCAGGCGCTTGAGGGTCTCACCGAGCAGGTCGACCACCCGGCGGACGTCATGGCGCATCGTGTCGTCGATGGAACTGGCGATCGCGTCGAACTCGCTGGCCGTCATGTCACCGAGCCTAGAGCGCCCCTCGTCATCGCGTCACGACGGACCGCAGCCGCCCGGGCGGTGAGTAGGCGTCTGTTCTCGACTGCGGGCGGTGCGTCAGCGTCCCTCCGTCACCTGGAACGGACGCTCATCCACCGCCCTGGCGCGAGGACGCGCGCCGTGCGAGAGTCGGGACATGAGCAGCGCCCCGCCCGTCTCTGGTCTGAAGGTCGCCTTGTTCGCCACCTGCTTCAACGATCTGATGTGGCCCGAGACGCCCAAGGCGGTGGTGCGGTTGCTGCGCCGTCTCGGTGTGGAGGTCGACTTCCCGGTCGAACAGACCTGCTGTGGGCAGTTGTTCACCAACACCGGCTATCTGGACGAGGCGGGGCCGGCCGTGCGCACCTTCGTCCAGACCTTCGACCCCTACGACGCGATCGTCGCCCCGTCCGGGTCCTGCGTGGGTTCGGTCCGGCATCAGCACGGTGACATCGCGCGGCGGACGGGTGACGCTCGGCTCGCGGAGCGTGTCGAGGAAATCGCTCCCCGCACCTACGAGCTGAGCGAGTTTCTCGTCGATGTGCTGGGGGTGACTGATGTGGGCGCCTACTTCCCGCACCGGGTCACCTACCACCCGACCTGCCATTCGTTGCGGATGCTGCGGGTCGGGGACAAGCCACTCCAGCTGCTGCGAGCCGTCCAGGGCATCGACCTCGTCGACCTCCCCTCCGCCGACCAGTGCTGCGGCTTCGGCGGGACCTTCGCGATCAAGAATGCCGACACATCCATCGCGATGGGCAGCGACAAGTCGCGGCACGTCCGCGAGGCCGGCGCCGAGGTCCTCGTCGCCGGGGACAATTCCTGTCTGGCCCACATCGGCGGGCTGCTCTCGCGGGAGCGGTCGGGCGTACGGGTCATGCATCTGGCCGAGATCCTGGCTTCGACCGAGGAGGAACCAGCGTGAGCGAGGGCGGTGCAGGCATGAGGATCGATCACCCGCACGTCGGCGTCACCACTGCCTTCCTGGGCATGCCGACCTTCCAGCAGGCAGCCAAGGAGTCCCTGAACGATCCCGTGCAGCGGCGCAATCTCGCCCACGCCACCGGCGTGATCCGCGAGAAGCGTGCCGCGGTGGTCGGCGAGCTGGACAACTGGGAGGAGTTGCGCCGGGCCGCCGAGGCTATCAAGAACCGTGCCTTGTTCTCGCTCGACGACTACCTCATGGAGTTCGAGGAGCGGGCGGCCGCCGCCGGTGCCACCGTGCACTGGGCGCGCGACGCGGCCGAGGCGAATCGCATCGTCGTCGACCTCGCTCGGGCGAAGCAGGCCCGCGAGGTGGTCAAGGTCAAGTCGATGGCCACGCAGGAGATCGAGCTCAACGAGGCGCTGCAGGCCGCGGGCATCGATGCGTGGGAGACCGACCTGGCCGAACTCATCGTGCAGCTCGGCGACGACTGGCCGAGCCACATCCTGGTGCCCGCGATCCATCGCAATCGCTCCGAGGTGCGCGAGATCTTCCTGCGGCAGATGAAGAAGGTGGGCCGTCCTGCCCCCGAGGATCTCACCGATGACCCTCCGCGACTCGCCGAGGCAGCCCGACTGCACCTGCGTGAGAAGTTCCTGCGCGCCGACTTCGCGGTGTCCGGCGCCAATTTCGCGATCGCCGAGACCGGCAGCCTCGTGGTGGTCGAATCGGAGGGCAACGGCCGGATGTGCCTGTCGCTGCCGAAGACCTTGGTCTCGGTCGTCGGGATCGAGAAGATCCTGCCCACCTGGCGCGACCTGGAGGTGATGTTGCAGGTCCTCCCCCGCAGCAGCACCGGGGAACGCGAGAACCCGTACACCTCGATCTGGACCGGCAATGCCGAGGGAGACGGACCCCAGGACGTGCACATCGTGTTGCTCGACAACGGCCGCACGGAGGTCCTCGCCGATGAGGTAGGACGCGCGGCCCTGCGATGCATCCGCTGCTCGGCGTGCCTCAACGTCTGCCCGGTCTACGAGCGGGCGGGAGGTCACGCCTACGGGTCGGTGTATCCCGGCCCGATCGGAGCGGTGCTCACCCCGCAGCTACGTGGGACGTCCAGTGAGGTCGACCAGTCGCTACCGTACGCCTCGAGCTTGTGCGGAGCCTGTTTCGACGCGTGTCCCGTGCGCATCGACATTCCCTCACTGCTCGTGCATCTGCGTACGCGCGTCGTTGATGAACACCGCGGCGGTGTACCGAGGCCGGAGGCTGTCGCCATGAAGGCGGCCGGTTGGATGTTCGCCGACCACCGGCGCTACGAGGTCGCCGAGAGGCTCGCGACGTCCGGCGGGAAGGCGCTGCGCAGCCCGCTGTTCGGCCGTAGGGAGGTGCTGCGGCAGCTTCCCCCGCCGCTGAATGCCTGGAGCGGCGCACGCGACGTCCCCGTCCCACCGCCCGAGTCCTTCCGCTCCTGGTGGAAGCGCACCGAGGGGGGCCGGCATGAACCGAGATGTGCTCCCCACTCGTCAACCGAGACCCCGTCCGGTCAGCGAACTTCCAGCAGGTCTCGGTCCACGGAGGGGGAATGAACGCGCGGGAGGAGATCCTGGGCCGGGTCAGGCTCGCATTAGCCGACCGACCCGGGTCACCCGAGATCGACTGGGAGTACGGACGACCGGTGAGCACCGGTGGCCTGGGCCTCGTCGAACGTTTCGCCGAGCGGGTCGCGGACTACCACGCCGAGGTGGAGATGCTCGACCGCGAGGACATCGGCCCGGCGATCGCGGCGGCCCTCGGTGACGCGCGGCATGTCGTCGGCGACCGGACACTGCGCGAGTCCTGGCCGAGCGGCGCGGAGCTCGAGTGGCTCGACGCCTCGGATCTCACCTCGGCCGAGCTCGACCAGGTCGATGCCGTCGTCACCACCGCGACGATCGGCATCGCGAATACCGGCACGATCGTGCTCGACCACGGCCGCGGACAGGGGCGCCGCGCGGCCTCCCTGGTCCCCGACGTCCACGTGTGCCTGATCTCCGCCGACCAGATCGTGAGCGACGTGCCCGAGGCCGTCGCCCGGATCATCGAGCTCGGCGCCCAGACCCATCCGCTCACCTGGATCAGTGGCCCGAGCGCCACGAGCGATATCGAGTTGAGCCGTGTCGAGGGCGTCCACGGACCGCGCACACTCCGCGTCATCGTCGTGCGCTGAGCAGGACCCGTGACGATGCATCGAGGTTGCTCACGCCACCGAAACGCATCGCCATCGCCTCCCGCGGGGACTGACGTCAGCCGCGGCGGCGGGGCAGCAGACGAGGACGGAGGGCGCCCGGCTCCGGCTCGGCATCCTTGCTCACCAACGCCTCCACCCGCCAGAGCGTCTGCGACCCGGCGAAGCCCTTGAGCGTCGCCTCCCGAGGGTCGGAGAAGACGAACTCGGTCGAGTCGAGCAGCGCCTCGCGCAGCTCGTCGGAGACCAGTGTCTCACCACCATCGGCCTGAGTGGCCACCCGCGCCGCGAGGGCGACATTGCGGCCGAAGAAGTCGCCATCGCGGGCGACCACCACGCCGCGGTGCACACCGATCCGCACCCGGATCGGTGTCGATCGGAGCCGTCCCCGGGCCGCCAAGCCTCCGAACCCGTTCAGCGGTTCAGCGGCCGAGGCGTTGGCTGGCGGTGGCGGTGCCGGGCCCGACCTCGACGTGCTCGGTCGCCCGCGCGAGGCCGAAGCGAGGCATGCCGTTGTAGACGACCTCGAGGCTCGATGTCGGGACCTGATAGGTCTCGTGCCAGACGCCGACATCACCGGTGCCACTCATCCGGCGCATGAAGTCTCGCCACGCTCCGAGATGCGGTGCTTCCGTATCCGCGGCGAAGCGCTGGAGGTGCTCCGGACTCTGCCAGTAGCTCAGCAGCATCGTCGTGCGTCCGAACCACTGGTGATGGCCGAGCAGCCCCACCTCGGGGTGACGTTCCAGGTGGATCAGCATGCGCGGCATCGCCACGGCGGTGCGCATCACCGCCGGGACCTTCCACCAGCGGTTGGCGCGCATGCCGATGAGGAAGACCGTCACATCGTCAGTCTGAGGCGCCGCTGTGTAGCGCCCGGGGAATACCGGATTCATCGATGGAACCGCCTGTCGTAACGTCGTTATAAAACGACGTTACGACTAAACTGTGCCCATGGCAAGACCTGTGCTCCACGATGAGACCCTGCGCGGGCGGCTCCTGGAGGTGACCGCAGAGTTGGTCGACCAGGTCGGCCCGGCGGCGCTCTCGCTACGATCCGTCGCTCGCGAGGCGGGCACGTCGACCACCGCGATCTACGCGCTCTTCGGCAGCAAGGCGCAGCTCCTGACGGCGCTACTCAACGAGTCCTTCGCGTCCTTCGGTGCCGCGCAGGCAGCGGCCGCCGGGGACGGACTCGTCGCCCTCGGCGTGGCCTACCGTCGCTGGGCTCTCGATCACCCGGCTCGCTATCGCCTGATGTTCGGCGGCGCGCTGATGATGAGCGAGGAGTGCGCTCCCGACCCCGAGCTGGCGTCCGCCGCGATGCTGCCACTACGTGAGTGCGTCGAACAGCTCCAACGGGACGGCACCTTCCGCCGCGAGGAGCCGACGACCGTCGCGGCGGTGATCTGGGCGCAGGTGCACGGAATGGTCAGCATCGAACTCGCCGGGGCGCTCCCCCACGAGGCCGATGCGGACACGCTGTACTCCGCCACCCTCGCCGCCACCCTCCGCGCCTGGACCGAGGTAAGAACCCGTTGAGCGTGGGGGCACCACCCTGCACGGAGCCCTGCGGAGTGCTCGGAGGAACGTTCCCCCTACTCGCTGCGCTCGTGGGTGGTGCCCCCACACTCAACGGGTTCAGCGGCGACGCTGCCAGAGGGCGATCTGGTGGTGAGCGACGACGGCGGGGAGGTTCTGGGGCTGCTGGGCGGTGGCGAGCTCGGCCTGCAGCTCGGCCACACGCTCCTGCAATGCGGCGACCTGGTTCTCCAGCTCGATCACACGCTTGACCCCTTCGAGTCCAAGGCCCTCGGCAGTGAGCCGGGCGACCTCGCGCAGCTGCTCGATATCGCGCAGTGAGTACCGGCGGCCACCGCCCGTGGTGCGGCCCGCAGCCACGATTCCGAGCCGATCGTAGGTCCGCAGGGTCTGTGGATGCAGACCCGACAACTCGGCCGCGACCGAGATGACGAAGACCTTGGCTTCAGGCCCCGGCGGTACGAACTCGCTCATCGCCGATCATCCCTTCACCGCGTCGAACAGGCTCGCCCGCGGATCCTCACTGCCACGCGCCGCGCGGAAGGCCTCGACGGCGGCTCGCTGCTCATCGGTGAGCTCGCGCGGCACCTGCACCTCGATCGTCACCAACAGGTCGCCGCGCTCGCCACCCTTCTTCGTCCCGCCCTTGCCGCGGGCGCGGAACGTACGTCCGGTGGGAGTGCCCGCGGGGACCTTGATCTTGACCGGCGGACCGTCGAGGGTCGGCACGCTGATCTGGGCACCCAGAGCCGCTTCGTCGAAGGCGACCGGGACGGTGACGGTGAGGTCGCTGCCCTTGCGCCCGAACAGCGGATGCTGCTCGACGTGCACGACCAGAAAGAGGTCGCCATTGGGGGCGCCGGCATCACCCTTGCCGCCCTTGCCCTTGAGCTTGATCCGCTGACCGTCCTTGACGCCCGCGGGAATCTTGACATGGATCGTGCGACTCGACGGCGCCCGACCGCTGCCGCTGCACGTCGAGCATGGATGCTCGACGATGAGCCCGCGGCCACGGCACTGCGAACACGGCTCCGTCATGGCGAAGACACCGCCGGACGTGCCGGTCTGCATGCCGCTGCCCTGGCACTTGGGGCAGACCTTGGGGACCGTGCCGGGCTCGGCGCCCGTGCCGTGGCACGTCGGACATGCCTCGTCGCTGGTGAGCCGGAGCGGCAGGGTGGCCCCATCGACCGACTGCTGGAAGGTGATCGTGGCCTCGGACTCGAGATCCTCGCCGCGACGCGGCTGCGGCTGACGACGACGTCCGCCGCGACCCCCTCCGCCCCCGAAGAAGCCGCCGAGCAGATCGGACAGGTCGAAGTCGTTCATGGTGGTACTGCCACCACCACCGGGGAAGCCGCCTCCCCCACCGGGAAAGCCGCCCTTGAACTGCCCGAAGAGCGAGCGCTGCTCGTCGTATTCCTTGCGCTTCTCAGCCGATCCCAGCACGCTGTACGCCTCCGAGACCTCCTTGAAACGCTCCTCGGCGGCGGTGTCCCCCGGATGGGAGTCGGGGTGGTTGTCGCGCGCCAGCTTGCGATAGGCCTTCTTGATGTCGGCTGCCGAGGCGTCCTTCTTCACACCGAGCGTCTTGTAGTAGTCCTTGGTCGCCCAGTCACTGGGGTTGCTCACGACTCACCCCTCCTCTCCATCCGTATCGATCACTGCTCGTCGTTGTCGTCGTTGTCTGCCTCGGTGGGCTGGTCATCGGCCGGGTCGACGACGCCGACCGTGGCCGCGCGGACCACCTTGTCGCCGACTTTGTAGCCGATGCGCATGACCTGGGCGACGCTCGTGGTGTCGACATCAGCCGACTCGCCAGCGTGGAACACCGCCTCGTGCAGGGCCGGGTCGAAGGGGTCGCCCGGGGCACCGAAGGCCTCGAGCTCGTACTTGGCCACGGCAGCCTGCAAGGAGTCGGCGACGGCCTTGAAGCCACCGGTGAGCTCACCGTGCTCCTCAGCCCGCCCGATGTCGTCCAGTACGGTCAGCAGCGCGACGAGGACGTCCTCGCGACCCTGCTTGCGCATGAGCTCGCGATCGCGGTCCACACGACGTTTGTAGTTGACGTACTCGGCCTGGAGTCGCTGGAGGTCGAGGGTGCGCTCGGCGAGCTGACGCTCGACCGAGTCGTCCGCTCCGGCGGCCGGGGCCTCCCCCTCAGGAGAGGCCTCCGGCTCGTCCGCCGCCGCGACCTCGGGCTCGTCGACCGAGGGGTCGGTCTGTCCGTGGTCGGGCTGTTCGGTCACTTCCGCTCACCCTCGTCTTCGTCGACGATCTCGGCCTCGACGACATCGTCGTCATCACCCTCGGCAGTCGGGGCATCCCCCGCGGCCTGCTGCTCGGCGGCAGCGGCGGCGTACATCGCCTCGCCCATCTTGGAGCTGGATGTGCCGAGCTTGGTCACGGCCGCCGTGATGGCGTCGTTGTCCTCACCCTTGAGCGCTTCCTTGAGAGCGTCCAGATCGGCGTTGACCTCGGACTTGACGTCGTCGCCGACCTTGTCGCCGTTCTCCTCCAGGAACTTCTCGGTGGAGTGGACGAGCGCCTCGGCCTGGTTGCGGGTCTCGACGGCCTCGCGGCGCTTGCGGTCCTCCTCGGCGTACTGCTCGGCGTCCTTGACCATCTTGTCGATCTCCTCCTTGGACAGCGCGGAGCCGCCCGTGATGGTCATCGACTGTTCCTTGCCGGTGCCACGGTCCTTGGCGGACACGTTGACGATGCCGTTGGCGTCGATGTCGAAGGTGACCTCGATCTGCGGTACGCCGCGCGGCGCGGGGGGCAGGCCGGTGAGCTCGAAGGTGGCCAGCAGTTGGTTGCCAGCGGCCATCTCGCGCTCGCCCTGGTAGACCTGGATCGCCACGGACGGCTGGTTGTCGTCGGCCGTGGTGAAGACCTCGCTGCGCTTGGTCGGGATTGTGGTGTTGCGCTCGATGAGCTTGGTCATCACGCCGCCCTTGGTCTCGATGCCGAGGCTCAGCGGGGTGACATCGAGGAGCAGCACATCCTTGACCTCGCCCTTGAGGACACCCGCCTGCAGGCTGGCGCCGATGGCGACGACCTCATCGGGGTTGACCCCCTTGTTGGGCTCCTTGCCGTTGGTGAGCTTCTTCACCAGCTCGCTCACGGCGGGCATACGGGTCGAGCCGCCGACGAGCACGACGCTGTCGATGTCCTCGACCTTGATCCCGGCATCGCGGATGACGTTGTTGAACGGGGCCTTGGTGCGCTCGAGCAGATCGGAGGTGATCTTCTCGAACTCGGCGCGGGTCAGGGTCTCGTCGAGGAACAGCGGGTTCTTGTCCGCGTCGACCGTGATGTAGGGCAGGTTGATGGAGCTACTGGACGAGCTGGAAAGCTCGATCTTGGCGCGCTCGGCGGCCTCGCGGATACGCGGCATGGCCATCTTGTCCTTGGACAGGTCGATGCCATTGCTGTTCTTGAACTTGGTGACGATCCAGTCGACGACCGCATTGTCCCAGTCGTCGCCGCCGAGATGGTTGTCACCGCTGGTGGCCTTGACCTCGATGACGCCGTCACCGATCTCCAGCAGCGAGACGTCGAAGGTGCCGCCGCCGAGGTCGAAGACGAGGATCGTCTGGTCGTCGGCCTTGTCCAGGCCGTACGCGAGTGCCGCGGCGGTGGGCTCGTTGATGATGCGTGAGACATTGAGGCCCGCGATCTCACCGGCCTCCTTGGTGGCCTGACGCTGGTGGTCGTTGAAGTAGGCGGGCACCGTGATGACGGCATCCGTGACGGGCTCACCGAGGTAGGCCTCGGCATCCCTCTTGAGCTTCTGCAGCACGAAAGCGCTGATCTGCTGGGCGTTGAAGGTCTTGTCGTCGATCTTCGTGGACCAGTCCGTGCCCATGTGACGCTTGACCGACCGGATGGTGCGGTCGACATTGGTCACGCCCTGACGCTTAGCGACCTCGCCGACGAGGACCTCGCCGTCTTTGGCGAAGGCGACGACCGACGGGGTGGTGCGGGCGCCCTCGGCGTTCGCGATGACGGTGGGTTCGCCGCCTTCCAGCACGGCGACGACGGAGTTCGTCGTGCCGAGGTCGATACCGACTGCGCGGGCCATGTGATCTCCTCCTGAGTGAGTCGTGGGATGCTTGAAAAACTGTGGGTCAACCGACTTGAGTCTAATCCTATCAACTTTCCTCAAGGATCCGTTGTTCCCCCTTCCCCTTCACGATGCGGGTGACTCCGCTCACACACTGCACGGCCACTGGAACCGACGACAGATGGCCTCCCCGTGTGACGGGGAGGCCATCTGTCGTCGAGTCAGCGCCCGAGCACGTGGCGCACGACCGTCAATCGGCCTCCAAGGTCAGCGCATCTCCCATCGGGTCGAAGGCGCCCTCGGCCGCATTCCACCGCAACGGCTGCAACTTATTGATGCCGTTGCCGGTCTCAGGACTCATCGACCACGGAATGCCGTCGCGGAACATGCTGGGCTCGTACTGCAGCGTCTGGGCGACCTCGATGATGCTCTTGCGCGTCAGCCCGTCCTCGGAGGCATCGGCCTCGATCAGACCACCGATGATGATGTCCATGAGACTCCAGCCCAAGATGGTGTAGTTGTCCTGCGGGTCACCGTCGATGGCCTCGACCGCTGCGGCGTACTCCGCCCAGTCCTCATCCTCGGTGGCGGCCGGATCGAGACCCTGGACGGTCCAGGCGAACAAGATGGCCCCGTCCATCGCCTCGCCGCCGGCTTGATAGATGCTCTTCGCATCCGCACAGGCGGACGGCTGAATCAGCAGCTCCGGTTCGAAGCCGGCTCGGGCGACGGCCTCCGGCACACTCAGACAGTCGGCACCGATCGTCGCGTTGAACAGGACGTTCGCACCGCTCTCGCGCGCCGACGAGGCCGCATCCGAGGGGGTGGTGAGGGCGATGCGGTCCACGATCTCCAGGTCGGTGCCCTCGGCTGCATCATCGAAGGCATCGCGCAGCGCAGTTCCACTCTCGGTCTGCTGGTACACCACGACGACCTTCGGGTCCTCGACCTCGTTCTCGATCAGCTGGGTCGAGGCGATCAGCTCCATGTCGTTACGGGGCAGATAGGAGGTGGTCCAGGGGTACAGCTCGACATCCCTCCACTCCGGCGACCCCACCTGCGAGTTCAGCAGCGGGACGCAGGCCTCGTTCTGGTCGTCCACGACCGCCGCGAGCTGGCCGCCGCCGACCGCACCGAGGATGTCGACCTTATCGCGCTGAATCAGCTCGGCCACGTTCTGCTTGGCCTTCTGCGGATCGTAGCCGTCATCCTTCATCTGGAAATCGATCGTGCGGCCGCCGATGTCCTTCTGCGACTCGTTGTAGAGCTTCAGGCGAGCGTCGATCCCCCGGTTGACCCGCACCTGGGTCGCCGCGACCGGCCCGGACAGCGCGGCTGACCAGCCGATCTTGATTGTGTCGCCGATCTCCGCGGTGACCGCCTCGGGATCGGGGCAGTTCTCGGTGTTGACGGTGAACTCACCGCCGCCTCCGTCATCGCTCGAACCCGAGCCCTGGTCATCGATCGAGCACGCCGCCGTCAGCAGCGCGAGCACCGAAACGGTGGGTACCACTCGACCCAGCAGTGATGTGTGCATGAGTTTTCGCTTTCTATGTGGAGGTGTGAGCAGCCGACTGGCTCCTGCCGGTGAAGACACGCATCTTCTGCAGTCGCCCCACGATCCCGTCGGGAAGCAGGAAGACCACGACGATGAGGACGACCCCGAAGACCAGGCCGTAAGCCTGACCGTTGGCCAGATCCAAGGTGACGGCCGGGATGATGACGATGGCGACCCCCCCTGCCAGCGGTCCGAGCAAGGTCGCAACTCCCCCGATGATCAGTCCAGTGATCAACTGGATGGATGTGAAGACGGTGAAGGACAGCTCCGGTGAGAGCGCCCCGATGTACATCGCGTAGAGCGAGCCTCCGGCGGCAGTGATGCCACCGGAGATGGCGAAGAGCGAGATCCGATCCCGTGCGGCCGAGACACCGCACACCGTGGCCGCGATCTCGTTGTCACGCAGAGCGGTGATCGACAGTCCGCGACGACTCCTGATGAGATTGCGTACGAGGAACAGACACAGGACGAGCACGACGGCCGACAGCCAGTACATCCACTGACTGCGCTCAAACCGATCGAAGCCGCTCCACGCCGGAGGCGCAAGATCCACCGAGCGCACCACGAGACCGCCGGCGCCTCCCGTCAATTCCTCGAAACGCTTCAGGAACTCCGGGAACGCGACAGCGAAGGCGAGCGTCACCAAGGCCAGATAGATACCCTTGACTCGTGTTGCGGGCAGGCCCATCAGGGCGCCGACCAGCACGCCGAGGGCGATGGCGATCGGCATCGTCGACAACGGGGTCAAGCGCATCTCGCTGATCAAAATGGCGGTGGTGTACCCTCCCACCCCGAAAAGGGCCGAGTGCCCCAGGGACAGCATTCCGCCATAGCCGGCCACGAGGTTGAGCCCGCTGATGGCGATGGCGAAGATCAACATCGAGGCGATCTGCGAGACCCGGAAGTCAGGCAACTGACCCCCGGCGACGAGCAGCGCCACTGCGACGATGCCGATCACCGCCGGGCGCATAAGGCTCCGCTTGGCCGGGAGGGAGGCGGGCTTGGGAAGGGTCGATTCTCGAGTCATCACACACGCTCCAGTCGGCGGCTTCCGAATATTCCGGTCGGCCGGACCAGCAGCACGATCACCATGACCGCCAGAGCGGTGGTCTGGTGCAGCTGCGGACCGATGAACCCGACGTAGCCGGTGATCAGGCTTTCGGCGAGTCCGAGGGTGAGGCCGCCGACGACGGCGCCTCCGAGGCTGTTGAGTCCGCCGATGATGGCCGCCGCGGATCCGTAGATCAGTACGGGAAACATCGTGGCCATGCTCAGCTGATGCGGGGAGATCGGGGCGATGAGGATGCCAGCGATGCTGCCGATCACCGCGGCGCTGCCCCACCCGAAGGTATAGACCTTGCCGACATTGATCCCCGAGAGCGCCGCTGAGGCGGGATTATCCGCTGCGGCTCGCATAAGCAATCCGAGCCGGGTCTTGTTGATGACCATGAAGCAGACGGCCAGGGCGATGATCGCCGCGGCCCATACGCCGATGTCCTCGTAGTAAATGCGGGCGGAGGCAACCGAGACGTAGTCATCGAGTCCGGCGGGGAAAAGTCCGTCCATCGAGTGATACTCGAGGCCCCAGATCAGACCGTCGATCGCATTGATCGCCGTGAACAGCGCGACGAGGATCAGCAATGTCGGCATCTCGCCGCGTTTCTCGGCTGGTCTGACCAGCGTGCGTTCGATGGCTGCTCCGATGATGAATCCCACGACGCACGCCGCCAGTAGTGCGAGCCAGATCGAGATCCCCCTCGTCGTCATCCACCACGCCACGTAGGTGGTGAACAGGGCCATCTCGGCCTGGGCGAAGTTGACGGTGGACGATGCCTTGAACACCACCACCAGGGCCAGGGCGATCAGCGCATAGACGAACCCATTCGTCAGCCCGTCGGAGAGTCGTTCGATCAGCTGCGTCATGAAGGTGCCCTCTACATTCCCAGGTACGCGCGACGGATGGCATCGTTGTTGATGAAGTCATCGGCCGACCCTTGCGCCACGGTCCTGCCGACTTCGAGCAGGTAGACATCGGTGGCCAGATTGAGCGCCAGATTGGCGTTCTGCTCCACGAGCAGCATCGCGGTGCCCAGCGACTCCTGGATCTCGCGCAGGAAAGCGAACAGCTCGCGGACGATGACGGGGGCGAGGCCGAGGCTCGGTTCGTCGCAGAGCAGGAGCTGAGGTCGGCTGATCAGCGCGCGCGCCAGCGCGAGCATCTGCTGCTCCCCTCCCGAGAGATTACCGGCCGGTTGATCGATCCGGCGGCCGAGCGCCGGGAAGCGATCGGTCCAGCTCGTGATGTCCCGCTCGATGTCTCCATCGGTGCGCGCTGAGGCCCCGACGCGCAGATTGTCGCGCACGGAGAGCGAGGTGAGCGTGCCGCGACCTTGTGGGACCACCCGCATTCCTCGCCGCGCGATCTGGTCAGGGCGCAGGTTGGCGATCTGTGTTCCGTCGAACTCGATGCTGCCGCTGACCTTGATCTCGCCCGACAGTGCCCGCATGGTGGTGGTCTTGCCGGCGCCGTTGGCACCGAGAATGACGGTGATCTCCCCGGCGCGGACGTCCAGATCGATGTCCTCGATCACGGGAGCCGCGCCGTATCCGGCGGAAAGCCCCCTGACGCTGAGAAGGCTCATTCCTCTCCTCCTAGATAGGCGCGGACGACTTCGGGGTGCGAGCGGACCTCCGCAGGAGGCCCGCTGACGAGCACGCGCCCGAAGTTGAGTGCCACGAGGCTGTCGCAAATCTGGCCGACCAGACCGAGATGATGTTCGACCATCAGCACCGAGAAACCGTGTCGCTCACGAATCGCCAAGATGACGTCTCCCAGCTCGGAGACCTCCTCGCGGGTCAGACCGCCGGCCGGCTCGTCCAACAGCAGTGCCCGCGGCCGGGAGATGATCGCCCGCGCGAGTTCGATGCGCTTCAGCGTGCCGAAGGGCATTCCTCGAGCGGGGACGTGGGCGTACTGGTCGAGCTCAAGCTCGCAGAGGATGTCGAAGGCTTCTTCGCGGATGCGCTCCTGATCGCGTCGTACCCCGAATCCACCGGTCAACGATCGCAGGAATCCGGGTGTCGCACGATGGTGGGCACCAACCATCGTGTTCTCCAGGACGGTCATGGTCTCGAAGAGTGCGAGATTCTGATAGGTGCGGCTCAGCCCGTGTGAGGCGATCTGATGTGGAGCTAAGGCCAGCAGGTCGGTGCCATCGAGGGTGATCTCTCCCGACGTAGGCCGGTAGAGGCGGTTCGCACAGTTGAACAGGCTCGTCTTGCCTGCCCCATTCGGCCCGATCAAGCCGCAGATCTCTCCGTCGGCGACCTCAAAGGACACGTCCTGCAAAGCAGCGACGCCTCCGAAGCTCAGGCTGACCGCTTCGAACTTCAGCACTGATCCTCCCTGGGATGGTCTCTCGATCAATCAATCAATTGATCGTCGATGTTAATAAACACCGCCGAGACCCACCCCGTCAAGGACTCAGGCCAAAAAAATGTGAGATCCATCTCAGTCGCGTGAGCAGGACAGCGCAGTGCCGACCGCCACGGGACGCCCCGCCGCATCGACGGCGCGCAGACGCAGCTCATCACCCGCCCGCCCTCCTTCGATCACGACCGTCTCGCCGGGATAGACCGGCGCGAGGAACCGGGCCGAGAGCGTGCCGTCCGACATCCACTCGGTGCCGAACTCGAGCAACGCCGCATCGGCGAACCAGCAGTAGTAGTGGCTCGAATGGGCCACCGCGTCGGGCAGTCCCGCGCCCCGGGCCACCTCCACGCTCGTGTGCGCATTGGGCGGCGTCGCGAAGTCGACCCCGCGACGCAGCCAGTACTGGCGGTCATACGCACGCTGCATCGGCAGAGAGAACTCGTGGCGCGCGAAGGAGCTCCAGGTCGCCGGCTTCTCCGTGCTCCGGGGCGTTCTCCCCGGAGCCGCGCCGGCCTTCTGCTCCGCCGACGCGGGGGCGGTACCGGCCTCACGATCGATGGCGGCCTTCATGACATGGTCGACGAGCACCCCGTCGGCATCGCTGATCTCATAGGCCGCCACCCAGTAGTCCCGGTCTCGTCGCGTATAGAGGTCGAGAATGCGGCCGGTGGCCACCAGCGACTGATCGAGCGGGATCGGCCGCAAACAGCGGGTCTCGTGCGAGGCATGCAGGCCCGTCCCCATGGGCGCGTAGCGCTCCTGGATGAGCCACAGGTAGTCGGTGAGTGTCTGCATAGGGTGGGCCACGCCACCGTCTACCGCGCCGAGCCGGTCGACGACCGCCGGGTCGATCGTGGAACCCTCGAAGAACTCGTGCGCCACCTCGGTGGAGACGACATATTCGAGCGGGCCCAGCTCGTCACCGACGCTCATCTGCTCCCAGCGCAGTACATCCGATGTCGACATCGCTACCTCCGTCAGGTGGCGATTCACCGGCAATCTCGGTATTGCCGACCCTCGGCCACCTGCACTAGGTTACATACCAATCGGTTTGTTTTGTAGGGATCGAGGTTTCATCGTGACCGGTTCAGCCCTCCGCCTCGTCGGTGACATCCTGCGGATCAACGCCCGAACACTGCCTGGACAGCCAGCCCTCACGCACGCCGGCCACACTCTGACCTACGCCGAACTCAACGCCCACGTCAACCGTGTCGCCCACGCCCTCGTCGCTTCGGGTGTCCAGCCGAGCGACCGCGTCGCCGTTCTCGCCAAGAACTCCCTCGCGTACTTCGCGCTGTACTTCGCCACCGCCAAGATCGGCGCGATGTTGGTGCCGCTGAACTACTGGAATCGGGCCGCCCAGCACGCCGCGGTGCTCACCGATGTGACGCCTCGCCTGCTGTTCAACGACCCAGAGTACGCACAGATCGCCAGCGAGGCCCTCGCCCTCGCCGACGAGACCGACCCCCAGCTCATCGAGCTCGACCCCTGGGGGGCCGACCCGGCAGAGGACGACTCACCGTGGCAGCGATTCGTCGGCCAGACCCAGGACACAACCGATCCCGACGTATCGATCGATCCCGCGGAGGGTCATATGATCCTCTACACCTCGGGCACCACAGGTCAGGCCAAGGGGGCCGTGCTGTCGCACGAGCGCACGGTGAGCGACGCCATCTCGATGGCCGCCGTGCTGGGGGTGCGTCAGAGCGATATATACGGCAACTGGTTCACACCCTTCCATGTCGGCAACTGGGATCACCAGAAGTTCTTCCTGGTCATGGGCGCGCATGTCGTGCTCTATCCCCAGTTCGACGCCGCCGTGGCGTTGAAGGCCATCGAACGCCACCGGATCACTGCGCTGCTGACCGTTCCGGTGATGATCCAGCAGATGATGGACCTTCCACGATTCGCCGAGACCGACCTCGCAAGCCTGCGCCTGGTCTACTTCGGGGCCTACGACCCCTCCGGCATCATGGACCGCGCCGCGGCCGCGCTGGGAGCCCACGAGAACAGGATTCAGATGGTCCACTGCTACGGACTGACCGAGGGCGGGTGCATCGTCGCGGCGTGCCCCGCAGACCGGGTCTTGGAAAAGTGGGGAACCATCGGCCGGCCGATCCCTGGAGTGGAAGTGCGCCTGGTGGACGACGGTCGCGCGGTCGGCATCGGCGAGCCCGGCGAGATCCTGGTGCGGGGTCCCATCATGAACGGTTACTGGAACCGTCCGGAGGAGACCCGCGCAACCCTGGCGGACGGATGGCTGCACACAGGAGATGTCGCCGTCGCCGATGCCGAGGGCTTCCTGCGGATCGTCGATCGCAAGAAGGACATGATCCGCAGCGGTGGGCAGAACGTGTACTCCAAGGAGATCGAGGACTGCCTCGCCAACCATCCCGCGATCGCCGAGGCAGCGGTCATCGGCCTGCCCGACCCGGTCTACGAGGAGGCCGTCACCGCCGTCGTGGTCGCTCGCGACAGCGATGTCGACCACGACACCCTGCGCACCGATGTCATGACCTATGTGCGAGAACGCCTTGCCGGCTACAACACCCCGCGGCAGGTGATCATCGTCGACGCCTTGCCGAAAAACACCCTCGGCAAGATCCTCAAGCCCGAGCTGCGGGCGACGTATGGGTCGATGTTCGACAGGTGACACTGGAGACGAACAGCTCCGCGTAGGCCTCACCGACCTGAGTGCCGTCATAGGCCCCGCCGTGGCGGTACCAGTCATCGAGCCGGTGAACAGCGCCGTAGAAGAAGTTCACCATCATGTCAGCTGGAAGATCAGTGCGCAGCGCGCGCTCCGCCTGGCCCTGCTCGATGAGCGCCTTGATGCGCTCGTGATACTCGCGGCGCTGCGCTCGCAGCCGGGTGCGCATACCCTCGGAGACATTGGGCAGCGACTGCCAGAAGACCGTCGCCTCGTCCAAGTGCTCGATACTCGAGCGCACCACCCCGGCCGCCACTGCCCGGAGCTTCTCCACGACGGCGGCGTCCGAGGACGAGACTTCCTCAAGATCACTCAACTGCACGCGAAACATGCGTGCATAGATCTCGTAAAGTACCTCTTCCTTGGAGCTAAAGTGATAGTAGAAGGAACCTTTGGTCACGCCGGCGGCCTCGCACACATCCTGCACGCTGGTCTCACCATAGGAACGCTGAGCGAACAGCGTTGCTGCCGCATCGACGAGAGCCGAACGCGAGTCACGCCTCGCCATGGCCACCCCCGTCGTCGTCACTGCCCACGATAGATCGGCTGGCGCCGCTCCAGGAACGCCGCCATGCCCTCGTGGGTGTCGTCGGAGGCGAACGCTCTCACTGAGGACTCTATCTCAAGGGTGTCTCGGTGAGTCTCGGCCGCATACTGCGCGAAAAGGCTCTTCTTGGTCAGCTCGACGGCCATCGGCGCCAGCGCCGCGAGACTCCCGGCCAGCCTCATGGCCGCCGGAAGGGGCGACCCCTCGGTGGTCACCTCGTTGACCAAACCCAGCTCGAATGCCTCATCGCCAGTAACTATTCGGCTGCGGAGCAGGAAGTCCCTAGCCTGGTCGAACGAGAGATAGCGCAAGATCCGCTGGGTCGGCGCCGCGAAGCCGATCGCCACCTCCGGCAGACCGAAACGGACCCCGGGAGTCGCGACCCGGTAATCGCAAGCCAGCGCGAACTCCGCCGCGTTGCCGATACACGGCCCGCTCAGAGCCGCGACCGTGGCGCAGCCGAGTCGTTCCACCTCGCCGAAGACCGAGTACTCGAGCTCCACGAACTCCCGGAACTGTGCCGGCGACAGTCCGAGTGCGTCGTCGACCGACATACCCGCGCTGAAGCGGTCCTCATTACCGACGAACACGACCGCACGCGGCCGACGCGTACCGAAGCCACGCACCACCTGCTGCAGATCGCGCAGGAGCTCTAGCGTGAACACGTTGAGTTTCTTGCCCGAATCGAAGGTCACGACGGCGACCTCGTCGCCCTCGACTTGGACATGCTCGAACGGTGAAGCCGACATCGTCTCTCCTTCGCGACCGGACCTTGACCTTGCGCAAACAAACCGATTGGTATGTACTCAACCTAGCGATCGGCGGCGAGAGGGTCCACACCATGATCGAGATCCACGACATCTATCCCCAGCGGGTGACGGCGCTGGCCCGAACTCAGCCCGATGCAGAGTTTCTGCGCGATGTCGAAGGCCGCCATCTGACCTACGCCCAGACCGACCGCGCGGCGCTGCGGTGGGCGGCCTTCCTCGATGAGGTCGTCGGCGGGGCGAATCGCACCCTCGCCACCATGCTTCCGACCGGTATCGACTACGTCACCGTGATGCTGGGTTTCGGCCGCAGCCGTGCGACCGAGGTACCGGTCAACACGGCCCTGCGCGGACGCACCCTGCAGCATGTGCTCACCGACTCAGATGCGGCGGCCCTCATACTCGCCGAGCGCTACCTGGGGCTGCTGGAGACGGTACCGGCCAATAGCCTGCCCGAGCAGGTGATCGTCCTCCCCGAGCCGGATCACCCGACCTCCTCATCGTTGCCTGGCTTGCGCTGGCTCCGCGAGCTGCCCGAGCCGGCAGCGGACTTCGTGCCTGCCGAGCCGCGCCCCCAGGACATCGCCTGGATTCTCTACACCTCGGGCACCACTGGGCCCGCCAAGGGTGTCCTGTGCACCTGGGCGCAGACCGCACTCACCGCCACCGGCGTCTTCCCGCTGGACGAGCTCACGTCCGCTGATGTCTATTACACCGCTCTGCCGATGTTCCACGTCGCCGGCCGCATCGGGCCCTACCTGGCCGCGCTTCTGGGCTCACGCTGCGTCATTCGCGAGTCCTTCAACACCGAGCAGTTCTGGTCCGACATCCGCGAGCACGGTTGCACCACCACGCAACTGTTTCCCGCGACCATGCACTTCCTGCACAACCGGCCACCGCTACCGGATGACGCCCGCAATCCCCTGCGCAACGTCCTCCTGGCGCCAGTGACCGCACAATTCGAGGAGTTCAGTGAACGATTCGACCTGCGGATCTGCACGACCTGGAACATGACCGAGACCTCCGCGCCGCTAGTGTCTCGCGGTTTCGCCTTGTCCGGACCTGCGAGCTGCGGCCGGCTCCGCGACGGTTTCGCCGCGCGGATCGCCGACGAGGAGGGTCGGCCGGTTCCCCCGGGTGAGGTCGGCGAGCTGCTGGTGCGCTCGGAGATCCCGCATGCCCTCATGGCGGGATATCTCAACCGGCCGGAGGCCACGATCGAGGCGTGGAAGGACCTGTGGTTCCACACCGGCGATGCGTTCCGCATGGACCCCGAGGGCAATTACTACTACGTCGACCGCCGCAAGGACGCCCTGCGCCGTCGTGGGGAGAACATCTCTTCCCTCGACGTGGAGCTCGACGTACTGACGCACCCGGATGTCCAACAGGCCGCCGTCATTGGTGTGCCCTCCGACCAGGGCGAGGACGAGGTGATGCTGTGCGCGGTGTTACGCAAGGGGTCGACGCTGGACGAGCAGGAGCTGAGCGACTTCCTCGAACCCCTCATGCCGCGATTCATGCTCCCGGAGTACATCGAGTTCTTCGAGGAGCTGCCGCAGACGCCTACCTTCCGCGTGCAGAAACATCAACTGCGTGCCCGCGGCGTCCGGCCGACGACCTGGAGAAGGCCGCGACGGCGCTGAGCCATCCTCCGCTCCGGGGATTCAGAGATCAGCAGGGCATCCCTAGCGCAGCGGCGATCCTTCGTCGGCGCGCGGTGGCCGAGCCGAAGAGCGCCGCCGATGAGGTGGCCCGACGGAAGTACCAATGGGCCGGATGCTCCCATGTGAACCCGATACCCCCATGCACCTGGATCATCTCCTTCGCGACCCACGAGAACGCGTCGCCGCTGTAGGCCGCAGCCACGTCGACCGCGCGCGACGCCTGAGGATTCGCCTGGTCCAGCGCGAAAGCGGCAGCATAGACGGCCGATCGTGCCGACTCCACCCGGAGCAGCATATCGGCACACTTGTGCTTGATCGCCTGGAACGAGCCGATGGGCCGGCCGAACTGATGGCGCGTCCGGGCGTACTCGACTGACAGGTCCATACACCGTTCCGCTGCCCCGACCTGCTCGGCGGCCAGCAACAGCGCGGCATCGTCGAGGCCGCGCCGGATCGCCGGCCAGGCGGTGCCCTCGTGACCGACCAGCCGCCCATCGACATCGTGCATCACGACGGTCGCCAGCCGACGGGTGGGATCCAAGCTTCTCGCGCGCTGACGGTCGAGACCACGGGCATCCGGCTCGACCTCGAACAGGGAGATGCCCGATGTCGTGCGGGCGGCCACCAACAGGAGCGGCGCGAGATCGCCGTCGAGCACGAATCGGACCGTACCGCTCAATCGGAACGTGTCGTCACCACCCCCCTCGGCGCGCACCGAGACCGCGTCCTCGCTCCAGTCACCCGAGCTCACCGTCACGGCGAGCGCCGCGAAGTCACCCGAGGACACCAACCGCGGGACCAGGCAGGTGTTCACCTCGGTATCGCCGAGGCGCAGCAGCACGCTAGTGGCGAGACCCGCCGAACCGAGGAAGGGAGACGGCAGCAGGCAACGGCCCATCTCCTCCATGACCAGCACGAGCTCGATCAAGCCTGCCCCGGACCCGCCGAACTCCTCGGGGACGGCCAGACCAGGCAGGCCGAACTCGGCGTCCAGTCGTCTCCACATGGCCGGATCAAATCCGGCCTCCCCCTCGTAGAAATCGCGGACATAGCTTTCGGGTACCGCCTTGTCGAAGAAGCGCCGCATCGTCTGCTGAAAAACCCTGTGCTCCTGGCTGAGCACTTGGTCATCGGTCATCGTCATCGTGGAAGTCCCAACACACGCTCGGCACAGATATTGCGCTGAATCTCCGAGGTGCCGCCGACGAGCGTGTCCGACCGGGAGTGCAGCAAAGTGCCGATCCACGCTCCGCTGCTGATCGGCGCACCGGGGTAGTCGGCCGTATACGGCAGGAACGGACCCTGGCGCCCTTCGACGACCATGGCCTCGGGCCCCAGCAGGTTAATCGCGAGCTCGGCGAGATCGCGATGGTATTCGCTCCAGGCGAGCTTGATGAGCTGACTCTCCCGGCCGGGCGGCCCACCCTGCGAAATCTGCGCCTTGACCCTGCGTCCGAGGCTGGCCAGCACACTCAGCTGCGTGTAGGCCTGAGCGATCTGGTCACGCACCAGCGCATCCCTTCCGAGGCCGCGCCGCTCGACCAGCGCCAACAGCCGCTCGAACTCCTGCTCGTACTGGATGGGCAAGGTCGCCGCGACATGGCTGCGCTCATAGGACAGCAGCGTCATCGCGACCTTCCATCCCGCGCCGACCGGGCCGAGGACATTCTCCCGGTGAGTCACCGCATCGGTGAAGAAGACCTCGTTGAACTCGCGTTCTCCCGACAGCATCGTGATCGGGCGAACCTCCACGCCAGGCTGGTCCATCGGCACCAACACGAAACTCATGCCGTGGTGAGCGCTCTCCTCCCGCGAGGTGCGCGCCAGCACGAAGATCCAGTCCGCCACCTGCGCGGACGAGGTCCACACCTTCTGCCCATCGACATGCCAGAACTCGCCGTCGGCGACCGCGCGGGTACTCAGCGAGCCGAGATCTGAGCCGGAGTCCGGCTCGGAGAAGCCCTGACACCATCGATCCTCTCCCCTTAGGATGCGCGGCAGGAAATGCGCCTTTTGCGCTTCCGATCCCCACTCAAGCAGGGTGGGACCGAGCATCTGCATGCCCATCGGGTCCCAGGGGGCGCCCCCTGGGACCTTGGCACGGGCCAGTTCCTCGGCGAGGACGATCTCCTCGGCATGGGAGAGGCCCCCACCGCCGTACTCCCGCGGCCAGGACAGTCCCAGCAGTCCGGCCGTCGCCAGCGTGTCGCGCCACTGGGTAACGAAGGCGTCCACGTCGCCGACCGGTAGGGCGCCGACCCCCTTCCATCCCCGCGGAAGCAGTCGGGCGATGAATGCCCGCACGTCCTCACGGAATGTGGAGGCCCGCCACTCCCGGCTCATGACGGTGGCCCCGGATCGAAACGCGCAGGCCGCCGTTCGAGGAAGGCCGCCACCCCCTCGCGCACATCGGGACTTTCGTTGCCGATCGTCACCGCCAGCTCGGTGAACGAGAGCGTCTCGTCCAGGCTCGCCCGTTCAGCGAACCGCATCATCCGCTTGGCCAGCCGGGAGGCCAGCGGTGCCGCAACGGCCATCGCCGTGGCCATCGCCATGACCGTGTCGACGAGCTCGCGACGTGGCACCACCTGGGTGACGAGGCCGAGTTCGCACGCGGTGTCCGCATCGTAGATCTGCGACTCGAGCACCATTCGCAGCGCGAGGTCCGGTCGCATGAAGCGGGAGAACAGCCAGGCACCGCCCTCATCGGGTAATAGGGCGAAGCGCAGGCTGGCGTCGCCGAGGCGCGCCTGCTCTGAGGCTATCCGCACATCACACAGGAGGGCCAGTGTCAGCCCCCCGGAGACGGCCGGGCCGTCGATCATCGCGATCGTCGGTTTGTCGACTCGATGCAGAGCCCGCACGACCGCGTGCATGCTCTCGCGCATCGCCATCCCGTGGCCCAGCTCGCGCCCGGACGCCCCCTCCCAGTAGCGATCGGGGTCGGACTCCACATCGCCACCAGCGCAGAAGGCCTGCCCTGCCCCGGTCAGCACGAGCACCCGTTGAACATCATCGGCCATGAAATCGGCCAGTGCGGTGCACAGTTCCTGACACATCTGCCAGGTATAGGCGTTTTTCTTCTCGGGGCGGTTCAACGTGAGGACGGTGACGCCGCCCTCCCCCGGCTCACACCGGATGGTGTCGTAGGGCGAGGTCACGACCACAGCTCCCGGTTCACGGCGGGGAAGCGCGGCGCTCTCCGCTCGAGGAAGGATTGGACGCCCTCGGTGAGATCGGGCTGCTCGAAGGACATCTGGATGTAGTCCTCGGCGCGATCCAGCGATCCACGCAGGTCACCGGTCATGTCCAGCGAGAGCTGTCGCTTGGCGGCGGCCATCGAGAACGGCGAGCAGTTGGCCGCGAGATCCTCCGCATACGCCCGCACGGCCGCCTCGAAGTCCGCCCGCGGGTACGTCGCTGAGACCAGGCCGATCCGCAACGCGTGTTTGGCATCGAAGACCCGGCCCGAGAGCAGCAGCTCGCTGGCGTGCCCACGTCCGACCGTGCGCTGCAGCAGATACGCCTCACCGTGCTCGGCCACGAGGCCGCGCCGGGAGTAGGCGGTCGTGAAGCGTGCATCGTCCACGCACACCCGGACATCCGCCAATAGGGTGAGCCCGAGCGCGAGGCCGGCTGCCGACCCGTTGATCGCCGCCACGACCGGCTTGACGACCGAACTCGGGTCGGTCAACGGGTGTAGCCGACCACCGAGCGCTTCCCTTGCGGCCGCGGCATCGGTCATCGTGCCCAGCAGTTCGACATCCGCGCCGACACAGAACTTCCGGCCTGCACCCGTCAGTACGATCACTCGGACCTCGGGATCGGCCTCCGCCCGCGTCAGGCAGGCCGCGCACTCGTCGTCCATCCGCATGGTCCACGCATTGCCCCGGTCCGGACGGTTCAACCTGATCCACGCGACGCCGGACGCGACCTCATACGCGACGACGCTCTCATCGTCACCCATCGATCTGATCCTCCTTGAGCAGGAACTTGCGGATCTTTCCCGAGGCCGTTCGCGGCAGCGGTTCATCACGCAGCCGCCACTGCCGGGGCACCTTGTAATTCGAGACGTGTTCCTTCAACGTTGTGCGCAGGAGGCCGAGGTCGACCTCGGCTCCAGGCTCTGGCACCACGAAGGCGCACCCCACCTCGCCGTACTTCTCATCCGGGACCCCGATGATCGCGCTCTCGGCGACCCCGGGGAAGTCGGTGATGATCCGCTCGACCTCAGCCGGATACACGTTCAGGCCCCCGGTGATTAGCATGTCCTTGGACCGGCCGGCGATGTACAGATAGCCGTCCTCGTCGACGTACCCGCGGTCCCCGGTCTGCAACCAGCCGTCGACGATCGTCTCAGTGGTCTCCCGATCGCGTTGGAAGTAGCCGATCATCGTGGCAGGTGACCGCGATACGATCGCCCCCTCCACGCCGGTGGGCGTCTCCTGACCGTGTTCGTCGACCACGCGCAGCTCGCACAGGGAGGTGGATTTACCTGCCGATCCGGTCTTGGTACGTGCCTCGTCGGCCATCAGCACGGAGGTGAAGATCGGGAACTCCGACTGCCCGTAGCCTTGCAGAACCGCGCAGCCCGGCACCCGCTCCGCGAGCTCGTCGAGAGTCTCGGCCGTGATCGGTTCGGCTCCGGTCATCACCACACGCAGGCTCGACACATCGTGACGTTCGAGGGCATCGGATGCGAGGAGGAGCCTCATGACCGACGGTGCGAGCACGATGATGGTGGCCTTCTCCCTCTCGATGGAGGCGCACAACGCATCGCAGTCCAAGGCACGACTCGGGTTCAACACGATCGTGGCACCGATCCACAGACCCGACAGCAGATAGTCGTGGAGCCCGGCGGCCCAGCACAGCGCGGGCACGGACAGGTAGACGTCATCGCGACGCATGTCGAGGTCATACGGCTGGGTCACGGTATTGAACAGCAGGCCACCATGGGTGTGGATCGCAGCCTTCGGAAATCCCGTCGTCCCGGAGGTGTACTGAAAGAGAACGGGCTCGTCGAGCCCCACCAGGACATCGACTCCTGCCGGGTCGCCGCCCGCGAGCAGCTCGTCGAAGTCGAGCTCCCCCTCGTGCAGCCCGCCCTGTTCAACTCCTGTCACCACGACGCGCACCTGGGTCTCGGACTCGACGGGACGATACGTGTCGAGCAGGTCCTCCTCGATGAACAGCCAATCGACCTCGCAGTCGGCCAGCGCGTGCCGCAACTCGGGGGGCTTGAAGAAGTAGTTGATCGGCACGACTGCTCCGCCGAGCCGAACCACCGCGAAGAACGCCTCCAACCACTCGATGCGATTCTTAGACAATATCGCCATCCGCTGACCTCGCTCGAAACCCTGCCGCTCGAGCGCCGAAGCGAGCCGGTTCACACGGTCATCGAGTTCGGCATAGGTCAGGCGCCGGTCCCCGAAGACCACCGCGATTTTGTCGGGATTCCCTCGCGACAGGCGGTTCTTTCGGATGATGTTGCCGATGGTGTACCCAGCCATACCTGCTCACTTTCTCTTCTAATACGGCAGACGAGATACCTTCGCGCGCCTGTCCATGTGACCACTTACCGACCTGTGAACCGAGGCTGCCGCTTCTCGCGGAACGCCGTCACGCCCTCGACGACATCGTGCGAGTCGTTGACCAACGCAACCGCCACCTGGGCATCCTCGATCGATTCCTCGAACCTCAGGCTCAACGCCCGGCGCATCATCCGCTTGGAGATGCGCACGGCGAGGGGTGCCTCCTGGGCGAGCCGGTGGGCGATCTCGTCGGCCCTTGCCTCGAGCTCAGCATCCGGCACCACCTCATCGACGAGCCCCAGTTCCTGAGCGCGACCGGCCGGATAGACCTCACTGAACCACGTCATCCGCTGAGCTTGGCGGTACCCCATGGTCCGTGGGAAGAGCCACGCTCCGCCCTCGTCGGGTAGATAGCCGAAACGCCCGCTGGTGTCGCCGAGGCGAGCCGACTCGGCTGCGATGCGAAGGTCGCATAGCAGTGCCAATGTCAGCCCTCCGGCGACCGCCGGGCCGTTGATGGCGCCGACGATAGGCTTGTCGAAGTTCCACATCGCGATGGTGGCCTCGTGGATGCTTTCGCTCATGGTCACCCACCAGCCGAGCTGCCGGCTGGCGACCTTCTTGGGTGTCTCCGGCTCGAACACGTCCCCACCGGAACAGAATGCGCGGCCAGCGCCGGTCAACCGCACCACTCGCACCTCGTCATCGCGTGCCGCCTGATGGATGACATCGCGCAGCGCCTCGGCCATCTCCGCCGTGTAGGCATTGAGCACCTCGGGCCGGTTGAGGGTGATCCGCAACACACCGTCTTCGGGTCTGCTGACCATCAGGTGGGTAGTCGAAAGTTGATAGTTCACAGGACACTCCTCGTCGTCGTTCCTCTTATCCGGGGGTCGAGCGCGCTCGCACGAAGGCGCGCGCCGCGGCAGCCGCCTCATCCGATCGCGCGCCATCGATGTGACGCGGGCTCTCGGCCGCCAGCGCCTCACCGAAGGGCACTATCGCGTCGGCCAGGTTGGCTTTGATCCCAGCGACGGCCATGGACGGCAGAGCTGCCTTGACCTGGCAGAAGCGCGTCAGCTCCGTCGCGAACCCCGCCGAAGGCACCAGTACGCTTGCGATCCCCAGTTTCATGGCCCGTTCCGCCTCGATCCGTGGGTCCTCGAGGAGGATGCTGCGGGCCGGACCGTCGCCCAACAACCGGCTCAATGTCCACGCGAGACCAAAGTCGCCCGACATGCCGGCGCTGACGAAGGCCGACTTGAACACCGCCCTATCGGAGATCACCCGGAAGTCGGCCGCCATCGCCAACCCCATGCCGGCACCCGCGCAGGCGCCGTCGACCGCCGCGACGGTGATCTTCGGCATCTCGCGCAGAAGCTGGCTGGAGGTCGAGTGCCGCAGCAGACGCTCGATCTGAACGTCTCGATCGCCGTTGGCGAAGGGGACGCCCGCCAGCTCCTCCAGATCGGCGCCGACACTGAAATGTCCACCCGCCCCCTGAACTACCACGAGGCGCACGTCGGGACGCCGCGACTGTTCTTCGAGGGTCTGGTGCAACTGGTCCAATAGCGGGGTTGACAAGGCGTTGCGCCTCTCCGGGCGGTTCAAAGTCACCCAACCGATGCCCTCACGCACCTCGGTCTCCACCTCAGACATCCGCCGTCTCCCACGATCTGTCGAGCACCCGCGCACCCAGCTCGACGAGCGCCTCCTCCGTGCCGAGTGCCAGCAGTCGGCGCAGCTGGAAGCGCCGGTAGAAGTAGGGCGCATCGTGCTCCCACGTGGCCCCCATCCCCCCGTGCACGAAGATATTCGAACTTGTGGCGTGCTGCTGAGCCCGATCACCGGCCACCCTCGCCGCGACGCCAGCGAGCATCGTGTCGTCGAGGTCCTCGTTCCACGCGTCGGCGAACCAGGTCGTGCAGTTCTCGGTCATCTCCACCAGCCGGAGCATCTCGACCAGGCGATGTTTAATGGCTTGGAAGGATCCGATCGTCCGTCCGAAGGCGTACCGCTCACGCGCATGTGCCAGCGACATCTCCAGACAACGCCGCGTGATGCCGATGCCCTCCGCACCCAGCATCGCCTGGTGCAGTGCCCAGGATCGGGCCAGTTCGTCTTCGGCTAGCTCGAGAGGTGTCGCCGGTGCGTCACCTAGCCGTACATGTGCGAGGTCGGTCGTGTGGTCGAACCGCACGACCGAGGTGAGGGTGACACCAGGGTCGCCCGGGCTCACCCGGAAGGCTGTTGGAGTCTCCCCTTCGAGGGCGATGAGCACGAGAGCATCGGCTCTGCTGGCTCCCGCTACCCAGCGCAGGGTGCCATCGATGCTCCAGCCATCGTTACGGCGAGCCGCCTTCGGCAGCGGCGCGCGCTCACCGGCAGCTCCCTGCAACCAGGGCTCCCCCGCGATGACGGGCGGCCGCGCCGGAGCGAAGGCCAGCTGCGCCGCATCGGCGACCAACTGGTCCAGGTCGGGTTCTCCCGCCGCCTCGAGCAACCTCAGACCCCCCCAGTGCGAGGGCAGGCAGATCGGTGCCAGAGATCGCGCACACTCCTCGAGGCACACGATAGCCTCGGCGGGCCCGAATCCAAGACCTCCATGCTGCTCGGCGACCAGCGCGGCGGGGAGGTCGAGACTTCGCGCCAGCTCCCAGCAGGAGCCCACCACCCCCGTGTCAGTGTCCTCGCGGGCGGACGCCACGAAATCGCTGCGTGACATCGCCGCGGTGATCGCCGCTCGCAGCTCGGCAAGCAGGTCGCCGGCTTCGGTCGTCGTGCCACTCATGCCGCACCACCGGCGAGGAGGCTCGAGAAGGGCACGTTCTTGTCAGGCCTCGGCTCGGGAGGCAGTCCGAGCACCCGCTCGCCGATATTGTTGCGGAGCACTTCCTCGGTTCCGCCCGCCGAACGCATGCCCGGCAGGAACGAGACCGCTTCGGTCCACTCACTGCCGGGTGCCAGCACGTCCGGGCCCAGCAGCTCGCCGAGCAGATCACATCCGCGCATCGCGGCGTTGACGAGCGTCACCTTATTCAGACCCACCGCGGGAGAGGGTGCCTCGCCGTCGCGCAGTCGCTTGACCATCTGGGCGCTGCCTTCCGCGACGGCGAGCAGTTCGACGGCGATATCTCCGAGCCTATGCAGCGCGTCACGATCGTGACGCAGATCGGGGCGGGCACGCAGCGCATTCGCGAAGCGCTCGATGCGAAGGTTCATGCCTTCGCCGCTCAGCGCCATGCTCGACCGCTCGAACATCAGGGCGCGCATCGCTACGGCCCAGCCATGTCCGACGCCGCCGATGACATTGGCGTCGGGGACCTCGACGTCATCGAGGAAAACCTCGTTGAACTCCGCCTTACCCGAGATCTGCCGCAGTCCCCGGACGCTCACTCCCGGCGCGTCCATCGGGATCACGATGAGCGTGAGACCGGCATGTTTGGGGACATCGGGATCGGTCCGGACCAGTGCGGCACCGAAGGAGGCGAACTGCGCATTGGTCGTCCAGACTTTCTGTCCGTTGACGACCCACGTCCCCTGCTCGGTATGGCGGGCGCGGGTGCGGACGCCGGCCAGGTCGGAGCCGGCGGCCGGCTCCGAGAAGAGCTGGCACCACAGTTCCTCTCCTCGCAGGATGCCCGGCAGGTAGCGCTGCTTCTGCTCCGATCCGGCTTCGAGGACGAAGGTCGGCCCGAAGATCTCCATGCCGAGGACGTCGAAGACCCCTGGCACGCCGGCGCGCTCGATCTCCTCCTGCGCGATCGCGGCCTCCCGATGTCCGAGACCGCCCCCGCCATACTCCCTCGGCCACATCACGCCGAGCAGTCCGGCCTCGACGAGCCGGGTCTGCCAGGCGATGAGTTCGTCCCGGTCGCCAGTCGTCGGCGCTTGAGAGGAGTGCTCGGCCAGCCAACGGCGTGCCGCCGCACGAAATCCATCGTCCGCCGCCGTCTCCGGGTTCAGTTGCGGGTCTCGCACATCGCCACCTAGTCAATCGATTGATCAATTGATGTCATTATTGGCCTCGCTCCCACTGACGTCAAGGGAGTTTCCGGCCGTCGGATTCGAGCGATGCGTCGCCCGATAGGCAATACCGGCCTGCACTCGCCTATAGAGTGGGCCCGTGAGCCAGAAGCCGACAGGGGACGCCCCCGCGGTTACGACCGATTGGGAACTCAAACGGCAGCACATCCTGCGATGCGCTGCCGAGGTCTTCCTGCGTCGGGGATACGAACGCGGAACCACCAAAGAGGTCGCCCAGCTCGCCGGCCTGAGTCAGCCCTCGATCTATCACTACGTGGGCTCGAAGGCCGACCTTCTCTCAGCTCTGGCCGAGCATGCCGGGCGAGTCCTGTCCGACGGCCTCGACGAGGCCATCGCGTCCACCGATGAGCCCGTCGATCGGTTGAAGGCGATCATCCGCAACTTCATCATGGGGCAGATCGAGAACATCGGAGCATGGACCTTGTACTGGGAGGAGCACCACTCCATCCCGGCGGCCACTGCACTGACCATGAATACCTCGAAGGCGCGCTTTGTCCACCGCATCGACGATGTGGTCAAGCAATGCCAACAGTGTGGTGCCTTGCCCGATGACACCCCCTCGGGCATCCTCACCGAGATCATGCTCGGCGCGATCGCCAATATCTATCGCTGGTATCGCAACGACGGACGGTATCCGGATGAGCAGATCGTGACCGGCGCCTACTCGCTGTTCGGCCTCACGAAGGTCGGCACGAGCGACGAATGAGGGCGGCCTCTCTCAGTCGTCCTCGTGATCGCGTAGCTCGAGGCCGATCTGCTCGGCGTCGAGGCGGTTCAGCTGTTCTTCGATGACCTGCGAGCTGAAGGTGCCGATGTCGATCAGCCGCAGCAACTCGGCGCGATCGGCGTCGATGAGCGCCAACCGCATCCGGCGGACCTGGGCGATGTCGAAGGCCGGCTCGGCGCTCTCCTGCGCCTCCATCATCCTGCGCAGGCGCTCGATCATCGCGCCGTCCAGGATGCTGTCATCGAGTCGCTCCTGTTCCTCGAGCCATGCGCGAGAGGTGGTGCGCAGATGTGATCGGAGTTCGTCGCGCTCTCGCTCCGTAGCACCGGGATCGCCGCCGCTGAGGCCCAGCCGGCCGACGAGCCAGGGCAGCGTGCCGCCCTGGATGATCAACGTCCCGACCGCCACCACGAAAGCGATGAGCACCAAGAGCGAGCGTTGCGGCGTCTCCGCCGGGAGGGTCTGAGCCGCGGCCAGGGTGACTGCACCGCGCATGCCGGCCCAGACGAGCACCACGGCCGCGCGGCGACCGAACTGCGCCTCGGTGAAGTAGTCGAGGTCAGCGAGCTTCTGATTCAGCATCCACCCGATCCGCTCCGAGCGCGGGTGGTCCGGTGCCGCGGCGACCCGCCCCTGGGCCTCGTTGATCCGCTCGCGCAGTTCGGGAAAACGCCGCCGACGCCGGCCCATCCACCAGATCAGCGGGCCGACGAAGCCGGACCGGAGCACCAGGACCAGGACCACCACAATCGAGGCGTAGACGAGGGCCTGCCAGGGATTGCCGCGCTGCTCCTGCACATCGCGCACGATCGCCTCGAGCTCGAGGCCAATCAGCAGGAAGACGGCGCTCTCCAGCACGAACTCCAGTGTGCCCCAGACCGCCCGCTCGGTCGTCCGGTCCTGAGCAGTGAGCCGGCGAGGCGATCCGTGTCCGGCGACGAGACCTGCGACCACCGCGGCGACGAGCCCCGAAGCGTCCAGATGCTCGGCCGGGAGATAGGCCGCGAAGGGCGCCACGGATGGTGATGGCCACACCGGCCGTGGGGTCACCGAGCTTGGCGCGTACGGCGAGGTTGAGGTGGCCGACGACGAAGCCGATGACGATGGCGACCGCCACGGCGTAGAGGAAGTCGCTCGCAACGCCCCACAACGAGACACTGGCTCCCGTCGCGGCGATGGCGGACCGCAGCAGGACCAGCGCCGAAGCGTCGTTCAGCATGCTCTCTCCCTCGAGCACGGTCACGATGCGCGGCGACACCCGGGCCTTACGGACGATCGAGGTGGCCACGGCATCGGTGGGGCTGACGATGGCGCCGAGGGCGATGCCCGTCGCCAGGCCGATACCGGGGATCAACATCGAGATCACCCAGCCGATGACGACCGAGGAGATCACCACCAGCACGACCGAGAGGCCGGAGATCACCTTGAAGTCACGGCGAAAATCCATCGTCGGCACCCGCACCGCGGCTGCGTAGAGCAGCGGCGGGAGCACAACCCCGAGGATCCACTCGGGCTCGACGTCGATATCCGGCACCGCCGGCACCGCCGGCACCAGACTCACGGCGATACCGACCAGTACCAACACCAGAGGCGCCGCAACCCCGATACGCCCGGCGACCGCATGGACGGCCACGATCACCAGCAATGCGACGACGACGATCAACGTGAGCTCCACACCCTGACGCTACTCGCACCGCCTCTTCGGTGTCCGCTTTTCACCTCCCCCAGGCGGTGAGCTGTCACCTATCCGAGCGCCAGCAGTGCGGGACGGCTCACCGCCCAGCAACGATCGATCGTCGTGGCCGAAAAGGCTATTCTTAGAATATGGATTCCAGGAATTCGTTCGCCCTCCGACCGTCCACCCGTCGAGGAGGGTCCGCGTGAGCACCTGGACCCTCCGCGACCGACGCCGCGACCTCATCATCGAGAACATCGGGGGCGGTGCCGTCCGCGCGACCTGCGACGGTGAGCTCATCGAAGAACGCAGTGCCGGCGCCTTCGATGACACCGAGATCGGCCTCGGCACAGTCGACGACGATATCGAGCAGACGGTGCTCATCGGGCTGAACGCACGGCGCAGCATCCGCAGCGTGCGGCTCGTGGAGTGCAGCGCGGGTACCGGCACGACACGCATCGACTTCGTCCCTCCTGCCGGCACCCGCGCACGGCGACGCTACGACTGGCGCGAACGGCACCCCCACCTCTTCGCCGCCCGGCACGTCCTCACCACCGGGCTCGGCATGCTCATCGGGCTGCTGGGCATCAGTGCCCTGCTGAGCGCCTTCTTCCGTGGGCTGCTGCCGCGCATCGACTGGTCCTGGCTGCCGGATCTTCCAGATATCTCGCCCCCGGACTGGTTGCGCTACATCGATCCGGTCTACTGGATCTCGCGGTTGCTGCCCGACTGGGACTGGTTCGGCTGGCTGCCCGATCTCGACCTGTCGTGGCTACAGTACGCCGTTCCCTTCACCGTCGCAGTCGTCATCGGCCTGGGCGAACTGGAGAGGCGCCGCAAGCGGCAGGAGCGCGAACGAGAGGCCGACGATGGCTCGCCGGACTGACCCCCTCCTGCACGCGCGGCGACGTGAGCAGATCGTCGCCGGTGCGGCACACGCCTTCGCCGAGAAGGGCTACGACGGGGCCACGGTCAAGGACATCTGCCGCAAGAGCGGCCTCGGATCCGGCACCATCTTCCACTACTTCGCCGACAAACGGGCCATCCTCCACGGCATGCTGGAGGTCGACCGCGACGTGACGATTGCCGACCTCCGCGCCATCGAGGACGACGACGCGCTGATCGCCTTCTGGCAGGTGATCGACCGCCTCACCGAGGACCTGCGCGATCCCCTCGCCGGCCCATTGACATTCATGCTGCTCGGACAGCTGAGGACCGATCCAGTCGTCGGAGAACTGCTCGGCGCCGTCGACGCCGTGGCTCATGGCAGGCTCGCCGATCTCATCACCCGCCTGCAGACCGAGGGTCGCGCCGACCCAGACTGGAAGCCGGCGCATGCGGCGACATGGGCGCAATCGATCAGTGACGGCCTCTACCTGCGGTCCGGCGACGAGGACTTCGACGCGAGCTTCGAGCTCGTCCGCCTGCGCACCGTGCTGACGCGGACCTTCCTGCTCCCACCCGGCTGAGAGTTCCATCGAGCATCGGCCGCATGAGACGCTACACCGATGACGACCCTCTATTCCGCCACGATGTCCCTCGACGGCTACATCGCGGGACCGGGTGGCGACATGGGGTGGCTGACCCCCTATCTCGAAGACGACCTGGGCCCGGAGGCCGACACACTCGTCGAGGAGGTCGGCTGCCTGCTGGTGGGCGGCCGGACGCATCGAGGCGACGACCCGAATGCGGGCACGGACAGCGAGGGCGCCTTCGGCGGATCCTACGGGGGTCCGGCCGTGGTGCTCAGCCGAACGCTCGACCCGAACCAGCCGGGCGTCGACCTGGTGACCGATGACGTGCGGACGGCGGTCGAGCGAGCGACGGAGCTGGCGGCGGGCCACTATGTGAACATCCTCGGCGCAGAGGCCGCGGGCAGCGTCCACGATGCCGGCCTGCTCGATGAGATCCTCGTGTTCGTCGCACCGGTGCTCCTCGGCGACGGGACCCCGCTGTTCCATCGAGCCGGCGGCCAGCAGGTGCGGCTCGAACGCAAACCCGGCAGCACCGCCCACTGGTACCGCGTCCTGCGCTGAGGAGGGTGGCAGTTCCTTCCGCGGCGGTGGATAGGCGCCCGGGACGCTGTGCTGACGATCAGGTCCAGTCGGCCGAGCGCAGCACTCGCAACAGCTCATAGGCCTGGCGTTGCTGGTCCGAGGTCAGGCCGTCGACACCGAAGTCGATGGCGACGAGCGCCTGCGTGGCCTGATCGAGCACCTGCCCGCCCTCGGCCGTCAACGATGCCAGCACCCGCCGGCGGTCACCCTCGTCGACGGCTCTCGTCACAAGGCCCTGTGCCACCAGGCGGTCGATCGCATTGGTGACCGAGGTGGGATGCACCATGAGCCGCTCGCCGATCTTGCTGAGCGGTAGGGAGCCGAAGCGGCTGAAGGACAGCAGTCGCAGCACCTCATAGCGCGCGAAGGTGATGCCGAGCGGCTTCAGGACCGCCTCCAGTCGGGCGAGCACGATCTGCTGGGCTCGCATGAGCGAGGTGACCAGTCGCATGGACGTCGCATCGCCGACATGCCGCTCCCAGAGATCGCCCGCCCGCTCGATCGGGTCGAACTCCAGCGGCGCCATGCGCAGAAGCCTAACCGACCGGCTCCCGTTCTCGTTGAGTGTGACGTTTGGACGGCGAATTCAGCGATTTTGCCGTCCAAACGTCACACTCAACGAGAACGAGTGAATCAGCGGCTTTCATTTAGTAGGAAGTCCGACTATTTTATGGCCTAGGAACTACTCAGCGAGGTCAGCATGCACGTCCCCACCCACCCGGTTCGCTTCGTCACCGCCTCGGCGCTGTTCGACGGACACGATGCGAGCATCAACATCATGCGGCGCATCCTGCAGAGCCAGGGCGCTGAGGTGATCCATCTCGGGCACAACCGTTCGGTCGCCGAGATCGTCGACGCCGCGGTCGAGGAGGACGTGCAGGGGGTGGCAGTCAGCTCCTACCAGGGCGGCCATGTCGAGTTCTTCGAGTATCTCGTGGAATCGCTCGCCCAACGAGGCGTGCGCCATGTCCAGGTCTATGGCGGCGGGGGTGGGGTCATCGTGCCCGAGGAGATCGCTCGATTGCGCGCCACCGGCGTGCACATCTTCTCCCCCGAGGACGGCCAGCGCCTGGGGCTCGCGGGCATGATCAACGAACTGATCGCCGAGTGCGATGTCGACCTCTGGGACCTGGATCGGCCCGAGCCGTCCGCGGTGCTCGCCGGGGACCGCGCAGCGGTCGCGCGGGCGATCTCCGGTGCCGAGCTCGGGAGGCTCGACGGCACCCTCGGCGACCGGATCCGCGGGGCCGCCCTCGCATCGACCACGCCCGTCCTCGGTATCACCGGAACGGGCGGGTCGGGCAAGAGCTCACTCACCGACGAGCTGGTGCGCCGATTCCGCGTCGACCAGCAGGACAAGCTGCGGATCGGCGTCATCGCCGTCGACCCGACGCGGCGCAAGGGCGGCGGCGCGCTGCTCGGTGACCGCATCCGGATGAATGCCCTCGACGGCGACCGCGTCTACTTCCGCTCCCTCGCCACCCGAGGCGCACACGAGATCCCCGAGGGCCTCGCCGATGCGATCGCGGTGCTGAAGGCGGCCGGGAATGATCTCGTGATCGTCGAAACCCCCGGCATCGGCCAGGGCGATGCCGGGATCCTGCCCTTCGTCGACCACTCGCTGTATGTCATGACTCCGGAGTTCGGCGCGGCATCGCAGCTGGAGAAGATCGACATGCTCGACTTCGCCGATATCGTGGCGATCAACAAGTTCGAGCGACGCGGCGCCAAGGATGCGCTCCGCGACGTGGGTCGTCAGCTGGTGCGCAACCGCGAGGCCTTCGGCTCCAGGCCCGAGGAGATGCCCGTCTTCGGCACGTCGGCGGCGACCTTCGACGACGACGGGGTCACCGCGCTCTACCAGGCCGTGCGCGAGCTGGTCGGCATCGACCCGGGCGTGCTGCCGGCTGTATCGGTGCGTCATTCCAGCGACGAGGACCACGTCATGCCTCCGGGCCGCGTGCGGTACCTGGCCGAGATCGCCGAGACTGTGCGTGGCTACCACGCGCGGACCGCGGAGCTCGCGCGCCAGACCGCGCGCGCCCAACGTCTCCGCGAGGTCGCCGCCGAGTTGGGTGAGACCTCGGTGCTCGAGGCAGCCGATCGCGCGGAGACCGAGTTGCCCGTCGAGGTCCGCGACCAGCTGGCGGCCTGGCCCTCGATCATCGAGTCCTACTCCGGCGACAAGCAGACCGTGGTGGTCCGGGACAAGGAGATCCACACCCAGCTCACCCGCGAATCACTGGCGGGGTCGAGGATCCCACGGGTCGCGCTCCCGCGCTTCACCGACCACGGAGAGCTGGTGCGGTTCTGGCGCAAGGAGAACCTGCCCGGCTTCTTCCCGTTCACCGCCGGGGTGTTCCCGTTCAAGCGGGACAACGAGGACCCGGCGCGCATGTTCGCCGGTGAGGGCGACCCCTTCCGCACCAATCGCCGTTTCAAGCTGCTCAGCGAGGGCCAGCCAGCCACCCGCCTGTCGACCGCCTTCGACTCGGTCACCCTGTACGGCCGCGACCCCGATCTCCGTCCGGATATCTACGGCAAGGTCGGCACCTCCGGCGTCTCGGTCGCGACGCTCGACGATATGAAGGCCCTCTACGACGGCTTCGATCTGACCGCACCGACTACCAGCGTGTCGATGACGATCAACGGTCCCGCCCCCACCGTGCTCGCTTTCTTCCTCAACACTGTCATCGACCAGCAAGTCGAGGTCTTCCGCGAGCGCGAGGGCCGCGATCCCGACGACGCCGAGCGGGAGGAACTGCGCCGCGGTGCGCTGCAGACCGTCCGCGGCACGGTGCAGGCCGACATCCTCAAGGAGGATCAGGGCCAGAACACCTGCCTGTTCTCCACGGAGTTCAGCCTCAAAATGATGGGCGACATCCAGCAGTGGTTCATCGACGAGGGGGTGCGGAACTTCTACTCGGTGTCGATCTCGGGCTATCACATCGCCGAGGCCGGAGCGAACCCCATCAGCCAGCTCGCCTTCACGCTCGCCAATGGCTTCACCTATGTCGAGTCCTATCTCGCGCGGGGCATGGACATCGACGACTTCGCGCCCAACCTGTCCTTCTTCTTCAGCAACGGCATGGATCCGGAGTACTCGGTCCTCGGCCGTGTCGCTCGCCGCATCTGGGCGGTGACGATGCGCGACAAGTACGGCGCAGCCGAGCGCAGCCAGAAGCTCAAGTACCACGTGCAGACCTCGGGCCGCTCGCTGCACGCGCAGGAGATGCACTTCAACGACATCCGCACGACGCTCCAGGCGCTCACCGCCATCTACGACAATGCCAACAGCCTGCACACCAATGCCTACGACGAGGCGGTCACGACCCCGAGCGCCGAGTCGGTGCGCCGTGCCCTGGCGATCCAGCTCATCATCAATCGCGAGTGGGGGCTCGCGATGAATGAGAACCCCCTGCAGGGCTCGTTCATCATCGACGAGCTCACCGACCTGGTGGAGGAGGCGGTGCTGCGCGAGTTCGATGCGATCAGCGAACGCGGGGGCGTTCTCGGGGCGATGGAGACCGGCTACCAGCGCGGCCGCATCCAGGACGAGTCGATGCTCTACGAGCAGCGCAAGCACGACGGCTCGCTGCCGATCATCGGTGTCAACACCTTCCGACCGCAGGACACCGGCGACGAGCCGCCCACCGTGGAGCTCGCCCGTGCGACCGAGGCGGAGAAGCGGTCCCAGCTCGAGCGCCTCGAGGAGTTCCACCGCACCCACCGCGCCGATGCCGAGGTGGCCTTGACACGCCTGAAGGAAGCGGCGATGGGAGGCGAGAACGTGTTCGCGGTGCTCATGGACGCGGCGCGGGTGTGCTCCCTGCAGCAGATCACCGATGCCTTCTTCGAGGTCGGCGGCCAGTACCGGCGCAACGCCTGAGCGGACCCTGCTCGCCGAGCGGGACGGTCGTGAGTGCGGTACGAAGGGGTGAGAGCGGATCCACCCGCTGAAGGGAGCACCGCATGGACACCATGATCTGGGTCGCCGTAGCGATCGTCGCCGTCCTCGTCATCGTCGCGATCATCGCCTTCGCGCTGCGCAACAGCACCAAGGCGAAGCAGCGCCGTGAGCAGGAGCAGCGTGAGCATCGCCGCATCCAGGCGGCCGACCTCCGTGAGAACGCCCGTGAGGGACATGTCGAGGCGCACCGCGCGGAGGCGGAAGCCACGACCGCTCAGGCCGATGCCGAGCAGGCGCAGTTGGAGGCCGACCGCTTGGCCGCACAGGCCGAGGCGCTCGGGGCCGAAGCCGATACGACGCGCACCGCCGCGGATGACCAGCTCCGCCAGGCCGACGAGATCGACCCCGACGGACCGGGAGGGGAGACCCCTCGACGTTCGGCGCGCTCCGACGATGCGGGGTCGGCAGCGGACGATCCGGCCGTCGGCGATCCCCGACACGCGCGCCGCGACACCCCACCGCCGGTCTGAGAGTCACCCCGGTTCGAGACCGGGTGAGTGGATGATCGTGTCCGGCGAGGAGTGCTCGTCGCCGGGGTCCCGCGTGCCTCGATCCCGCACTCCTCGTCCCGTCGCGGAGACGGGGGACCGAGCGGTGTGGAGGCCCGCACGAGGGCACCGCCGTCCTGGCCCTCGCCTGCCGACGGCTACTCGCCGGTAAGGTCGGAGCGTGTCTCCCTTCCCGTACGAGCAGATCGTGAGACTGCCCCTGACCGCCGAGCACGTGGTCGGCCCGGAGCATCTCGATGTCAACGGCCACATGAACATCGGCCACTATTTCGCCTTCGGCGGACACGCCATGTGGGATCGCAACCGTCAGGACCTCGGGATGCCCGATACCTACATCGCCGAACGCGGACTCACCACGTTCACGGCCGAGCAGCACCTGCGCTATCTCGCAGAGGCGGTCGAAGGCGACGAGATCGGTGTGCACACGGTCACCGTCGATGCCGGTGCAAAGGCCCTCCATATGGCCGCACTCATCACCAACCGCACACGTGGTCAGCTCGCCTGCGTCATGGAGGCCATCGCCGTCCACGTCGACTTCAGCAGCCGTCGTCCGGTGCCCTTCCCCGACGATGTCGCCGCCCTCATCGCGGCGGCGATCGAGGAGGACCGTACTGATGTCGCCTTGCCGCTCAGCGGCTCGATCGCCATCCGTCGCTGACACGTCCTAACACAGATCGTCGATCAGCGAGGCACCTGACCACAGGGTGAGCAGCGCTCCGGAACGGAGCCGAGCGGAGCACTGTAGCTGACATGGCAACGACCGCTCCCCTCACCGGCGCCGTCCCCGCGAGCATCTCCACCCCCCTCGGCGATCACGGGGGCGTGGCGTCGTGACGGTGACCCGCAGCGACCCCGCCCTGCAGACGGCCCTCCGGCGCGCCATGGCGAACCTCACGACCGGTCTATGCGTCGTCACGACCTCCTCCGGGGGAGGCCGTCCACACGGCACCACCCTCAGCGGCGTCATGTCGCTGTCGATGGATCCGCCGATGGTTCTGCTGTCGCTGTCGCGCACGTCGAGCCTGTTGGCGCGGTTGAGCCGGGGTGGGCAGTTCGGGGTCAACGTGCTCGCGGCCCATCACGACCAGATCGCGCTGCGC
Source organism: Aeromicrobium sp. PE09-221 (assembly GCF_002174305.1). Taxonomy (GTDB): domain Bacteria; phylum Actinomycetota; class Actinomycetes; order Propionibacteriales; family Nocardioidaceae; genus Aeromicrobium. The sequence continues at coordinate 55,378 of NZ_MIJB01000029.1, read as the reverse complement.
TTCAGCAAGGACGTCCACGATCGGTTCGCCGATATCGCCTGGGAGGACGCCGGGGCCCCGCGACTGCACGACGTGCACGCCTGGGTGCTCGCGGACGTGGCGAGTCTCGTGCCCGCGGGCGACCACACACTCGTGCTCGGCGATGTCGTGGAGGCCGAGGCAGCCGCGGGGCGGCCACTCGCCTACTGGCAGCGGACCTTCGGCACCCACCAGGCCTTCTGAGGTCCTACGCTGCGCGTATGGTGCCACAACGCGCGTTCCTGCTCCTCGCGGCGATAGCCGGCCTCGTCCTCCTGTGCCTCTGGCGCGTGCCGCGCGCGGGTTCGGCACTCATCCGGCGGGCCTTCACCCGAGGCGGGGCGCGCACCGTCGCACGGTTGGCGCCCTTCGTTCCCGCGCACGTCGCTGGTCGTCGTGGTGTCGCCTACGGCACACGACCAGAGGAGCTCCTGGACGTCTGGTACCCGGAGGGCACCGAGCACCCTCTGCCGACGGTCGTCTGGGTCCACGGAGGCGGCTGGGTCGCCGGATCTCCGGCCGATGTCGAGCCATACGCGAAGATCCTCGCGGCCGAGGGATACACGGTCGTCGCCGTCGACTACACCCTCGCGCCGGCCGCCCGGTATCCGCTGCCCCTGCGTCAGGTGAACGCGGCGATCGGCTGGCTCGTCGAACACGCCGAGGAGCTGCACATCGACGCGGACCGGCTCGTCCTCGCCGGCGACTCTGCGGGGGCCCAGATCAGCGCTCAGCTCGCGGCGGCGATCACCGAGCCGTCCTATGCCGATCTCATCGGCCTACGACCCGCGATCGGCGCCGGACAGCTGTGCGGGGTCATCTCCCACTGCGGGCCGCAGGCACCGGCCCTCCTGGCGGGCGCCCGCGGCATCGGGGGCTGGTTCGTCCGGACCGTCGGACGTGCCTACTTCGCCACCACGTCCTTCGACTCCCCCCGCGTACGCGAAGCCTCCGTCGCCGAGCACGTGAGCTCCAGATACGTGCCGACGCTCGTGACAGGCGGGAACGGTGATCCGCTCACGATCCAGGGCCGATTGTTCACCGAGCGGCTCACCGACGCGGGTGTCGATGTCACGGCCCTCTTCTGGCCCGCCGACCATGAGCCGCCTCTCGGCCACGAGTTCCAGTTCGACCTGAACCTGCCGGAGAGTCAGCAGGTCCTGGACGCGACGAAGGACTTCCTCGCGCGCGTCACCCGATAGCGGTCAGGCGGGCAGATGACGGGCGAGGAACTCTCGGGTGCGGGCCTCGCGGGGCGCCGTGAAGATCTGCTCAGGCGTGCCCTCCTCGACGATACGGCCATCGGCGAGGAAGACGATCCGGTCCGCGGACTCTCGGGCGAAGGCCATCTCGTGCGTCGCCATGACGATCGTGTGCCCCTCCGCCGCGAGGTCCCGCACGACATCGAGCACGTCTCCCACGAGCATCGGATCGAGGGCCGCCGTGACCTCATCGAGGAGTAGGAGCTTCGGCTGCATCGCGACGGCGCGGATCAACGCCACCCGCTGCTGCTGACCGCCGGACAGGGCGTCGGGGTAGGCATCCGACTTGCCGTCCAGACCGATGCGGTCCAGCAGCTCGTGCGCGCGCCGCTCCGCTTCGGCCCGTTTCTGGCCCAGGACCCGACGCGGCCCGATCGTCACATTGTCGAGCACCGACAGGTGCGGGAAGAGATTGTAGGACTGGAAGACGATGCCGATCGAGCGGCGGATCTCGTCGGGATCGACCGTGGGATCGGTGATCTCCCGGTCGTCCAGCCAGATATCGCCGTCATCGGTGATCTCCAGCAGGTCCAAGCATCTCAGCAGGGTCGACTTGCCCGAGCCCGAGGCACCGATGAGGCAGACGACCTCGCCGCGCGCGACCGACAGGTCGATCCCGTCGAGCACGACGTGATCGCCATAGGCCTTGGTCAGATCCTTAATGCGCAGCATGTCAGATTCCGTTCTCGCGACGCAGCGATCGGATGGTCAGCCAGTCGGTGAACCGTGCGAGCGGGATGGTGACGACGATGAAGAAGACCGCCGCGACGCACAGCGACGTGAAGTTGAAGGTCGAGGCCGAGTACACCTGCGCGGCACGCAGAGCCTCCACCAGCCCGATGGTCGACAGCAGTGCCGTGTCCTTCTGCAGGGCCACGAAGTCGTTGATGAGCGGCGGCGAGACCCGTCGCACCGCCTGCGGCAGCACGATGTGCCGCAGGGTCTGCCGATAGCTCATCCCGAGCGCACGACCGCTGGCCCACTGTGTCGGATGGATGGAGAGCAACCCCGCGCGCAGCACCTCGGCCACATAGGCGCCGTAGCTCAGAGTGAGGGCGATGACGCCGAGCCAGAACAGGCTCGTCGGCATCCCATTGAGGTTCAGCGCCGGAACCCCGAAGCCCACCAGCAGGACGATCAGCAGGGTCGGGATACCGCGGAAGACGTCGGTATAGAGGGCCGCGATGATCTTCAGCGGCATCAGGGCGGGCGACGGGATCACCCGGATCACGGCTATCAGCAGCGCGACCGCCAGGACGAACAGCTCGATCGTCAGGAACAGCCGGATATTGAGCCAGAACGCGTCCAGGATCTTGGGGAACGACTCCTTGGCGTGTCCCCAGTCGAAATAGGTGAGGCGCACCCGTTCCCACCCCGGGGCATTGACCACGACGAGCACCAGCAGGCCGAGCACCACGATCGTGGACACTGCCGCGATCGTCGCCCGCCGCCGCGACTGGCGGATCCGGTAGGCGTTGCGTTCGAGCTGGCGCGCGCTGAGCACGCGGTCCGCCCGGGGTGGGGTCGAGGTCACTGCAGCTCAGGGACGTCGGCGGACTCTGAAAGCCACTCGGTCTCGATGTCGTCGAGGGTGCCGTTGTCCCGGAGCTCGACGATGGCGGCGTCGAGGCAGGGCTTGAGCTCGCTGCCCTTCTCCATCAGCAGGCCGAACTCCTCGGACTCTCCGGTCTCGGGCTGGAACTGCCCGGCGATCGCGGAGCCGTCGATCTCAGCGGCGGTGAGGTAGAAGGCGCTCGGCAGATCGGCCACGATCGCGTCGACCTGACCGTTCTCGAGGGCCTGCGCCGCCTTGACGGTGTCGTCGTAGACGAGCGGCTCGGTCGACGGTCCGATCTGGTCGATCGCGGTGAGCGAGGTGGTGCCGATCTGGGCGCCGAGGCGGGCATCGGCGAACTCCTCGAGACTAGTGGCGCCGGCGAACTCGGAGTCCTCGAGTGTGAGGATCGCCTGAGCGGCGGAGTAGTAGGGCTCGGAGAAGTCGACGGCCTGCTCGCGGTCCTCGCTGATCGAGATCTGGTTGATGTCGAAGTCGAAGTCCTTGGCACCGGGCTGATACGAGGAGTTGAAGGGCACGACGACCCATTCGACGTCCTCGGCAGCGAAGCCGAGCTCCTCGGCGACCGCATAGGCGACCGCGCCCTCGTAGCCCTCGCCGTTGCTGGGGTCGTTGTCGGCGAACCAGGGTTCGAAGGCCGGGTCATCGGTGGCGATGGTCAGGGTGCCGTCGTTCTTGACCGGCAGGCTGTCGACCGAGCACTCGCCCTCACCGGGCGTGGCAGAGGCGGAGTCGTTGTCATTGTCGTCGGCGGGCGAGCAGGCGGAGGCGAGCACGAGCACGCCCGCGGCAGCCGACAGACCGAGGATTCGGGGGGAACGCATGGGCAATATTCTAGGGATCAGGTACCTATCGCCAACGCCTGGCCATGTCGGCGCCCCCGCATTAGCCCGAACGGACCAGTGCGGGGGCACGCTGCAACCCCTCGGCCCGTGGCGGTACCTCATCAACCTCACCTCACGAGTAGAGGTAACCCGTCACCCCACTGGGCCCCGCCTCCATAAGGTTGCTGGCCTACCGCCGGGCACGAGGTGAGGTTAGCCAGCTACCGCCACCCCGGCGTGCTAGGGACGGCGGGGGAACTGCGAGAAGTCCGGCGCGCGCTTCTCCTTGTACGCGTCGCGTCCCTCCTGGGCCTCCGGCTGGCCGTAGAACAGCAGGTTGGCGTCGTGCGCGAGCTGCTGGATCCCGGCATAACCGTCCTCGGCCGCATGGAAGCTCATCTTCGACAGCCGGATGGCCCACGGCGAGCGCTCCAGCATCTCACGGCACCACTCCACGGCGGTCGCCTCGAGTTCGGCCAGCGGCACGACCGTGTTGATCAGCCCCATCTCGAGAGCCTCCTGCGCGTCGTACTGGCGGCATAGGAACCATATCTCCTTGGCCTTCTTCGGCCCGACGAGATCGGAGAGGACGCTCGCACCGTAGCCGCCGTCGAAGGAGCCGACCTTCGGGCCGACCTGCCCGAAGCGGGCGTTGTCCGCCGCGATGGTGAGGTCGCAGACGAGGTGCAGCACATGGCCGCCGCCGATCGCCCACCCGGCCACCGCCGCCACGATCGGCTTGGGGGTGCGGCGCATCTGCACGTGCAGGTCGGTCACATCGAAGCGGCCGGTGGCGCCCTCATCGGTCTTGTAACCCGAATCTCCCCGCACCCGCTGATCGCCGCCGGAGCAGAAGGCCTTGTCGCCCTCGCCGGTGAGGATGATCGCACCGATCCCCTCGTCCTCACGTGCGACGTTCAGCGCATGCGAGATCTGCCGGATCGTCTGCGGCCGGAACGCATTGTGCACCTCGGGACGGCAGATGGTGATCTTGGCGATCCCGTCGCTCGTGGTCTCATAGCGGATATCGGAGTAGTCCCCCGAGGCATTCCAGTCGATCGCAGCACTCATGCCGCTCAGACTAGATGATCGACCGATGACCCGCGCCCGCGGTTTCTGTCGCTCTGCGTTGCCCACGAAGGCTGAGCTTTCGCGGTTGCTGGGGCAACCGCAGATGCACATCTTCCGTCGCCCGCGCATGGAGCATGAGCATCCACGGTGGCCGTAGTAACCACAGATGCACATCCTCCGTCGGACCGGGTGTTGCGTTCTGTACCGTCCGCCATCTGCTGGGCCACGACTTCTAGGCTGGAGCCATGCGAGACGATTTGGGAGCCGAGCTGATCACCCGCCGACCCGTGCGCCGCGTGGTGAGCCTGGTCCCGTCGCTCACCGAGGCCATGGCGGTGACCGAGCCGGATGCCGTCGTCGGCGCCACCGATTGGTGCACGCATCCCGCCGGACTGGACGTCACGCGCGTCCGGGGCACCAAGAACCCGAATCTCGATCTCATCTCCTCCCTGCGTCCCGATCTCGTGGTCGCGAACCAGGAGGAGAACCGTGAGCTCGACGTGCAGCGACTGCGCGCGGAGGGGATCCCGGTGTGGGTCACGCGGATCGAGACCCTCGACGAGGCCTTCGCCTCCATGCGTCGGCTGTTCACCGATGGACTGTCCTGGGGTGTCCCCGAGTGGCTCGCCGAGGCCGAGCAGGCGTGGGCGACCCCGGCCTCCGCACCTCGAGGAAGGGCGGCGGTCGCCGTGTGGCGCGACCCGTGGATGGTGGTCGGATCATCGACGTTCACGGGCGATGTCATGGCGCGGCTCGGTCTGGAGAATGTCTTCGAGAAGCACGAGGACCGGTACCCGCATGTCGACCTGAGCGAGATCGACCGCGCCGACATCGACCTCGTGCTGCTGCCCGACGAGCCCTATGTCTTCACGGCCGAGGACGGTCCCGAGGCCTTCTCGACGGTGCGCACGGTGCTGTGCTCGGGCCGGTCCCTCACCTGGTACGGCCCCAGCCTGCTCACCGCCCGCGACGAGCTCGAGTCCCTGCTGACCTGACGAACCCGTTGAGTGTGGGGGCACCACCCTGCACGGAGCTCTGCGAAGTGCTCGGGGGAACGTTTGGACGGTGATTGTGTCGAAATCACCGTCCAAACGTCACACTCAACGGGTTCTGGACCGGGTCGGGTCAGAAGTTGATCATGTGGCCGACGAGGCCGTGGAAGGCCTCCTGAAGGGCCTCGCTGAGGGTCGGGTGGGTGTGGACATTGCGGGCCAGCTCGAGGGCGCCCAGGTCCCACTTCTGCGCGAGGGTCAGCTCGGGGAGAAGCTCGGAGACATCGGGACCGATGAGGTGGCCACCGAGCAGCTCGTAGTGCTCCTTGTCGGCGATGAGCTTGACGAAGCCGGTGGCATCGCCGAGACCGTGCGCCTTGCCGTTGGCGGTGAAGGGGAACTTGGCGACGATGACGTCGTGGCCCTCCTCCTTGGCCTGCTCCTCGGTGAGGCCGAAGGATGCGACCTGGGGCGTGGTGAAGGTGGCGCGCGGCATCATCCGGTAGTCGCCCAGCTCCATCGTCTCGGCCTCGCCGATGGTCTCAGCAGCCACGACGCCCTGCGCCTCGGCCACGTGAGCCAGCTGGAGCTTCATCGTGACATCGCCGATCGCGTAGATGTGCGGCACATTGGTGCGCATGCGCTCGTCGATCGCGATGGCGCCGCGGTCGGTGAGCTCGACGCCCGCGGCGTCCAGACCGACACCCTCGACATTCGGCTGGAAGCCGATCGAGACGAGGACGCGGTCGACAGTGATGGTCTCCTCCCCCTTCTTGCCCGAATAGCGGACCGTCACGTCATCGCCGTTGTCGGTGACCTCTTCGACCTTGGTGGAGGCGAGGATCGGGATGCCGAGCTTCTTATAGGCCTTGGTGATCTCCTTGGAGACCTCGGGATCCTCATTGGGGAGCGCGCGATCGAGGAACTCGATGATGGTGACGTCGACGCCGTAGGCACGCAGCACATAGGCGAACTCCATGCCGATGGCGCCGGCGCCGACGATGGCGATGGATCCGGGGAGATCCTCGCGCATGATCTGCTCTTCGTAGGTGAGCACGTTGTCGGACTTCTCGACGCCGGGGAGCATCCGCACGCGCGAGCCGGTGGCGACGATGGCGTTGTCGAACTCGACGGTCTCGGTGCCGCCGTCGTTGAGCGCGACCTCGATCGAGTTCGGTCCGGTGAACGTGCCACGGCCGTCGAACTCGGTGATCTTGTTCTTCTTCATCAGGAAGTGCACGCCCTTGACGCGCCCCTCGGCGACCTCGCGACTGCGGCTGAAGGCCTTGCCGAAGTCGAAGGAGACGTCACCGCTGATGCCGAACACATCGGCCTCGTGGTTGACGATATTGGCGAGCTCGGCGTTGCGAAGGAGCGCCTTGGACGGGATGCAGCCGACATTGAGGCACACGCCGCCCCAGTACTTGCTCTCGATGATCGCGACGGACTTGCCGAGCTGGGCGGCGCGGATCGCGGCCACATAGCCGCCGGGGCCGGCACCGAGCACCACGACGTCAAAGCGGTTGGACATGGACTCCCCTTCGAAGATTCGGTCGCCCTCCAACCTAGCAAGCTCCGCGGTGTCTCGGTGCCCCGGTGGCCCCGCCGAAACGGTGCGACCGCGGGCCCCTCAACCGGTTGTCGCCGAGGACGTGACGGGGGTGCCGGGGCGCACCATGAAGCGCTCGGGATCGGGCAGCGGAGCGAAGCCGTGCCGGGCGTACAGGCGGTGTGCATCGGCGGTCGCGAGGAGCACCCGTCGCAACCGCAGCGGCTCGAGGACGACCAACACCTCCGCCACGAGCCGGTGACCGAGGCCGGCGCCTCGGCGATCGGGGTCGACGAAGACATCCGCCAGCCAGGCGAAGGTCGCACCATCGGTGACCACACGGCAGAACGCCGCCTGCTCCCCGGTATCGGTGTCGTAGAGCCCGAAGAGGCGGGACCCGTCGAAGGCCGTGTCGGTCACGGTGCGGTCGCGGCCTTCGGCCCAGTAGGAGAGCTCGGACAGCCAACCGTGGACGCGCGCACGGTCCACCCGCTCCGGGTCGCTCGAGAACTCGTAACCGGTCACGCTCCACCTCTCCGCGACGGTCTCACCGCTGCGCCGCCATCTACGACCGGGACACGTCCCCGGCGGTGACGACGATAGAGGCCCGCACCGACATACTCGCGCGACAGGTGAGACCGTCGTCGGGTTCTAGTAGGGTCACGTCCGCTATGACCGATGCGACTTCGGACGATCAGCGTCCATCTCACCCGACCGTGTCCCCCGACCCGGCCGCGGCTCCGTCCGTGCTGAGTCCCGAGAGTGCGGAGAGCCTCGCCACCCTGATGCCCTGGCTGCGGTCGCCCGCCGGTCTCACGCGGCTCGGCGTCGTGACAGCCGCGGTCCTCGCGACGGCCCTCGTCTCCGGAGTCCTCTACACGATCGCACTCGTGGCACCCGTCGGCGACCTGGCCTCGGCCGGCACGGTCTTCGGCGGTGTACTGACCTTCGCCGGCATGGCGCTCGGCGCCGGCATCTCGGTGGGAGTCTTCGGTTCCACCGTCAGCGCGACGGTGTTCTCCCTCGGAAGTCTGCTCGCCACCTGGGCAGCGGTGCATGTGCTCACGCGCCGCTCGACCTCGCACGAACGAGGACTCGCCGCTATCGGCCGCGGGGCCCGCACCGCGGTCGAGGCGGTCGTGGCGGCCACGGCACTGACGGTGCTGACCGCTTTCGCCTCGGTGGGCGCCGCCGAGCTCGACCTCTTCGGGGAGTTCTCCGCCCGCCCACGATGGTTCACGACGTGGCTCGTGACCGTCCTCGTCGTCGTGGTAGGCGCCAGCACCGGCCGGCGCGCCGCCACGCGTCCCCGGCCAAATGCCATCGCCGCCGCGCTGCGCGAGGCAGTACGCCTGCACGCTCTCTGGCTCGTCGTCTTCGGCGCCGTCGCCGTGGTGGCGACGGCGATCGCCCTGATCCGCGACGATCAGGCGATCACCCTGCTCGCCATCCCCCCGCTGGTGGGCAATCTGGTCGCCGCCGTCGTCGCGATGGGCCATCTCGGGGCCGTGACGCTGTCAGAGTCCGGCACCTCAACGCAGATCGGCTGGGCGTGGGACCTCGCCGGCGGTCACGGAGCCTGGCTCATCGCGCTGGCGGCGGTGTTGTTCGCCGTGGCTGCCGTGCGGCTCGGCGTGCGGCGCGAGCGATCGTCGGTGCCCGTCTGGTCGCGGACCTGGCAGTTGCCCACGATCACCCTGTTCATCTGGATCCTGCTGGCGGCGCTGGCAACGGGCATCCGCATGTCCGCCGGCGGGTTCGGCCATGCCGGTATCGGACTGGCTTGGTGGACGCCGTTCACCGTGGCGATCGCCGCCGGGTTGATCTCGGTGGGCGCCGAGTTCGCTCCGGCCGTCGCCTACGCCCTCTCCCCCCGGTTGACGGCGTTGCTGGCGGGATCAACGGCGACCGCGCGCTGGTTGCACGGCCCGTCCACCAGCACCGATCCGGACGCCGGGGACGTCGAGAACACAGCGGTGCTCCCAGCCGCTGCGGCAGAATCCCCGGCGGCCGATAGCGAGTCCACCGTGGTGCTGCCGACGGCAGCGCAGCCGCCCAGCGGCACCGCGACAGCACCGGAGCCGATGGACCCCCGCACCAAGAGGCGACTCGTCATCGGCGCGGGCGTCGTCGCGGGCGTGGCACTGTTGATCGCCGGCTTCTTCGCGACGGTCTCGATCCTCAACTCCCAGCGCAGTCCCGCCGGGGTCGTCGAGGAGTATCTGACGCTGCTGGCCGACGGCGACGCCGAGGGAGCCGGCTCGATGGTCGATCCGGGGATCGCCTCCGGGCAGCGCGTGTTGTTGAACGACGAGGCGATGAACGGTGCCACGCTGCTCGAGGTGGGCGAGGTCCGCGTCGACGACCGTGGGAGCGATTCGGCCACCGTGACCGCGACGCTGTCCCTCGATGGCGAACGGTTCGAGCACACCTTCGAGGTCCGCGGAGGCGAGAAGCGCTTCGGGCTCCTCGATACCTGGAGACTGGACGAGCCGCTGCTGGTGCCCGTGATGTTGGGCAGCGACTCCCAGGACTCGGTGCGGGTGGGCGACGCCGAAGTGGCACTGGACGAGAGCTCGGGCCTCTTCGGATCGGGTGAGTACGGCGCCGAACTCTACGCCTATCCGGGGATCTACGAGGTCACCGCGCCCGAATCCGACTACGTCAGCACCGAGCCCGTGACACTCCGCGTCCTTCCCGGCGTCGCGGCCGAGGCGGCGGTGACCGCCGAGCCGAGCGACGCGCTCCGCGAAGCGGTGCTCGACGAGGTCCGGGCGCGAGTCGAGCAGTGCGCCACCCCGCCCACCAATATGGACGACGTGTGCCCTTACGCCGTCCGCGATACCGATCTCGCCGAGCTCACGGTCACTACGCAGCCCGAAGGCTTCGAGATGCTCGAACTCGGTGGGTTCCGCAGCGAGGAGGCGGTCATCACGATACGGCCCAATCCGCGGCCCTTCGACGAGGATCCCGAGCCAGAGGAGATCGAGTTCTCCCTCGACGGGTCGATCTCGATCGAGGACGGCGAGGTGATCGTCGACTTCGACGACACCTGGTGGTGACGAATCGGGCTCAGCGCTCGCCGCGATCGTGATCTTCCGGCGACCAGGTCAACGCGAGGCTGAGCCCTACCCCGGCCGCGAGTCCGCCGAACAGGAAGATCGCCATGTCGGTCGCGACCCAGAGCGGGAGACCGACGGCGAGTCCGATCACCACCCCGAAGAACACGGTGCGCAGATCCATTCCCCGAGCCTACCGATGACGCGTGACGCGCCGGAGGAGGCGCGGGCACAGACACAGACCCACGCACACTCGGTCAGCGGCGACTGGAGGGCGGCGCTCCGGGGCTCGTCGTACCCCGCACCCTGGACTTGCGGGTAGAGGCCGTGGGCGATAATCTGAATCCCATTCAGAATTAGGCAAGGCGAACCTTATTACGTGCTTGTCGAAAGTGAACCGGAGAGCGATGACGACGCACGTGCAGACACGCGATGACCCCTCCGGCGGAGCCGCCACGCTCGTTTCCGATACGAAGGCTCAACAGAAGACCGATGCGCGTTCGCTCAAGGAATTGATGCGTCCGGTGGCGCCCTGGCTGACGATCGGACGTCTTCTCGCGGCGATCTCCGGGGTCCTGGCCGTCGTGCCTTATGTGGCACTCGTGCAGATCGGCCATGTACTGCTCGCCGCGGCGGGCAGCGAAGGGGGCGTCGACGCCGATGAGGTGAACCGGTGGTTGCGCATCCTGCTGCTCACCTTCAGCCTCCGGATCGGGATCTATTTCATCGCACTGCTCGTCACCCACCTGGCCGATATCAAGCTCGGTCACCTGATCCGACTGCGCATGGTCCAGCGCTTCGCCCGGGTGCCACTCGTCTGGTTCACCTCCACCAATTCCGGTCGTGTACGCAAGGCACTGCAAGACGACATCGGCACGATCCACCAGCTGATCGCGCACCGACCGGTCGACGGCACGAATGCGATCGTCATGCCCGCCGCACTGATGGTCTATGCCTTCATCATCGACTGGCGTCTCGGTCTGCTCGCGATCGCAACACTTCCCCTCTATGTCGCGGCGATGAGCGTCTCGATGCGAGGCATGGGCGAGAAGACGGTGCAGATGGACACGAGGCTCGGTCTCGTATCGGCGCGCATGGTCGAGTTCGTCACCGGCATCACGGTCGTGAAGGCCTTCGGCCGGGTCGGCCGCGCGCACCGCGCCTTCCAAGACGCGGCAGATGAGTTCCAGGAGTTCTATTACGCATGGGTGCGTCCACTGATCACCGTGAGCGCCTTGGGCAACTCGCTGCTCGCCGTGCCGCTCATCCTGTCGGTGAATATCGGCGGCGGCGCCTGGCTCGTGCACCAGGGCTGGGTCACGGCCGCTGATGTCCTCGCCACCTCACTGATCGCCCTCCTCATCCCCTACGGCCTCGAAGTCCTGATGGGATCGATGTGGGCACAGCAGATGGCCGGCGCATCGGCCCGGCGCCTGACCGAGCTCCTCGAGACACCTGTCCTCGCCGAGGAGGCCGACCACGCGGTGCCCGAAGGACACGATGTCGTCTTCGAGCATGTCAGCTATTCCTATGACACGGGCGAGGATGCCGAGCTCGCCCTCGACGATGTCTCGTTCACCCTCACCGCGGGCACGGTCACGGCCCTAGTGGGTCCTTCCGGTTCGGGCAAGTCGACGATCGCGACCCTGCTCGCGCGCTTCGACGACCCCCGTTCCGGACAGATCAGGCTGGGTGGAGCACCCGTGGACCGGATCAAGCATCTCTACACCCATGTCGGCTTCGTCCTACAAGATCCTCAGCTGCCGTCGATCAGCATCCGCGACACCATCACGCTGGGACGGCCCGACGCCACCGACGAGCAGATCCGCGAGGCCGCCCGCGCGGCGCGCGTCCTCGACGAGATCGAGCAGCTGCCGGAAGGCTTCGACACCGTCTACGGTGCGGGGACCGGACTGTCCGGTGGGCAGGCACAGCGCATCGCGATCGCCAGAGCCATCCTGGTCGACGCCCCGGTGCTCATCCTCGACGAAGCCACCGCGCTCACCGACCCCGAATCGCAACATCAGATCCAACAAGCGCTATCGGACCTGGCACGAGACAAGACGGTGCTGCTCATCGCCCATCGCCCCGAGGCGATCAAGGGCGTCGACCAGATCGTCCTCGTCGAATCCGGCCGCGTCCTCGCCACTGGCACGCACAGTGAACTGATGGCGCACCCGGGTTACGCCCGGCTCTGGCAATCGACCACGGCCACCCTCGGAGGCACGAAATGAGCCTGCCCCTGATCGACATCCTGCCGCGGCTGCGGCGCATGATTTCCGAGCCCGAGGCACTGCGTCCGGCGCTGATCGTCGCCGCGCTCAGCGGACTCGTCGAGGGACTCTCCCTCGCGGCGCTGCTCCCGGCGATCGGCTCGCTGGCCTCCGGAGAACCCGTCTGGGGCCTGCAGATCGGTGGATGGCTCGTAGTACTCGCCCTCCTCGCGGTCACGTGCTTCGGGCTGCATTACCTACAGGAGCAGCGCACCTATGCGGTCGCCCTGGACTTCCTGCGCAGCATCCACCGCCTGGTCGGCGATCAGGTCGCCAAGCAGCCACTGGGATGGTTCGCCCGTCCCTCATCGGGAAGGCTCTCGCGGATGGTCTCCGCCGAGCTGATGAATGCCGGTGAGATCTTCGCCCATATGATCGGGCCACTCGTCGCGCGGATCACCGCGGCGATCGTGATCGTCATCGCGGCCTGGCTGTGGCACCCGCTCCTCGGACTGGTCTTGACGATCGCGGCGCCGGTCTTCGTGATTATCACGGTGACGTCCACCTCCTTCATGCGCCGGGGGTCGGCGATCCACGAGCCCGAGGAGATCAAACTGGCGGCCCGGATCGTGGAATATGCACAATGCCAAGGGGCACTGCGCTCCTGTGGTCGCAGTGACGACTTCCCACCGCTGGGGGCGGCCCTGGAGGACACCCGATCGGCCAAGACCCGGGCGCAGTGGATCGAGACGGCCGGGATGCTGCTGAGCGGTGTGGTGACCCAGGGCGTGATCGTCGCACTGATCGCCGTCTCCGGGTCGCTGGCGGTCTCGGGCACGCTCGAGCCCATCGCGGCGCTGGCCTTCATCGGCCTGGCGCTGCGCTTCACCTCGACCCTGTCGACCATCACCGAGAACGCGATGTCACTGGAATCACGTCGCCCGCTTCTCGATGCGATCGACGAGGTGCTCACCGCCGAACCGCTGCCGGAGCCCGCGTCGCCGGCCCATCTCCCCGCTCCGGGCACCATCGAGCTCGAGGACGTCAGCTTCGCCTACGGGCCCACTGCGGAGCCCGTGTTGCAGCACGTGTCGCTCTCGGTCCCCCGGGGTTCGATGGTGGCCTTGGTGGGACCGTCCGGCAGTGGCAAGAGCACCATTGCCCGTCTGGTCTGCCGCTTCTACGACGCGGACTCCGGCACGGTGAGGGTCGGCGGTCTGCCGGTCACCGAGCAGACCACTGAGCAGTTGATGAGTCAGTTGTCGATGGTCTTCCAGGATGTCTATCTCTTCGACGACACCTTGGAGGCCAATATCGCCATCGGACGTGAGGGAGCGAGTCGCGAGGAGATCCGCGACGCCGCCGACCTGGCCGGTGTCACCGAGATCGCCGAACGCCTGCCCGCCGGCTGGCAGTCACGAGTGGGCGAGGGCGGTCGTGCACTGTCCGGCGGTGAGCGTCAACGGGTCGCCATCGCTCGTGCCCTTCTCAAGCGCTCACCGATCGTCCTGCTAGACGAGGCCACGTCCGCACTCGATGTGGAGAACGAGGCGAATATCGTCGCTGCGGTCGAGCACCTGCGCCGGCAGGCCACGGTGCTGATCATCGCGCACCGGCTCGACACCATCGCGGCGGCCGACCAGATCGTGGCTCTCACCGAGCACGGCAGCGTGGAGGCCCAGGGCACGCATGCCGAGCTGATAGCGGCGGGCGGCACCTATGCGCGATTCTGGGACCGGCTCCACCGGGCCCAAGGCTGGCACATCGTCTGAACACCCCGATAGCCTGGACCGATGCACGATCCCCCCGCGAAACCGACGAGGCGGATCGCGGTCGGCGGACGCAAAGTCGGACGCAAACCGGCATTCACTGCCGACGATGTCGTCGCCGCGGCCATCGCCGAAGGAGTGGATCGTTTTACCCTCGCGGCGGTCGCGGACAGGCTCGGTGTCGTGACCACGGCCATCTACCGTCTGTTCCCCTCACGCGAGGATCTCGTGATCGCCTGTCTGGATGCTGCAGGAGCGACCATCGCGCTGCCGGAACCCAGTGCTCCCTGGCGTGACACCTTGCGCAGGTGGGCTGACGAGTGCTGGCGTCTCTGTGAGGACTATCCCGGGCTGAGTCGTCTTGTCTACGCCTATCCCACGGCGCCCACCCGCATCGAGCGGGTGTTCCGGGCGTACGCAGACAGCCTCAGCGACCACGGCAAGAGCCCCCGGCAAACGATGTTCGCGCTCGATTTCCTCGGCGACACTGTCTTCGCATCGCACCTGGGGGTGGAGGCCATGCGCTCGGTCGATGAGAAGGGACGGACCGGACTGCAAGCCGTCCGCGATGCCATCCGGGACCCGGGATCACCGCTCCACCCGCAGGAGTCCTGGGCCGGTCGCACGGTGCTGGACGCCAAGATCGAGTTCATCCTCACCGGGCTGGAGCAGAACTGGCCCGAGTTCTGATGGAGCGGTGATGATCGGGGTCACGCCGGTGCATGCCCGGTCCACAGCAGCGTCGGGTGGACCGTGAAGCCATCCGGGTCGGCCCCGATCCACTGGTCGCTGGCAGGATCAAGCAGCTCTTCCGCACGGGCCAGGTCCGCCCCGGTCATACCGGCTTCGCCCCCTCGGGAGGCGACGGCATGGCGCATCTCCGGCCAGACGATCTGCTCCATATACGTCCGAGCGGGCGAACCGAGGGTCGTCGAGGCCGCCAGGGGGAGGACGGTCACCGAGACATCGGTCAGCCCTGCCTGTCGCATCCACGCGCCGAGCCGTTCATGGTGGGTCGGCCCGTCGGTCGGCAAACCCCAGGTGAGCTCGGAGGCCGTGCGGATCAGCCGTTCGATCCGTGAGTGCCCCGGGAGCATCATCGATTGGTAGTAGTTGGTGGTGAACAGAGCCAGCGTGCCCCGCGAGGCGAGCGCATCGGCGAGTTCTCGCACGATCGTCGCCGGGTCGTCGAAGGTCGCCGGCCAGATGACATCGGACGACCAGATCAGGTCGTACACGCCACCGGCCTGTGAAGCCTCGGCGGCCACATCGCGTAGATCGGCGATCTGCAGATCGACGGCCTGCTGGTCACCCGCGTGCACCCGGGCGGTCTCGATCGCCCGTTCATCGGCATCGACAGCAAGGACGGCGCCATCGCCCCCCGCGGCCTCCACCCGACGTGCCAGCGGCAGCAACGCTCCCCCTGCGCCAGTTCCTGCATCGAGCACCCTCAGCGGTCGTCTGGTCTCGATGAGATCGATCGACCCCACGGCCGCCTCGACCACCGAGGCCGTGAATTCTCGATTCATGAGCAGATAGTCCACATAGCGGCTGGTGTCGGGTCCTGTTTCGTCCTCGGCCGTCATCGGCACTCCTCTCGTCCCTGTGGGGGACCCGTCAACGTCATCAGATGGTCTCCCTCGCCGGCCCGACGGGGGAGGGCGTATGGGTGATCTCGGTGTCCGCGGAGTCGGCTTCTCGGGCGCTCGCGGGCCCGCCCCGGCGTCGGCGAGCGACCACCCCGTGGCGCGGCGCGAACAGCCAGGCGAACAGGAATATCGCGGTCAGCACCAGCACGATGGTGCCGCCCGTCGGGGTGTCCCAGGTCCAGGAGATATAGAGCCCGAGGAATGCCCCTACCGCGCCGATGACCGGTGCCAAGGTCATCATCACCCCGAGCCGATCGCTGAGTAGCCGCGCCGTGGCCGCCGGTGTGATGAGCAGGGCCAGCACGAGGATATTGCCGATCGTCTGCACGCTGATGACCACCGCGAGCGTGACCAGCACATAGAGGGTGAGGTCCAGCCAGAACACCTTGAGTCCCAGCGCGCGGGCCATCTCCCGGTCGAGGGTCACCGCGACGAACTCCTTGTGCAGGCCGAAGGCGATGCCGAGCACGACGAGCCCCATGAGGGCGACGATGATCAGATCCGAGTCCGGGATACCGGTGATCGAGCCGAAGAGGAATTGCTGCAACGAGCCCGCGTATCCAGGTGCCTGGGAGATGATGACGATGCCGAGGGCGAAGGCGGCCACGAAGAAGATCCCGATGATCGAGTCCTCCTTGAGCCTCCGGTTCTGCGAGAAGGCGGCGACGAGGATCGCCGTGACCACCCCCGCTACGGTTCCGCCCACGATGAGATTGCCGGAGATCACGAAGGCCACCGCGAGACCAGGGAACACGGCGTGCGCGACCGCATCGCCGATGAAGGCCATCCCGCGCAGCACCACATAGCAGCCGATCACCCCGCAGACAATCGACGCCATGACCGCGATCGCCAGTGCCTTGGCAAGGAACGCCAGATCGGGGTTGAACAGATCGGTGAAGAACTCGACGATCGACATTCAGGCCGCCTTCACGATCTTCAGCAGCGGATTGGTCTGGCTGACCCCGAACGCCCGCATCCACACCTCGTCGTCGCGCAGCTCGTCCGGGCAGCCGCTGGCGACCACCCACCGGTTCAGCAGTGCCAGCCGGTCACAGGAATGCAGCGCTCCGGCGATGTCGTGGGTCGTCATCAGCACAGCGTGGCCCTCGCGCGCCAGCGACACGAACAGATCGGTCAGAAGCTCGACCGTCGGCATGTCCAGACCGGTGAAGGGCTCATCGAGCAGCAGTACCGAGGGTTGCCCGGCGAGGGCCCTGGCCACGAGCACTCGCTGACGCTGGCCACCTGACAGCTCGCCGACGGGACGCGTCCGCAGCTCGGACATCCGCACCCGATCGAGGGCATCGGCGACGGCACGCCAGTCCTCCTCCCCCGGCCGGCGGCCGAGCCGCAGTCCACCGGTGCGGCCGGTCATCACGGTGCCTTCGACGGAGATCGGGAAGTCCCAGGCGAACTCATGCCGCTGCGGTACATAGCCGATGCCCGTCCTTCCCGCCTTGGCTGCCCGGCCGCCGACGAGGATCCGGCCGTCGACCGGTCGCAGCAGCCCGAGGACGGCCCTCATCAGGGTGGTCTTGCCCGCCCCGTTGGGACCGATCAGACCGACCAGTTCACCGCGGTCGACGCTCAGCTCCACACCGGTCAGCACGCGTCGCCCGCCCAGGTCCAGATGGAGGTTCTCGACCTGGAGGGCCGATGGGTCGGTCATCGGCCCGGCTCGTTCCGGCCCGCGAGCGCGCGTTGCTTGGCCCGCCGGCCGCGGATCAGGCTGACGACCACAGCGAGTGCCAACAGGAGCACGACCACCACGGACAGCGCGATCCACCAGACCATCGACGGGATGCCTGCACCCGCGTCGTCCTGCGCAGCGTCGTCGCCGTCCCCGGCCGGCGGAGTCTCCTCGGCCTCGGCCGTGAGGGCTTCATCGACATCGGTATCGTCACCGACCGCGAAGCGCACGTACTGGGTGTCCTCGACGCTGGCCCCGTCGATCAGGTCGGCGGTCGCGGTGAGCTGAACGAGGTAGACGCCCGGCTCGGTGAACACCCAGTTGGCATGGGTGTGAGTGTTGACATCGACCCACAGGTCCTGGCCCGGAGCCTCTCGCGAGTCCCACAGGATGTCCGGCTCGCCGAAGCCACCGGCCTGCAGATAGACCAGGAGCTCCCCCGGGCCGGTGACATTGCCCATCGTCAGGGTGACGCCACGATCGACACGACTTATCACCTCCGGGTCCTGGGTGTTCCAGCCGAGCCAGACGACATCGGCGTTCTGCGTCTGCGGGACCACGTGGACCTCCGAGCCGGGCTCGGCGCCCAGGAAGGAATAGGCCTCGTCGTCGGGAACCGTGAGCTGACCCGCGTCGAGCACCCGCATCACGGTGCGATCGAGGTACCGCCAGACCGAGCCGTCCAACGCGGTGTCGTCATGAACCATCAACGTCCACTCACCGTCGGTGAACCGTGGCCCCATATCGACGTGGCCGGTTTCCAACGTGGTCTCGTCAGTCGCCACGTCCTGGTCGGGATCGATCTGCTGTTCCAGCTCCGGGTCGTCTTGCTGGTCGTCTTGCGGGTCGGCGTGGACAGGGCCCGCGTGGATCAACGCAGCGATCATCGCCGCGCCGGCCAGGGCAGTGGCGGATCGGCGGAGGCGGCCTCTAGTGCGCATGGGAGTGTTCGCTCTCGCTCTCTCGGGGTTGCAGATCGGACTCGGGCAGGCCTCGGGTGAGGCAGGTGAAGAGGGAGTCGGCGTTGAACCGCATCATCGACACGTAGTCGGTGATCTCGTCGTCAAAGGCGTCGCCATAGATATCGCAGACCTCGACATCGTTCTCGGCGGCCACCTCGGTCAGTACCGAGGAGCGCGCCTTGAGGTTCGGCTCCAGGAACACGGCCGGCACATGGAGTGTCTCGATCGTGCGCGCCAATCGGCGGCGTTCGACCAGCGAGGGCTCGGTGGCCGGATTGGGCGTGACGAAGCCGGCCACGTCGATCCCGTACGCCGCGGCGAGGTAGCCGAACGCGTCGTGGGTCGTGATCAGGTGGCGGCGCTCGGGCGGGATCCGGGAGATCGTCTCGCGGACGTAGGCATCGAGCTCATCGAGCTCATCGATATAGGCCTCGGCGTTGGCCCGGTACTCCGCCGCGTTCTCCGGATCGGCGCCGACGAGAGTGTCCCGGATGAGCTGCACATAGGCGATGACGTTGCGGACGTTCTGCCACAGGTGCGGGTCGATCTCACCATGCACATGCTTGCCGAGGACCGCCTGCGGCAGCTGGTAGATCTGGGTGCCGGGCTTACCCAAGAACCGATAACCCTCGCCGTCGGGGATCTCGTCGATGGCCTTGTTCGGCACCTCGATGACGATGTCCTCGGCGGCGAGTTCCTCCTGTGTGTGTTCGCCACCGCCCTCGGGGTCGTACAGGGCGTAGACCTCGGAGGTATCGAGATCGACGGTGAGGTCGGCGTGGCCCTCGTCGAGGATCGTCTGGCCCTCGCTGGCGGCCTCGACGGCGGAGACGCCGACGGCGAAAGTGAAGGTGGACTGGCCGACAGGCACCGAGCGTGACTCGGAGTCCACCTTGAGCCGTGCGGCCAGCGTCAACGTGTAGATGCCCGGCTCGGTGAACACCCAGGACATGTGGGTGTGCGCGTCGGCCGGCAGCGTGGCGGTGTCGTCGCGGTAGCCATCGCCCGCATGGAAACCGTCGGAGGAGTCGAAGTAGATCTCGGTGCCCCCGAAGGTCCCCGTGAGGTAGCCGTAGATGTCGCCGGGGCCGCTCGCACCTGTGGCGCTCAGCAGCACCTGTGAGGACCGATCGGCACCATACTGACGGCCGTCGCCTCGCGCCCGCAGGCCGAGCCAGATGGTATCCAGATTGGGGTTCTCGACGAGCTGGATCACCTCGGCCGCGTACTTGACTGCGTCCTCGGCGAGCGAGATATTCGGCACGCCATCACGCAGATTAGCGTCCAGCGTCCTGATGACGTTCTGTTGTTCGAGCAGCATGTAATTGCTGAAGGCGACATCCGCATACACCACGTCACGGGCACTGCGCAGCGTCGGCTCGAAGCTGTGGGGGTCGGCCCCGTCGGGGATGATCGAGGTCGCGTTGACCTGATCACCCCCGACACTGGCCACCAGATCGCGCAACAGGCCGGTCGTGGTCACCACCTGCAGGCGATCGTCATGCGTGGAGAGTCCCGATGACGGCGCGCACCCGGCCGCTACCGTCGCCCCCAGGAGGGCACCGGTGAGCAGACCGAGCCCGCGCCGCCACCGCATCAGCGACCGGCGCCCGCGAAGCGTCGGGAGGCGACCACCGCGGCCCCACTGCCCGCGAGCAGGATGCCGAGCAGCAGCAGCTCGCTGGTGTTCTCCGGCGCACCCGCCTTCGGCAGGATGCAATCGCCACCGCCCGGTGCCTTCGGCGCGCTCTCGGCCTTGGCCTTGTCGCCGCCCTCCCCCGCATCGTCGCTGTCGACGATCGACACCGTATCGGCGGCGGGCAGCTTGGCGGTCAGGAGCGCCGGCACGGTGACACCCTCACTGGCGGTGGATGCACCCGAGGTGCCGCCCGAGCCGACCTGGAAGGTCAGCGTCGCCGACTCCGAGACCTGACCACCGGAGTTCAGCGTGGCCGACAACGTCATCGACACCTGATAGGTACCGGGCTCGGTGAACGCCCAGTTGCCGTGCTCGTGCACGTTGAGCGGCACGTCGAAGGACGACGGGAAGCCGTCCAGGCTGCCGAACTTCTTCTGTCCGACACCGCCGAAGGAGTCATTGAGGTAGACACCCAGCTCGCCGGGACCGTCGATGCCGTCGAGGCTGAAGGTGACCGGACCGGATACCTCGGAACGCACGGTCTCGTGCTGGGTGTTCCAACCGAGCCAGGGCACGTCGGCGATCTGAGTCTGGGGGATCATCCAGATCGTGTCACCGGGCTCGCCGAGGAACGAATATGCCTCGACATCCGGCACCTGCATCTCCGCCGCCGCACCCAACTGGAAGATCCGCGACGAAGGATCCACCCATTCCGGCGGCTGGGACCTATCGTCCTTGACCCGCGGAAGCAGCGCGTCGTTCTCGATGATCGGACCGAAGTCGAAGTGTCCATCGGACACGGTCTGGGCCGCGCCGCCACCTGAACCACCACCAGTACCGTCTCCGCCGCCGGCGGCTCCATCGCCGGACCCGACCCCACGTGTCCCTCCAGCGGCGATGCACGGGTCGAGGGCCTTGGGAGCCGAGCCGCCACCGATTCCGCCAGGCCCGGTACCGCCGGGGGCATTGCTGCCCGGAGCATCAGTGCCGGGAGCATCGGTACCTGGATCGTCAGTGCCGGGATCGTCAGTGCCGGGAGCATCGGTACCTGGATCGTCAGTGCCCGGGTCATCAGTGCCCGGGTCATCGGCGGTCTCGACCGTCAACGGTCCCCAGCCGACCAGCTCTCCCTCGGCGTCGTAGACGGCGAGCTTGTGATCGCCCTCCTCGAGATCCTCGGGGGTCGTCACGCCGGTCAGTTCACCCGAGGCGTTCAGACGGGCCCAGGAGGTCTGCTGCGGATCGGAATAGACGACGGGCATCAACCAGTCACCCTCGTCGGCCGCGGGGACCGAGACGGTCACCTCGTCGCCGGCCTCGATGGTCGACGGATTGACGGCGACCTCGTTCCGGTTGTCGCCGACGAGTTCCTCGTCGGCGAGCAACAGCTCCTCGTCCAGGTTCCCCTCGGGCGCGTCAACGCACGGACCGACCAGGAAGGTCAGCGTGTCGGTGCTGGTGACCGTCTCACCGGAGTTGAGCGTGGCCGTATGCGTCGTGGTGACCCTGTACGCACCGGACTCAGTGAACGACCAGTTGCCATGGGCATGGACATTCGAAGGGATCGAGAGCTCCTTCGGCCAGTCATCAGCGGTGCCGAGTTGCTTGATCAGGTTGCCGAAGCTGCCGGTCTGGAAGATGAACAGCTCGCCCGGTCCCTGGACCTCGTCCAGGGTCCACGTGGTCGGGCCGTTGATATTGGCGCGCGCCGACTCGTGCTGGGTATTCCAGCCGAGCCATGGAACGCCGGGCTGCTGGGTCTGGCCGATGTTCCAGACGGTGTCCCCGGACTCCCCGAGGAAGGAGAAGACCGGGCTGGGCGGAACCTCCATCTCCGCCGCCTCATCAAGACGGAACAGCAGGTCGCCGGCGGGACGCCATTCGGCGGGAGCCGCACGGTCATCCTTCACGCGTGAGATCAGCTCACCGCCCTCGACCTGGACACCGAAGTCGAAGTGGCCGTCGTTGACCTCCTCGGCCTCCTCGGCGACCTCGATACCGAAACATGGCTCGATCCTCGTGCCCTCGGCCTGCGGTGTCACCGCCGTGTCGACCTGCGCCGTCGACTGGGCGCGAGGCTGCACGACCTGCTGCTGCGGCGTCGGCTCCGACGCCGGGGCCGGAACGGGATCGGGGGCCGGAACGGGGGCAGGCTCAAGTGCCGGCGGGACGCTCGGCTCCGCGACCTCGATGCGGTACTCGGCCATCGGCCCGGTTGCCACGCCCTCGGCCGTGTGCAACCGCGGCACGACCTTGAGCACGTAGTCACCGGCCGCGCTGAAGGACCACGCGGTGCCCTCCTCCGCCGGGACGTCAAGAACCACGCTCTCAGCCTGGGCGCTGTCGAAGCGCAGCTGGGCATGACCGCTCTCATCCTCGGTCTCGATGGAGACATCTCCCGGACCATCGACGCTGATCTCCAGCGACAGCGACTCCGCGCCACTCGCCGCGGCGAGCTCGGTGTTCCACGAGAGCGCGGGCAGACCATCGGCCGGCTCAGTGCCGACCCGGTAGTCGCCATCGCCCGTGAGCGCCGCGTCGCCGTCGACCTGGATCACCACATCGGAGGGGTCCCACACCACCGCACGGTCGGCCGCGAGTCCGGTTCCATCGCGCACTTGGAGCACCGGGACACCACCGTCCGATGCCACATCGAATACGCCGATCTCACCACGGTCGAGGACGAGCGTCGTCGCAGCGGCCGGGGCCAGCCCGCCGAACGTCAACGCTCCGAACACGACCATGGCGAGAAGCGTTGTGAGCTTCTTCATCTTCTCGCCTTCCACGCGAACACTGTTGAGGTAAGAAGAAGATAACAGTTCTCATTATCATTTAAGCCACCGACCCGTGCTCATCGCGGGGACTCACTCGCTCAGTCGACGATGACGCTGCAGACGCCGGAAGCCCTGCGCAGTCGACGCCGCGCTCGCAGAGGCTCGCAGCGTCATCTCGAGCCGACTCCGCACAGCGGCTACGTCGAACCGCACGCCGATGGCGACCAGACCGTCCGGAGGTCCCGGCACGGGAGCCGGGGCAATATGCACCTGGTGACCGACGACGTTGACGAGATACCGCCGCAAGCGCTGCCGAGTCCGGATGCTCACGCAGCCCTTGATCCGGTAGACGCCGTCAGGAGGCGACTCCAGCAGATCAATCACCGCGTCCGCCTCGACCGGCCCCTTCGCTGGCACCGTCACGGCGGCGGCATGCTCATGCTCGACGCCATCGCCGCGGGCGAGCGCGGCCAGCGGGAGCTCATCGACCGGATCCGCGTCAGCGGCAACATCGAAGACGAGCGAAGGATCGATGCCGCCGCGCACGGCAGACAGGATCGGCACCTGCGGGTTGCTCACCCTGATCCGGGCAGCCAACCTCTCGACCGCCGCACCGCGCTCCGCGACGGGAATCCGGTCTACCTTGTTGATGATGATGAGCGAGGCCGCCTGATACCGCACCGGCGGGACTGCGTCGATGTCGACCGTGCGGCGATGTTCGAGGGCGTCAACGACATCGATCATCCCCCCGGGTCGCGCGTGGGACGCGCCGCTGAACCGGATGAGGCGGGCGAGCGCCAGCGGCTCCGCCACACCACTGGCTTCGATGATGACGGCATCGAGGCGCAACCGCGGGTGCGTCAATCGCTCCAGGGCGTCATCGAGTCCGCCGGCATCGGTGAGGCAGCAGAGACAGCCGCCGGCGATGGAGGCAGCCTCGTCGATCTGCCCGCTCACCAATGCGGCATCGACGTTGATGGCACCGAAATCGTTGATGACGACACCGGTACGGGCACCCGGCCGGGCGAGCAGGTGGTTGAGCAGCGTCGTCTTGCCCGCGCCGAGATGTCCGGTGAGACCGATGACCGGGATCTGTCGCATCGTCATCGCGTGAGCAGCCAGAAGGTGCTCTCCCCCAGACGCTGCACGCGCGCATCGGCCCGACCGGCCTCGTCAGCAATCGCGGTCGGATCGGGGTGGTGATACTCGTGCTCGACGGTGTCCTCGACCAGAACACGCTCCCCTTCGAGGGTCAGATAGCTGATGCGCCACCGCATCCGATCCCCGCCGATCGGCCAAGACTCGGCGATGGCGCTATAGGCGAGGTCGCCGATATGGGCGATGGTGAGCTCGAAAGGCTCGACCCGCCGTGGGCGCTCTGGGGGCTGCAGGTCGAACAACGCGGCGCCACCGTCCGGAAGGCGCCCGGCGATCTCGGCGAACACCGCCGCACGCTCCCCGGCATCGAAGTGCCCGAGAACGCCCAGGATGATCGCACCTCCGAGTCGTTCGGGAAGCGGAGCCGAGAAGAAGTCCTCGGGACGGACGGTGACCCGCTGGTGCCAGTCCGGGCGAGCCGCGAGCTTGTCCAGGATGAGAGCACGCATCGAGGGGCTCGGCTCGATGGCGAATAGATGAGCCTCGGGAACGCGATCCAGCACCGCTGCGGTGTTCAGCCCCGACCCAGCACCCAGGTCCAGTATCGGACCGACATTGGGGCGCAGGACGGCCAGCAGGGACTCCACTGCAGTCAGCTGGGCAGGTCGGGAGCTCGCGGCCATCAGATCGTAGAGACCGGCGGTCGCTCCATACCGGTCCGTGGCATCGCCCATGGGGTCAACATACATGAGAGTCATTTTCATCAGCGAGTAGACGGCGATGAATAGAAATATTGCAATTTGTTTATATGTGTGATGGGCTAGCCCAGTGGACGAGAGCGGCAACCTGGCCAAGACAGCGCAACTGCTCAAGGTACTCGGCAACGAGTCGCGGCTGAGATTGCTGCTGCTCTTGAGTGAGCGACCGATGACCGTCGGGGCCCTCGCCGAAACCACAGGGATGTCGCAGCCGCTGGTGTCCCAGCATCTGCGCACCCTGCGCCACACTGGTGTCGTCGTGGCGACGCGTGACGGCAAGGAGATCAGTTATGCTCTCGCCGACGCGCACGTCTCCCACGTCATCGCCGATGCCCTCGTCCACGCCCAGGAACCCGCCGCGGCCGATGGCGCCGCGGACTGATGAGAAAGGCAGTGATCCCCATGGCCGACACCGAGACCCGCGCCGAGCACACGATCGCCGAGCACCAGCACGGCGAGGACTGCGGACACGAGACCGTCCAGCACGACGACCATGTCGACTACCTCCACGACGGACATCGCCACGCCCTCCACGAGGACCACTACGACGAGCACTGAGCGCACCGCGGGCTTGACACCCCGCTTCCGCCGGGCCTAAGTTAAGCAATTAGTTAAATAAGGAGTTGCTTTAATGAGGGCCACCGATCGACTTAGTCTGGTGTTCAACGCGCTCAGCGATCCGACGCGACGCGACATGGTGACGCGCCTGTCGCGTGCGCCGATCACCGTCGGCGAGCTGGCCGGGGGGTACGAGATCAGCCCGCCCGCGGTCTCCCAGCACCTCAAGGTGTTGGAGCGGGCGGGACTCGTCACGCGGACCGCCAGTGCGCAGTGGCGCACCGTCACCCTGCACACGGAACCGCTCGATGAAGCGGCCGAATGGGTCGAACGGCACCGTCGCGACTGGAGCGAGCGACTCGACGCCCTCGAGGACTTCCTCGACACCACGAAGGAGCACGACGATGACCGAGCCTGAGTTCACTTTGACCCGGACCCTCGACGCCCCCGTCGAACGCGTCTGGGAGGCATGGACCGATCCCGACCAGCTGGCCCGCTGGCATCACCCGGTCGGGGTGAGCACGCCGCGCGAGACCGTGCGCGTCGACTTGCGCGAGGGCGGCACCTATTCCTACACGATGGTGGCCGATGAGACCGGAGAGACATATCCGACGGGCGGCACCTATCTGACGGTCGAGCCGCCGCACCGGCTGGTCTTCACCTGGGGCGCGCCGGGTGACGCCAGGGAGGACCAGCCGGTCGTCTCCCTGTCGCTGAGTGCGACCGGCGACGGCACGGAGCTGACCCTGAACGTCACCGGCATCGCGGGAAACCCGGGAGACGACGGCGTCTACGACGGCTGGAACGAGGCCCTCGACTCGCTCGAAACCCACGTCGACGTCTGATCCCCGCCCTCCGAGGACCGATGATGATGCGTTGTGGTCGCTATGACGACCTCCGTGCATCACCATCGGTGCGTGCCCCCTCGAGAATCGATGCGTTGTGGTCGCTATGGCAGCCACACCGCATCATCATCGGTCCGCGCCCGCGCGAGCCGGAGTCAAACCGTGAAGTCGACCCCCTGGGCGAGGGGGAGCTCGCCGGAGTAGTTGATGGTGTTGGTCGCCCGGCGCATATAGGCCCGCCAGGCGTCCGAGCCGGACTCCCGGCCGCCTCCGGTCTCCTTCTCGCCGCCGAAGGCGCCGCCGATCTCCGCACCGGACGTGCCGATGTTGACATTGACGATGCCGCAGTCCGAGCCTTCGTCGGAGACGAACAGCTCCGCCTCAGCCTGGTCCTGGGTGAACACCGATGACGACAACCCCTGCGGGACGTCGTTGTTCAGGGCGATGGCCTCGTCGAAGTCGTCATAAGGCAGCACGTACAGCAGCGGCGCGAAGGTCTCGGACCGCATGATCTCGGTCTGCGCCCCCATCGACACGATCGCCGGCTCCACGTAGAAGGCGTCCGCCGCCGCATCGGCGAGGACGCGGGAGCCGCCGGCCACCAGAGTGCCGCCATCGGAGATCGCCGTCTCGATCGCGCCGCCCATGGCGGCGTACGCCGGCTCACCGATCAGCGGGCCCACCAAGGTGCCGTCGGCGGTCGGGTCGCCGATCGGGAGCCGGGCGTAGGCTTCCGCGAGCCGTTCGGTGAGCTGATCGGCGACGGACCGATGGGCGATGACCCGGCGCATCGTGGTGCAGCGCTGACCGGCGGTACCGGCCGCGGCGAACACGATGCCGCGCAGGGCCAGGTCGAGGTCGGCCGACGGCGTGACGAGCGCGGCGTTGTTGCCGCCGAGCTCCAGCAGCGAGCGGCCGAAGCGGTTCGCCACCCGCGGGCCTACAGTGCGACCCATCCGCGTCGACCCCGTGGCGCTCACCAGCGCCACCCGCGGATGATCGACCAGCGCCTCGCCGATCTCGGGACCGCCGACGACGACCTGGCTGACCGCAGGTGGCGCGCCCTCCTCACGCAGCGCGCGGTCCAGCAGGGCCGCGCTCGCCCAAGCGGTCAAAGGCGCCTGCTCGGACGGCTTCCAGACGACGGTGTCGCCGCACACCAGCGCGATCACGGTGTTCCAGGACCAGACGGCCGCCGGGAAGTTGAAGGCGCTGATGACTCCGACGACCCCGAGCGGATGCCAGGTCTCCATCAATCGGTGACCGGGCCGTTCCGAGACGGAGGTGCGTCCATACAGCTGGCGCGAGAGACCGACCGCGAGATCGCAGATGTCGATCATCTCCTGCACCTCTCCGCGAGCCTCGGAGGTGATCTTGCCGACCTCCAGGCTCACCAACGTGGCGAGGTCCGCCTTGTGCTCGGCCAGCAGCTCGCCGAGTCGCTTGACGACCGCGCCCCTCGCCGGGGCGGGCGTGCGACGCCACTCGAGGAAGGCCTCGTGCGAGCGCGCGACCACGGCATCGACCTCGTCGGTATCGCTCCAGCGGATGCCGCCGAGCGAGGCTCCGTTGATCGGCGACCGATGTGCACCATCGCCCGCGAGCGCCTCGACATCGACCCCGCATCGGCGGGCAGCGTCGAGGGCCTGCGGTCCGAGGATCTCCGGGCCGGGGATCTGGGTTCGGGGCATAGGGGTCATCAGCTCCTCGCGTCGCGGGCGGTGTCCCCGGCGCGAGCGCGGCCCCGAGCCGAGGAACACCACCATCCTCGCTCCGGCAGCCACCGCTGTCGATGGTCCCGTGCTACCGGCTCGATGCGGCGAGGCGAACTCCTGGGTGCGCACCCAGGCCAGATGGTCGTGGATGAGTGGGACCGCCGATGCTCCCTCACCGGCGGCGGACGCGGCGGCCGCCGGACACCTGCCTTCGCCGAGGACGTGCAGTCCCACGGCCCGAGGACAAGAACGCTCCTGACTCCCTCACCGCGACTGTGCCTGATCGACACGGAGACTGGGGAACTGAACTGACGACGACCTAGCGGTTGAGGTGGGTGTCGTGGCCTACTCGGGCGCGACGACCTCTAGGCCGTGGGCGCGGGCGGCTTCGGCAAGCCTGATGTCGTAGGTCAGGATCGCCGAGGCCTCGACGCCGAGGGCACCGGCGAGGTGCAGGCCGTCGAGACTACGCAGACCTTCCTGTGGGTACAGACCCGCTTCGCGGAACTGATCCCTTCTCAGTGGAGTGAGGGTCACACCGTCGAGAACAGCCGTGATCAGCAACTGATCGATGCGGTGCCGCACACCGATCCGACGCAGCTCGGTCTCCAGCAGATCACTGGAGACGACAGCCGGATGTGCTGCGCCGTGTCGCCGCCGGAGAGGCGATGGAGGTGACGAATCGTGGCGTCGTCGTCGCCCATCTTTCCCCTGCCGCGACTCCGGCACTGCCCTTCCCGGTATCGCGGCCCGTTAGCGTCCTCGAGGTGGATCGCGAGCCGGTATCGAAGTGTTCGCGCGATTGGCTCCGACGACCCGTCCAGCTCGCCAGGTTTCTCCCCTGGGCAGGGATCGAAACCACCGCTGCGACCATGGAGCCCCCGACAGGATTCGAACCCGCGACATCCTTATTACAAGTAAGGCGCTCTACCAACTGAGCTACAGGGGCGTGCGCGACCATCGTAGGGCACGCCCGCCAGGCACGGGCACCACTGGTGCCGCCTCCCACCTGTGACCTGTGATCTGCGCGATACTGGGGCGATGCCCGACTACGAACGGCTGCTGGCCGCGACCGCCGACCTCGACACGCCCTATGCGATCGTCGACGAGGAGGCACTGTGGGCCAATGCGCACGATCTCATCGCCCGCGCCGGAGGACGCCCGATCCGGCTCGCCACCAAATCCGTACGGGTGCGGTCGATCATCAAGAACGCTCTGACTCTCGATGGCATCAGCGGTCTGATGACGTACTCGCTGGCCGAGTCGATCTGGTGGGCCGATCAGGGGATCGACGACATCCTGCTGGCCTATCCGACAGTCGACCGTCACGCGCTGCGCGAGCTCGCCGCCCAGGACAGCAGGCTCGCCGCGATCACACTGATGGTCGACTCGGTCGACCATCTCGACCTCATCGACCACGTGCTCGGGCGTGAGCATCCGGCCATCCGCGTCGCGATCGATGTCGATGCCTCCTGGCGGATCGGCGGCGCTCATCTGGGCGTCCGACGCTCCCCCGTCCACTCCAAGCGGCAGGTGCGACGGCTCACGCAGGCGATCGTCGACCGTCCCGGCTTCACCTTCAGCGGGCTGATGTTCTACGACGCGCAAATCGCCGGTCTGCCCGACACATCGCTCGCCGTGCGGATCGTCAAGCGCCGATCGGATGCCGAACTGCGTCGTCGCCGCAAGAAGATCGTCAAGGCGGTGCGTGCCATCACCAGCGTCGGACTCGTGAACGGCGGCGGCACGGGCAGCCTGCACGTCACGGGCCGCGATCCGGTGGTCACCGAGCTGACCGCCGGTTCCGGCCTCTTCACCCCCACGCTGTTCGACCATTACCGCGCCTTCACTCCGCGGCCTGCGGCTTTCTACGCGCTGTCGGTCGTCCGCAAACCCGCGCGGGAGATCGCGACCTGCTACAGCGGCGGCTACATCGCCTCGGGCCAGACGGGGCCGTCCCGCGCACCCCGGCCCGTGTGGCCCGAAGGACTCTCGCTGCTGCCCGCCGAGGGAGCGGGCGAGGTCCAGACCCCCGTCGAGGGGCGCGCCGTGCGCTCCCTGTCGATCGGCGATCGGGTCGTCTTCCGGCATGCCAAGGCCGGCGAGATGTGCGAGCGCTTCGACGAGGTCGCGGTCGTCACATCCGGAGGCCAGGTCGTCCGCACTCCGACCTACCGCGGTGAGGGCAAGAACTTCCGATGACCACCTGGACCAACTGGGGCGGCAATGTGATCGCCTCCCCCGCCCTCGTCGCGACCCCCGGCACCACCGCCGAGGTGGCCGATCTCGTGCGCGCGCACGCATCGGTCAAGGCGGTCGGCGCGGGACACTCCTTCACCGAGATCGCCGTCACCGAGGGCGCACAGCTGCGGCTCGACCGGATGAACCGGGTCCTCTCGCATGACCGGGAGACGGCACGGGTGCGGGTGCAGGCCGGGATCTCCCTGCACGACCTCAACCCGCAGCTGCAACGGCGAGGGTTAGCGCTGCCGAATCTCGGCGATGTCGACCCCCAGTCGATCGCGGGCGCGATCGCCACCGGGACGCACGGCACCGGCGGACGCCTGTTCGGCATCGCCAAGGCCGTCGTGGCACTGCAGCTCGTCACCGGCGACGGCTCCGTGGTCGAGGTGGATGCCGATCATCCGTGGTTCGATGCCGCACGCGTGGGGCTCGGGGCACTGGGCATCATCACGGAGGTGACCCTCCAATGCGTGCCCGCCTTCCTGCTCCACGCCCGGGAGGAGCCGATGACGCTCTCGACCGTGCTCGGCGGTCTCGACGATCTCGTCGACGGGAACGACCACTTCGAGTTCTACTGGTTCCCGCACACCGAGAAGGCGCTCACCAAGCGCAACAACCGGGTCGCGGACGGCACGCCCCGCGCGCCCCTCTCGCGCTGGAAGCACTGGCTCGACGACGAGTTCCTCTCCAACACGGTGTACGAGCGCATCAATCGGATCGCCGCCGCGAAGCCCGCACTCATCCCACGGCTGAATGCGATCTCGGGCTCCACCCTCGGTGCCCGCGAGTACACCGATCACTCGTACGACGTGTTCGTGTCTCCGCGCACGGTACGCTTCCGCGAGTCGGAGTTCGCGATGCCGCGTGAGGCCGCCCAGCAGGTCATCGCAGAGCTGCAGCGCTGGTTCGAGCGGCGGGAGCAGTTCATCGGCTTCCCGATCGAGGTCAGGTTCACCCGCGGCGACGATATCTGGATGTCGACGGGCTATCAGCGCGACACGGTCTACATCGCGGTGCACCAGTACCACCGCAGCGACTACACCTCGTATTTCGCCGCGGCGCAGGACATCTTCGTCGCCCACGAGGGGCGACCCCACTGGGGCAAGCTGCACACGCTCGATGCCGCCTATCTGGCTCAGGTGTATCCCCGTTTCGAGGACTTCCTCGCCGTCCGGGAGCAAGCGGACCCCGAGGGACGCTTCAGCAATCCGTATCTGGACCGTGTACTGGGCTGAAAGTCCTTTCAGCGACGTTCAGCCAGGCTTCAGCGAGGTCGGCCGAGACTGACGCCATGAACATCAAGGACACGATCTCAGGGAACAAGAAGAAGACCATCCTCGTGGGCGGTATCGCCACGGTGCTGGTGCTGGGGGCCGGCGGCGCGGCGATCGCCGGGGTTGCGGGCAACGACGGTCTCCGCGGCGGTGACCGTGACCGGGCCGGCGAGGCGGCCCTCGAACATGTCGGTGAGGGCGAGGTGACCGATGCCGAGCGCGGGGACGACGATGATGTCGAGGCCTACGAGGTCGAGGTCACGCGCCCCGATGGCAGCGATGTCGACGTGAAGCTCGACGAGGACTTCGCCGTCCTCGACAGCGACGACGACCGGGACGACGGACGCGATGCCGATGACCGGGCCGTGAGCGAGGACGAGCGGGCCAAGGCATCCGAGGCCGCCCGGGCCGAGGTGCCGGGCACGGTCCACGATGTCGAGGCCAGTGATGACCGGATCGGCGATGCTACGGCCGCGTACGAGGTCGAGGTCGTGGCCGAGGACGGCACCGAATGGGATGTCTGGCTCGATGACCGCTTCACGGTCCTCGACAGCCGCCGGGACTGACCCGGGGCGGTGACCGACACACTTCTCGCCCATCGGGGCGGTGGGATACGCACCTCTCACTCGCATCGAGACGTGCGTAGATCACCGCCCCGGCCAGCGAGGGGTGCGCAACTCGCCACTCTCGGGAGAGGGAGAGTCCCGTGTCAGGGGAGGAAGAGGCGGGCCACGAAGTAGAAGAGGGCGGCGACCGTGGCTGCCGCGGGGATCGTGACGACCCAGGCGACCACGATGCCCTGTGCCACTCCCCAGCGCACGGCACTGAACCGCTGCGTCGCACCCGCGCCCATGATCGCCGAGGTGATCGTGTGGGTGGTCGAGACCGGCGCGTGCAGGCCGATCGCCATGACATAGAGCACCGAGGCCGCGGTCGCCTCGGCGGCGAAGCCTTTGGGCGGGTCGAGTTCGATGATCCGGCGCCCGAGGGTGCGCATGATCCGCCACCCGCCGGAGTAGGTGCCGGCCGCGATGGCCGAGGCGGCGGCGACGATCACCCAGAAGGGCACGTCGTTGCCATCGTGCAGTCCGCCCGCCACCAGGGCGAGCACGATGATGCCCATGGTCTTCTGCGCGTCCTGCAGCCCGTGGCCGAGGGCCATACCGGCTGCCGAGATGGTCTGCGCGAGCCGGAAACCGCGGTTCACCCGGGTGGGTCGGGCCTTGCGGAAGACCCACATGATGATGACCATGACCAGATAGGCGCCGAGGAAGCCCACCGCGGGCGACAGCACCATCGGGATCGCGACCTTGTTGACCAGCAGATCCCAGCTCACGGTCGTCGCGGAGGCGATGCCCGCACCGACGATGCCGCCGATCAGGGCATGCGAGGACGACGACGGGATGCCGAAGTACCAGGTGATGAGGTTCCAGGTGATCGCGCCGATGAGTGCCGCCAACACGATCGTCAGGGCGTGGGCAGAGCCCTCTCCCGGTGCCGAGTCGATCTGGATCAGCTCTTGGATCGTTTGCGCCACGCCGACACCGAGCCAGGCACCGACGAAGTTGAGGATGGCCGCCATCGCGAGGGCGACGCGCGGCGTGAGGGCGCGGGTCGAGACCGAGGTCGCGATCGCATTGGCCGCGTCATGGAAGCCGTTGGTGTAGTCGAACACCAAAGCGATCACGACGACGGTGACCACCATCGCCAGGGTGAGATCCACCGGTCAGGACTCCTTGACGGTGATCTGCTCGATCGTATTGGCAACCGACTCGAAGGCGTCGATCGCCTGCTCGACGGACTCGACGACGTCCTTGAGCTTCAGCACCTGCATGGCTTTGTAGCTGCCGTCGAAGAGGTGCGCGAGGATCCGCCGGTGGTTGCGATCTCCCTCGTTCTCGAGCCGGTTGATCTCGATCCAGTACTCCTCGAGATCGGTCATCGTGCGCAGCCGCGGCATGGCCTCGGCCGTGAGCTGCGCCGCACGCTGGAGCACGGCGATCTGCGCGGCGAAGGCCTCGGGGAACTCGCTGACCCCGTAGAGCACGATGCTGTCGACCGACTCGTCCATGTGGTCCATGACATCGTCGAGATTGCTCGCGAGATCGTAGATGTCCTCACGATCGAAGGGGGTGATGAAGGTGCTGTTGACGCGCTTGATGATGCGATGCGTCGTCTCATCGGCCTGATGCTCGGCCTCTCGCATACGCTCGGCGATGTCGCCATTGTCGATATCGACGTCGAGCACCTGGGCGAGCAGATTCGCTCCGCCGACGAGGTGCTCGGCGGCTTCGGTGAAGAGCTCGTAGAAGGTCGTTTCGACCGGTCGGATGCGGAACCGCACGCGGTACTCCTAGAGAGGCGGAAGTTGGCCGCCCACCATGCTAAACGGCACGTGTCCAGCGGCATGAGTCGCGGTCATCGTTCGTTCATCTGCTGGTCGTGTGCCGCAGAAGGGTCGACCGGGAGAGTGTCGATCTCGACCCCCGAGGCAGCGATCATCACCCGGCCGACCGAGATGGATCTCGGTCAGGATGGCGTCGTCGCGCAGACCCTCGTCGAGGGGTTCGAGCTCGCCTGGGGGGGAGGTGGCTCCACAAAACGCAGCGTGCCGCCGACTACCCCTGGGCGTCGATCACTCCGAGGACCGCAGGGAGCACCGCGCTCCAGCGCTCGCGGAGCTCGGCCACTCCCACCTCGAACTGGCCGTCGACGACGATCCGGTCGCCACCGGTGCGGCCGATCGAGGCGAGCTCGACACCGAAGCGCTCGGCGAGGGAGACGAAGGCCTCATGGTTCTCCTCGGCGACGACGACGAGCGCACGGCCCGTGGTCTCACTGAACAGGTCGACGAACGGGTCCTCGAGCTCCAGCGTGACGCCGATACCGTGGCGGAAGGCCGCCTCGGCGGCAGCGACCGCCAGCCCGCCATCGGAGAGATCGTGCGCGGACTCGACGATGACCTCCTTGGCGGCGTGCACCATGAGATCGGCCAGTCGACGCTCGGCATCGAGATCGACCGCGGGCGGCAGCCCGCCGAGATGACCGTGGACGACATCGGCCCAGGTCGATCCCGACAGCTCATCGGCACTCTCGCGGCCGACCAGCAGCACGTGCGCGCCTTCGCTACGGAAGCCGGTGGCGATCCGCTGGCGCACATCGGCCATGACGCCGAGCACGCCGACGACGGGTGTGGGCAGGATCGGGATCTCACCGGTCTGGTTGTAGAAGGACACATTGCCGCCCGTGACGGGGATGCCGAGCTCGGCGCAGGCGTCCTTGAGGCCGTGGGTGGCGCGCTCGAACTGCCACATGACGTCCGGGTCCTCCGGCGAGCCGAAGTTCAGGCAGTCCGTGACGGCGAGCGGCAGTGCACCGGACATCGCGACATTGCGGTAGGACTCGGCGAGCGCCAGCTGGGCCCCGGCATAGGGGTCGAGCTTGGCGAAGCGGCCATTGCAGTCGGTCGAGATCGCGACGCCGAGGCCGGTCTCGTCGTCGATGCGGATCATGCCGGCATCGTCGGGCTCACCGAGCACCGTGTTGCCGAGGACGTAACGGTCGTACTGCTTGGTGACCCAGCCCTTGTCGGCGATATTCGGGCTGGTCAGCACCTGCTCGAACTGCTCGCGCAGCTGCTCACCGGTCGACGGACGCGGGAGCCGTTCGGCGGCGTCCGCCTGCAGGTCGTCCTGCCAGGAGGGACGCGCATAGGGGCGCTCGTAGACCGGCCCGTCATGGGCGACGGAGCGCGGGGGCACGTCGACGACGGTCTCACCGTGCCAGTCGATGACCAGGTGATCGCCGTCCGTCACCTCGCCGACGACGACGGCCTCGACATCCCACTTCTCGCAGATGTCCATGAACCCGGACAGGTGCTCAGGCTCGACGACCGCCATCATGCGCTCCTGGCTCTCGCTCATGAGGATCTCCTCGGGCGAGAGCGTGGAGTCCCGCAGCGGCACGTGGCTGAGCTCGACGTGCATGCCACCGTCACCGGCGCTCGCGAGCTCACTGGTCGCGCAGGACAGCCCGGCGCCGCCGAGGTCCTGGATGCCGTTGACGACACCGGCGGCGAAGAGCTCGAGCGTGCACTCGATGAGCAGCTTCTCCATGAACGGGTCGCCGACCTGGACGGCGGGCCGTCTGCTGGGACCCTCGGCGTCGAAGGTCTCCGAGGCCAGGACGCTCACGCCACCGATCCCGTCGCCGCCGGTACGGGCGCCGTAAAGCACGACCTTGTTGCCGGCGCCGGTGGCATGGGCGAGGTGGAGGTCCTCGTGACGCAGCACGCCGACGCAGAGCGCGTTGACGAGCGGATTGCCCACGTAGGTCTCGTCGAAGACGACCTCGCCGCCGATATTGGGCAGGCCGAGGCAGTTGCCGTAGCCGCCGACTCCGGCGACGATGCCCGGCAGCACGCGGGCGGTGTCGGGCGCGTCGAGGGGACCGAAGCGCAGCGGGTCCATCACCGCGACGGGGCGCGCGCCCATCGCGAGAATGTCGCGCACGATGCCGCCGATACCGGTGGCGGCACCCTGGTAGGGCTCGATGTAGCTGGGGTGGTTGTGCGACTCGACCTTGAAGGTGACCGCGTACCCCTGGCCGATGTCGATGACGCCGGCGTTCTCGCCGATACCGGCGAGGGTCTTGCCGAGCGGCGTCTCCTGCGGGAGCTCGCCGAACTTGCGCAGGTGCACCTTGCTGGACTTGTAGGAGCAGTGCTCGCTCCACATGACGGAGTACATGGCGAGCTCGGCACCGGTGGGGCGGCGGCCGAGGATCTCGCGGATGCGCTCGTACTCATCAGGCTTGAGTCCGAGCTCGGCCCAGGGCTGCTCGTGGTCGGGGGTGGAGGAGGCGTGCTCGACGGTATCCAGCGTCACGACCCCAGCCTACTGGTGACGCTCGTTCCGCCGGTCCGGGCATCTCGCGCCCGTCGGGTCAGCCGATGAGCTCCGAGGGCACGAGGCTCAGGGCGAACGGTTCCGCGACGTCGAAGCGCCCGGCGCCGGTGGCCCGGGCCACCTCGGCGTACTCGTCGTCGACCAGTGCCCAGGCCGTCACCGACGGCTCGTCGGGATCGATCACCCAGTAGTGGGCACCGCCGGCACGTCGCAGCCGCTCCTTCTTCAACAGCAGATCGATGTTGCGCGTCGACGGCGACAGAACCTCCACCGCCAGAAGGGGAGCAGCCGGCAGATCGCGCTCGGTGAACGCTTCACGGGCTGCCACCAGGAGATCCGGCTGGATGACCGTGTCCTCAGCTAGCACCACATCGACAGGAGCGAAGAACACCTCCTCGCTCTCCGGGCAATGGTCCTCGAGAATACGCGACAGCTTCCGGATGACCCGCTGGTGGACCAAGCGCGGCGCCGGACTCACGAGGAGCACCCCGTCGATGAGCTCGTAACGGTGCCCATCATCGGGCATCGCGTCCAGATCGTCGCGGGTCAGCGCCCTGCCGCGCGGCAGGCCGAGCACCTCCGGAACAGCCATGGCAGTCATCGTAGTTCGCTCCTTTCCCCATGACCATCAGCGAAACGGACACGAGGCGCGATCGCCAGGACGCCGATCGAAACTGTGGAGAACATCGGCCTCGCGCGACCCTGTGGACACCTCAGTCCTGGGAGACCACCGTGAACTCGTGCTCGACCCGCAGATCCGGCTCGGACTCGAAGACGACCACGGTGGTCCCCGCTCCGACCGCGTCGAGCCGGATCACCGATGGGCCGTCCTCAGGCGCCGGCACCTCGGCCGCCAGCACCGAATCGTCCTGAGACGAAACCGTCCAGTGGGTATCAGGGACATCCACGATGACATCGATGCTCTGGCCGATGCTCAAGTCCTCCGCGAAAGTGGGCAGCTCGGGCAGAGGCAGCACACGGTCGGCCGACTGCCGACTCTCGGACGCGGCATCCGGCTCCTCGGACCCGCCCGTACAGGCGGCCGTTGCCGCGAGCCCGGTCAGCATCGCGGCAACGGCCATCACACGACGGAAGCCGAGCTTCACGGCGCCTCGCCGAGCAGTTCTTCCAGGTCGAGGGCCGCCCGGTTGTTCAACCGGTAGGCGGTACGTACCTCGTCCTCCATCAATGCGATCTCGTCGGCCGTGAAGCCATAGGAGTCGAGCGCCGCGCGATACCGGTCTTTGAAAGCCCGTGGGTCGTCGATCTGCTCGAAGCGGTAGAACTCCGCCCCCCGCCAATCAGTCAGCTCATAGGCCTTGCGGAACCTCTTGCCGATCGACTGGCCCCCCGAGAGATCACCGAGGTAGCGCGTGTACTGGTGGGCGACGAACAGCGGCACCGAGTCGAAGATCACCTCATTCAAACGGTCGACATAGGCCGCGATCCGTGGCGTCGCGATGACCTGCTCGTTCCAGGACGGCCCGAGCCAGAACTCCAGGTCGCGTTCCAGCGCCGGTACCCGATCGAGCTCCGGGAACCGGAAGGGGAATCGGCCTTCGGCGTCGTGGTGGCGGGCCGCCTCCTCCAGCGGCCGGTACATCTGCAGATGCTGCACCACCTGCGCCGCCACCTGCTCGCCGTTGAGCCCTCCCCGCAGGAAGAGCTCGTAGTAGCGGCCGGGTTCGGCAGCTTCCTCGGCACCCTCCGAATGGGCGCCACCGAACGACACCGCCCGGAGCCGTGCGGAGAGGGTCTGCTCATTGGTCGTAGCCGTCATGGCCACCGTCCTTTCAATCGATCACGTCATGGGTGCGGGGCCCGGCCGCCCGGCACGGGCGGCCGGACCCCAGGGAGCTGTCCCTCCGGCGGACGCTCAGAGGCTCTGGCGCCTCCGCAGCATCAGACCAGCGGCAATGGCTCCCATGGCGGCCAGGATGGCGGCAAGTCCGACGGCCGCACCGGTCGTCGGCAGCGAACCGTCAGCCTTCGGTCCCGGCGCATCGAGATCGGTGCCGGACCCGGCGTTACCGGAGCCCGCACCATCGGTGCCACCATCGGTACCGCCATCGGTACCCCCATCGGTACCGCCATCAGTGCCACCATCGGTACCGCCATCGGTGTCACCGGGGACGGTGAAAGCCGCCCAGCCGACAAGGGCATCGTCCTCATCGGTGACCGCCGCACGATGCTCGCCAGGATCGAGCTCGACCTCGGCCGAGATGCGACCATCGGCGGAGACCAGCTTCCAACCGAGCGACTGCGGATCGGAGAACACCGTTAGGCCCAGCCATTCGCCGGACAGGTGCTCGCCGACGTCCATGACCAGGACACCGTCCTCGTAGGAGACGAATTCCACGTCTCCGGCCGTGTCATCGGTCAGTTCGTCCTCACCGGGCACCCGGGGGTCGCCCGCCGGCGGCTGCGCCACGGCCTCGGTGACGGTCAAGGTCGCTGCAGCAGAGGTCACCTCGCCGGCGCTATTCGTGGCCACCACACGGAACCGGGCACCATCATCGGCCAGCGTGGTCTCGGCGACCGTCAACTCAGAACCAGTCGCATCCGCAACATCGGACCACTCATCCGAACCAGCAGCCGCACGCTGCCACTGCAACTCCGGAACCGGATCACCAGCCACCTCCACCTCGAAGGACGCCGACTCACCCTCGACCACCGACACCGACACCGGATCGGTCGTGAACGACGGAGCCACGCTCGTATCGACCGTGTAACCCAGCGTGATCGGCAGCGGCTTCTTGTAGGAATCGGCGCTCGACCCGCTCTGGTAGAAGAACGACCGGATACCCGAGTACAGCAACGACGTGAACTCGTTCGGGAACGAGGCGGTCGAACCGGTCATCCAGGTGCCCTCATCGGCCTGGCCTTCCCAGATCGGATCGACGGTCAGAGAAGAGACGCCGTCCTCATCGGTCGTGACCTCCGCGTCACGGAACGTCGCGACAGTCACCCGGACAGGACCGTAGTCGTACTCGGCCATGCCCTCGATCCGGAAGTAGCCCGAGAACTCCGCAGTCACATAACCCTCACCCTCAGGACTGATATGCACCTGCGGATCGGTGAAGTTCCACTGATTCGCCGCACCAGAGGTGACCCGTGCCGTGCCCTCGAAGGAGATGACGGTGTTACCGGCAGCATCCTGAGAACCAGAACCCTCGCTGAACGTGAACTTCCGCTGCGTGTTGTACAACGGATCACCCTCGACGAGATCGGGGACGGTCACATTGCCACTGATCGCCTGCTTGTCGAACCAGTAGCCGAAGCTGTTGTACATATTGGCGATCGACCAGTCCAGCGAGGCCGAACCGACCTGACGCACACCCTCATCACCGACGACGATGTCATCGATCACGCGCTTGGGGTCGACCACCTGATACCGGCCCGCCGAGGTGGTCTCCGAGGGCTCGAAGGCCTCAGCATCGTCCGGGGTGAACGTCGCCGTCACCGACCGCTCCCCACCAGCAGGCCAAGCATCGGTGACCACCGACGCGGCACCGTCCTCGACCTCGGCCCTGCCGAGACTGGTGTCACCATCGAAGAACTCCACGACGCCAGCAGCATCCTGCGGAGTCACCGACGCACGCAGCTCTCCTGGACCAGCCCTGCCCACGAAGAACCCGGGGAAGTCCGAGCCATCGGGCCCGAGCACCCGCACCGTCGTCGGCTCAGCCACCACGGCCGCCTCGGTGACGGTCAAGGTCGCCGCAGCAGAGGTCACCTCGCCGGCGCTATTCGTGGCCACCACACGGAACCGGGCACCATCATCGGCCAGCGTGGTCTCGGCGACCGTCAACTCAGAACCAGTCGCATCCGCAACATCGGACCACTCATCCGAACCAGCAGCCGCACGCTGCCACTGCAACTCCGGAACCGGATCACCAGCCACCTCCACCTCGAAGGACGCCGACTCACCCTCGACCACCGACACCGACACCGGATCGGTCGTGAACGACGGAGCGACCCCCTCGTCGACCTCCTCGAAGGAGACCGGGGTGAAGGTCTCGACTCCCTCGTTGACCTGACCGTGGGCCCCGATCGTGATGACACCGCACTGCTCGACGAAGCAGTCGATCTCGCCACCGGCCTGTGCCTCGAAAAGGGGACCAGGAATGACCAGTTCGGCTTGGAAATCGCCGTTCGCATCCATCGTCGGTACACCCGGTTGTGTCGTACTGCCGGGATAATTGACCATGCTCTGGTAGACGCCCGCGCCGGCGGCGTACTTGTAGTTCACCCCCGCGACGCCCCGCTTGGACGGGCCCCAGCTATCGGGATCGGCTGGATCTTTCGGCGTCACCACACCGAACAGCAGATAGGCGCCACCGAAGCTGCTGCCCGAGGGCGTGGTGGTCGCGAAGCCGGAGCCGTCGAGGGTGAGCGTGCTTTCACCGTCGGTGTTCAGCCCGGCATCTGGAGTGACGGTAAGAGTGCGCTCGGCACCATTCGACAGTGGGACAGCCTGCGTCTGCTCGGCTGCTGCCGGCGCGAGTGTGGCCACCCCGAGCGCACTGACCGCCGTCGCGACAACCGCCGCTCGTCGCGACCGCCGCAGCACATCGCGGGATCGAGGGGATC
The DNA here is from genome assembly GCF_002174305.1 of Aeromicrobium sp. PE09-221. GTDB lineage: Bacteria > Actinomycetota > Actinomycetes > Propionibacteriales > Nocardioidaceae > Aeromicrobium. Next base: position 14,339 of record NZ_MIJB01000029.1, on the reverse strand, counting down.
TCTTCATTGCTTTCCTTCTGTGTGGGGCTCGGACACAAGGCGTGACCGAGCTGTGGGGGGAATCAGGAACGTGGAACGGGGCGAGTGGCCCAGAGGGAGGCCAAGCCCAGGGAACCGGCCGCCGCGATCAGCAGGCCGATGAGGGCCACCAGACGGGCCGCGGCCGGGTCCGAGCCGTCGACCAGGCCAGTGGCGGCGCTCAATCCGGCGGGTGCTCCCGCGGCCGGGGCGAGCCCATCGGTACCGAGTCCCGGACCGTCACCGCCCTGACCGCCGGCGACGGGACGGGCATCGGGGTCGATCGACGAGCCGTCGGCGTCGAAGTAGACCGGCGTGAACACCTCCACACCCGCATTCGCCTGTCCGTGAGCGCCGATCGTGATGACACCGCACTGCATCGTGTAGCAGTCGACGTCCTGGCCGAAGGCGGTGAACCGCGAGGAGGCGATGGTGAACTCGGCCTCCCAGTCGCCGTCCTCGTCCATCGTCGGGAAACCGGGCACGGTGGTGTTTCCGGGATAGCTGACCATGCTCTGGTTCTCCTCGCCCTCGATGTACACATAGCCGTGTCCACCGACGCCGTCTCCCGACGGTCCCCAGCTCCCCCCGAGCTCGGGATCGATCCAGCCGAACATGATGTAGGCCCCGCCGAAGTTGCTGCCGCCGTTGGAGGTGGGATACCCCTCGCCGGTGAGCGTGACCTTCTGCCCCTCGTCCTCGAGCTCATAGGCCGGCTCCACCGTCAGCCTCGCCCCGCTCTGTGGGTTCTCACCCGTGCTGGAACCATGCGGGTTCTTATCGACGCCACCGGGGTTCTCACCTGGAGGACCGGTCGGCGGGGGCTTCTGGTCGACGGCATAGCTGAACGGCAACCAGCCGAGCAGCTCGGAATCCCGGTCCACCACGGAGAGCCGATGTTCACCCTCCGCGATGCCCGACGGGAGGGTGACGGTGATATTGCCGTTGCCGCTCACCCGGTACCAGCTGATGAACGCCGGATCCGGATGCAGCGTGGCGCCGACCCATTGCTGGGCGTGCTCCTGCCCGACGCCCACCGTCAGCGCGCGTCCACTACGGCTGACCTCGGTCAGACCACCGCGGTTGGCATCGGTGAGCTGGCTGTCGGCTGGCAGCGGATCGGGTTCACTCGTCGGCGGGGCGTCCGGATTCTCGTTCTCACGCGGGGGCCAGCCGTCCTCGGTGCCGTCACCGGGGAAGTGAAGGAAGGTGGCGGCCTCGTTGTCCGCATTGACGACGCCATGCGCTCCGAAGCTGTAGACGCCGCAGCGGCTCTCCAGGCAGTCGATGGCGCTGCCGCCGAAGAAGCTCTCCAGCGTCGAACCGGGGACGTCGAGCTCGAACTTCCAGTAGCCGTCGGCGTCCATCATGGCATCGGCGACATCGCCATCAGCGGAGTTCTGATGTGCCACGAACCGGGGTGACGCATAATCCAGATCCGCACCGGGGCCGGTGACACCGCCCTTACTGCGCCGCCAGTTCTCGGTATCGGGATCAGCTGCCTGCCCAAGACCGACGTAGATGCCGCCGCTGCCGGTGCCGGGCTCGACCGCCGGCCCGGGATTGAAGTTGAATCCCTCGACGGTGACCCTCGTCGTACCGTCGGGGTCGAGTGCGTATCCGGGCGTCACGGCGATGTAGGAATCGGTGCCGGCGAGTGGCGTACCCCGGCTCGTACCGTACGGGGCCTCGTCGGGGTCGGGTGCCGGGACGGTGGGCACGGGACCCGTCGGCTCGGGCTCGGTGGGCTCCGGTTCGGTCGGCTCGGGACCCGGGCCGGGGGTGGATCCCTCGAGCTCCGCGGTCACCGAGAACGGGTCGGTGAAGTCGTTCGGCGGACCGTAGGTGGCCGCGCCCCCCAGTTTGGGCAGGTGCTCGTTCCATACCGTCTCGGTGAAGAGCCCTTCCCCAGCGGCGATCTCGAGCGTGCCGTCCTCGACTCCCACCGCGCCATCGGGCAGCTCGAAGGTCGCGAGTGTCACGTCATCGCGACGTTCCTTGACGTTGTAGCTCTGGATGACATCGGCGATGATCTCGGCATCGCCGCCGTCGACCGTCACCCGCACGTCCTCGAACCACAGCCAGTCCTCGCCGAAGCCGAACATCTGCACCTCACCGGCGAAGGAGAGCTCGGCAGACTGCTGCTCGGTATCGACCCAGCCGTTGGCGTCGGAGAACACGATCGCCGGATCGCCCGGGTCGTAGGTCGCCCCGTCTCGGGCCTCCACCCAGCCGGCGGTGTGTTCGAAGTTCTCCAGGTAGTTGCGGATCGAGGCGCGTACACCCCACTCGAGCGTGCCGGAATTGACGGTGACGGCCGACTCCGCCGCGGCCGCGGAGGCCGGTCGGGCCTGTGCGGTGCCAGCGGAGGCGACACCTGTCAGCGCCACGGTTCCGACCGCCGCCGCGAGAACCGCCGCGGTCCACGAGCGCCACCGATATCGCCGCTGAGGGATCATGACACTGGTCACTGCTGCTCCTTGGTATCTGCCGGCACTGCACCGGCGCTGACAGGGGTCGGCTGTCGGACTTGTCGCCGAGATCGAAGGACGAGGGTGATGAGCGCGGCGACCAATGCCAGCAGGCCCACGGCGAACACGCCGATGACGATCCATGAGACCGCCGATCCCTCATCGTCGGTCACCTGGGCCGCGGCCTGCGGCTCGTCGTCGGTCACGGGGCTGGGCTCCGCCGTGGGCTCGGGCTCGGCCTGGTCGTCCGGGCTCTCCTGCTCGGGCACCGCGACGGGACCGCCACCGCCGGCGGCGGTGGTGTCCGCACTGCCGGCCGGGGCCTGGAACCCCCCGGTGGGGTTGCCGCCGAAGCTGATCGGCGTGAAGCTCTCGTTATTGGCATTCCACATGCCGTGTGCGCCGATGGTGATGATGCCGCATTGCACGACGGTGCAGTCGATCGTCTCGCCGGCGGCCGATTGACCGGCGTGCGGATTGCCCGAGGTCGCCTCGAAGGTGCTGCCGGGGATGGTCATCTGGGCGGACCAGGTGCCGTCGGGGCGGATCATGCCGTTGGCCGCCTCGGCCGAGTCCCCGCCCTCGAAGGCGATCAGGAGCTGGGAGCCGCCGGTGCTCGCATAGGCGAAGGACTGACCGGATTTCCCGCCTTGGCTCGGCGACCACGATCCTCCGGCGGGGTCGCTGACCGCGCCGAAGAACACGTAGACGCCGCCGGGTGCGTTGGGCTGGTACTGGAATCCGGAGCCCGAGAGCGTCACTGTGGTCGGCCCCGAGGCGCTGGGCGCCGGGGACACCGAAACGCTCCCGGCAGCGGACGCCGGGCCCGCGGGTGTCAACAGCATCGCGGTCAGCAACGCGAGCACGGCTCCCAGCCGAGCCACGAGAAGACCCACGCGGGAATCGGGCTGGCCTGATGCGGTCCAGCGGTCGGTCATGGTGTTGCCTCCATCGAAGTCGGGCGGGGCGGGGTGTCGTCGGCGAACCGCATCGGGACGACGTTCAGCACGCCGTCGGCGCGCGGGGTCACCTCGATCGGGTGGCGGTAGACCTCGGTGAGCCTGGTGCTGTCGAGGACCTCGGCCGGGGTGCCGACCGCGCTCAGCCGGCCGTCGTCGAGCAGCAGCAGCCGGTCGGCGTAGGCCGCGGCCGCGGCCAGGTCGTGGAGCACGACGGCCACCGCGCAGCCGCGGCGAGCCGCCTGCCGGGCGATGGCCAGCACCTGCTCCTGATAGTTCATGTCGAGGGCGGCGGTCGGCTCGTCGAGCAGCAGCACGGGCGTGGCCTGCACGAGCACCCGTGTCAGCGACACCCGGGCACGCTCGCCACCGGACAGCGAGGTGAAGGGCCGGGTGGCGAAGCGGAGAGTGTCGGTGCGGGTCATCTCCATCGCGATCACCCGCTCGTTCTCCGCCGGGGTCGTGATCCGCTGCCAGGGAGCTCGGCCCATCTTGACCACGTCGAGCACGGTGAAGGGGAAGCTGAGCGTGTTCTCCTGGCGCAGCATCGCCCGCCGCAGAGCGAGATCGGGCGCCCGCCAGCGGGAGACCTCGCGTCCGTCGACCGTGATGCTGCCCCGATAGCGGCGGTCGCCCGCGAGGGCCGCCAGCAGCGTCGACTTGCCGGCGCCGTTCGGCCCGACGATGGCCAGCATCTCGCCGCACCTCACGTCCAGGTCGATGCCGTCGATGATCTGGGTTCCACCGAGATCGACGCTCACGCCGCGCGCCTCCAGCACGATCTGACCGAGCTCCGGCGCCCGCGGGACAGTGGCCCTGGTGATCAACGCCGTCATGCCGCCCACCCCCCGGCGCGGTCGCGGGACCGACGGATCAGGTAGAAGAAGAACGGCCCGCCGACCAGAGCAGTGAGCATGCCCAGCGGAAGCTCGGCATAGGGCACCGCGGTGCGGGCGAACATGTCGGCGACGGTCAGCATCAATGCGCCGCCGATCGCACTCGCGGGGATCAGCACCCGGTGTCCCGGGCCGACGAGCATGCGGATGAGATGAGGGATGACCAGGCCGACGAAGCCGATGATCCCGGCGAAGGCGACCGCCGCAGCCGTCAACACCGAGACCACGACGATGGCGATGATCCGCAACCGCTCGATATCGATGCCCAGGTGGCGGGCCGCATCGTCGCCGAGGGACAGCAGATCCAGCTTCGTAGCCAGGAGCAGCGCCGCGATCAACCCGATGATGAGGATCGGGGCGACGGTGCGCACCTGCTCCCACAGGGCGCCGTTGAGACTGCCCATCTGCCAGAACACGATCTGCTCGCGCTGGTTGGTATCGGCGGCGAAGGTCAGATAGGCCAGCCCCGCCCCGGCCACCGCGTTGACCGCCACCCCGGTGAGGATGAGCGTCACCACCTCGGTCCGGCCGGAGGAGCGAGCCATCGAGTACACCAGGAAAGAGGTGAGGATGCCGGCGACGAAAGCTCCCGCCGGGATCGCGAAGGAGCTCGTCGCGCCGAGACCCAGCACGATGGCCAGGCTCGCGCCGAGGGCCGCGCCCGAGGACACGCCGATCACGCCGGGATCGGCGAGCGGGTTGCCGAAGACGCCCTGCATCACGGCGCCCGCCGCCGCCAGGGAGGCGCCCACGAGCACCCCGAGGACGACTCGTGGCAGCCGGACCTCCCAGACGGCCGCATCCCCGTTGATCCTGCTGGCGTCGGCGCCGCAGATCAGTTCAGCGCGACGGCACAGCGCACCGATCACCTCGAACACCGGGATCTGCATCTGACCGATCGCCGCGGAGGTGAGCACCGCGATGACCAGGCCGGCTCCGCCGACGATGAACAGTGCGATGATCCTCCCCCGGCCCGCCCGCGGAAGCTCGGGAACGGTCTCGGGGAGGTCGAGCAGCCGGGGTCGCTCGATCTGAGCAGGGCGACCCTCGTCGACGGCCGTCACGGACCCTCCTCTGGATCTGGGCGGTAGACCGCCCTGGCCAGGGCCTCCAAGATCTCCGGGGTCCGCGGGCCCCAGCTGAACATCTCGTAGTCGCTCATATCGACGACCCGCTGCCGCTCCCCTGCCGGTGTCTGCGCGACGCCGGGCACATCCATCAGTCCCTCGATGCCGCCGACCGACTCCAGCCCGAGGGTCAGCATGAGATACAGATCGGGCTCCAACCGCATGAGTCCCTCAGCCGTCAGCGCCCCGCTGGTCCAGTCCAGCTCCCCGGCCACGTCCACCCCGCCGAGCGCCTCGATGAGGACACCGGCGATGCCCTGGCTTCCGTCGGGCTCGTTGCCGTACATGTAATAGACGTTCGCCTGCCCTCGCATGTACAGGAAGACCATGCGGACGCGGTCGCTCTCGTCGTCGGGGGCCAGTTCCTCGACCCATTCCAAGGTGGCGTCGAGCCGCTGTTCGAAATCCGCGACGTACTGCTCGCCGAGTTCGGGGACGCCGAGGGCCGTCGCGACGTCGCCGATGAGCCGCCCGATGTCCTCGAAACCGGTCGCCGGCTCGAAGAAGACCACCGGGATGCCGGCCTTGCGTAGCTGCATCTGCACGTCATAGGGGCCGACGCTGTAATCGGTCAGCACGACGGTGGGGTCGAGATCGAGTATCGCCTCGGCGTTCAGCGTGTGATTGTCCATCACCAGCGGCAGGTCCTTGGCTGAGTCGAAGCCGGTGGTGACATCGCGGCCGACGACGTCCGGCCCGAAGCCGAGGCCGAAGACGACCGAGGCGAGGCTTCCGGTGCCGTCGAGGGCGAGGATCCTGCTGGTGTCGGTGATCTCGACCGTCTCTCCGTCGAGGCCCGTGAACGAGGTCGGCAGGTCTGGCCGCGGATCGCTGGTGATCGGCGTGATGTCACCGGAGGCGAGCGTCGCGGTGTCGGGACCCTCGAAGGATCGCGGGCTGTCGGCCCTGCCCGAGGCGTGGGCGACCTCGGGGCCCTCGGACAGGAGTCCGCACGCGCCGAGACCGAAGCACAGGATCACGAGGATTGCCGCGAAGGGACGGAGGGCGACGCGACAGAGGGGGACAGTCACGATAGCTGAGGTTAACCTAAGTTTTTGCCTTGCGCAATAGGTTTGCCTCAGCTAATTTAGGCAAGGCTTAGCTATATCTTAGCGTGATGTCAGCCCCTTCGATGGGTGCCGGCTCACCGTGACCGCATCGGAAGGCCCCTGTGAAACTCGTTCGTGCCCGTCGACGACCAGCGGGCATCGCCGCACTCGTCGTCGCGGCGACCCTCCTGTTCACGGCGATGAGTTGGATGCCGGCTCCCGTCAACGAGCAGGAGCCCGCTCCCATCTCGCCCGAGCTCGCGTCGCTGAGCGATCAACTCACCACGGAGGGCCGGGGGTCCGCGGGTGAGGACCACAGACCTGAGCCGGTCGACATCGTGGTCCGGTTCGCGCCTCCGGAGGTCGACCCCTCCGTCAAGGGCGAGACCGAGGCATCGGTGAGCTCGCTGCGGGCGAATGCCGAGGACCAGTGGGACCGTGCGGAGCAAGCCCTCGGCGAGCTCGCCGAGGACGTGGACGTGATCGAGCGGTTCTGGATCAATGGGGCGATTCTGGTGCGGGCGGTGCCCAGCGAATCGACCCTGCGATCGCTGTCCGAGCTGCCCGGAGCCATCGAGGTCATCCCCAACTTCGAGGTCACCCCGCTGGAGACGAGCGCCGTCGAGCCGGCCGCGGTCGCCGGCGCCATGACCACCGCCCTGGCCGACGGCACCGCCGTCACCTACGGTCTGGACAAGATCGGGGCACCTCAGGCCTGGAGCGATTTCGAGGTCACCGGCGAGGGGGTCCGGGTCGCTGTGCTGGACACCGGCATCGACCCGCAGCATCCCGACATCGCCGGCCGTCTCGTGGGGTCGGATCTCAACGATCCGCTGTATCCGGGCGGCTGGATCAGCTTCGACGCCAGCGGTGACCCCGTTCCCTCGCGCCCCAGCGACCCAGGCTCGCATGGGACTCATGTGGCCGGGACCATCGCGGGCGGTGACGCCTCGGGAACCCGGATTGGCGTGGCACCCGGCGCCGAGCTGATGGCCGCCAACGTGCTGAGCGGTCCCGGTGGCGGCTCCTATGCCTCCATCCTCTCGGGAATCCAGTGGGCACTCGACCCGCACACCGCGCAGTCGAAGGACGACCACGTCGGCGCACCCGCCACCGTCATCAACATGTCGCTCGGCTCGGGTGGCTACTCCGACGCCTATGCCGATATCATCCGCAACGTCCGCGATGCCGGCGTGTTCCCGGCGATCGCGATCGGCAACGCACCCTGCGGCGCCAGCGGCACCTCGTCGCCCGGCAACCTGTACGAGGCCGTGGGCGTCGGGATGACCGATGTGGACGACCGGGTCGATCCGGGCTCCTGCGGGGCGGTGACGCAGTGGCCTCGCGCGATCAGTGAGAAGTACGGCTGGCCCGAAAGCTTCGTCAAGCCCGATGTCAGCGCGCCGGGCACCGCCGTGTTCTCGGCGATACCCGGTGGCCAGTGGGGAAATTCCACCGGGACCTCGATGGCGACGCCACATGTCGCCGGCGCGGTGGCCCTGCTCCGCTCAGCACAGGCCGGACTCAGCGTCGACCAGATCGTCGACGCGCTCGAGAACACCGCCTGGCATCCGGACGGTGGGGGCGCCGCGCCCGACCCGGCTTATGGTCACGGCCGCATCGACGTGCACAAGGCGATCTCCGCAGTGCTCGGTGCGTCAGGGGTCAGCGGCACGGTGAGGGATGCCGCCACCGGCTCGGCGATCAGGGGGGCCACGGTCTCCTTCGCCGATGTCGGAGAACGGTGGACGACCGATGAGAACGGCACCTTCCAGGCCGACCTGGTCCCCGGCGACTACACCTTGACCGTCGAGCGCTTCGGCTATGAGAGTCAGCAGGTGCAGGCCCATGTGCCCACCGACGAGGTGGTCACGCTCGAGGCACGATTGACCCCGATGACCACCGGCACCGTGGCCGGCAGTGTCACTGACCTGGACGGCGCACCGATCGCGGGCGCCGAGGTCGCCGTCCTCGGCCAGCCGGTGAAGACCAGCACCGACGCCGCCGGCCGCTTCAGCTTCCAGGATCTCCCGGCCGGCGCGTACCAGGTCCGCGCGAGCGCCGAGGGGTACATCGAGTCCGTCTCCGACGCCGCCACCGTGCGCGCCGGCGGGACCACCACGATCGAATACCGGCTCGCCGAGCAGACCCGGGTGCTCGTGCTCGGCGATCGGGGCAACACGGTGCGAGCGCTCCGTTCGGCGGGTCTCAACGCCGAGAGCACGCCCGGACTGCCCGACCAGTCGGAGCTCGACGAGGCCGGCTACGACGTGGTGGTCTGGGACACCCCGGCGAGCGTCGACGCCGAACGGGTGCGCACGTTCATCTCGCATGCCGAGGCCGCCGGCACCGGCGTGCTCTGGCTGGATCTCGGCACGAGCGCGGACGCGGGCATCGCCCAGCTGGCGAACGCGACCGGTTCTCCCAGCGGGCGGGCGACCGCGGACGATCCCAATGACCCCTCGATCGCCTCCACCGGATATCGCGTCATCGCCGACCACCCGATCTTCCAGCGCGGCTTCGCCACCGGCGGCGCCTACGGCATCGGCGACGTCATCGTGCACAACGATCAGAACGGCCCCAAGCACCATGCGTGGTTCGCGGCGTACCCGCAGGGGCAGGTGCTGGCCGAGACGGTCACTATCGACGGCGACCGCGGGGTCACCGCCCGGGGCGGCGGCATCGCGGTCGCCGAGTCCGGTCGCCACCGGTCGGTGCTCATGTCACTGAACGCCACTGCGCCCTCGGTCAACTCGCGAAACTGGTCGCTGGGGGCGTTGCAGGTCTTCGTCAACGCGATCGACTGGGCGGCACCGGAGGGCGCGGCGAGCGTTCCTCCGGAGATCATCGAGCCCACCGATCCCGATGACCCCGACGACCCGGATGATCCCGATAACCCCAGACCTCCCGGCGGCAAGGGCGGTTCGGGCTCGCCCTGGCGTCCCGGCGCGGCGAGCGGCGGATCCGGAGGAGGGCCTTCCCAGCTCGCCCCGGCCGCCAGCTCCCCGCAGGCGGGTCCCGGCGCGACCACCACCGCCCAGCGGCAGGATCGTCCTGAGCGTCCGTCGACGACGCCCGACAAGCCCGTCGACGACATCGACGAGTTGAACGGCGCCAATCAGGGCGGGCTGAAGGCCGAGCGGGACGGCGACCTGCTGACCGTGACCATTCCCGGAGCGAACGAGGGCGACTGGTTCTTCACCCATGTCTACCCCTCCGGCACAGCGGTCGACTGGCTCAGCGCCGACGACCAGGGCCGGGTCCAGCTGGACGTGTCCAGCCTGAACGACGGACTGTACAAGTTCACCTTCGTCGACGCAGAAGGGACCTTCATCGGCTGGGTGGAGCTGCAGATCGGCGAAGAGGACGACGCCGAGCCTCGCGGAGCCCCGCGGGCCGAGGGCGCGATCCTCGCTCCTCGCACCGACGGCGGATCGGGTCTGTCGCTGAGCGGGTTGGAGCAGGCCCTGATCGCCGGCACCGGCGTGCTGTTCATCGCCGCCGCTCTGGTCCTGGTGGTCGCGGCACTGCGGCGACCGGCCCACCGTGCGGGGACGCCGTGACACGGCAGACGACCGAGACCCGACGGCGACCACTGCTGATCGGGACGCTCGCAGTGATCGTCGTCGGCGTGGTGATCGCGGTGGTGGGCGCCGTCGGATGGTTCGGCGCCGACCGACCCGAGCCGCCCCCCGAACGGCGACAGGTCGAGTCGGTCGCGGCGTCGGGGGACATCCGCCCGCTGCCCGCGGCCGCCCCGCTCGAGGTCAGCGTGCCGGTCGTCGACCTGCACGCCGAGGTCGGCGTGCAGCCGCCCGCCGTCGACGGCGTCCTCGTACCGCCGACGGGCGACCGCGCGTACTGGCTCGACGACTACGCCGGCATGGGCGCCGATGCCGATCAGACGGCCTACCTGATCGGCCATAGCGCGGCGGTGGGTCCGGCGGCGTTCAACGCCCTCGTCGACCGGGAGCAACAGCGCAGCTCCCTCTATGCGGGCGACGAGATCATCGTGACCACCGAGCACGGCGAGGTCGTGTACATCGTGCAGCGCACGATGATCCACGAACAGAGCCGGCTCGCCGACATCGCCGATCTGTGGACGGCGAACCCGGGACGCCTGGTCCTGATCAGCTGTCTGTTCGACGATCAAGGGCGTCCCACCGACGACAACGTCGTCATCTACGCCCGGCTCGCCCCCGAGTCGTCGGGCGACGTGTCCTCAGAGCCGGAACGATGGTGACGATCACATCCCCGTTGAGTGTGACGTTTGGACGGCGAAAGTGTCGTTTTTACCGTCCAAACGTCACACTCAACGGGGTGTCGCCAGGCTCATCGCTCAGGCGGGGAGGAGCTCGTTCACCACATCGCGCAGCAGCTCATAGCCACGCTGGGTCAGGATCGACTCGGCATGGAACTGGATGCCGCGATAGTGCGGTCCGGCGACGAGGTGCACATCCCCGTTCTCGTCGGTCTCCACGCTGACCCCCTCGGGGAGCCCCTGCTCCGGAACCCGTGCAACGAAGGTGTTGTAGAAGCCGACCGTCTCGGACCGCCCCAGCACCTCGAGTCGGCTCTGCGTGCCCTGGAAGACGATGTCCTTGAAGGTCAGATCCAGCCCGAGCTGGTGGCACAGCGCCTGGTGGCCGAGGCAGACGCCGAGGAAGGGCTGCTCACGCTCCAGCAGCCGGTCGACGGCGCCCCGCAGCACCCGCATCTTGGGCTCGTCGACCCGGGGGTCGCCCGGGCCGGGACCGACGACGACGAGGTCGTGACCGTCGAGCGCGCCCTCGGCATACTCGTCGTGGCGCACGATATCGGTGCTCATGCCGAGCACCCCGAACACATGCGACAGCATGTTCACGAAGTCGTCCTCGCCGTCGAGGATCACGACCCGCTTGCCGACCAGGTGCGGCTCGGGCTCCGTGCCGGACTGGTCGCTGAGCCAGAACTGGCTGAGCCGCTGATTGCGCGAGCCGAGGGCGATGAGCACGTCGTCCTCACGTGTGAAGGCATCGAAGCCGTCAGCCGCGGGCGGGGCGTCGTCGACGAGGCCGAAGGCGCTGAGGATGCCCGCGGCCTTGGCCCAGGTCTCTGCCGTCTCGTAGGCCGCATCGGAGTCGCGGACGAGGGTGGCCCCGGCGCTGACCTTCAGGCGGCCGTCGAGGTCGACATCCGCGGTGCGGATGAGGATGGGAGCGTCGGCCTTCTGCCGCCCTTGGCCATCGCGACCGACAAGCGCCGCGATCGAGGCGTAGTAGCCGCGGCCCTCGGGCTCGTACCGGGCGATGAGCCGGCAGGCGTTCTCGACCGGGCTGCCGGTGACGGTGGCGGCGAACATGGAGTCGCGCAGCACGTCGCGCACATCTCGGTCGGTGCGCCCGGCGAGCAGGTACTCGGTGTGGACGAGATGGCTCATCGGCTTGAGATAGGGGCCCAGCACGAGTCCGCCCTCATGGCAGATATCGCACATCATCTTGAGCTCCTCGTCGACGACCATGAAGAGCTCGTAGATCTCCTTCTCATCGGACAGGAAGCGCAGCAGCTCGCGCTTGCGGTCCGCGTGGGTCTCGAGGCCGCGCATCCGGAAGGTGCCCGAGATCGGGTTCATCCGTACCTGCCCGGCGTCGAGGCTCACGTGCCGTTCAGGGCTCGCGCCGATCAGGTAGCGATCGCCGGTGAAGACGAGGAAGGTCCAGAAGGCGCCGCGCTCGCGCTCGAGGAGTCGGCGCAGCACCGTCAGCGCGCGCTCATGCCCCCACTCGGCGACCTGCGCGCGGTAGTGCCTGCCGATGACGAGATTGGCGCCTTCACCGACTCCGATCTCACCCTCGATGATCTGTCGAACGATCTCGGCGTAGTCCTCGTCGCTGGTGTCGAAGCCGCCGCGGTCGACGAATTCGACAGGAACATCGGGCAGCTGCTCGAGCACGTCCGCGAGGGGCAGCTCGGCGAGGAGGTCTGCGCGGATGACCGACAGCGGCGTGCCGTCCTGATGTGCCGCGAAGCCCCGTTCGCGCACCTGGGCATAGGGGACGAGCACGAGGTGGTCCCATCGCTCCTCTGCACCCTCGACGATGGGGATTTCCGCCAGGCTCTCGATATCGGTGCGGGGGCCGCCGATGAGCGTGACGGTGTCGGCCTCGCGCCCACGGATGAGGGCGAAGGCCGGCTGGGCGAGCAGATCGTCGAGCAGGGTCATGGTCTTCCTACGTGTCGTGGCCGTGGACGACGAACGCCCAGTACCGGCCGACGGCGGACTGGGCGTTGGATACAACGGGACGACAGGCCACCTACGGGCGGCGCCACCAGGTACGAGTCGTCATGGAGGGCAGCGTAGCGCATCTCCGTCCGGCCACCGTCCACGCCTCCGGCGGACCGATGATGATGCACCGTGGTCGCCCCGGCAGCCGCAACGCGCATCGTCTGTCCCCGGCTGGACGAACGATGATGTGCTCGGGTCGCTATGGCTATTGCAGCGCATCATCGGTCCGCCCAGGGCGAGATGTCACACTGATCGCGTGGAGATCGACGAGGACGCTTTGCGCGACGACCTGGCCACCCTCGTGGGCTTCGGGGCGGTCGGCGGTTCCGAGGCCGAGGTGGCCATCCAGCATTGGTGCGCCGAGCGTCTCACCTCCCTCGGCCTCGAGGTCGACCACTGGCACGCCGACCTCGAGGATCTGCGTGCCGATCCTGGCTATCCCGGCGAGGAGGTCGAGCGCGAGGAGATGTGGGGCTGTGTCGCCGCCACCTCCTCGGACCGTCCCGCGCTGATCCTGGCCGGGCACGTCGATGTCGTGCCGATCGGGGAGGTCGGGCTCTGGGAGTCCGACCCGTTCACCCTCACCATCCGCGACGGCCGCTGGCGCGGGCGCGGCACCTGCGACATGCTCGGCGGGGTCGCGGCGATCTTCGCCGCCGCGCGTGCCGTCGACCATCGCTCCCTCGCCCGTCCGTTCGCGATCCACACGGTGGTCGCCGAAGAGGACGGCGGACTCGGCACCTTCGACACGCTGCGCCGCGGACATACCGGCGATGCATGTCTCATCGCGGAGCCGACGGCCGGCCGGGTGGTGGCCGCCAATGCGGGTTCGCTGACCTTCCGGTTGGAGATCAGCGGCGCGGCGACGCATGGTTCGATGCGCCGTGACGGGGTCTCGACGATCGGACTGCTCCCCCAGGTCCTCGAGGCGCTCGACACGCTGGAGGCCGAGCGCAATGCCGATGTCCCGACTCTCTTCGGCCCCCTGCCGTTCCCGATCTCGGTGGGCATCCTCAGTGCCGGTGACTGGGCGAGCACCGTTCCCGATCGGCTCGTCGCTGAGGGACGGTACGGGGTACGCCCCGGGGAGAGCTTCGCGGATGCTGAAGCGGCCTTCGAACAGCACATCGGGATGCTCTGCGCGCAGGATCCGTGGCTGCGGGAGAACCCGATCGATGTGAGCTGGCCCGGTGGTCGCTTCGCGGCGGGCATGACGGACCCGGACCATCACTTCGTGCGGCAGGTGGGCGAGCTGACGGGTGCCGGGGCTGCCGGGGCGCCGTACGGCTCGGACCTGCGACTCTACGTCGGGGCGGACATCCCGACCGTGCAGTATGGGCCGGGGTCGATCGCCGATGCCCATGCCGTGGACGAGTCGGTGCCGATCGACGAGGTCGTCCATTGCGCCGAGATCTACCGCGATCTCATCCTCGCCCGCTGCACCTGACCACAGGGCCAAGATATGGCCACTTGTGGCCCGTTTCCGAGGTCCAGAACGGGCCACAAGTGGCCATATCTTGGCCTCGGGCGCGGGTCTCAGGGGGGCGTCACCGC
>NZ_MIJB01000028.1 GCF_002174305.1 Aeromicrobium sp. PE09-221 | reverse complement strand
GTGGTTCGGGTAGCTCGGCGCGAAGAACGCTTATTCACTCGATATCAGCGGATCGCGATCGCCAACCGCGACGGCGGCTGCGCCGCACCCGACTGCGATCGCCCACCAGGATGGTGCGAAGCACACCACGGAGACAGAACCTGGGCAGACGGCGGCACCACCAACCTCAAAGACGCCATCCCCGTCTGCGCCGAACATCACCGACAAATCCACACCGGACACCTCCAATGCCGTCTGAACCCACGAGACGGTGTACCCGAATTCCGACGACCCGGAACCTCCCGATGGAAACGCAACCACCGATGGCGACCCTAGGATCCCTTCATGACTGTGACGATCGACGACACCGAACGGCGGCGACGCCTCGGAGTCAGGCATGCACTCGCCGGACCCGTCGACAACTCCGAAGAAGTCGCCCGGCACGTCGTCGCGCTGCACAGCACCGACCCCGCCTCCATGGCCGTCGGCGTCTGCGCTCGCCTCACGGAGCCATCGGTCGCCGACCTGGAGCGAGCGCTGTATACCGACCGCACCCTCATCCGGGTCCTGGCCATGCGACGCACCGTCTTCGCCGTCCCGGTCGATCTCGCCGGGGCCTGCTTCGCCGCCACCGCCCGTAGCGTCGCGGCACCCGAGCGCCGCAAGTTGCTCACCATGCTGCGCGACTCCGGTATCGACGAGCCGGAGCGCTTCCTCGACCAGGCCCACACCACCGCGCGAGCCGTGCTCCCCGGCCTCGGCATTTTCCGCAGCGCCCACCTCGCAGCCGCCGACCCCATCCTCGCCACCCGCGTCCAGGTCGGTGCGGGCACCCGCTATGCCACCAGCCAATCGATGGCCAGCCGCCTCCTGACCCTGATGTCGGCGGAGGGCCACGTCGTCCGGGCCAAACCGGTCGGCACCTGGGCCTCCACCCAGTTCACCTGGTGCGCCACCGAGAACTGGACTCCAGCACTCACCGAGCACCCCACCCACGAGGACGCCACCCGCGACATCGCCAGACGCTGGCTCGCCGCCTACGGACCCGCCCCGCTGGAGGACCTCTGCTGGTGGACCGGATGGACCAAGACCACAGCCCGCGCCGCACTGGCCAGCCTCGACACCGTCGAGGTTCATACCGAGGCCGGCCCCGCGCTCACGCTGTCCGACGACCTCGCCCCCACACCAGACCCCGGCCCCTGGGTAGCCCTCCTGCCCGCACTCGACTCCACCACCATGGGGTGGAAACAACGCGGCTGGTACCTCGGCCAACACGCTGAGCGGCTCTTCGACAATGTCGGAAATGCCGGTCCGACCATCTGGGCCGATGGCCGGACCGTCGGAGGCTGGACCATCCGCGACGACGCCACCGTGGCCCTCCGACTACTCGAGGACATCGACCCAGAGCGGCGGGTCGCGATCGACCAGCGCGCCCACCAGCTCGAACACCTCCTCGACGGAACCGTGATCAAGGCACGCGCACGGCGATGGACCCCCATCGAGAAAGAGCTCCGCGCCTGACCCACACCGAACTGAGGGTCACCTTTCTTTAAGAATTCAAAACAACCACTATGCTGGGGTCATGACCGCAACGGCTCCGATCGCCTCGTCGTCCGGCGAGCATCCGACCCCGCGAGAGCAACTGCGGACCGCCGGGCTGCGCGTCACGACCGGTCGGCTCACCGTCCTCGGCGTCGTCGCCCGACAGCCGCACATTCCCGCCGACACCGTCTTCCGGAGCGTCCGCGAGACCCTCCCCGGCACCTCGGTCCAGGCCGTCTACAACGTGCTCGGCGACCTCACCCGGGCCGGGCTCCTGCGCCGCATCGAACCCGCCGGCTCCCCCGCCCTCTACGAGCGGCGAGTCGGCGACAACCACCACCACCTCGTCTGCCGCTCCTGCGGCGCGGTCGAGGACATCGACTGCGCCGTCGGCGAGACCCCCTGTCTCGTCCCCTCGCAGTCCCACGGATTCGCCATCGACGAAGCCGAAGTCACGTTCTGGGGCCTGTGCCCCACGTGTTCGGCCGCCACATCCACCGACTAAGGAGAGTCACCATGGCACAGATTCCTCAGCCGACCGACGGTACCTCGTTCGCCGCCAAGCCCACACCGGAGGCCGATCTCGGGTCGACGACGCAGACCGGTGCCCCCGCGACCTCCGACCGCAACAGCCTCACCGTCGGCGCCGACGGCCCGATCCTGCTGCACGACACCCACTTCATCGAGCAGATGGCGCACTTCAACCGCGAGCGTGTCCCCGAGCGCAATGTCCACGCCAAGGGCTCCGGGGCGTTCGGCGTCTTCGAGACCACCGAGGATGTCAGCGCCTACACCAAGGCCGCACTGTTCCAAAAGGGTGTGCAGACGGAGATGCTGGCGCGCTTCTCGACCGTCGCCGGCGAGCAGGGCTCCCCCGACACCTGGCGCGACCCCCGCGGCTTCGCGCTGAAGTTCTACACCACCGAGGGCAATTACGACCTCGTCGGCAACAACACGCCGATCTTCTTCATCCGTGACACGATGAAGTTCCCCCACTTCATCCGCTCGCAGAAGCGCCGCGGCGGCAGCGGACTGCGCGACAACAACATGCAGTGGGACTTCTGGACCCTCAATCCCGAGTCCGCGCACCAGGTGACCTACCTGATGGGCGACCGCGGCATCCCCAAGACCTATCGCCACATGAACGGCTACGGCTCGCACACCTACCTGTGGATCAACGAGGCCGGAGAGAAGCACTGGGTCAAGTACCACTTCCACAGCAACCAGGGCGTGGAGGGTCTGACCGGCGAGGAGGCCGACCGCATCGCCGGTCACGATGCCGACTTCCACCGTCGCGACCTCTACGAGTCGATCGAGAACGGCGACTTCCCGTCCTGGACGCTCTCGGTGCAGCTCATGCCCTATGAGGACGCCAAGACCTACCGGATCAACCCCTTCGACCTCACCAAGGTCTGGCCGCACGGCGACTACCCGCTGGTCAAAGTCGGCACCATGACGTTGAACCGGAACCCGGAGAACTTCTTCGCCGAGATCGAGCAGGCCGCCTTCGAACCCTCCGCGGTCGTGCCCGGCATCGGCTTCAGTCCCGACAAGATGTTGCTCGGCCGCACGTTCGCGTACGCCGACACACACCGATACCGCATCGGCACCAACTACCACCAGCTGCCCGTCAACCAGGCCAAGAACACACAGCACCAGAACACCTACACCTTCGACGGGGCGATGGCGTACCAGCACTCCGGCGACGCCCCGGTGTACGCGCCAAACTCCTTCGGTCGCGGCTACGCCGACCAGACCGGAACCGTGTCCGACGGTTGGGAGACCGATGGAGAGATGGTCCGTCAGGCCTACACGCTGCGCGCCGAGGACGACGACTGGTCACAGGCCGGCCGCCTGGTCCGCGAGGTCTGGAACGACGAGCAGCGCGAGGCCTTCGTGCAGACCGTCGCCGGTCACCTGCTCGGCGGCGTGAAGGGAGACGTGCTCGAACGCGCCTTCCTCTACTGGAAGAACGTCGATGAGCAGACCGGCAAGAGGATCGAGGAACTCGTCCGCGCCGAGCAGGGAGAACCCAATCCCGGCAGTGAGGACGCTGTAGCCAAGGCGAACGCGTCCGATCCGATCAGGGAGCCCCACACCCACGCCGGCTGAGCCCGCCCACCGCGCGAGGACCGTCCACCATCAGGTGGGCGGTCCTCGTCGTCCGCGCTGGCGAGGGAATGCCACGGGCGGGATGATCACAGGTGTCAGTGCCAGCGCCTAGAGTCTCGCCATGGCCCGCTTCGTCTACCTCACCGCCACGACCCTCGACGGCTATCTCGCCGACACCGACCACTCCCTCAGCTGGCTATTCGCCGTCGAGGGCAGCGACACTGCCGACCCCGAACATGCCGACACGTTCAACTCCTTCACCGACTCCGTCGGGGTGGTGGTCATGGGATCGTCCACCTACCGCTGGCTGCTCGCCGAGACCGGTGTGCTCGACCATCCCGAGACCTGGCCGGAGAATGTCGCCGGCAAGCCCGCCTTCCTCTTCACCAGCCGCGACCTCCCGGTCCCTGAGGGAGCGGACATCACGATCCTCACGGGCGATCCCGCCGGACATGTCGAGACCATCGCGAACCGTGCCGGAGGCCGAGACGTCTGGCTGATGGGAGGCGGTGACCTCGTCGGGCAGTTCGACGATGCCGGCGCGCTCGACGAGATCCAGGCGACGGTGGCTCCCGCCACCCTCGGCGCCGGGGCACCGCTACTGCCTCGCCGCCTGGGACCCGATCGCCTGCATTTGATCGATGTCGAACGGCGCGGCCAGTTCGCGCACCTGACCTATGACGTCACACGGCCCGAGACGTGAGCCCGATCATGCGCTAGTTTCGTGACGTACCCAACAGACGAGGAGCACAACGCCGTGAGCCAGTCCCCTGTCAAGGTCGCCGTCACCGGTGCCGCCGGTCAGATCGGTTACAGCCTTCTCTTCCGCATCGCCAGTGGTGCCGTCTTCGGACCTGACACGCCGGTGCAGCTGCGACTGCTGGAGATCACCCCCGCCCTCGGGGCTCTCGAGGGTGTCGTCATGGAACTCGACGACTGCGCCTTCCCCACACTCGACTCCGTCAAGATCGGCGACGACCCCCGCCACATCTTCGACGGGGTCAACCTGGCGCTGCTGGTGGGAGCCCGTCCCCGCACCAAGGGGATGGAACGCGGCGATCTCCTGGAGGCCAATGGCGCGATCTTCACAGCGCAGGGCAAGGCTCTCAACGAGGTCGCTGCCGATGACGTCAAGATCGGCGTGACCGGCAACCCGGCGAACACCAATGCCCTCATCGCGATGAGCAACGCGCCGGATATCCCGTCCTCGCGGTTCAGCGCCCTCACCCGTCTCGACCACAACCGTGCGCTCAGCCAGCTGGCGGCCAAGACCGGCTCCAGCGTCGCGGACATCCGCAAGATGACGATCTGGGGCAACCACTCGGCCACCCAGTATCCCGACATCTTCCACGCCGAGATCGGCGGACGCAACGCGGCCGAGGTCGTCAACGATCAGGCCTGGATCGAGAACGACTTCATCCCCACGGTCGCCAAGCGCGGCGCCGCCATCATCGAGGCTCGTGGAGCCTCGTCGGCCGCCTCAGCGGCCTCGGCCACGATCGACGCTGCCCGCGACTGGGTGCACGGCACTCCGGACGGCGACTGGGTCTCGATGGCGGTCGCCTCCGATGGCTCGTACGACGTCCCCGAGGGCATCGTGTACTCGTTCCCGGTCACCTGTTCCGGTGGCGAGTGGTCGATCGTGCAGGGCCTGGACATCAACGACTTCAGCCGCTCGCGGATGGAGGCGACCGCCGCCGAGCTCCTCGAAGAGCGCGACGCGGTCCGCTCCCTCGGCCTGATCTGAGCGCAACCCGACCGCCTCTTGCCGGGGGTGGCCCCGCCACGTAGTGAGCAAGGGCCACAACCCGGCAAGACGCGGACCCGGGGGTCAAGAAGCTCAGGGTGTCAGAGCGGGGGCTGTGAAGGGATGTTGATCGCGAGGAAGACCAGCGAACCGCCGAGCATCAGCATCCAGGCCATATCGAAGACCTTGCCTCGCACGCGCAGCATGCCGTACTGGTCGGGCGTCACCACCGCGCGCAGCGCCGCCGCGACAAGGAAGGACACCCCTATCGTCGCCACACCCACCCGCCAGGCGCCGGCGATGACCAACACCAGACCGACGAGCACGGCAGCCAGCTGGATCAGATAGATCCGGGAGCCGCGGCTACGCGGTGGCCTCACTGCGCCGCCTGGGCCTCGGAGAAGTCGACCACATTGCTCAGCAGCATCGCCCGCGTCATCGGACCGACGCCTCCGGGATTCGGGGTCACCCAGCCGGCGACGTCCCAGACATCCGGGGCGAGGTCGCCGACGATCTTGTTGTCCTCATCGCGGCTGACCCCGACATCGAACAGCGCCGCCCCGGGCTTCACCATGTCACCGGTGACGATACCCGGCACTCCCGCCGCCGCGATGACGATATCGGCACGGCGCACCTCGGCCGCCAGATCACGCGTTCCGGTGTGGCAGAGGGTCACCGTGGCGTTCTCGCTGCGCCGAGTCAACAGCAGCCCCATCGGCCGTCCCACGGTGATGCCGCGGCCAATGACCACGGCATGCTGCCCGGAGATATCGATGTCGTGTCGGCGCAGCAACTCGATGATGCCGCGGGGCGTGCACGGCAGGGGGGCTTCCTTGCCGAGCACGAGCCACCCCAGGTTCGTGGGATGGAGACCGTCGGCATCCTTGGCTGGATCGATGCGGCCGATCACCGCATTCTCGTCGAGCCCCGCGGGCAGCGGCAGCTGGACGATGTAGAGCGTGCACGCGGGGTCGGCGTTGAGACGGTCGACGGCCTCCTCGACCTCCTCCTGAGTCGCCGTGGCAGGCAGATCGATACGGATCGACTCGATCCCGATCTCCGCGCAATCACGGTGCTTGGCCGCGACATACCAGGTGCTCCCCGGATCATCGCCCACCAGGATCGTGCCGAGCCCCGGGACGACCCCCCGCTCGCGCAAGGCGGCCACGCGCTGGGCCAGTTCGGACTTGATCGTGGCGGCGACGGCCTTGCCGTCGAGAATCTGCGCAGTCACTCGGACAGTTTCGCACGGCACGCAACGGAGCCTGGCCCGTAGGATCAGGTTCTACCCCCAACATGCACGTTCAACCCCAACCTCTCGAGAGGAATCACCGCTGTGGCCCGAGCCCGCCTCTCCCAAGAACGCAGCCGCCAACGCCGGGAACAACTCCTCGACGCCGCCGTCCGCGTCTACGCCTTCGGTGGAATCCGCGCCGTCACCCACCGTGCCGTCGCCAGTGAGGCACAGTTGCCCACGGCGGCGACCACCTACTACTTCGCCTCGATCGCCGAACTGGTGCGCGAAGCCTTCCGGCGGCATATCACCGACTGGACGACATCGCTGGAGAACATCGACCTGCACGACCTCGACCTGTCGTTCCTCGCGGATGTCGACGACACGACCAGCGCCATCATCCCCACCTTCGCCGACCACGATCGCGCCATGTGGGGACTCGACCTCGCCCTGTTCCTTCAGGCGAGCCGCGACCAGGAGCTCCGCCCGGAGATCACCGAGGCCGTCCGCCTGGTCGAGTTGCGGCTCACCGAGCTGCTGACCGAGCACGGTCTCGAGCAGTCGAGTGAGCTGTCCGCCGCCCTGATCGCCCAGATGGTCGGCACGGCCCTACGCATGCAGAGCCATGACGACGACGCCGCCGAAGCGCGCAACCTGGCGACATCGCTACGCTATCTACTCGCCGCGCACCTCGTCGGACCGGAGGCCGTGGACGACGCGTGCCGCAGCATCAGTGGAAGAAGTGCCGCGTCCCCGTGACGTACATCGTGATGCCGGCGTCTTGAGCAGCCTTGATGGTCTCCTCATCGCGCACGGAGCCTCCGGGCTGCACGATCGCGCGAACGCCCGCGTCGAGGAGGATCTGAGGACCGTCGGCAAAGGGGAAGAACGCATCCGATGCCGCGACCGCACCCCGGGCGCGCTCAGCACCGGCCCGCTCCACCGCGAGGCGGCACGAGTCGACGCGATTGACCTGGCCCATGCCCACGCCGACTGACCCGCCGTCCTTGGCGAGCAGGATCGCATTCGACTTCACGGCCCGTACAGCCGTCCAGGCGAAGGAGAGATCGGCGAGGGTAGCCGCATCCGCGGGTTCGCCGGCGACGAGGGTCCAGCCGGAGGGATCGTCCCCGGGCGCGTCGACGTGGTCGCGCAGCTGGACCAGGAGGCCGCCCGACACCTGACGGAACTCCGTCGGAGGATTCGTGCCGAGATCATCGGCGCGCAGGATGCGGATGTTCTTCTTGCGCTGCAGGATCTCGACAGCGCCGTCCTCGTAGCCCGGTGCGACGATCACCTCGGTGAACACATCGGCGACCTGCTCGGCCATCGCGACCGACACCGGGCGATTGGCGGCGATCACCCCGCCGAAGGCCGACACCGGGTCGCAGGCGTGCGCGCGGGCGTGGGCCTGGGCGATGTCCTCACCGACGGCGATACCGCACGGATTGGCGTGCTTGATGATCGCGACCGCCGGACGCTCGTGATCGAAGGCGGCCCGGATCGCGGCATCGGTGTCGACGTAGTTGTTGTAGCTCATCTCCTTGCCGTGCAGCTGCTCCGCGCCGGCGAGGCCACCGCTGCCGTCGGTGTAGAGCGCGGCCTCCTGGTGCGGGTTCTCGCCGTAACGCAGCACCGCCTGCTTATCCCAGGCCTCGGCGACGAACTCCGGCCAGCCGTCCTCCGAACCGTCATAGGCGGACGCGAACCACGATGCCACCGCGGCGTCATAGGAAGCGGTGTGCGCGAAGGCGCGGGCCGCGAGACGTCGGCGCTGCTCGAAGGTGAAGCCGCCCGCTCCAAGCGCCTCGCGAACCTCGCCGTAGGCATCCGGGGACACGACGACGGCGACGCTCGGATGGTTCTTGGCCGCCGCGCGGACCATGGAGGGTCCGCCGATGTCGATCTGCTCGACGACCTCGTCGGAGCTCGCCCCGGAGGCGACCGTCTCGCGGAACGGATAGAGGTTCACGATGACCAGGTCGAAGGGTTCGACGCCGAGCTCCTCCAGCTGGGCGCGATGCTGTTCGAGTCGCCGGTCGGCGAGGATGCCCGCGTGCACCCGGGGATGCAGCGTCTTGACGCGACCGTCGAGGCACTCGGGGAAGCCGGTCAGCTCCTCCACCGGGGTCACCTCCACGCCCGCGGCCTCGATCGTCTTCGCGGTCGATCCGGTCGAGACGATCTGCACGCCGGCGGCGGCGAGGTCGCGCGCGAGATCGGTCAGACCGGTCTTGTCGTACACCGAGACGAGGGCCCGGCGGAGGGGGGAACGGGGCGAGTCGGTCATGAGGGCCTTACTCCTGGTTCTGGACTGACGGTGGTGGAGGTGAGACGATCCGGCGTCCGTCGACGATATAGCCGTCACGCGCGAGACGTCCCACCCACTCGACGAGCATGCGCCGTTCGCTGGTCTTGATGCGCTCGTGCAGTGTGTCCTCGTCGTCCTCGTCGAGGACGGGTACAGCGACCTGCGCGACGATCGGACCCGTGTCGACGCCTTCGTCGACCACGAAGAGCGTCGCACCAGTGACCTTGACGCCGTACGCGAGTGCGTCGCGCGGGCCGTGCATGCCGGGGAAGGCCGGCGAGAGCGCCGGATGGGTGTTCAGCGTGCGGCCGCCGTAGAGGCCGAGGAAGGCGGGCCCGGTGAGCTTCATGAAACCGGCCAGTACGACCAGGTCGGGATCGTGCTGAGCGACGGCGTCGGCGAGCGCGATATCCCAGGCCGGGCGGTCCGGATGATCGGCGAGCCGCACGACGAAGGTGGGTACTCCGGACCGCTCCGCCCGACGCAAGCCCTCGATGCCGTCACGGTCGGCGCCCACCGCGACGATCTCGGCCCCGAAGGACGGATCCGCGGCGGCGTCGAGCAACGCTTGTAGATTGGTGCCGCTACCTGAGACGAGCACGACGATGCGCGCGGGACGGTCACTCCTGATCGGCACGAAGACCACGATAGTGGCCCAGCGCTCCACCGACTGCCCCGGCCAGCGCCCACGAGACGATGGCGATGCCCACGGTGCTGAGAATCGGCGGGCCCACATCGGCGAGAAGGCCCGGTCCGACCGCCCCACGGCCGGTCGCGGCCACCAGGCCGACGATCACCCCGGCCACGGCACCGGCACCCGCTCCGAGTGCCACTCGATTCCACAGCGTGGTGTCCCCGGGGGCCGCCGCCCATCGCCATCCTGCGTACCCGGCGATCAGCACGGGGACGATCATGAGCGCGACGACGAGATCGGGGAAGGGTCCGGGCGAGGGGATCACCGCGAGCGGAGGGAAGGCCGGCAGGGCGGCGACATCCACACCGGTCATCGAGACGCTCGTGTCGGTGCCGAGGGCGAACCCCGGTCCGATGAGAGCGGCGGAGGCCCAGGCGATGATCGTGGGCAGTGACAGCAACGACACCAGCGCCAGGACCAGTCCGCCTCCGATGCCGGGGTCCAGCGCCGCCCACAGGTCCCCCGCGCGGCGGACATGGAAGGCGGCGAGCACGGCGACGAGCGTGGCCGCGTAGCCGAGGATCAGGGCGCCGGCGCGGACCCCGGCGCGGACCGACGGGAGCATCGGTGCCGCCCAGGCGGGGACGCGGAATGACCCCGGCACCCGGATCGCCACGGCGATAGCGGCCGCCACTCCGACCACCACGAAGGCACCGAACGCCGCCCGCACGAAGGACGTGCCCACCGATCCGACAGAGGTCGCGGCGGACAGTGTCGCGGCGAGGGCTCCGGCGCCCGCTCCGGCCAGCGCGCCGAAGACCACGGCATCGGGAGTGTCTCGATGCGCCAGCCGTGCCGCCACCAGGGCCGCGATCGCCCCGGCGACCAGCACTCCTCCGAGGGGCACGAGGCTGATCGACGTCTCACCGATATGCAGACCGGCGCCGACGGCGACGAGCCAGGCCCGCACCCCCGCCCGGAGGGTGCCCCAGCTCGCGTCCTGGGTCACCGCCGCCACCACGAGGATCGCCGCGATCACCGGTATCGCGACGGCGGCGGCCGCTGTCAGGAGGGCGGGGCGCCAGGAGTCGGCAGCACGCATCCGGTCAGGCACCCGCCCATCCAACCTGTAAAGTTGCGATGTCGCAGCCTGCCACGCCGAGCCGCTCCCCGCGGTTCGAGAACGGTCGGCCGCACACGGCGCGCCGTCCGGCGCGTCGCCGGAGAACGGAGCCACCCCGAGCACGCACCCGTCACGGATGCTCCCAGGAGGTCGAGAGCCGATGACGCGTGTCGACGAGTTCGACAACTTCTATCGCGCCACCCGGCGACGGGTCGTCGCGACCACCTACGCGCTGTGCGGGGACCGGCAGGTGGCACGGGATGCGAGCGTCGACGCCTACCAGCGAGCCTGGCGCGCGTGGGGTCGGCTGCGGGACAGCAGCGACCCGGTCGCCTATGTCCGCGACCAGGCCGCCAAACTGGCATCCTTCTCCCGGAGTGTCCATCCCCTGCGCAGGCGTCACGAGGACAGCGGCGATACCGCGCTGTTCGGCGCGCTGCACGACCTGGACTACGACGAACGCCGCATCGTGACACTGCTCACCGTGGCCGGCATCGACCTCGACGACGCCACGCGCGAGATGGAGGTGGACGATGCCATAGGCATGGAGCTGGCGAGCAATGCGCTGACCCGGCTTGAGGCATCCCTCTCCCAGCCTCTCGAAGAGCTCGAGTCCCGTCTCATGGCGCTCCGCGAGAGCGTCGACGCGCTCGAGCTCCCCGAGCCGGCCGCGTTGCGCCGGGCGGCCCGACAGGGGGGACGCCGCGGTGCCGCGATCCTGGTCGCGGCCTCGGTGCTGGCGGTGCTCGCCGGTGGTTTCGTCGCCACCAATGGCGACGCCCTCGCCACGGTCGAAGGCCTGCCCTACCGGGAGAAGATGGGCGCCGAGCGTCCCGATGTCATCCTCGACGCGCACAATATCGACACCGACGATCTCCTCTCCCTCGATCAGGTCGAGCGTCTCAACTCCGAGCAGGAGTGGAAGGTCGACGCGACCGAGACCGACACGGAGAACGAGACCCCGTACTCGACCTGTCCCCCGACCCGCTTCGCCGACGGTGATCCACTCAAGGTGTTCGTCCGGGCGTACAGCACGAATCCCGCTGGCGAACGCGTCGCGCAGTCGATCGAGGTCTCCCGGAGCCAGGAGGCCTCGCAGGAGGCTTATGCCACGTTGCGCGGCTGGTATGCGAACTGCGCGCATCCGCGCACCAGGCTCATCGACGCGTACACCGTCAAGAGGCCCTTCGGCGACTTCAAGATCCTGCGCCTGCAGTCCTATCGCGACCCCGCCCGGTTCATCAGCGTAGGCCTCGCGCAGTCGGGCACCGTCACCAGCACGCTCATCCACGAGGTCAACGGCACCGAGCCGACCGATGTCGACGAGTTCGCCCGCACGCTGAACGACTCCATCGCCAAGGTGTGCGCCGACTCCGGTGGCGAGTGCACCAATGAGATCACCGTCGAGCCGGCGCTGCCGCCGGCCACCGAACAGTACCCGTCCTTCCTCAGCGTCGTGGACATGCCTCCGCTCGGGACGATCGACCGAGTATGGGCAGCGGGCCCTGCCCAGCAGCCGGAAGGCTTCAATCCCGCGGCATCGCTGTGCGACAAGACCGACTTCAGCGGCGAGCAGTTCTCCGATGTCGCGACCCGGTTGATCGCGATCCCCGATGCCGATGATCTCCCTCCGGAGTTCGCCGTCGCCCAGACCAACGCGCGGCTGGAGTCCGATGAGGCCGCACAGCAGGTGCTGGAGGGTATCGCCGGGGCCGTGGACGGATGCGGGGAGAGCGAGCTGTCGGCGCAGATCGACGAGCGCGAGGACATCGCGAGCGACGGCTTCGCCGGGGTCAGCTGGCGGCTGAGCTTCGAGACCGGTGAGGATGAGCGGGTCTACTACCGCATGGGGGTCGTACGACGCGGTTCGGAGATCACGCAGGTGCTCGCTCCGCCGTCAGGAGACAATACCTTCACCGCGGAGGACTTCGGCGCGCTCATGGAACGGGCCGGCCAGCGCCTCGCCTACGCCGACGAGTGATCACGAATCGAGAAGCGCCGCACCTCCTCGCCACCCTAGGGTGAGTCAGCGAACACCACGGTTCGCTCGATCATCACGAGGAGATCCCATGTCCGAGGACAGTTTCAGCGCCTCCGAGCGCGCGGCCATGAAGCAACGCGCCGAGGAACTGCGCGCCGCCAAGGGCGTGAAGGGGGCGGCGAAGAAGGCGAAGGAGTTCGACGCCTGTCTGGAAGCGATCTCAGGGCTGGAGGGGCTCGACCGGCTCATCGCCGAGCGCTTCCACGTGGTGGTGACCGAGGAGGCGCCGAACCTCGATCCCAAGACCTGGTACGGGTTCCCGTCCTATGCCCGCGAGGGCAAGGTGGTGACCTTCGTGCAGCCGGCCTCGAAGTTCGACACCCGTTACACGTCGATCGGCTTCAATGAGGACGCGCACCTGGACGACGGGGCGATGTGGGCGACCTCCTTCGCTGTCGTGGACTGGAACGACGAGGTCGAACAAACACTGCGCGAGCTGGTCCGCAAAGCCGCCTGACCAGCGCTCGCAGGACGACGAAGCCCCCGGGAGTCCCGGGGGCTTCGTCGTGAGAAAAGGCTCAGAGGCTCTGCAGGATCTCCCGCATGAGCGCGGCCGTCTCGCTCGGCGTCTTGCCGACCTTGACACCCGCGGCCTCCAGGGCCTCCTTCTTGGCCGCCGCCGTGCCGGACGAGCCGGACACGATCGCACCGGCGTGGCCCATCGTCTTGCCCTCGGGTGCGGTGAAGCCCGCGACATAGCCGACGACCGGCTTGGTGACATTGGCCTTGATGTACTCGGCCGCCCGCTCCTCGGCGTCGCCGCCGATCTCGCCGATCATGACGATCGCCTTGGTGTCGGGGTCGGCCTCGAAGGCCTCGAGGGCGTCGATGTGCGTGGTGCCGATGATCGGGTCGCCGCCGATGCCGATGGCCGAGGTGAAACCGAAGTCGCGCAGCTCGAACATCATCTGATAGGTCAGCGTCCCCGACTTGGACACCAGGCCGATCGGGCCCTTGCCGGCGATCGTGGCCGGGGTGATGCCCGCGAGGGCCTCGCCCGGAGTGATGATGCCGGGGCAGTTGGGGCCGATGATGCGAGTCTTGGTGCCCTGCGAGTGCGCGAAGAACTCGGCGGTGTCCTGCACCGGGATGCCCTCGGTGATGACCACCAGCAGGCCGATGCCCGCGTCGATGGCCTCCATGGCGGCGTCCTTGGCGAACGGCGGCGGCACGAAGACGACCGAGACATCGGCACCGGTCTCCTTCATGGCCTCGGCCACGGAGCCGAAGACGGGCAGCTCGACGTCCTTGCCGTCGGCGTCCACGTGCGAGACGGTGGTGCCGGCCTTGCGGGCGTTGACACCGCCCACGATATTCGTGCCGGCCTTCAGCATGAGCGCGGTGTGCTTGGTGCCCTCACCACCGGTGATGCCCTGGACGATGACCTTGGAGTCGGAATTCAGGTAGATCGACATGTCTGCTTGATCCTTACGCGTTCGCGAGCTCGGCGGCCTTGTCGGCGGCACCGTCCATGGTGTCGACCTGGGTCACCAGCGGGTGGTTCAGTTCGTTGAGGATGGCGCGGCCTTCGTCGACCTTGTTGCCGTCCAGACGCACCACGAGCGGCTTGCTGGCGTTGTCGCCGAGCAGCTCCAGTGCGCCCTTGATGCCATTGGCCACCGCATCACACGAGGTGATGCCGCCGAACACGTTGACGAACACGCTCTTAACCTGCGGATCGCCCAGGATGACGTCCAGACCGTTGGCCATGACCTCGGCCGAGGCGCCACCGCCGATGTCGAGGAAGTTGGCGGGCTTGACATTGCCGTGCGCCTCGCCGGCGTAGGCGACGACGTCGAGGGTGCTCATGACCAGACCCGCCCCGTTGCCGATGATGCCGACCTCGCCGTCGAGCTTGACGTAGTTGAGGCCTTTCTCCTTGGCCTTCGCCTCGAGCGGATCGGCCGCGGCCTTGTCCTCGAACTCGGCGTGGTCGGGATGACGGAAGTCGGCGTTCTCGTCCAGCGAGACCTTGCCGTCGAGGGCCTCGAGCTTGTCACCGGCGAGCCGAGCAAGGGGGTTGACCTCGACGAGCGTGGCGTCCTCCTCGACGAAGACCTTCCAGAGGGAGAGGATCGTGCCGACCGCCTGGTCGACGAGCTCGATGGGGAACCGGGCGTCCGCGACGATCTCGCGGGCCTTCTGCTCGTCGACACCGGTGGTGGCGTCGACGGGGATCTGACGGACGGCGTCGGGGTTCGTCTTGGCGACCTCTTCGATCTCCACGCCTCCCTCGACGCTGGCGATCGTCAGGTAGCTGCGGTTGGAGCGGTCGAGCAGGAAGGAGAAGTAGTACTCCTCGACGATCTCAGCCGCGGGGACGATCAGGACACGGTTGACCGTGAGGCCCTTGATCTCCATGCCGAGGATGTTCGAGGCGTGCTCACGGGCCTCGGCGGGCGTCTTGGCGAGCTTGACGCCTCCGGCCTTGCCGCGGCCTCCGGCCTTGACCTGGGCCTTGACGACGACAGCGCCGCCGATCTCCTGCGCGGCGCTCTCGGCCTCGTCCGCGGTGGTGACCACGGCACCGAGCGTGACCGGTACATCGTGCTTGGCGAAGAGCTCCTTCGCCTGGTACTCCATCAAATCCACGGTGACAACCGTCCTTCGTCGAGTCAGTGGCGCTACTACGCGGAGCTGGCAGGCGCCCTTCGAGCCGTGCCGACTTTATCGGGCCACGCACCCCCGCCCTGAGGCGGGGCGGTCTTTCAGCCCGGAACTGCGGGGCACCTCATGAGGAGATCGTGACCTCGATGTCATCGGCTCCCGCCCTCGCGAGGGCAGCTCTCACCGCCTCGGCTCCCTGCGCGTCCACCACGACGGCGGCGACATCCTCGCTGATCGCGGTCGCCGCCATGACGTCCGCGGTCACGCCTGCACCGAGGTAGACGACTTCGGCCCCCGCATCGCGCCATCGGCGCGCGGCGGCCGCGATCGAAGCCTCCTCGTCGCCCACCGCCCCGAGGAGCAGTCGTCTCGCGCTCATGCCGGCACCGCCTGAAGAAGAGCACGGTAGGACGATGCCGGCACGAGGAACCCCATCGTTCGCTCGCTGCGCTCGCTCATGCCGGCACCGCCTGAAGAAAAGTACGATAGGACGATGCCGGCACGAGGAACCCCATCGTTCGCTCGCTGCGCTCGCTCATGCCGACACCCTGCCATGCCAGGGGCGACCGCTCTGGAGCCGGACGAATATTTATCACTTCAGCTGAGAAGTTGAAAGGAGCAACCACCTATGCGCTAACCTCGATGGAGTTTGCTCGCCGACGTTACGGAGATTGTGTGAAGCCGACAGCGCCTCGCCGCACAGGGGGTCAGCAGACCCCACGCGGCGGCAAGCGAGTCGCCCCGAAGTCGAAGCGGTCGTTGAATCTCCGTGTGACCCCCGCCATCGCCGGCCTCGTCGCCGTGGCATCCGCGGGCGTCGGCACGGTGGCCGCAGGTGGCCTCACCGATCAGGGTGCCCTCTCAGCGAGCCAGTATCAGTCGATCAGCCAGTCCTATATCGGCGGAGCGGATCTCGGCGGCACGAACGGTACGGACATCAGCCGGAACTTCGATCGCCAGCGCTATGAGGAGCAGCGTTCCGATCAGCAGGCACAACTCGCGATCATCGCCGAGCAGCGCGACGCGGTCGAGCGCACGGTCGAGTCCTATTCCGAGCAGATCGCCAACCAGTGGGTCGTCCCGGTGGCGGGCTACCGCCTGACGGCCCGGTTCGGGCAGTCCAGCGGGCTCTGGTCCAGCGGGAGCCACACCGGACTCGATCTGGCCGGGCCCTCCGGATCCACCATCATCGCGGCCGCGAGCGGCACAGTGAAGTCGGCCGGCTACGAGGGCGCCTACGGCAACAAGACCGTCATCGTGCTCGACGACGGCACCGAGACCGAAATGTGGTACGCCCACCAGAGCCGGATCACCGTCGAAGCGGGTCAGACCGTCCGCGCCGGCGATGTCATCGGCTACACCGGATCGACCGGCAATGTGACCGGTCCGCACCTCCACCTCGAGGTCCGTCCCGGTGGCGGCGACCCGATCGACCCCATGACGGCTTTCGCCGAGCACAGCGTCACGCTCTGACCGGAGGCCTGGTCCCCGGCGCTTGACCCCAGCGGCACCGGGGGTTTTCGCTCTCAGGGACGGACGTAGACCGGGTGCTTGGGGTCGAGGGCGTCGCCGCTCGAGGTACCGGTCACCCGGCGCTTGACCCACGGGCCCGCGTACTCGCGCACCCAGTCCACATTCGCCGACCGGCGCTCAGCACGCGACAGCGGCGGATGCTCGACGAGGGGCAGCGGCTCCAGGTCGTGAGGCACGCCGAGCGCGTCCAGGACCGCCATCGCCATGCGCTGGTGGCCAGCACTCGACATGTGCATCCGGTCCACATCCCAGAGGCGGTCGTCGCGGTAGTCGCGCAGGCGCCAGAAGTCCACCAGGGTCGCATCGTGCTGCTCGGCCAGTTCCCGGAGGAGCTCGTTGTAGATGGCGAAACGCCCTCGCAGCGAGCCGAAGATCGGGAATCCGGCGGGGTCGAAGGCGGTGAACACCACGAGCCGGGCGCCGGTCGAGGCCAGCTTGCCCAGGGCCGTGTCGTAGAGGCCCATGAGGTCGTCGATGTCGACCTTGGGGCGCAGGATGTCGTTCGCGCCCGCGTAGATGGTGACCAGGTCGGGGGCGAGCTCGATCGCGGGATCGATCTGCTCGGCCACGATCTGGCCGAGTTTGCGCCCGCGGATCGCGAGATTGGCGTAACCGAAGTCATCGGTGCGGGCTCCGAGCACCTCGGCGACCCGATCGGCCCACCCCCTGACGCCGTTCGGACGGGAGACATCGGCATCGCCCACACCCTCGGTGAACGAGTCCCCTACTGCCACGTAACGATGAAAAGACACGCCCTCCAGCATAGGACCGACCACCACGTCAGCCGACCGGCGTCACTGTACGAGGTCAGCGGGAACGAGCCCGATGGCGAAGGGCTTGGTGGTCTCGAGGCGGCGATGACCGACCGCTCGTGCCGTCTGTCGGTATGTTCCACCGTCGAGGGTCCAGGCGGTGATCGACGGCTCGTCCGGGTCGATCACCCAGTAGAACGCACAGCCCGCCCGCTCCAGCCGCTCTTTCTTCAGCAGCAGATCGAGGCGCCGAGTGGTCGGCGAGAGCACCTCGATGGCCAACAGCGGAGGTCCGGGCAGATCGCGTTCCGTGAAAGCAGCCTTCGGTGCCACCAGCAGATCGGGCTGGAGCACCGTATCGGTGGCCAGTACGACATCGACGGGGGCGAACAGCACCTGCACGTCCTCCGGCACCGAGGATCGCAACAGCAGGTGCAGCTCTCCCACGACGAGCTGATGGACGATTCTCGGTGCAGGGCTCACGACGAGCATGCCGTCGAGCAGCTCATAACGATGCCCGTCGTCGGGCATCGCATCCAGATCCTCGCGGGTAAAAGGACGCCCGCGCGGCAGACTCATCATCTCCGCTGGCATAGCACTCATGGTAGGTCCTCTCCTCATCCATATCACCAGAGTCAACGCTGGCAGAGCGTTGCCGCCAAGACACCGGGAAGAAGTTGTGGACGACCCGGCCGAGCCGGAGAATCTGTGGACGAGAGTCCTAGCGACGGGGCAATGTGGACGACCCGCCGTACAGGATGGTCAGCAGCTTGGCGAACAGGCCCTCGGTCTTGCGGTCGCGATCGAAGGTCGTGAGCGCCAGCGGTGGCTTCATTCGCTGGACCGTGACGGCCTTGGGGTAGGTGAACTCGCGCAGCCCGTCGGGCCCGTGGATACGGCCGAAGCCGGACTCGCCCACGCCTCCGAACGGCAGTGTGGGAACGGCAGCGAAGGAGATCACCGAGTTGACCGATGTCATCCCCGATCGGATGCGGCGTGCGATGCTCTCGGCGTTCTTGCGCCCGAAGACCGCGCCGGCCAGCCCGTAGGCGGTGGCATTGGTGCGGTCCACAGCCTCGTCCATCGAGGTCACGGGATTGACCACCAGCGTCGGCCCGAAGGTCTCCTGGGTGACGGCGAGCGAGTCCTCGGGGACATGGGTGATGATGGTGGGCTGGACGTAACGCTCGCCGACAGCCTCGTGCCCCCCGAGCACCACGGCGCCTCCACGAGCGATGGCGTCCTCGATGTGCTCGCGGATGATCCCGAGCTGCGACGGCATCGTGGCCGGCCCGTACAACCCCCCGTCGTCGTACCCAGGGCGCACCGCGCGCGCACGGTCCAGCAGCTCGTCCATGAACGGAGCGAAGACGCGCTCGTGGACGTAGACGCGCTCGGTGCCGATGCAGGTCTGTCCCGCATTGGACATGCCACCCCACAATGCCGCCTCGGCCGCCGCGGGCAGGTCGGCGTCCTCGTCGACGATGAGGGCGTCCTTGCCACCGGCCTCGATCACCACGGGTGTCAGCGTCTCGGCGCACGCGGCCATCACCTTCCGGCCCGTGGCGGCCGAGCCGGTGAAGGCGAGCTTGTCCACCCCGGACCGGCACAGCGCATTGCCGGTCTCCCCGAAACCGGTGACGAGCTGCAGCACGGGTGCCTGGGACACCTCGGTGAAGGTGTCGACGAGCCATCGCCCCACCCCCGGCGTGTACTCGCTGGGTTTGAAGACCACGGCATTGCCCGCCGCGAGCGCATAGGCGATCGAGCCCATCGGCGTGAACACCGGGTAGTTCCAGGGTCCGATCACCCCGATCACCCCGAGCGGCTTGTACTCGACGGTCGACACCTGATTGGCCATGAGCAGTCCCGAGCCGACCTTCTGCCGGCCGAGCACCTTCGGCGCGTGCTTGGCCGCCCAGTCGATGTGGTCGACCGCCAGGCCCGCCTCCAACAGGGCATCCCCGTGCGGCTTGCCCGTCTCGCGATGGACGAGATCGGCGATCTGCTCGATCCGGCGAGTGAGCACACTGCGCCATTGCAGCAACAGCTCGCGTCTGCCGGCGAAGCCGATCTCGTCCCACCACGTCGCGGCATGCTGGGCGAGCGCGACGGTCTCGCGCACCTGCTCATCGGTGTGGACCGGATGGGTTCCGACGACATCCCCCGTCGCCGGGTTCAACGAATCGAAGGTCTCGCTCATGTTGTTCGCTCGTTTCGCTCGATCATGTGCCACTCCTGATGAGATCGGACGCCTTCTCGGCGATCATGACGGTGGGTGCGTGGGTGTTGCCGCGCACGACTCGCGGCATGACGGAGGCGTCGACGACCCGCAGTCCCTCCACGCCGCGGACGCGGAGCCCCGAATCGACCACGCTGTCGCCGCCCGACCCCATCGCACAGGTCGACGTCGGGTGGTACAGGGTCTGTCCGAGCCGGGCGATCACCTCGATGAGATCGTCATCGGACGGGTCGGTGGTCGACGGCTCGACCGGTGCCCGCAGATACCGCGCGAGCGGTCCCTGCCAGACGATGTCGAGAACGCGCCGGAACCCGCCCACCATCGCATCGAGATCGCGGCGATCGGTGAAGTAGCCGGGATCGATCTCCGGATGCCAATGCGGGTCGGCCGAACGCAGTCTCAACCGGCCCCGGCTGTGGATGTCGACGAGGGTCGGTGCGATGGTCACCATCCGGCGTACGGGCTCATGGATGCCGTTGTGGTAGAAACCGGTCGGCGCGACGTGGATCTGGATGTCGGGATGTGCAAGGCCGTCGTGGCTGGCGAAGAATGCTCCCGCCTCGCCCACATTGGAGACCAGCGGCCCACGGCGTGTGGTCTGCCAGCGGGCGAGATTGCCGAGGGTCTGCGCCTCCGCGAGGTCGCTCGTGCCCTGTGTCTCGATGAGCGTCCCGGCCACCGGGTGATCCTGCAGGCCCTTCCCTACCCCGGGTGAGTCCACGAGCACCTCGATGCCGTGCTCGCGCAGGTGTTCACCGGGACCGATCCCCGACAGCATGAGCACCTGCGGGCTGTTGATCGCACCGCCGCACAACAGCACCTCGGCCTCCGCACGCACTCTCTCGACGGCGCCGAAGCGTTCGTATTCGACACCGGTCGCCCGCGGGCCGGCGCTGTCGAGCAGGATCCGCGTCACGAAGGCCTCGGTGCGGATCGTCAGGTTCCGGCGCGGCCGGGCCGGACGGATATAGGCATCGGCGACCGACCAGCGGCGTCCACGGTGGTGTGTCACCTGGTACTGACCGGCTCCCTCCTGGGTCGGGCCGTTGAAGTCCTCGTTACGCGCCAGGCCGGCGCGGGCGGCCGATTCGACGAAGGCCTCGCTCAGCTCGTGCGTGAAGCGCCGGTCCTCGACCCGCAGCGGCCCGCTGGTGCCGTGGAGGGGGCCGGACAGCCGGGCATTAGACTCGCTGCGCACGAAGTACGGCAGGACGTCCTCGTAACCCCAGCCCCGGGCACCGAAGTCGTCGCGCCAGCCGTCGTAGTCGGCCCGATTGCCACGGATGTAGATCATCGCGTTCATCGACGAGCAACCGCCGAGGGCCTTCATCCGCGGCCAGTCCGCGCGCCGGCCGGCCAGATGCTCCTGGGGGGTCGTCCAGTAGTTCCAGTCCCAGCGTGTCTTGAACAGCGACGAGAATCCGGCGGGGATCCGGATCATGTCGTCATCGTCCTCGGGCCCCGCCTCGAGCAGCAGCACGCGGACCGTCGGGTCCTCGGTGAGCCGCGCGGCGAGCACGCCCCCGGCGCTCCCCGACCCCACGACGATGTAGTCGAAGGTCTCCTCTGCCATCACGGCTCCTCACTCCTTGGGGGTGAGGTTCACCGTAGACGTGAGTGATCCGTGACACAAGCAGTGTCACGGTCGGGACGGTCAGCGTCGGAGATCGGTCAGATCGAAGGTCGCGTCGAGGGGCTCGCCGCGACCACACGCCCGGCGAATCCCAGCCGATCGAGCAATGCGACCATCCACAGGTGGCGGGACCACGGGGTTGATCCACAGCCTGGCGCGCGGCCCTTCACTGCCCTCGGCGGGTGTGCCTAACCTCGGCCTCAGTACTCGTGCCGAGACCGGGTGTCGGCCAGAATGAGGAGATGAGCGCTGTGAAGTTCGAGCATCTCGATCGCGACATCTCCGCCCTCAACCGACATATCCGGAGGGACACCACCGGCGACTGATTCGCGGTCAGGCCCGCCCGAAACGCGCTTCGGGCCGCAGCAGCTCAGGCACCTCACCGTCCAGCACGGTCGCAGCCAGCTCGCGACCGAGCGCCGGGGCGTGCTTGAACAGATTGTGTCCCGCGAGGAACGCGATGTCCCCGGCGGTCCAGACCGCGACACCGTCATCGCCCCAGGGGAGCCGGGTCGCCCAGCAGTGCACGAAGCCGACCGGATCGGGATCGAGACCGGGAAGGGCCCGCTTCACATAGTCGATCACCCGCTCGACATGTTCGGCGAGGCCGTCCGGAGCCAACATGGCGCCGTCCTCGGCCGTCGGCACGTCCTCGGCGAGACCCACGCCATAGGCCGAGCGATCCGGATAGGCGGCCGCGTAGACGCCCGCCTCCCCGAAGGCACCGCTCGTGTCCTGAAGTGTCGCGAGCGATCCGAGGGGTGAGCGCGGCGCGAAGGAGACCCGCACGTGTGCGCGGCTCTCGACAGGCAGCGAGAGCCCCGCGCCGCGGGCCAGCGCCTGCGTGCCACGACCGGCCGCTACGACGGCGGCGTCATGGTTCCGGCAACCGTTGGCAGCACGCACCT
Organism: Aeromicrobium sp. PE09-221; assembly: GCF_002174305.1. GTDB lineage: Bacteria > Actinomycetota > Actinomycetes > Propionibacteriales > Nocardioidaceae > Aeromicrobium. The sequence goes on along the minus strand of NZ_MIJB01000028.1, from coordinate 112,267 downwards.
CCACCCCTCCCCCGGGCAGAGGACGGACGCTCAGCACCACATCGCCCACCAGACCGTCCCCCACCGACGAGGTCAGGGACGAGATCGCCCGGATGGTGTCGATGGATCCACCGGACATGTCCACCAGTCCAGGACCCTCGTAGGCCGCGAGCACCGGAAGCCGCTCGGCAAGGACCGTCGCGTCCGCGACCGATGCGTCGATGCCCTCGCGCTCGGCCAGAGCTGCGAGCATCGAGGAGGCACCGGGGCCCAACGAGAGAGCACCGTCCGGGGCGATCAGGCGCGTCCCGAACTCGTCCTCCCAGCGCCGCCACGCCTCCCGCGACTCCACCGCGTAGTCGATCATGCGCGGGTCGGCGTGGCCATGACGGAAGATCCGCGACGAGCCGGCCGACTGGCCGTGCCCCGGCCGCCCGGACTCGTAGACCGTGACCGAAGCGCCGCGCCGGCGTAACTCATGGGCGGCGGCGAGGCCGACGATCCCGGCCCCGATCACCGCGATATCGGGTGAACCCATGCCCCGACGTTAGCGGTCTCCCCCATACACGGCGGGGCCGTCATCCGGCCAGCGCCTCCCGCGCCGAGCGCGTGCAGGCGTCGGCGAGTGCTCGGCGGTCCGCCCGGGACACCGGCACCTCCAGGACACGGACCCCGCCGGCCCCCTCCTCCAGAGCCGCGGACAGCGCGGCGGGCTCCACCCGCTCGTAGGCGATGCCATATCCCGCGCAGAGGTCCGCGATGCGGGCGCCGGTCGGCGTTGCATAGACCCGCTCGAAGGCACTCGCGTACTCCACGGAGCCCTGTTCGAGGGTCGCGAAGATGCTGCCTCCGTCATCGGAGACCACCACGACCGTGAGGTCTGGACGGGGTTCGGCCGGACCGATCAGCAGTCCATTGCTGCCGTGCAGGAAGGTGAGATCGCCCACGACCGCGAGGGCCTTCCGGTCCCGCTGCGCGAACGCCGCCCCGATCGCGGTGGACAGGGCACCGTCGATGCCGGCAAGTCCCCGATTCGCGAATACCTGAACCGGCGAATGTGCTGGGTCGGCGACCAGGTCCAGGTCGCGGACCGGATTGGACGACCCCACGAACAGCAGCCCATCGGCGGCCGCGCTCCACACCGTCCGAGCGATCTCGAGGACCTCTGCGGAGGGAAGGGCGTCTCGGACCCTCCGGTCGGCCTCCTGCCAGGTGGCGAGCCAGTCATCGGCCGGACGCTCCACCGTCTCAGCGGCCTCGGCGAAGGTCACCCGCTCGCCCGCGGGCACCGGGAAGGTGGACTGATCGCCGACATGCACGATGTCCACATCGGAACGACTCAGCAGAGCCGTCACCGACCGGGAGAGCGTCGCGTGCCCGAAGGAGACCACCCTTTCGATGCGTTCGGCGAAATGATCCAGCAGGAGCCGGTACGACGCGATCGCCGAGGGCCCTCGCCGGGACCCGGAACTGGGATCGGCCAGGAGCGGCCACCCGCCGCGCTCGGCGAGGAGCACGGCGCCCTCACCGGCCCCGTCCCCCGCGAGGACGACGGTGCGCGGACCCGGTTCCACCATCGTGACCGCGGTGTCGGGGATCTCGGCACTCCGCCCTGGAGGAGCGAAACGCCACTCGGCTACCTCGATGAGCGGTTCGTCGAATTCGAGGTTGAGGTGACAGGGTCCGGTCTCCCGCCACACGGTGGCGAGCTCGGCGACGCTCTCCGCGAACCCGACACGGGGGAAGATGCGGCGCTGGTCGGTGGTCTGATTGGCGCCGGTGCCGCGCAGGCGCGCCGGACGATCCGCGGTCACAGCGAGCACGGGCGTACGGGCATGGTGTGCCTCCAACAGCGCCGGATGCAGATTGGCGACCGCCGTCCCCGAGGTGGTGACGACCGGCACAGGGAACCCCGTCGCCTTCGCCAGCCCGAGCGCGAGGAAACCGGCCTCCCGCTCGTCGACACGCACATGGAGTCTCAGGAGGCCCTGCTGATCGGCGGCGTGCAACGCCAAGGCGAGCGGTCCCGAGCGTGAGCCGGGGGCCAGAACGGCCTCCGTCGCCCCGCGGGCGAGCAGCTCGTCCACGAGATCACGCGCGATGCCGACCGCTCGCTGCGAGGTCATTCCTCGAGCTCCTCGCGCACTGCCTCGAGACGCAACTGCCATCGCTCCTCGATCTCCTCGGGCGCGGCGACGCGGGCGAAGGCACGCTCGTCCAGCTCGGGGCGGATCACCGGCAGACAACCGTCGATCGGGTGCAACGGCTCGGTGACGACATCGCCGTCCAGCAGCGAGGTCGTCGCGAGCCCGCAGGCGAAGGGCAGCTCGGGCAGGGCGGCCGCGAGCGCGATGCCCGCCGCGAGCCCGATGGAGGTCTCGACGGCACTCGACACCACGACGGGCATGTCGATCTGCTCGGCGATCCGATAGCAGGCGTGGATGCCGCCGAGGGGCTGCACCTTCAGGACGGCGACATCCGCCGCCTCTAAGTCACGGACCCGGAACGGGTCGCCGGACCGGCGGATCGACTCGTCCGCGGCGATCGGGACCTCGACCTTCCTGCGCACCTCGGCGAGCTCCTTGGCGGTGGCGCACGGCTGCTCGACGTACTCGAGCCCGCGGGCGGCCTTGTCGAGCTTGCGGATCGCCTTGACCGCCTCACCCACCTCCCAGCCACCGTTGGCGTCGATCCGCAAGGACCCGCCGAGCGGCAGCGCATCGCGCACCGCCTCCACCCGGGCGATGTCATCGGCCAGGCACTGCCCCCGTTCGGCGACCTTCACCTTCGCGGTCCGGCAGGTGCTGCCGAGCACGATGCGCGCGGCGTGGTCCGGGTCGACGGCGGGCACCGTGATGTTGACGGGCACGCGATCGCGGACGCGATCGGGCCACGGACGGTTGGCGGAGTCGAGCGCGGCCTGATACCAGGGAACGCACTCGACGGCGCTGTAGTCGAGGAACGGGCTGAACTCCGCCCAGCCGACCTCACCGCGCACGACCATCCCCTCGCGGCGGTTCACTCCACGAAAGGTCGTCGGCATGGCGATCGCGAAGGTCCGAAACTGCACCCGACGACCATAGCGACTTCCCGCTACGGTGATAGACATGGCTGCCATTGCGATCGTCGGAGGTCACGGAAAGATCTCCCGCCACCTGATTCCCCTGCTCGTCGACGCCGGGCACACGCCGGTCGCGCTGATCCGCGATCCGCGGCAGGCCGACGACCTGACCCCGCTGGGCGCCCGCACGCGCCTGCTCGATATCGAGAATGCCGAGACCGAAGACTTCGTCCACGCCTTCGAGGGGTGCGCGGCGGTCGTGTTCGCCGCCGGAGGCGGACCCGATGGCAATATCGACCGCAAGAAGACCGTGGACCTGGGCGGCTCACTGAAATCGATCGAGGCCGCGCAGAAGGCCGGGATCGATCGATTCCTCCAGATCTCGGCCATCGGCGTCGACGAGGACCCGCCGGAGGATTCCGGCGATGTCTGGAAGGCCTATGTCCAGGCCAAGCGCGATGCCGATGCGGCACTGCGGGCAAGCTCGCTGCGCTGGACCATCATCCGTCCCGGCGCCCTGACCGATGACGAGCCGACCGGACGTGTCCTCCTGGGGCCCCGGGTCGAGCGGGGGGAGATCCCCCGCGCCGATGTCGCCGCCGTACTCGCCGCGGTACTCGACGACAACCGCACGTCCGGACGTCAGTGGGAGCTGGTGAGCGGGCCGGGCTCGATCCATGAGGCCGTCACCGCGGCCCTCTCCAACTGAGCACCTGCCGGCCGGCTGCTCAGGACGCGGCGTCCTGAACAGCCGGCCGGCGGACGAAGAGGCACACCACGATCAGCACCAGCGAGAGCGCGCCTGCCACCCGGAACGCGGCGACGACACCATCGCTGACCGCCTGGGGGTCTTCCAGGCCGCCCGAACCGCCGCCCGTCGCCACGACCGACATGATCGAGACCAGCATCGCGGCGCCCGCAGCACCGGCGACCTGCTGGAATGTGCCCAGCGTCGCCGATCCGTGCGAGTAGAGCCGGACCGGCACCGACCCGAGACCGCTGGTCATGACCGGGGTGAAGGTGGCTGCCAGGCCGACGTTGATGGCGATCTGCGAGACCATCAACCACCACATCGGCGTATCCAGGCCGACCATCGTCAGCATCCAGATGCCGATGGCGACGAGGATCGTGCCGGGCACCGCGATCGGCCGCGGCCCGTAGGCGTCGTAAAGACGCCCCACGATCGGGCCGGCCAGTCCCATCAGGAGGCCGCCGGGCAAGGTGAGCAGACCGGTTTGCGCCGCGCTCAGACCGAGCGACTGCTGGGCGAAATAGGGCACCAGGATGATGGCACCCATGAGGGTCGCGAAGCCCACGGTCATCGCCAACATCGCGATCGTGAACTGGGATGACGTGAAGACGCGCAGATCGAGCAGGGCGCGGTTCTCCCGCCCGGCAACGATCTGCCGCACCACGAAGGCGATTACGGCGATGACGCCCACCGTCAGTGCCAGCCACACGGGCACCGGCCCTCCCCCGGAGGACTTGCCCAGCGCGGAGAGTCCGTAGACGACACCGCCGAAGCCGAGGATCGCGAGTGGAACCGAGAGCAGGTCGATCTGCTTGCTCGAGCGTTCGCCCACCTCGATCACATAACGAGCGCCGAGCACCAAGGCGAGCACCGCGATCGGTACCACCAGTCCGAAGATCCAGCGCCAGCCGAAGTGATCGAGGATCACACCCGAGACCGTCGGGCCGAGCGCAGGCGCGACGGAGATGACGATGGTGATATTGCCCATCATCACACCACGCCGCGCGACCGGGACGATCGTGAGGATCGTCGTCATCAGCAATGGCATCATGATCGCCGTCCCCGATGCCTGGATCACCCGTGCCGTGAGCAGGATCCCGAAGCCGGGGGCGAAGAAGGCAAGCACGGTTCCCACCGTGAAGAGTCCCATCGCCGTGATGAACAGCCTGCGCGTGCTGATCCGCTCGATGAGGAAGCCGGTGAGCGGGATGATGACGCCCATCGTCAGCAGGAACGCGGTGGTCAGCCACTGCCCGACGCTCGGCTCGACCCCGAGGTCCTCCTGCAGGACCGGCAGCGCGACGCTCATGACGGTCTCGTTGAGGATCACCACGAAGCTCGCGACCAGCAGCACACCGATGAGGATGAGATGCTCACGTGCGAGCTTGGGGGCGGCCTGGGAGGCGGGCGCGGACATCGAGGACCCCGTTCAGGTGGGTGAGAAGTGACGAAGACGGCCGGCACGAGGCCGACCTGCCTACGATACTTCCCCGATCAAGTCCGTCCAGCGGCCATCGTCCTCACGGCCAGTCGGTCGAGCTTGCCTCCGGGCAGCAGCGGCAGGGCGTCGACGAGCACGCGTGCGCGCGGCGCCCACGACCGGGGATGTCCGGCCGTCTCGACGGCATCGCGCAGGTCCTCGAGGTCCGCCGTACCGACCACGACCGCGACGACCCGGGTGCCCCATTCGGCATCGGGGACTCCGGTCACGGCGACGTCCTCGACACCGGGCGCTGCCCGCAATGCCTCCGCGACCGCGGGCAGGGGCACGTTGACGCCCCCGGACACGATGATCTCGTCCGCGCGTCCGGCGATCCGCAGCCGGCCGTCGACGATCTCGCCCACGTCGGAGGTGGTGAACCATTCATCGGAACGGCTTTCCTCGCCATAGCCCTCGAAGAGCATCGGCCCGGCGAGCTCGACGCGGCCATCGGCCGAGATCCGCATCCGTGCTCCGTCGAGCGGGACGCCGTCGTAGACACAGCCCCCGGAGGTCTCGCTCATGCCGTACGTACGCACGATGCGGATGCCCAGGGTCTCGGCACGCCGCAGCAGATCGGCCGGTGCTGCGGCACCCCCGAGCAGGACCGCATCGAGCCCCGCGAGTGCCGTTGCCTCCTCGGAGGCGAGCAGCCGGAACAGCTGCGTGGGCACGAAGGAGGCATAGCGTCGACCGCCGGTCATCACCGCGATCGCCGCCGGGATCGATGCGTGTTCGTCGGCGACGACCGGTTCCGCATCGGCGAGGACCGAGCGGACCAGCACCTGCAGACCTCCCACCGCGGTCGGTGGCAGCGCGCTGATCCACTGGCCCGGGCCACCGAGACGGTCGAGGCTCGCTCGCGCCGACGCGATGACCGCCGCATGCGACAGCACGACGTCCTTCGGCGCTCCGGTGCTACCGGAGGTGCGCACCATGATCGGGTCACCACCGTCGCGGACCCAGTCGGCCAGCACCGGATAGAGCTCGCGGGCGGTACCCGACACGGGACGCAGGGAGACGTTCATCAGGATCCAGCCTAGGACGCCCTCCGGCGAAGGTAGGCCATCAACCTTTCGCACCGCCCAGTGGTGCATCCTCAACCCCATAACCCACCCATGAGGTCGACCGACTACCTCCACATCCGAGGTGAGGTTGATGAGGTGCCGCCGCCTGGTGGTGGTACGCCCGGAGAAGGAGAGCACGGACGGTGGCAGACTCTGCCGGGTGAACACCTCCCCCGGCCCCGCCCAGTTGTGGATCGAAGGCGCGCGTCCCCGGACGCTGCCCGCAGCCGTCGCGCCGGTACTCGCCGGCACCGGTGTCGCGGTCCATGCCGACGGCTTCGTGTGGTGGAAGGCTCTGCTGGCGCTCGGCGTGAGCCTGGCCCTGCAGATCGGCGTGAACTACGCGAACGACTACTCCGATGGCATCCGCGGCACGGATGCGGACCGGATCGGGCCGCTGCGCCTGGTCGGATCCGGGCACGTGGCACCCGGCAAGGTCAAAGCCGCCGCGCTCGCCTTCCTGGCCCTCGGCGGGCTCCTCGGGCTGGCCCTTGCCGCGACGACGACGTGGTGGCTCCTGCTCGTGGGCGCCGCCGCGATCGGCGCCGCCTGGACCTATACCGGCGGCTCGAATCCCTATGGCTACCGCGCGCTCGGCGAGGTCAGCGTCTTCGTATTCTTCGGGCTCGTCGCCGTCATCGGTACCGCCTATGTGCAGACCGAGCGGATCGACCAGGCGAGCCTGGCCGCCGCGATCGGGATCGGTGCGCTGGCATGCGCGATCCTGGTCGCCAACAACCTGCGCGACATCCCCACCGACCGCGAGGTCGGCAAGCGCACGCTCGCGGTCGTCCTCGGCGATGCGGGCTCACGGCGCTTCTACCTGCTCCTCATCGCGATTGCCGCGGCCGCCGCGGTGTGGTGCGCCGCGGTGACCACGTGGTGGGCGCTGCTGGCGCTCGTCAGCGCGCCCCTCGCCGCCCGTGCGGCACGGGTGATCGGATCGGGAGCCACCGGCCGCGAGTTGATCGCCGTGCTGCGCGACTCGGGCCTGATCGAGCTGGTCTACGCCATCGGCCTGACGGCGGGCCTCGTCATCGGCTCGCTCTGACATCCGCACCCGAGCGATAACCTGTCGACCTCACACCGTCCTCGTGAGGTAGACGGTTCACCGCCGCTTCGGGCTCAGGGAGTCGTCAGCGTGCCGGTCGCCGCGTAGGTATCCAGCGCCGCACTGTAGGCGGAGATGTCGAGGCCCCGGTCGAGGAGCCAGGCATCGTCGAAGTAGGTGTGGGTGTAGCGCTCGCCCCCGTCGCACAGCAGAGTCACGATCGAGCCGGTCTCACCGGCCGCGCGCATCTGCTCGGCGATCTGCAGGGCCGCCCACACGTTCGTGCCGGTCGAGCCGCCGACGAGCCGGCCGAGCCGCGCCGACACCCATCTCGCGGTGGCGATCGAGGCGGCATCGGGCACCCGCATCATGTCGTCCACGACACCGCCGACGAAGGACGGCTCGACCCGCATCCGGCCGATGCCCTCGATCCGTCCGGGCACATCGGTCACAACATCGGAGGAGTCGGTGTCCCATCCCTCCAGGAAGGCCGAGTGCTCGGGGTCGGCGACGAGCAGCCGGGTGGCGTGCCGCCGATAGCGGATGAAGCGTCCGATGGTGGCCGAGGTGCCGCCGGTCCCCGCGCTGACCACGACCCAGGACGGGATCGGGTGGGGTTCGGCCGCCATCTGCGCGTAGATCGACTCGGCGATGTTGTTATTGCCCCGCCAGTCGGTAGCCCGCTCGGCATAGGTGAACTGGTCCATGTAATGCCCGTCGCACTCGCGTGCGAGCCGGCGTGCCTCGTCGTACACGGTCGAGGGATCGTCGACGAGATGGCAACGGCCACCCTCGAACTCGATGAGCGCGATCTTCTCGGTGCTCGTGGTGGCCGGCATGACGGCCACGAAGGGCAATCCGATGAGCCGGGCGAAGTGGGCCTCACTCACCGCCGTGGAACCGCTGGAGGCCTCGATGATGGTCGAGTCCGGACGCAGCCAGCCGTTGCAGAGCGCGTAGAGGAAGAGCGAGCGGGCGAGCCGGTGCTTGAGGCTCCCGGTGGGATGGACCGACTCGTCCTTGAGGTAGAGGTCGATGCCCGGTGCGGGGAGTGCGAAGGCGTGCAGGTGGGTGTCCGCGCTGCGGTTGGCGTCGGCCTCGACCCGACCGATCGCGTCGTCGATCCAGTCGCGCAGTTCAGTCGACGTCTTCGGCACGTCGTGACTCCTCGATGCGCTGGTTGATCGACGAGGCCCGCGACTCCAACCGTGCGGCGAGGGCATCGCGCAACGGTGCCAGCGCGAACAGCGAGATGACCGAGGACACCACCAGCGCCACGATGAGCACCCACAGGTTGAGGAACGTCAATCCGTCGAGCCACAGGCTCGCGATGAGCCAGGTCGCGAGGTAGCAGCTGATGAAGACGCCGAGGCGCGCGAAGGTGTACAACCAGAATGCCTTCATGGCCCGAACTCTACGGGGCGCCGAGTAGTCTCGGGACATGGGCAAGGCGCTGCTGGTCGTGGTCGGAGTCGTTCTGCTGGTCTACGCGCTCTTCGACCTGTTGGCGGCCCCGAAGGCCCGCGTCCGGCATCTGCCCAAGCTCGCCTGGGTCGCCGTGATCGTGCTGCTCCCCTATGCCGGGGCGCTGCTGTGGATCTTCTTCGGCCAGGCGCGCCAGCGGCCCTCTTCCGGCCCCCGCAACTGGCGTCCCCGCGGACCCCGCGGACCCGATGACGATCCGGACTACCTTCGCGGCCTCTGAGTTCTCACTTCACGAGCGACTTTTGCCGGTTCGGGGAGGACTACTTGGCGTAGGAGTGCAGACCGGAGCCGAAGAGGTTGACGCCGTAGTAGCTGAACAGGAAAGTCACGAAGCCGATGAGGCAGAAGTAGGCCGCCCGGCGCCCCTTCCATCCGGCGGTCGCGCGGGCGTGCAGGTAGCCGGCGTAGACCACCCAGGTGATGAAGGCCCAGACCTCCTTGGGATCCCATCCCCAGTAGCGACCCCAGGCGTAGTGCGCCCAGATGGGTCCGGCGATCAGCGCGCCGAAGGTCCAGAGCGGGAAGGCCATCGCGTTGACACGGTAGGCGATCTTGTCCATGACGGCCGCTGCGGGGAAGCGCCGGAGCACCGGGCCCACCGTCCCCTTCGCCTCGGCCCTCGCGCGGATGAGGTATAGCACCGAGGCGGCGGCGCCGACCAGGAAGAAGGCGCCGGCGAGCACCACGGCTCCGACATGGATGATGAACCAGTGCGAGTCGAGGGCGGGCACCAGCGGACCGGCCGGCACATAGGTCGACAGCGACATGCCCAGCACCACCAGGCCGAAGGCGACGACGATGCCGCCCGCCCACTGCACCTGGTGCCTCCACACGAGCACGAGGTAGATGATCAGCGCGATCGTGATCCCCATGAGGCCGAACTCGTACATATTGCCCCACGGAACGCGCTGGGCAGCCAGTCCGCGGGTGACGACGCTGACGACCATGAGCGCCGTCGCCAGGACGGTCAGCACGAGTCCGATCCTCGAGAGGCGGTCCGTCACCGGCTCGACATCGGCGCTCTCGAGCGACGGGGAGACCGTGCCATCGGAGTCCGCCATGACCGGGGCGTTCGCTTCGACCTTGCGGGCGAACGCCCACTCGGCGACGTACGCCAGCAGGGCGAGCCCCAGCACGCACGTGGCAGCGAAGGTCGTGTAGTTCGAGATCTGGGCGTATTGCTCTAGGGTCATGTCCGGTTCTCCTGTGCGGAAGTCGTCTCGCCGAGCTCCTCGCGCAGGCTGGCGAGGAACTCATCGAGATCGTCCGGTAGCTCGTCACGCGGCACGCGATCGAGCGCGGCGACGTCCACCACTGTAAGCGACCGGCCGTCATCTCCGGTCGTGGCCTTCGCCCTGATCCACGTCCTGCGAGGACGGACCATGAGCGAGGCGATGAGCCCGACCACTCCGACGCTGACGCCGACCAGCGGCAGCATCACCCCGGGTGTCGAAGCGATCTGGAAGCGGGCGAAGCGGCGGAGCTCGACGAACTCGATCGTGCCACCCCCCGGCAGAGCCTGCGACTGTCCCGGGCTCAGGCTGATGTTGAACGGCTCACCGTCCTCATCGAGGACCTCCTGCATGCCCTCCTTCTCCAAGACGTACACCGACTGCGGTTCCCCGTCGTCGAGTCCGAGGTCACCGGTCCACATGCGCAGCCCGATCAGCGGATTGACCGCCCCCGGGTAGATCGTCTCGGAGGCCTGGCCGTCTCCTGTCGACACGGCGGTGGGGAGGAAGAAGCCCTGGAAGCCCCACTGGGTCGGCTGTGCATCGGGTACCTTGATGACGCCGGAGGAACGGTAGCTTCCGTCCTCGGGCAGGAACACCACGGCGTCGTCGAAGACCACCTCGCCCTCGGCATCGGTGACCCGGACCACAGGGGCATATCCCTGGCCCGGCAGAAAAACCTCACCGCCGTCGAGCGACAGCGGGTGGTTGACGAAGATCTCGTACGGTGTGGGCTCGTCACCGGGGCGCTCGGTGTAGGTGACATCGGCCCGGAACATCTTGGGCGCCCCGTACTGGGGGCTGTCGGGGTCGGCGTGGAACTCCGCGATCATGCGGTCGAGCCGGAAGCTGAACGGAGGGAGGTCCTCGGGATCGAACAGCGGGCCCGAGTCGAATTCGTTGTACTGGCTGAGCGTATTGGAGAAGCCATTGCCCTCCGTGACGATCACCGCGCCGCGGTAGCCCCAGAGGGCGCCGATCGCGACGCCGATCAGCACCACAACGATGCTCACGTGGAAGACCAGGTTGCCGAGTTCGCGGAGGAAGCCCTTCTCGGCCCGGAGCTCACTGGCCCCGCCCTCGTCGACGACGTCGATGCGGGCTCTCCTGAGCACCGACCGGCCGGCTTGCATGACCTCGTCGACCGAGGCCGTCGTGGTGAAACTGCCCGAGGCCGGCATGCGGGCGAAGTTGCGGGGGGCGCGCGGGGGGCGCGCGCGCAGGGCCCGGGCGTAGACGCCGATGCGGGGGATGATGCAGCCCACGAGCGAGATCATGAGCAGCAGGTAGATCGCGCTGAACCACGGCGAGGAGTAGACCGAGAACATGCCGATCGCGTCGAGGATCGGCGCGAGGGTCGGATGATCGGTGAAGAATATCTGCACGGCCCGGGCGTCGACACCCCGCTGCGGGATGAAGGACCCGGGGATCGCCGCGACCGCCAGCAGCAGGAGGAGGAAGAGGGCGGTGCGCATCGAGGTGAGCTGACGCCACATCCATCGCAGGAACTCCCGCGGCGCCAGCTCCGAGGCCCGCCCCTTCGTTCGCTCGCTACGCTCGCTCATGCCGCCACCTGCCACAAAGAACGACGATAGGCAGGTCCCGGCATGAGATACCCCTTCGTTCGCTCGCTACGCTCGCTCATACGACCACCTCGAAGTCCGCGGCCCACTGCTGCAGGTGGAAGACCAACTCGGTCCACAGACCGCTGACCATGAGCAGACCGGTGACGATCAACAACACTCCTCCGGTGATCGAGACCGCCCGCTGGTGCCTTTTCACCGCATCGAGCGCTCCCATGAAGCGGGCGAAGAACAGAGCGGCCACGATGAACGGCAGGCCGAGGCCGAGGCCGTAGACGAGGGTCAGCAACGCCCCGCGGGACGCCGTCCCTTCATTCCCCGCGAGGATGAGCACAGCCGAGAGGGTCGGCCCGAGGCACGGCGTCCACCCGATGCCGAACACGACGCCGAGCAGCGGTGCGGCCAGCAGCCCGATCTTGGGCGCCTGGCGCATCCGCCACTGGCGCTGCAGACCCGGGATGAGTCCCACGAAGACCAGGCCGAGCACGATGAGCACCGCGCCCGCCACGATCGTCAGCGTGTCGCCATAGGGTCGCAGCCGTTGACCGGCCGCACCGAACAGCGCGCCCCCAGCGACGAACACGGCCGTGAAGCCGAGCACGAAGAGGGCCGACCCGAGGGCAAGGCGCCAGCGCTTGCTGGTGCGCAGGTCCTGCACCCCCACGCCTGAGACATAGGAGAGATAACCCGGCAACAGGGGAAGGACGCACGGCGAGAAGAAGGAGACCAGTCCGGCGAGGGCTGCCACGGGGATCGCCACGATCAGCGATCCGGAGAGCACGGCATCACCGAACCAGTCGGTCACTGCGTGCTCTTCCGTACGTACTCGATGAGATCGGTCAGCGTGCCCGCGCCGAGCTCGGGATCGAGGATGCGTACCGCGACCCGCCCCTCGGAGTCGATGATCCAGGTGGTCGGGATCGCCTGCGAGGGCAGCGAGTCGGCGAAGGCGAGCTGGTTCTCACCACCGTCGTCGACGATGCTCGGATAGGTGATGCCGATCTTGTCGTTGAAGGCGCGCGCCGAGGCGGGCTTGTCCTGGGTCAGCAGGCCGAGGAACTGCACGCTGGAGTCCTCATAGCTCTCGGAGACCTCCTTGAGGATCGGCATCTCCTTGCGGCACGGAGGACACCAGGAGCCCCAGAGGTTGACGACGATGGTCTGCCCGGCGAAGTCCTCGGTGGAGAGCTCCTCACCCTCGAGATCGAGGCCGCTCAATGCGGGTGCCGGCTGACGGTCGCCGGGGTCGATGGTGGTGACGGTGCCGTCACCACTGATGTAGCCGCCTTCGCCGCCCTCCTCGACGCCGCTGCACGCGGTGAGGAAGAGCAGCACGGCAGCCCAGAGACCGGCTAGGGCGCGGCGATGCATCAGGCGCCGCCCACGAACTTGCCCTTGAGCACGTCCGGCAGGAGATGGCCGGCGGGCTCGCTGTAGTGCAGCGATACGAAGCGGTCGTCCTCGAAGGTCAGCGAGGTCAGGCTCGCGAGCGAGCACTGGCGCTTGCGCGGATCGTGCGCGAAGCGTGCCCGCTCGTAGGCGCGGCGGGCGATCCAGATCGGCAGCTGGTGCGCGACGATGACGGCCTCGTGTCCGCGGGCGGCGTCGCGGGCATCATCGATGGCCAGCTCCATGCGCTTGGCGATCTGCTTGTAGGGCTCGCCCCAGGAGGGCCGGAACGGGTTCCATACGAGCAGCCAGTTGCCGGGACGCTTCAGCGCACCGGCTCCCACACCGAAGGTCTTGCCCTCGAACTTGTTGGAGGCCTCGATGACGCGCTCGTCGTCGTGGATCGGCAGGTCCAGGATCTCCGCGATCGGCTGGACGGTCTGCTGTGCCCGCTCGAGCGGGGAGGCGACCAGATAGGTGATGTCACGCTCCTTCAGCGACTCGGCGACCGTCGCGGCCATCTCGTGGCCGAGCTCGGAGAGGTTGTAGCCGGCGAGCCGGCCGTACAGGACACCGGCGGGATTGTGCACCTCGCCGTGGCGCATCAGGTGAACGGTGGTCCTCGTGGTCATGATCGGGGTCGTCCTCGTTTCGCGGTCACGGGCGGTCGTCGAGCGCGCGGGCCGCGGCGTGGGCAGCCGCCGGCAACGCCTCGGACAGTGTAGTCAGGGCGGCATCGTCGTGAGCCGCTGAGACGAACCAGGTCTCGAAGGCGCTGGGCGGCAGGTAGACGCCCTGTTCGAGCATGCTGGAGAAGAAGGCGGCGAAGGCCGCGGTGTCCTGGCGCTGAGCACCGGCGAAGTCGGTCACCGGGTCGGTGACGCCCCACATCACGCTGAACATGGTTCCCGCCGCCTGGATGACGTGCGGCACCCCGGCACCGAGGAGGGCCTCCCCGACGAGATCACGGACGCGCAACGACGTGGCCAGGAGATCGGTGTACAAGTCGGGCGTGGCGAGCCTCAGCGTCGTCAGTCCCGCGGTGGTGGCAACCGGATTGCCGGCCAGCGTGCCGGCCTGGTAGACCGGGCCGGCGGGCGCGAGATGCTCCATCAGGTCGCGACGACCGCCGAAGGCCGCGGACGGGAAGCCACCGCCCATGACCTTGCCGAAGGTGACGAGATCGGGTGCCCATCCCTCGCGCTGGCCGTCGAGCTCCCAGTGACCGGAGCGCGCGGCCCGGAAGCCCGTCATGACCTCGTCGCTGATGAACAGGGCGCCGTGCTCGGAAGCGATGCGGGCGAGCGCCGCATTGAAGCCGGGCGCCGGCGGCACGAGGCCCATGTTTCCGGGTGCGGCCTCGGTGATGACGCAGGCGATCTCCCCGCCGAACTCGGCGAAGGCCGCCTCGACGGCGTCGACATCGTTGTACGGCAGCACGATGGTGTCGGCGGTGACATGTGCCGGAACGCCGGGGGTTCCGGGGATGCCGAGCGTGACGACTCCCGACCCGGCCTCGGCCAGCAGCGAGTCGACGTGTCCGTGATAGCAGCCGGCGAACTTGACGACGCGGTCTCGTCCGGTGACGCCGCGGGCGAGACGGAGCGCCGACATGGTGGCCTCGGTGCCCGAGGTCACGAGGCGGACGGACTCGACGCTGGTCCGCTCGACGATCTCCTCGGCGAGGGCGACCTCGGGCTCAGCGGGTGTGCCGAACGAGGTGCCCCGCGCGACAGCCTCCTGTACCGCCGAGACGACCTGAGGATGCGCGTGGCCCAGCAGCATCGGCCCCCACGAGCCGACGAAGTCGACATAACGGTTGCCGTCGGCATCGGTCAGCCAGGCACCCTCGCCGGAGGTCATGAATCGGGGGGTGCCGCCGACGGCCTTGAAGGCGCGGACCGGCGAGTTCACGCCACCCGGGGAGACACGCCGGGCGCGCTGGAACAGTTCGGCGGAACGGTCGGTGGCCACGCTGCCATTGTGCCAATTGGCACAAGCGCGGAATCCCGGGGCCGGGCACCCGTGACGCGAGCCACACCGAGCCGTAACCTGGCGTCCCTCTTCTCGTTGAGTGGAGTGTCACGCAACTTCGGGTTACCGTGTGAGACGGGTCTCATACATCCGGGGAGGGAGTCCTGGTGAGTAGTTCATGGCGCACGCTGCCGCGCTGGCAGCGCATCGCAGCCGTCGTTCCCGCTGGTCTGCTGGTCGGAGCGACGGCGGTCGCGGTCACCGGCCCCGGCCTGGCGACCGCCGACAGTGAGTACGGCGCGATCCCGGAGGTGCCCGACACCCCGTTCGAGTCGCCGGCCAGTGTCGAGAAGGCTCCCGCCGGTATCGACCCCAAGGCCGGCGCGGAGGGCACCTTGGAATCCCTCGCCTCCGATGGCATCCCGCAGGTGGCCGCGAACGCCTACCGGCGCGCCGCCGGCCTGCTCGAGCAGGCGGACGCCTCTTGCAATCTCCCGTGGCACCTCGTCGCCGCGATCGGCCGGGTCGAGTCCGACCACGGCCGTGTTAACGGCAACGATCTCGACTCCGAGGGCCATGCGCAGCCGGGCATCTACGGCATCGCGCTCAACGGCAAGAACGGCACGGCGCTGATCCGCGACACCGATGGCGGCAAGCTCGACAAGGACACCGAGTTCGACCGCGCGGTCGGACCGATGCAGTTCATCCCCACCACCTGGGACGCGGTCGGCATCGATGCCGACCAGGACGGCGCGAAGAACCCGCAGAACATCCACGACGCGGCGACCGCTTCGGCGATCTACCTCTGCGCAGGGGACGGCGACCTCTCCGCCCGCGACGACCTCAAGGCGGCCGTCAAGCGGTACAACAACTCCGATGAGTACGTCGACCTCGTCCTCAAGATCTCCGATGCGTACAGCAAGGGCAATTTCTCCACCGTGCCCACGGGCAGCTCCAAGTCCTCGGTCCTGACCAGCTTCGAACGCGACCAGACGATGACCCCGGCCGAGCGCCAGCAGGCGACCGAGCGGGCCCGCCAGGCCGAGGAGCAGAAGCGCGTCGAACAGGAGCAGCGACAGTCCGGCGGCGGTGGTGGCGCCGGTGGCGGTGGCACCGGAGGAGGCAGCGGTGGCGAACCACCGCGGTTCGAGACCCTGCCCGAGACCACTCCGGCCCCCGGTGGAGGCGGCGGTGGCGGCGCGGGGCCACGTGGCCCCGTCACCGATGTCACCGATCCGATCACGAATGGCATCGACAACACGGTCGACGGCGTTCCGGTGGTCAAGGATGTCGTCAAGCCCGTCACCCGGCTGATCTCCAAGCTCGCCGGGGGTGTCGACTGGGTACTCAATTCGACCGACTGCCGTGCCAGAAGCGTGCGCCTGACCGATCCTCGGGGCAACGAGGGGCGCTACCAGCAGTGCATGACCAGCCGCGGTTACGAACCCTACTGATCCGCTGGCCCTAGGTCGATCTCGCCGTCGCGTGCGCGACTCGCTCAGCCGCGCAGGCGGCGGGCGATCTCGGCGGCCCAGTAGGTGAGGACGATGTCCGCCCCGGCACGCCGGATCGAGAGCACCGACTCGTCGATGGCGCGCTCCCGGTCGATCCAGCCTTGGGCGGCGGCCGCCTCGACCATCGAGTACTCGCCCGAGACGTTGTAGGCCGCGACCGGCACATCGGCCTCGCGACGCACGTCGGCGATCAGGTCGAGATAGGACAGCGCGGGCTTGACCATGACGATGTCGGCACCCTCGGCGAGATCGAGCAGCGCTTCACGCACCGCCTCACGGGCATTGGCCGGATCCTGCTGATAGGTGCGTCGATCGCCCTGTAGCGAGGAGTCGACCGCTTCGCGGAACGGCCCATAGAAGGCCGAGGCGTACTTCGCCGCGTAGGCGAGGATGACGGTGTCCACCTGTCCGGCAGTATCGAGCGCCTCGCGGATCGCCGCGACCTGTCCGTCCATCATTCCGCTGGGACCCACGACGTGCGCGCCCGCCTCAGCCTGCACGACACCCATCCGTGCGTAGATCTCGAGCGTGGCGTCATTGTCGACGCGCCCCCGCGCGTCCAGCACACCGCAGTGGCCGTGGTCGGTGAACTCGTCCAGGCACAGATCGGCCATCACGAGAGTCGCATCGCCGACCTCCGCACGCGCATCGGCGATGGCGAGGTTGAGGATCCCTCCCGGATCGACCGCACCCGAGCCGACGGCGTCCTTGTGCTCGGGGACCCCGAACAGCATGACACCGCCGAGGCCGAGCTCCGCGGCCTCCGCATAGGCGGCCTTGGCGGAGTCGCGCGTGTGCTGCACGACGCCGGGCATGCTGGCGATGGGGCGCGGCGCGTCGAGCCCTTCGGCGACGAACATCGGCAGCACCAGCTGCGATGCGTCGACCCGGGTCTCGCGCACGAGCGCCCGCACCGCCGCCGAGCTGCGCAGCCGGCGCGGTCGATCCGTGGGGAACATCAGCTCTTGCGTCGCTTGGTGCGCTGCGACGGCTTGGTCACCGGCTCACCGGCCTCGATGAAGGCGTCGCGTCGCTGGGCACCGAACTCGGCGAGGGCATCGGCCAATACCTCGACCGAGGGCTTCTCAGCGAGGACGTCGACTCGCAGACCGTGCTCCTCGGCCGTCTTGGCGGTGGCCGGGCCGATACAGGCGATGATCGTCGACTGATGCGGCTTGCCGGCGATCCCGACGAGATTGCGAACGGTCGAGCTCGACGTGAACATCACGGCATCGAACTTGCCCGACTTGATCGCCTCTCGGGTGGGTGCCGGCGGCGGGGCCGCCCGGACGGTGCGGTAGGCCGTGACATCATCGACCTCCCAGCCGAGGTCGATGAGACCGGCGACCAGGGTCTCGGTCGCGATATCGGCCCGCGGCAGGAAGACCCGGTTGATCGGATCGAGGAGATCGTCATAAGGCGGCCAGTCCTCGAGCAGGCCCCGCGCCGACTGCTCGCCACTCGGGATGAGATCGGCACGGATGCCCCACTGCGCGATGGCCTCGGCGGTCTTCTCCCCCACCGCGGCGATCTTGAGTCCGGAGAAGGCGCGGGCATCGAGTCCGTACTCGTCGAACTTCTCGCGCACCGCCTTCACCGCGTTGACGCTGGTGAACGCGATCCACTCGTAACGCCCCTCGACGAGGCCGCGCACGGCCTTGTCCATTTGCTGGGGGTTGCGCGGCGGCTCGACCGAGATCGTCGGGACCTCCTCGGAGACCGCGCCGAATCCGCGGAGCCGCTGGGCCAGTCCCGCGGACTGCTCCTTGGTGCGCGGGACCAGGATGCGCCAGCCGTACAGCGGCTTGGTCTCGAACCAAGAGAGCGCCTCGCGCATGCCGACGATATCGCCCACGACGGTGATCGCCGGTGAGGTCATCTTGGCGGCCTTGGCATCGGCCGCGATCGTCTTGAGCGTGGACACCACGGTGGTCTGCTCGGTGGTGGTGCCGACGCGGGTCATCGCCACGGGTGTGGTCTCGGGGCGCCCGGCGGCGATGAGCGCCTTGGCGACCTCGCCGATCCGCGCCACGGCCGACAACAGCACCAGGGTGTCGTCCTCGGCGTGCTCACTCCAGTCGATGGTCGCGTCGCCGACGCTCACCACGGTGTACTCGCGGTGCTGCTTGCTGGTCAGCGGCACGCCCGCGTAGGCGGGAACGGCCGAGACCGAGGAGACCCCCGGCACGATCTCGAAGCCGATTCCGGCCTTGTGGCAGGCGAGCGCCTCCTCCGGACCGGTGGCGTAGGTGAACGGGTCACCCACCATCAGCCGGACGACGTGCTTGCCAGCCTTGGCGTGCTTGACGACGAGCTTCGAGCGCGCCGCGGCGGTCAGCTCATTGCCGTCGTTGTCGCGGCCCGCGTCGATGATCTCGGCGTCGGTGGTGACGAGCAGGGCCTGCTCGGGCGTCTCGGTGATGACGACATCGGCCGTCGCGAGCAGCTCGGTGGCCCGCACCGTCAGGAGGCTGGCATCACCCGGTCCGGCTCCGACGAAGCTGACCTGTCCGAGGGCCGGGGTGGTCGATACGGGCGTCACGGGCGCTTCCATGGCGGTGGTGGTGGTCAAGGTCTTCCCTTTTCTTGACTGTGGAGTCGTGGTCTGCCGGGCGGTCATGGGGCTGGGGTACTGGCCTGGACCAGTCGGTCGGCGCCCTGGGCGAGCATCTCGGCAGCGAGACGTTCGCCGATCGCCACGGCCTCGGAGGGAGGCCCGCTGGCGGACAGGCGGATGGATGGGGATCCCGAGATATCGCCGACGACAGCGCGGAGCCACAGCTCCTCACCTTCGTTGACGATCTCGGCGAGCGCTCCGACCGGAGCGCTGCAGCCTGCCTCCAAGGTGGCGAGGAGGCTGCGCTCAGCGGCGACGGCGGCCCGGGTGCCCGGGTCGTCGAGAACGCTGAGAAGGCGATGGGTGTCGGCATCGTCGGCACGGCACTCACAGGCGAGCGCGCCTTGTCCGGGAGCCGGAAGCATCTGGATCGGGTCGAGGGACTCGGTGATCTCGTCGGTGCGGCCGAGGCGTGCGAGCCCGGCCCGGGCGAGCACCACGCCGGCGAGCTCCCCCGATGTCACCTTGCCGATACGGGTGTCGACATTGCCGCGCAGGCCGGTGGTCTGCAGCCCGAGTCCCAGGGCATTGAGCTGGCTCACCCGGCGCGGTGACCCGGTGCCCACGAGCGATCCGGCCGGGAGTTCGGCGAGGGTCAGCCCGTCGCGGGCCACGAGGGCGTCGCGCGGGTCCTCCCGCAGCGGGATCGCCGCGAGCGTGAGGCGGGGATCGGCGTAGGTCGGGATGTCCTTGAGCGAGTGCACCGCGAGATCGACCTCGCCGGAGGCCAGCGCATCGCGCACGGCGGCGACGAAGACGCCCTGGCCGCCGAAGGCGCTGAGCGGGGCGCTGGAGCGGTCGCCCAGCGTGCTGATCGTCACCAGCTCGACCTCTGCGCCGGTCTCGGCGCGCAGCCGATCGGCGATGTGCGAGGACTGGGTCACGGCCAGGTGACTGCCGCGGGTGCCCAGACGCAGGGTGGTCATGAGGACTCACCTCCCACCGCAGTCACCGCTCGGACGGTGGTCTGGTCGAGCGCGAAGAGGTCGGCGAGCGCATCGGCATAGGTGAGGCCTTCGGGTCCGTCGACCAGCTCCTTGACGCGCACGGTCGGGGCGTGGATGAGCTTCTCGGCGACCCGGCGCAGCGCCTGGCCGACCTCGCGGCGGGTGTCGTCGTCGACATCCTCCCCGAGTCTCGCCAGCACGCGCTCGGTCTCGGCCGCGACGACCTCCGTGGCCATGCTCCGGAGGGCGACGACCGTAGGCGTCACCTTGGAGGCGTTCTTGGCGGCCAGGAAGCTGCGGACCTCATCGGCGACGATGCCCTGCACCTGGCGGACGTCGTCGGCGAGCTCGGCATTGGCCGCGTGGTTGGCGAGGACCTCCAGGTCGACGACCTCGACCGTGGGCAGCGAACGCACGTCACTCGCGACATCGCGCGGCAAGGCGAGGTCGATGACGCTCATCGGGCGGTCTTCGGCCGCGGCGGCGATGCGGTCGCGGCCGAAGACCGTCCCGGCGGCTCCGGTGCAGGTGATGAGCACATCGGCGGCGGAGAGCTCGACATCGAGCGCCTCCCAGCGCACCGCGCTGACACCGTAGGCGGCCACGAGCTCGAAGGCCCGCTGGAAGGTGCGGTTGGCGACCCAGATGCGCTGCGGCTCCACACCCCGCTCGACGAGCGTGCGTACCGCGAGGCTGGCCATCGTGCCGGCACCCGCGACGAGGATCCGCGAGGAGGGCGCCGTGACGATATCGCCTGCCGCATCGAAACCGGCCGTGACGATCGAGGGGGCGAGCCGGTCGATACCGGTCTCGGCATGACCTCGCTTGCCGATGCGCAGGGCCTGCTGGAAGAGCGTGTTGAGGGCGGAGCCGACCGTGGACTCGGCCTGCCCGCACGAGAGGGCGTCGCGCACCTGACCGAGGATCTGGCTCTCACCGAGGATCATCGAGTCCATACCGGACGCCACCCCGAAGAGGTGCGCCACGGCGGCCTCGTCGTAGTGCACGTAGACGTGGCGGACCAGTTCCTCGCGGGTCAGCCCCGAGTGCTCGGCCAGCAGCCGCGAGACCTCGTCGACGGCACCGTGGAAGCGCTCGGCCTCGACGTAGACCTCGACCCGGTTGCAGGTCGAGATGATCGCGGACTCGCTCACGTAGTCGTTCTCGAGCACGCGATGCGACAGCTTGACAGAGGAGTCGGTGTCGAGGGCGACCCGCTCCAACAGGTCCACCGGCGCCGACTTGTGGGACATCCCCACGACCAACACGCTCATCGGGATACCTCCGCTTCCTCGCGCGGGTGACCCTTGCGCTGTTCGTGATAAGCGAGGATCTGCAGTTCGGCGGCGACGTCGACCTGGCGGACGTCGACGCCCTCGGGAACCCGCAAGGCCACGGGGGCGAGATTGAGGATGCTGGTGACACCGGCACCGACGAGCTGGTCGGCGACGGTCTGGGCGGCCTGTCCCGGCGTGGCGACGATGGCGATCGACACCGCACGCTCGGTGATGATCGTCTCGAGGTGATCGATCGACTCGATGGCCAGATCCCCGACCTGCTCGCCGACCCGTGCCGGGTCGGCGTCGACCACCGCGACGATGCGGCTGCCGCGCGAGGTGAAGCCAGGGTAGGCCGCGAGGGCGGTACCCAGGTTGCCGGCACCGACAAGGACGACATTCCAGTCCTGGGTCTGGCCGATGGCCTGGGCGATCTCGGCGCGCAGGTGGTCGACGTCGTAGCCGACCCCGCGCGTGCCGTGCGATCCCAGATGCGAGAGGTCCTTGCGGACATTCGCCGAGGAGACGCCGGTGGACTCGGCGAGCTGATCGGACGAACAGGTCTGTGAACCCTGGGATCGCAGCTGGGTCAATGCCCGCAGGTACAGCGGTAACCGGGCGACGGTAGCGTTGGGGAGGCCTCGGTCGCTGCTCGAGGCACCCGTCAGCCGGGATCTACGCGGAAGAATGGTCACGGTACTCCTGCGCCGATCGACTCGATGCGACCAGTGGAAGGCCGGTCAGAAGGCGCCTCGACAGTCTACGAGTTGGTGAAGGCGTTCACAAAATCGAGCGAATGCAGCACCCATCACGGCATCGGGTGCCGGGCGTCGTAGGCGAGGAATCGACGGGCACTGACCACTGCGAGTCCCACGCCCGCCACGCACAGCACGCCGCCGATCATCATCGCCTGCCCCTCCCCGAAGACACTCGCGAGCGAGCCCATCAGGAAGTCGCCGAGCCGCGGACCGCCAGCGACGACGACCGTGAACACGCCCTGCATCCGTCCGCGCATCTCATCGGGCGCCGCCGTCTGCAGCATCGTCGACCGATAGGCGGAGCTGATCATGTCGGCCGAACCGGAGAGCGCGAGCAGGGTGACGCCGAGCCACAGCGCACCCGGTAGACCGATGGCGGACATGCCAGCGAGTGCCACGGCGATTCCATAGGCCAGGACCGCGACGACGATGGCGATGCCATGCCGATGCACCCGGCTGATCCATCCTGAGACGCAGAAGGCCAGGAAGGATCCGATCGCGGGAGCGGCCTGGAGCAGACCCAGCACCCACGCACCGTCTGTCCCCTTGCCGCCCGCGAGGTAGACCGTCGCGGCCAGCGCCGGGAAAGTGGCACGAGGCTGCGCGAGCACCATCGCGCACATGTCCAGTACGAAGGAGGTCCGCAGGTTCGGTGCCTGGCGCAGGAATCCGAGTCCGTCGAGTACCGAACGGAATCCGGGCACCGGGGCGCGCTCCCCCGGAGGCAGCGAGGGCAGTCTCACGATCGAGTAGATCGCGGCGGTGAACAGCACCGCGTCGACGATGTAGACAGCCCGGACCCCGCCGGTCGCGATCAGACTGCCGCCGAGCAGGGAGCCCACCGTGAAGCTCAGCGTGAAGGAGGCCATGCCGAGGGCATTGGCGGCGGGCAGGACCTTCATGGGCAACAAGCGCGGGAGCATCGCGGCCCGAGCCGGATTGTTGACCGCGAACATCGCCGACTGCACCGCGACGATCGCGTAGAGCACCTCCACCCGCTCCCAGCCGGCCAGCACGTGCACCACGAGGGCGAGCGAACACGCCCACAGGCCGAGGGCCGAGACAAGGGCCACCTTCCGGCGATCGAAGGCGTCGACGAGCGTGCCGCCGTAGAGTCCCCCGAGAACCAGAGGCAGCAGGCCGAAGAGTCCGATCAGCCCGACGGCGAAGGACTCGCCGGTCAGGTGGTACGCCTCGAAGGAGATCGCCACGAGGGCCATCTGCTGGCCGAAGGCCGAGATCGTCTGCCCGGTCCAGAGTCGGCGGTACGCCGGTGACACACGAAGCGGCGTGAGGTCGGGCAGGACCGAGCGAGCGGACACCCGGTCGATCTTGCCACGCAGGGCTCAGGGTGCCAGGCGGTCCCTCGTCCAGCGACCGCCCTCGCGACGGAACCGCAGACGGTCGTGGAATCGGTTGCGTCGGCCTTGCCAGAACTCCACCGTCTCCCAGCCGATCCGATAGCCGCCCCACGACTCGGGACGCTCGATTTCTCCCCCGGATCGCTCCACCTGTGCGTAGCGGCGGTCGAGCTCGTCGCGACCGGAGACGGGCTCGGACTGGGGTGAGGCGATCGCCGCGATCCGGCTGCCGAGTGGCCGGGTGGCGAAGTAGGCATCGGAGTCCGCGGGGTCGACCCGCTCGACCGGTCCCTCGACACGGATCTGTCGCTGAAGCGGGTGCCAGGGCATCACGACCGCGGCGCGGGGATTGGCTGCGATCTCCCGTCCCTTGCGAGAGGCGTAGCTCGTGAAGAACACCAGCCCTCGTTCATCGAGTTGCTTGAGCAGCACCGTGCGGACCGAGGGCGACCCGTCCGGGGTCGCGGTGGCGACGACCATCGCATTCGGCTCGTCGAGGCCGGCTCCGATAGCATCCTCGAGCCACCGCTCGAACAGGGCGATCGGGTCGTCGCCGGCATCCTGCTCGCTCAGCCCGGCGGCCTCGTACTCGTGCCGCAGCGCGGTGAAGTCAGCGGAGTCCATGCCCACACCGTAACGAGGGCAAGGCACAATGCAGGCATGACTGAAGTGCATCACGGGCTAGAGGGCGTCATCGCGTTCGAGAGCGAGATCGCGGAGCCCGACAAGGAAGGATCGGCGCTTCGGTATCGCGGCGTCGATATCGATGACCTCGTCGGCCGCGTGCCCTTCGAGAAGATCTGGGGACTCCTCGTCGACGGTGCCTACGAGCCCGGCCTCCCGCCCGCGGAACCTTTCCCGATCCCCGTGCACTCTGGCGATATCCGTGCCGATGTCCAGAGCGCGATCGCTCTGACCGCGCCCCAGTGGGGCATGGGACAGCTCTACGACATCAGCGACGAGCAGGCCCGGGCGGACCTCGCCCGCACCGCGGTGATGGTGCTCTCCTATGTCGCTCAGGCCGCGCGCGGTGTCGGCCAGCCGATGGTGCCGCAAGCGCAGATCGACGAGTGTGACACGATCACCGAGCGCTTCCTGACTCGCTGGCGCGGTGAGGTGAATCCGGACCACGCCAAGGCGATCGACGCGTACTGGGTGTCGGCCGCCGAGCACGGCATGAATGCCTCCACGTTCACCGCCCGCGTCATCGCCTCGACCGGCGCGGACGCTGCGGCGGCCCTGTCGGGAGCCGTGGGCGCGATGTCCGGCCCTTTGCACGGCGGCGCCCCGTCACGCGTTCTCGGCATGATCGAGGAGGTCGAGAAGACCGGCGATGCCCGCGCCTACGTCAAGCGCCTGCTGGACGGCGGCGAGCGGTTGATGGGCTTCGGCCACCGCGTTTACCGGGCCGAGGACCCGCGCGCTCGCACGCTGCGCCGGACCGCCAAGGAGTTGAACGCCCCGCGCGCCGAGGTGGCCGAGGCCCTCGAACAGGCCGCTTTGGCCGAGCTACGCGAGCGTCGCCCGGACCGGGTACTGGAGACCAATGTCGAGTTCTGGGCCGCGATCGTGCTCGACTTCGCGCAGATCCCGCCGCATATGTTCACCGCGATGTTCACCTCGGCCCGTACCGCGGGCTGGAGTGCGCACATCCTGGAGCAGAAGCGCACCGGCCGGCTGATCCGCCCGTCGTCGGTCTACACGGGCCCGGCGGAGCGTCGCGCCGACGAGGTCGAGGGCTGGAATCCCGCCTGGGCGACCGCCTGAGCAGCTCCTGACACAGCGAAGGCCCGGCCATCCCCCCGAGATGGCCGGGCCTTCCTGCTGTTCTGTGCACCAGAGTAGCTCGTCTAGTCCTTTGTGACTAGTACCCCTGTGAAGTGATCGCATACCGAGACGCGGCTCGTAAGAGGTTGCGCCAGTAGGCAGCGTCGTCGCGAGCGGCGCATCCGTGGGATGCTCCGCAAGGCGGCGGAGCGAAGCCATACCCGGAGTCGTCTTGCGAGCGACGCCAACGCCGCGGAGCGCCCACGGGGTGGCGCGCAGCAGATGGTGCCTGCTGGCGGAATCTCTTAGCCTCGATGGATGAGACCGCGGCCCCCAGCAGTGCTCCTCACCGCCCTCGTCCTCGCCGCTTCGCTCACCGCGTGCCTCTCGGAGGATGACGACTCGACCCTTCCACCGCCGCCGACGCCCTCGGTCGATCTGGCGATCGCGGTCTCGCTCGCTCGGCCCAGCGTCGACCTCGATGAAGAGACTGCGCGGCGCCTCGTAGCCGGTGACGTGACCTCCTGGGTGGAGCTCGGGGGCGACGACCAGCCACTGCGTCTCCTGCACGCGGAGGTCGATGGCGTGGGCGGGGAACGGGCCGAGACCGCCGATGCCGCGCTCGACGAGGTCGTCGGCGATCCCTCCACAGTCGCCCTCGTGCCCGCCGACCGGGTGCGGCCGACCGTCGACCTCGCGCGCATCGACGGTCATGACCCGCTCCGCGACGACGGCTACCCGATCGCCGCGGATGGCGAGCGAGACCAGCAACCGAGCGCCAGCGTGATGATCGGTGGCGATGTGATGCTGGGTCGGCGGGTCGGTGACGCTCTCGCCGCCCAGGGTGATCTGGCCGCGGCGTGGGCCGGGGTCGGCGACCTGCTGGCGGCGGCGGACGCCACCTTCATCAACCTCGAGTCGACACTCTCGACCGATGGCCCGCCGCAGCAGGGCACGGACTCCTTCGGAGCCGACCCCGGCGTGCTGGATGGACTGCGGTCCACCGGGGTCGATGTGGTCGGGCTCGCCAACAACCACCTCGGCGACTACGGGACGGAGCCCATGCTCACGACCTTCCGTCTGCTGCGCGAGGCGGGGTTCGCTACCGTCGGCGCCGGTGAGGGGCTCGCCGCCGCCCGTGAGCCGGTGATCGTCGACGCCGCCGGTATCAGCGTGGGTTTCTATGCCACTGACTCGATCGGCGAGACGCCAGCTGCGGCGGAGAACACGCCCGGTACCAACCGGATCGACGCCCCTCCCCGCACCGGGCCGCGGATCGACGGTGCCGCCCTCGAACGAGCCGCGGCGGACATCTCTGACCTCGCCGGCCAGGTGGACCTGACCGTCGTCGTGCCGCACTGGGGCACGCAGTACACCAACGTGCCCGAGCAGAGCCAACATGAGATGGCCCGGGCATTCACCGATGCCGGCGCGGATGTGGTGGTCGGCGGGCATCCGCACTGGGTACAGGGCTGGGAGCAGCACGGTGAGGCCACCGTCGTGCACTCGATCGGCAATCTGGTGTTCGACATGGACTTCATGCGGGAGACCCAGGAAGGCGTCCTCGTGGAGATCGTCGCCACCGCCGAACAGGTCCTGGATGTGCGACCGCTGCCCTATGTCATCGACGAAGCCTTCACCCCGCGCCCCGTCGACGGTGAGCGGGCGGCGTCGATCCTCGAGCTCGCCCGCCAAGCAAGCGGCCCTCCCTATGACGCGGGCCTACGGTGACGCTGAGTTCTCCAACAGCCACCCGCGCGCGATGGTCGCCACCCGTCCGGTCTGCGCCGGGTCCACCACACCCACGGTGTCCTGGGGCGAGTGATAACCCGCATAGGGGATGGATCCAAGCCGCGCGGCGGGAATCCCCGCTTTGTCGAAGGACCAGTGATCGCTCGTCGTATTGCCCCCGCACACCGTATGGGGCACTCCCCCGGCCGTCGCGATGGTCGCCAGCTGGTCACGAACCGCGGTGGTGCCGTTCGGGGAGTCGCCTGAGCAGATCGGCACCTCCGGGCCGGGCACGCCGACCCGGTCGAGCGCGACCATCGCCGTGATCGCCGTGCGCTCGTCGTCGGCGAGTGCCGCCACGTACTGTTGCGACCCGAAGTGATGCAGGGAGTCCCCGGGACCGCGCGGCTCCTCGGCGCCGAAGGCCACGAAGCGCACCGGCACCTCGGACTCGGCGACGATGCGCGCCAGCTCGAGCATGACCGCCACCCCCGAGGCATTGTCCTCAGCACCCGGCGCGACGGGAATGGTGTCGAGATGGGCTCCGACCACCACGTGCGGGTCGGTCGCGGGCGCGCCCGGGCGGGTGGCGATGACATTGGGCGAGTCCCCGGCGGGGACGTCGACGCCCCAGGTGATACCCGCGGGGGCGTCGACCTGCTGACGCGTTACCTCGTAGCCGAGCCCGGTCAGCCGCCCCTCCACCCAGGCGGCAGCCTCCGCATAGGCCTCCGAAGTGCCGTGCCGTGGGCCGATCGTCTCGGCGAGATGGCCGATATCGGCCAGGACGCGCTCCGTGTCGACCTCGGGAGGCGGGTCCGGCGTGGTGGGCTCGGACGAGGCGGTGGTCTGCTCGCTCGGCGAGGGGGTGTCGTCGGTGCCCGATCCGGTGCACCCGCCGAGCAGGACGAGCCCGAGCGCCAACGCACAGAACGACGCCCTCAGGAGGCACGGTCGCGATGAGCGGTCCATGCCTCAGTCCATCACGCTCGGCTGTCGTAAGCACGCAGGATCTCGTCGGCCGCGGCGACGGCGGGCAGCTCCCCCGCCAACACCCGCTCGCGCAGGGACTCGCGGACGGCCGCGACATTCTCATCGGTGCGCAGGCGCTGGTCGATCTCGTCGCGGACGAGGGCCCACGTGAAGTCCAGCTGCTGCTGCGCGCGCTTCTCGCCCAGCCCCTTCGGCCCCATGAACTCGCGGTGCCGGATGATGCGGCTCCAGACGGTGTCGATACCGGTCATCTCCAGGGCCGAGCAGGTGAGCACCGGCGGCACCCACCCCTTCGTGCCCGCGTAGACGAGCCGCAGTGCGCCTGCGAGCTCACGGGCGGTCGCCTCGGCCTCTTTGGCCCGCTCCCCGTCCGCCTTGTTGACCGCGATGACATCGGCGATCTCCAAGATGCCCTTCTTGATGCCCTGGAGCTGATCCCCGGTGCGGGCGATGGTGAGGAAGAGGAAGGTGTCGACCATCCCCGCCACGGTGATCTCGGACTGACCGACACCGACCGTCTCGACCAGGACCACGTCATAGCCGGCGACCTCGAGGATCGTCATCGCCTGACTCGTCGCCCGTGCGACGCCGCCCAGCGTGCCGGCGCTGGGCGATGGACGAATATAGGCCTTCGGGTCCGTGGCGAGCGAAGCCATCCGAGTCTTGTCGCCGAGCACCGAGCCACCCGTACGGACACTGGACGGATCGACCGCCAGCACCCCGACCTTGAGATCGCGTCCGGTCAGGTGACGGCCGAGCGCCTCGATGAAGGTGGACTTGCCCACGCCCGGCACGCCGGAGATCCCGACGCGGACGGCTCCCCCGGCCTCCGGCGCGAGTTCGGTCAACAGCTCGCGTGCCGCGGCGCGATGGTCGGCACGCCGCGACTCGACCAGGGTGATCGCCCGGGCCACCGCCCCTCGTTGACCGGAGCGGACACCTTCGGCAAGAGCAGCGATGTCGACCACGTGCCCGAGTCTAGGCGGGTCATTGTCCACAGGCGGCGACCGGAGCGCCTTCCCGGATCGACGTCCCATTGGCAGAGTTCGTCAGGTCAGCCACAATGGAACCGAGGAGCCCCCATGACCGAAGCCCAGACCTGGACGTTGATCGCCACCTTCATCGCGACGTTCTTCGGCACGCTCACGCTCTTCGGCACGATGATGACCAGGGTCATCCGCGCCGAGGTCGGTGGTCTGCGGTCCGACATGGGTTCGATGGAGACCCGGATCAACGCCAAGATCGACGCCCTCGACCGCGATGTCCAGGCGATCGCCCGACGCGCCCTCCCCTAGAATGACCAGCCCCGATCCTAGAATGACCAGCCCCGATGCCGGCTGACTTCCCGGCGCGCTTGGGCCGGTCCATCTAGGGTGTCGTCATGCGCGCATCCGAACCGAGGCCGAGCCTGACCGAGCTGGCCACGACCCACGGCACGGACAAATGGGGCCTGCATCGCTACACCCCGCACTACGAACGCTTCCTGGAGCACCTGCGCGAGGAGACCTTCACGCTGCTCGAGATCGGCATCGGCGGCTACGCCCGCACCGGTGAGGGCGGCGCCTCCCTGCGCATGTGGCGCGACTTCTTTCCCCGGGCTCAGATCATCGGCCTCGATATCGAGGACAAGTCCTTCGTCGCCGGCGACCGCATCCACGTCTACCAAGGCAGCCAGGTCGACCCCGAGGTGCTGGACCGGATCTTCGCCGACTTCCCCGATATCAAGGTCGTCATCGACGATGGCAGCCATCGCCCAGAGCACATCCGCGAGACCTTCGCACTGCTCTTCGAGCGACTCCCCCTCGATGGCCTCTACGCGATCGAGGACACCCAGACGTCCTACTGGCCCGCGTGGGGAGGCAGCCGCGACCGCCACGATCCCACCACCACGATGGCCCTGATCAAGGACCTCGTCGACGGCCTCAACCACGAGGAGTACCTCGACCGGCACTACCGTCCGACACCCACCGACCTGACGATCAGGGGCATCCACTGCTTCCACAACCTGGTGATCCTCGAGAAGGGCGACAACCGCGAGGGCACCAACAAGCGCGTGGCCGCCGAGCCGCTGACCGGATTCGATGCCCTCCGCCAGAAGTTCGCGGACACGGTCGGGCGTCTGGGACGCCGTTCCTCGCCCTGACCGACCGGGCGCCTCAGTCCTGCGGCTGGGTGCGGAGCTTGTCCAGCAGCGACAGCGCCGACTCGGCGATGACCGTGCCTGGGAGGAATACCTCGGCCGCCCCCATCTCGCGTAGCGCCGGAACGTCATCGGGCGGGATGACACCGCCGATGACGACCATGATGTCCTCACGCCCGAGATCAGCAAGCGCAGACTTCAACGCCGGCAGCAGGGTCAGGTGCCCGGCCGCCAGCGACGAGACGCCGACGATGTGCACGTCCGCGTCGACCGCCTGCTGCGCGACCTCCTCGGGGGTCGAGAACAGCGGGCCCACGTCGACATCGAAGCCCATATCGGCGAAGGCCGAGACGATGACCTTCTGGCCGCGGTCGTGGCCGTCCTGGCCCATCTTGGCGACCAGGATCCGCGGACGGCGACCCTCGGCCTGCTCGAACTCGTCGGTGGCCTCCAGCACGCGCTGGACGTCACCCGATCCTCCGGACTCGCTGCGGTACACACCCGAGATGGTACGGATGACGGCCTGGTGGCGCCCGTAGACCTTCTCCAGCGCATCGCTAATCTCGCCGACGGTCGCCTTGGCGCGTGCGGCGTCGACCGCGAGGGCCAGCAGATTGCCATCGAGCGAGCCGTCGCGGCCCGCTCCCCGCTCGGCCGAGTTGGTGAGCGCCTCGAGGGTGCGGCGCACGTCGTCCTCGTTGCGCTCGGCGCGCAGTCGGTCGAGCTTGGCGAGCTGCTGCTGGAGGACCGACTTGTTGTCGACCTTGAGCACCTCGACCGGCTCGTCGTCGGGCACACGGTAGGTGTTGACGCCGATGACCGCCTGCTGGCCGGAGTCGATCCGGGCCTGCGTGCGCGCTGCGGCCTCCTCGACGCGCATCTTGGGGATGCCCTCCTCGATCGCCTTGGCCATGCCGCCAGCGGCCTCGACCTCCTCGATGTGGGCCCAGGCACGGGCGGCGAGGTCATGGGTGAGCCGCTCGACGTAGTACGAGCCGCCCCAGGGATCGATGATGTCCGTGGTGCCGGACTCCTGCTGCAGGAGCAGCTGGGTGTTGCGGGCGATGCGGGCGCTGAAGTCGGTCGGCAGCGCGATCGCCTCGTCGAGGGCGTTCGTGTGCAGACTCTGCGTGTGCCCTTGCGTGGCCGCCATCGCCTCGATCGCGGTGCGCTGGACGTTGTTGAAGACATCCTGGGCCGTGAGGCTCCAGCCCGAGGTCTGCGAGTGCGTGCGCAGGCTGAGACTCTTGGCGTTCTTCGGCTCGAACTGGCCGACGAGCTTGGCCCACAGCGCGCGAGCCGCTCGCATCTTGGCG
Source organism: Aeromicrobium sp. PE09-221 (assembly GCF_002174305.1). GTDB lineage: Bacteria > Actinomycetota > Actinomycetes > Propionibacteriales > Nocardioidaceae > Aeromicrobium. Next base: position 80,794 of record NZ_MIJB01000028.1, on the reverse strand, counting down.
ATCTCCATGTAAAAGTTCATGCCGATCGCCCAGAAGAAGCTGAGCCGCGGCGCGAACGCGTCGATGTCGAGGCCCACGTCGAGCCCGGCGCGGATGTACTCGACGCCGTCGGCGAGCGTGTACGCGAGCTCGAGGTCGTTGGTCGCCCCGGCCTCCTGAATGTGGTAGCCGGAGATCGAGATCGAGTTGAACCGCGGCATCTTCGCCGCGGTGTACGCGAAGATATCGGAGATGATCCGCATCGACGGCGCCGGCGGGTAGATATAGGTGTTGCGGACCATGAACTCTTTGAGAATGTCGTTCTGGATGGTCCCGGCCAGCTGCTCGGGCGCGACACCCTGCTCCTCGGCGGCGACGATGTAGAGCGCCATGACCGGCAGCACCGCGCCGTTCATGGTCATCGAGACGCTCATCTGGTCCAGCGGGATGCCCTCGAAGAGCTTGCGCGTGTCATAGATCGAGTCGATCGCGACGCCCGCCATGCCGACATCGCCGACCACGCGCGGGTTGTCCGAGTCATAGCCCCGATGGGTCGCGAGGTCGAAGGCGACCGACAGGCCCTTCTGACCGGCCGCGAGGTTGCGGCGGTAGAACGCATTGGATTCTTCGGCGGTCGAGAAGCCCGCGTACTGGCGGATCGTCCACGGCTGCGTCGTGTACATCGCCGGGTACGGGCCGCGCAGGAAGGGCGTCAGACCCGGGTACGTGTCGAGAGCGTCGATTCCGGCGAGGTCCTCGGGCGTGTAGAGACGCTTGACGTCGATGCCCTCGGGCGCGGTCCACGGCTCCGCACCGTCGGTGGCCCTGGCATAGGCATCAGCATCGGGCATCGGCGGTTGCTCCGGGTCGAACGGCAGACCGGAGAAGCTGGAGGGGATGGTCATCGGGCGAGCACCTCCCGGGTGCGGCGAAGGAAGGCGAGGGCGTCGACGCCCATCGCCGCTGCGTCATCAGCGCCGATCTCGTTCTTGCCGGCGATGATGACATGGCGGGCACCGTTCTGACGCAGGGCAGCGATGAGCTCGGCGCCCCATTCAGCGTAGGCCTTGTCGGTGCCGGCGAGGCACACGACGGCCGGCTGTCCGGCCTCGCGATAGGCCGAGACGACGTCATCGACGCCATCGGTGGCACCCGCGATGCCGTGGTGGATGCCGCCGGCGGCCAGCAGATTGATGACGAAGCTCGCGCGGCCCGTGTGCTGGGCGATCGGGCCCATCGTGGCGAGGAAGACCGGCTGCTCGGCCGGCTCGTCGCGCATCTCCTCGTACTCGCCCGCATATCGGAAGACGCTCGGGGCGATCGGATACGGAGCGCGGTCGGGCAGCGTCTCGGTCAGATGGGGGAACTCGCTGACCCCGGTGATCGGACGCTTGCGGCGGGCGATCGACCGCGCGCGTTCGCTCACCGTGACATCGATCCGCGAGCGCAACAGCTCCAGCGCCGCCTCCGGACCTTCGGTCGCGTCGAGCTCGCCGAACAGTTCCCAGGCGGCGCGGGCCATGTCATCGGTCAGCTTCTCGACCGCGTGGGAGCCGCCCGCGGGATCCGTCACCGCAGCCACGTGGGACTCGCTGATGAGCAGTGCGGAAGTGTTGCGCGCGATGCGGCGGCTGAAGGGTGTCGGCAGGCCGAGGGGCTCGTCGAAGGGCAGGGTGGTCACGGCGTCCGCTCCGCCGACGCCGGCCGCGAAGGTGGCGACGGTCGTGCGCAGCATATTGGTGTAGGAGTCGTAGCGGCACATCATCGGCCGCGAGGTGACGGCGTGCTGGCGCTGGGCGCGGGCCGGCTCGGTGACCTCGCTGAGTTGGCCTACCCGGTCCCACAGCCGCCGGGCGGCCCGGAACTTGGCGATGGTGGCGAACTGCTCGTCGGTCGCGGCGAACCGGAACTCCAGCTGCTCCGCGGACTCATTGGCGCTCAACCCGGCCTCGGTGAGAGCACGCAGATAGGTGACGCCGGCGAAGAGGGCGTAGGCGAGCTCCTGCACATCGGAGGCACCGAGTTCGTGGACCGCGGTGGCGTCCACCAGGGCACCGCGCACTCCGCGTTCCTTGGCCAGCCGGGCCAGATCGATCACGACCTCGAGTCCGGTGTCACCGCGTCCTCGCACGAGGGCGCCCAGCGGGTCCGCACCCAGATTGGTACCGGCGTGGGCCTGCACCGCTTTGTCCTCGACGACCTCCAGGAGCGCGGCAGCCGCACCCCGCGGATCAGTCGGCGCGTCCAGCACGACCGGCGCGAGGTCGAGGAACACCGGCTGCAGTAGGGCAGGGAGGCGATCGACATCGATGCCCTCGGGACCCACCGTGAGCCAGAGCGAGTTGGCACCGTTCTCCAGCTCGGCGCTCACCTGCTCGGCATCGGTGTCCGGGTCGATGAACCATCCCCGCACGTCCCAGCCGTCGAGCTCGGTGCGGGCTGCCGTTGCGCCGCGAGTGAACGGCGACTGGCCGGGCAGACCGGCGTCGGGGAGATCATCGGTGAGCGCGGGAGTGCCGAGCGGGGTGACGCTGATGCCGTCGAGCGTGCGCGTCGCGAGCAGGTCCCAGACATCGGAGTCGGGGGCCTCCTCGGCGAGCATGCCCTTCTTGCGCAGCACGGCCGCGGTGGCCTTCTCCCACTCGGCGAGGTCGTGGTGCACGCCCTCGGCCAGGCGGATCGTGGAGTCGGGTGCCATGGCGGCATCGTACGGAACCACACGCGAGCGACGATCAGTGAGGTCCCGGTCACCCTGTGCGAGGACCGGTCCGCGAACCGGCGGTAGAGTCCGAGAGGTGCCGATGTCAGAGCCCCTTCCCGCCGAACTCCTGCCCGCCGACGGACGCTTCGGCTCCGGTCCCTCCAAAGTCCGAGAGGAGGCCCTGGCGGCGCTCGCGGCCACCGGCACGTCCCTGCTCGGGACCTCGCATCGGGCCGCCCCGGTGAAGGACCTCGTCGGCCGGATCCGCGAGGGTCTCGGCTCCCTGTTCAGCCTCCCCGAGGGATATGAGGTGGTGCTCGGGGTGGGCGGCTCGCACGCCTTCTTCGATGCGGCGATGTTCGGTCTCATCGAGCGCCGGAGCCTCCACCTGGTCCACGGGGAGTTCACCCGCAAATTCGCCACGGCCGTCTCACGGGCCCCCTTCCTCGAGGACCCGGTGATCGCCGAGTCCGAGCCCCACACGCATCCGGTGCTCACGGCGCAGCCCGGGGTCGATGTCTACGCGTGGGCCCACAATGAGACCTCGACCGGTGTCATGGTCCCGGTCCTGCGCCCCGATGGCGCCGACCCGGAGGCGCTCGTCGTCGTCGACGCGACCTCGGGGGCCGGGGGTCTACCCGTCGACATCGCGCAGACCGATGTCTACTACTTCGCCCCACAGAAGTCCTTCGCCTCCGACGGTGGCCTGTGGATCGCGATCATGAGCCCGGCTGCGATCGAGCGGGCCGAGCGGATCAAGGCGGAGGGCCGCCACATCCCGGGCTTCGTCGACCTGCCGGTCGCCATCGACAACTCGCGCAAGAACCAGACCTACAACACGCCCGCCATCGCCACACTGTTCCTGCTCGACCAGCAGGTGCAGTGGCTGAACGGCCTGGGCGGCCTCGATGCGGCGGTCGCGCGCACACGGGAGTCGAGCCGCCGACTCTATGCCTGGGCCGAGGCAGGCGAGCACACCACGCCGTTCGTTCCCGAGCCGGCGGAGCGCTCGCTCGTGGTCGGAACGGTCGACCTCTCCGATGACATTCCGGTGTCCGATGTCGTGACAGCGCTCCGCGAGAACGGCATCGTCGACGTGGCCGGTTATCGCGGGCTGAATCGCAATCAGCTCCGTGTGGCGATGTTCCCCGCCATCGACCCCGACGACGTCACGGCGCTGACCCGCTGCATCGACTACGTCATCGAGCGCCGGTAGAGGAGACCGCTCGCTGGAGCGCGTACGCGCAGACGCCGACGAGGACGAGCACGAGACCCAGCAGCCACACCTGCCAGGTCTGCTGGGTCAGCAGTATCGCGCAGCTGATCAGCGCCAGCACCGGGATCGCGCGGGGCACGCGGAAGTGGACGTGCGGTACCGAGTCGTTGCGCAGGACGAGCACGGCGAGATTCGTCGAGATGAACACGAACAACAGGAACAGGACCACCGTCTCGGCCAGCGTCGCCAGAGTGCCGAAGGCTGCCAGGATCATCGACATCGCGGTGGTCACCACGATCGCGACCCAAGGGGTGCGCCGGTGCGGCAGCACCCGCGCCAGGGGGGCGGGAAGGAGTCCCTCCTCCGCCATGCCATAGGTCAGGCGAGAGCTCATGATCGACGTCAACAGGGCTCCGTTGGCGACGGCGACGAGGGCGATCAGGCTGAAGACCCACGCCGGGAGTCCGATCCCCGTCGCCCGCACCACCTCCAGCAGCGGCCCGCTGGAACCGGACAGGTCCTCGGCCGGCAGCATCGTGCTCGAGGCGAGGGCGACCAGTACGTAAACCGCCCCGGTCACCGCGAGGGCGCCGAAGAGGGCCTTGGGGTACACCCGCGAGACGTCCTGTACCTCCTCGGCGACATTGGCCGAGGTCTCGAAGCCGACGAAGCTGTAGAAGGCGATGATGGCGGCTGCGAGCACCGCACCCACCATGCCGTCCCCCTCCGGGAACTCGGTGACGCGCGAGACCTCTCCCCCACCACGGCCGACCGCGATACCCACGAGCACGATGATCAGGACGAGCCCGCTGAACTCGACGGCGGTCATCGCCATATTGGAGCGCACCGATTCCTTGATGCCGCGAGCATTGAGCAATGCCACGAGGACGAGGAACAGTGGCGCCGCGACCGCTACCGGGGCGGAGACGAAGGTGCCCAGATAGTCGCCGGCGAAGGCCACGGCCAGGCCGGCGACGCTGACCACGCCCGCCGCGAGCATGCAGTAGCCGACGAGGAACGAGACCAGCCGGTTGCCGAATGCGCGCTGCGCGAAGATCGCGGCCCCACCCGCTTTCGGGTACTTGGTGACGAGCTCCGCATAGGAGGCGGCCGTCAGCAGCGCCATCCCCAGGGCGATCAGGATCGGCAGCCAGATGACGCCGCCGGCATCGGCGGCCAGCTCGCCCATCAGCGCATAGACACCGGCACCGAGCACGTCGCCGAGGATGAAGACGAACAACAGCCACGGCGTGATGCCGCGACGCAGTCGAGTATCGGAGGCCATGGGCCCATGCTGCGTGGAGGACGAGGCCGGCGCACCTCCGCCGGGTGTCGACAGTCAGTCGAGGATCGTGCCCTCGCGATGCAGCTCACGGTGCTCGGTGTAGATCCGAGCATTGACGTGGAGTCGCTCCACCTCCGCATCGCTCAGCTCCCGCCGCACTTTGGCGGGTGCGCCGATCACGAGCGAACGCGGGGGCACCTCCATGCCCTCGGGCACGAGGGCACCGGCGGCGATGAGCGACTCCTCGCCGATGACCGCGCCGTTCATGATGATCGAACCCATGCCCACCAGCACGAAATCGCCGACGGTGGCACCGTGGATGATCGCCCCGTGGCCGACGGAGACACCCTCCCCGAGCGTGAGTGGCTTGCCGCTGTCGACGTGGAAGGCGCAGTTGTCCTGCACATTGGCGTCGCGTCCGATGGTGATCGGCTCGTTGTCCGCGCGCAGCACGGCGCCGTACCAGACGCTGGCGCCCTCCTCGACCGTGACCGATCCCGCCAGCGTGGCATTCGGTGCGACGAAGGCCGAGTCGGCCACCTGCGGCTTCTTGTCTCCCAGTGCGATCAACATGTCAGCACGCTATCGCGCCGCCGGAACGGTCACAGGAGCAGATCGCCGAGGGGCCCGAGCAGGAAGTAGGCGAGGAACAGGATCGCGATGATCCACATCAGCACGTGGACCTCGCGGAACTTGCCGCGCACGAGCTTCAGGAAGACGAAGGCGAGGAAGCCCGCGCCGATGCCGACCGTGATGGAGTACGTGAACGGCATCAGCACGATCGTCAGGAAGGCCGGGATCGCGATCTCGATATCGTCCCAGTCGATGCCTGTGACCTGGGTCATCATCAGGAAGCCCACGAGCACGAGTGCCGCGACCGCCGCCTCATTGGGGATCGCTCCCACGAGCGGTGTGAAGATCATCGAGAACAGGAACAGCACGCCCGTGGTGACACTGGCCAGGCCGGTGCGCGCACCGTCGCCGACACCGGCGGTCGACTCGACATAGGAGGTGTTGCTCGAGACGCTCGCGGCACCGCCCGCGGCAGCGGCGATTGAATCGATCACCAGGATGCGCTGCGTGTTGATCGGGGCGCCGTCCTCGTCGTTCAACCCGGCCTCCGCGCCGACGGCCGTCATGGTGCCCATCGTGTCGAAGAAGTCGGCGAGCAGAAGGCTGAAGATCAACAGGATGACCGCGACGACGCCGATCTTGTCGAAGGAGCCCAGCAGGCTGAACTCGCCGAGCAGCGAGAGATCCGGGACGGCCGCGATCGAGTCGGGGATGCCCGGGACGTTCAGGTTCCAGCCGGTGCTGAACGGGTCGCCGTTCGAACCGGGCGTGTCGGTGACGGCCTGCACGATGCCGGCGAGCACGGTGGTGACGACGATGCCGATGAGGATGGCACCGCGCACCCCATTGGCGTAGAGACCGATCATGACGACCAGTCCGATGCAGAAGACGAGCACGGGCCAACCGTGCAGCACGCCGTCGACACCGAGCCCGAGCGGCGGCGATCCCTGCCCGGTGGTGCGGACGAAGCCCGCGTTCACGAGTCCGACGAGCGTGATGAATAGGCCGATACCGACCGCGATCGCGGTCTTGATCTGCCGGGGCACGGCGTCGAAGACGGCTTTACGGAAGCCGGTGAGCACGAGGATCAGGATGATGATGCCCTCGATGACCACGAGGCCCATCGCATCGGCCCAGGTCATCTGAGTGGCGACGGCATAGGCCACGAAGGCATTGAGCCCGAGGCCGGCGGCGAGGGCGAGCGGGAAGTTGGCGACCAGCCCCATGATGATCGACATGAGGCCGGCGATGAGAGCGGTGGCGGCGGCGATGGCGGCCATATTGGCGCCCTCGGAGTCGCCGCCGAGGTAATTGCCCTCCGCGTCGGCGACACCGCCGAGGATGATCGGGTTGAGGACCACGATGTAGGCCATCGTCAGGAACGTGACGAGACCGCCGCGCAGTTCGCGAGGGATCGTCGAACCGCGCTCGGAGATCTTGAAGTAACGGTCCAGGACGCCGGTCATGGCTCTCCTACGGTGCGAAGGACGGCAACCGGACCATTGTCCCGGTCGACGGCTCGTGGCTCACCGTGGGGTCGGCTCGTCGCGCTGCACGGCGCGTCCGCCGAGTCCGAGGATGCCGATACCGATAGCGAGGACCGCGAGCCCGATGGCCGCGGAGAGGTTCATCGACTCGCGGAGCACCAGGAGCCCGAGCAGGGTCGCGGTCAGGGGCTCGGCGAGGGTCAACGTGGAGACGGTCGACGCCCGCAGGTACTGGAGCCCGTGGCCGAACAGCAGATAGGCGATGACCGTGGTGACGAGGCCGAGCCAGAGGACCGTCGCGACACCACCCCCCGAGGCGATCCAGCTCGTCGGCGCGAAGACCAGGAGCGGCAGCCCGAGGACGGCGGCGGCACCGAAGACGGCACCCATCGAGGCGCGGGGCGGGAGACCTCTGTCGATGAGCGCCTTGCCCGCCAGTGTGTAGACCGCATAGCTCAGTCCCGCGCCGAGCGATCCCGCGAGCCCTAGCAGCGAGACCCCGGCGCCGGTATCGAAGACTCCCGACAGGAGCACGACTCCCGCCGTGGCGATGAGCGTGGCGGAGAACCAGACGCGTGAGGGTGGTCGGGCGGTGAGGATCCACTCGAGTGCGCCGGTCATGACCGGCGCACTGCCGAGGGCGATGACGGTTCCGATCGCCACGCCGTTGCTCGTCGTTCCGAGAAAGAAAGCCGGCTGGTAGGCCAGTACCCCGACAGCACCGACCACCACGAGTGCGACCGAGCGCGGTGACCAGGTGGTGGGCGTCCCACGACTGGTCGCCCAGGCCACGAGCCCGAGCACCCCACCGCCGAGAACCACGCGGGCCACGCCCGCGGAGAAGGAGGTCGCGTCCTCGGGACCGAGCGCCAGGGCCGTCCCGGTCGTGCCGAAGCAGACCGCCGCCAGCAACACGGCGAGGTAGGGGTTCACCGCGCCTGGTCGCCGAGTCTCGCGACCAGCAGGACGAGGAGCCCGAGTCCGGGAACTGCGGCCAACTCCCGGGGAGCCACTACCGGGAGGCCGACCCGGTACAACGGGCTGTCCTCGCCCTCGCTGCCCACCAGCACATGGAAGGGGTCGGTGTAGGCGATGGTCTCGGCCTGGGCGAGCGGCGGGAGCGGCAGTGTCGTACGCGTCTGCCAGGAGCCGGCGTCCAGGACGTGCACGCCTAGATAGGTCAGCAACACGATCGAGGAGCCGTCGGGGGCGAAGGCGGCATCCGTGACCAGGGGCGGGGCCGCGATATCGAGCCGTGTGGGTGCCGCCGGGCTCGCCGTGGAGAGGCCGTCGAGTCGATAGACGACCCCGGAGCCGATGACCTTGGTGACCAGATGGGGCACTCCCTCACGGTCGATCAGCAGTGCCTCGATATCGGCGGGGCTGTCGAGGGCGATGCGATAGCGGTCGGGGGCGACGGTCCGGTCTCCGGGGCCGGGCTCCGGCAGGGCCAGGAGGGCGATCTCGTCACGGACGGCCGTGTTGTCACCGGTATCGGCGATCCAGAGCGTGCCGTCGTGGAGCGCGAGGGCCTCCGGGTCGGTCACGTCCGCGTCGAGACGGGTGACGCCGACGGTCTCGCCGGTGCTGATCCGCACGGCGTAGACCAGCGGATCGTGGCCCGAGTCGTTGATGGTGTAGGCGAGATCGTCGTGCGCGCGGCTGATCGCCAGGCCGCTGGACTCGGTGATCCGCGGATCGCTCATCCGGCTGACGGGCTGCTGCTCCGCGCCCTCGGCACGACCGGTGAACGAGGCGATCGCGGCCACCACGAGCAGCGCGATCAGCAATCCCGGAATCAGGATCCGGCGACGACGTGGGTTCATCGCCTCCATCATCCCCCACCGCTGGGTAGGGTTGGGGTGTGAGCCCTCAGAGTGATCCAGCGCCGGGCACGGATCGTGCCGCCCGTCGCCACGACCTGGGGCACCCGGACATCACCGAGATCGAGATCGGCAAGACGACGCATCGGGTGGCCGAGGTGCAGCCGATGGACGTCGACGGTGTTCGGACGATGACCGTGGGCACCATTCTGTGGGCCGTCGCCGCGGTCGCCCTCATCCCCTTCTGGGGCACCTTGCGCGAGAACGGGACGCAGTGGTGGCTGTGGGCCGCCCTCGCCGGATTCGGCCTCGGGCTGATCGGCATCGAGTACTGCCGCCGGAGGCGTAACGCGCTCGCCGCGGCCCGTCAGCGTCCGCCTGCCGGAGGCCGCCGCCGCAAGTGACCGCCGCCGAGACCCGCTCAAGGTCGCCATCGGGTCGACCGAGGGGCGGTGACCTACGCACGTCTCGGGAGGGGCTGAGAGGTTCGTAGCCCACCGCCCGAACTGTGCAGGGGTACGTCACTCACCGGGAGCGTCAGCCAGCCCGCTACGTACGAAGGATGTGCCTCCGGGGCTGCTGGAGCGACCGCAGAAGCACATCCTCCGTCGGCGGCTCACGAAGGATGTGCCTCTGCGGCTGCATGGACAACCCTGAAATCACATCCTTCGTCCACGGGGGCCGACCGTCGTGAGGCGTTAGAAGCCCTCGATCTCGTCGACCGTGATCGTGTCGATGACGGGGTCCGGCAGTGTCGAGGCGGACTTGGAGCGCTTGGGTCGCGAACCCGAGTGCGCGCCGCAGCCGTGGGTCAACGCCACGACACGTCCATCGGCATTGGCCGTGCCGTTGCCGCACACCCCGAATCGATCGGACAGGTCACCGCTCAAGCTGATGAGGAATCCGCACGAACCGCAGCGGCCCGGCGCCTGCTTGGCCATCGCCGTGTCGGGACCGTGTTCACCGGCGTACCACCGGTCGGCGGCCTCCTCGCGGCCTTCCAGGGACAGCACCCACTCCCGGCCGAGGCCGATCTCCCGGGCGAAGTGCCGGTCGACGACACCCTCGCCGTCCCCGTCGCCGACGAACCAGGCCGGAGCGAGCCGGATGTCGTCCTCCTCGGGGGGCAGGACATCGCCGGGGCTCAGGTCGCCGGGCTGGATCCGGTCACGATAGGGGGTCCACGGCGGCGCCACGATCGCATCATCGCCGGGCAGCAGCACGATGTCGTTGACGGTGGGGGTCTCACCCTCCACCGTCGAGAGGCTGACGGCCCAATACCAGCCGACGTAGCCCGGCAAGGTGCATGTGAAGCGCTCGGTGACCAGTCCGGCGCCCTCGTTGATCGCGCCGAGGTGCTCCCCCACCGAGCCGTCGGCGGCCGACTCGTCCAGGGCGTTGCGCGCGATATCGCTCGTCGTGGTGCTCACCATTCGATTCTTCCTGATGGATCGGCCCGGCTCCAGGCCGGGTGGGCCCGCTTCAGTCGAGCTCGTCGGCGAGGCGTCGCAGCAGCTGCGCCGTGACCTTGGCCTGCTTGCCCTCGGGATGGCGATTGTGTCGATAACCCTCGCCGAGGCTGTCGAGCAGGCCGATGAGGTCCTCGACGATGACGACCATGTCCTCCGGCGGCTTGCGCCGAGCCTGGGCCTGCGAGCGTCGCACCGAGGTCACCGGGTCCAGCAGCCGCACCTGCAGGGCTTGATCGCCGCGGCGGCCCTGGACGATGCCGAACTCGACACGTGTGCCCGACTTCAGCGATTCCACGCCCGCGGGGAGGGCATCGGCACGCACGTAGACGTCCTCGCCACCGTCGCGGCTGAGGAAACCGAATCCCTTGTCGGCGTCGTACCACTTCACCTTGCCGGTCGGCATACCTTCTCGTCCTTCGTTCGTGTCGGGCCAGGAATCCCAAGTCTAGTGGGCGGACTGACCCTCCGAACCCCGCGCGGGCTCCTCGTCCGCCACGAACTCCACGCTGATCTTCTCGAAACCCTTGTGGCGCTGCATCCGCGCGTAGCTGGTGTAGGCACGGATGTCACCGGGGCCGAGCCGGACATTGTCGGTGAACGGAGTCAGCAGGGCGCGGGGATAGAGCCGACGGCGCAGCACGACATTGACCTCCAGCCCGATGATGACGATGAGCGCGGCGATGAACAGGAAGGCGATGAGCCCGAGCACCAGCGCGAAGGTCTGGTTCATCGCGCTCGCCCGGACGATGATGTGCCGGACGTAGACATCGCCGCCGTACTGCAGGCCCTGCCAGGCCAGCGCGCAGAAGATGGCGCCGGGAAGCACCGATCCGAAACTCGCACGGCCGAGGCTGATCATCAGGAACAGCGCGATGAACATCGCCGCCGTCATGATGAAGCCGATGAGGCGGATGAGGATGCCGAGGTCCGGGACAGAGCCCAGCCCGATGGCGGCAGGATCCTGCAGGAGGGAGGTCCCGATCGCGACGATCAGGATGCCGGAACCGGCGATCGCCATGATGATGAGCGAGCGCAGGCGCAGCAGGATGGGATTCGGGCGCGAGTTGCGCGGCACGGCCCAGGCCACATTGCCGGCGTTCTGCACCGACAGGCCGAGTCCCATCACACCGTAGGTGGCCGCGAGCGCGCCGACGACGATCGCCGAGGTGCTTCCGGAGAATCCGTCCGGCCGGCCGAGCTGGTCCCCGACGATGGGGAACTGCGCGAGCACGGTGTCAAGCAGCTGCTGCTGCAGCTCCGGGTCGTTCTGCAGGAAGAAGCCGAGCACCGAGGTGGCGATGAGCAGCACCGGGAAGATCGCGATGAAGGCGTAGTAGGTGATGATCGCCGCGAGATATGGTCCCTGGTCGTCGAAGAACTTGTAAATCACCGCCAGCGGGAAGCCGAGGACGTGATGCCGGCGTTGGAACCCGTCGATCGTGTCGATGATGCTCATGCCGGCACCTCATCGATGATTCGCTCGCTCATGCTCGCTCGCTCATGTCCCTAGATACGGTCGAGCGGCGGCGATCACGGTGTCGAAGCGTGCCCGGTCCAGCACGGCGCCTTCACGTCGGACAGAGTGCGGATCGATCTCGAGGAGCCGGTTGATCCGGACCTCGCTGGGGCGCCGCTGCCGGTCCCACTCGCCGGTCCCGATGTCGACCCAAAGCCGTCCTGAGCGGGCCTCCTGGGCCGCATCACGATCGTGGTCCTTGGAGGTGAGCTGGAGGCCGTAGAGCCGGTCCGCGCCGTCACGGCCGATGATGAGCACGGGACGGTCCTTGCCTTGGGAGGGGTCGTCCTCATAGGGCACCCACGTCCATACGATCTCGCCAGGATCGGGCCTCCCGTCGGGCCGCGGCGCATACTCGAGGCGCAGGCCAGCGGTGGCGCGCGTGCGGCGTTGCCGGCGCGCGAGCAATGTGTCGACGAGCGCTCGGATCACCACGCAGACACCGTATCGACACGCCCGAGCGCGTGCACGCAGGCTCACCCCGGCCGATGCCTAGACCGTCGGCAGTTCGCGCTTCATGACCTTGCCGGTGGGGTTCCGCGGCAGTTCATCGAGGAACACGATCTTCTTGGGGACGGCGAACTTGGCGACCTGGACCCGCGCGTACTCGATGAGATCGGGTTCGGAGGCCTCGGAGCCGTCGTGGAGCACCACGAAGGCGACGAGTCTCTGGCCCCACTTCTCATCGTCCACGCCCGTCACCACGACATCGCGCACGGCCTCGTGCTCGATGAGGGCATCCTCGAGCTCGCGGGGAAAGACGTTCTCGCCTCCGGAGATGATCATGTCGTCATCGCGTCCGGCGACGAAGAGCAGACCGCTCTCGTCGAAATAGCCCAGGTCCCCGGTGTTCATGAGTCCATCGGCGAAGCTCTTGGTGTTGCCGTCGGTATAACCCCCGAAGGGCATGTCGTTGCCGACGTGGATGACCCCGGTCTCTCCCCGGGGCACCTCGTGGCCGTCCGTGTCGAGGATCTTGACGGTGGTCCGCCACGGGATGCTGCCGGCGGTGCCCGGTGCCGTGCGCAGGTCCTTCGGCGAGGCGATGGTGACCCAGCCCGTCTCGGTGGCACCGTAGAAGTTGTAGATCGAGTCGGTGAAGGTGTCCATGAAGTGCAGCGCGAGGTCTCCGGCGAGGGCGCTGCCGCTGGTGGCAGTGATCTCGAGACTGGACACATCCGTGCGCTCGATGACGGATGGATCGGCGTCGACCATCCGCTGCATCATGAGTGGGACGACGACGAGCACCTTGGCGCGGTAGCGACCGATGTCCTCGATGACCTGCTCGGGCACGAACCTGCGGCGCAGGACATAGGTCGGCGCCGTGGTCAGTCCGAAGCTGAAGTTCAGCAGACCCCAGGAGTGGAACAGCGGTGCGGCGATCACGACCGTGGAGTTCGCGCGGTACGGGATGGATCCGAAGAAGGCGAGCAGCGGCTTGAGATCCTTGGGCTCCTCGCGTCGCGCGCCCTTGGGTAGACCCGTGGTGCCGGAGGTGAAGATGACGATCTGGCCGTGCTTGGCAGGTTTGCGGTGACCATCGGCCGGCTGCCCGTCAGCGAGATCGCTCAGTGTGGTCAGCTCGGCGGGGGCGTCGGCATCCGCCCAGCCGAGGACGATCTTCTCCCGCGGGACGTCGGCGAGCACGTCGAGGAACTCCTGGTCGACGATCATCAGCTCGGCGCCCTCGCGCTCGGCGAGATCTGAGAGCTGCGAGCGGCTCGCCATGGTGTTCAACAGCAGGATGCGACCGCCGAGCTGCATGATCGCCACGAGGGCGATGACCATCCAGCGGTGATTGCGCGACAGGATCGCGATGGAGTCACCCGGCTGGAGGCCGCGCTCCTTGAGCGCGGCGGTGACGCGATTGACCTCCGCGACGAGATCGCGGTAAGTGATCTCGCCGGCATCGTCGATGATCGCGGTCTGCTCGGGGAAGCGCGCGGCGGCGGCGTTCAGGCCGGACGGCAGCGCCGGCCCCCACTTGACCAGGTGCATGCCGGCCCTCGCGAGCCGAAGCGGATTGCCGAGCCCGAGCAGGCCGATGCGGTGAGCCACCTTCGCCGTATAGGCCAGATCCTTCATGTCCGGGAGTGTAACAACAAGTTACCCCCAGGTAGAGCTGTCGCCCCCGGCGGGCTCGCAGGGCGGCATCGGTCGCCCGCCAGCAGACCAGACTCCACGAAGAGCCGGTGGATGACCGGCATCGCCAGGAACCGCGCACGAGCACACGGAGAGGGCGCGAGGCGTCGCACGGGAGAACTGCCCGGGCCTCGGACCGCGACTCGACCTGGTAAGCATAAGAAACGTCACGGGACGACTGAGCGAACTCAGCGACGGAGCACCTTGCGGGCCGCCGCATTGCCGGCGAACTGACCGATCTGCACGATCACGATGACGATGAGGATGGCCGTCCACGTGACCCAGGGGTTGAACTGGCGGTAGCCGTACTGCAAGGCGAAGTTGCCGAGACCGCCCGCACCGATCACGCCGACGACCGCGATCATGTCGACGATCGCGATGAAGGCGAAGGTGAAGCCGAGGATCAACGGACCGAAGGCCTCCGGCAGCAACACCGTGAAGATCACCCGCAGCCGGCTCGCGCCCATCGACCGCGCCGCCTCCAGCACACCCGGTGACACCGAGACGAGGTTCTGCTCGACGATGCGGGCGATGCCGAAGGTCGCCGCGAACACCACGATCGGCATCGCAGCGGTATTGCCGATACCGGTGCCGAAGACCTCTCGGACCAGTCCCTGCAGACCGATCGCCAGCAGGATGAACGGGATCGGGCGGAAGAAATTGACCATCACGTTCAGGACGACATTGACCGGCGCATTGGCCATCAGACCGCCCTTGCGGGTCACGTACAGGGCAGTGCCGATGGTGAGCCCGAAGATCCCTCCGATGGTCAGGCCGACCGCCGACAGGACGATCGTCTCGACCGTGGCGGTGCCGAGCAGACCACTGAGCTCGAAGACGCGATCCATCAGCGCACCTCCCTGACGTCGACGAGGCTGGAGACGACGCGGACCGCCTCATCGACGCGCTCGCCGGTGAGCTCCACGGTCAGATTGCCGAAGGTCCTGCCCTGCACCTCTTCCATCCCTCCGTACACCAGCTCGAAGCCGACACCCGCCTCGCCGAAGGCCGCGAAGACCTGGACTTGGGAAGCGGAGTCCTCGCGGAAGGAGAGCGTGATCAGGCGGCCGGGATGCCGCTTGCGGAGTTCCTCTACGGCGATCGCCGAGGGCATGTCGTCGACGACCGTGTTGACGAAGCGCCGGGTGACCTCGTGCGCCGGACGCGCGAAGAGGTCGAAGGTCGTGCCGGACTCGACGACCTTGCCGTCCTCCATCACCGCGACCCGGTCGGCGAGGTTCTTCACGACCTCCATCTCGTGCGTGATGACGACGATGGTGATGCCGAACTCGGCGTTGACGCGGCGCAGCAGGTCGACGACGCCCTGCGTGGTCTCCGGGTCCAGCGCGCTCGTGGCCTCGTCGGCGAGCAGGATCCGCGGCGAGGAGGCCAGCGCGCGAGCGACGCCGACGCGCTGCTTCTGCCCACCGGACAGCTGTTCGGGATACTGGTGCGCCTTGTCGGCCAGACCGACGAAGTGCAGCAGCTCGGAAATCCGCTCCTGTTGCTCGCTGGCCGGAACTCCCGCGACCTTGAGCGGATAGGCGATATTGCCCCAGACCGTGCGGGAATGGAAGAGATTGAACTGCTGGAAGATCATGCCGATCGTGCGACGGACCTTCTGCAGCTCGCTCTCGCGAAGCGTGGTGAGGTCCTGTCCGGCGACCACCACCGAGCCGGACGTGGCCGGCTCGAGGGCGTTGATCAGCCGGGCGAGGGTCGACTTGCCGGCTCCGGAGTATCCGACGATGCCGAGGATCTCTCCTTCGGACACGTCGAGGGTGACCCCGTCCACCGCATGGACGGGGTCACCTCCTCGGCGCCTGGGCGGGTACGCCTTGGCGACATCCCGCAACTCGATGAGGGCCACGTGGCGACCTTACTGGTTGTCGCGAACGTCCTGCTCGGCATCGGCCAGGGTCGACTTGAGCTCGTCGACCGGGGTCTTGACGAACTCCGCGGTGCCGCCGGAGACATCCTGGACTCCGTCGAGCACGTCCTGGCTGTCCTGGTAGATCTCGACGAGCTTGGCGTAGGTCTCGTTGTCCTCGTCCTCAGCGCGCGCGACGAAGATGTTGACATAGGGCAGCGCATCCGGGTCGTCGGCGCTGTCCTCGTAGATCGCGTCGTCGAAGCTGAGGCCGGCGTTCTCGACGAAGTCGTTGTTGATGACGGCGGCGGCGACGTCCTGCAGCGAGGTCGCGGTGATCTCGGCATTCAGCGCGGTCACCTCGACGCGCGAGGCGGCGGTGTCGATATCGGAGAGATCGGAGAAGGCGGTGCCCCCGTCGGTCAGCTCGATGAGTCCCGCGGACTGCAGCAGCACCAGGGCGCGGGCCTGGTTGGTGGCATCGTTGGGGACGGCGACCGTCTCACCCTCGGGGATCTCCTCGACATCGCCGTAGTCGAGCGAGTACAGGCCGAGGGGGTAGATCGCCGTGGTGCCGATCGGTACCAGGTCCTCGCCGTTGTTCACGTTGTAGTCGGCGAGGTAGACGATGTGCTGGAACTGGTTGAGATCCAGGTCGCCGGCCGCGAGCGCAGGGTTCGGCTGCGTGTACTCGGCGAAGTCGACGATCTCGACATCGATCCCCTCCTCCGCGGCGGCCTCCTTGTAGGTCTCCCAGTAAGGATCGCTCGCACCGACGACGCCGATGCGCACCGTCTCCTCGTCGCCGCCCCGCGTCAGGGCGAAGACACCGGCGGCGATGAGGGCCACCACCACGACGACGATCGCGATGATGAGCCCGGTGCGCTTCTTGGGCGCTTCGATGAGGTTCTGGTCCGACATGGACGTCCTTTCGTGCACGGCTCATGGCCGGTGGGGAGCATCGCCGCGCTAGTGGCGCGGCCAGACATCGACCGTACGAATGCCACGACGCGTCGGCCCACCGATCTCACCATCCGAGACGGTCACGTCGGGGACGGTGAGATATCCCACGTTCGCGTGGGCGTGAGGTGGTGAGTCATCCCCCAGCTCACCACCCGATCGAACCGCTCAGGGCAGGTCGTCGTCATCCCAGCGCACCTCATCACGCAGCACCCGCGCCGGGACTCCGCCGACGACGCTGTGGGCGGGAACCTTCTGATTACGGACGACCGCGCGCATCGCCACGCACGCGCCATCGCCGATCTCGACGTGTCCGCTCACCACCGCGTCGCGACACAACCACACGTGCTCACCGAGGCGGATCGATGCCCCGAAGGGGTTCAACCGCTCACCGCTCACGCGGTCGGCGAGCCGGTGCATGTCGTCGGTGGCCAGGTAGACATTCGCGGCCCACAGCTGGTCGCCGGCGGCCACGATGCTGCCTCCGTTGCGCGCGTCGATCACGGCACAACGGGTCGCGAGCACCGGACCGTGCAGCACGATCGACGAGCCCGCACCGCAATACACCTCACCCGCCGTCAGCACGACCCGCTCGTCGAGGAAGACGGTGGCGTCGTCCCCTCCGAGTAACAGGGAGACGAGGTGATCCATCGGACCGCCGACCACCACGAGGGCGCGGTGCATCGGGATGAGCATGAGCTCACCGAGCACCGCCTCAGGAACCCGCGCACCGGGTGCGAGGTACAGGGCATTGCCGAGACCGTGCCACCATTCCGGCAGTCCCTCGGTGACCCGCCGGACGACGAGCGAGTCCACTCGGGAGGCCTGCACCCCCGCCGCCCGAAGGCGGTCGCGGTGGTCTGCGGTAAGCGAGTCGTCCATCGCGGCATCATCTCAGCCCTCCTCGAGCGCCTTTCGCGCCGCGTCCTCGGCACGTGCCCGATCGGCCGCCACCAGACCGATCCGGGTGCGCCGGTCGAGCAGGTCGCCGATGGTCGACGCCCCCTCATGGCGGACGGAGAAGCGCAGCTCCGCCCGGCTGACGTCGATGCCTTCGGCGATCGGCTCACCCAGGCCGGGCGAGGAGTCGAGGACCGCTCCGGCCTCGCTCCCGAAGCGACGCAGCAGTTCGCCCGAGACCCGCGGGTCGCGTTCCGGTCCCGCGCCCACGAGGGGCACGCGCCGGGTGACGCACGGTCCCGCGGTCAGGCCGGTGTCCCGGATCGCAAGGTCCACGGCGTCCTGGGCCATCCGCCGATACGTGGTGAGCTTGCCTCCGACGACGGTGATCACGCCGTCGCTGCCGCGCTGCACGACATGCCGCCGGGAGACATCGGCGCTGCTGGCCTCCCCCGCGTCGAGCAGCGGGCGCAGGCCGGAGAACGTGCCCAGCAGGTCGGCGCGGGTGACCGGGCGTTCGAGGGCGAGTCCGATGGTGTCGAGCAGGAAGTCGATCTCATCCTCCGATGCCTGCGGGACATCGGGGATGGGTCCGGGAGCCTCCTCGTCGGTCAATCCCACGTAGACCCGGCCGTGGGGAGCGGGCAATGCGAAGACGAAGCGGGTGGTCGACCCCGGGATCGGCACCATGAGCGATGCGGTGAGTCCGCCGAAGGCGTGCTGCGGCATCACCAGATGGGTGCCTCGGCTCGGGCGTAGCGAGATGTCGCGCGCGAGCGTGCCCGCCCAGACGCCCGCCGCGTTGACGACCGCCCGCGCCGCGAGGTCGAACTCGGATCCGCTCAGCTCGTCCCGTATCCGTACACCGGCGGCCGATGCCGACATCACCCGGCAGCGGGTGAGGATGCGGGCACCGTGGTAGGCGGCGGTCCGGGCGATGGCGACGACGAGCCTCGCGTCGTCGACGAGCTGGCCGTCCCAGAAGCGGAGTCCGCCGCGCAGTCCGTCGCGGCGGACCGCCGGCGTGTAGCGTTCGACCGTCGCCGCGTCGATGCGATCAGGTCGCGGCAGCAGGGTGCCGGGGGTCCTCGCCGCGCGGCGCAAGGCATCGCCGCCCCAATGCCCGGCCCGCACCAGCGCGGCGTGCTTGCGGTCCATTGACGGGAGCTCGGGGAAGACATTGGGCAGCGGCCGGATGAGATGCGGGGCGATCGTGGTCATCAGATGGTGCCGTTCGATCGCGCTCTCATAGGCGACGTCGACATCACCCGTGCCGAGATAGCGTAATCCCCCGTGCACGAGCTTGGAGCTCCAGCGGCTCGTGCCGAAGGCGAGGTCGTGGGCCTCGAGCAGCACGACGGAGAGCCCGCGCGTGGCGGCGTCGAGGGCCACGCCCGTACCGGTGACGCCCCCGCCGATCACGACGAGGTCGACCGCTCCTCCGGCGATCTCGTGGAGGTCGAGGGAACGCCGGTCGGCGTTGAGCGATGAGGATCGTGCGGTCACGGCGCGAGGTACCGGTCGATCGCGACGGCGAGCTCGGCGTCCAGCGCGTCCAGCGCGGGTCCCACCGCATCCGGGAGGTTGAGGATCGCGGGGGCGGTGATGACGAAGGACCAGCTCATCAACAACACCGTCTGCGCCTGCACTGCGGGGTCGCCGGCGCGGATCGAGCCATCGGCCGCCCCCTGCCGCAGCGCGTCCTCGATGATCGCCAGATGGAAGGCGGAGACCTGTCCGGGACGGCGCACCTGATAGGGCGTCAGGAACTCCGGGGACTCCTCCACGATCGCGCGCAGCAGCGGGTGGGAGCGCATCTGCCCGACGATCCCGACGACGGTCGACACCACGCGCTCGCGGGTCGAGCCGGTGGAGCTCTCGGCCGCACGCTCGGTGAGCCGGTTCCACTCCCGCGTGGAGACATCCGCGGCGATGGCCGTCACGTTCTCCCATCGCCGGTAGAGGGTGGCCCGGGCGACCCCCGCCCGCCGCGCGATGGCGGTCATGGTCGTGCGCGGAAGGCCTTCCTCGAGGATCAGCTCCAAGGCGGCATCGAGAATGCGATCGGAATCGATCGAGGCCGCGGTCGCCGCGGCCGGGCGCGACCGCACCAGCTGCAGCGCCGACCCCGTTGGGTTGAAACGATCTTCGGACATGTGTTTAATGCTAACATGACCGATGTCACCCCCCGCCGTCGTCCCGTCGACGAGACCGACCTTCCCGTCGTGGACTTTCACCCGTATCGGTGGGGCGATCCCTCGCACTTCGTCTCTCTGAGCGAGCGGATCACCGGCGCCCTGGGACTCGTCGGCATCACCACGTCGGAACGTCCTCCCGCCCCTGTCGGGGACCTGACCGTTCCCGAGTCACGGCTGGATGATGCGGACCTCGAGTCGCTCCGCGAACTACTCGGAGCGGCCGCCGTCAGCACCGAGCACGATGCCCGCGTGGCACACGCGAATGGGTGGTCGACCCCTGACCTGCTGCGGCTGCGCGGCGATGCCCTCGCCGATGTCCCCGATGCCGTGGCCCGCCCTGCGGACGAGGCCGGTGTCGAGGCGGTCCTGCGGTGGTGCGCCGAACATCGGGTCGCCGTCGTCCCCTTCGGCGGCGGCACGTCCGTCGTGGGCGGCCTGACCGCGGAGCGCGACGGGTTCGCGGGCGTCATCACCCTCGACCTCACCGCCCTCGACCGACTCCTCGATGTGGATGGGGAATCGCGGATCCTGACCTTCCAAGCGGGTGTCCGCGGACCGAGGGCCGAGGAGCTCGCAGCCGAGCACGGGTTCACCATCGGCCACTTCCCGCAGTCCTACGCCGGTGCCACCATCGGCGGCTATGCGGCGGCACGGTCGGCGGGCCAGTCCTCGGCCGGGTACGGGCGCTTCGACGAGATGGTCGTGGGGCTCACCCTCGTCACCCCCCGTGGCACGATCGAGGTCGGCAACGCCCCCCGCTCGGCCGCGGGACCGGACTGGCGACAGATCGTGCTGGGCTCCGAGGGCGCCTTCGGTGTCATCACCCGGGTGCGGGTCCGAGTGCGGCCGCTGCCTGAGACACGGATCTTCGAGGGGTGGCGGTTCGCGGACTTCCCGACCGGGGCGGCGGCTTTGAGGCGACTCGCCCAGGACGGTCCCCGCCCGACGGTGCTTCGGCTCTCCGATGAGATCGAGACCCTGGTCAACCTCGCGGACCCGAACGAGTCGTTGGAGGAGAATCCGGGTGGGTGCCTGGCGATCGTCGGCTTCGAGGGCACCGCGGACGATGTCGCCGCCCGCCATCGGGCCGTCTCGGCGATCCTGCGCGAGCTCGGCGGCGAGGAACTCGGCGCCGCCCCCGGCGAGGCCTGGCGCGAGGGACGGTTCAACGCCCCCTATCTGCGCGACCCGCTGCTGGAGAACGGGGTCCTCATCGAGACCCTCGAGACGGCGACCTTCTGGTCGCGGGTCACGGACGTGCGCGATGCGGTGAATCTCGCTCTGACCACCGCCCTCTCCGAACAGGGCACCCCTTGCATCCCGATGTGCCATATCTCCCATGTCTATGAGACCGGGGCGTCGCTGTACTTCACGGTGGCCGCGGCTCAGGCCGAGGACCCGGTGGCCCAGTGGGCGGTGGCCAAGAGGGCCGTCAACGACACCCTGACCCGTCTCGGCGCGGCGCCTAGCCACCATCACGGGGTCGGTGTGGACCACCAACAAGTCTATGTTGATCAGCTGGGCCCGCTGGCGGTCGAGGCGCTCCAGGCGATCAAGCACACCCTCGATCCTGCCGGAGTCATGAACCCGGGGATCTTGCTGCCGCGAGCTGAGCACTGAGATGACCGCTTTCACCGCATTGCTCAACCCGGTCTCGGGTTCCGGTGGCACCAGTGTCGAACGGTGGGAGCCGGTCGCGGCGGCCCTGCGCGCGGGTGGCGCCGACGTGGCGATGGAACCGACGCGCGGCGCGGCCCAGGCGAGCGAGCGCGCCGAGCAGCTGTCTGCGGAGGGACGGACGGTGGTGGCGGTCGGCGGTGATGGCCTGGCCCGGGACGTCGCCGGTGGCGTGGTGGCGGGAGACGGCGTGCTCGGCATCGTGCCTGCCGGCCGCGGCAATGATCTCGCCCTCCGCCTCGGGCTCCCTCACACGCCGGAGGGGCTCGCCCGGGTGCTGCTCGACGGGCGTACCCGGGCGATCGATGTCCTCGACGCCGATGGCGTGATCGTCCCGGGCAATGTGTACGCGGGCATCGATGCGCTGTCGGCCCGCATCATCAACCGTTACCGTCGGGTCCCGGCGCTGCTGTTGTATCGAATCGCGCCGGTGCTGGCGGCGCTGCGCTGGCGACCCGCCTTCTTCGAGTTGACGCTCGACGGGGTGACGACCACGGAGCATCTGATGATGGTCGTGGCCGGCAACTCGGGCCGGTACGGGCATGGTCTGCACATCGTTCCGAGCGCGGTCCTCGACGACGGCCTGATCCATCTGCTGACCGTGGACGGCAGTGCCTCACTGCTGCGCCTCGCCTCGTTCATGAAGCAGGCCGAACACGGGACGCACGTCGAACGGCCGGAGGTGACAGTGCGGACGGCCCGCGAAATCGTGATCCGCGCTGCGCGCGAGGTCCCGTTCGGTGCCGATGGTGACGAGCTCGCGAACCGCTCGGTCACCCTGCGCTGCCGCCCTAGGGCCCTGCGCATCCTCGCGCCCTGACCCCGGCGGTAGCTCGTTATTCGGTGAGGACGGTGTCGGCGATGAGCCAGTATTGCCCGTCATGGGTGGGGAGGGCGTGGCGGAAGGTCTTCCGTTGGTGGTGTTTCTTGCAGAGGCACCAGGTGTTGTCTCCGGCGGTCGGTCCGTCGGGGACGGGTATCCGGTGGTCGATCTCGCATCGTGACCCCCGCACCTGGCATCCGGGATATCGACAAGTCCCATCTCTGAACCGGATCGCCATCTTGAGATGATCGGGTGGGTATCTACCGGTGTAGACGATCTGGAGGATGTTCTCCCCGGTCTCATCGACCAGGAGCCGGTACCAGAACGGACTCGCGCTGATCGCGAGTTCGCGGACCAGGTTCGCCGGGATGGTCCACTCACGATCCGCGCTCACACCCGGCTGATCATCCACACCCGCCAACGTGGAGGCGGGAACCAGGACCCCGATCGCCACCGCCGGCGCCTTCGCGCCGTCGTGGGCCGGGTCGATCTCGGTCAACGCGCCCACGAACAGATCGGCACGTCTTTGGTCGAGGGTGCGGTCGTCGTCGGGCTCGGTGATCGCTTTCGCCGCACGATCCAGCCGCGCTTCGATATCCGCAAGGATGATCGACGGCAGGTGATTCGCGTACAAGTCACCTGTGCCGTCCTCATGGTGGGTGACGCGGATGAAACGCTCACCGTAAATGCCCTCGTAGCGTTCCGCGGCGTGCTCGGGTTCTGCCATCGCCACCCGACGCTTCAACCACGACCGCAACTCACCCACCGTGTGCAACTCGGCATACGCCGCGATCCGCTCATCCAGCCGCTCGAAGGATTCAGCGTGGTCGAGCTTGCCCGCCTGGCGACCAATCTCAGCGACCTGCTGACCATCGACCCGACCCTCGGAGAACGCAGTCCACGTGGCGGGAAGGTTCTCGCGGACCGTCTGAGCCTCACACACCCGGTTCTGCACCTGATGTTCCGACCAATTCAACGCCTGCGCCACCGTGGAAATCCGGGCAGCGAACTCATACCCCGACGCCTCCAAACCACCGACATACTCCAAGATGCGGTCGATCCGGCGAAAGTCAGCGATCGCGCTCTGCCGACGCACACCAAGGAGCTCAACGAGCCCGACATCCGAGGTAGCAACGACCGACATACTCACAATCTATACGCGGCCACCGACAGTTCTCTCAACCTCGGTACCCACCCGTGCTCACGTGGATGATCTCACCATCGGCAGGGAGCTCCCCCTCGAAGGTGAGAGGTACGGCCTTCGCACGTTCGATATCGCGGTTGTCGATCGCCTGGACGTGCAGATGGGGTTCGGTGCTGTTGCCGGAGTTCCCGCAGCGGCCGAGCATATGGCCGGCCTGCACTCGTTGGCCAACAGACACCCCACTGCTGACCCGTTGCAGGTGGCACAGCGCGACGATGATGCCGCTTCCCTCGATGAGGACATGATTCCCGGCGAGCGCCCGCCAGCCCGCCGCAGCGCGCCGCCGCTGGGTCAGGGCGTAACGGATCGACGGGAGTCCGCGGTAGGCAGGATGGTCGGGCTCGCTGTCGTGCGTCGCCATGATGACGCCGCTGATCGGCGACAGGATCGGCCGCCCGAACCCGGGGAACCGGTCGGCGGGCTCCGGCCTCACGAGGGAGCCGAAGGTGATCGGTGCGGTACGGTCGGCGTCCGTGACCGGCACGAAGTCGATGGCGTAGTCGGTGGCGAAGAGGTAGGTACCGTGGCTGGGAACCCGGCTCGCCGGGCTGTTCTGGACGAGCCAACGCCCGGTGAAGGGGTAGGCCAGATCGACCGGCTCCGACATATGACCCTCCCCGCGCTCGACGACGAACGCCCGCACCCCACCGAGAACACTAGTCGCCCTGGCGTGCCAGCTGACGGAGCGCGAGCCAGAAGGCGAGACCGAGTAGGACCAGGCAGAACGCCGCGACAGACAGCATGACAGTCGTGCTGTCTTCTGGGTCTGGTTGTGTTTCGCGGGCATCCTCTCGGCGTCTCTGAGCGATGACTCGCTCGATGTCTCCCTGGTCCTTCTCGTCGCTGTGGCAGCGCTCCTCGGCATCTGGCGCAGATGGTGATCTTGCGAGGCCGCTCCGCCCGGCCAGGTGACGACTCAGGTGACCGTCGCCGATGGGCCATGGGGTTGACCACATACCGCCCGCGGCGGGAAAGGTTGATGACCTACCGTCATCGGGTCGGCGTCGACCACCGGCTCGAGCCCGGGAACGACGAAGGCCCCCGGCAATGCCGAGGGCCTTCGAGGTGGTGCGGTGGGATCAGAAGCCCATGCCGCCCATGTCACCCATGTCCGGGGCACCGCCACCGGCCGGAGCGGGCTCCGGCTTGTCGGCGACGACGGCCTCGGTGGTGAGGAACAGGGCCGCGATGCTGGCCGCGTTCTGCAGCGCCGAGCGCGTCACCTTGGCCGGATCGAGGATGCCCTCGGCGATCATGTCGACGTACTCGCCGGTGGCCGCGTTGAGACCGTGACCGGCCGACAGGCCCGCCACCTTTTCCGCCACGACGCCGCCCTCGAGGCCGGCGTTGACCGCGATCTGCTTGAGCGGAGCCGAGGCCGCGGAGCGCACGATATTGGCGCCGGTCGCCTCGTCACCCTCGAGCGACAGCTTCTCGAAAGCAGCCGCGGTGGCCTGCACGAGCGCGACGCCGCCACCGGCGACGATGCCCTCCTCGACGGCCGCCTTGGCGTTGCGGACGGCGTCCTCGATGCGGTGCTTGCGCTCCTTGAGCTCGACCTCGGTGGCCGCGCCGACCTTGATGACGGCCACGCCGCCGGCCAGCTTGGCGAGACGCTCCTGGAGCTTCTCGCGGTCGTAGTCAGAATCGCTGTTCTCGATCTCGGCCTTGATCTGGGCCACCCGACCATTGATCTGGTCCTGCTGGCCGCCACCCTCGACGATGGTGGTCTCGTCCTTGGTGGTGACGATCTTGCGGGCGGTGCCGAGCAGGCTCAGGTCGGCGTTCTCGAGCTTGAGGCCGACCTCCTCGCTGATGACCTCGCCGCCGGTGAGGATGGCGATATCGGCGAGCATGGCCTTACGACGGTCACCGAAGCCGGGGGCCTTGATGGCAACCGACTTGAAGGTGCCGCGCATCTTGTTGACCACGAGGGTGGCCAGGGCCTCGCCCTCGACGTCCTCGGCGATGATCGCGAGCGGCTTGCCCGACTGCATGACCTTCTCCAGGACCGGGACCAGGTCCTTCACGGAGCTGATCTTGCTGTTGACGATGAGGATGTAGGGATCCTCCAGCACCGTCTCCTGACGCTCAGGATCGGTGACGAAGTAGCCCGACAGGTGACCCTTGTCGAAGCGCATGCCCTCGGTGAGCTCGAGCTCGAGGCCGAAGGTGTTGCTCTCCTCGACGGTGATGACACCTTCCTTGCCGACCTTGTCCATCGCCTCGGCGATGATCGTGCCGACCGTGGAGTCGGCGGCCGAGATCGACGCGGTGGACGCGATCTGCTCGGTCGTCTCGATGTCCTTGGCCATCTCGTGCAACTGCTCGGTGATGGCCTCGACCGCCGTCTCGATGCCCTTCTTCAGGCTCATCGGGTTGGCACCGGCGGCCACATTGCGCAGACCCTCGCGCACGAGCGCCTGGGCGAGCACGGTGGCCGTGGTGGTGCCGTCACCGGCGACATCATCGGTCTTCTTGGCGACTTCCTTGACGAGCTCGGCGCCGATCTTCTCGTACGCGTCCTCGAGCTCGATCTCCTTGGCGATGGACACACCGTCGTTGGTGATCGTGGGGGCGCCCCACTTCTTCTCCAGCACGACGTTGCGGCCCTTGGGGCCAAGCGTCACCTTGACGGCGTCGGCGAGCTGGTTCATGCCCCGCTCGAGGCCGCGGCGCGCTTCCTCGTTGAATGCAATGGACTTAGCCATGGTGTGCGTATCTCCCACACAGGTTCGTAGGGCAGACCGGGCGATGCCCGCGACGGACGACCGGCGTCGGTGCCGATCCCGTCTCGGCGCCACCACCGGCCTCATCGGACCGATCCATAACTAGCACTCTCACTATACGAGTGCTAATCAACGTGGCGCAATATAGGTCACCGGGAGTCGTGCTCGCGGCCCTGGCTGTCATCGACAGAACGCCGCGGACCGAAGATGAGGACGATGGACAGCCCGACCACCGGACCGATCAGCAGCCACCAGGGACTGTCCAGAGCCAGGAACCCGACCGATCCGAGCAGCAGCCCGACGATCGCGCCGATACCGATCCACTCGTCGTCCATGACGACAGCCTAGTGGCCCAGCGCCGCGGCGTCGCAGAATCAGGCCGTCGGCGAGACACCTTGAGCCTCGCGGCCCTTGGGTCCGTCGATGACCTCGAACTCGACGGACTGACCGTCGTCGAGGGTCTTGAATCCTTCGACGGCGATCTTCGACCAGTGGACGAACACGTCATCGTGTCCATCGACCTCGATGAAGCCGTATCCCTTCTCGGGATTGAACCACTTGACGGTGCCCTGCACCATGAGCTTCCCACCTTGCTGTAGCTCCGGGCCCGTCTGGGCCCCGTGCGGTTCAGCGTAACGCCGCGCCCTCGTCACGCGCCATGCCCCTGATGTTCGTTCTTGCTGGGCGGATACCCAGGGCCGCACCACCGTGGTCGGGCAGGCAGGTGCGCTCCATCGCGGCGATGCCCCCTAGCGCGATGGCTCCATGCGCACGATCCGTATCGAGGCCACACCGCGGAGGGTGATCTCGCTCCGTGACGCCCCTCACGTCACGGCTCCATCGCGATCTGCTCACAGAGCTCGCAGGCGCTACTCGATCACCGAGCTGCTCCACTAGCGTCAGCTCAACAACCTCCCGCTACAGCGGGGCTTCGCCCCTCAGCGACCCTCCAGCCAGCTCAACAGCCTCCCGCTACAGCGGGGCTTCGCCCCTCAGCGACCCTCCAGCCAGCTCAACAGCCTCCCGCTACAGCGGGGATGATGGAGATCTGGGTGGTGGGAGGGGTAGGAGTGTCGAGGCCGTCGGCGAAACGGACATCCTCCTCGGCCACATACACGTTGACGAAGCGACGCAGCTTGCCGTCCTCGTCGACGATGCGCGCTTTGATCCCCGGGTACGAGGTCTCCAGCGACTCCAGCACCTCGGACAGCGTGGCGCCGTCGGCGTTCACCTGGGACTCGTCACCGGTGTAGGTACGCAGGATGGTGGGGATGCGAACGGAAACGGACATGCGGAACTCCTCGGGTATGGGTGTGCGGGTCTCAGGCGATGCCGGCGGCGGTGAAGGCGTCGTAGGTCGGGGCGATCGTGGCCCGCGGACCCACCGCGCCGGTGACGGCATCGAGCGTCTTGAGCCCGTGACCGGTGTTGATGACGACGGTCTCGGCCTCCGGGTCCAGCTGGCCGGTCTCCACCAGCTTCTTCAGCACCGCCACGGTGGTGCCGCCGGCCGTCTCGGTGAAGATCCCCTCGGTGCGCGCGAGCAGCACGATCGCCTCGCGGATCTGGTCGTCGCTCACCTGCTCGACGCTGCCGCCGGTCTGCCGGGCGATGTCGAGCACGTAGATGCCATCGGCCGGGTTGCCGATGGCGAGCGACTTGGCGATCGTGTCGGGCTTGACCGGGCGGATCGCGTCCACCCCGTCGGCGAAGGCGGTAGCCACCGGCGAACAGCCCTCCGCCTGCGCGCCGAAGATCTTGTACGACTTGTCCTCGACGAGACCGAGCTCGATCAGCTCGCTGAAGGCCTTGTGCACCTTGGTCAGCTGCGACCCCGAGGCGACCGGGATCACCACCTGGTCGGGCAGACGCCAACCGAGCTGCTCGGCGATCTCATAACCGAGGGTCTTGGAGCCCTCGGCGTAGAAGGGGCGCACGTTGACGTTCACGAAGGCCCAGCCCGGGTCCTCGCCGGCGATCTCACTGGCGAGCTTGTTGACATCGTCATAGGTACCGTCGACCGCCACCAGGTTCTCGGTGAAGACCGCGGAGTTCACCTGCTTGGGAGTCTCCAGATCGCTCGGGATGAACACGACGGTCGGGATGCCGGCGCGGGCGCCCGCCGCCGCGACCGCATTGGCCAGATTGCCGGTGGAGGGGCACGCGAAGACACGGCTGCCCAGCTCACGTGCCGCGCTCAGCGCGCAGGCCACGACCCGGTCCTTGAAGGAGTTGGTCGGATTGGTGCTGTCGTCCTTGACCCAGAGCTTGGTCAGGCCGAGCTCGCCTGCGAGATTGCGCGCATCGAGCAGGCGGGTGAAGCCCGGCTCGAGATTGGGGCTGGACTCGATGTCCTCGGGTACCGGCAGCAGCGCCTTGTACCGCCAGATATTGCGCGGCCCTGCCTCGATCTGCTCACGGGTCACCGTGCCGAACTCGTAGCCGACCTCCAGGGGGCCGAAGCACTCGAAGCAGGCGTAGAACGGACCCAGCTCCCGGGTCGCACCGCACTCCCGGCACTTCAGGCAGGTGGCGTTTCCGAAGGCACCGGCACGCAGGGCGGTGGATTCCAGGGTCAGGCTCACGAAGCACTCCTTCATCTCTCCCCAGCCGACTCTCGGCGGGGACGGACGTAGCACCTGGCCGCACGATCGGCTGGTTGCTGGGGCTTCGTCGGGCCGTATCCCTCTGCCCCTCTCGATGAGTTGTGAGCAGCCTAATCAGGGGAACCGGTCACGCGAAACGCGCATCTCACATTGCGATACGGGCGACCATATCGTGAGATTAACTGATCGCGTCCGCCAACACAGTGAGCCACTCGGCGACCCCGTCCGGACCGTCGAGCACGAGATCCGCACGCGGCACGAGAGCCTGCTGCTCGGTCGACGCCGAGACGGCCAGGAGACCGAACAGGCCCTCCGCCCGGAGCCTGTCGACCGCGTCGAAGGCCGGAAGATCGCCCAGATCGTCACCGATGTAGACCACGCTCGCGAAGGAGCCACCGGCCATCAATGCGGTGAGCGCCTCACCTTTGTCGGTGCCCGGCGTACGCAATTCGATCACCTGGCGCCCCGGTTCCACCAGGAGGCCGAGCTCGGATGCCAGCTCGGCAAGATCGGGGGCGAGATCGTCGAGGAGCCCAGGCGCCACCCCGCGCGTGTGGAGGGCGAGCGCCAGACCCTTGTCCTCGATCTTCACCGCCTGTGCCTCATGCTCGGCGAGCCACGCCGGCAGCCGACGCTCGAGCTCGAGGATCGACTCCGGCCGAGGCGGACGAGTGACCTCATCGGTCGAGGCATCCCAGCGCTCGGCTCCGTACTGGCCGCAGATCACCAGATGCTCGAGACCCGGGCCGTCCTCGAATCTCCCAAGCCGACGCACCTGGTCCAATGGCCGCCCCGTGACGATCGCCACCTGCCCGAGCACCTGACCGAGCCTCCGCAGGGCCGCCAGCGACTGGGGATGGATGTCGGCCCTCGCCGGGTCATCGACGATCGGCGCCAGGGTGCCGTCGAAGTCGAGCCCGAGCAGCACCGAATCCGGCTCATCGATCACCGCCGCCGGCAACAGCAACCCCAACGCTCCCTCGCTTCGCTCGGTCATGCCCAGAAGTATGCCGCGACGTCAGCGAGCGGAGCTCAGGACCACCGTGAGTCGATCGCTCGGCATGTCCGGGAGATTCGGCATGAGCCGTCCGACACCCAGGTCGGCGGCGAGGAGCTGGGCCTGGTCGTAGCCGCCGGCGGGATAGTAGATGGTGTCGGCGGGATAGCTGCCGCGGGCATTGCCCGATCCGGCCACAGTCCAGCCGGCACCTGAGACCTGTCCGGTCGTGCGAGCGGCGAGCCCGGTGATATTCGTCGCATTGAGCACCATCACACCGAGGGTGCGGGCGGGCGGTTCTGGCTCCGGTTCAGGTTCTGGCTCGGGTTCAGGTTCTGGCTCGGGTTCAGGTTCTGGCTCGGGTTCCGGTTCGACCTCCTCGGTCTGCTCGGGCTCCGGCTCGGGCGTGGGGTCTGCGGCCGCCGCATCCGCGAGATTCGGGGGCTGGACCCGGGAGTCGTCCCCTCCGCCGCCCTGCAGCGCGAAGGCCACCAACACACCGGTGGCCACGGCCAGGGCCGTCATCGCGACGATCGACAGCAGACGCGAGCGCGCCGCATGGCGATGCTGAGGACCCGATGGTCCTGGATTCTCCGACGGGCCCGGGGTACCCGGCTCGGACTCGCTCATCGGGAGACCGGCCGACGAAAGAGCTGGCTCACGACCGATCAGACGTCGAAGCCGAGGCGTCGAGCCGAACGCCGCCGCTGACGCTGGGCACGCAGACGACGCAGCCGCTTGACCAGCAGCGGGTCGAAGACGAGCGCCTCCTCGGTATCGATGAGCGCGTTCAACATCTGGTAGTAGCGTGTCGCCGACATGTCGAACTTCTCGCGGATCGCCTGTTCCTTGGCGCCCGCGTACTGCCACCAGTAACGCTCGAGCTCGAGCATCTCCCGGTCGCGATCAGTGAGGGAGCTGCCCGGCTCACCCGGGTGATGGACCTTCTCCACAGCGCTCATGGGTCGATCCTACGGCATGAATCACATCGATGTCATATACCCGGACCTCGCCGAAGCACACAGATCATCTCGATGCGCGGGCGGTGTGTTAACCCCCGCACGTCCCCCGGTGGCGGTGCGTTATCCCGCACTTTCGCCGAGGCGTCCGGGATGACTCACCGCCCACCGCGCGAGGGCCGCCACACCGAGCCGGATACCCCCACACCGACCGGACCACCGCGCCAGAACCCGAGCCCTAGGTCTGTCGATCATCTAGGCTGTGGGTATGCCGAGGGAGCAGCCAGATTTCGTCGTGATCGCGAACCGTCTGCCGGTGGACCGGGTCACGTCCCCCGATGGCGAGGTCCTGTGGCGCACGTCGCCCGGCGGACTGGTCACGGCCCTCGAACCGGTCATGCGGCGACATGACGGAGCGTGGATCGGCTGGCACGGTGCCGCCGACGAGAAGCTCAGGCCCTTCGAACACGCCGGCATGCACCTCGTGCCGATCCCCCTCACCGAGGACGACGTCCAGGAGTACTACGAGGGCTTCTCCAATGCGACACTCTGGCCGCTGTACCACGATGTCATCGCCGCCCCTGAGTACCACCGTGAATGGTGGGACGCCTATGTGCGCGTGAACCGCCGCTTCGCCAAGAAGGCCGCGCAGATCGCCGCCGAGGGCGCCACTGTCTGGGTGCAGGACTATCAGCTCCAGCTCGTACCGCAGATGCTCCGCGCGCTGCGACCGGACCTGCGCATCGGCTTCTTCCTGCACATCCCCTTCCCGCCCACCGAGCTGTACCAGCAGCTGCCGTGGCGCCGCGAGATCCTCGAGGGTCTCCTGGGTGCCGATCTCGTCGGCTTCCAGGCGCCAGGAGCGGCACAGAACTTCATCCGTCTGGTGCGTCAGCGTGTGGGCCACAAGACCCACCGCGACACCGTGTACCTCCCCGACGGGCGCACCGTCCTGGCCAAGGCCTACCCGATCTCGATCGACGCCGAGGGCTTCGAGTCGCTGTCGCGGACTCCCGAGGTGCAGGCCCGCGCGGCCGAGATCCGCGAGAGCCTCGACAACCCCGAGACCGTGCTCCTCGGCATCGACCGGCTCGACTACACCAAGGGCCTCCCCCAGCGGCTACGCGCTTTCGGCGAGCTCGTCGCGGACGGCCTGGTGCGGCTGGAGGACGTCAAGTTCATCCAGATCGCCACGCCCTCGCGCGAGCGGGTCAACTCCTACAAGCTGCTCCGCGACAACATCAACCAGCTGGTCGGCCGGATCAACGGCGATATCGGGCGGATCGGGCAGCAGCCCATCCAGTACCTGCACGCCTCCTACCCCCGCGAGGAGATGGCGGCGATGTACCGGGCAGCCGATGTCATGGTGGTGACCCCCTTGCGCGACGGCATGAACCTCGTCGCCAAGGAGTACGTCGCGACCCGCTGGGACAACCGCGGCGCGCTCGTCCTCAGCGAGTTCGCCGGTGCCGCCGCCGAGCTCAAGCAGGCCTATCTGGCCAACCCGCACGACATCAACGGGCTGAAACAGAAGATGCTCGAGGCGATCAATGCCAGTGGGCGCGAGACCTCGCGAAGGATGAAGGCCTTGCGCAAGCAGGTGATGGAGAACGACATCGACCGCTGGGCCAATGACTTCCTCACCGAGCTCAATGCACAGAGGGACCCGCACGGCAAGACCACCCGCCCCGTCTCCTGAGCAGGTCCCCCTCCGGGGGAGCCGGTCAACCTCATCGAGGTTCGAGAAGGTTGACCGGCTACCGCGGGGTCAGGAGACGCCGGCCTCGATCGCCTGGCCGGCCGGGTACAGCCGCCGCAGGACATCCGAGAGCGTCACGACCCCCTGGACCCGCCCGCCGTCATAGACGAGGGCGAGGTGGTTGCGCGACTCGCGCATGGTGGACAACGCCTCGTGCAGCGGCATCGCGGCCTCCAGCGTGAACACCTCCCGCGCGAGCGGCTCCACGAGAGCATCGTCATCGTGCGTCAGCGTCTCGCGGACGTGCACCACACGCCGCGGATCCGCCGGCGGGCCGACGAGGATGCGCAGGTGCCCCGACTCGCGTGCCGCGCGCTGTACATCAGCCACCGTGGCACTGTCGGGAACCGTGGTGAGCTCCGCACCGGCCTCCACGATGTCTGCCATCACCAGATCCTGCAACGACAGCGTCTGCGTGATCTGCACCGAGTACCGTGCCTCCAGCGCACCGACATTCGCCGAGTGCTCGACGAGCTGCCGCAGGTCGTCCGCGTTCTGACTCGACGACGTCTGGTCCACCGGTTCGACGCCGACGAGGCGCACCAGCCAGTTGGCGGCCCGGTTCAACCCCCGCAACAGCGGACGGGCACCCCACATGAACATCCGCATCGGGATGGCCAACATGATCGCCGAGCGCTCCGGGTGAGCGATCGCCCACGACTTCGGCGCCATCTCCCCCACCACCAGGTGCAGGAAGGTGACGATGATCAGCGCGAGCACGAAGGCCACCGCGTCCGCGAGCCAATACGGCAGGCCCCAACCGCTGAACAGCGGGGTCATCGCGTAGTGCACCGCGGGCTTGGTGATCGCGCCCAGTGCCAACGTGCAGACCGTGATGCCCAACTGGGAGCCGGCCAGCAGCAGGGTCAACTCGTGCGAGGAGCGCAGCGCGGCACGCGCCGAACGGCTCGTGGCCGCCGCATCCTCGATGCGATGCGGTTTGGCCGCGATGAGGGCGAACTCGACCGCGACGAAGAACGCGCTCAGCGCGATGATCGCGGCCGTGGCGATGACCACGATCCAGGGATTGTCACTCATCGTCGGCCTCCTGACCACTCGTCGCGGGTTCCGGCAAGGTCAGACGCACCGCCGAGGGAACGTGGTCGCGCAGCTCGAGCACGGTGACATCGAGGAACTCCGGTTCGAGCTCCTCCCCCAGGGCCACCGCGCCCGGATCGGGCGGTAACTCGACCCGCACGACATCGCCCTCGTCCGGCAATCGGCCGAGGGTGGCGATGACCAAACCGGACAGTGTCTCGTAGTCACCCTCGGGCAGATCCCGTTCCAGCAGGCGCTCGACCTCGTCGATGTGCGAATCCCCGGAGAGGCGCCATACCCCGGTGCCCTCCAGCTCCGCTACCGGGAAGAGGTCGTCGTATTCGTCGGCGATCTCGCCCACAAACTCCTCCGCGAGGTCCTCGGGGGTGAGCACGCCGGTGAAGCTGCCGTGCTCGTCCACGACACAGGCCAGCTGCTCGTTGGTGTCGCCGAAGGCGGCAAGCGCATTGGGCAGCGGCATCAGCTCGGGGATGACGAGGGCATCGCGCATGATGGTGGCGACTGTGGCGTTCTCGTCACAACCGCCGAGCACATCGACGAGGTGGACCACGCCCACTACCCGGTCGTCCTCCATGACCGGATAGCGCGAATGGCCTGCCGCCATCTGCTCGCGCAGCGTGCCGATGCTCTCATCGGACTCGATGACGTCGACCCGCGACCGCGGCACCATCGCGTGCTCCACATCCTGACGCGGGAAGTCGAGGATCCGGTCGACCATCATCGACAGTTCGGGCGACAGATCGCCGCTCTCGCGCGATTCGGCGACGATGTGCTCCAGATCCCGGACCGTGGCCGAGCTCTCGACATCGTGCACCGGCTCGATCTTCAGCGCTCGCAACAGCAGATTCGAGGCGTGGTCGAACACCGTGATGAGCCAGCCGAAGAGCTTGAGATAGATCAACGTCGACCGCGACAGCGCGCGAGCGACCGGCTCGGGCTGGGCGATCGCGAGGTTCTTCGGGAAGAGCTCGCCGAAGAGCATCTGGATGATCGTCGACAGCAGCAGCGCGATGATCGTGCCGATCATCACCCCGGCGGCCGTGGAGACCCCGGCCCCGCCGAGAATGTCGCCGAAGGACTCGCCGATCAACGGCTCAGCGACATAGCCCACCAACAGGCCGGTGACGGTGATGCCCAACTGCGCGCCGGACAACATGAACGAGGTGCGTCCGGTGACCTGCAAGGTCCGGGCGGACACCGCGTCGCCGGCGGCGGCCCGGGCCTTGAGGCGCGAGCGGTCGACGGCCATATAGGCGAACTCCTGGGCCACGAAATAGGCGGTGGCGACGGTGATCACGAACACGACCACCAGACCCAGCAGCAGATACACCACACTCATCGGCGCCCACCCCCTGGCGCCTCGGTACTACACGGGGGGTCGTCTGAACGTTGAGCAGCGCTCGGCATCTCATCCTCACTGAGAAGGAACGAATATCCGCGATGGTCGGGCATCGCGAAAAGCCGCGCCCCTGCGGCGCGGCCCCTCTAGTGTGACCGAAGAAACCAATCTCGCCCAGTCCGCAGCTCAGCCAGCCCGCCGGCGAGAGGTGACCCACGCACCGCTCACCGGCGGCGAGAGGTGCCTATCTCACCGCCCAGCGGGCCGTGCGAGCTCGCCCAGACCGGACTCAGCTGACGACGCGGGCACGTCGCAGGACGCTATTGGCGATGATCGCCAACAGGAGCGCACCCCACGCGGCGGCGATGGTCACGCCGAAGGCCGGCTGATGCCCGCCCGCGTCCGCCAGCCGGCCGGCGATCCCCGCGCCGGTCGCATAGCCGAGACCCGTGGCCGCCGCGAGGAAGGTCATCGCGGTGCCGATCTTGGTGATCGGCACGATGATCCCCGCCAACGCGAAGTTGCTGATCATGTACGGGGCGACCGCGAAGCCGAGCACGCTGATCACCGCCACGAGCGCCCCGAGCGAGTCCACCCACCACAGAGGGATCGCGAAGAAGAACAGCGCTGTGGCCGCCGCGAGCATCCGGGTCGAGTACAGGAAGCGCTCAGGCAGGGCGGTGATCGACAGCCCGGCGATCACGCTCCCGATGCCGAGACAGGCGTGGATCAGGCCGGTGAGACCCGCTTGCCCCGCTGCCGTCGCCAGCACCGTGCTGCCGGTCTGGATGCTGCCGAACAGCGTGCCGACGAAGAACTGCGCCACGATCAGCACGCCGAAGGCCAGCGTCCAGAGACGTCCGTCCTCGACGACCGAAGCCGCCTTCGCGACCAGCCGGGCCGTCGGGTGGATGCCGAACCAGGTGCCGAACACCGCGAGGATCACCGCGGCGGCGATGACCGCGCCGGAGGGATCCAGGAGCACGCCGAGCACCCCGATGAGGGCCGGCCCGAGGACGAAGGAGGCCTCGTCCGCAGCGCCCTCGTAAGAGAAGGCGGCATCGATGAGGCGTCGCTGCTCGCTCGGTCCGGGCTGGTCCTGGGCGGTGATCGGACGCCACCGCACACGGGCGAGCGGCCCGACCTGAGGCAGCATGAGACCGGTCGCCGCCGCCACGGTCACGATCAGCCACGCGGGGGCGGTCGGGGTGGTCACCGCCACGAGGGCCGCGAGCCCCGCCGCGCCGACGAGCGACTGCACGAGCACCACCGGCCGCTGTCCGATCCGATCGGCCAGCATCCCGGCGATCGGAGCACCCACGGCATTGGCGATGGCCAGAGATCCCGCCGCGGCGCCGCCCAGCGCGTAGCGGCCGCTGACCTCGCTGACCATGACGAGGGCACCCAACTGGCTCATGGCAAGCGGAATCCGCCCGAGGAAGGCTACGAGGACGTAGGCGGGCCCGACAGTGCGCAATAAGGCGCGGTACGACGCGACGGCAGACAAAACAGATCGAGTCTAACCGTTCTCCTCCAGCGGGCCCAGCCGCCGCCCCGGGGCCGCGCGCCGGGCCCCAAGGGGACCCTGGGCGGCCCGACCGTCCGCGCTACGGCAGCATGGGACCGATGACCGAACGCCGTCCCCTCACCGACCTCATCGCCCCGGACTGGGCCGAGGCCCTCGCTCCCGTCGCCGACCAGATCACCCGGATGGGCGACTTCCTGCGTCAGGAGATGGCGGCCGGTCGCAGCTACCTCCCCGCCGGCAAGGACATCCTGCGCGCCTTCCGCGAGCCGATGGCCGATGTCAAGGTCCTCATCACCGGACAGGACCCTTACCCCACGCCTGGACATCCGATGGGGCTCTCCTTCTCTGTCGAGCCCGATGTCCGTCCCATTCCCAAGAGCCTCATCAACATCTACCGCGAGCTGCACGAGGACCTGGGCATCGAGCCCGCCGCCGACGGTGACCTGACGCCGTGGGCCGGACAGGGCGTGTTGCTGCTCAACCGTGTCCTGACCGTGCGCCCCGGCACCCCGGCCAGCCATCGCGGCAAAGGCTGGGAGATCGTCACCGAACAGGCGATCCGTGCGCTGGTGGCACGCGACCGCCCGCTGGTGGCCATCCTGTGGGGGCGCGACGCCCAGAATCTGGGTCCCCTTCTCGGCTCGACCCCGCAGATCACCTCGGCTCATCCGAGCCCGTTGTCGGCCTCGCGCGGCTTCTTCGGCTCACGCCCGTTCAGCCGCGCCAATGAACTCCTGCGCCGACAGGGCGCTGTGCCGGTGAATTGGGACCTGAACCGCTAACCTTTTCACGTGAGCACCACCAATCTCCGCGACAGAGGTCGCGTCATCGATGAAGGCTTCGCCCACCTACAGCGATGGGGACTGCGCATCGTCGTGATCGCGGCGGCGCTCTATGTCCTGGGCTGGGTCATCGGGCGCACGTGGATGGTGTGGTTCCCGATCTGCCTGGCGATCCTCATCGCGACGGTGCTCGAGCCGCCAGCGCGCAAGCTCAAGGGAATCGGATTCCCCGACGCCCTCTCGGCCGTGCTGACCCTGCTCGGATTCCTCGGCGGTGTGTTCGTCGTGTTCGCCATGGTCATCCCGCAGATGATCGACGAGGCGCCGAGTATCGCCGACAGCGCCGCGAGCGGGTTGAACAAGGTCCAGCAATGGCTCACCGACGGTCCCTTCCAGGTCACCGAAGGGCAGATCACCCAAGTGATCGACACCGTGCAGCAATGGCTGCGTGATTCCGCGGGTGATATCAGTTCCGGGGTCTTCAGCACGCTCGGGACCGTCACCACTGTCATCGTCAACCTGGTCGTGACCCTGGTGCTGGTCTTCTTCATGCTGAAGGACGGCCACCGTTTCCTGCCCTTCGTCCGCCGCATCGGCGGACGTCGCGTGGGCGGTCACCTCAGTGAGCTGCTGGGCCGCTCGTGGGGAACCCTCGGCGGCTTCATCCGCACGCAGGGCATCGTCTCGGCGGTCGATGCCTTCTTCATCGGGCTGGGCCTGGTCATCGTCGGTGTGCCGCTGGCGATCCCGCTGGCGATCTTGACCTTCTTCGGCGGCTTCATCCCGATCGTCGGCGCCTTCGCGACCGGTGCCCTGGCCGTGCTGGTGACGCTGGTGACCAATAGCCTGCAGGACGCGATCATCGTGCTGCTCATCATCATCGCCGTCCAGCAGCTCGAGAGCAATATCCTCTCGCCCTGGCTGCAGGGCAAGAGTATGAAGCTCCATGCCGGAGTGGTGCTGCTGTCGGTGACCGCGGGTGGCTCTCTGTTCGGCATCACGGGCGCGTTCCTGGCCGTCCCGGTCGCTGCGGGAGTCGCAGAGATCCTGCGCTACCTGAACGAACAGGTCGACCTGGAGGTATCGCCCGATGCTCCTGCCGAGGATCGCCGCGGGGCGGAGCCGGACTCCGAGGGCCCGACGACCGCGGAGATCGATCAGCAGCTCGGTTCCGCGAGCGACGAGCATCCCGACATCACCCAGCGCTGACCGTGCCGGGGCTCAGCCGAGCAGCTCCGCAGGGGCGACGGCTAGCGATACGGGTTCGGTGACCTCGAAGGTCTCGTCGCCGACGGCGCGGGTCGTCTGCCGGTAGGTGTCGTCGGTCAGCTCCCAGGCGGTGATCGACGGCTCAGAGAATCGACGACCCAGTACCCGCTCCAATCGGTCCTTCTTCAGCAGCAGGTCGATACCCCGCGTGGACGACGACAGCACCTCCACCGCCAGCAGCGGGGTCCCAGGCAGGTGGTCTTCGGTGAAATCGGCGCTCGCCGCGACGAGGAGATCCGGCTGGATCACCGTGTCCTCGGACAACACCACGTCGGCGGGCGCCGGCAGCACCTTGACCCACGAGGGACAGACAGCGGCGAGCCGGACGATCAGCTGCGTCACCGCGTTCTGATGAGCGATACGCGGTGCGCGGGCTCACGACCAGGACCCCATCCAGCAGCTCGTAGCGATGTCCGTCATCGGGCATCGCCGTCAGATCCTCGCGCGTCAGCGAATGCCCCGGCGGCAGACCCCGTGGGTACTCACAGCAGCCATAACAGTCATCGTAGGTCTCCTCCTCGGACATGACAGCGACGTCCACCGGCCATCCACAGGCTCAGTGACAGAGCGGCTACCGCTGCAGACAGGTATCAGTCGAAGACCACGGTCTTGACACCGTTCAACACCACGCGATGCTCGGCGTGTGCGCGCAGGGCGCCCGCGAGGGCCCGCGCCTCGAGATCCTGGCCGAGACCCGCGAGCTCGGTCGCACTCGAACGGTGATCGACCCGGCGGAAGTCCTGTTCGATGATCGGTCCCTCGTCGAGCTCGGCAGTGACATAGTGCGCCGTCGCGCCGATGACCTTGACCCCGCGACGATGGGCCTGCTCATAAGGCCGTGCGCCCTTGAAGCTCGGCAGCAGCGAGTGGTGGATGTTGATCGCTCGTCCGTGGACGGCACGGCACATGTCATCGGACAGGATCTGCATGTAACGGGCCAGCACGAGGGCTTCAGCACCCATCTCGTCCATCAGAGCGAGGACGCGCCTCTCGGCATCCGGCTTGGTGTCGGCGGTGACCGGCAGGTAGTGGAAGTCGATCCCATGCCAGCGCACCTCTTTCTCCCACGTGGTGTGGTTCGAGACCACCGCGACGATCTCGACCGGCAACTGTCCCGTGCGATACCGGAACAGTAGATGGTTGAGCACATGCCCCTGCTTGCTGACCATGACCACGACCCGCATCGGCCGGGTGGCGTCGTGCAGCTGCCAGGTCATCTCGAAGGAGCCGACAGCGTCGGCCAGCCGCGCGCGCATGTCGTCGACCGCGAGCGGCTCAGCGGAGGAGAAACGCACGCGCATGAAGAACTGTCGCGTATCCGGATCGGCGTACTGCTGAGACTCCACGATCGTGCAGTCGTGCTGCGCCAGGGCGCCGGAGATCGTGGCGACGATGCCGATCTGGTCGGGGCACGACAACGTCACGATGAAGTCATTGGTGGTGTCACATGGCATTGAGACCGGTCAGCTCCCGTCCGATGATCAGCTTCTGGATCTGGCTCGTGCCCTCGTACAACGTGAGGACGCGGGCATCCCGCAGGTACTTGCCGAGGGGAAATTCGTCGATGAAACCGTATCCGCCCAGGACCTGGAGGCAGCGATTGGTCACCGCGACGGCCGTCTCGCTCGCCGCGAGCTTGGCCATCGAGACATGGAGCGTGAGCGCGCGCAGGGCCGTGCCCTGGTCGACACCCCACGCCGCACGGCGGGTGAGCAGCCGGGCCGCGTCGATTTCGACGGCGGAATCGGCGAGCAGCTCCTGTACGAGCTGTTTGGCGGCGATGGGACCCCCGAACTGCGTGCGCTCTGTGGCGTACCCTAACGCGACGTCCAGCGCCGCCTGCGCGACGCCCACGCTGCTGGCCGCGACGGAGATCCGGCCCTTGGTGAGCGCTTCCAGCGCGATCGGCAGGCCGCGGCCGAGGTCGCCGACACGCGCGGAGTCCGGAACGCGCACACCCTCCAGGCTCAATGCCGCCGTGGCCTGGCCCCGCAGCCCGAGCTTGCCCTCGATCGCCTGGGCCGTGAAGCCGGGCGCATCGGTCGGCACGAGGAAGGCGGTGACCCCACGCCCTCCCTCATCGCTGGTACGGGCGAAGATGAGCGCGACCGCGGCCCAGGTGCCATTGGTGATGAACATCTTCTCGCCCTCGAGCACCCAGTCATCGCCATCGCGACGCGCTCGGGTGCGCAGCGAGCCGGGATCGGAGCCGGAGTCCGGTTCGGTGAGGCCGAAGCATCCCAGCGCCTCCCCCGAGGTCAACCGGGGCAGCCATTGCGACTTCTGCTCCTCGGTGCCGTGCGCGGCGATCGATTTGCCGACCAGTCCCAGGCTGACCGACACGATGCCGCGGATCGAGTTGTCACCGCGGCCCAGCTCCTCCATGACGGCGGCATAGGCCTGGAAGCTGCTCGGGGTGCCGCCGTACTCCTCGGCGATGCCGAGGCCGAGGAAGCCCAGCTCTCCGAGCCTCCCGATGATCGCGGTGTCGACGGACTCGGCGCGGTCCCATTCGCGGATGTGCGGCACGATCTCGCGACCGACGAAGGTGCGCGCCAGCGAGGCGATCTCCTCGTCGATCTCGTCCAAAGCGAAGTCCATGTGCGCAGCGTAGCGTCCGACCGCGCTCAGATCCGCATGACGAGCACAGCACCGAGGTATACGAGACAGGCGACGGCGAGTCCGCCTCCCTCGACACGCCAGATACGCCGCCCCGACCAGAACACCGGGGCGAGCAGCAGCACCACCGCCACCATCACCGGGAGGTCGAAGCGCACGAGCGGGCCGCCGACCGCCAGGAGGCGCGCCATCGCGCCCTGTGAACGCATGGCAGACGGATCAGAGCAGCTGCTGCACGACATCCCAGCCGATCTTGAGGATGAAGGCGCCCACGACGATCACGAACACGCCCCTGATGAACGTGGCACCCTTCGCCACCGCCGTCCGGGCACCGAGATAGCCACCGGCCACATTGAAGACGGCCAGGACGATGCCGATCTTCCACATCACGGCGCCCTGCGGCACGAAGACCAGCAATGAGGCGAAGTTCGTCGCCCAGTTCGCGAGCTTCGCCTTCGCACTCGCATCGAGGAACCCGTATCCCAGCCACCCCACGAGCGCGAATACGAGGAAGGACCCGGTGCCCGGGCCGAGCGCACCGTCGTAGAACCCGATGAGCATGCCGGTCGTCATCGCGGCTCCGTAGTGCCGTCTGCCGGAGAACCGGACGCGGGTGACGAGCCCGAGCCTCGGAGTCGCCAGGGTGTAGGCACCCACCACCACCAGCACGACGAGGATGATCGGGTTGAACGCCTCGCGCGGCAGGAACGAGGCCACGAAGGCCCCGCCGAGGGCTCCCGCGAAGGCGGCGATCGCGAGGGGCAGCGCGGTCCGCGGGTCGGGGCGCACCCGGCGCAGATAGGTGATGCTCGAGGTCGTGGTGCCGGCAATCGATCCGAGCTTGTTGGTCGCGAGCAACTGCACGGGCGCGGCATGCGGGAAGGCGATCATCAGAGCGGGCAGCTGCACCAGGCCCCCACCGCCCACCACGGCATCGGTCCAGCCCGCCAGGAATGCCGCCGCGGCGACGAAGGCCAGCAGCCAGAGACTGGGGTCGTCCATCACGGCAGACGCGCTCGCGCGGTCCACCGACCGCCTACCCGCTCCACCGTGATCGGGTGCTCATAGGCCTCGCTCACCAGCGCATCGGTCAGCACCTCGTCCACGGGCCCGGCGGCCATGAGGCGACCGGCGCTCATGAGCGCGGCGTGACTGACGCGCACCGGCAGCTCCTCGAAGTGATGCGTGACCATGACGGTGGTGACACCGGTGTCCGGGAGCTGATCGATGGTGGCGATCATCCGTTCACGCGCCGCGAGATCGAGACCGGTCGACGGCTCGTCGAGGATCATGAGGTCGGGCTCGGTCATCAGCGCCCGCGCGATGAGCGTCCGGCCCCGTTCGCCCTGCGACATCGTGAGCCAACGCTGTGTCGGGTCGTCACCGACGGCCAGCTGCTTCATCAGCGCCTCGGCACGTTCGGCCTCCTCCCGGCTCGGCTCCCAGCGCGGGATCCGCTCGATCGTCGAGGTCGCCCCCGTCAGCACGATGTCGCGCACCGAGAGATTCGAGCCGAGCGGATGCCGTGCGTCGACCACCGCGATCGATCGTCGCAGCTCCCGCAGATCGACCCGTCCCATCTGGGAATCCAGGATGCGGGCCGTGCCGCGACTCGGGAAGGTCGTCGCCGAGCAGATCGACAGCAGGGTGGACTTGCCGGCGCCGTTCGAGCCCAGCAGCGCCCACTGCTCACCGCGTTCCACCGTCAGGTCGATGCCGTGGAGGATCTCCCGGCCCGCGCGGATGAAGGTCACTCCGTCGAGTCGCACAGCTGTCACTCAGATCACTGTACGCTCGGCGCTCGCCGCCTCGACGCGAGCCGGGTCACGTCGAACATCCCGTCACCCTGAGCTCGGATCGAATGGGCGTAACATCGCTGCGTTCGCCACCTCTCCCTGGAGCATCACCATGCCGTCGACCCCTGCCGCTTCCACCGCCCCGGCGCCCGCCAACCCACGCTCCCGCGTGCTGATGGCGAGCCTCGTGGGCACGACGATCGAGTTCTACGACTTCTACGTCTATGCGACCGCCGCGGTACTCGTATTTCCTCACCTGTTCTTCCCTGAGGGCGATGACACCGTGGCGCTGCTGTCCTCGTTCGCGGTGTTCGGCGCGGCGATGGTCGCCCGCCCCGCCGGCGCGGTCTTCTTCGGCCATCTCGGTGACCGATCCGGGCGCAAGGTCACGCTGGTCGCGGCGCTGCTCACGATGGGTATCGCGACCTTCCTCATCGGGCTGCTCCCGACCTATGCGATGGTGGGCTGGCTGGCACCGTTCCTGCTGGTGCTCATGCGACTCGCTCAGGGATTCGCGATCGGCGGCGAGTGGAGCGGTGCCGCGCTCGTGGCGACCGAGAACGCACCCCAGGGCAAACGCGCCTGGTATGGCACCTTCCCGCAGCTGGGTGCCCCGCTCGGCTTCATCCTCGCCAACGGTCTCTTCCTGCTGATCGCCGTCATCATGCCCTCGGACGATCCCTCGAGGCCCTCGGACACATT
Organism: Aeromicrobium sp. PE09-221; assembly: GCF_002174305.1. GTDB lineage: Bacteria > Actinomycetota > Actinomycetes > Propionibacteriales > Nocardioidaceae > Aeromicrobium. The sequence goes on along the minus strand of NZ_MIJB01000028.1, from coordinate 36,824 downwards.
CCTCGAGTGGGGATGGCGCATCCCCTTCCTCTTCAGCGCCGTGATGGTGATCATCGGGCTGTACATCCGGTTGAAGCTCGTCGAGAGCTCGGCCTTCGCCAAGACCGTCGAGACCGGCAAGGTGCAGCGGCTGCCGCTCGCCTCGGTCGTGCGCTCGAACGGACGAGAGCTCGTCCTCGGCACCTTCTTCATGCTCGCGACCTATGTGCTGTTCTATCTGATGACGACCTTCTCGCTCAGCTACGGACGCGCGCCCCAGGACGCGGAGCTGTCGGGTCTGGGCTACTCGTACAACACCTTCGTGCTGATGATGATCGGAGGCGTCGTGTTCTTCGGCATCTTCACGATGATCTCCGGGCCGATGGCCGATCGCTTCGGACGCCGGCGCACGCTGCTGGTCGTCACGGCCGCGATCATGGTCTTCGGGCTGCTATGGGTGCCGCTGCTGGACGGCGGGCTCGTGATGCTGTGGCTGGTCCTGGGCTTCACCCTGATGGGGCTCACCTTCGGTCCGATGGGCGCATTGCTCCCGGAGCTGTTTCCCACGAATGTGCGGTACACCGGCTCGGGCATCAGCTACAACGTGAGTTCGATCCTCGGCGCAGCGGTCGCTCCATTCATCGCCGTATGGCTATGGACGCTCGGCGACGGCAGCCCCTTCTGGGTCGGCGTGTACCTCTCCTCGATGGCCGTGCTGACCTTCGTGGCCCTGCTCATCGGCAAGGAGACCCGCGAGGTCGACATCGAGCGCTGATCAGCGACGCAGCAGGCGCACGAGCACAGCCTCGAGCTCGTCGTCGCCGACGTGCTCGCTGCCCATCTGCTCCTCGGTGAACAGCGCCCGGGCCGCACCGACCGAGAACAACACCCGGTAGACGGCCGCGGCCTCGGTCGCGGACACACCGAGCCGGTCCATCAGGAGACCCTCGGCCGACTCGGACAGTAGGCGCAGGCATGCGGCGTTACGTGCCTCGAAGGCGGCGATCTCCTGTCCTTCCACGAAGAAGGCCCGCAGCGCGCTGCGGTACTGGCCGAAGAGCCGCAGGGCACCGCGGACCGCGCTGCGCATGGCCGCCTCCGGCTCCTGTTCGCGGGCGAGCTCCATGACGGCGAGCGCCTCGGCCTCCAGGCCGTCGAGCGTGTCCCGTTGAAGTGCGACGAGCAGACCCTCACGGTCGCCGAAGCGGTGGTACAGCGAACCATTCGAGGTCCCGGCCCGACGGGCCACCGCCGCGACGGTGACCGCCCGCAGCCCGCCGGCCTCGATGAGCTCGGCGGTGGCACGGATCATGACCTGGGTCGACTGCTCTGCTCGGTGCTGGGCGACGGCTCTCACGAGAGCACCCTTGCACATCTAGAGCGCTCACTCTAGTTTTGGGTCATGAAGCGCGACCACTGGCGCCGGCACACCGAGGAACTCGACCCGGACACCGATTACCGGCGGATCTACGCCGTGCTCGCCCAGCACGAGTTCCCGTGGGACATGCTGATGGCGTTGAGCTTCGCGCTGTTCCGCACGTACGCGGTGCCCGGCATCGGCCGGCTGCTCGACGAGACGGGCGCGTTCACCGCCGACACGCAGAAGCGCTACGACGACACGACACTCCTGCTCGCGGCCCCCGGGGAGAAGGGCTTCGAGCATGCCGATGCCCGGGCGGCGATCCGCCGGATCAATCAGATGCATCGCGCGTACGACATCCCCGATCACGAGATGCGCTATGTCCTGAGCACCTTCGTGGTCGTGCCGGCTCGCTGGATCGAGCGTTTCGGCAAACGCCCGCTCACCGAGCACGAGGTGCGAGCCTCGGTGCGCTACTACACCGAGCTCGGCCGGCACATGGGCATCCGCGACATCCCCGAGGACTACGACGCCTTCGCCCGGTTGATGGACAGCTACGAGGCCGAGCACTTCGCCTTCGATCCCGGGGCCCGACGGGTCGCCGACGCCACGCTCGACCTGATGACCACCTTCTACCCCTGGGTGCCGGACCGGCTCATGCACGCCTTCGCCCGCTCTCTCATGGACGAGCCGCTGCGGCGCTCCCTGCGGTATCAGGCGCCGCCCCGCCTCCTCGACCGGCTCGGCCCGCTCGCCCTGCGGAGCCGAGGACGGTTGCTGCGGGCGGCGCCGGCACGGCGCCGGCCGAAGCAGCTCGAGGACATTCGCTGGATCCGCAGCTATCCGGATGGCTACGACATCGAGCAGCTCGGCACCTTCCCCAGCGGCTGTCCGGTCCCACACGTGGACAGACCCGCCCTCGGATCGTCGAGCGGCGCAGGGGACCGAAGATGATGCGTTGTGGTTGCTATAGCGACCACAACGCATCACCGTCAGTTCGGACCCGCCCGGGACTCGATGCGTTCAGGTCGTCATAGCAACCCTCACGCATCAACATCCGTCCGCATCCGCCGCGACGACGTTGAGCTGATGCTCTCGCCACCCGATCGCCGGTTGCTCAGAGGACGCGCAGGTCGGTGATCGTCCAGACATCGCCGTCCAGCTGAGCGCCGACCGCGATCTGTGCAGCGGACACCGAGGCCTCCTCGTCACCCTCACGACGACTCGACTGGTCGAGGAAGACCAGCACCTCGGCCCGGTCGTCCCTCAGCTCGGTCACCCCGACCGCCTGGACCTGCGCGGTGAGGGTGAGCTGCTGATCCGGCGCCTGCTCGGCCAGCGCGGCGTACAGCGTCTCGTACTCCTCATAGGCGTCACCGGCGAGCAGCCGCTGCGCGGCCTCCTCGGTCGCCTCGGGATCGTTGTAGTCATAGGTCAGGACCTGCGTGAGCGCCTGGGTGACCTGTGATTGCACCTCGGCCGTCGGCGCCGTCTCGATGAGGGCCGCGTTCTGTGAGGCGGCGTCCTGGTAGACGTACCAGGAGGTGCCCCAGCCGGCGAGTCCGACGCCCACGAGCACGCCGATCACGATCCATCGCGTCGTCGCCTTCATGACAGACTCACCGACACCTGCTGCAGGGACTCGAGCTTCCAGTCGCCATCCTCGTGGAGGAGTTCGGCGCTGAACCGGTTGCGCTTGACCGTCGGCTCGGCATCGGGATCGCTGTCATCGGTGACCGTGACCTCGACGGCGGCGATGACCGTCGCGGTGTCGTCATCCAGATCGGTGACCGCCGCCTCGACGACCTCTCCGCTGGAGATCATCTGCTGTTCGGCGAGCATCTGCTTCTCCTCATCGGGGACACCGGCGAGCTGATCGCGCAGAGTGCCGGTCGAGGCATCTGTCCACGCCTCCAGACCGGCATCCAGTTCCCGGTAGTCGAGCGTATTGAGTGTCTCGATGTGCTGGGTGGCTCGCACGAGCACCGCGTCGCGCGTCTCGGCGCGCTCGATCGTGTCGTCGTTGAGGGCGGCCCACGCGGCGAGCACACCGGACAGAGCGAGCACGACGGCCACCCCGATGCCCAGCCAGGCTGCCCAGCCTCCGGCCGCTCGACGAGGTGGACGATCCTCCGGCGGTGCCGTGCCCTCGGCCTGAACCTCGTCGCTCCGAGCCTCCTCGGTCTGGGCTTCGGCCTCCGCCATGGTCATCCCACTCCTCCCAAGAGGTCTCCCAACCCCTGTGCCGACGAGACATTGGCGGCGGCTGCCGGCAGGCCGCCCGCGATACTGCCCGGCCCGCGGACATTCGAGCCGCTGTTCGGGTCAGCGGTGCACCCGGCCGCGGTATTGAACGGGCGCCCAGGCGATGTGTCGAGCCCGCTTCGCTGGTCGGTGCCACTGTAACCCGCGACACAGGGCAGCGGATCGAAATAGGTCTGCGCGAGTCCCAGGTTCAGTCCCTGCGAACCGTTGATCGCCCAGCCGACGCTCAATGCCTCCGGTGCCCGGATCAGCGCGTCCTCCACTCCGGCGGAGTTGATGCCGAAGATCTGCGCCGGGGTGACCAGGTTCGCCATGAGCGTTCCCAGCGGCGTGCCGACCTGATCGAACAGCCGGTGCATCTCCCGCGCCGCGATCGGCGAGTTCTCGATGAGTGCTCGCAGCTCGGTATCGGAATCACGCAGCGCCGCGGAGAAGAGGTCGAGATCGGTGCTGAAGCTCTTGATGCTCTCAGCCGACTCGATCTGCGTGGACAGCACACGATCGGAGTTCTCGATGAGTCCCTGGGTCACCAGGAAGTTCTGATCGGCGACCTCGACGAACTCCCGCGAGGTGTCGATCAGCTGGCCCAGGTGCTCACCCGCTCCTCGCGAGAGCTCATAGGCCTCGTCGATGACGGTCTTCAGATCCTCCTCGGGCACCGAGGCGGCGAAGTCGCGACCGGTGCGCAGCAGATTCTCGATCGGCGGCGGCACGGCCCGCGATGACGCCTTGATGACATCCCCGGCCTGCAGTTCCTCACTCGAACGACCGGTGCCGCGCAGATCGATGTACTGCTCGCCGATCGCCGACCGATTGGCCACCGTCGCGGTGACATCGGCGGGGATCGACGGTGCATCGCCGTTGATCTGCAGCACCGCCTCGGCACCTTCGTCAGTGGCCGTGAGGTCCTTGATCCGACCGACGGGCACGCCGCGATAGGTGACCTGCCCGTTGGTGAAGGCACCGCCGCCCTGGGGCAGCTCGACCGTGACGCGGTACGACGAGCTGAACGGGTTGATGCCCACATAGGTCGCGCCGAGATAACTCGTGGCGACGAGGGCGACCGCCACGAAGACGATCAGCTTGGATTTGATCGAACCGGTCAGCATCACTCATCACCTCGCGGAGGCATGGACTCGGGCGGAGCCTCGGGGCTCGGTGGGGCGCTCGGGCCGGGGTCGGTGCCCGGCAGCTGCGACGGCGGCACGCCGATGGTCGGCGACGGCAACCCGGGTACCGCCGAATCGGTCGGCGGCAACAGGGTCGGCGGCACATCGGCGGGCAGCCCGGGCTCCTCGCTGGGCGGTGCCTCATCACCGGTCTCCTGGCGCTGCAGGCTGTGGCCCGTGTTCGGCGAGGACGCGCTGTTGACCTGAGGCCAGTCGCAACTGCCCACGGCGCAGTTCGCCGGCAGTGTGCGGAAATTGGTCGTGATGAAGACGTTCATGTAGTCGCCCTTGATCGCTCCCAGCACCGAATCGGGGAACGGATAGGTCAGCAGGATCTGCAATGACTCCGGCAGCGCGGATCCGGCCTTGGCCAGCTGATCGAGGATCGGCTCGAGGGCCTTGAAGTCGGCGACGATATCGTCCTGTGCCGCGTTGAGCGTCTCGACGGTGACATCGGAGAGACGGTCGAGGGCCTCCAGCATCGCCACGAGCTGGGTGCGCTGATCGACGAGCACCTCCATGCCCGGGCTGAGTCCGTCCAGAGCCTTGACGATCCGGTCGGTATCGCTCTCGAGGGTCTGCGACAGCGAGTTGAGACTGTCGAGAGCCCCGGTGATCGACTCCTTGCGCTCGTCCAGTACCGAGACGAAGGCCTCCATCTGCCGCAGGAAACCCTTGATCTCCTCGGGACGATCCGTGGAGACCTGCTGCAGCTCCCGGGAGATCTCCTGGTACTGCTCGATCCCGCCTCCGTTGAGCACGAGCGAGAGGGCACCGAGCACCTGCTCGACCTGGGCGGCCTGCGAGGTCTCGGCCAGGCCGATGTGGTCGCCATCGGCGATCGGCGACGCGGTGGTCCTCTCGGCATCCTCCGACGGACGCACCAGCGCGACGTACTTCTCGCCGAGCAGCGAGGTCTGTTGGATGCGGGCGACCGTCCCCGCCGGCAGATCGGCCTCGCGGTTGATGACGAGGTCGACGCGGGCGCTCTCGCCGTCCTCGTTCAACTCCACACGCTGCACACGGCCGATGTCGACATTGTCGAGCTTGACGCTGGACTGGGGCACGAGATCGAGGACATCCTCGAAGTCGGCGCTGATGCGCAGCGGATCGGACCCGACATCGGCGCCGCCGGGAAGCGGTGCGTCGTAGACCCCGCCGCTGAGCATGCCGCAGCCGCTCAGGGTGATGGCCGCGACCGCGGCGACGGCCACGAGCCGGAACCGCTGGGGCTTGGTGTTCACTGGCCGTCCTCCAGTTCGCTGAAGAGCGTGAGCGGCGCCTGCTCCGAGGTCTGGGCCGCCAGACCGCTGTTCGACCACACGGTGAGCTCATTGAGATTGCCGCGGCCGTGCAGGGTGTTCGAGCCGGGCTCATAGGCGTTGAGGAAGTTCTGCAGCACCAGGGGGATGGTGCGGACCGACTCCTCAAGGGCCTGCTTCTGGTTGACCAGCACCTGTGTCGGGCCGATGAGGTTCTCGACACTCGTCTGCAGGTTGTCGCGGTTGTCGCGGATGAAGTCGTCGAGGATGCCCAGCGCCTGACCGAGATTGGCGATGGCCGACTGCATGTCCTGGCGGTCCTCGGCGAGGAAGTCCGCGACGGTCGCGAGCTGGGTGTTGGCGGTCGCGAGCGTGCGATCATTCTCCACGAGCATGTCGTTGAACTCCTTGAAGTTCGCGATCGTCGCGAAGAGATCCTCGTCGGTCGCCGAGAGGGTGCCGGTCATCTTCCCGAACTCCTCGATCATCTGATTGAGGTCGGCACCCTGGCCGTCGAGGTTCTCGGCGAAGACCGTCAGCAGGTCCGCCAGCGCGCCGTTCTCATTCGCGCCGTGCGGGCCGAGCTGGGTGCCGATATCCTCCAGGCTCTCGTACATCTGGTCGATCTCGACCGGCACGGCCGTCTCGGTGATCGTGGTGCCGGACTCCAGCTCCGGACCGTTCTCGTGGGGCTTGGTGAGCTGCACGAAGCGGTCGCTGACGAGGGTCGGGGCGATGATGACCGCCTCCGTGTCCGCCGACGCCGCGTAGTCGCCCTCGAGCCGCATCGAGACGCGGACCTGGCCGCCATCGGGTTCCACCGCGGTGACCTTGCCGACCGCCACGCCGAGCATCTGCACGTCCGACCCCGGGTAGAGGCCGATCGAGGACTCGAAGAGCGCATCGAACTGGGTCGCCTGACGCTCCGAGAGCCAGCGGAAGCCCAGCCAGGCGCCCACCACCAGGGCGAGGACGACCATCAGGGCGAGGGTCTGCTTCAGGACCGAGCTCATCGCTGACCTCCTGGGGTGCAGTCACGGTCGACCGAGTTGTCGAGCACCGGGGCGCCCTGCTCATCGAACAGACCGCAGATATAGGAGTCGACCCAGCGGCCGTTGCCGGTCGCAGCGGCCAGACCGCGGTAGTAGGGGCCCATCTGCTTGATCGCCGACTCCAGATTGTCCTGATTGCGCTGCAAGATGGCGGCGACCTCGTCGAGCTTGGCGAGGGCCGGCCGCAGCTGCTCCTCGTTGTCGCGGACGAGACCCTCGAGCTCGGTACCGAGGCGGGCAGTGCCCTGGAGCATCGCGCGGATCGTCTCGCGCCGGTTCTCCAACTCCTCCAATAGCGAGCTGCCGTCGTTGATGAGCCGGGCGAACTCGGCATTGCGGTCCTTCAGCGTGCCGGAGATATCGGCCGTGGCGGAGAACAGCTGGGCGAGCTCCTCATCGCGGCTGGAGATCGTGCGCGAGAGATCGGTCAGTCCTCGGACCACGCCCTGTACCGACTCGGGGGTGTCCCGGAAGGCATCCGCCAGCGCCGTGAAGCTGGCCTCCATCTGCTGGGTGTCGATCTCGCCGATCGTCTCCGACAGATCCGAGAAGGCCGCGTTGACATCGTAGGGAGTCGTGGTGCGAGAGACCGGGATGGGATCGTCCAGCTCGCCGGTCCCGAGAGGGTCGAGCGAGAGGAACTTCTGTCCGAGCATGGTCTTGACCTTGATGGACGCGCGCGTCTGATCGCCCAGGTCGACGCCCTTGGCGCGGAAGCGCACCTCGACGGTGGTGCCGTCCAGCGAGAGGCCGCTGACCTCGCCGACCTTGACACCCGCCACGCGCACCTCATTGCCGCTCTTGAGACCGCCGGCCTCGGCGAACTGCGCGGTGTAGACCTTGCCGCCGCCGATCACCGGGAGGGAGTTGGCATTGAAGGTCGCAAGGAACACCACGCTGAGCGTGACCAGCCCGACGACGGCGATGACGACCTTGTTGCGCTCCGCGAACGCCTTGGGATAGCGCGCCATCAGTTCACACACCTCGTCACATTCGGACCGGGCGAGATGCCCAGATCGCCCATATAGCCCTCCGGGTCGGGGATCTTGCCCTGGATCGAGCAGGCATAGAAGTTCAGCCAGGAACCGTAGCTGCCGAGCCGGCCGATCCGATCGAGCTTGACCGGCAGCACCTCGAAGAAGGAGTCGAGCACGGCGCTGGCATTGGACAGATTGCCGCTGAGCCGGTCGAGGGCCTCGATCGAGCCCTTGAGCGGTGCACGGCCCTCCTCGAGCAGGCCGGACACGCTCGTGGTGAGGTCGCCCAGGCCGTCGAGGGTGCTGCCGATGACCTCGCGATCCTCGGCGAGCCCGGAGACCAGCTGCTGCAATGTGATGATCGTCCGGTCGAGCTGATCGGAGCGATCGTTGATCGTCGTGAGCACCACCGTGAGGCTGTCGATGAGCTGGCCGATGACCTCGTCCTTCTCGGCGATCGTCTGGGTCAGGCTCGACGTGCTCGACAGCAGCCCCTCGACCGTGGCGCCCTCACCCTGGAAGACCGCGATGATCTGCTCGGAGAGCTTGTTGACGTCCTCGGGCGAGAGGAACTTCATCAGCGGCTGAAAGCCGTTGAAGAGCATCGTCAGGTCCAGGGCGGGACTGGTCGAGGAAGCCGGGAGCGTATAACCGGCGGGCAGCACCTCGGCGCTGGTGGACGGCGGTTCGAGCGCGATGTAGCGCTGGCCGACGAGATTGCGGAAGCGCAGCTCGGCGGTCGTGCCGGCCCGCATCGGCGCCTTGTCCTGCACCGTGAACGTGACCTCGGCGAGCCGGTTCTGCGCGACCTCGATCTTGCGGACCGTGCCGACCTTGACCCCGGCCATGCGGATGTCGTCGCCGTTGTTGAGGCTCGTGACATCGGTGAAGAGGGCCTTGTACTCCGTGGCTGCGCCGCCGACGCTGTTGCGGATCGTGCCCGCCAGCAACATCGTCGCCAGCACCGTGACGAGCGTGAAGACGATGCTCTTGATGAGGATCTTGGTCATCGCAGGGTCACCTCCGCGCCACGCAGCACCGGGCCGACGACCAGGCTGCTCCACTGCGGGTAGTCGGACGGCGCCACGCCCTCGGCGGGCGCCAGGAGCTCGGCGAACAGCTGGTTCTCCGCCGGTGAGTTCGCGTCGCCGAGACCGGTGAGCGCGGCCTGCTGGCGGGCGAAGTCCGAGCGCGGTGCGGCGATCTGCTCGATCTCCGCATCCTCGTCGGCGTGGCCCGGGGCCGACAACGCGCTCGCGCCGCTCGCCCCGGTCTGGCCGGTCTGGTACGGGCATCGGGGCTGTCCACCGGTGGCGTACTGCGGGGCATCGGCGCCCGGAACGTACTTGCCCTGTGCGGGGACGACATTGAGCACCACGTGGATGCCCGGCTCGTTCGTGCCCTTGCCGAGCGTGCGGTCCATCGGCTCGATGAAGTTGCGGGCGGCGTCGAAGAGGCAGGGGAACTGCCGTGCATACGGGGCCGCCGCCTCGAGGGCGCGCCGGCTCTCGGCCGACAGCACCACGATCGTCCGCTGATTGGCGCGCATCCACTCATCCGTCGTGTTCGAGGCCGTGATGACATTCGCCCATACCTCGGACAGCGTGGCCCGCTGATCGACCAGGGTCGCCGACGTGGTGGTCATCGAGTCGAAGGCCGAGAGCAGGTCCGGCAGGGCCTCCTCGTAGACCTCGGCCACCTCGGCCAGCTTGGCGAGATCCTCCGCCATCGTCGGCACATGGGGGTTGAGCTTCTCCAGGTAGTTCGACCAGTCGCTCATCGAGGCGCCGAGCTCCTCACCACGCCCGCGCAGCATCGTCGACAACTCGCCCAGGGTTGCCTGGAGCTTCTCGGGCTGGATGGCCTGCAGCACCGGCAGGAGCTCGTCGAAGAGCTCCTCGAGCTCGACGGCCTCATCCGAGTCGTCCTGGTGCAGCACATCGCCGGCCGAGAGGCCGTTCTCCGTGGAGCTCGCCGGCACGACCAACGACACGTACCGCTCGCCGAACAACGTCTTCGGCAACAGCCGGGCGGTGGTGCCGGCCGGCAGCGACTCCGCCGTATCCGGCTCCAGGGCGAGGGTCAGCTCCGCACCACCGGGGTCGGTGTGGACCCGAGAGACCTCACCGACCGGGACCCCGTTGAGCTTGACATCCGAGCCCGTCTGCAAGGCATTGCCGATCGCACCGGTGCGCAGCAGGACATCCGTCGTAGGGGTGAAGGCCTTGTTGTACGCCAGCATCGAGGCGACCACGAGGGCCGCGCCGAGTGCCAGGTAGCCGAGGCCGAGGACGGCGTCGAGCAGGCGAGAGGTCTTTTTCATCCGGCCACCCTCACGGTCGTGGTCGTGCCCCAGAGCGCCATCGACAAGATGAGGTCGAGCACCGCGACGGTGACGATCGTGGTGCGCACCGACCGGCCGACGGCCAGCCCCACACCGGCGGGACCGCCGGACGCGGTGAAGCCCATCCGGCAGTGGATGAGGATGATGAGCACCGCGAAGATCAGCACCTTCACGAAGGACAGCAGGATGTCGACGGGCGGCAGGAACAGGTTGAAGTAGTGGTCGTAGGTGCCGGCGGACTGTCCGTGCAGGTACACGGTGACGAGCCGTGAACCGGCATAGGAGGTCAGCAGGCCCAGCACATAGAGCGGGATGATCGCGATGAAGCCGGCGATGACACGCGTGGTGACCAGATACGGCAGGCTCGGCACCGCCATGACGTCGAGGGCGTCGACCTCCTCGTTGATCCGCATCGCACCCAGCTGGGCGGTGAAGCCCGCGCCGACGGTCGCCGACAGCGCGAGCGAGGCGACGAGCGGGGCGATCTCTCGGGTGTTGAAATAGGCCGAGATGAAGCCGTTGAGTGCCGAGGTGCCGATCTGGTCGAGGGCCGCGTAGCCCTGCATGCCGACCACTGTGCCGACGAACAGGGTCATGCCGACCATGACGCCGATGGTGCCGCCGATCACCGCGAGCGCGCCCGAGCCGAAGCTCACCTCGGAGAGCAGTCGCAGGATGTCCTTGGGATAGCGCCGGATCGTGGCGGGGATCCACGCCAGGACGCGCCCGTAGAACCGCAGGTCCTGGCCGAGCGAGCCCAGGGCGTCGACCGGCTTGTCCCACCAACGACGGCGACGGACAGGCGGAATGTAAGTCATGTCAGGCTCCCTTGCCCGGGAACAGTTGCAGGTAGAGCATCGTGATGATCGTGTTGACGAAGAACAGCAGCATGAAGGTCACGACGACCGACTGGTTGACGGAGTCGCCGACGCCCTTGGGGCCGGGGGCCGTGTTGAGCCCGCGATAGGCCGCGACCACGCCCGCGATGAAGCCGAAGATGACGGCCTTGATCTCCCCGACCCACAGGTCCGAGATCTGCGCCAATGCGGTGAAGCTCGCCAGATAGGCGCCGGGGGTCCCACCCTGGACGACCACATTGAAGAAGTAGCCGCCCAGGACACCGACGACCGAGACGAGGCCGTTGAGGAGGACGGCGGCCATGATGCAGGCCAGCACGCGGGGGACGACGAGCTTCTGGATCGGAGAGACGCCCATGACCTTCATGGCGTCGATCTCGTCGCGGATGGTGCGAGAGCCGAGATCGGCACAGATCGCGGCCCCGCCGGCGCCGGCGATGACCAGGGTGGTCACGATCGGCGCCGCCTGTTGGACCACGGCCAGCACGCTCGCGGCACCGGTGAACGACTGGGCGCCGACCTGGACGGTCAGGGTGCCGAGTTGCAAGGCGATGACCGCGCCGAAGGGGATGGCGACGAGCATCGCGGGGATCCAGGACACGCTGACGACGAACCAGAACTGTTCGAGGACGTCGCGGGCGGCGAAGGGCCGCTTGAAGGTGGACCGGATCGTGTCCAATCCGAGGGCGAACAGGTCGCCGGTGGAGGTCAGCGCGCGGGTGACGACTCCTTTACGGGGAATGGTCGGGACTCGGTCCCGCTCCTCGTCGTCGGCGACGTACAGCGGCGCCGCACCCGAGGCGACGCGCTCGCGGTGCCGCTCCGCGCTCGGGCGGATCGCACCGGACTTGGGAAGGAGCTGACGCGGGAGCACCTCGATCGAACGCGCACCGGCATGTCGCGACATGACCGCCGTTCCACCGCCGGGGTAGGGCGGAAGGTCGCTGTCGAGGGGCTCGCCGCGACGGTGGTCCGTCTCCTCGCTCATGCCGATCGGGCCCTCGGGATCGCCGCTCATGAACTGCGACACCACCGGATGGTCCGTCAGCAGGAACTCCTCGCGTGGCCCGAACATCACGAGCTCGCCGCGGTACAGCATGCCGAGATTGTCCGGCAATGTGCGCGCGAGCTCGATGTTGTGGGTGACGATGAGCATCGTGGCGTCGGTGGCCGTGTTGATGTCGATGAGCAGCTGCGCGAGATTGGACGTGCGGACCGGGTCCAGGCCCGAGTCCGGCTCGTCGATGAGGATGATCTCCGGGTCCGTCACGAGCGAGCGGGCCAGGCCGGCGCGCTTCTTCATGCCGCCGGAGATCATGCCGGGCAGCTTGTGCTCCTGGCCCACCAGACCGACCATGTCGAGTTTCTCCATGACGATGGAGCGGATCTTGTCCTCATTGAACTTGGTGTGCTCGCGCAGGGGGAATGCGACATTGTCGTAGACATTCATCGAGCCGAACAGGGCGCCGTCCTGGAACAGCACGCCGAAGCTCTTACGCAGTTCGAGACGCTGGGCCTCATTGGCGCGCACCATGTCGACGTTGTTGACCAGACACGATCCGGCCTCGGGCTCCAGCAGGCCCATCAGCGATTTCAGGAACACCGACTTGCCGGTGCCCGAGGGCCCCAGCAGCGCCGTGATCTCGCCGGGGGGCAACGTCAGCGTGACGTCGCGCCAGATGTTCTGGCTGCCGAAGCTCTTGGTGAGGCCTTCGACCTCGACGGTTCCGCCCATGCGGTGCATCTCCCCAGCGGTCGTCCGCGTTGACGCGGTGTGGATAGGTAGGCGGCACCGAACCGCCCCCTCAGATGGATCGGTGCCTGGCCGAGACGCTAGGTGTGGCTCACGTCACGACGCCACCGACTTCGGAGAAGAGGTCGATTCGTAATCGAAACGTAACCTGCTTTTGTCATCTACATCACAAGAAGTGGACGAACTGACCACGAGTCCGTCGTCTCGCATTGCGTCACCGGGGGGCGATGTGGCTTCATCGAGGCGTCGCCCCCTCACGACATGCCGTCCGGTCTGGCCGGACGACACGCAGTGATGGGGAGTTGATGGGAATGTCACTCGTGGTCTCCGAAGACGAGGCAGTCACCGCGCGACACGCGCTGTCGGAGGAGCGGTTGGCGCACCTGCGCCTGCAGATCCGCCGCTCCGTGTCCAGCCCGGGCACCGTGAGCGACCGCCAGCTCGACGATGCGATCGCCCAGGCTGTGCGGGCCTTCGCCGAGAACGATGCCGATGCGCTGCGAGCGGCCGAGATCGTGGGTCTGTACTTCGAGGAGATCGGCAGGAGACAGGCCCGGCGCGGCGATGACGTCGCGGCGCTGCGACAGGCTTTCCGCTCCGCCCGCGCGGCGATGCAGCGCGGGCTCAGCTACGGCATCGGCGATGCCATCACCGGAGATCGCTTCATCCGGCTGCGCGAAGAGCTCATGACCTATATGAACCTGCTCTACCACCACGCCCGCCAGGGCCTGGAGAACGAGCATCGCCGGGTCGGAGCCACCACAGCGGCATCGGGACCCCTCGACCCCGATCGGGGTGACGACGGATCACGATTCAGCCGCGATCAGCGCCGGGCCCTCGCTCGCCTCGAACCCGGGGAGCAGATCCAGGTGCTGGTGTCCTTCGCCCACGCTCTGCCCGGTGAGCTGTGCCGCCAACCGGGTGTCGTCGCCGATCGCGATCGCCACCTCGCGCTCGTTCCGGCGACGTGGACCAGCACGCGGCTCGGCGAAAGGCTCACCCGCCAAGCGGTCCTCGGTCCAGCGGTCGGACCGACCGACGCCGCCGCCTCGGCCTCACTGGTCTGGCGCGCCGCCCGCATGCTCGCCGATGGCGCGACCCGTGATCCGCGCGTGCTGGTGCCGGTCGAGGACCTTCTCGGCGCGTTGCTGCTGGACGGCGACCCCATGCTGAGCTCACTGCTGGCCACCAAACACCTCGGACCATGGGAGGCCATGCCGGTCGCACGGCGACTGGCGCTCGGCGAGTTCCTGCTGACCATGCTCGAACGCCCCCAGCCGACCAACAAGCTCGCCCGGGAGCTCGGCATCCCGCCGCAGACGGCCCACTCGCGTATCAAGAACCTGCGTCACTTGCTCGGCGACTCGCTCGACGATCCGACCACCCGGCTCGAACTGATCGTGGCACTGCGCCAGATGCTGCCCCTGTGGCGCTCGGATTGCAGCGAGGTCCAGGTCGCGGAGGTCACGGCCCGCTCCGCGCCCGTACCTTCCGGCCTCCGAGGCTCTCGACGTCGATCGCGATGATCAGATCGCGGTCTCCAGGAGCCCAGGCGTGCGGGAGGACGCCCCGCAGCGCGTCCCGCTGAGCCTCTGAGGCGATCGACGCGGTCCCGTGGACCGTGACGCTCCACCCTGACTGGAGCAGCTCGTCGAGGTGATCGGTCTCGAAGGCGACGGGGACCGGTCCCGCTGCCACCATCGTGGCCAGGACGGTCTCGGGCTCGGTGCGCAGGAGCACCGTGCAGCCGTCCGAGACGGCGTTGAGCACCAGGAGCTCGAGACGGTCGGGTCCGGCGAAAGCGAGCCTGCCGAGCCGGGTCAGCGAGAGGTAGTCGCGGCATTCGTCCACGGTCAGTGGCCGGATCTGTCCTTCGTTCATCACCCCTCCTCGGTGCTGTCCCCCACGCTAGCCCCTGTGCGGCCGTCCGGCCCGGAGCCGATCACGTCGGTCACGATGCCGCGGCGAACGGCCAATCCGGGATCGGCTCGAGTCGCCGGCCCCGGCTCATGGCGAACCGGTTGAAGTCCATCGTGCGCCGCGCCGCCCAGAATCGCTGCTGTGCCATGGCGAGCCGTGGCTCGACGCGGACCACCTGCCGATGGCGGGCCCCCAGCTCGATCGCCACCTCGCGGGCCACGCGCGCATCGCACGCGGCGTCATGTGCCTGCTCGATCGCTATCCCGTAGTAGTCGGCGACATCGACCAGCCGGCGCGAGCCGAGGCGTCCGCGCTCGATGCCGTAGTCGACGACGAAGGGGTCGATGACCAGCAGGGCATCCCAACGAGGTTGCGGCAGGCGGTAACGCCACAGCTCGGTGCGCAGCACGGTGAGGTCGAAGGCCGCGTTGAACACCACGAGCGGCACCCGACGCGCGGCGAGATCGGTGACCCATGCGGTCAGCTCACGGAGGGCGACCACGGGCGAGGGCGCGGAGGCCACGTCGGCGTCGTGCAGGCCGTGAATCGCCGAGGCCTTGTCCGGGATGGGCACCTGCGGGTTGACCCTGCCGACGAGGTCATCGCCCGCGGGACCGAGGGCCGCATAGCTCACGATCCGGTCCGCGAAGGGATCCACTCCGGTGGTCTCGAAGTCCAGGGAGGCCAGTGGTCCGGTGTGCCAGCCCTCATGGTCGCCGCGCGGAGGCGGCGCGGGACGGTGCTCGGTGCAGACGGTGAAGCCGTCCTCGCCGAAGCCGATCCGGAAGCCGGCCTGCGGGCCGACCTCGACACCACAGTCGGCGCAGTTCCCTGCGTACGCGTTCTGCCTCACCCTGACCTCCTGGCGCCCACGGTAGCCAGGGCCCCCGACACTCCCATCGGGCGCCACCGTGCCGCTGCCGTCGCGGTCAGCGATTCTCTGCGAGGTCCGGCGGCTCGTCGCGACGACGCTCCGCGTCCTCGCGCTCCCCGGCGACGCGACGCAGCCGATCGGCCTCCTCTCGATGCAGCCGGTCCGACTCGGAGCTCACCTCCAGATCGTGGCGCAGCGCCCCGAGCTGCCGCCGCCTCCGGACGGCCGACCAGCGGGCCAGGATCAGCAGGACCGAGACGAGCGCACCCACCGCGGCACCCACCCACGTCCCGGTCACGAAACCCGGCGCTTCGCGCGACCAGACATCGCGTCCGTCGCGTGCGGCGTCATTCCCTCCGAGCACGACCGACAGCGTCAGCAGATTGGGCACCGCCACCACCACCGCGAGCAGCACCAGCGCGACCCGGACCTTCCATCGCGGTCTCAGCACGAAGGCCAGCAGGAACACTGGAAGGGCCGTGAAGACAGCACCGAAGAGCATTCCCCAGAGGACACCGGTCGGGGTGGAACCGCCGATCAGCGCGCCGATGCGCTCCCCCCACCAACGCGGGAGGAAGGCCGCGGCGAGAGCGTACGCGCCGAGCGCCAGCAGCAGGGCGACCATGATCACGACCGCGCGACGCGCCCAGCGCGGAGGCTCGACGCCTCGGGGTTCCACCGCGCCCTGGCGTTCTTCGGACATGCCCTCATCGTGACACCGCTGGACCTTTTCCGCCGACCGAAGGACAATACTCAGATCGGCGCGCTGGGACAGTTCCGCTACGCTGTGCTCAACCATGCTCTGGTTGATCGCGCTCCATTTCCTCGCTGCCGCGGTCGCCCCTGCCCTCATCCGCCTGCTGGACCGCCGTGCCTTCTGGATCGTGGCGCTGGCTCCCGCGCTCTCCTTCGCCTGGCTGCTGCCGAAGGCCCTCGAGGTCACGCGCTCGGGCGAGGCAGTCGTCCAACGGATCGCCTGGGTAGAGTCGATCGGACTCGACCTCGACTTCGCGATGGGCCCCTTCGCGGCCATCCTGGCGCTGCTCGTCACCGGTATCGGGGCACTCGTCCTCATCTACTGTTCGTGGTACTTCCGCCCCGGCGACCCCGAGATCTGGCGCTTCGCCGGTGTTCTCACCGGATTCGCCGGCGCGATGCTCGGCCTGGTGCTCTCGGACAATGTCTTCGTGCTCTACACCTTCTGGGAGCTCACGACCGTCCTGTCCTTCCTGCTCATCGGCCACAACCCCGACCGCCGCGCCAACCGGCGCGCGGCCCTGAGCGCCCTCATCGTCACCACCTTCGGCGGCCTGACGATGCTCATCGGACTGGTGATCCTCTACGTGCAGAGCGGCACAGCGCTGCTCAGTGAGATGATCGCGTCACCACCGGAGCCCAATGCCTGGGTGACCGCCGGCGTCATGACGGTCCTCATCGGCGCGCTGTCGAAGTCCGCGCTCGTGCCCTTCCACTTCTGGCTCCCCGGGGCCATGGCAGCACCGACCCCCGTCAGCGCGTACCTCCATGCCGCGGCGATGGTCAAGGCCGGGGTCTTCCTCGTTGCCCTCATGGCCCCTGCCTATGCCGACACACCGGGCTGGCGACCGCTGCTGGTCACGCTGGGCCTCCTCACCATGATCGTGGGCGGACTCCGCGCGCTGCGGCAGTACGACATCAAGCTGCTGCTCGCCTACGGCACCGTCAGCCAGCTCGGATTCCTGGTCGCGATGGCGGGCACCGGCACGAGGGCGGCGGGATTCGCCGCCCTCTCACTGCTGTGCGCGCACGCACTGTTCAAGTCGGCGCTGTTCCTCATCGTCGGCATCATCGACCGCTCCGTCGGCACCCGCGACCTGCGTGAGCTCAACGGCCTGCGGCAGGCCCGACCGGTGCTGTTCGTCACGACCCTCATCGCGGCAGGATCGATGGCCGGCATCCCGCCGATGCTCGGCTTCACCGCCAAGGAGGCGGCCCTCACCGCCTATGTCGATCTCGGACACGACCTGGGCTGGGGTCTCGGCGGCTGGCTCGCCCTCGCGGGCATCGTCGCCGGATCGATCCTCACGATGGCCTATACGGCGCGCTTCGTCTGGGGCGCCTTCGGCAGCAAAGCGAATGTCCCGTTGTGCACGCCACGGCGCTTCTCCCCGGGTTTCCAGGGCGTTCCGGTGTTCATCACGATCTTCACCGTGGCGGGAGGATTCGTCGGCGGGTGGCTCACACCCCGTGTGGCGTCCTATGCGGAGCAGTTCCCGGAAGGGACGCACGAGCCCGTCCTCGTGCTCTGGCACGGATTCACCCCGGCCCTGTGGCTCTCCGCCTTCTGCATCGTCGCCGGGCTCGCGCTGTTCCATTTCCGTCGACCCGTCGCGGCGGCCCAGCACCTAGTCGTCGACCGGCTGCCCATGCCCGATGCCGATCGGTCCTATCACGCGATCATGCGCGGGATCGATCGCCTCGCGGTCGAGGTCACCGGTCGTACGCAACGCGGTTCACTGCCCTTCTACCTCGGCGTCATCCTCGTCACGCTCATCATCGTCCCCGGCTGGGCGCTCATCCGCGCCTGGGAGACACCCCAGGTGAGCGACATCCGTCTGGCGGACAACTACCTGCAGATGGCCGCGGGCATCCTGATGATCATCGCGGCCGTGCTCACCGTGCGATCGCGGCGGCGTCTGCGTGCCGTGCTACTGCTCGGGCTGACCGGCTACGGCACGGCGATCCTCTTCGTGGCCCACGGCGCTCCGGACCTCGCGCTCACTCAGGTGCTCGTCGAGACCTTCCTGCTCGTCACCTTCGTGCTCGTGCTCCGCCGCCTCCCCCCGTTCTTCTCCGACCGACCTTTCAACGTGATGCGCTGGGTACGCATCGCGATCGGCACCGGCGTCGGGCTCCTGGTGGCCGGGGTCGCGCTGATCTCCTCCAATGCCCGGATCGCCGACCCCATCTCCGCCGGCTGGCCCGAGCCCGCCTATGAGTACGGCGGCGGCAAGAACATCGTCAACATCACGCTCGTCGACATCCGCGCCTGGGACACGCTCGGCGAACTCAGCGTCCTGGTCGTCGCGGCCACCGGTGTCGCGAGCCTGATCTTCCTCATCACCGACCGCTCCACGCGTGGGTTGAGCCGCCCGCACCGCGTCGTCACGCCGGACTCGAATCAGTGGCTGGCCGCCAATCTGCACGATGCCCGCCGCTCGATCGTCTTCGAGATCGTCACCCGCCTGATCTTCCACACCGTGATCGTCTTCTCGATCTACCTGATGCTCGCAGGGCACAACTCCCCCGGCGGGGGCTTCGCCGGGGGTCTCATCGCGAGCCTCGCCCTGATGATCCGGTACCTCGCGGGCGGGCGCGAGGAGCTCGACAACGCCGCCCCCGTCGACGCCGGCCTCGTCCTGGGCACCGGTCTCGCGGTCGCGGCCCTGTCGGGCATCATCCCGACTCTGCTCGGCGGCGGCGTGCTGCAGAGCGCGATCTTCGACATCCCGCTGGGTCCGCTCGGCGAGCTGCACCTGGTGACCTCGGTGTTCTTCGACATCGGTGTGTACCTCGTGGTGGTCGGACTCGCGATCGACGTCCTGCGCAGCCTCGGCGCGGGCATCGACCAGCAGGCCGAGGCCGAGGATGAGGAGGCGACCCCCGCATGAACCAGCACGAGCAAGCGAATCATCGACGCGGTGTCCATGCCGCCGTCTCCGCGCATCGCGACTCCCGCCCGGAGGTGAGGACATGAGTCCGAATCTGATCCTCGTCATCGTGGCCGGCGTGATGGTCGGCGCCGGCGTCACCCTCATGCTCGAACGCAGTCTCACCCGCATCCTCGTGGGCTTCGTGCTGATCGGCAACGGACTCAACGTCTTGCTGCTCATCGCCTCCGGGCCCGCTGGCCGTGCACCCCTGATCGGCGAAGGTGAGGGGCCGATGAGCGATCCGCTCCCCCAGGCGATGGCGCTGACCGCGATCGTCATCACGATGGGCGTCACCGCCTTCGGTCTCGCCTTGGCCTATCGCGCCTTCCAGCTGACCGGCACCGACGACGTCCAGGACGACCTCGAGGACGACTTCATCCGCCGCCGCGCCGAACGCGACGAGGCCTCCACGACCTTCGAGGACACCGAGCTCGACGAGTCGCTGCCCGATGAGGAGGGTGCGGATGAGCCGGACGATATCGGCGTCTCCACCGACACCGTCCGTGGAGAGGGCGATCGATGAGCGAGCGAACCATCGGCAGGCACTCATGCCGGCACCTCGCCGCCCTCGGCTCTTCTCGCGAGGTGGCGGCATGAGCGAGCGCAGCGAGCGAACCATCGGCAGGCACTCATGCCGGCACCTCGTTACCCTCGCCTCTTCTCGCGAGGTGGCGGCATGAACGATTCGATCCTCGAACAGCTGGTGCTCGCACCGGTCATCATCCCGCTCCTGGGCGCTGGACTGTGCCTGGCCTTCGGGCGCTACGCCTTCCTCCAGCGCATCATCAGCATCGTCACGCTGATGCTGGTCGTCGCCGCATCGGCGACGCTGCTGTACCGCGCAGACGCCTTCGGCCCCCAGACCTTCAATGTCGCGGGCTGGCCGGCCGAGCTGGGTATCAGCCTCGTCGCGGACCGATTCAGTTCGCTCATGCTGATCGTGTCGACGATCGTGACCCTGGTGGTCCTGCTGTACTCGATCGGCCAGGGCATCGTCGAATACGGCCGCAAGACACCGCTGTCGGTGTTCTACCCGACCTTCCTGGTGCTGAGCGCGGGCGTCTCCAATGCCTTCCTGTCCGCCGACCTGTTCAATCTCTTCGTGGGCTTCGAGATCCTGCTGGCTTCGTCCTATGTGCTGATCACCCTCGGGGGCACGAATGCCCGCGTCCGATCGGGCACGATCTACATCATCGTCAGCCTGATCTCCTCGGTGCTCTTCCTCATCGCCATCGGCGCGGTCTACGCGGCGACGGGAACGGTCAACTTCGCCCAGCTGGCGACCCGCTTCGGCGAGCTGCCGACGGGTGTGGCGACCCTGCTCCAGCTGCTCCTGCTGCTCACCTTCGCGGTGAAGGCGGCGGTCTTCCCCCTCTACGCCTGGCTGCCGGACTCCTATCCGACCGCTCCAGCACCGGTGACGGCGGTGTTCGCCGGGTTGCTGACCAAGGTCGGCATCTACGCGATCCTGCGCACGCAGACGCTGCTGTTCACACCCGACACCTTGCGCACCCTGCTGCTGTGGGCGTCCATCCTGACGATGGTGGTCGGCATCCTGGGCGCGGTGGCGCAGTCGGACATCAAACGTGTCCTGTCGTTCACGCTGGTCAGCCACATCGGCTACATGCTCTTCGGCATCGCCCTGGGCACACAGCTGGGCATGCAGGGCGCCGTGTTCTACATCGCCCACCACATCACCGTGCAGACCACGCTGTTCCTGGTGGCCGGTCTCGTCGAGTACCGGGCGGGCACGACGAATCTGGACCGCCTCGGCGGTCTGGCGCGATTGGCACCGATCCTGTCGATCATGTTCTTCATCCCCGCGATGAACCTCGCCGGGATCCCGCCGTTCTCCGGCTTCCTCGGCAAGCTCGCTCTCGTCCAGGCCGGTGTCGAGGACCACGAATGGCTGGCGGCGACGGGCGTCGTCGCCGCGATCGCCACCAGCCTGCTGACCCTCTATGCGATCGCCAAGATCTGGAACCGTGCCTTCTGGCAGCCCAAGGACGAGGACGAACTGCCCTCGGCATCATTGACCATGGACTGGACGCCCACGGGTGGCTCCCTCTACGGCGCCAAGAGCGTCGCCACCACGACACAGCGCACGACCAGCTGGAAGGAGCTCCAGGACGACTCCCGGCTCCCGGCCCGGATGGCGGTGCCGACCCTCGCGCTCGCGCTCGTCACGGTCGGGTTGACCGTCTTCGCCGGTCCGATCATGGGCTATGCCGACCGGGCATCCACCGAGCTGCTCGAACGCACGCCGTACATCGAGGCGGTGTTGAGCAAGTGAACCGTCTGCGCATTCCCGTCATCATCGGGCTCACCATCGTCTGGTCGATGCTCTGGGGCGAGGTCACGGTCTTGAACGTCATCGGCGGTCTCATCGTCGCGACGCTCGTCATCGTGGTCTTCCCGTTCCCCTCGGTCGACCTGCACGGGCGGTTCCGGCCATTGTCGGCCCTGTGGCTGCTCGCTCGCTTCTTCTTCGATCTGGTGGTGGCGAGCTTCCAGGTGGCCTGGATCGCGATCCGCCCGGCCGCTCCCCCGCGCAGCGCGGTGATCGAGGTGCATCTGGTCGGGAAATCCGATCTCCTGCAGGTCATGACCGGTGAGCTCGTGTCACTGGTGCCGGGATCGTTGTTGATCGAGCTGGATGCCGACACCGGCCGGATGTGGCTGCACGTCCTCGACGGCTCGACACCCGAGGTGATAGAGACAGCACGGCGCAAAGCGCGATATCAGGAACATCGCGTCCTCGCGGCCTTCGGCTCGCGCGACGACTACGAGACCAGCCGCGATCAGCTGCGGGCCGAGGAGGCGAAGGCATGACCACCGTCGGCATCATCTGCGCCGTCATCCTGGGGCTCACCGGCGTCCTGTGCATGGTCCGCATCGTGCGTGGGCCGACGATGCTCGATCGCACCGTCGCCGCCGATGTGTTCGTCGCCGCATGTGTCGGGGCCATCGGCGTCGAGGCGGCCGTCAACAACCACACCAACACCCTGCCCGTCCTGGTCGCGTTGGCACTGGTCGCCTTCCTCGGGTCGGTCAGCATCGCCCGCTACGCCGCGCCGGACTCGGATCGCAGCGCGGCCAAGCGCCCGGACACACCCGAGCAGACGCAGCGAGAGGATGAGATCCGATGATCGACTACATCGCCGGAACGCTGCTGATCCTCGGAGCGGCCTTCGCGCTGGTCGCGGGTATCGGTATCCTGCGCTTCCCCGAGCTGTTGACCCGGATGCACGCGGCCACCAAGCCGCAGACCCTGGGCCTTCTGCTGATCCTGGCGGGCCTGGCACTCCGTGCTCAGGACCTGGGCGATATCACCGTGATCGTCGTGGTGTCGATCTTCCAGATGCTCACCGCGCCGGTGTCGGCGCACATGGTCGGCCGCGCGTCCTTCCGCACCGGTTTCGTCGACAAGAGCCGCCTCAACGCCATTGAGATCCCCGACCAGTCCTGACCCTCCGGGTCCGACTTTTGCCGGGTTGTGGCCCCTCAGACACCCATTCGAGGGCCAGAGCCCGGCAAAAGTGGCGCGTAGCCCGGCGGGTCTCAGTCGGCGAGATCGACGACGACCGGGGCGTGGTCGCTGGCGCCCTTGCCTTTTCGCTCCTCGCGGTCGATGAAGGCATCGGTCACCCGCGCGGCGAGCGCCGGCGAACCGAGGATGAAGTCGATCCTCATGCCCTGACGCTTCGGGAACCGCAGCTGCTGGTAATCCCAGTAGGTGTAGACGCCCGGGCCCGGCGTGTGGGGGCGGACGACATCGCTGAACCCGGCCTCGACGATGGACGAGAATGCCGCGCGTTCCGGCTCCGACACGTGTGTCCTGCCCTCGAACTCGGTGATGTCCCAGACATCATCGTCCTGGGGGGCGATATTCCAGTCGCCGGTCAACGCGACCTGGGCCTGATCGTCGGCCTCGAGCCAGGCACGACCCGCGGCCTCGAGGCGCTTGAGCCAGTCCAGCTTGTAGGCGTAGTGCTCGTGGTCGAGTTCGCGGCCATTGGGTACGTAGAGACTCCACATCCGGATCGAGCCGGTGGTCGCCCCGATGGCACGAGGTTCGAGGATCTCCCCGAAGTGCGGCTGGTCATCAGCGAACTGACGATGCACGTCGGTCAGCCCGACGCGGGAGATCAGCGCGACACCGTTCCACTGGTTGACGCCGAAGTGAGCGAACTCGTACCCCATCGACTGCAGCTCGAGACCGGGGAACTGATCCTCGCGGCACTTCGTCTCCTGGATGGCCAGGACATCGACATCGTGACGCTCCAAGAAGGCGAGCACGCGATCGATCCGGCTGCGGATGGAGTTGACATTCCAGGTCGCGATACGCACCTGTCGAACCTATCGAATCGGGTGAGACGACCCGTGCCTGGGCAGCATCTACCCCCCCGAACGGTGAGCCGTCACGCACCTCGAGGCCGACAGTGCGTGGTAGCTCAGCGCCCAGCGGCGGGGTCAGAAGGAGGGGCGCAGCGGATAGTGGGCATTGCCATCGGCATCCGTCTTGACGCCGAGCACATGATGCAACTCGATCTCGTCGCGCTCGAAGGCCAGACGCGATCCCGCCATGTACAGGCCCCAGACCTTCGCGCGGCCCACCGTGACCTCCTCGAGCGCCTCGTCCCAATTGGCTTCGAGGTTCTCGCACCACGCTTTCAGAGTCAGCGCGTAGTGCTCACGCAGGTTCTCCTCGTGCCGCACCTCGAGGCCGACATCCTGCATCGCCGAGATGATCGTGCCCGAACCGGTCAGCTCGCCATCGGGGAACACATAGCGGTCGATGAACGCCCCTGCCGTGGCACGGGACTTGTTGTCCGAACGCGTGATGCAGTGATTGAGCATCCGCCCGCCCTCGCGGAGCCGGGAATGCGCGAAGGCGAAGTAGTCGGGGTAGTTGCGCACACCGATGTGCTCGGTGAGACCGATGGAGCTGACGGCGTCGAAGTCCGCCTCGGGCACATCGCGGTAGTCGCTGAAGCGGATCTCGGCGAGATCGCCGAGCCCCTCCTCGATGATCTTTCGCTGCCCCCACTCGGCCTGCTCGCGGGAGAGCGTCACGCCGAGCACCTTGGCCCCGTAGTGCTGCGCGGCGTGACGCACCATGCCGCCCCAGCCGCAGCCGAGATCGAGGAGGCGATCACCGGGCTCAAGGTCGAGCTTGCGGCAGATGAGGTCGTACTTCTCGAACTGTGCCTCCTCCAGCGTCGCGTTCTCGTGCGGGAAGACTGCGCAGGTGTAGGTCATCGACGGACCCAGCACGAGCTCGTAGAAGCGATTCGAGACGTCGTAATGGTGGTGGATGGCCGCGGCATCACGGGTCTTGTTGTGCCGCAGGCCCTCCAGCGCCCGACGCCACTTGGGCAGGTGCTCCTCGGCGGGCGGCGCCGGAGGGCGCAGGTGCTCCAGCCCGAGACTGCGCAGCACCTGCAGCATCTCTCCCGCCGACGGGACCTTGAAGCGCAGCTGGCTCATGATGAGCGACATCGCGTCGTAGGGGTTGCCGGGATGGTCGCCGTCGACTTCGAGATCGCCCGACACGTAGGCACGTGCGAAGCCGAGGTCGCCGGGAGCGGTCATCAGATAGGACAGACCCCGTTCGTTGACGAGCCGGAGCGTGATCGGCGAGTCCTCGGGGCCGCCGACGCTGCCGTCATAAGCCTCGAAGCGGAAGGGCAGACCGCCTCTCATGATGCGCCCGAGCGCATCGGCGATGGAGAGCTTGGCATTGGTGTCGATCGTCATGAATTCCTCACTGCCTTGTCATACAGAGTGCTGAGACGACCGTCGGGGTCGTATCGCTCACGAAGGCGATCGAGGCCGGCAGTGTCATACAGCGAATCGAAAGTAGGCCTGTCGTAGAAGGCCTCCGAATACAGGGATTTGTGGCCGCCGAGATCGTGCACCGCAGTCTCGATGCGGCGGTTGACGGCGCCGGGCGGGCTGTCCGCGGGCACCACGACCGTGCCCCAGAAGCCGGCGTTGACGTAGAGCCGGCCGGGTTCGAGCGGGTAGGTGGGCCAGGCCTGCGCGGTGCGCAGGGGGCAGAGCCAGACCGGTCGCATGCCGACCTCGGCGTCGAACCACTCGAGGAAGTCGCCCATCCGCTCGAGCGGGACCTCGATGTCCTGGATGACCTTCTCCCGGCCGGGGACCTTCTTGAATCGATCGAGGATCTTGCTGATCCCGTACTTCGTGTCGAGCCCGACAAGTTTGTGGAAGACATCGCTGCGGCGGTAGCGGCGGGGCCAGAGTCGTCGGACATAGGGGTTCTGGGCCCCGAAGGCGCGCGAGCACCAGAACCAATCGGTGTCCCAGCGCCACAGATAGTCGTACATGGTCAGACGGTCATAGCGGCGTTGCGGGATGGACTGGTAGTAGATCTGCTGACCCGAGTAGTCGCTGACGGGGCCGGGGTCGTCGATGAAGGTCGCGAGCGTCACGTAGATCTCATCGGGCGAGAAGGCCGTGGCGTCGACGGCGTCGACGCGGTCGCCCTCGTAGGTGGCGGAGTCGGCGACCTCCTCGATGATCTTGGCCGCCTCGGTCGAGCCGTCGGTGCGCACGTGACGCAACCGCACATAGGGAGGCACCTTCTCCAGCCGGATCTTGAGACGCACCGCGTAGCCGAGGCTGCCGTAGGAGTTGGGGAAGGCGGCGAAGAGATCGGCGTGCTCGTTGTGCGGCGCGGCGGTCACGAGATCGCCCGCGCCCGTGAGGATGTCCATCTCGATGACCGCCTCATGCGGCAGCCCCTTGAACAGCGAGGTGGACTCGATGCCGAGCCCGGTGACCGCTCCGCCCAAGGTGATGGTGCGCAGCTGCGGCACCACCGTGGGGATGAGACCGTACGGCAAGGTCGCGTCGACGAGGTCCTCGTAGGTGCACATGCCCTGGACGTCGGCGGTGCCGGCGGCCGGGTCGACCTCGATGACGCCGTCGAGGCCGGACACGTCGAGACCCGGTCCTGTGGCCGCCTGTCGAGGACGGAAGAGATTCGAGGTGCGCTTGGCGAGACGTATGGGCGAGCCTGGCGCGATGGACCGGTAGGAGGTGCGTAGCGCGTCGACGGCCTGGCGATGTCGTTCCCATCCGTGCATACCTGCAGGCTATCCCTCCTCCCAGGATCCCCACCGTCTGAGGGGACACGCGAACCCGTTGAGTGTGACGTTTGGACGGTGAAACCGGGCTCTTTGCCGTCCAAACGTCCCTCAAGAACTCCGCTTCGCTCCCTCTCCCCCAAGCGCTCCGCAGAACTCCGTGCAGGGAGGTGCCCCCAGGGAGGTACCCCCACACTGAACGGGTTTGTTCGGTCAGCGCAGGAGGCAGACGAGGACTTCAGTCGCGGTGTCGGCGCGCAGTTGGCCGATGGGCTCGTCGGTGCGCAACTCATCGCCGGGCGTGAGTCGGTCATGGTCGAGGACGAGGCAACCGCGGGTGACGTGGATGAGCGTACGTGCCGCGGCAGGCATCTCGATGACATCGCCCTCGGCCAGGACCGCGACCCGCAGCTCTACCGGGGCGTGGACGTCCACGGCCCGGTACAGCCCCGCGAGGTCGGTCTCCACGTGCGCCTGCGCGTACTCGGGGGTGCCCTCGTTGTCGCTGCGCAGCATCATCTGCACGAAGGTCAGGCCCTCGACGGAGGAGGCATTGCGTTCGGTGTGCTCGACCCCCGACCCGGCGCTCAGCCGCTGGGCGAGGCCGGGCGGGATCTCGCCACCGGCACCGGTGGAGTCCTCATGCGCGAGGACTCCGTCGAGCACCCAGGTGACGATCTCGACATCGCTGTGCCGGTGGGCGTCGTAGCCGGCTCCGGGCGCGATGTGCTCGGTGTTGATGGCCGTGACCGGACCGAAGGCGATGTTGTCGGGATCGTAGTGAGCGCCGTAGGAGAAGGAGTGGAAGGTCTCGATGCCCTCGCCGGCCGTGTGGAAGCGCTGCTCGGCGCGGCGGATCTCACGCATAGCCGAGCTCATGCAGGCGAGCGTCGTCGATACCGAAGAAGTGGGCGATCTCGTGCACGACGGTGATGCGCACCTCGTCGACGACCTCCTCCTCACTCTCGCAGATCGTCAGGGTCGGCTTGCGGAAGATCATGATGCGATCGGGGAGGTGGCCGCCATAGTGGGAGTCGCGTTCGGTGATCGGGATGCCGTCGTAGAGTCCGAGCAGATGCGGCTCTTCGGGAGGGGCGTCGTCCTCGATGAACATGACGACGTTGTCCAGCAGCGCGGTCAGCTCCTCGGGCACCTGCTCGAGCGCCGCGACGCACAACTGCTCGAACCGCTCCTCGCTCATCTCGATCACGCCACCCAGT
This sequence comes from Aeromicrobium sp. PE09-221, assembly GCF_002174305.1. Lineage (GTDB taxonomy): Bacteria > Actinomycetota > Actinomycetes > Propionibacteriales > Nocardioidaceae > Aeromicrobium. The sequence goes on along the minus strand of NZ_MIJB01000028.1, from coordinate 8,985 downwards.
CTGCCGCAGGGGGTCCACCCGGGCAGGTGCATGGGCGGCTGACCGACCGACTATGCTGGCCGGGTCCGGCCCCCTTCGTCTAGCGGCCTAGGACGCCGCCCTTTCAAGGCGGTAGCGCGGGTTCGAATCCCGTAGGGGGTACGCTGGAATGGCAGTCGAAAACGGCTGCCGCCCGAATCCAGGTCACACTTCGGGCCTGGAATGTCCGAACCCGGGCATACGATCAGCCACATGCCGGCCCCACAAACTACTCCAATTCCAAGGCCCAGGCCGACTGGCGTTTGGGACTCCCGAGAAGCGGGCACGCGCGAGGTGCTGCCGGGGCGCGGACAGGTGGGTCAGAAAGCGGCCTACCGCCCCCCGGCAGCGTCTAAGCCACGATACGACGACCGGTCGCCCCGTCAAGCGGAGCAGCTGATCCAGTTGGTCTCGCATCCCACCTCGCGACGACCCGCTTCGCTCGCCGTTGACGCCTAGTGATGCACCAGCCGTCTGCGCTATCGACGCCGTCGACGTGCTCGTGCCGCGACGATCTCGATTGCTCGTGGCGGATCGGCCAAGAACTCTCGCTGATCAGGATGCTCGATGAGATCATCGAGCAGCCGCTGCGCACTGACCACGATCGGCCTCCAGTAACCGCCGGTGTGGTGGCGTGTGATGCGCAGCGGATAGGCCTCCTCGGTCGTCCTCAGGTCGAGGAAGCCGTCATCGGGCACCAGGCCCGCGTCATCCCCGAGGACACCGAGCGCCGTCACGCCGAGGACGTGACGCAGGCGCGGAAACCGGAAATCCGTCGTGGGCAGTCGCAGGACGGCAGACCCGAGCTGATTCCACCCGAAGATGCGCATCTCCTCGACACCGCGCCGGTGGACGATCGCCTCCGGCGTGAGCAACGCGCAGTCGCCGAGGATCTCCCCACGCCGGGAACGACCGCCGCCACCGATCTTGCCGATCACCAGCCCATCGGGGACGGCGTGTAACGGTCCGTATCGCATCAGACATCCTCTCCTGCCCTCCCGAGTCCCGGATGCGGGCGGCTCGGCCACCACCGTAGGCGACGCGCGGAGTGCGCTCGCCCCCGAGAGAACCGCCGGAGCCTCTGTGAGACTGGAGACATGAGTCCAGGACCCGCGCCGCGGCGCCCCTGGAGCGAGCCGTCGCGCTGCGTCTGCGGCGCCCGCGGCATTCTGCACTTCGATGACTCGCACGTGGCCCGCGGCGATCTGCCGCCACGCGACGAAGCCTCCTTCTTCGACTGCCTGGACGGCGGCCTGTGGACCATCAGTCGCCGCGCCCCGCACCGCCCGAGGTTCTTATGAGCACCCAACCGCCGGACCGCACCTATGTGGTCACCATGGCCTGCATCACCTTCATCGTCGCCTGGCTGGCGATCGGCGCACCCCTCGGGATCGCCGCCGGCTGGCCCTGGTTCGCCTGGGTGCCCGCCAGCGTGTTCGCCGGGCTGGTCACGGGTGCGATCGCCTACCGCATCTGGCGGGCCAGCAACGGCGACTGAGCCGGCGATCACCGGCTCAGTCGCGCGATCCCGCAGAACGTGCCGTCGCGACCTTGGTCACCAACACCGAGGCCAGGATCGCCACCACCCAACGGAGGAGCATCGGGAACTCCGTGGTGGCGTCCAGCACCAGATTCACCGCGAAGGCCGTCAGAACGCTGGCGACGACGACGAGCAGTGTGCGTCCGTCCTGAGTCATGCGGCCACGATGTCATCACAGCTCGAGATATGTGCACTCAGGGCATCGCCATACTGGAGGACATGTCCGCCACCGGCCGGTTCGCCCCCTCCCCTTCAGGCGACCTGCACATCGGCAACCTGCGGACGGCGCTGCTGGCCTGGCTCTTCGCGCGATCCACCGGCCGTGCCTTCCTGATCCGGTTGGAGGACCTGGACCGGGCGCGCCCCGGCGCCGCCGAACGACAGCTCGAGGACCTGCGCGCCCTCGGCCTGGACTGGGATGGCGATCCCGTCCGGCAGACCGGGCGTCGCGCCCTCTACGACACCGCGATCGATCGACTCGTAGCCGACGGACGGACCTTCGAGTGCTTCTGCACCCGGCGCGAGATCCTCGAAGCGCCGAGCGCACCGCACCGCCCACCGGGCGCCTACCCCGGAACCTGCCGGGAGCTGAGCGAGGCCGAACGCGCGACACGGCGAGCCGAGCGGACTCCGGCGATCCGGCTCCGCGCCGACGTGGAAGCCTGGACCGTGCAGGATCTGCTGCACGGCGAGGTCACGGCGGATGTCGATGACTTCGTGCTGCGCCGAGGCGACGGAGTCCCCGCCTACAACCTCGCCGTGGTCGTGGACGACGACGAACAGGGTGTGGATCAGGTGGTCCGCGGTGACGACCTGCTGACCTCGGCGCCACGCCAGGCGCATCTCGCCGACCTGCTCGGCCTCGACATCCCGAAGTACGCGCATGTGCCGCTTGCCCTGAACGCAGCGGGCCAGCGACTCGCCAAGCGGGACGGGGCGGTAACCTATCGAGAGCTCACCGAGCGCGGGGTGGACGTATTCGCCACGATCGCCGAATCGCTCGGCCTCCCAGGCTCCACACCCCGGCAGTTGCTCGACAGCTTCGACCCCGCGACTCTCCCCCGCGCGCCCTGGACCTTCAAGCCCCCCACCTGAACCGTTCCCATTGAGTGGGGTGCACAGTTCCCGTTGAGTGTGACGTTTGGACGGCAGAATCGTGGACTTTGCCGTCCAAACGTCACACTCAACGAGAACTCTCGTTAGATCAGGCCCTTGTCCTCCAGCCAGTCCTTGGCGATGGTGGCGGGAGCGGCTTTCTCGTCACCGGAGCTGCGGGTGTTCATCTCGATCAGGTCCTCGGTGGTCAGCTCGGCCGACACCCGGTTGAGCACCTCGATCGCCTCATCGCTGACCGTGTCGCTGCTGATCACCGGCACCACATTCTGCGCCGCGATCATGTTCTCGGGGTCCTCCAAGGTCACCAGGTCGTTCTCGACGATGGACGGCGTGGTGCTGTAGATGTCCGCGACGTCGACCGTGCCGTCGAGCAGTGCGCTCAGCGTGGCGGGACCGCCACCGTCGTTGATCGGCGTGAAATCGACCCCCGTGATGCCGTAGACCCGCTCCAGACCGGGGATGCCGTAGGACCGTTCGGCGAACTCGGGATTGGCCGCGAGCCTCAGTCCGTCGATATCGGCGAGATCCGCGATCGACTCGAGATCGTTCTCGCTGGCGAACTCCTGAGTGACGTTGAGGGAGTCCTTGTTCTCCGCCGGCGCGGGATCGAGGACCTCCAAACCGTCGGGGAGGGCATCGGGAAGCTCGGTCTCGATGTCCTCGGGGGACGTGGCGGTGGTCTCGGTGTCGACATAGCTGAGCAGATTGCCGGTGTACTCCGGCAGCACGTCCAGCTCGCCGTTCTCGAGCGCCGGCAGGTAGACCTCGCGAGCACCGATCTGCATGCGTCGCTCGACCGAGAAGTCCTCAGCCTCGAGCGCCTGCGCGTAGACCTCGGCGATGATCTCGCTCTCGGGGAAGGCAGCCGAGCCGATGCGGACAGTGTCGCCGCCGCTCCCGTCACCCGACGAGCTCGGGTCGCTACAGGCCGTGAGGGCGAGCGCGGCAGCGGCCGCGACGATCACGGTGTGGGTGGTTCTCATGCTGTCTTCTCCTTCAGCTGGGGGTGAGAGTCGGCCGGCGATGCGTGCCGGAAGGCGAGCCGCTGGCCTACGGCGAAGAGCGCATCGATGAGCAGTGCCAGCACCACGACGATGATCGCCCCGCCGAGGACGCGAGGCGTGTCTCGAACGGCGAGACCGTCGATGATGTACCGCCCCAGTCCACCGACGCCGATGAACGCGGCGACGGTGGCCGTGGCGATGACCTGGAGCACGGCGGAACGCAGACCACCGATGATGAGCGGCAGCGCGAGCGGCAGCTCCACCCGGGTGATGACCTGGGTCTCGGTCATGCCCTGCGCACGTGCGGCGTCGACCGTGGCCGGGTCGACCGCCTCCAGCCCGGAGTAGATGCCCGCCAGCAGCGGCGGGATGCACAAGACGGCCAGCGCGATGATCGCCGGGGTCAGGCCGACCGAGGTCAGCAACACGATGAGGGTGATCAGTCCGAGAGTCGGGAGGGCCCGCAAGGCGCCGGTGACCAGCACCGCGGTGTTCTTCCAGCGTCCGGTATGACCGACATAGAGGCCCAACGGAACCGCGACCACCGAGGCGGCGAGCACGGTGATGGTCGTATAGCCCAGATGCTGGGCGACCCGCCACGGGATACCCGAACCTCCGCTCCACTGCGCGGAGTCAGTCAGCCAGGCGACGGTGTCGTTGATGAGGCTCATCACTCACCGCCTCCCGCGCGGACGACACGGGACCAGGGCATGAGGAGCCGACCGGAGGCGACGATGATCGCATCGAAGACGAGGGCCACGATCACGGTCAGCACGATCCCCGTGGCGATCTCCGTCGTGAAGTCGCGGTTGTAGCCGTTGGTGAACAGCGACCCGAGATTGCGGACGCCGGTGAGTGCTCCGATGCTCAGCAGACTGACCGTGCTGACCGAGACGACCCGCAGGGAGGCGAGCATCACCGGCCCGGCCAACGGGAGGGTGACGGTGAGTGCCCGCTGCGTGCGGCTATATCCGCAGGCGGTCGCGGAGTCGAGCACCATCGGCGGCACTGACCGCAGCGCATCGGCCACGCTGCGGACCATGATCGCGAAGGCGTAGACGGTCAGCGCGATGACGATGCTGAGGACGCTGAGCCACGGCAGTCCGAGAAGCGACGGGAGGATCACCAGCAGCGGCAGCGATGGGATCGTGTAGAGGATGCTGCCGATGCTCAGGACGCCTCCGCTCAACTGGCGCATCGGGCGGCGCGGCGAGCGGTTGGCGGCGTAGGCGAACCAGCCCACGGGGAGGGCGAGGGCGAAGCCCAGCAGGATGCAGACGGCACTCACCCACACGTGCTGCCAGGTCAACTCGACGAGCAGATCGCGGTTGGCGAGAGCCCAATTCATTGAAGGACCCCTGCCGGGCGGCCGTACTCGTCGACGACGATCCGCTGTCCGTCCTTCTCCTCGATGCGCAGGGTGCGCTGCCCGCGCTCCAGTCCGACGAAGCTGCGCACGAAATCGTCCGCGGGGTCGGCGAGGATCTCCTGGGGTGTGCCGATCTGCGCGACCTCGCCGCCCTTCTTGAGGATCACGACCTGGTCACCGAGCGCGAAGGCCTCCTCGATGTCGTGGGTGACGAAGACCGTGGTCTTCTCGAGCTCTCGCTGCAGGCGGAGCATCTCGGTCTGCAGTTCGGCGCGCACGATCGGGTCGACGGCGCCGAAGGGCTCGTCCATCAACAGGATATTGGGGTCATTGGCCAGCCCCCGGGCCACGCCGACGCGCTGGCGCTGGCCACCGGACAGCTGGCTCGGGTACTTGGTGTAGAGCGACGAGTCGAGGCCGACGGTGCCCAGCACCTCGGCGGATCGATCGAGTGCCCGCTTCTTGGGAATCCCGCACAGCCGCAGGACGGTGGCGACATTGTCGATCACCTTGCGGTGCGGGAGGAGACCCGCGTGCTGCATCACGTAGCCGATGCTGCGGCGCAGCTCGACGGGATTCTGGGTCGCGACATCGACATCATCGATGAGGATCTGCCCCTCCGTGGGCTCGACCATGCGGTTGATGCTGCGCAGCAGCGTCGTCTTGCCGCTGCCCGATGACCCCACCAGGACCACGGTGGCGTGCGAGGGCACGACGAGGTTGAAGTCCGACACCGCGCGGGTGCCGTCGTCGAACTGCTTGCCGACCGATCGAAATTCGATCATGGGTCTCCTGACCACAGGGAGGTATGCCTCGTGACAGTCTTCCAACGCCCACCGACAACGGCAATCGGAAGAGCACGACCCCGATGTTGGCCGGCTGGGTGGGGTGCAGTAGAGTAGCGTTCGCGATCGATGAGGTCGCAACGCACGAGGCCCCGTGGCGCAGTTGGTTAGCGCGCCGCCCTGTCACGGCGGAGGTCGCGGGTTCGAGTCCCGTCGGGGTCGCGTAGAAACGAGTGAAGTCCGTACCGTCAGGTGCGGGCTTCACTCGTTTCGGAGCGATCGCCTTGCTGCGTCAGATCGTCTCACCGGTGCCCGCGTCGAGGAGGTGCCAGCGCTCCTGCGCGCGCAATTCGGCGAAGACATCGATCACCTCACCCGTCGGGTCGTTCACCAGGATGAAGCGCACCTGCCCCTCCCCACGGTGAGACTGATGCTGCCGACTCCGTCGGGGAGGACGACACCCGAGGTCTCATCGACATCGCCGGAATCGAGCCCCGCTCTCTCAGCCGGCGGTTGAGGTCTTCCACCACGTCCTCCGCGGTCCCGAGCGGTGGAAAGGTCTCCAGCTCGGCGGCCTGCGTGAACGCCCCCGGGTCGGACACTCCCTCGGGCACTCGGAAGGCCATCATCATCATGCTCATGAAGCGAGAGTAGAGCCGCATGAGCCGGATCACAGAATGCGGCGGAATAGCGTCGGCGTTCTACATGGTTGAAACGTCTATGACCTCTGCGACCTTGGATCACCTGACGCCCTTGGACGACCGCGCGCTGGACACGCTTTTCCGCGAAGGCCGAACGAGCAACTCGTTCAGCGACGAGCCCGTCTCCGCCGAGACCTTGCGCGAGATCTACGAGATCGCCAAGTACGGTCCCACGGCTGCCAACAGCCAGCCGCTGCGCATCGTCTTCCTGACCACCGATGAGGCGAAGGGGCGGCTGCTGCCCCTCATGTCCGATAACAACCGACCGAAGACCGCCTCAGCTCCCGTCGTCGCGATCCTGGCCGCGGATGCCGACTTCAACCGCCGCATGCCGGAGGTCTTCCCCCACGCTCCGGAGTCCGAGCACTGGTTCGGGGACCTGGAGTCGCGCCGTCGCGTGGCGGAGTTCAATGCCGGCCTCCAGGTCGGGTACACGATCATGGCCGTGCGCGCCGTCGGTCTCGCCGCCGGGCCCATGAACGGTTTCGACCACGATGCCGTCGATGCCGAGTTCTTCGCCGGCACGAACCTGCATTCAGTGGTCGTCATGAACATCGGCAAGCCGGGTGACAACCCCTGGTTCGACCGCCTGCCGCGGCTCGCCTACGAGGACGCGGTTACGGTCCTCTGATTCGCCACCCCATGTCGGCCGGAGCGCCGCGATGCGATAATGTGAACGTCGCTCGCGGCTCCGGCCGATGAGTGTCGGCCAGGTAGCTCAGTTGGTACGAGCGTCCGCCTGAAAAGCGGAAGGTCGCCGGTTCGACCCCGGCCCTGGCCACAGCGTGTAAGTGGCGGTATCTCAGCGATACCGCCACTTATCTGTTTCTGGAGACCAATCTTGCGATGGTCCAGAGAACCATCAGCGACCATGCCCGACCAGCTACTCAGATGGTCGAGTTTTGGTCTGTACGACGGGACTGGCGTAGATCGGCTGTGCGTAGGGTGTATGGTGTTCCGTCCTCCTTGAGGGGTCTAGTGCTCGTGGCTGGGCTGCGGGTGCTGGTGGGGGCCGAGCGGGCCGACGCCGGTAACCAGGAGACTCGGCCCGCTCGACCGGTCTTAGGACGCGGCCTTGATGGTGTGGCTGCGTTGGGTGACGACTTCGATGGCGTCGGTGTTGAGCGCGTTCGCCAACACGACCGCTGGCGGGGCCGTCACTCGTGGGTCTCGGCGGAGAGTGGCGAGTACTTCACGCACGGGCACGGCGTACGCGTGGCCGGGGTGGAGGCCGTCGTAGTGGGCCAGCCATGTCTTGACTGCTCGGCGGACGGCACGCACGTCGGGGTCACTCCAGGCGGGTGTGTCGTGGGCTGAGTGGCGGGGTCGGATCGCCGCGTGGCTGCGGACGGCGAGCAGGCTGATGTCGTCGGGTAGGTAGGGGATGGTGGTTGGGCTCGTAGGGTTCATGGTGGTGCCTTTCTCAGGGGCGTTGTTGTGGGTGCCCGGGACGGGTGAAGGGGTGGTCGGCCCAACCGACGACGCCCTCCACTCGTGCCGGGTCTTCGTCTCAGGTGAGTCGTCCGTGGAGGCCGAGCCCGTCTGAGGGTGGGCGGCTGCTCTGGGCGAGGTAGTCGCCCAGCGTGGGGCGGTTCTCCGCGAGAGCGGGATAGGTCTCGTAGAGGTGTTCCATGTGCCCGACGGGGTCGGCATGGACTTGATCAGCGCGTGCGTGTTGACGACTCAACGCTTCATAGCGACGTTCCTCAGCGGCGACCGACGCGCGCAGGGTGTTCATCGCCTCGACGGCTTCGACAGCGGTCATGGTCCCGGCGTCGAGGGCGGCTTCGATCTCGTCGTAACGATCCTGAGCAGCGTCCAGGCGTGGGAGAAGTTCGCTGGTCTTGGTCTTGACCTCCTCCCACCACAAGGTGGCGGTCTGGTGCGCGTGGCTGGTCATCTTCGCTCTCGCCCACGCCGGATACCGCTTGACCTTCTCCGCCAGCGCGTACGTCATCTTCGGATGCGCCAACGCGGCTTCGACTTCGTCATCGAGTCGGTCACCCATGTCAGATCACCGTCCCGGGAGTAACGCCGAGCCGCTTGCGGCGGGCGGTCCGCGCCTCGTCTTCCAAGGCGGTGAGGTCCTTCTCGCGCTGACGGGCGGCGACGGCCTTGGCCCGTAGGCGACGGTCACTCTCGTGCAGGGCGGCGACCTTGCCACCGGCCCGCTTCAACATCGGGTTGTCACTCACTGGTCCTTCTCCTTCTCACTGTCGTTGAGGACGCGCTCACTGTCGTTAGGGATACGTCCCTCGTAGACGTCACGCATCGCGTTCTCGACCACCGCCCGCACGGCAGCGGCCAGCGTGATGCCGCCCAACTGCGCCAGTTGCTTAATGAACGCGTGCTGCATGAAATCCAGACGCACATGCACCGTGGTGTCGAACTCCTTCGGCCTACCCATGACTGCCTCCTGTAGTGGGCGGTATGAACCGCCCCAGGTTCGCTG
>NZ_MIJB01000027.1 GCF_002174305.1 Aeromicrobium sp. PE09-221 | reverse complement strand
GAGGGCGAACTTGCACCACTCGTGGTCACGCTTGCGCCACTCGGTGCACCCGGCGCCGTGAAGACTCCACGCGCAGCCTGTGGATAGCCGGTCGTCGAGTAAACAGAACTGACGCATCCTGCCGCCATGGAGCCGTTCAGGCATGGCGAGGCTGATACCCACGGAGTGACACCGAAGCAGCTGCGCTCGGGACAGTTCGCGCATCCGGTTGACGGTGTGGCGATGAGCGTCGAGGACGCCGGCGACCTATGGAAGCGTTGCCGGGCGGTCGCGCTGGGACTCGGGCCGACTGATGTCTTCACCCATCTCACGAGCGCCCGACTGCGCGGATGGTGGCTGACGCGCCTGGAACATGAGCTCCTCATTGCCTGCAGCGACGGGGATGCGGCGCATCTGGAACGTCGCGGTGTGTACGTGCGCCGATGCCGGATCCCGGCGGCTCATCGCGTGCTGTTCCGCGGTCTGCCGGTGGCGTCGCCGGAGTGGACGATCCTCGAACTCGCCGAACACCTGTCGTTCGTGGACCTCGTCATCGCGATCGACAGCGCGCTGCGCCTCGGCCACACCACGCCCGAACGGATCATCGCCGCAATGGTGCCGGGTCGTCGCGGCGTACGGAATCTGAGACGTGCTCTGGCGTTCACCGATCGGCGCAGCGAGTCGGCGATGGAGTCCCTTCTTCGGCTGTCCTACGTGCTCGCGGGTGTCCCCGTCGATGTGCATTCGGAGCTGCGCGATGACATCGGGGAGATCGTCTGGAGCCTCGATCTGCGCATCCGCGGAACGCGCTACGCGCCGGAGTACGACGGCGGTGACCACCGAACCCCCGAAATGCATCGTCGCGACCTGCGGCGCGACAGGCTTCTCCACCGGTGGGGGATCGAGCGGTGGGGATACACGCTCGACGACATCGTCCATCGTCTCGATGAGGTGCTGGCCGATGCCGAGCGGGTATTGGGCTGGACGGCGGGACGGGCCAATGTGGCACTTGCCCGCGACGAGATCAGGCGCAGCGTCGCCCACCCGGCCGGTCGGCGTGCCTTGTCCCGACGTCTGCAGCGATTCGTGCGCGATGCGCCGCCACGTTCGCGACGTGCTGGGTGACATCCGCGCGATCGTCGCTGACATCGAGTGGTGCAATTCTGCCCGCGAGTGGTGCAAATTCGCCCTCATAACGTCGAAGTGAGGGCGAATTTGCACCACTCGCGGGGCCGGGGAGCGGAGGGCTGGCTGTCCCCGCTACCCATCTTGTGAAGATTGTCACAAAGCCTTGTGAAAAATGGAACATGACCCCTTCGCGGGCGTACTCTGAGGCAGTCGGCACAGGGTCGTGCCGACTGTGGCGAAAGGACGATGGCGATGGAGGCACTGGACCTCGCGCGCTGGCAATTCGGTATCACCACGGTGTACCACTTCTTCTTCGTACCGATGACCATCTCGCTGGCCTTCCTCGTGGCCATCATGCAGACGGCCTGGCGTCGGACCGGGGACGAGAAGTGGCTCCGGCTCACCCGGTTCTTCGGCAAGCTCTTCCTCATCAACTTCGCGATGGGCATCGTCACCGGCATCGTGCAGGAGTTCCAGTTCGGCATGAACTGGTCGTCCTATTCGAGGTTCGTGGGCGATATCTTCGGCGCTCCCCTAGCGATCGAGGGGCTCCTCGCGTTCTTCCTCGAGTCGACCTTCCTCGGCCTGTGGATCTTCGGCTGGGACCGGCTCAAGCCGAGCCTGCACCTCGCGTGCATCTGGATCGCCGCCATCGGCACGGCCGTGAGTGCCTATTTCATCCTCGCGGCCAATTCGTTCATGCAGAACCCGGTCGGCTACACCTACAACGCCGAACGCGGCCGCGCCGAGCTCGAGAGCTTCGCCGACGTGCTCACGAACAAGGTCGTCCTGATCACCCTGCCGCACACGCTCTTCGCCGCGTTCATGGTCGGCGGCGGGTTCGTGGCGGGTGTCGCCTTCTGGAAGCTCGTCCGAAAGCCGGGTGAGGACGCCAGCGCCTACCGCAGCGGCGTCAAGCTCGGAGCGATCGCCCTCCTGATCGCCGGCCTCGGCACCATGGTCACCGGCGATATCCAGGGCAAGGTCATGACCGAGGTGCAGCCGATGAAGATGGCCGCGGCCGAGGGCCTCTACGAGGATGCTCAACCCGCGCCCTTCTCCCTCCTGACCATCGGGACCCTCGACGGCAGCGAGCCGATCTTCCAGCTGGAGATCCCGCACCTGCTGTCCTATCTCGGCACCGGATCCTTCGACGGTGAGGTGCGCGGCATCGACTCCCTCAACGAGGAATATCGCGAAACCTACAGCGAGACCGGTCTGGAGGACTTCTCGCCGAATATCCCGGTCACGTACTGGAGCTTCCGCATGATGATCACCGCCGGCGGACTGGCGATGATCGGCGGTGCCTGGCTGCTCTGGTCTATCCGGGGCGGGCGTACGCCCCAGGTCGGTACGCGCCGCACCAAGCTGCTGCTGTTCACGGCGGTCATGATGCCGCTGCTGCCGATCGCGGCCAACTCCTTCGGCTGGATCTTCACCGAGATGGGACGCCAGCCGTGGGTCGTCTTCGGCCTGATGCCCACGGCCACGGGAGTCTCGCCCTCGGTCTCCGCCGCGCAGGTCTGGACGTCCATGATCGGCTTCACCCTGCTGTACGGCATCCTCGCGGTCATCGAGGTCAAGCTGCTCTTGCGCTTCATCGGCAAGGGGCTGCCCGATGCCAACCCGCCCGCCGAAGAACCCGATGACGACCCCAACGCCCCGTTGGCGTTCGCGTACTGAGCGAGGACGGACTCATGGAACTCACCACACTCTGGTTCATCTTCATCGCCTTCCTATTCGTCGGCTACTTCGTGCTCGAGGGATTCGACTTCGGGGTCGGCATGCTCGTCGGCATCTTCGCCAAGAACGACAAGGAACGCCGGGTCCTCATCAACACGATCGGTCCCGTCTGGGACGGCAACGAGGTCTGGCTGATCGTCGCCGGCGGTGCGATGTTCGCCGCCTTCCCCGAGTGGTATGCGACGTTGTTCAGCGGGTTCTACCTGCCCCTGTTCCTCATCTTGATCGCCTTGATCGTGCGGGGTGTCGCCTTCGAGTACCGCGGCACGCGTGACGAGCAGCAGTGGAAGGACCGCTGGGACTGGATGATCATCGTCGGGTCCTTCGTGCCCGCCCTGCTGTGGGGAGTGGCCTTCGCCAATATCGTCCGCGGTGTCCCCATCGACGCCGGTGGCGAGTACGTAGGAGGCTTCTTCAACCTCCTCAATCCCTATGCACTACTCGGTGGCCTGGTCACGTTGTCGGTCTTCCTGGTCCACGGCGCGCTGTTCGTGGCCCTCAAGACCTCGGGCGATATCCGCGAACGCGCCCATGTGTTCGCTCAGCGCTGTGGACTGGTGGCCGGTGCCCTGGCCGTCGCCTTCATCGTCTGGACCGGGCTCTCACATGGGGACGCGATCGTCTGGGCGATCGGCCTCCTCGGCGCCGCCGCCTTCGTGGCGGCGATGCTCGCCTCCTTCGCCCAGCGCGACGGCTGGGCCTTCACCGGGACCTTCGTCGCGATCGGTCTGGTCGTGACGATGCTCTTCGTGGCGCTGTTCCCCGAGGTCATGCCGTCCACGGTCGATCCGGCGTACGGGCTGACGGTCGAAGGCGCCGCGTCGACTCCGTACACCCTGAAGATCATGACGTGGTCGGCCGTGATCTTCCTGCCGATCGTGATCGGGTACCAGATCTGGTCCTACTGGGTCTTCCGCAAGCGCATCAGCACCGAGAACATCCCCGCCGATGCCCACTAGACCGCTCGATCCGCGCCTGGTGCGGCGGTCCGCGACGGTCCGTCGGCACCTGATGTGGAGCGTGGTCCTCGGCACCGCGACCGCGGTGCTCGTCATCGCCGTCTCGTGGATGGTGGCCGGGGTCGTGGCGCGCCGTTTCGAGGGGCAGGCACTCGTCGCGTTGCCGCTCGGCATCGCCGCGGCCTTCGTGCTGCGCGCGGTCGTCGCGTGGCTCCATTCGGTGGTGGCCGAACGCGCCTCGGTACGGGTCAAAGCCGAACTGCGGTCGGAGGTCGTCGACGACCTGCTCGATCCCCGCCGTCTCGGGCCCCGCCCGGAGAGCTCGCGGGTGATCGCGCTGCTCGGCCCCGGTATGGATGCCTTCGACGGCTACATCGGCCGCTTCCTGCCGCAACTCGCCCTCGCCGCGATCGTCCCCGCCGCGGTGATCGTGGTCATCGCCTGGGTCGATCTGCTGTCCGCGGTCATCATCATCGTGACGCTGCCATTGATCGGGGTGTTCATGGCGCTGGTCGGACTGCTGACCCGTGACAAGGTCCAACGTCGATGGGCCGCGATGGAACGGCTGGGGCGCCACTTCGCGGATGTGCTGGACGGGCTCGTCGTGCTCAAGATCTTCGGACGCCCCCAGGAGAAGGGCCTGCGTGAGACCGGCGATCGGCATCGTCAGGAGTCCATGCGCGCCCTCCGGCTCGCCTTCCTCTCCTCCCTCGTGCTGGAGCTGTTCTCTACCATCTCGGTGGCACTGGTGGCGGTGAGCGTCGGGCTTCGTGTCGTCGAGGGGAATATGGAGCTCAGGCCCGCGATGATCGTCCTGCTGCTGGCCCCCGAGGCCTATCTGCCCGTGCGCCGCGTCGGGACCCTCTTCCATGATTCGACAGAGGGCGCGGAAGCCACCATGGAGATCCTCGACCTGCTCGATCATGAGCGACACGAAGGTACCGAGCCCGCCCCGCCGGGTGCGGTGGATCTGACGGTCGAGAACCTGCGGGTCGACTACGGGGACCGAGGACGTCCCGCCCTGCAGGTCGACCGGTTCACGGTGGCTCCCGGTGAGTTCGTCGCCGTCACCGGACCATCCGGGGGCGGCAAGTCGACGCTATTGGCGGTCCTGCTCGGCATGGTCCAGCCGGACACGGGGACGGTGCGGGTGGGGGACGCGGACCTCGCCGATCTCGATATCACCACCTGGCGTGAGCGGATCGCCTGGGTACCGCAGGTTCCGGGCCTGATCGACGGCACGGTGCGTGACAATGTGATGCTCGGATGTGCCGGCGTGGAGGATGCGGTCGTCGAAGGCGTTCTCCGCGACGTGGGCCTGCCGCTGGCCTTGGATCGTCCCGTCCGCGAGGATGCTTCGGATCTCTCGGCGGGGGAGCGCCGCCGCCTCGGCGTGGCCCGCGCGCTGCTGCGGGTGCGGGAGACAGGCGCGTGGCTGGTCCTCCTGGACGAGCCGACTGCCGGTCTCGATGCCGAGCACGAGGCGGCCGTCATCGCGACGATCCGCGAGTTGGGAGTCACCGTGCTCACCGTCGCTCACCGCCCGGAGACCATCGCGGCTGCTGACCGCATCGTCGCCATCGCTCCGGCCTGGACCGAGATGTGCTCCCTGTCCGTCAACCAGGGAAGCTCCCGGTCAACGAATGGGGAGCACATCTCGGTCCAGGGGGAGGTCATATGAGCAGGGAGGGACGCGACGGGAAGCGAGCACGGCGGCTCGGTCTCGGCGTGCTGATGGGCGTGCTCGCCCAACTCTCGGCGATCGGACTGCTGTTGGCCGCCGCATGGCTCATCGTCCGAGCGGCCCAGCAGCCCCCGGTGCTCTACCTCATGGTGGCGATCGTCTCGGTGCGTGCTTTCGGCATCGCGCGCGCCGTCTTCCGCTACGTCGAGCGATTGTTGACCCATGACGTCGCTCTGCGCGACGCCACGGCCGACCGGGTCGGCGTCTACCGGCAGCTGAACCGCATCGCCCCTGCGGGACTGACCGGACAACGGCGCGGCGACGTGGTCAGCCGAGTCGTGACGGATGTGCAGACCCGCCAGGACCGCCTGTTGCGCATCCGGTTGCCGTGGTGGACCGGGTTGCTCGCCGCCGCGGTGGTCGTCGGCGTGGTGGCCGCACTCGATCTCCGCTCCGGTCTCGTGGTCGCAGCTGGCGTGGCCCTGAGCGCGGTATCGATCCGGGCGACGGTCGCTCGGATCACCGCCCGTCGCGACGGCCGCCTCGCCGCCGCGGCGCGAGGGCGGCTGGCCGCCGACATGTCGCAGGTCGTGCTCGCGGGCCCAGATCTCGTGGCATACGGGGCAGGTGACCGTTTCCGCCGGGAGACGGGCCGGTCGATCGACGAGCTCGCCGCCGCACAACGGCGGGGTGCGGGGGCGGTGGGACTCGCCTCGGCCATCGTGCTGGCAGTGACCGGCGCGGCCGTGGCGCTCGTGGCCGCCTGGTCGGCCGGGGCGCCGGTCGTGGTCATCGGTGTCCTGGTGCTCGCGCCGATCGCCCTGTCGGAGCCGCTGGAGGCATGGGGCGATGCCGAGCGGCATCGGCCGTCCGTCGCCGACGCCGATGCGCGAGTCGCCGCACTCGCGGATCTGCCCGCGCCCGTCGTCGATCCGGACCAGCCCGCGGCCCTGCCGACCGGCTGGTCCTTGCGCCTCCGCGGTGTCGCGGTCGGCTGGGACACGACACTCGTGGACGGCCTGGACCTGGACCTCGAGCAGGGTGATGTCGTCGCGGTCACCGGCCCCAGCGGTATCGGCAAGTCGACCCTCGCGTACACCCTGCTGAGACTCATCGAACCGCGCGGCGGAAGCGTCCTGCTGGGCGGTGTCGACATCCGCGATCTCGCCTCCGACGAGGTCCGGTCCCGGATCGGGTATCTCGGCCAGGACGAGATCATCTTCGACACCACCATCCGCGAGAATCTCCGAATCGCCGATCCCGATGTGGACGAGGAGGGCGCTCTCGCGGCACTCGACCGGGCGGGTCTCGGCGATTTCGTGCGATCACTGCCACGTGGCCTCGATACGCCGGTGGGAGAGCACGGAAGCAGGTTGTCCGGTGGCGAGCGACAGCGTCTGGCGCTCGCCCGCCTGATGCTGGGAGAGCATCGGATCGTGGTGGTCGACGAGCCGACCGAGCATCTGGACGCCCCGACCGCGCGTGCGCTGATGGACGATCTGCTGAGCCTCGCGCCCGAGCGCAGCGTCATCGTCATCTCCCACGCCCCCGAGGTGCTGGAGCGGATTGACCGCGTGGTGCAGCTCGGCGCCGCACCCGTCCGGCTCTGACCCTCTCGCGGAGTGACACCACTCCGCGAGAGGGGAGGGTCCCGTGGCGCGGACCGGCGGCGGGGTGTCAGGCACGGGCACCGCCATCTCCTAGGGTGGATGCCGTGACCACCGAACTGCTCATCATCCTGCTCATCGCGGTCGTCGTCGTGGCCGGTGCCGGCATCGGACTGCTGGTATCGCGCAAGAACCGTGGCCTGCCGTCGCCCCGTGACCTCGACCAGATCACCGAGCGCACCATCGACCATCCGGAGGAGCCCGAGCCCGGTCCGGTCGACGACGGACTGCTCGAGGACGACTTCGTCGAGCTGGACGAGCCGGCAGCCGTCGGGACGGGCACGCCCACCGCCGAGGTCCCCGTCGAGGATCCTGCGGCTCCCTCCGTCGAGGTGCCCGAGCCTCCTCGGGGCAGGATGGTGCGGCTGCGGGCCCGGCTGGCGCGCTCGCAGAGCAGCCTGGGCAAGGGCCTCCTGAGCCTGCTCGGTGGCGGCAAGCTCAGCGAAGACGACTGGGAGGAGATCGAGGACACCCTGCTCGCGGCCGATGTCGGCGTCGGCCCCACGACCGAGCTCGTCGAGAATCTCCGGGCACGGCTGTCGGCCGAGGGAGTGTCCGATGCCGACCGCGCGCGCACCATCTTGCGCGAGGAGCTCATCGGCCTGGTCGGGCCGTCGCTGGACCGCACGCTGCACTCGACCGGGGACGACGGGGCATCAGGAGTCGTCCTCGTGGTCGGCGTCAACGGGACCGGCAAGACCACGACAGTCGGCCGCCTCGCACGCGTATTGGTGGCTGAGGGCAAGTCGGTCCTGCTCGGCGCGGCGGACACCTTCCGTGCGGCTGCCGCCGATCAGCTGGAGACCTGGGGCGAGCGGGTCGGCGTCCCGACGGTCCGCGGTCCCGAGGGGGGCGATCCGGCGAGTGTCGGCTTCGACGCCGTCAAGCGAGGCATCACCGAGGGCACCGATGTCGTCCTGATCGACACTGCCGGCCGCCTGCACACGAAGGCGGGGCTCATGGACGAGCTGGGCAAGGTCAAGCGCGTGGTCGAGAAGCAGGCACCCGTCACCGAGGTGCTGCTCGTCATCGACGCCACGACCGGTCAGAACGGCCTGACCCAGGCGCGGGTGTTCTCCGAGGTGGTCGACGTCACCGGCGTGGTGCTCACCAAGCTGGACGGCACCGCGAAGGGCGGCATCGTCATCGCGGTGCAGCGCGAGCTCGGCGTGCCCGTCAAGTTCGTGGGACTGGGTGAGGGCGCTGACGACCTCGCCCCCTTCGACGCCGAGGAGTTCGTCGACGCGCTGCTCGCCTGAGCTCGCACACGACACGTCGATGTAACACAGGCGGAGATGTCGATACGTGGCCGCAACATCCACGTGGCGGACGCGAAACGACCGACGACCACCGTAGGACCACGGGCGCGATCCTCGCGTCCGTGGTTCTCGTTGGAGGTCTCATGGATACCGGCTACGCCGCGTACGCCGCCTGGATTCTCGCATCGGCATCGCTCGTGCTGCTGATGACGCCGGGATTGGCGCTCTTCTACGGAGGGATGACCCGCGCGAAGTCCGTGCTGAACATGATCATGATGTCGTTCGGTGCGCTCGCCCTCATCCCCGCCGTCTTTGTCCTCTGGGGATGGTCGACGGCGTACGGTTCGGGCGTTCTCGGACTGTTCGGCAATCCTTTCGATCTGTTCGGTCTGCAGGGGGTGGCGGCGACCGACTACGTGAGCATCGCCTTCCAGGTCACCTTCGCGATCATCACCGCGGCCCTCATCAGCGGTGCCATCGCCGACCGGGTGAAGTTCTCGGCGTGGTTGCTGTTCCTGCCGCTGTGGGTGACGCTCTCCTACTTCCCGCTGGCCCATCAGGTCTGGGGAGGCGGTTTCCTGTCCGATGCCGCCAGCGGTCTGGCAGCCAAGCTGTACGGCCTCGTCGACGGCGTCGCGGCCGTAGCACCCGTGGACTACGCCGGCGGAACGGTCGTCCACATCAACGCCGGCGTCGCCGGGCTCGTCCTGGTCCTGCTGATCGGGGCGCGCCGCGGGTTCGGCCGCGAGCCGATGCGTCCGCACAATCTGCCGTTGACGATGCTCGGCGCCGGGCTGCTGTGGTTCGGCTGGTTCGGCTTCAATGTCGGCTCCTATGTCCCGGACGCGGAGAGCTTCGACCTGGAGGGCTTCGTCAGTGAGACCGGTCTGGTGTGGGTCAACACCACGGCGGCGGCCTCCGCGGCGATCCTCGGCTGGATCCTGGTGGAGAAGATCCGCGACGGGAAGGCCACCAGCCTCGGCGCTGCCTCGGGTGTCGTCGCCGGTCTGGTCGCGATCACGCCGGCATGCGGTGCGCTGAGCCCGATCGGCTCGCTGATCCTCGGTGTCGTGGCAGGCGCGTTGTGTGCCTTGGCCGTGGGCCTGAAGTACCGCTTCGGCTACGACGACTCTCTCGATGTCGTCGGCGTCCACCTCGTCGGTGGTCTGGTCGGCACCGTGGGCATCGGCTTCCTGGCGACCGCCGGCGGGTTGTTCTACGGTGACGGTGTCCGGTTGCTCGTCGTCCAGGCCCTCATCGCGCTCTACGCCATGCTCTGGTCCGGTGTCGCCACGCTCATCGTCGGCCTGATCGTCAAGGCGATCCTGGGATGGCGCATCGACGAGGAAGAGGAAGTCTCGGGAATCGACTTCGCCGAGCATGGAGAGTCCGCATACGATCTGGCCAGTACCGGCGGATCCACCCTCACGACAGGAGCCTGAGCCATGAAGCTCGTGACCGCAGTCATCAAACCGCACAAGTGGGAGGAAGTCCGTGAGGCCCTCGCCGCGGCCGGAGTAGCGGGTATGACCGTGACCGAGGCCAGCGGGTACGGCCAGCAGAAGGGCCACACCGAGGTCTACCGGGGAGCCGAGTACGACGTCTCGCTGGTGCCCAAGATCCGTGTGGAGATCGTCATCGACGATCTGGAAGCCGAGACGGTCGTCTCGACCATCGCGCAAGCCGCGCAGACCGGGAAGATCGGCGATGGCAAGGTCTGGGTGGTGCCTGTCGACTCCGTCGTGCGGGTCCGCACAGGTGAGACGGACGAGGCAGCGCTCTGAGCGTTGATCCCCCAGCACACCTCGCGCGGGCGCGGCGTGAGCGGTCCGATGAGGCCGACCGCCTCCTGACGAGGGTCTTCGGCGAGGCCACCGGGATGAGTTCTCCCGGGGGCCTCGCCCTCGTCGCGGTCGGCGGTTACGGGCGGCGTGAGCTGTCGCCCTATAGCGATCTCGACGTCGTTCTGCTGCACGATGTGGCGTGGGATGAGGCCGAGGTCGCCCGGATTGCGCAGGAGGTCTGGTATTCCCTGTGGGATCGGCGCGTCACCCTGGACCATGCGGTCCGATCGGTCGACGAGACCGTTCGCACGGCCAGTGAGGACTATCGCGCGGCGATGGGCATGCTCGATGCGCGCTGCGTCGTCGGCGATCTCGCGGTCGTCGCGTCCGCGCGGGCTCGTGTGCTCGGCGACTGGCGGCGCGAGGCCTGTCGACGGATCGGGGAGGTCAGGACGGCCCGGAACGAGCGCATCGAGCGATTCGGGTGGCTCGCCCATGCTGCCGTGCCCGATCTCAAGGAGTCCGGTGGCGGTCTGCGCGACTCGGTGACGCTGCGCGCGCTGCTGGCGACCTGGCTCGTCGACCTCCCGCGCGACGAGGCCGAGTCGTTGCGCGAGCAGTTGCTGGACGTCCGCGACACGCTGCACGAGGTCGCGGGCCGACGCAGCGACCGGTTGCTGCCCGAGCTCGTTCCCGAGATCGCCGAGCGGTGGTCGCTTGATCCGGTCGACTTGGACGTGCGGGTGCGCGATGTCGGGCGTCGGATCGCCCATCTCGCCTCCGTCACCTGGCGCCGCATGGATGCGACGGTCAGCCGCGACCCGCACCGCCGCGTCGGTGCGCGAGGACCGGATATCGAACCGGCCGCGCCTGGAGTCGGCATCTTGGCTGGTGAGGTCGTGGTGACACGGTGGGCGGAACCCGCGAGCGATCCGGAGCTGTTGCTGCGCTTCGCCGCCACGGCGGCGCGGCGGTCGCTGCCGATGAATCCGGCATCCATCGCTCGTCTCGTGCGGGAGCTGGGGGACTGGCCGCCGGCATGGCCCGGCTCCACTCGCCGGTGGATGGTCGAGTTGCTGGGCGCTGGACCGGGGCTGGTCGAGGTCTGGGAGGAGCTCGACATCGCCGGGCTCATCGAGCCGCTGCTGCCGGAGTGGCGCGATATCCGGTTGCGAGGATCGTCCTCGCCGGTCCACCGGTTCACCATCGACCGGCACAGCATCGAGACCTGTGCACAGACGACACGAGGCAGCCGCGAGGTAGCCCGCCCGGACCTCTTGGTCGTCGCCGCCCTGCTCCACGACATCGGCAAAGGCCGCGACGGAGACCACAGCCAGGTGGGTGCGCCGATGGCCGAGGCGATCGCGATGCGGTGGGGATTCAGTACCGCCGAGAGCGCGACGATCGCGCGTCTCGTGCGCTGGCATCTGCTGTTGCCCACGGTGGCCACCCGACGCGACATCGAGGACCCGCAGACGGCCGCGAATGTCGCGGAGATCGTGCGGACGTCGTCCTTCCTCGATCTGCTCGCCGCGTTGACCGTCGGTGACGCGCTCGCCACGAGCGACCAGGCGTGGAGCCGGTGGCGGCGCGGACTGGTGGAGGGACTGGTGGGCAAGGTCCGCGCGGTGCTCGCCGGATCTCCCGATGACGACCTCGTCTCGGCGGGCTGGCCGTCGGGTACGCCACTGCCCGATCTGTCGGAGGTGGGGCCGGCCACGCTCACGGTCACGACCGAGAACCATCACGACGGCTCACTCGTCCTCGTCGTCTGCGGAGATCGGACGGGCTTGCTGGGCGATCTCGCCGGTGCCATGTCAGTGGCCGGTCTCTCGATCCGCTCGGTGCGCGTGGCCACGGATGCCGATGGTGCGGCCACCTTGTGGGAGGTGTCGCGGCCCGATCTCGACGCCCAGGTCCTGCGCGAGAGGCTCCGCGCGGTGGTGGACGGCTCGGTCAATCTCGATCGGCGGCTCGCCTTCGATCCCGGCGACACGATGCCGAGGGTCACCGTCCTCGAGGCGATGGAGCAGACCGCGACCCTGCTGGAGGTCCGAGCGGCGGACCGTCGGGCCCTGCTGTGGATGGTCTGCCGCACGATCACTGGGGCGGGTTATGCGATCCGATCGGCACACACGGACACCTACGGCGACGAAGCACGCGATGTCTTCTATGTCGTCGATCAGTCGGGGGAACCGCTGACACCCGAGGACGCCGATTCGTTGCGAAGGCGTGTCTTCGAGGCGCTCGGCGGGGGGCGGTGAGTGGTCCCGCGCCGGGCTCACCCCTCTGCGTGAGGGCCCACCGCCCGCTGTCGGCGCCCGGGACCCAGCCGAGCCCGGCATACCGGCGGCGGCGGGTTCGGTGGCTCGGATACCCTGAAGCCCTATGTTCGATTCGCTCCAAGACCGGCTGCAGTCGGCCTTCAAGACGCTCCGCGGCAAGGGCAAGCTGTCCGAGGCCGATATCGATCAGGTCGCCCGGGAGATCCGGGTCGCGTTGCTGGACGCCGATGTGGCGGTGCCTGTCGTGCGCACCTTCATCGGCAACGTCAAGGAGCGGGCGCGTGGCGCCGAGGTCAGCCAGGCGCTGAACCCCGCGCAGCAGGTCATCAAGATCGTCAACGAGGAACTCGTCTCGATCCTCGGTGGTGAGACCCGCCGGCTGCAGTTCGCCAAGAACCCGCCGACCGTCATCATGCTCGCGGGCCTGCAGGGCGCCGGCAAGACCACCCTCGCCGGCAAGCTCGGCCGCTGGCTCAAGGAGCAGGGCAATTCGCCCATGCTCGTCGCGGCCGATCTCCAGCGTCCCAATGCCGTCAATCAGCTGCAGGTCGTCGGTGGGCAGGCCGGTGTCACGGTCTTCGCCCCCGAGCCCGGCAATGGCATCGGTGATCCGGTCCGGGTGGCACGCGATGCGATCACCGAGGCCAAGCGCACGCTGCACGATGTCGTGATCGTCGACACCGCCGGACGCCTGGGCATCGATGCCGAGCTGATGAAGCAGGCGTCGGACATCCGCGATGCCGTCGATCCCGATGAAGTGCTCTTCGTCATCGACGCGATGATCGGCCAAGACGCCGTCACCACCGCCGAGGCCTTCGCCGAGGGCGTGGACTTCACCGGTGTCGTGCTGTCCAAACTCGACGGCGATGCTCGAGGCGGTGCGGCGCTCTCGATCCGCTCCATCACCGGCCGTCCGATCATGTTCGCCTCGACGGGCGAGAAGCTCGACGACTTCGATGTCTTCCATCCCGACCGGATGGCCTCGCGCATCCTGGACATGGGCGATGTCCTCACCCTCATCGAACAGGCCGAGAAGGCCTTCGATGCCGACCAGGCGCAGGCCGCCGCCGAGAAGGTCGCCGGCGGCACCTTCACCCTCGAGGACTTCCTGCAGCAGATGGAAGCCCTCGCCAAGATGGGCTCGATGACCAAGCTGTTGGGCATGATGCCCGGCATGGGCCAGTTCAAGGACCAGCTGGCGAACTTCGACGAGCGCGACATGGACAAGATCAAGGCGATCATCCGATCGATGACGCCGGCTGAGCGCGAGAATCCCAAGATCATCGACGGTTCCCGCCGAGCCCGTATCTCCAAGGGATCCGGTACCCAGGTCAGCGATGTCAATCAGCTCGTGACCCGTTTCTTCGAGGCCAGCAAGATGATGCAGAAGATGGCCAAGGGTGGCGCTATGCCGGGTATGCCTGGTATGGGAGGGATGCCCGGGATGCCGGGCGTCAGCAAGCGCGCCGGGGCCAAGCAGAAGCCACAGGGCAAGAAGGCCAAGAAGGGCAAGAAGGTGTCCGGCAATCCCGCGAAGCGGGCGGCTGCGGTCGAGCAGTCCAAGGAGCCGGCCAACGGCGCCGGAGCCTTCGGCTTCCCGCAGGGAGGCGCTGACGACTTCGAACTGCCTAAGGAGCTGCGGGACCTGCTGTGATGGCAACCCGGAACCGCGTCTTCATCAGTCTTGCGGTCGTGGTCGCGGCGGTCGCTGCGATCGTCGGCATCGCGATCTGGGCGCAGGGCCCGTCCGAACCCCACGGAGATGCGCCGGCCGACGCGTCGATCGTCGCGGACGACACCCGCTTCCTCGACCGACCCGATGACGCATCGGTCACGGTGGTGGAGTTCATCGACTTCGAGTGCGAGGTGTGCCGCGCCTTCTACCCGTACGTGGAGCAGTTGCGGGAGGACTACGCGGGTCGCATCGAGTTCGCGGTCCGCTACTTCCCGATGCCGGGCCATCCGAATTCGGTGCCGGCAGCGTTGGCGGCGGAGGCGGCGGGGGAGCAGGACCGTTTCGAGGAGATGTACGCGCGGCTCCTGGAGACTCAAGAGGAATGGCACGGCACGAGCGCCGTCGACCAGGCCCCCTATTTCCGCGAGCTGGCCGAGGAGATCGGTCTGGATCTCGACGACTACGACGCCGCGGTCGCCGATGACGCCACAGTGATGCGGATCGCGGCGGATTTCGAGGAGGGGCGTGCCCTCGGGGTCGAAGGCACCCCGACCTTCTTCGTCGACGGCGAGGTGGTCGAGCTGACGGCCTTCGAGGATCTCGAGCGCGCGGTCCTGGCGGCCCTCGAGAACTGATCGTCGCGCTGTGGTGGCGCTTCACCATCTGCGGTCCTAGTGTCGGCACCATGACAGCAGCACCGCTCGTGGTGGTCATGGGCACATCCGGGGTCGGGAAGTCTGCGGTCGGACATGCCGTCGCCGATCTCGTGGGCATCGAGTACGCCGACGGCGATGATTTCCACCCGCCTGCCAATATCGCCAAGATATCCGAGGGAACTGCGCTGACCGACGAGGACCGCTGGCCCTGGCTGGAGGACATCGGGCGCTGGCTGGCAGCACACGATGAAACGGGTGGCGTCACCAGCTGCTCGGCCTTGCGCCGGGCGTACCGGGATGTGCTGACCCGGCACGCCCCACGGACGATCTTCCTGCACCTGGTCGGCGATCACGATCTCATCCGTGAGCGGATGGAGCACCGAGACCATTTCATGCCCGCCTCGCTTCTGCAGTCCCAGGAGGACACCTTGGAGCAACTCGCTCCCGACGAGAATGGAGGAGTCTTCGACATCACGTTGCCGCCGGAGGATATCGCCCGCGCTTTCCTGCGTCGCTATCGCATCCCTGAGAGGTCAGCAAGACCACCGATCTGTTCACCGCCAACCCGGTGACGCCCGCCGCGGGGAGTGTGTAGTTGATCATCGCCGCGTTGATCGGCATCGCCGTCATCGTCGTGCTCATCACCTTTTTCAAGTTCCATCCCTTCCTCGGCCTGATCCTCGGCTCGCTGACGGTGGGAGCGGTGGGCGGTCAGCCGATGGTCGATGTGGTCGAGAGCTTCTCGGGCGGCCTCGGGGATACCGTCGCGAGTGTCGGCACGCTGATCGCCTTAGGCGCGATGTTCGGCAAGCTGCTGGCGGACTCCGGGGGAGCGGATCAGGTGGTGGACACCATCATCGGCTGTTCCAGTGACCGGATGCTGCCGTGGGCGATGGCGGCGATCGGGGCGATCATCGGTCTGCCGATGTTCTTCGAGATCGGCCTGGTGCTGTTGATGCCGGTCATCTTCCTGGTGGCGCGACGCAGTAACAAGTCGCTCATCGCGCTCGGGCTTCCGGCGCTGGCCGGCCTCTCGGCCATGCACCGCTTCGTGCCGCCGCATCCGGGACCGCTCGCGGCTGTGGACGCCCTCGACGCGGATCTGGGACTGACCCTCGGTCTGGGCGTCCTCGCGGCGATCCCGACGATCATCGTCGCCGGTCCGCTGTTCGCGAAGGTAGCTGCCCGGTGGGTCGATGTGACTCCGCCGGAGCTCTTCGACAGCAGCGAGGAGCGGGGCGGAAAGCGTCCGTCCTTCGCGCTCACGCTCGTGACGGTCTTGCTGCCGGTCGTGTTGATGCTCGGCAAGACGCTGGCGGATGTGATCGGGCAGGATGGCCTGCTGAAGTCGGCGCTCGACTTCATCGGCACGCCGTTCATCGCCCTGTTGCTGGCGGTGCTGGTCGCCATGGCGGCCCTGGGGCGTGGTGGTGGTATGTCGTGGAGCGACGGCGGCGGGCATCATGGCACCGATCGCCGGTGATTTGGCCGCCGGGGAGGTCTCCTTGCTGGTGCTGGCGATCGGCGCGGGGTCGGTGTTCTTCTCGCATGTCAACGACGCTGGGTTCTGGCTCGTCAAGGAGTACTTCAAGCTCTCGGTCGGCCAGACGATCAAGTCCTGGTCGATCATGGAGACGGTGCTGTCGGTGACCGGCCTGATCATCGTGGTCGCGCTCGATCTCGTCGTCTAGGGTCGCCAGCGGTGGTGGCGTTTTCCATGGGGTGGTTCCGGGTTTGCGGAATTCGGGGATGCCGTCGTGTGGGTTGATGCGGCATTCGAGGTGTCCGGTGTGGATCTGGCGGTGGTGGGGGTACCTGTCGTTGCCCAGGTCCCTGCCGAGCAGGTCGCCCGTGCTGGCAGCACCCTGAGGGCGAGCGAGGCGGCAGTCGTGGATCACCCGCGCCGCGTACAGGACGAGGGCGTCGAGCCGGTTCTTCACCCGCCCGATCTCACCGCTCACTTGTTGGGCATCGGCCGGAGTCAACCCGGCGCGGACCAGGCACGTCTCGGGGTGGTTGAGAGGTGCGCTACCCACGCAGCCGAGGGGCGCACGGAGGATGTGTTTCTACGGCTGCCAGGACCACCACAGAAGCTCATCGTGTGTTGTGCAGGGCTGCGTCAGTACAAGGTCGGGTGCCGGATCGAGGCCGCCGCTCGATGACGTGCTCGGCGAGTCGCGGAGGCGGCAGGCCATCGGAAAGGGACCGTCGGTGCACCGGCGTAGGCTGACCGGGTGCTGATCGGACTGTTGCGCAGACATCTGCGCCCCTATCGTGGCGCGATTGTCTGGGTCGCGGTCTTCCAGCTGGTGCAGACCCTGGCGACCCTGTACCTGCCGGGACTCAATGCCGACATCATCGATGACGGCGTCGCCGAGGGCGATGTCGGGTACATCTGGCGGGTCGGCGGCCTGATGCTCGCTGTCACCGTCGTGCAGGTCGTCACCAATGTGGTCGCGGTCTACATCGGGTCGAAGGTGGCGATGGGGGTCGGACGCGATCTGCGCGCCGGTGTGTACGACGCCGTCGACGGCTTCGGTGCGCGCGAGATGTCCCAGTTCGGCGCGCCCACCCTCATCACCCGCTCCACGAACGATGTCCAGCAGGTGCAGCTTCTGCTGTTCATGGGCCTCACGATGCTGCTCGTCGCGCCCATCATGGGGATCGGCGGCATGGTGATGGCGCTCCGTCAGGATGTGCAGCTCTCCGGCGTGCTGGTCATCGTCCTGCCGGTGCTCGTCATCACCCTCTCGCTCATCATCCGTCGGATGCGTCCGCTGTTCCGGCTCATGCAGACCCGGATCGACGGGATCAACGGCATCATGCGCGAGCAGATCACCGGCATCCGCGTCATCCGCGCGTTCGTCAAGGAACGCTACGAGACCGAGCGCTTCGGTGACGCCAACACGGCCTACCGCGATGTCGCGATCTCCGCCGGCCGGCTCATGAGCATCTTCTTCCCGCTGCTGATGGGCATCATGAACCTCTCGGTCGTTCTGGCGATCTGGTGGGGAGCTCACCGCATCGAGTCCGGCGACCTGGAGATCGGTGCGCTCACGGCGTTCCAGAACTACCTGATCCAGATCCTGATGTCGGTCATGATGGCCACCTTCATCTTCATGCTGTGGCCCCGCGCCGAGGTCTCCGCCGAGCGCATCACGGAGGTCCTCGATACCGAGCCGGTCATCGATGTGAGTCCCGACGTCCCCGCGGTCGCGATCACCCAGGGCAAGCTCGACCTCGATGACGCCTCGTTCCGCTATCCGGGTGCCGAGCACGACGTGGTCCGGCACGCCTCGGTCGTCGTGCGACCAGGTGAGACCACGGCGATCGTCGGTGGCACGGGCAGCGGCAAGTCGACCGTCCTCGGTCTGATGACCCGGCTCTTCGATGTCACCGATGGTGCCGTCCTCCTCGACGGTCACGACCTTCGCGATCTGCGCCCGGCCGATGTCTGGGCGGTGATGGGCTTGGTGCCTCAGAAGGCGATGCTGTTCAGCGGCACGATCGCCTCGAATCTGCGGTTCGGGCGCGCAGATGCCACTGAAGAGGAGCTGTGGGAGGCGCTCGAGACCGCCCAGGCACGCGATTTCGTGGAGCGCCTGCCCGGTGGTCTCGAGGCGCCGATCAGCCAGGGCGGATCGAATGTCTCCGGTGGCCAACGGCAGCGCCTCGCGATCGCTCGCGCCCTCGTCAAACGTCCGCTCATCTATCTCTTCGATGACTCCTTCTCCGCCCTCGACTTCTCCACGGATGCCGCGCTGCGACGCGCGTTGCGTCCCGTGACCGCCGAGGCGGCGGTGGTGATCGTGGCGCAGCGCATCAGCACCATCCGCGATGCCGACCGGATCATCGTGATGGACCGGGGCAATGTCGTCGGTACAGGCACGCATGCCGAGCTGATGGAGGAGAACGCGGTGTATCGCGAGATCGTTCTGTCCCAGCTGAGCGAGCAGGAGGCGAGCTCATGAGCCATCAGGCTGGGGCGCCGGCCAAGCCAGCCGACTTCCGCGGCACCTTCGGGCGGCTGCTGCGACGCCTGTTCGCCGAGCGCATCGTCGTCTGGGGGATCGTCGCCTTCGGGTTCATCGGCACGGCGCTGTCGGTGGTCGGGCCTCGGATCCTCGGCCATGCGACCGATCTCGTCTTCGACGGCTTCCTCTCCAGTCGGTTCCCTGAGGGCGCCACCAAGGAGGAGGTGGTGGAGCAGCTGCGTCAACAGGGCGACGACCGCCTCGCTCAGCTCATCGGGTCGGTGGATCTGACGCCCGGCCGGGGCATCGACTTCACCGCGCTCGCGTGGGTGCTGCTCGGTGCGGTCGTGCTCTATCTCGTGGCGTCGTTGTTCACCTGGTTCCAGGGAGTGCTCGCCACCACCGCCGTCCAGCGCATGGTGGCCGGGCTCAGGCGTGACGTCGAGGAACAGGTGCATCACGTGCCGCTGTCCTATCTGGACGGCCAGGAGCGCGGCGAGATCCTCTCGCGCACGACCAATGACATCGACAATGTCGCGCAGTCGCTGCAGCAGACGCTCAGCCAGATGCTCACCAGTCTGCTGATGGTCCTCGGCACCCTCGTGATGATGCTGACCATCTCGCCGCTGCTGACCGTCATCGCGGTCGTCACCATCCCGGTGGCCATCGTGCTCACAGGGCAGATCATGAAGCGCTCGCAACCGCAGTTCATCGCCCAGTGGACCCAGACCGGTCGCCTGAACGCGCATGTCGAGGAGACCTTCACCGGGCACGAGGTCGTCAAGGTCTTCGGTCGGCGCGAGCGGGCACGCGAGGAGTTCGATGCCAGCAACGAGGCGCTGTTCGACGCCTCCTTCCGGGCACAGTTCATCTCCGGCGTCATCCAGCCCGTGATGATGTTCGTCTCCAACATCAACTACGTGCTCGTGGCGGTCATCGGTGGCGTGCGGGTGGCATCGGGCACGCTGTCCATCGGATCGGTGCAGGCATTCATCCAGTACTCGCGGCAGTTCACTCAGCCACTGACCCAGGTCGCGGCGATGATCAACCTGCTGCAGTCCGGTCTCGCATCGGCGGAGAGGGCCTTCGCGCTCTTGGACGAGCCACGGGAGCCGGCGGAGGTCGACGCCGGTGAGCTGGTCGAGCCCGTCCACGGGCGCGTGGTCTTCGACGATGTGTCCTTCTCCTACACCGACGAACCCCTCATCGAGCATCTCTCACTCGTCGCGGAGCCGGGCCAGACGATCGCGATCGTCGGTCCGACGGGTGCGGGCAAGACGACGTTGACCAATCTGCTCCTGCGGTTCTACGATCTCGATGCCGGGCGCATCACCCTCGACGGCGTGGACATCGCGGTGCTGCGGCGCGCGCGGCTACGCGACCAGTTCGGCGTGGTGCTGCAGGACACCTGGCTGTTCTCCGGCACCATCGGGGAGAACATCGCCTACGGTGCCGATGGCGCCTCGCCCGCCGATATCGCCCGCGCGGCGGAGGCTGCTCACGTCGACCACTTCGTACGGACCTTGCCCGATGGCTATGAGACGCGTGTCGACGATGACGGCGGGGGAGTCAGCGCCGGGCAGCGTCAGTTGCTGACCATCGCCCGCGCGTTCCTCGCCGATCCGGCGATCCTGATCCTCGACGAAGCCACCAGCTCGGTCGACACTCGCACCGAGTCCCTGGTCCAGGAGGCGATGACCCGATTGAGGAGCGGACGCACGAGCTTCGTCGTCGCGCACCGCCTCTCCACCATCCGCGATGCCGACCACATCGTCGTCATGGAGCAGGGAGCGATCGTCGAGCAGGGCACGCACGACGAGCTCATCGAAGCCGGCGGCGCCTACCAGCGGCTCTACGCCGCCCAGTTCGCCGCCCCGGCGACCTGAGCATCACCCGCCCTGCCGCGGGCGATGAGTGCGCGTGATCACTCACCGCCCGCGGTGCGGGCTTCGCGTCAGGGCATGTTTGGAGCCTCCGTGCTCCTCTGGCACAATGGTGCCTTGCGTCCGGCGCTGTGCGGTCCCTCTCAACTGCATGGTCCGGCCCCCGACGTCGCGCGGCCTGCCCCACATGCCGTGGCGTCGTCACCGACAGCTCAGATCACAAGGAGACACCACACCAGTGGCAGTCAAGATTCGCCTCAAGCGGATGGGCAAGATCCGCACGCCGTTCTACCGCATCGTCATCGCCGACGCGCGCACCAAGCGCGACGGTCGCGTGATCGAGGAGATCGGCACGTACAACCCCAAGACCGAGCCCTCGACGATCCACGTCGACTCCGAGCGTGCTCAGTACTGGCTCGGTGTCGGCGCGCAGCCGACGGACGCCGTCGCGGCGATCCTCAAGCTCACCGGTGATATCGGCGGTCAGGCGACGCTGAAGCAGCCCGAGCCCAAGCCGAACAAGGCCGAGCTCTTCGACGCGGCCCTGAAGGAGCTTCACAGCGAGCCCAAGAAGGGTGCCACGACGGGCAAGAGCAAGCCCAAGGCTGCTGAACCGGCGGCCGAGGCTCCGGCCGACGAGACCCCGGCCCCCGAGGCCGAGTGATCATGGGTGCGCCCCTGCGGGAGGTCGTCGAGCACCTCGTCGCCAGCATCGTCGAGCATCCCGACGACGTCACGGTCCGCGCCAAGCAGACCCGGCGCGGTGACCTGTACGAGGTCCGGGTCCACCCCGACGATCTCGGCAAGGTGATCGGCCGCGGGGGACGCACCGCCACAGCGATCCGCACCGTCAGCTCGGCCATCGCCGGGTCCGGTGGCGCGCGGATCGACTTCGTCGACGTCGACCGCCAGCGCTGACCCGGCCATGCTGGTCGTCATCGGCCGGATCGGCCGAGCGCACGGCGTGCGCGGCGATGTCACTGTCGACGTCCGCACCGACGAGCCCGAGCGACGTTTCGCTCCGGGCTCGTCGGTCATGTGCGGGGACGGGACCTTGACGGTCGCCTCTGCGCGGCCGCATTCGGGTCGCTTCATCGTGAAGTTCCAGGAGGTCGCCGACCGCACGGCGGCCGAGGCATTGCGTGGTTCCGTGCTCGAGGCCAGGATCGACCCCGACGAGGTGCCCGAGGAGGAGGACGCCTTCTACGATCGCCAGCTCATTGGACTGCAGGCCGTCACCGAGGCGGGGACGTCCATCGGCATCGTGACCGATATCGTGCATCTGCCGGCTCACGACACCCTGGCGATCGATGCGTCCGGGCGTGAGATCCTGGTGCCGTTCGTCGCGGCGCTGGTTCCCGAGGTCGATCTCGACCGCGGTCGCGTGGTGGTCGCCGATATCCCCGGTCTGCTCGACCCCGATGCGGCCGAGGTCTCGGGTCCCGAAGGGTCCTGACCCGCGTGCGCATCGACATCATCACGATCTTCCCCGAGTATCTCGATCCCCTCGCGCTGTCGCTGCCCGGGCGCGCACAGGAGAGAGGCTTGCTGGATGTCCAGGTCCACGACCTGCGGCACTGGACCCACGATCGTCACCGAACGGTCGACGACACTCCGTATGGTGGCGGTGCGGGCATGGTCATGCGCCCCGAACCGTGGGGTGAGGCCTTGGACGCGGTCTGCGCCGACGAGAGCGTGGTCATCGTCCCGACCCCCTCCGGAGAGGTCTTCGATCAAGCCCGTGCCGCCGCCTTGAGCACCGAACCCCATCTGGTCTTCTGCTGCGGCCGCTACGAGGGCATCGATCAGCGCGTCATCGACGAGATCGACGATCGCTGGCAGCTCGCGGAGCTCTCCCTCGGCGACTTCGTGCTGAACGGGGGAGAGGTCGCCGCACTGGCCATCACCGAGGCCGTCGTGCGGCTGATCCCGGGCTTCATGGGCAACCCCGAGTCCCTGGCCGAGGAGTCCCACACCGACGGTATGCTGGAGTACCCCGTCTACACCAAGCCAGCCAGCTGGCGCGGTCGCGACGTGCCGGAGGTGCTGCTTTCGGGCCATCACGGCAATGTGGCGCGCTGGCGCCATGCGCAGGCCGTCGAGCGCACGCGAGCGCGCCGACCGGATCTCGATCCCTCGTGACGCGATCCGGACGCGCCACGCAGATTTAACCTCACCGCGTCCCGTGTTACCGCGACGAAACAGCCGCGGTGGGAGTTCGTAACCGCGTGCGATGAGCATCGGTGCAGTGCCAGTCACGGCAACGCCGCCGTGTCGAGGCTGTACCTTCACCGACACGCAAAGAGGTTGATATGGAACCCGGAACGATCTGGCTGCTGATCACCGCAGCGCTTGTTCTGTTCATGACCCCCGGATTGGCGTTCTTCTACGGCGGGCTGGTCAAGGCGAAGAGTGTCGTCTCGATGATGATGCTCAGCTTCGGTGCGATGGGCCTGGTCTTCGTGCTGTGGATCCTCTACGGATTCAACATGGGCTCCAATGGAGATGACCTCATTGACGGTGTCCTCGCCAACCCGTTCTCGGACTTCGCGTTGAGCGACATGGCTGCCAATGACCCGGCGAGCCTGGCTGGCGTGGCCTTCGGAGCCACCTTCGCGGTGATCACGACGGCGCTGATCTCCGGTGCCGTCGCCGACCGAGCGCGCTTCTTCCCCTGGATGCTCTTCGCCGGACTGTGGGCGACTTTGGTGTACTTCCCGTCGCAGGGCTGGGTGTGGGGACTGGACGCCGACGGGAACCTCACCGGTTGGATCGGCACGTTCGGCTTCGGTGAGACCGAGGTCCTGGACTGGGCGGGCGGAACGGTCGTCCACATCAGTGCCGGTGCCGCGGCCCTGGCGTTGGCCCTCGTCCTCGGGCAGCGTCGGATCGGCTTCACCAAGGAAGAATCCGCTCCGCACAATGTGCCCCTCGTGCTGATCGGCGCGGCTATCCTTTGGTTCGGCTGGTTCGGCTTCAACGCCGGCGCAGCTGGCGACGACGCGACGGGGGCGCTGATCTTCCTCAACACCATCGCCGCACCTGCCGCAGGCATCATCGGCTTCCTGGTCATCGAACACTTCAAGGACGGCAAGGCCACCGCGGTGGGCGCGGCGTCCGGTGTCGTGGCCGGCCTGGTGGCGATCACCCCAGCCTGCGCGAACCTGACCCCCTGGTGGTCGATCGTGCTCGGTCTCGTGGCCGGGGCGGTGTGCTGCTTCGCGATCGACCTGAAGTTCAAGTTCGGGTTCGATGACTCGCTCGACGTCGTGGGTCTTCACCTCGTGGCGGGATTCATCGGCTGCCTGTATCTCGGCTTCTTCGCGACCGACACGGGTCTGTTCACCGGTGGGAATATCGATCAGCTCCTGACCCAGCTCGTCCCGGCGGTCGCGGTGGCGGTGTACTCCTTCGTCATCGCCTACGCCCTCGGCAAGCTGATCGACGCGATGGTCGGCTTCCGCGCCAAGGAGGAGGACGAGATCGCCGGTATCGATCTCGCCCTGCACGGCGAGGGATACAAGTTCGACTGACCCCTAGATCACCCGCATACGCTGTGGGTAGAAGAACGATGATGCGTCGTGGTCGCCGGAGCGACCGCGACGCATCATCGCTTCGCCGCGAGGGCCGGCACGCCCGATTACCGGGAGCATCGGCTGCTGTGGCAGAATGGACCCTCGGTGCCGACGCCTCTGCCACAGGGGAGACCCGTCGCTTGCAGCACCGTCCCATATCGTTCATCGAGTCCGTCGGTGACCTGTGGCATCGATGAGGAGCAGTCATGACCAATGTCGTCGATCAGATCGCTGCCAGCCAACTGCGCAGCGATATCCCCGTGTTCCGCGCCGGCGACACGCTCAAGGTCCACGTCAACATCGTCGAGGGCAACCGCTCGCGTGTTCAGGTGTTCCAGGGCGTCTGCATCAAGGTGCAGGGCTCGGGCATCGGCCGGACCTTCACGGTTCGCAAGGTGAGCTTCGGCGTCGGTGTGGAGCGTACGTTCCCGCTGCACTCCCCGGTCATCGACAAGATCGAGGTCGCGACGCGCGGTGACGTCCGTCGCGCCAAGCTGTACTACCTGCGCAATCTGCGCGGCAAGGCTGCCAAGATCAAGGAGAAGCGCGAGGACTGATCTTCGCGCTCCCCGCCCGAGACGACCCCGCCACGGCGGGGTCGTTTCGCGTTCCAGCGCGCCCCCACCGGTGCTGTCTGGGCGCCCGGTACGCTTCATCGAGTGACGACCGAGAAGCGCCAGCTGCCCGTATGGCAGGAGTCGATCCTGCTGATCGTGACGGCAGTCGTGCTGGCCGTCATCGTCAAGACCTTCTTCGTCCAGGCGTTCTACATCCCCTCTGCCTCGATGGAGCCGGAGATGCAGATCGACGACAAGCTGCTCGTCCAGAAGGTCTCCTACTGGACCGGTGATCCCCAGCGCGGGGATATCATCGTCTTCGACGATCCGGGGGGTTGGCTCGGTTCCGCCGAGTCCTCGGGTCCGGGCAATATCGTGCAGCGCTCGCTCGAGGTCATCGGCCTCTACCCCTCCGGCGGTCATCTCATCAAGCGTGTCGTGGGGGTGGGAGGCGATACCGTCTCCTGCTGCGATGAGGAAGGCCGGCTCCAGGTCAACGGAGAGTCGATCGACGAGCCGTATCTCGCCGATGCCGAGGCGAATGCCGACCGTACGTTCGAGGTGGAGGTGCCGGACGGCTATCTGTGGGTGCAGGGTGACAATCGCGGTAACTCCTCCGATTCGCGCTACCACCTCGGCGATCCCGGCGGTGGATTCATCCGTGAGGACGATGTCGTCGGTAAGGCCTGGTTACGGGTCTGGCCGTTCAGCCGCTTCGGTTTCATCGACGGTACGGATGCCTTCGAGAAGGCGCCGTGACCACACTCCTCTCAGGCCCCACGATCCGCCGCGATGCAGGCCTCTACGGCTATGAGCGAGCGTTGAGTCGCCGTGGCCTGGCACCTATCGCGGGTGTCGACGAGGCGGGCAGGGGAGCCTGTGCGGGGCCGCTGGTGGCCGCTGCGGCCGTGCTCGGCAAGCCGATCGACGGGCTGGCCGACTCCAAGCTGCTGACTCCGAAGCGCCGCGATGCCTGTTTCGATCTCATCACCCAGCGAGCGCGCGCATGGTCGGTCGTCGTGATCGAGCCCGGCGAGTGCGACCGACTGGGGTTGCACCGCGCCAATGTGGCGGCTCTGCGCCGCGCTCTCGCCCGGCTCGAGATCGTTCCCGCCTATGTGCTCACCGATGGGTTCAGTGTCGACGGCCTGGGCACGCCCGGACTCGCCGTCTGGAAGGGTGACCGGGTGTCGGCATCCATCGCGGCGGCCTCGATCATCGCCAAGGTGACGCGCGACCGGATCATGGTGGACCTGCACGAGACATACCCGCAGTACGACTTCGCGGTACATAAGGGATACTCGACCGCGCGGCACGAGCAGGCCTTGCGCGAGCACGGGCCGTGCGCGGAGCATCGGATGACATATGTCAACGTCCAAGCGGTGATGACCGCGGCAGGAGGGCAGCCATGAGGGAGCGCACTCGGTCCGGACGGAGGCGAGGATATGAGCGCTGAGGATCTCGAACGCTATGAGACCGAGATGGAGCTCGCGCTGTATCGCGAGTATCGCGATGTGGTGCGGATCTTCAAGTACGTCGTCGAGACCGACCGGCGTTTCTACCTGTGCAATGCGGTCGATGTGAAGGTCCGTTCGGAGACCGGCGACGCCTATTTCGAGGTGACGATGGCCGATGCGTGGGTGTGGGACATCTACCGGCCCGCCCGATTCGCCAAGAACGTCAAGGTGCTGACCTTCAAGGATGTCAACGTCGAGGAGCTCCAGGACTCGGACTTCAAACTGCCGGAGAGCGACTAGCGGTTTCGGTGTTCTCCTTCCTCCCAGGGGTGAGTTAGCGTCCGTTCTGTGGTGGGTGGCGGTACAGCAGCGTCCATCGGCCGGCGGCGATGGACGCTGACGCACCGGCCACCGCCGGGCGGGTGCATGGAGAACCGGTTATCCACAGAAGCGCGACGGCATTCGGCCGTCCACAGATCGCTCGGCGGCCCTGGTCCAGCGCAGGCGACGGTCGGACGATCGCTGCATGACCTACGCACGGAACAAGGCCCTCGGCGCCTACGGCGAGCGACTCGCCCACGACTTCCTTCGCGAGTCGGGCATGGTGGTGCTCGATCGCAACTGGACCTCGCGCTTCGGTGAGATCGATATCGTCGCGCGCGATGGCGACACGCTGGTGATCTGCGAGGTCAAGACCAGATCGGGAGACGGTTACGGCACCCCGCTGGAGGCGGTGGGCCCCCGTAAGGCGGCCACACTGCGGCGGCTCGCGGCACACTGGCTCGAGGTCAGCGGGTTGCACCCGCCGGCGGTGCGGATCGACGTGGTGGCGGTGGTGGTCCCGGCGCGGGGAGCACCGCGTATCGAGCGCGTGGCGGGAGTCGCCTGATGGCTGGCGCGACACGGTCGGTCGCTCTCGACGGCTTGCGTGGGCGTCCCATCGAGGTCGAGGTCGACGTCTCCTCGGGTATGCCCGGCACGGTTATCGTGGGACTGGGAGACGCGACGGTCAGTGAGGCACGGGACCGAGTGCGTTCCGCAGTGGTCAACTCCGGCACGGGCTGGCCCGAGCACCGCGTCACCATCAACCTCGCGCCGTCCTCCCTGCCCAAGAACGGCTCCCACTACGACCTGGCGATCGCCGTGGCCGTCTTCATGGCCAAGCGTCTCGTCCCCACCGAGGGATGCGCCGACACCGTCTTCCTCGGTGAGCTGGCGCTGGACGGGCGTGTCCGTGCGATCCGCGGGGTGTTGCCGGCGGTCCTGGCGGCGGCCGAGGCGGGAGTCTCGAGGGTCGTCGTGCCGGAGGCCAATGCGGCCGAGGCAGGTCTCGTCCCCGGCGTCGAGGTGGTCGGCGTCCGCTCATTGCGTCATGTGATCGCCTCGCTCACCGGTGAGGAGCCCCCGGTGGACGACCCGCCGGTCGAGCCACTGGAGACCACCCAGGAGGCGGGATGGTCGAGCCGGCGAGTCGACCAGCTGGACCTGGCGGATGTCGCCGGACAGGACGACGCGCGACTCGCCACCGTGATAGCGGCGGCAGGAGGCCACCATCTGGCGATGACCGGGCCACCTGGCATCGGCAAGACGATGCTCGCTCAACGACTGCCGGCCTTGCTCCCGGACCTCGATCTGACCGCCTCGCTCGATGTCAGCGCGGTCCACTCGGTCGCCGGGGTGCTGCCCTCGGACGCCCCGCTGCTGAGCCGCCCGCCCTTCGTCGACCCGCATCACTCGGCCAGCGCCGCGTCGATCGTCGGTGGTGGGAGCCGGCAGATTCGTCCCGGGGCGATGAGTCTCGCGCACCGAGGGATTCTGTTCTTGGATGAGGCTCCGGAGTTCGCGATCAATGTCATCGATGCTCTCCGGCAGCCTTTGGAGAGCGGCACGGTGGTCGTCTCGCGTGCCGCGCAGACCGCGGTGTTCCCTGCACGCTTCCAGCTGGTGCTGGCCGCCAATCCCTGTCCGTGCGGGCACAGCGGCTCGGTCGTCGAACGATGCGAGTGCACCCCTGTCCAGCGCCGTCGCTACGGCGACAAGATCAGCGGACCGGTGCGCGACCGGATCGACCTGCACAGGGTGCTCCGAGCGCCGACTCGTCCCCAGCTCGCCGAGAGTCTCGCGTGCCGGCGCACGAGCGCGCAGTGGGCGGAGGATGTCGGCGAGGCCCGTGAACGCCAGCGGCTGCGTCTGGAGCCGCACGGTGCCCGGCTCAACAGCGAGATCGCGGGAGTCGTGATCCGTAAGGAGCTGCCACCGACTCCACCGGCCAGGATGGTGCTCGAGCAGCAGTTCCAGGGCGGCAAGCTCAGTGCTCGGGCGGTCGACCGGGTATTGCGTGTGGCATGGACCGTGGCTGATCTGGTCGGCCATGGTCAGCCGGATGACGAGGACGTCAGCACGGCCCTGGCTCTGCGGCGGGGCACACCCATCGGCGGCGCGTTGCGCGAGCGTCTGCAGGCGGCCTGATATGGCCGACGTGGACGAATCCATGCGCGGGGCACGGTTGCTGCTGTCCTTGGCCGTGGAGCCGGGCGACCCGCGGCTGCCGCCGGTGCTGGATGCCGAGGGCGGTGCCATAGGGCTGCTGGAGCGGCTCCGGTCCGGCCCTGAGCAGTGGCCGGAGACCTGGGTCAAGGGCCTACGGAGGGCCGAGCGTGACCGTCCCTCGATCGAGCGTGCCGGTCGCGAGGCAGGGCTGCGATGGATCACGCCCGAGGACGAGGAATGGCCGGCGCAGGTGGACGATCTGCAGCACGCCGAGGGGACCTCGGGCGCCGCCGGCGCGCCCCTCGGGCTCTGGTGCCGAGGAGCCGGGGATCTCCGGCTGCTGAGCGATCACGCACTCGCCGTGGTCGGTGCCCGCGACTGCACGACCTATGGGGCTGAGGCGGCGGCCGATATCGCCGCGGTGGCCGCCGATGCCGGATTCGCCATCGTCAGCGGCGCAGCCTTCGGTATCGACGCCTCCGCCCATCGCGGCGGCCTCCTGGTGGGGGATCCCGGTATCGCCGTGCTCGCCTGCGGGGCCGATCTGGACTATCCGCGTGCCCATGCTTCCCTGCTCGGCCGGATCGCTGAGCGCGGGGTGGTGGTCTCGGAGTATCCGCCGGGCGCATCGGCCGCGCGCTCACGCTTCCTGGCACGCAACCGCGTCATCGCTGCTCTGTGCGACGGACTCGTCGTGGTGGAGGCGGCACGGCGCAGCGGTTCGCTGAACACCCTGCACTGGGCCGACCGATTGGGACGTAGCACGATGGCGGTCCCCGGGCCGATCACATCGGGGCAGTCACAAGGAACGCACGAGGCGATTCGCTCAGGTAAGGCCGTGCTCGTCGGCAGCACCAGCGATGTGCTTGCTGAGCTGATCGGTCTGAGTGGGGCGACGCCGCATGGGGAACTCCCTGTGAGCGATCCGCTCGCGGAGTCGGTGCTGCAGGAACTGACCGGTACACCGAGCTCGGTTGCCGATCTCGCGCGAGGCTTGCGCATCGGCACGATGCACGTGCTGCGCGCTCTGCGACGTCTCGAACGCGCCGGACGCGCGCACGAGGAGCACTCCAGATGGGTGTGTTCGGGTGTGTCGGGTGTGGGGGACGGGACGGTCACATCGTCGTGATCTGGCGGCAACATCCATGAGCTTCAGTGGGACGGTGGAAGGGAGACGTCGTGGATCTGTACACCGTCGAGAGCTACCGTCCGGCTCGTGACCGTCGAGACCTGTCGCTGGCTCCCGGAGAACACCTGATCGCCGGGGGCACCTGGATGTTCTCCGATCCCGACCCGCAGGTGACGGGCTTGGTCGACGTCATGACGCTCGATTGGCGTCCGTGGCAGTTCTTCGGTGACCGGCTGGAGATCGCGGCGACGTGCACGATCGAACAACTGGCTCGGCTGCCGCGGCTCGATGATGCGTGGCGGGCGCATCCGCTGCTCGAGCAGGCTTGCGATGCCCTGCTCGCATCGTGGAAGATCTGGCACCTGGCGACGGTGGGTGGCAATGTGGCGCGTTCCCTCGCCGCAGGGGCGATGATCAGTCTGCTGAGCGCCCTCGACGCCCGAGCGACGATCTGGGGGCCCGATGACGATCGGGTCACCCCCGTGGCACATCTGCCGACCGGCAACGGCACCAACTCGCTGCGCCCAGGAGAGGTCATCCGCTCCTTCGAGATCCCTCAACGCACGCTGGAATCACGTACGAGTCTGCAGAAGATAGCGTTATCGACACTCGGGCGGTCGGGTTCGGTGGTGATCGCGCGCCATGACACCGATGGAGAGTTCGTGGTGACGGTGACGGCGGGCACCACCACGCCACGGCAGTTGCGGTATCCACAGGTGCCGAGCGAGGCCGAATTGTGCGGAGATGTCGACGCACTGACCGGCTACTTCACCGATGCGCACGGACCCGCGGACTGGCGCCGAGGGGTGAGCGTCGAACTTGCTGCGCGGGCCCGCAGCGAGGTGTTGGCATGAGCGAGATCTCCCTGAACATCAACGGTGTGCCGAGGTCGCTGCCGGCCAGACCGGGACAGTGCCTGCGTACTCTCTTACGCGAGAGCGGGCATAGCGACGTGAAGAAGGGGTGCGACTCCGGCGACTGCGGCGCGTGCTCGGTGCTGGTCGACGGTCATCCGGTCCACACCTGCCTGTTTCCGGCGATGCGGGCCGAGGGCGTGGATGTCGTCACGGTCAGCGGTTTGGGGGAGCCGGACGCACTCCATCGCGTGCAACAGTCGTTCGTCGATAACTTCGGCTTTCAATGTGGTTTCTGCACCGCGGGCATGATCGTGACCGCGGCGGCCCTCGATGCCGGCGATGTCGACGATCTGCCGCGGAAGCTGAAGGGCAATCTCTGCCGTTGTACGGGCTATCGTTCCGTGCGCGAGTCGATCGAGAAGGCGCTCGGGCCGCAGCATGCTGCCCCCTGCACAGGGCGCGGAGTGGGCGAATCGGTCGTTCCGCCCGCGGCTCAGCGCATCGTGACCGGCCGCGAGCCCTACACCTTCGACGATCTACCCGCGGGAACCCTGCACCTCGCCGTCGTGGGCAGCCCACACCCGCATGCTCGGATCAGGTCGATCGACACGTCGGCAGCCGAGGCGTATCCCGGAGTGCACCTCGTGCTCACGCACCACGATGCCCCCGGCGTGGTCTACTCATCGGCGCGCCATGAGCACCCGACCGATGACCCCGATGACACGGTCTTGCTTGACGCGACGGTGCGTTTCGTCGGCCAGCGAGTCGCCGCCGTCGTCGCCGAGGACGCGATGACGGCCCATCGGGCGGGTGAGCTCATCACTGTCGAGTACGAGACATTGCCGCATGTCGTCGACCCGCACAAGGCACGTCTGGAGGGTGCGCCGCTTCTTCACGAAGGCCGTACGCCACATGACCGGGTCGACCATGCGGGCCGGAATGTGGTCCTCTCCTTCGAGGACGAGCACGGTGACCTCGACGAGGCTTTCGCCGCAGCGCCGCACGTCGTGGAGGGAACGTGGCGCTCCCAACGGCAGAGTCACGCGCAGCTCGAGACACATGGAAGCATCGGGTGGATCGATGACACCGGCCGGTTGGTGATCCGTTCCAGCACGCAGGTCCCCTTCCTGACCCGTGATGCGCTGTGCCGCATCTTCGAGCTGCCACCCGAGAAGGTCCGCGTCTTCGCCGCGCGAGTGGGTGGGGGATTCGGCGGCAAACAGGAGATGTTCACCGAGGATCTCGTCGCCGCGGCCGTCTTGCGTCTAGGACGACCGGTCGCCTATGAGATGAGCCGGTACGAGGAGTTCCTCCGGACCAGCCACCGTCACCCCTTCGAGGTGACGGTGCGGCTCGCAGCGCATGCCGACGGATCGCTCGCCGCCATCGATCTCGATGTGCTCAGCGACACCGGGGCGTACGGCAACCATGCGAGAGGAGTGCTCTTCCACAGTTGTGCCGAGTCGGTGAGCCTGTACCGTGCCGACGCCAAAAGGATCCGCGGCGAGGCGGTTTACACCAATAACCCACCATCGGGGGCGTTCCGCGGGTACGGCCTGGGCCAGGTCATCACGGCGGTGGAATCGGCACTCGACGAGCTGGCGGATCGTCTGCACATCGATCCCTTCGAGCTACGGCGCATCAACGCTGTGCGCCAAGGCGATCCTTTGCTCACCGGACGGCCCCTGCCCGATCCCGATCTGATCTATGGGAGCTACGGTCTCGACCAGTGTCTGGACCTGGCGCAACACGCCCTCGCGGACGGCGGTGATCGTGTACCGGAGGGTTTGCACTGGCGCGTGGGCGAGGGGATGGCCGCGGCCATGATCGCGACGATGGCGCCCTTCGGTCACATCGCACAGGTGTCCGTCAGCGTGGACACCGAAGGGACCTATCGGGCGGGTGTGGGGACCGCCGAGTTCGGCAACGGTTCGCATACCACCCATACCCAGATCCTCGCCCAGGCTCTGAACACCGATCCCTCGCGCATCGTGCTGGACGCATCGGATACCGACAGCGCCACATACGACACCGGGGCCTTCGCCTCGGCGGGGATCACTGTGGCCGGCAAAGCCCTGCACGCTGCCGCGATGTCGTTACGTGCCGAGCTGCTCTCACTGGCACCGGGTGGCGAGCTGGTCCGGGACGGTGTCCTCCTCGAGGATCGGATCGTCGATTTCGCGGCCTTGTTAGAACGCTCGGAGCGTGTCGAGGACGGCGTGCTCACGGCCACCGGTGAGGAGCGCGGCGAGCAGCGATCAGTGGCCTTCAACGTGCATGCCGTGCGTGTCGCGGTCGACACGACCACCGGTGAGGTCCGCATCGTGCGTTCGGTGCATGCGGCCGATGCTGGAACCGTCATCAATCCCGAGCAATGTCGTGGACAGATCGAAGGGGGAGTGGCCCAGGGGTACGGCGCGGCGCTCCTCGAGGAGATCCTCCTCGAGGACGGGCATGTCACCAATCCAGCCTTCCGCGAGTATCGGGTGCCACAGCTCGCCGATATCCCGATGACGGAGGTGATGTTCGCTGACACGAGCGACGATCTCGGTCCCTATGGGGCCAAGTCGATGAGCGAGTCGCCCTTCAACCCGGTCGTCGCAGCGGTGGGTAATGCGATCAGCCGAGCGATCGGCAGACGGCTCTATGAGGCCCCGTTCAGCCGCGACCGCATCTGGCGAGCGATCGCGCAGGGCTGAGGGAGTTCGCGGCTCCGCCCGGGGCCCTTGACTCGGCAGGTCGGGACCTCGGGCGGAGCCGTCGCGATCAGCTCCCGTCGGCGCCGAGCACACGGCTGGCTTCGCGCGCAGCCGACCTGTTCGCGACGCCTGCGCGCGAACCGGCGAGTTTCGCGGCGATGTGCTCGCCGATCGTGATGGGCTCGTAGAGGCTGCCGCCCTCACCTAGGCAGGACTCGATGGTCGAGATCGTCGCGTCAACGTCCCCGTCGTGGAAGAAGGCGGCGCTGCGCCGCCGGCGGATGGTGCCATCGACGATGGGCGGCTTCACG
The DNA here is from genome assembly GCF_002174305.1 of Aeromicrobium sp. PE09-221. Taxonomy (GTDB): domain Bacteria; phylum Actinomycetota; class Actinomycetes; order Propionibacteriales; family Nocardioidaceae; genus Aeromicrobium. The sequence continues at coordinate 100,378 of NZ_MIJB01000027.1, read as the reverse complement.
CGGTGCACGGTGCTCAGCCACTGCTCATTGGTCCAGCGGGCCATCAGATCGCCGAGGTTGACCAGCAGCGCCCCGTCGGCGGGCATGACATCGTGCCACTGGCCGTCGGGACCGACGACTTGCAGACCGGCGACCTGGTCGGCCCACAGGACCGTCACGATTCCGTAGTCGGTATGCGCCCCCATCCCGGTGAGATCACCGTCCAGGGTGACCTCGCCGGGCGGTAAAGCGTAGTTGTTCATCCGCAGCACGTCGAGCGAGTGGTCGGTGTAACCGGCGAAGAAGTCGGCGGGCAGGCCCAGCGCGTCGGCGAACATGCGCGTAAGGGTGCGAGCGACACGAGCGGCTTCATCGAAGTACGCGCTGACGGCCTCCCGGAAGCGCGGTACCTGGTCCGGCCAGATGTTCTCGGGGTAGTCGGCTTCGGGCAGATCGACCCCCGGGTAGTCGCTCACCGCGGCCCCGATGTTGAAGGCCTCGAAGAAGTCGTGCATGCGGTTCGAGGGGGCCAGCCCGAGGCTCAGACTGAGCGACTCGGTCTTGGGTGGTGCATAGCCGCGATTGATCTCCGGCGGGGTGCGGTACTCCTTCTTGGCCTCGAGCGGCAGCCCGAAGAAGGCATCGAGGGCATCGGCGAAGGCATCGGTCGTGGCGGTGGGCACCCCGTGTCCGATGATCTGGATGAAGCCGATCGTGCGAGCGGCGTGGTCGAAGGCCCGCGCGGCGGCCTGTCGGTCCTCAGCGGTTCCGTCATCGACATAGGCCGAGATGTCGACCACGGGTACGGCGAAGTCGGTCATGGGATCTCCTTCAGTGCGGTGAATTGCCGTTCTACGTGCTGTCGCAGGGCGGCGCGGTCGGTGTCATCGAGCCAGGTGGCATCGACGGCGGTGTGGGTGAATCGCTCGAACTGCTCGAGCCCGTATCCGAGGGCATCGCTCAGCGCGATGAGATCCCGGGTGGGGTCGGTGCCGAACATCGGGGGGTCATCGGAATCGATCGCGATGGCGAGTCCGGCATTGACCATCTGGGCGATGCGCCGGTGGCTGCCGTCGCCGCTCCCGGAGTATCGTCCGATATCGGAGCTCACCGGGGTGCAGATGAAGGGGACGCCCTCCTCGGCGCAACGACGCGTGATCCGGTCGTTGTCGACGACGTGGTAGCCGTGATCGATACGGCTGCATCCGAGCTCATCGAGCAGGATCTCGATGTGTCGTGGCGGGCCGGTCTCGCTATGTGCTGTCCGTTGTAAGCCCGCTGAAGCGGCGCGCTGGAATACCGGAGCGAAGGGCTCAGGTGGTCCGAGGGCTTCGGCATAGTCGAGCCCGATGCCCACGACCTCGTCGATGCGTTGTTCGATGATGTCATCGAGGAGCGCATCGGCGGCAGCGACCGATTGCTCGCGGTTCAGCCCCACCACGATGCGGCTGTCGATACCGGCGTCGGTGCGCGCATCGCGCATACCCGCGGTGATGCCGTCCAACAAGCGGCGGTAGGGCACTCCGCCGTGGCCTGGGGGGCTGATCTGGATCTCCCGGTAGAGCACTTGGTGGTCGGCGGCGTCGATCAAGGACTCGTAGGTGATGCGGTGGAGGTCATCGAGATCTCGCACCACCGAGCCGACGACATCCAGGACCCGCAGGAACTCGCCGAGGTCCTCATAGCTCGCGTGGTCGTAGAGGTTCTCGGCGCTGCGGCCGTCGAGCGATATGTCGTGCTTTCCCGCGAGCTCGACGACGGTCTGGGCGCGCACGCTTCCCAACAGGTGACAGTGCAGGCTGACTTTGGGCACAGCCCGGAGCACCCGGTGTCGTGGGTTAGGCTGTGGCTGCCCAGAGGCCGCTACCTGATAAGTCACAGTTATCATTGTGCGGCTTGCTCGGTTTCGTGGAGGTAACAGGTGAGCGACGATCTGATCGCAGCCGATGACGAGGACCGTAGAGTCACCGTGCTCATCGGCGCTCGCCTGCGCGCACTGCGCGAGAGTCGTGGGTTATCGATGCGGGCGCTCGCCGCCGCGGCCGGTGTCAGCCAGCCCTTCTTGAGCCAGGTCGAACGCGGGGTGAGCGCACCGTCGATGGTGACGACGTACCGCTTGGCCTCGGTACTGCAGATCGCCCCCGGCGACCTGCTGCCGCCTCCGCAAACTCGTGGGTCGCGCGTCGTACGTGCCCACGAAGGGCGCCGTCTGCCGGTCGTGGATCGTCCCGATGCCGCTGAGGGACGGGTCCTGGTGCTGGACGAGGCGTCCTCGCTGCACATGGTCGAGTACCGCATCGGGGCTGACGAGTGGGTCAGCGAGTGGTTCGAGGCGCGCAATGACACAGGTGTGTACGTGATCACGGGACGGCTCCATATCGAGATCGAGTGCGGCGACTCGGTAGAGCTCGGCCCACGCGACTTCATCATGTTCGGTGCGGGCACGCGCGAGCGGTGGAGCGTGGTCGGTGGGGATCCGGTCCACCTCGTCCTGTCCAGCGTCGACGAGGTCCCGGCGTCCTAGCGACCGTGACGGTTCAGGCAGTCCCTGCGGCCATCGCGAAACGGTCGAGGACGATCCGCTCCACGAGCTGCGCCACCATGTACAGCAGTAGCGAGGCGATCGTGACGACCACTACCAGGGCCCACACGCGGGTGTTCTGCGAACGGTTCGCCGCGGAGACCACGGCGTAGCCGATGCCTTCACCCGTGGCGAGCCACTCGGCCAGTAGCGCGCCGGTGAAGGCCCCGGGCACCGAGATGCGGATGGCGGAGAACACCGCGGGCAGCGCCGACGGGATCGCGACCTTGAGGAGGACGTCGAGATTCGAACCACCGTAGACGAAGACGACATCGCGCATCTGATCGGTGACCGAACGCAAGCCGAAGACGATCGTCACGAGGGCCGGGAACAGCACGACGATGCCGCCCATGGTGGCCACGACGCCCACTCCGCGCCCGACCAGCAGGATGATGATCGGTGCCAGGGCGATGAGTGGCACGGACCGCAGGATCAAGGCGATCGGCATGACACCGGCTTCGACGACTCGACTGGTCACGACGGCCGTCGCCAACGCACTCGCTGCGAGCAGGCCGGCGACGAAGCCGACGGCCGCGTCTCTCAGGGTCACCGCCAACAGGCTGGCGATATCGGCGCGGTGCTCGGCGGCCTCCGGCGTGGTGAACAGGTACTCCCACACATCGGCCGGATTCTTGCCCACATAGTCGGAGACGTCGAAGACCTGGAGCAACCCGACCCAGAGGACGCCGATGATGGCGATGATCAGCATGAGGCTGCCTACCCCACGGAGCAGCGCGATGATGGTGGACCAGCTGCGCTGACCAGCCGATGTCCGGTGGATCACGGGGGCGCTCATCGTGCCGCTGCTCCTTTCGACCAGGGGGCGGCGAGGCGCGCCAGGAGGCCGAACACGGCATAGGCCAGCCCGGCGACCAATGCGCACAGCAGGCCGATCGCCCACGCGCGTTCGACGTTGACATTCTGTTGGGCCACGATGAGCGCGGGTCCGACGCCCCGCTCGACGCTGCCGATGTACTCGCCGAGGATCGCGCCGAGGAAGGCCGCGGGAGCCGCGATCTGCAGCGCGCTCAAGATGGCGGGCAGCGCGGCGATGAGACGTACCTTGCGCAGTTGCGTCAACCGGGTGCCCCCATAGACGGTGACCACGTCGAGGCTCGCTCGGTCGGCCGATCGCAGTCCTAGGAGTGTCCCGACGACGGTGGTGAAGAACACCGACAGGACGGCGAGGGCGATCGCGGTGCCGGAGGGCTCGCCGGGGGAGGGGATGCCCACGACGAGCGAGACCACCGGGGCGATGGCGACGATCGGGATGCAGTAGGTCACGACGGCGATCTGTGTGATGAGCTGTTCGGTGAAGGGCAGCACGAGTACCACCGAGGCCAAGACCAGTGCGGCCACGTTCCCGTAGAGGAAACCGAGGGAGGCCTCGTTGATCGTGACGGAGAAGTGCCGCCAGTAGAAGCCCACTCCGTCATCGACAATCGTCGACACGACCCCGGGAGGGGTCGGGATGCGGGCGTCGGAGAGAACGGTGGCGGCTGCGATCCACCACAGTGCGATGACCGACGCGAGTCCGATCACACCGAGTCCTGCTGATGTCCAGCGCGATGACGGCACGATGGCACCGAAGGTCGCCATAGGTCAGTGCTCCGCGCCGGGGCCGCCGAACAACAGTTCGGAGGCCCGGTCGTGCAACTCGTGGAAGCGCGGTGTGCGCATCATCTCCGGGGTGCGCGGACGTGGAAGGTCGACATCGATGATCTCCGCGACGCGACCGGGCCGTGCGCTCATGACGGCCACCTGATCGGACAGGAAGATCGCCTCGGAGATGCCATGCGTCACCATCAATGTCGTCGCCGGCTTCTCGGTCCAGATGCGCAGCAATTCCAGATTCAGGCGCTGTCGTGTCATGTCGTCGAGTGCCCCGAAGGGCTCATCGAGGAGCAGGACCGAGGGTTGTACGGCGAGGGCGCGCGCGATCGAGACCCGTTGGCGCATCCCACCGGACAGTTGACCGGGTTTGGCCTTCTCGAACCCCGTGAGGCCGACCAGTTCGATCAGCTCGTCGACCAGTGAGTCGTCCACCGCGACCCCGGAGACCTCGAAGGGCAGGCGGATATTGGCCATCACGCTGCGCCACGGCAACAAGGCCGAGTCCTGGAACGCGATGCCGAGCTGATGTCCGCGTCGGAGTTCCAGCGGTGATTGACCCTCGACCAGGGCTGTGCCGCTGGTGGGTCCTTCGAGTCCGGCCAGGATCCGCAGGATCGTGGACTTGCCGCATCCCGACGGTCCCAGCAGCGACAGGAAGCTGCCCTTGTCGGTCATGAGCGTGACATCCTGCAGGGCGGTCAACGTCTGACCTCGGCCCAGGGAGAACGACTTGTTCAGATTCTTGATGTGGACGCCGTCGCCGACCGAGTCGACTCGGCCGGCGACGGCGTGCTGTGCTGGACCGGGCATCGTCGATCAGGAGGCGGTTATCGAACGTAGCTCGGGCTGCTCTTCAAGGAGCTCCTCGAGGAGAGACAGGTCGAACAGGTCGTCCACGGTGACCTCGATGCCGGCGCGTGCGAGGCTGTCGATGCTCTCGTTCATCAGCTGATCGGTGATGGTGAACAGCCCGTTCTGCTCGACATCATCGGTGAGCACGAGTTCATTCTGGATCTCGGCCTGGCGGGCTTCCTTGGTCATGTCGAGGTCCAGATCCTTGCCGTAGACCTCGACGGCCAGGCGAGCCCCTTCGTCGGGATCGGCCAGGGCGTCCTGCCATCCCCGGATCGATGCCTCCAGATAGGCCTTGACGACCTCCGGGCGCTCGCTGATGGTCTCATCGGTGGCGATGATGGCCTCTGCCACGAAGGGAAGACCGTTGTCATTGAGCAGCAGATTGGTGACCTCGTGGCCGAGCTCCTCCACGGTGATGGACTCATTGGTGACATAGGCGAAGAATCCGTCCACCTCGCCGTCGACCAGGGGTGACGGGTCATATTCGACCGGGACCGTCTCGACATCGGCCTCATCGATGTCGTTGACCTCGAGGAGCGCGGAGAACAGGGCCTCATTACCACCGGGCTGGACGCCGATGGTCTTGCCGACGAGGTCCTCGGGGGTCGCGATATCGGCGCCGTCCGTCAGCGACAGGATGGTGAAGGGGTTGCGCTGGAACTTGCTGCCGACGATCTTCAGAGGCGCGCCTTCCTCGGCGATCACCTGTCCGGTCGAGACAGCATTGGCCGTACCGAAGTCGGCTTCCCCGGAGGCGACGAGATTCTCTGTCGCGCCCGGACCGGGAACCAGTGTCACGGTCCCCAGGCCGGCATCGGCGAAGTAGCCGTTCTCCTCGGCGAAGAACTCGCCCGCGAATTCGGCGTTCTTGACCCAGGACAACTGCACCGTGACATCTCCGAGGTCGCTGTCCCCACCCTCGGAGGTGTCGTCGCTGCCACCGCCGCAGGCGGTGAGAACGAGCGCTGCGGTGATGCCGAGTGCGGCGAGGCGTCCGCGGGCGGCTCGACCTTGAGCGGTCCGATTGGTCATATGCACTCCCTGGAGAAGGTCACGATGTGTCTACGGAAGGACAGCTTCCAGATCCCGCGTTGCGCTTCGAGTGCCGGGTGATTTCGCGGTGGTTACGGTTTCGGCGAGCATGTTGCGGTCCCGGCATCCTCCGAGGGTCGCCGTCGCAGGCGAAGCGCCGAGCCCGGGCCGCGTTACATCCGCGCTAATTCTTGTGGCGTGGCTGATTCTGCTCCGTACCGTGATGTCGAATGGTCCTACAGTGGGGTGCCCGACAGCCGGAGAGGGGTGGCCATGGACACCGTGCAGGATCGTCATCGCACCTACCGGGGGCACCTGTTCCATATCGCGGGAAGCCCGCACAGCGCCGCGGTCGATGCACACGTGGTCAGCGAGCGCGATGGCGCGATCGCGGTCGACCGGCAGGGACGTATCGAATGGGTCGGGCCGTGGGGGCGGGCGCCTCGTCATGTCATCGAACGCCCGGTGGCCCGCGCGGCCTTCCTCCTGCCGGGATTCGTCGACACTCACGTGCATTACCCGCAGGTCTACAGCACCGATGCGTACGGCGGCGGCCAGTTACTCGAGTGGCTCGACTCGTGCATCTTCCCCGCGGAGGCACGCTTCAAGGACGAGGCCTTCGCTCGACAGGCGGCGGCGGACTTCACGGCCCGGCGCCTCGCGGTGGGAACGACCTCGGCGATGGTCTTCGGCTCGGCCTTCCCGCACGCGCAGGATGCCTTGTACGAGCAGTCATTGGCCGCCGGGCTGCGGACTGTGAGCGGGCGCGGGGTGCAGGTACTCGGGCCTCCTTCAGCCTCGATGCTGCTCACCGACGAGGAGGAGGCCCTCAGTCTGGTGGCGGCCGAGATCGACCGCTGGCACGGCACCGATCCGGAGCAGCGTCCCGCTCACGAGGCGATGATCCAGACCGCCATCGTGCCCCGGTTCAGTCTCTCCACCACACCGCGCACCCTGGCGGGTCTCGGTGAGCTGTTCACCGGCCATCGCGACCGTGGCGTGTACGTGCATACGCATCTGAGCGAGAACGATCGACCGGGGGACGGTGAGTGTGCCGCGGTGCGGGCAGCCTATGGGGTGGAGCACTATCTTGACACCTATGACGGGTTGTTCCTGCCGGGAAGCAGGCGCGGTGGCGATTCGCTGCTGGGGCGGCGCACGATCATGGCCCACGCCGTGCACTGCGCCGATGTGGAACTGCGCCGCCTCGCCGATGCTGGCGCGTCGATCGCTCATTGCCCGGTATCGCAGCAGTTCCTCGGATCCGGCACGATGCCGTGGCGACGGACCACCGCATCGGGGGTCACCGTGGCGATGGGTACGGACGTGGGGGCAGGCGATGAATGGCTGATGTCCCGGGTGCTCGCATCGGCCTACGGCGTGCACCTCTCCGAGCCCGCGGGCGCGTCGGTCGCGCTCACGCCGGGGGAGCTGCTCTTCGCCGCCACGCTGGCTGGGGCGCGGGCGCTCGATCAGGAGCGGCTGACCGGAAACTTCGATATCGGCAAGGAGGCGGACCTCCTGCTCATCGAACCCACTGAGGCCCTGGCCGGCGCGATCGAGTTCGGCGTGCGCGCCGATGAGGAGGACCGGGCCCACCGGCAGCTGCTGTTCACCCTGCTCATGGGCCTGCGGGAATCGGCGATCCGGGGTGTCGTCGTGCGGGGACGCGTGGTCAGGGGGAGTTGACCCAGTCGTCCGATCCGTCGGCATAGAACTGGTGCTTCCAGATCGGAACGGTCGACTTGACATCGTCGACGAGGTCGGCGATCGCGGCGAAGGCCTCGCCTCGGTGCGGGGCCGATACCGCCGCGGCGATCGCCGCATCGCCGATCGCCAGGCTTCCCGTCCGGTGCAGGACGGCCACGACGACACCGCGCTCCGCGATCCGTGCCGCCGAGGCGTGCAGGAGGGCAACCGCCTCTGGATGCGCCTCGTAGACCAGGCGGGTCACCGTCCGTCCACCGTCGTGATCGCGCACGCAGCCCGTGAAGGTCGCCACTGCGCCGTGCCCGGGCGTGCCGACGAGGGTGATGAGCTGGTCCAGCTCGAGGTCGTCGTCCCAGATATCGGCCAGCTGAACGCTCATCGGTCTTCTCCTCGGGGTGGGTGCGGGTCGTCATCGGTGAGATGGCCCAGCTGTGCCAGAAGGTGATGCATCAAGGGCTCGAGGACCCCCAGCCCGTCGCGGACCCCTCCAGGGGAACCAGGCAAGTTCGCTATGAAGGTCCGCCCCGCGACCCCCGCCCGTCCACGGGACAGCGCGGCGAATGGGGTCGCTTCGAGACCGCGGGCGCGCATCGCCTCGACGACTCCGGGCAGCTCCCGATCCAGTACGGCGGCGGTGGCCTCGGGGGTCAGATCGTCCGAGGCGATGCCGGTACCGCCGGTCGTGAGCACCACGGCCACGCCCTCGCTCATGGCATCGCGCAATGCGGCCTCGACCGGGGAGCCGTCGGGGACTACTACGGGATCGGCGCAAGACAGACCTCGTTCGCGCAACCAGGCGGCGATCATCGGACCGGTGTGGTCCTCAGCCTCGCCGCGTGCGGCACTCGTCGAGGCGACGACGACGCGAGCCTCGGGGTCAGGCATCCCCAGCCTCCCAGTCGTGTGTCCCGCCCTGTTTCGAGATCACGCGGATGCCTTCGAGCGAGGCGGCACGGTCGACGGCCTTGACCATGTCGTAGAGGGTCAACCCCGCGACGCTCACGGCCGTCATCGCCTCCATCTCGACTCCCGTCGGAGCCGTGGTGCGAACGGTGGCGCGGATCACGACCGCATCGGTCTCGGGAAGGAGGTCGATCTCGATCTTCGACAGGGGCAAGGGATGGCAGAGCGGGATCAGCATGGGCGTCTGCTTGGCGGCGAGCACGCCGGCGATCCGGGCGGTGGCGAGTGCCTCACCCTTGGGGAGACGGCCGTCGGTGATCTGTTCGACCACGTCGGGGCGCGTCACGAAACGGGCTTCGGCCACTGCGGTGCGGGTGGTCGGCTGCTTGGCCGAGACATCGACCATATGGGCTGAGCCATCCTCGCGGTAATGGCTCAGAGCGCTGCGATCCTCCACCACGTCACTGTATCGCCGGCGGCTAACTCCTCGATCTCGGCGGGCAGGAAGATCAGGTGGGTGGCGACGGCATAGGCGGCCAGCAGGTGCGAGCCCGCACCGCCGATCACCTGCACTTGTCCGTGTTCGTCGAGGGTCCCGCGCCGCACCTGGAGCTTGCCGGGAATCGAGGTCAGAGGTTCGGCGAGGGGCGCCGTGCCGCTGGGGCGGTCGGGAGCGACCTGTCCGCATCGGCGTGCGAGTCCGGGGCGGATGAACAACTCGAAGGACAGCAAGGAGCTGACCGGATTTCCCGGCAGGCACAGGATCGGCAGACCATCGCGCACGGCGTGGCCTTGGGGACCGCCGGGTTGAAGCGGGATGTGGTCGAACCAGGCGTCAGGCAGGGGGGAGAGCACCTGACGCACCACCTCATAGGCGCCGGCGCTGACCCCGCCGATGGTGATCGCCAGATCATGGTCCAGGCCATCGAGCACGGCGGCGAACTCAGCGGGGGAGTCCGCGCAGATGAAGCGATCGACCTGCGTGCCGATCTCGGCAGAGGCGGCGGCGAGCGCGGCGCTGTTCGAGTCGGGGATCTGCCCGTTGGCGATCTCATCGCCGGTGCTGATGATCGCGATCCTCATCCGCGGCTCGACCTCGACCGACGTCAGGCCGGCCCCGGTGAGGGCCCCGATGCCCGCCACCGAGATCGAGGTGCCGGCAGGCATGAGGACCGCTCCCGCGCGAATGTCGTCTCCGCGGGGACGGACGTACTGTCCTGGGGGCGCGGGCGTGTCGAAGGTGACGTCCGGGGCGGAGAAATCGCCCGGCCGGGTGCGCTCGATCGGGATCACGGCATCGGCCCCTGCGGGAATCGGCGCCCCTGTCATGATCGGGGCGGCGGTGCCGGGCGCCAGGGAGACGGCCGCGGCGCCGGCGGCGATCGGGGCGGAGACCGGGAGCGTCACCGGCGCGGTCTCCGCTGGGCGCAGATCTGTGCTCCGAACGGCGAATCCATCCATCTGGGAGTTGTCGAATGCCGGGAGGTCCCCGGGTGCGAGGACATCGCGGACCAGTCGACGCCCGAGCGCCTCGGAAAGGGGACACAAGACCGATGACCGGGTCTGGCGCTTCTCGTCGGCGAGGTTGAGCAGCCGCTCGACCTCAGTGCGGTGTGTCTCCAGGCTCACGGTCATGCTCGAACGCTACCGGCTGTCTCGGCCGATGGTCGGCCGGTGGGTATGCCGCCGGGTATGGGGCGCCGCGAAGCGAGCATGGGGCCAGCGAGTGCTGCAGATTCGTCCCGATTCGAGTGGTAAGAGGGCGAACGAGCACCGCTCGCGGGACCGGGGAAGGCCTATGGCTCCTCCCATCGCCACGAACCCTCTCAGCCGCCACCACGACGGTGTGCGTAAATGCGGGGATATTAAACTTGAAACAACGCATATGAGTAGAATCATCATCCATGAGACGAATTCTGAGTATGGCAGCCGTGCTCGCGCTGATCGGTGGGCTGAACGCGTGCGGTGGCGATGGGGATGACGGTGACTCGACAGCGGCGGGCAGCGAGGAGGTCACACTGACGGTCTTCGCGGCGGCATCGCTGACCAGCACCTTCACCGAGCTGGGTGAGAGATTCGAGTCAGAGAACGAAGGCGTCTCGGTCGAGTTCAACTTCGCGGGATCCTCCGATCTCGTGGCTCAGATCCAGAACGGGTCGCCGGCGGATGTCTTCGCCTCGGCCGATGAGAAGAACATGCAGAAGGCCACGGACGACGACCTCGTGGAGGGTGAACCCACGCTGTTCGCCGCCAATACGCTCCAGATCGTCACCGCTCCGGGGAACCCGAAGGGCATCGAGGGTTTCGAGGATCTCGCCGCTGAGGACATCACGCTGGTCATCTGCGCACCGGAGGTGCCGTGTGGAGCGGCGACCAAGGAGGTGGAGGAGAGCTCGGGAATCACCTTGAGCCCCGCGAGCGAGGAGTCCGCCGTGACCGATGTGCTCGCCAAGGTCACCTCTGGGGAGGCCGACGCCGGCCTGGTGTACGTCACCGATGCGGTGGGCGCGGGCGACGCGGTGGAGAGCATCTCCTTCCCGGAAGCTGCCGACGCCGTCAATGACTATCCGATCGCGGTCCTCGCCGGCAGTGAGCACGGAGACATGGCACAGCGCTTCGTCGACTTCGTGCTGGGCCCGACGGGCCGGGAGGTGCTCGGCGAGGCGGGCTTCGTGCAGTCTGAGTGACGTGAGATCTTCGCAGTACTCCGGCCTGCCGGCCTGGGTTTATGTCCCCGCGGCGGCGGGAGCGGCTTTCGTGCTGCTCCCGCTGCTCGCGCTGATGGCCCGTGTCGACTGGTCGCAGTTCATCTCCCTGATCACCTCCGAGTCGTCGGTGGCTGCCCTGAGGTTGAGTCTGGTCACGGCGTCGATCAGCACGGTGGCGTGCGTCGTCCTCGGCGTGCCGATGGCCGTGGTGCTCGCACGAACCCGCTTCGCGGGACAGTCGGTGCTGCGTTCGCTCGTCCTGTTGCCGATGGTGCTGCCGCCAGTGGTCGGCGGCATCGCCTTGCTCTACACCTTCGGGCGCAGGGGCCTGCTGGGCGAGCATCTGGAGGTCGTGGGCCTGCAGATCGCCTTCTCGACCGTGGCCGTGGTTATCGCCCAGACCTTCGTGTCGTTGCCCTTCCTCGTTGTCAGCCTCGAGGGCACCCTGCGCACAGCGGGTCGGCGTTACGACATCGTCGCAGCGACGCTGGGCGCCAAGCCGACCACTGTCCTGCGGCGCGTGACGCTGCCGCTGGTGTTGCCGGGTCTCGCCTCGGGCGCGATCCTCGCCTTCGCGCGGGCACTGGGAGAGTTCGGCGCCACGATCACCTTCGCCGGCAGCCTGCAGGGCGTGACACGTACCCTGCCCTTGGAGATCTACCTCCAGCGCGAGGTCGATCCCGATGCCGCCGTGGCACTGTCACTGGTCCTGGTGGTGGTGGCAGTGCTCGTCATCGGGCTCGTGCGTGGGTCGAGGGGGCAGATGTGACGGACGCACCGGCATTGACGTGTGAGATCGCCCTCGGTGATCGAGGTGTGGAACTACGGATCGAGATCGAAGCCGGGGAGACCGTCGCGGTCCTCGGACCCAATGGCGCCGGCAAGTCCACGCTGCTGTCGACGATCGCGGGGACTCTTCGTCCCGACCGGGGCAGCGCACGCCTCGGCACCGAGACCCTTTTCGATCTGGACACCGGTGGCCGGGGGTCGTGGAGCCAACCGCACGCTCGCGGCATCGCGCTGCTGGCTCAGGATGCTCTGCTCTTCCCGCATCTGACGGTGACCGAGAATGTCGCCTTCGGGCCGCGCAGCCGAGGGGTGCCGCGGCGCGCGGCACGTGAGGCCGCGTTGCGCTGGTTAGACGAGGTGGGCGCCCGTGAGTATGCCGGTCGCAAGCCTGCGCAGCTCTCCGGGGGTCAGGCCCAGCGCATATCGGTGGCTCGGGCTCTCGCCGCCGAGCCGCGATTGCTGCTGCTCGACGAGCCGATGGCGGCCCTGGACGTCACGATGGTGCCGCCGGTGCGGCAGATGCTGCGGCGGGTCTTGGCGGACCGGACGTCGATCATCGTCACGCACGATGTGCTCGACGCCCTGCTCCTGGCTGACCGGGTGGTCGTGCTGGAGGACGGCGGGGTGGCGGAAGAGGGGCCCACCGCCGAGGTGCTGGCGCAGCCCCGCAGCGCCTTCGGCGCGTCGATCGCGGATGTCAACCTGTGGACGGGAACGGCCACCGCGGACGGGGTGCGGTCGGCCGGGGGGGTCGAGATGCACGGCGTCGCGCACGCCGCGGTGGTCCCGGGACACCCGGCGATCGCGGCGTTCGCGCCGCGCGCGGTCGCGCTCTACCTCGAAGCTCCGGTCGGCAGCCCCCGCAATGTGATCCCTGCGCGGGTCCGCGAGTTGGAGCCACGCGGGGCGACGGTGCGGGTGCATGTCGCTGGCCCTGGTGGCGCCGAACTGAGCGCCGAGGTCACCGCTGCGGCTCTCGCCGAGCTGGGCTTGGTTCCGGGGACCGAGGTCGTCGCGGTGGTCAAGGCGACCGAGGTCACGACCTATCCGGCCTGATCCCTCGGCGCACCTCCGGGGCGGTGACGTACGCACGTCTCGATCGCCGCGAGGGGTGCGTACGTCACCGCTCCTCGGAGGTGCGGACACTAGACTGAGCGGCCATGACGCAGATTCGCGTGGCCGAGGCGGCGAGATTCCTCGGAGTCAGTGACGACACGGTGCGGCGGCTGCTGTCCTCGGGGGCATTGGAATCCGGCGGCGGATCCCCGGCATCTGTCGATGGTGCGAGCCTCGGACGCTACGCGCGCGAGCATGCGGTGGTGCCTTCGGACGGGCTCGGCGTTGCGCGATCGGCGCGCAATCGTCTCGTGGGAATCGTCACCGAGGTCGTGAGCGACACAGTGATGTCGCAGGTCGAGTTGCAGTGCGGACCGCACCGCGTGGTCTCGCTGATGAGCACCGAATCGGTGCGAGAACTCGGACTCGAGCCCGGCGTCGTGGCCGTGGCGGTCGTCAAGGCCACGACGGTCATCGTCGAGACCAGCGACGACGCGCGGTGAGTGCCGTCCGGGGCGCCGTGGTGCCCTGGGTCATACTGGACGCATGGCTGCCTCAGTGATGCTGCCGACTCCCGTGGCACGTCCGCTGGCCGATCGTCACGGTCGGGTCGCCGACGACCTGCGCATCTCGCTCACCGAGCGATGTAATCTTCGCTGCACCTATTGCATGCCGGCGGAGGGACTGCCGCTCGCTCCCGACGAATCGTTGATGACACGCGCCGAGATCGCGCGTCTCACGAGCATCGCCGTACGCGATCTGGGCGTACGCTCCGTCCGGCTGACCGGTGGTGAGCCATTGCTGCGGCGCGATCTCATCGAGATCGTCGGGGATCTGTCCGAGCTCGATGTCGACCTGAGCCTGACGACCAATGCCGTCGGCTTGGCCTCGAGAGCCCAGGCGCTCGCGGACGCGGGCCTGCAGCGGATCAATGTCTCCCTCGACACCTTGGATCCGACCCATGCAGAGCTGCTCAGCCGGCGTTCGCTGCTGCCCCGCGTGCTGGAGGGCATCGATGCGGCGGAGGCGGCGGGACTCTCGCCGATCAAGGTCAACGCGGTGCTCATGCCCGGTATCAATGACGGCGAGGATGCCGCGCAACTCCTCGAGTGGTGTCTCGACCGCGACTTCGAGCTCCGCTTCATCGAGCAGATGCCCCTCGATGCCGACCGGGTGTGGGATGCGCGCACCTTCGTGCCCGCGGCACGCGTCCGAGAGATCCTCGATGAGGCGGGCTATCGGCTGCGTCCGCACCCGGCCCCTCGCGAGGGTGCGCCCGCCGAGCGATTCGAAGTGCTGGGCGAGGACGGAACGACTCGCGGGACCATCGGCATCATCGCCTCGATCAGTGAGCCCTTCTGCGCCGATTGCCGGCGTACGCGCCTGACCTCGCAGGGCACCATCCGCCACTGCCTGTTCGCGCGCACCGAGACTGATCTGCTGGGTCCGCTCCGTGAGGGAGCCGATGACGACGCGATCGCCGATCTCTGGCGCGAGGCCATGTGGGGCAAGCCCGCCGGCCACGGCATCGACGAGCATTTCGAGGCCCCCGAGCGGTCGATGAGCCAGATCGGCGGTTGAGGTGACCCGTATCCGCCTGTTCGCCGCCGCGCGTCACTCGGTGGGACGTGCCGAGTTCGGTCTCGAGGAGCTCGATCTGAACGATCCCACCACCGTCGGTGCGATCATCGAGGCGCTGAGCGGATATGCCCCGGGGGCTCGACGGGTCCTTGAGGGATGCTCGGTGCTCGTGGACGGCGAGCGTCGCTCGTCGGGAGGACGCGTCGAGGGTGCGCAGACCGTCGATCTCCTCCCGCCCTTCGCTGGAGGCTGAGATCCGCCATGGGCGAGCACCTCGGCGAGCGCTGGAGCGCAGTGCTCGGTGAATACGAGCATCATCTACGCCGGGAGCGCGACCTCTCCGAACACTCGGTCCGGGCCTACCTGACCGATCTGCGCTCGCTAGCGGTCCACGCCGAACGCCTCCGGATCACCGACCCGGCCGGTCTCGACCTGCGCGCTCTGCGCAGCTGGTTGGCCTCGCTCAAGACACGAGGTGCGGCTCGGACGACGCTGGCACGTCGGTCGACGGCGGTCCGGGTGTTCACCGCCTGGTTGGTGCGGACGGGTCGTGCCGAGCAAGACGCGGGGGTGCTGCTGGCGTCTCCCAAGGCGCACCGGGAGTTGCCGGTGGCCGTCAGCCAGCAGGACATCCGTGCGGTCATCGAGGCTGTACCCGCGGATGACCCGGTCGGATGGCGCGATCTCGCAATCGTGGAGGTGCTGTACGCCACGGGAATCCGGGTCGGCGAGTTGGCCGGTGCCGATGTTGACGATGTCGATCGCGAGCGACGAGTACTGCGCGTACTGGGCAAGGGGCGCAAGGAGCGGACAGTGCCCTACGGTGTGCCGGCCGCCGAAGCACTCGAACGGTGGTTGAGCCAGGGCCGCACCGCGCTCGCCACCGCGGCGAGCGGTCCGGCTCTGTTCCTAGGAGTACGGGGTGCCCGCATCGACCCTCGCACGGTCCGGCAGGTGGTGCACCGTCGTCTGGGCGCCGTCGAGGGGGTGCCCGATCTCGGGCCACACGGACTCCGGCACACCGCGGCGACACATCTGCTCGAAGGGGGTGCCGATCTGCGTTCAGTACAGGAGATCCTCGGACACGCCTCCTTGGGCACGACGCAGATCTACACGCATGTGACCAACGAACGCCTGCGCGCCGCCTACCGCCAATCTCACCCCCGAGCCTGAGCCGGTCACCTTGAGGGGGGACCACCGAGGTGCGAAGCGGAACCCGTTGAGTGTGACGTTTGGACGGTGAAATCGGGCACTTCACCGTCCAAACGTCACACTCAACGGGTTCCCTGGGTCACCCGGCGGAGAGCGGATCGACCGGAGTTCCGTCGATGAGAAGCATGAGGTGCAGATGGCATCCAGTGGACATGCCGGTGGTGCCCACCCGTCCGATGATGTTGCCCTTCTCGACGCGGTCGCCGGTGCGCACGTCGCGCCTGCTCAGATGGCTGTACGACGTGACTCGGCCGTCATCGTGGGCGAGCTCGACCTGTTCTCCGTACGCCCCACGCGGGGCGGAGAAGGTCACTGTCCCGGCCAGGAAGGCGGGAACCGGCGTGCCGCAGGCGGCTCCGAGGTCGACACCATCGTGGAGCTTGACCTCGCCGGTGACCGGATGGCGGCGCATCCCGAAGGGCGACGTGACCGGTCCGCCGAGGAGGTTGACGATCCCCTCGGGCTCCCAGGACGGTGGTGACGGCGGTGGACCGTCGGGGGAGATCAGCCGCACCTTGTCTGTGCCGAGCAGGGCAGCCGGGTCGAGATACTCGTCACCGCGCAGCCGACCCAGATTGAGGCACGTCATACGGCACGACGGATGACCGGTGAGGAGCGAGCCGAGGGGCTGACCAGCCTGCACGGAGTCGCCGACGACGACCGTCGCCCGCACGGGTTGATAGGTCGAGCGCTCGACGCCGTGGTCCACTGTGACCGTCGCGACTCCCGCGACATCGCCGGCGAAGGTCACCGTTCCCGAGGCCACGGCGACGACCGTCTCACCTGCCCGCCCGGGAAGATCGACACCGCGGTGCCCTGGTCCGTACGGGTCCGTCGGAGGCGCGAACCCTCGCTCGATGGAGCGCGTCTGGACCGGCCAGAGCCAGGACGCGTCGGTGGAGAGGCCGTGGGGGAGGAGCAAAGCGGTGGCGAGGAGTAGGGCTGTCATGGATCGAGTCGACCCGAACGTGGCCCTCAGGAGAAGATGTCGATCGCGATCTGTGGACGGCGTCGGACAACCCGGCAGGGTGTGGATTTCGTTCCCGCACCGGCCTCGGCTAGACTTGCTCCATCGCCTCGAACGAGGCGAAATTCGCGCGCCCGAAAGTGCATGACGCGTACCGCTGAATGCACCGTCGCAGACCTGGTCCCGCCTCGCGGGCGGCCTGCGTCAGTTCGGACGCCAGGGGCACCGCCACCGGTGGTGCCGTCAACCAGGCAGAGAGGAAGTACGGCCATGGCCGTCGTCACCATGCGTCAGCTGCTCGAGAGCGGCGTGCACTTCGGACACCAGACCCGTCGCTGGAACCCGAAGATGAAGCGCTTCATCTTCACCGAGCGCAATGGCATCTACATCATCGACCTGCAGCAGTCGCTCGCCTACATCGACGCCGCGTACGAGTTCGTCAAGAGCACCGTCGCGCGCGGCGGCACGGTTCTGTTCGTCGGCACCAAGCGTCAGGCGCAGGAGCCGATCGAGGAGCAGGCCAAGCGGGTCGGCATGCCCTACATCAACCAGCGCTGGCTGGGCGGCATGCTCACGAACTTCTCGACGATCAGCGCGCGCCTGCAGCGCATGAAGGAGCTCGAGGAGATCGACTTCGACGATGTCGCGGGCTCCAACCGCACCAAGAAGGAACTGCTGCAGATGAAGCGCGAGTACGACAAGCTCTCGCGCACCCTCGGTGGTATCCGCGACATGCACCGCACGCCCAATGCGGTCTGGATCGTCGATACCAAGAAGGAGCACCTCGCGGTCGACGAGGCCCGCAAGCTGAACATCCCGATCGTCGCGATCCTGGACACCAACTGCGACCCCGATGACGTCGACTACCCGATCCCGGGCAATGATGACGCCATCCGCTCGGTCGGCCTGCTCACGCGTGTCGTCGCCGATGCCGCCGCCGATGGCCTGATGGCCCGCAGCGGCGCCAAGACCGGCGAGGAGACTCCGGGCTCGGAGCTCGGTGCCGAGGAGCCGTTGGCCGACTGGGAGCGCGAGCTGCTCACCTCGGGCACCGAGGACAAGGCAGCCGAGGCGCCCGCCGCTGAGGCTCCTGCCGCCGAGGCGCCCGCCCCGGCCGGCAACGAGTCGCCCGCGTCCTGATCGCCCCTTTCACGACAGAATCCAGAGGTAGAAACCCATGGCAATCACTGCTGCCGATGTCAAGAAGCTCCGCGACGCCACCGGGGCGGGCATGATGGACGCGAAGAAGGCCCTCACCGAGGCCGACGGTGACTATGACAAGGCCGTCGAGCTGCTGCGCATCAGCGGCGCTGCCAAGGCCGCCAAGCGAGGTGCTGAGCGTGAGGCCTCCGCCGGTCTCGTTGCGAACTCCGGCGCTGCGATCGTCGAGCTCAACTCCGAGACCGACTTCGTGGCCAAGAACGAGCAGTTCATCGAGCTGGCCGAGCGTCTGGCCGCTGCGGCCGATGCGGCCAAGCCAGCCGACGCGGAGGCTTTCAAGAGCACGCAGCTCGATGACGGACAGACCGTCGACGAGGCGGTGACCTCGCTCGCCGGCGTCATCGGCGAGAAGATCGAGCTCGGTCGCGTGGCGGCCTTCGATGGCAATGTCGCGACGTACATGCACCGCCGTGCGACTGACCTGCCTCCGGCGGT
The DNA here is from genome assembly GCF_002174305.1 of Aeromicrobium sp. PE09-221. GTDB lineage: Bacteria > Actinomycetota > Actinomycetes > Propionibacteriales > Nocardioidaceae > Aeromicrobium. The sequence continues at coordinate 81,735 of NZ_MIJB01000027.1, read as the reverse complement.
CGGCGTGCTGGTGGAGTTCGAGGGTGACAGCGAGGAGGCCGCCCGCGGCGCCGCCATGCAGATCGCCGCGATGCGTCCTCGCTATCTCACCCGCGAGGAGGTGCCGTCCGAGATCGTGGAGAAGGAGCGCGAGATCGCTGAGGCCACCGCTCGCGAGGAGGGCAAGCCCGAGCAGGCGCTGCCCAAGATTATCGAGGGTCGCGTCAACGGCTTCTTCAAGGAGACCGTGCTGCTCGATCAGCCTTCGGTGACCGACAACAAGAAGTCGGTCAAGCAGGTCCTCGACGAGGCCGGCGTGGCCATCAAGCGCTTCGCGCACATCGAGGTCGGCGGCTGACGCCACGTCTCGTCCAGCGACCCCGCGGGTGATCCCGCGGGGTCGCTGCATTTCCCGGCCCGCGCGAGACAGACCGTGGCCTGGTTGACGGTAGGGAGCGGTGAGTAGGCGTCCGTTCTCGGCCGTGGGCGGTGGGTGGCGAGCGTCCGTCTGCTGGTCTGGAATGGACACTGTCTCACCGCGGGGCAGGACGCCAGCGCTGCGCGCGACGTCGATCCCTCCTACGGTGGTGTGACCGCCAGCACAGGGAGGGAACGCTATGGCTGACAGCGCGCGCCGGACGGACCACGACGAACAGGAAGACACCGAGCAGGAGATCGCGCCCGGCGAGCGTGACGAGGCGGTCTCCCAGCGGAAGAACTCGATCAGGTGGAGCGGGCTGCTCATCGGCGTGCTCGCCGCCGTCCTGATGTATCTCGTGCTGTCGGAGGATCTGGCGCACGCGGCGAGGATGACCGCCGCCACCGCCGTGCTCATGGCCATCTGGTGGATGACGGAGGCCATCCCGATCCCGGCCACCGCTCTCGTGCCGCTGGTCGTGTTCCCCCTTGCGATCGACGATGTCGGAGTCGACGATGTGGGGGCGTCCTACGGGAACAACATCATCTTCCTGTTCATGGGCGGCTTCATGCTCGCGCTGGCTATGCAGCGCTGGAATCTGCACCGGCGGCTCGCGCTGCTGACGGTACGAGCGATGGGTACCAAGCCGACGATGGTCGTGGCGGGCTTCATGATCGCGACGGCCTTCATCAGTCTGTGGGTCTCGAACACCGCGACGGCCGTCATGATGCTGCCGATCGGTATCTCGGTCCTCGTGCTGGTCACCAATCTCGAGAGCGAGGACGAGGATCTCGCCGAGCAGGTCAAGAGCTCGAACTTCGGCACCGCGCTGATGCTCGGCATCGCCTATGCCGCGTCCCTCGGCTCGTTGGGATCGATCATCAGCACGCCGCCGAACACGCTGCTCGTCGGCTATATGGACGCCAATCACGATGTCCAGATCGGCTTCGCGCAATGGCTCGCGGTCGGCGGCCCGTTGTCACTGGTCTTCCTGGTGTTCTGCTGATGGCTGTTGACGAAGGTGTTGTTCAAGCCGGAGATTGAGGAGATACCCGGTGGCCACGAGATGCTGAGCGAGGAATTGGACAAGCTCGGTCCGATGTCGTCGGGGGAGTGGCGAGTACTGGCGATCTTCGTCCTGGCCGCGATCGGCTGGGTGGCCCTGCCGCTGGTTCTCGATGACCCGCCGCTCGATGACGCGGGGGTCGCGATGGTGATCGCGCTCTTGTTATTCATCCTGCCCGCCGGTGCGGCGCGGGGTGTCCGCCTGCTGGACTGGGAGAGCGCCGTGACCCTGCCCTGGGGCGTGTTGCTGCTCTTCGGCGGCGGCCTGGCGCTGTCCGCCCAGTTCACCGACAGCGGCCTCACCGAGTGGATCGGCGAGCAGGCCGGTGGTCTCGGCGCCGTGCCGGTCGTGCTCGTGGTGCTCATCGTGGCAGCGGGAGTGCTGGCGCTGACGGAGCTGACCAGCAATACGGCGACGGCGGCGACCTTCCTGCCTCTCGCCGGTGGGGTCGCGGTCGGCCTCGGCCTCGATCCGTTGCTGCTGACCGTCCCAGTGGCGATCGCCGCGACCTGTGCCTTCATGTTGCCGGTCGCGACACCACCCAATGCGATCGCCTTCGGATCGGGCTACGTGACGATCGGGCAGATGATCAAGGGCGGCTTCTGGCTGAACATGTTCGGCATCGTGGCGATCACGCTGACGACCATGACGCTGGCGGTGTGGATCTTCGGTATCGCGTACTAGCTCGAGGACGCTGGGCCACCGCCCACGTGCAACCATCCGATAGGCTCGTCATCATGTCGCGACGCGTTCTCCTCAAGCTCTCCGGTGAGGCCTTCGGCGGCGGAGGCATCGGTATCGACCCCGATGTCGTCGGTGGAATCGCCGGACAGGTGGCCGAGGCCGTGGCCGACGGCATCGAGGTCGCGATCGTGGTCGGCGGCGGCAACTTCTTCCGCGGCGCCGAGCTCAGCCAGCGAGGCATGGAACGGTCGCGTGCCGACTACATCGGCATGCTCGGCACCGTCATGAACGCCCTCGCCTTGCAGGACTTCATCGAGAAGACCGGTGTCGAGACGCGCGTGCAGAGCGCCATCCACATGGCGCAGGTGGCCGAGCCGTACATTCCGCGCCGTGCGATCCGGCACTTGGAGAAGGGGCGGGTCGTCATCTTCGGCGCCGGTGCCGGTATGCCGTACTTCTCCACCGACACCGTCTCGGCTCAGCGTGCCCTCGAGATCAAGGCAGACGCGGTGTTGATGAGCAAGAACGGCGTCGACGGTGTCTACGATGCCGATCCCCGCACCACCCCCGAGGCCCGCAAGTTCGACCACGTCACCTTCGACGAGGCGCTTCAGCGCAGCCTCAAGGTCGTCGACGCGGCCGCCTTCGCCCTGTGCATGGAGAACCGTCTGCCGATGCTGGTCTTCGGCATGCACGGCGAGGGCACCATCGCGCGAGCCCTGCGCGGTGAGAAGATCGGAACACTCGTCCACGCGGCCTGATCCCCGCCGGACCGACCAAGGAGCAATGACGTGATCGACCAGACCCTGCGCGACGCCGAGTCCAAGATGACCAAGGCCGTCGAGCACACGCGCGAGGAGTTCGCCGCGATCCGCACCGGGCGCGCCCATCCGGCGATGTTCTCGCAGATCACCGCCGACTACTACGGCACGCCCACGCCGTTGCAGCAGCTCGCCGGTTTCCAGGTGCCCGAGGCGCGCACCGTCATCATCAGCCCCTACGACCAGGGGGCCAAGAGCGCCATCGAGAAGGCGATCCGTGACTCCGATCTGGGCGTGAATCCCACCGACGACGGCAAGGTGCTCCGGGTGACGCTGCCCGAGCTCACCGAGGAGCGGCGCAAGGAGTACATCAAGCTCGCCAAGTCCAAGGCCGAGGAGGGGCGTGTGGCGGTGCGCGCTGTGCGCCGGGGGGCCAAGCAGGCCCTCGACAAGGCCGAGAAGGACTCCGATATCAGCAAGGACGACAACACCGGCGCGGAGAAGCGTCTCGATGGCCTGACCAAGAAGTACGTCGATCAGATCGACGAGGCCCTCAAGGCCAAGGAAGCAGAGCTCCTTGACGTCTGATTCTCCTCAGCCCAAGCCCAGTCGGGCTGGGCGCAATCTGCCAGCGGCAATCGGCGTCGGGGTCAGCCTCGGCGCCGTCGTCGTGGCATCGCTGTTCTTCGTCAAGGACCTGTTCGTCCTCGTCGTCGCGCTCGCCCTCACCGTGGCCCTCCTCGAGCTGAGCAAGGCGCTGCGTGCTGCGCACATCACCGTGCCCGTGCTGCCGGTGCTCGTCGGTGGGCTGGGCATGCTCGGGGTCGCCTACTTCGACGACATGGAGACCGCCGCGGCCGTCATGGCCCTCTCAGTCCTGGCGACCTTGGTGGTCCGGCTGCCGCGCGGTGCCGACGGATTCGTGCGCGACAGCACGGCGGGAGTCTTCTGTCTCGCCTATCTCTTCCTCATGGGCTCCTTCGTCGTGCGCATGCTGGACAATCCGGACGGTGCCTGGCGCATCGTCGCCTTCGTCGTCGCCACGATCGCCTCCGATATCGGTGGCTACGCGGCCGGCGTGCTGTTCGGCAAGCATCCGATGGCGCCCACCATCTCCCCGAAGAAGTCCTGGGAGGGCTTCGCCGGCTCGATGATCGCCGGCGTCGTGCTGTCGACCCTGGTGGTGGTCTACGGTCTCGACGGCGAGGTCTGGGTCGGCGTGCTGCTCGGCGCGGCAGCGGTCGTGATGGCGACCGTGGGCGATCTGTGCGAGTCGCTGATCAAACGCGATATCGGGATCAAGGACATGGGCGATATCCTGCCGGGACACGGTGGTCTGATGGACCGTCTCGACTCCCTGATCGCCGTCGCACCGGTGGCCTATCTGGTGCTCTACCTGCTCGTGCCGGTGTCCTGAGAGCCGCTGCGAGCAGATGACTCGGGTGGACGGCGCGCACTGGGCCGGCGACGGATGCGCCGCATGAGCGGCCTCCGCGACTACGCTGCCGCGCGCCGTGAATTGCCGCTGGCTCTCGACCCGACGGCGAGCGGTTACGACGAGGTGGTAGCGGAGGACGGTGCGCCCCGCGACGCCTGGCGGCGTCTGCTCGCCGGCTATGAACCGGATCTCGTCGATCTGCCGCGCGTCAATGCCGAGATCGAGCGCATGCTCTCCGATGACGGCGTCGTCTACGCTCCGCCGGGACAGCGGCAGCGCCGCTGGAGGCTCGATCCGGTCCCCCTGGTGATCGAGGCCGCCGAGTGGGCGGACCTGGAGAAGGGTCTCGCGCAGCGCGCGGAGCTGCTGAACGTGATCGTCTCGGATCTGTACACCGATCGCACGATCCTGAGCCGCGGTCTGCTGCCCCCGGAGGTCGTCTTCGCGCATCGCGGCTTCGTGCGGTCGCTGGCCCGTCCGGGACAGGAGGACCTGGCGCCGGTGACGTTGGCGGCGGCCGACCTGTCGAGGGACGAGACGGGCGAATGGCTGGTGACGGCGGATCGTGTGCAGGCGCCGTCGGGCATCGGTTTCGCGATGGAGAACCGGCGGGTGCTCTCACGGGTCCTTCCCCGGTTGCACCGCGAGGCCGCTGTGCATCGGCTCACGCCCTTCTTCCAAACGCTGCGCTCGGCCATCCTGCAGGCTGCCCCTGATGGGGTCGAGTCACCGCACGCAGTGGTGCTGTCGCCGGGGCCGATGTCGGAGACGGTCTATGATCAGGCCTCGATCGCGGCGAGCATGGGATTCCCGCTCGTGGAGGCCGCCGACCTGACGGTGTCGTCGGGATGCCTGTGGTTGCGCTCGCTTGACGGTCTGCAACGTGTCGACGTGGTGGTGCGTCGTGTCGACGCGGCCTGGAGCGACCCCCTCGAGTTGCGGGGAGACTCCCGGCTGGGGGTTCCCGGGTTGTCTGAGGCGGTTCGTCGCGGCAATGTCCGCATCGTGAACTCGCTGGGGGCCGGGGTCGCCGAGAACCCCGGCCTGATGCCCTTCCTGCCGAGCCTGTGCGAGGAGCTGCTCGGCGAGCCCCTGCGTCTCTCATCGGCCCGGACCTACTGGGGCGGCGCTCCGGGCGGTCGCGACGTGCTCATCGACCGGATCGACGAGTTGCGCATGACATCGCTCGACGGGCGGGGTGTCCCTTCGAGCGCCGAAGACCTACGCCATCGCATCGAGACCGAGCCGTGGCGCTGGGTCGGACAGGAGTCCCGGCGGGCCTCGTCCATGCCGGCCCTTGAGGGCGATCGGCTCACGCCGCATACGGTGCGGTGGCGGACCTTCACGATGCGGCACGGTGCCTCCTACCGGCCGATGGCCGGTGGTCTGGTGACCGCGCGCAGCACGGTCGGAGAGCAACAGGTGAGCAAGGACGTCTGGATCGTGAAACAGGATCCGGCGGACCCCGACCAGGGATTGTCCGAGCTCATGTCCGTCACCGCGCTCCGTACGCCGCCGACCCTGCCGCCGCGGGCGCGAGGGGACATGTACTGGATGGGCCGCTACATCGTCCGCATCGAGGACACCTTGCGGCTCTGGCTGCTCTGTCACACACTGGCGCTCGACTTCCATCACCGTCCCGGCTCGCCGGGAGGCGCGGCGCTCGCGGTGCTGCGCACGACCCTGCGCGGACTCGTGTCGATACCCGACACCGCTTCCGAGACCGATGATCTGCGCGCCGCGCTCAGCGATGCGGACCGACCGGGCTCTGTGTCCCAGTCGGTCGAGCAGCTGACCCTCCTCGCGCAGAGCCTGCGCGACCAGGTGTCACCCGATCTCTTCCGGGTGACCGGCGCGCTCGCCCGCGCCCTCGGCTCCTCACGCGAGCGGACGAGCGACACGTATCGGGGGGAGGACGCCGAGACGATGCTGACCGGTGCGCTCGCATTGAACGGGGTGAGCGAGAACATGGTGCGTGATGCCGCGTGGCGGCTCCATGAGCTCGGCCGCTCGATCGAACGGGCGTCGCAGCTGACGCATCTGCTGGAACCGACGCTGGGGCGTCGTCGGGGACCCGAGGTCGATCGTGAGGTGCTCGATGCGGTGCTTCAGGTGAGTGAGAGCGCGGTGACCCACCGGCGCCGCTATCGCGGATATGTCCGAGTGGCCAATGTGGTCGATCTGCTGGTGCTCGACGCGGGAAACCCCCGTTCCCTGCGGTTCTGTGTCGAACGGATGCAGCAGCATCTAACGGCGCTGCCTGCATCCTCGGGCTCGACTCGGCCCGAGCGTTTGGTCGACGATCTGCTGGCTCTGCTGAGCGATGCCGATCTGGCTTACCTCGTGGTGATCGAGGGGGAGTACCGACCGCGACTGCGCGAACTCCTGCTCACGGTGCAGAGCCAGCTGCGGTCGCTGTCGGAGGCCGTCGAGAACGTCCACCTGGCGTCCGGTCCGTGGCAGCGCCCGATCGAGCTTCCGTTGGTGATCGAGCCGTGACCCGGTATCAGGTGCGGCATCGGACGTCCTATGCGTACGACGCCCCCGTGACCGGCAGTTACGGGCTGGCATGGGTCATGCCGCGCCGGACGCCCGGCCAGGAGGTCACCGAGGCGGCGGTGACGGTCGTGCCCGAGCCCGAGGACCTCGGGGTCTCCTCGGACTATTACGGCAACGAGGTCCGGTACTTCCACGTCACCGTGCCGCACACCGAGCTCGTGGTCGATGCGGACAGCGTGGTCGAGGTGGAGGCGGCGGAACCCCCTCGCGCCATGCTCGACCGCTCCTGGGAGACCTGCCGTCCGCTCGGCAGCGCGGAGCCGGGGGCCTGGCTCGCCGCCGATTTCGCCCTCGAATCGCCGCTCGTCGAGCATCCTGACTCGGCGCGCGAGTACGCCGCGGTCTCGTTGTCGCCGGGGCGGTCGATAGGTGAGGCGGTGGCCGAGCTCGTCCATCGCGTCCACGCGGACTTCGCCTACCGGCCCGGCGTGACCTCGGTGACCTCGACGGTCGACGAGGTGTTCGCCGCGCGAGCGGGCGTGTGCCAGGACTTCACGCACCTGCTCCTCTCCTGCCTGCGGTCACATGGATTGGCGGCGCGATATGTGAGCGGCTACCTTGCCACGACGCCGCCGCCGGGCCGCGAGCGCCTCGTCGGCGCGGACGCATCGCACGCCTGGGCGGCCGTGTGGCTGGGGGATGATGACTGGCTGGCGGTCGATCCCACCAATGACACCCGCGTCGACGACCGCTATGTCACCGTGGCCTGGGGGCGAGACTACGGTGATGTCCCTCCCGTCAAAGGGACGGTGTTCACGACGGCGTCCTCCTCGGAGCTGACCGTGTACGTGGACGTGCAGGCGGTCTGAGCGGTTCCGTGGCGTGCGGAGCGCGCCACGCCCCACCAGACTGGGTCTGTGCGTGCCTTCACCTGTCGAGTCTGCGACAGCGCCCTCTACTTCGAAAACTCCGTCTGCGTCACCTGCGGCAGCCGGCTCGGCTTCTCGCGGGTTGAGCGTGCCATCGTCCCGCTCAGCGCAGATGATGACATCTATACCGATGCATCGGGCCTGCGGTGGACCCGCTGCGCCAACCTGGAGCTTTCGGGTTGCACGTGGCTCACAGGGACCCCGGACGGTCTGTGCTTCAGCTGCTCTCTGACACGCACCCGACCCAATGACGCCGATCTCGTGGGGCTCAGCGCCTTCGGCATCGCCGAGCAGGCCAAGCGGCGGCTCATCGTAGAGCTCGACGAGCTCGGACTGCCGATCGTCCCTCGCCAGGAGGACCCCGAGAACGGGTTGGCTTTCGACCTTCTCTCGAGCACGAACGAGGATGTCACGATCGGCCACGCGGACGGCGTCATCACGATCGACCTGGCGGAGGGGAACGACGCCTATCGTGAGCGGCTGCGGGTACAGCTCGATGAGCCGTACCGCACGATGCTGGGACACTTCCGGCACGAGGTCGGCCACTACTATGAGCCCATCCTGGTAGACGATGACCGGCTGCGTGCCCGCTATCGCGAGTTGTTCGGCGACGAGGGCGCGGACTACCAGGCCGAGATCGATCGCCACTATGCGCAGGGGCCGCCGGAGGACTGGCCCGAGCGCTACATCAGCGCCTACGCGACGATGCATCCCTTCGAGGACTTCGCCGAGACCTTCGCGCACGTGCTGCATATCACCGACTCGGTCGACACGGCCAGCGCCTACGGCCTCATCACCGCGGACCCGACGGCGTTCACCGTCTTCCGCGATCTCGTGACCGGGATCTGGATCCCGCTCAGCACCGCCCTCAACCAGATCAACCAATCGATGGGCAAGGAGCCGTTGTATCCCTTCGTTCTCGCTCCGGCCGTGCTCGACAAGCTGGAATTCGTGGCCTCGCTCATCGGTCGTCAGCGCGCGACCGCGGGTAGCCGGTCAACCTCGCCGCGCGGGCAGCGGTAGCGAGTGAACGTCATCGCCGCCGCGGGGGGGTGATGAGGTACCGCCAGGACGGGGAGAGGTTGATGGTCTACCGCCCGAGAGACGTCCGGGGATCGACGATTCGTCGGCATCTGGCCCCGTCTGGGACACTGGGGACATGACCGAGCCGACCCGTGCGCTGCCGCTCGTGCTGACGCCGCCGAAGGGCCGGGGCAAGCCGCCCCGCCACCTCGCCGACCTCGATGCCACCGAACGCAAGGCTGCCGCGGCGGACCTGGGGGAGCCGGTTTTCCGCGTCAAGCAGGTTGCCCACCACTACTTCGCGCGGCTCGAACGTGATCCGGCCCAGATGACTGATCTTCCGGCTGCCAGCCGCGACCGGATCGCCGGGGCACTGTTACCGGATCTGCTCGACCAGGTCCGCGTGATGGAGGCTGATGGCGGCACGACCCGCAAGACCCTCTGGAGGCTGTTCGACGGCTCACTGGTCGAGTCGGTGCTGATGCGCTACCCGGACCGCGCCACCATCTGCGTATCGAGCCAGGCCGGATGCGGTATGGCGTGTCCGTTCTGTGCCACGGGCCAGGGCGGCCTGCAGCGCAATATGAGCACGGCCGAGATCATCGATCAGGTCGTCGACGGGGCCGCGGCCATGGCGAAGGGTCTCGTGCCGGGAGGACCGGGGCGGCTGTCCAATGTCGTCTTCATGGGTATGGGTGAGCCGATGGCCAACTACAAGGCGGTCATCGGCGCGGTGCGTCGTATGGTCGCTCCTGCCCCCGACGGACTCGGGCTCTCGGCACGCAATATCACCGTCAGCACGGTCGGTCTGGTGCCACGGATGAAGCAGTTGGCCACAGAGGGCATCCCGGTCACGCTCGCGCTCTCCTTGCACGCACCCGATGACGAGCTGCGCAACGAGCTCGTCCCGATCAACACGCGGTTCTCGGTCGCCGAGGTCGTCGAGGCGGCGTGGGAATACGCCAAGGTCACCAAGCGTCGGGTCTCCATCGAGTACGCGATGATGCGCGACATCAACGACCAGGCGTGGCGGGCCGACATGCTTGCCGATGTCCTCAACTCCTATGGCGACTGGGGCTGGGTCCACGTCAACCTCATTCCGTTGAATCCCACGCCGGGCTCGAAGTGGACCGCTTCGCGCCCCGAGGACGAGCGCGAGTTCGTGCGCCGTCTGGTCGCCAGAGGCATCCCCACCACGGTGCGCGACACTCGCGGCTCCGATATCGACGGTGCCTGCGGCCAGCTCGCCGCCGCCGACGCCTGAGACATCGACTCGACCGCTCGGCCGGCCGCCCTGGCTGAGGCCCTCGCCGTCGACGAGACCGGCGCTCGCTACCGTGTGCACATGACGATGATCGAGGTGACGACGCATGGGCGCGTCACGGTACTGACGCTCATGAGGTCGGGGCGGCGCAATGCGCTCAACCTCGACCTGTGCCGAGAGATCGACGCCGCTGCCCGGGCTGCGGTCGAGGACGGGGCCCGTGTGCTGGTGGTCACCGGCGACGGCACCGCCTTCTGCGCCGGGGCCGATCTCACCGGGGTCTACGGGGACGAATTCATCGACGCTCTCTACGCGATGCTGCACGGACTGACACGCCTGCCGGTTCCGATCATCGCCGCCGTCAACGGTCCCGCGATCGGCGCGGGCACCCAGCTCGCCATCGCGTGCGACCTGCGGGTCGCCGATGAGAAGGCCCGTTTCGCCGTGCCGACGGCGAAGAACGGCATGGCGGTCGACGCGTGGACGATCCGCACCCTGGGCAAGCTGGCGGGCATGGGGCCGGCCCGCCGGATGATGCTCGCCGCAGAGACGATCGAGCGGGATGAGGCGCTGTCCTGCGGTCTCGCCGATCGCATGGGCACCCTCGACGACGCGATCGCGTGGGCGCAGGAGATCGCCGAGCTGGCACCGCTGACCGTCGCCTACAACAAGCTCGTCCTCAACGGCTCGCGCGCGGACGACGAGCGCATCGAGACCGAGTTCGCTCGAGTCTGGGCCAGCGAGGACGTCCGTGAGGCGGCGCTCGCCCGTACCGAGAAGCGCGCCCCCGTCTTCCAGGGGCGCTGATGTACAGTCTCGCTTTCCGGGCGCTCGACCGCCACGTGGTGGACGGACGGGCAGACGAGCCCGCGCTCCTCACCACGGAGGGGACCTTGTCCTATGCGGAGTTGCTCCACGAGTCGGCCTCGCTCGCCGGCGGGCTGCGTGAGCTGGGTGTCGTCTCCGGCACCCCATTGGAGATCGCGGTAGCGGACCCGCGGCCGCGGGTGGTCTCCGTGCTCGCACTCGCGCGCCTCGGTGCGGAGCCCGAAACCGAGGCCCGGTATCGGATCGCCGGCGAACCGCTCTCTGTCATCACGCCGGACGAGAGCTTCGACTACGATCTCGTGCTCCGGGCGGGCCGCGTCGACCCCGCCACCGCTCCCGCGCGCGATGCCGAGGGCTACGCCGATCGGCTGCTGGGGCACTACGGCGATCTGCTGGAGCCGCTCCTGTCCGGCCGCCACGTCACCTGAGCCGCTCCGTCTCCGATCGGCGCGCGCCGATCGGCCGGCGGAAGAATATGCCTTCGTGGTTGCTATAGCGACCACCTGTACACATCCTCCGTCACGGCTCGACGGAGGACTGACAGCTCACCGCCCGGAGCGGACCGGGTCAGCTGAGGCCGGCGTCGTGCATGCGGATCGCGACCTGTACCCGGTTGCTGACCCCGAGCTTGGCGAACACATGGCCGAGGTGCACCTTCACGGTCGCGACGCTCATGAACAGTTCCTTGGCGATATCGGCATTCGAGGCTCCCCGTGCCACCGCGAGCGCCACCTCGCGCTCGCGGTCGGTCAAAGCCTCGACCGCGGCGCGCTCGGGTGCGCTGAGCCCATTGGACGCGACGTGCCGGATGAGCTGACCGGTGACGCTGGGGGAGAGGATCGGCTCACCGGCGGCGACCATCCGGACGGCGTCGACGATGCGTGGTGGTGGCGTGTCCTTGAGCAGGAACCCGCTCGCTCCCGCCGCAAGGGCGCGGACCACATGCTCATCAGCGTCGAAGGTCGTCAGGACGACGACACGCGGAGGCTCCGAACGAGCCAGCAGCCGCTCGGTGGCGGCGAGACCGTCCATGACGGGCATCCGGATGTCCATCAGAACGACATCGGCCCCCTCTGCCCGTCGCAGTGCCTCGCTGCCATCACCGGCCTCGCCGATCACCTCGATATCGGGAGCACCACCCAGCACCATCGACAACCCGGTGCGCACGAGGGGATCGTCATCGACCAACAACACGCGGATCGGTGCCTGCGCGTCCTCATCCCCGGACATCATGACCGCCACGGTAGCTGGGCGACGACCTCGAAGTGCTGATGGTCGGTGATCGAGTGCCGCAGGGTGCCGCCGACGAGTCGGACACGTTCGCCGAGGCCGATCAACCCGAGTCCGGCACCGGGTGGCCCCGCACGGGTGGTGCCGATGTGCAGCGGATTGGCGACCACGACGGACAGTCCTCCGTCCGCCGAGGGCGAGATCGCCACGCGCACGGCCGTGTCGGGCGCGTGCTTGCTGGCATTGGTCAGGGACTCCTGGATGACCCGGTAGGCGGCACGTCCGATCGCATCGGGGACGTCCTCGAGCTCGACCTCGATCCGGGCGCTGACGTGCATACCGCTCTTGCGCGCCTCGGAGAGCAGCGCCGGGACATCGCGGGCGGCCGGCTGTGGCCGGTCGGAAACGTCATCGGTGGTGTCATCGCGGAGGACGCCCAGGACCTGACGCAGTTCGATGAGTGCTTGGTGCGAGCTGGCCTGGATGATCTCCGCGCTGCGCCGTACGTCGGCCGGCGGGAGGTCATCGCGGAAGGCGAGCGCCCCGGCGTGCAGCGAGACCATCGAGATGCGATGCGCCAGGACATCGTGCATCTCCCGGGCGATTCGCGCACGCTCGGCGGTCCGGGCCTGCGCGATGCGTGCGGTCTGCTCCGCTTCGGCCGTCTCGGCACGTTCGACCAGGGTGCGGAGCAGCTCGCGGCGCGAACCGATGTACATGCCCCACGCGATGGCCAGGGCGGTGAACGCGGTGTTCAGAGCAAGGTCCACCAAGAGGTCCGAACGCGAGTCACCGGCCCCCGTGGTCGCGCTGACGACCATGCCGGCGACGATCGTGCTGAGGCCGACGGGGATGATCTCGCGCCAGCGGCGCCGCGTCGCCACAGAGACCAGCGCGAGCATCGACGGCCCGGTCATGCTGAGAAAGACCATCGAGGCGAGGGTTATCAGCACCGCGATGGTGACCGGGAACCGGCGGCGCCAGTGCAAGAGCACCAGGGAGACGACTCCGGCGGCCACATCGAGGGGCAGCGGCACTGCCGATGACGGCACCTCGGGATCGACGAAGGATCCCGCCACGAGGAGGGCGCTCAGAGCGATCGCCAGCAGGTAGCGCCAGGTCTCACCCCACAGCGTCAGCGGAGCGTGAGCGGGTCCTGGAGGCACCATCTCAGCCTACGACTCCGATCGTCTGGACCATCTACGACTCTCGGCCAGAAGTCGTAGACCGTTGGTGCGATGTGCCATGGGATCGAGTCGGCGAGGATGGAGCCATGATCACGGTTGAGAACCTGACGAAGACCTACGGGCAGTACCGCGCCGTGGACGATGTCTCCTTCGTGTGCCGGCCCGGGCAGGTCACCGGATTCCTCGGACCGAACGGGGCCGGCAAGTCCACGACGATGCGCATCATCGCCGGGCTGACGCCCGCCGACTCGGGGAGTACGACGATCGGCGGCGTCCGCTATCACGACATCCCCAACCCGGGAACCCAGGTGGGCGTGCTGCTCGACGCCTCGGCCCAGCACGGGGGACGTACCGGACGCGAGGTCCTGACCGTCGGTGCGCGCACGATGGGCCTGCCCGCGTCCCGGGTGGACGAGATGCTGGAGCTGGTGAGCCTCAGCGCCTCGGAGTCCAAGCGACGGCTACGCGACTACTCCCTCGGCATGCGGCAGCGACTCGGCATCGCCCATGCGCTTCTCGGGGATCCCAAGATCCTCATCCTCGACGAGCCCGCCAATGGCCTGGACCCGGCCGGCATCCACTGGATGCGCACGCTGCTGCGCACCTACGCCGATCGTGGCGGCACCGTGCTCCTCTCCTCGCATCTCCTGCATGAGGTCGAGATCATCGCCGACGAGCTCATCGTGATCGGCCGTGGCCGGATCGTCGCCGAGGGCACCAAGGAGGAGCTCCTGCACGCGGCCGGCACCTACGTCAAGGCCGTGCCGGAGCACACCGAGCAGCTGCGTTCGGCCCTCGACGCCGCCGGGATCGCGGTCGTCGTTCGTGAGGACGGACTGCAGACCGAGGCCTCCGCCGACGAGGTCGGACGCGCCGCGGCCGCCGCTCAGGTGGCACTCGCCGAGCTCCGTCGCGCCGACGGAGCCGGCCTCGAAGACATGTTCCTCTCGCTCACGTCCGACACGCAGCGTGAGCAGCCCACGACGGGAGTCCAGTCATGACGCAGTCAGCCGTCACCATCGACACGCAACGCCCCGGTATCCCCTTCACCCGCCTGAGCTTCGTCGAGCTCCGCAAGTCCTTCGACACCCGCGCCGGACGCTGGTTCACGATCTCGATCCTCATCCTGGCCTTCGCGGCAATGTTGATCCAGACCTTCCTGGTCCCGGCGGGGGCGGCCCAGGACCTCAACGACATGGCCCTCGTGCAGAACTCACTGCTCGGCATCTTCGTGCCCATCATCCCGATCCTGTTGGTCACGCAGGAGTGGGGACAGCGGACGGCCCTCGTCACCTTCAGCCTGGAGCCGCGTCGCGGGCGAGTGGTGCTGGCCAAGCTGGTCGCCTCCGCGCTCGTGGTCCTCGGCGTCCTGATCGTCTCGGTGGTGATCGCGGTGCTCGGCACGGCCCTCGCGGGCGGCCTGCGCGGTATCGAGGTGGACTGGAATCTCAGCGCTCAGATGCTGCGCAACATCTTCATCGGCAATGCGATCGCGACCCTGCTGGGCTTTGGCATCGCGCTGCTGCTGATGAACTCCCCGGCTGCGATCGTGACCTACTTCGTCTACATGTTCGTGGTGCCGACGGTGCTCAACGTCGCGGGAGCATTCCTGGACTGGTTCAAGGACATCGTCCCGTGGATCGACTTCGCTTCGGCCCAGGAGCCGTTGCTCGACTCGGGTGGCATGTCCGGTGAGGAATGGGCTCAGCTGGTTACCTCGTCCCTCCTGTGGGTGGGTGTCCCGCTCGCCTTCGGCATCTGGAGGTGGCTGCGCACCGAGGTCAAGTAGTCGGGAGTAGAGAAACACCTTGGTGCGAGAATGGGCGGCATGCGTCGAACGCGTGTCGCCCTTCTCGGCTCTACCGGCTCCATCGGCACCCAAGCCCTCGAGGTGATCGCTGAGAATCGCGATCGCTTCGAGGTCGTCGCGCTCGCGGCGGGGGGCAGCGATCCGGCACTGCTGGCGCGGCAGGCGCTCGCCTTCGACGTGCCACTGGTCAGCGTCGCGCGGGGGAGTGCGGCCGAGGACGTGCAGCTCGCGCTCTACGCCGAGGCCCAGCGCCGTGGCTGGTCATCGGGGGATCTGCGGATCCCACGGTTGCTCGTCGGCCCGGACGCCGCCACCGAGGCAGCCCGTGTCGACTGCGAGATCGTCCTGAACGGCATGACCGGTGCGGTGGGCCTGCGACCCACCCTCGCGGCCCTGGACGCCGGACGCACGCTCGCGCTCGCCAACAAGGAATCCCTCATCATCGGCGGTCCGCTGGTCAAGGACCTCGCCGCGCCGGCCCAGCTCGTACCGGTCGATTCCGAGCACTCCGCTCTCGCCCAGGCGCTGCGTGGAGAGCGGATCGATGATGTCCGGCGTCTGCTGGTGACGGCCAGCGGTGGACCCTTCCGGGGGCTCAGCCGTGCCGAGCTGGCCGAAGTGACTCCCGAGCAGGCGATGGCCCACCCCACGTGGGATATGGGCCCCGTCATCACGATCAATTCCGCGACACTGGTCAACAAGGGACTCGAGGTCATCGAGGCGCACCTGCTCTTCGATATCGGCTTCGACCGTATCGATGTCGTGGTGCATCCGTCCTCGGTGGTCCACTCCATGGTCGAGTTCGTCGATGGATCGACGATGGTGCAGGCCTCCCCGCCGGACATGCGTCTGCCGATCGCGCTCGGTCTCGCCTGGCCAGAGCGCCTGCCCGGGGCCGCCGCACCGTGCGACTGGACGCGACCAGTCTCGTGGGACTTCTTCCCGCTCGACGAGGAGGCCTTCCCCGCGGTCAAGCTGGCTCGGCGGGCGGGCGAATTCGGTCGTACCGCGCCGGCGGTCCTCAACGCGGCCAATGAGGTCTGCGTCGATGCCTTCGTCGGCGGGCACTTGGACTTCCTCGGCATCGTTGACACTGTGGGCGAGGTGCTCGAGGAGCATCTGTCCGATCCGGACACGGCCCACGACGATGTGACGCTCGAGCGCGTGCTCGCTGCCGACACGGCGGCCCGTGAACGGGCGACGGACCTGGTGGAGCGACGGCGATGACAGCAGTGATCTTCACGCTCGGCGTGGTGGTGTTCCTCCTCGGAGTAGCTGCCTCCATCGCCCTGCACGAGCTGGGTCACATGTGGCCTGCCAAGAAGTTCGGCGTGAAGGTCACCCAGTTCTTCGTCGGCTTCGGCCGGACCGTCTGGTCCTTCCGGCGTGGTGAGACCGAATACGGGCTCAAGGCCATCCCGCTCGGCGGCTATGTCAAGCTCGTCGGCATGCTGCCGCCCGAGAAGGGTGATCCCGAGCATGCCCGCACGTCCAATACGGGCCTGTTCACCCAGCTGGCCCGCGACGCGCGGGAGCTGGAGTACGAGACCGTCACGGCTGAGGACCAGGATCGGCTCTTCTATCGCCGGCCCTGGTGGCAGAAGGTCATCGTGATGGCGGGCGGGCCGACGGTCAATCTGCTGATCGCCGTGGTGCTGTTCTCGATCTCCTTCATGGGTTTCGGTGTGGCCGTTCCCACCACCACGGTGGCGCAGGTCTCCGACTGCGCCATCACGGACGCCGAGGCCGGTCGCGCGTGTACCGACCAGGACCCGGTCACCCCCGCCAAGCTGGCCGGCTTCGAGCCGGGGGACGAGATCACCTCGTTCAACGGCGAGCCGATCACGTCGTGGGACGAGTTGAGCTCCAGCATCCGCGACAACGGCGATCAGCAGGCACGGATCGGTTTCGTCCGAGACGGCGCTGAGAGGACGGTCGAGGTGCGGACATCGGTGCTGGCCCGCGCCGCGCTCGACGACCCGAGCAAGGTCGAGGATGTCGGCTTCCTCGGGGTGGTCCCGCTGCAGACGGTCGAGCGACAGGGGCCGGGCTATGTCGTCGAGGAGACCGGACGCGTCATCGGTCTGACGGCACGTGCTGTACTCCACCTGCCGGTGCGCATGGTCGATGTGGTGCAAGCGGCCTTCGGGGCCGAGCGCGGCCAGGACACACCCATCAGCATCGTCGGAGCCAGTCGCGTCGCTGGAGAACTCGTCACCACCGACCAGCCGACGCTCGCGGTCGCCGCTCAGCGGCTCATCATGCTGCTGGCGGGGCTCAACCTCTTCCTCTGGCTGTTCAACCTGATCCCGCTGCTCCCGCTGGACGGCGGGCACATCGCCGGGGCGCTGTGGGAGGCTGTCCGCAGGGGTTGGGCACGGCTCCGAGGACGCCCGGATCCGGGGTATGTCGATGTCGCCAAGATGCTGCCCGTCGCCTACGCGGTTGGCTCGCTCCTTATCATCATGGGTGTGGTCCTGATCTTCGCTGACATCGTCAATCCGGTGAGGCTGTCATGACGAGCACCCCCGTCTCTCTGGGCATGCCCGAGGCGCCCGCGCCCGTCCTGGCCCCTCGCCGCGCCTCGCGCAAGATCAATGTCGGGGCGGTCGAGGTGGGTGGCGATGCCCCCGTCTCGGTGCAGTCGATGACCACCACGCTCACCTCGGATGTCAACTCGACGCTGCAGCAGATCGCCGAGCTCACGGCGGCCGGCTGCGACATCGTCCGTGTGGCGTGCCCGAGCCAAGACGATGCCGAGGCGCTCCCCGCGATCGCCCGCAAGTCACAGATCCCGGTCATCGCCGATATCCACTTCCAGCCCAAGTACGTCTTCGCAGCGATCGACGCCGGGTGCGCCGCCGTGCGGGTCAACCCGGGCAATATCCGTAAGTTCGACGACCAGGTCGGGTCCATCGCCAAGGCCGCCTCGGATGCAGGCGTGTCGTTGCGCATCGGAGTGAACGCCGGCTCGCTCGACAAGCGGCTGCTGGAGAAGTACGGCAAGGCGACACCGGAGGCGCTCGTCGAATCCGCGGTGTGGGAGGCCTCGCTCTTCGAGGAGCACGACTTCCACGACTTCAAGATCTCGGTCAAGCACAATGACCCGGTCGTCATGGTCAAGGCCTACGAGCTGCTGGCCGAACGGGGCGATTGGCCGCTGCACCTCGGCGTCACCGAGGCCGGGCCGGCCTTCCAGGGCACGATCAAGAGCGCGACGGCCTTCGGAGCGCTGCTCAGCAAGGGCATTGGCGACACCATCCGCGTCTCGCTGTCCGCGCCTCCGGTGGAGGAGGTCAAGGTCGGCCTGCAGATCCTGGAGTCCCTCAACCTGCGTCCCCGCCGGCTCGAGATCGTGTCGTGCCCCTCGTGCGGTCGCGCTCAGGTGGATGTGTACAAGCTCGCCGACGAGGTCACGGCCGGTCTCGACGGGCTCGAGGTGCCGCTTCGCGTGGCCGTCATGGGATGTGTCGTCAACGGGCCGGGGGAGGCGCGCGAGGCCGATCTCGGCGTCGCCTCGGGTAACGGCAAGGGGCAGATCTTCGTCAAGGGCGAGGTCATCAAGACCGTGCCGGAGAGCAAGATCGTGGAGACCCTCATCGAAGAGGCCATGCGGATCGCAGAGGGCATGGAGCCCGAGGATGGCGCCGCGGCCTCCGTCACGGTCAGCTGACGCCGGGCGCCATGGGCTAGGCTCCGAGCCATGACCGAGGTGGCCGCGGGCGCGTCCTACGTCCGTTCTCTGGCGCGTCACGATCTTCCCGACCTGCTCGGGCTGCTGGACCGCGATCCCTGGGCCAACGTCTTCGTCCGCCACCGGGTCGCCTCCGCCGGCATCGACCAGCGCTGGCTGGGAGCGCAGATCTGGGGGTATTTCGAGCGCGAGCGTCTCGTGTCCGCCTGTCATGTAGGGGCCAATATCGTGCCGGTCGAGGCTACGGAGGAGGCGGTGGAGGCCTTCGCCGAGCGGTTGGTCCGGCGCGACGCGCGTTCGCGTTCCCTCGTGGGACCGGCCGAGGTCATCGTGCCGTTGTGGCGGCGTTTGCGGCCGACCTGGGGTGAGGCACGTTCCGAGCGCCTC
Source organism: Aeromicrobium sp. PE09-221 (assembly GCF_002174305.1). GTDB lineage: Bacteria > Actinomycetota > Actinomycetes > Propionibacteriales > Nocardioidaceae > Aeromicrobium. The sequence goes on along the minus strand of NZ_MIJB01000027.1, from coordinate 62,538 downwards.
GATCAGCCCTTCCTCGTCCTCGATGGTGACAGCCCGATCGCACCTGACGATCGGGTAAGACCGGTGGCGGTTGACGAACTGGACGTGCTCTTCCCCGCCAGCGTGGCGATGTTCACCGAAGAGGTCGGAGTAGACCCGACGATCGGCGATCGCGGAGGCTATCGGGCGCGGGTCGCTCAGCTGATCGCGGAGGGATGCGCGTACGCGATCGTCGAGGACGATGAGGTGATCTTCAAGACCGAGGTCGGCGCGCATACCCATGCGGCATGCCAGTTGCAGGGGGTGTGGGTCACGCCGCGTCGTCGCGGCGAGGGCCTGTCCGAGCGTGCGCTCGCGGGCGTGGTCTACCGCGTGCGGCGGGGCTTCGCTCCAGCGGTCACGCTCTACGTCAACGGCTACAACACGCCTGCCAGGCGGCTCTACGAGCGGGTCGGGTTCCGCCAGGTGTCGACCTTCGCCACCGTCCTGATGTAACCGTCCTGATGTGAGAGGAACGAGCATGCGCAAGGACACAATGGGTCTCGCCGCCCTGTTGGCCGGGGCAGGGGTCCTGCACTTCGTGAAGCCGGAGCCCTTCGCGCGGATCGTGCCCGAGGTGCTGCCCGCGAAGACCGAGCTGGTGTACGCATCGGGAGTCGCGGAGCTGGTGTGCGCGGGGCTGCTGGCCCTGCCACCGACGCGCCGGTTCGGCGGACTCGCGGCGGCCGGCCTGCTGGCGGCGGTCTTCCCCGCGAACGTGCAGATGGTCGTCGATGTCCTCCGCAGCCCGCGGGCCTCCACCGCGTTCAAGATCGGGACGGTCGCACGGCTCCCCTTGCAGTGGCCGCTCATCCGCGCAGCACTCCGCGCGCGGAGCTGAGTCCTCACCGCCACGGCGCGATGCGGTCGGGGGATCGGGCAGCGTGGTCGATACCCTCGTGCCATGCGAATGTCACGGCTCTTCGTCCGCACGCTCCGCGACGACCCCGCCGATGCCGAGGTCCCGAGCCACAAGCTGCTCGTCCGCGCCGGCTACGTGCGCCGTGTCGCTCCGGGGATCTACTCCTGGCTCCCGCTAGGCCTGCGCGTGCTCGCGAAGGTCGAGGCCATCGTGCGCGAGGAGATGGAGGCGATCGGAGCCCAGGAGGTCCGCTTCCCGGCGCTCCTGCCTCGCGAGCCCTATGAGGCGTCCAACCGCTGGACCGAGTACGGACCCAATCTGTTCCGTCTGCAGGACCGCCGGGGCACCGACATGCTCCTCGGCCCGACCCACGAGGAGATGTTCACGCTCCTGGTCAAGGACCTGTACTCCTCCTACAAGGACCTGCCGCTGAGCCTCTATCAGATCCAGACCAAGTACCGTGATGAGGCGCGCCCGCGGGCTGGCATCCTGCGCGGGCGCGAGTTCATCATGAAGGACTCGTACTCCTTCGACATCGATGACGCGGGCCTGGAGCGCTCCTACCAGGCGCATCGCGCGGCCTATGTGCGGATCTTCGACCGGCTCGGCTTCGACTATGCCGTCGTGCAGGCCGACTCCGGCGCGATGGGCGGTTCGGCGAGCGAGGAGTTCCTCGTCGTCGCGGACACAGGGGAGGACACCTTCGTGCGCTCACCGGGCGGCTATGCGGCCAATGTCGAGGCGGTCACGACGGTCGCTCCCGACCCGCAGCCCTACGACGGCGTGCCGGCCGCCCATGCCGAGCAGACGCCCGACACCCCGACCATCGAGACCCTCGTCGATCACCTGAACGAGCGCTTCCCGCGCGATGACCGCGCCTGGACGGCCGCCGACACGCTCAAGAACGTGCTGGTCATGCTGCGGTATCCCGACGGCACCTCCGAGCCGCTCGCGATCGGCATCCCCGGCGATCGCGAGGTCGACACGAAGCGACTGGAGACCCAGGTCGCGCCGGCCGATGTCGAGCCCTTCGGCGAGGCCGACTTCGAGCGCTACCCGGATCTCGTCAAGGGCTACATCGGGCCGGGTGTCCTCGGCTCCGAGAACGCGACGGGCATCCGGTACCTCGTCGACCCCCGGGTCGTCCAGGGGACCCGCTGGGTCACGGGCGCGGACACCCCCGGCTCTCACGTCATCGATCTGGTGGCCGGTCGCGACTTCACCGCCGACGGCACGATCGAGGCGGCCGAGGTCAGGGCCGGCGATCCCGCTCCCGACGGCAGCGGGCCGCTGGAGCTCGCGCGTGGCATCGAGATGGGCCACGTCTTCCAGCTCGGCCGCAAGTACGCCGAGGCGCTGGGCCTGAAGGTGCTCGACGAGAACGGCAAGCTGGTCACGGTGGCGATGGGGTCATACGGCTTCGGCGTCTCGCGGGCAGTGGCGGCCGTGATAGAGAACTCGTACGACGACAAGGGGATCGTCTGGCCCGCGGCCATCGCGCCCTTCGACGTGCATCTGGTCGTCGCCGGCAAGGATCCTGCCCAGTTCGAGGCGGCCGATGATCTGGTGGCGCAGTTGGAGGCCGCGGGCGTCGAAGTCCTCTACGACGATCGCCCCAAGGTGTCGCCGGGGGTGAAGTTCAAGGATGCCGAGCTGATCGGCATCCCCACCATCGTCGTCGTGGGCAAGGGTCTGGCCGACGGTGTCGTCGAGGTCAAGGACCGTGCGACCGGCGACCGTCGAGACGTCCCGCTGGCCGACCTCGTCACCACCCTCACCTGACCCTCCGGGTCCGATTTTCGCCGGGTTGTGGCCCTCGAAACGGGGCGTTGAGGGCCACAACCCGGCAAAAGTGGTGAGGGAGGTAGCTTCAGCCGAGGCCAGGGAAGGGCTGGGGGGCCGCGCCCCAGGAGGCGGCCCGCACGGCCGTGGCGCGCAGCTCGCGCACCACGCGCTCACGCTCCTCGCCGTCGACCTCACCGGTCAGAGCGGCGATCGATGCGCACAGCCGTTGTTCGAGACCCGCGGCGACGTCCTGGGCATCCTCGACCGAGTCGAGATCACCGACCTCGTAGCTGACGAGCGGACCCGGGGGCTCGATATCGGCATCGGCCAGCACCGACACGAGGGCATCGCGAAGATCGCTGTGCTCCTCGTGCGCTGCGGTGGCGGCCGCGTGGAGCGCATCGAATCGCGCGCCGATCACCGGGTAGAGCCAGACCGCCTCCAGTTCCAGCTCCAGCCAGATCCGCCAGCGCAGGGCCTCCGACTCGTTCATCAGGCGCCCTCCCAGGTCGCGGAGAGCTGGTCGAGACCCGCGGCCATCGAGGCCAGCACCCGCACGACATCGGGCGAGGTGGCCGCGAGCGCGTCGCCGGCGCGATGGTCGGCCGCCTCGCTGAGCGCGGCGGAGAGCGTGCCATTCTCGGCGGTGGTCGTCGGTGTGCCTCCGAGCTGGGCGATGTGCTGTTCCAATACCTCGGCGATGTCCTCGGCGCCGGCGGTTCCCCTGGCGATCGCGAGCACCCGCTGCTGATCGGAGAGAACGGCGCGAACGAGGCTGATGTCAGCGTCGACCGGTCGCGGACGGGGCTTCACACCCACACCGCGCACGACATCGTCGAGGCGGCCGGTGGCGCCGAGGGCCACGACGGCACCGGCGGCGATTCCGCCTGCCAAGAGCACACGTCGGCTGGTCACGGTCGCAGCCTAGTGGACCGTCCGGGACCGCTACGATGGTGCCACGTACGACCGTCGTGGCCATCGAACTGAATAGGGGCGTCTCCGTCATGACCGAGCGAAGCGAGTCGATCGACCGAGGCGACGCCTCCGGACCCACTGCCCGGAACCACCGCCTGGCGGTGACGGTATGAGCGAGCGATCGATGGATGGCATCTCATGCTGTCGCCGGCCTATCGTGCGTTTTCTTGAGGCGGTGACGGCATGAGTGATCTCGAGAGCATCATCGCCCCCGTGGTCGTTGACCTCGGACTGGACCTGGAGTCCGTCGAGATCATCGGCCAGGCCAAGCACCGGCGCCTGGTGATCGCCGTGGATCGTGACGGCGGCGTCGGTATCGATGCCATCACCCAGGCCACGCGGGCGGTCTCGGCGGTGCTGGATGCCAGCGATGCCATGGGGGAGACCCCTTACACGCTCGAGGTGACCTCGCGCGGCGCCGACCGTCCGCTGACCGCTCCCCGGCACTGGCGACGCAACCACGACAGGCTCGTCCACGTGACCATGGCCGATGGCACGAAGGTCACCGCCCGCATCGGCGACAGCGATGAGGACGGCGTCGATCTGCTGCGCGGCGGTGTACCCACTCGTTACGCTTACGGCGACATCGAGCGCGCCGTCATCGAGATCGAACTCAATCGGAAGGACGTCTGATGGACATCGACATGAGCGCCCTGCGGCTGCTGGAGCGTGAGAAGGGGATCTCGCTCGACGTCGTGGTCGAGGCCATCGAGACCGCGCTCCTCTCGGCCTACCACAAGACCGCCGATGCCCACCATCACGCCCGCGTGGAACTCGATCGCACCAGCGGCCATGTCACGGTGTGGGCCAAGGAACGGCTCGCCGACGCGCCCTCGGACGGTGAGGGCGATGCTCCCGTGCAGCGGTTCAGCGAGGAGTTCGACCACACCCCCGAGGATTTCGGTCGGTTCGCCGCCACCGTCGCGCGTCAGCTCATCATGCAGCGGCTCCGCGATCTGGAGGACGAGGCGACCTACGGCGAGTTCTCCGGCCGCGTGGGCGATGTCGTGTCCGGTGTCATCCAGCAGGGGCGCCGTCCCGGTGACGTGATGATCGACCTCGGGTCCGTCGAGGCGGTCATGCCCGCCACCGAACGCGTCCCCGAGGAGCGTTACTCCCACGGTGAGCGGATCAAGGCCTATGTGTACGAGGTCGAACGCTCGCCTCGCGGCCCTCGGGTCAAGGTCTCCCGTACCCACCCCAATCTCGTCAAGCTGCTGTTCGCGCTGGAGTCTCCCGAGATCGCGGACGGCTCGGTGGAGATCGCTGCCATCGCCCGTGAGGCGGGCCACCGCACCAAGGTGGCGGTCCGGCCCACGGTCTCCGGCGTCAACGCCAAGGGAGCGTGCATCGGTCCGATGGGCCAGCGGGTGCGCAATGTCATGAGCGAGCTCCACGGCGAGAAGATCGACATCGTCGACTACAGCGACGACCCGGCCGAGTTCATCGCGCAGGCGCTCTCGCCCTCGCGCGTCACCAGCGTCACGATCCTCGACGCCGCGGCCAAGGCGGCCCGGGTCGTCGTGCCTGACTTCCAGCTGTCGCTCGCGATCGGACGTGAAGGGCAGAATGCCCGGTTAGCAGCCAAGTTGACGGGCTGGCGGATCGACATCCGCCCCGATACCGAGGCATCGGGGCCAGCCGCTGCCACGGACGTTTCGAGCAACGGCTAGACTTGTCGTCGGTGATCCGCACGTGTATCGGTTGTCGTGAGCGTGCGGACAAGTCCACTCTGGTGCGTGTCGTCGCACAGCCGGGCGCGAGCGATGGTAGTTTCGCGGTCGTCCCGGACACCGATGGCACGTTGCCCGGACGGGGAGCGCACCTGCATCCGTCGTCCGAGTGCCTGGAGCTCGCGGTCCGTCGCCGCGCGTTCGGTCGGGCCCTTCGTCGTGAAGGCCGCCCGCAGACCGATGCGCTGCGGTCGCTGATCGTGGATCCTGGTGACCGGAGCACCTGACCACGAGGCGTCCGACCGGACGTCTCCCGACCGAAAACGGAGCACACGCTCATGAGCACTCGATGAGTACCTCGCAATGAGCCTGTACGTCGACTAGGTCCGGCCCCCTTCAGGGCTGGACCCCCTGAAGGAGAAGAGTGGCTGTCAGAGTCCACGAGCTCGCCCGCGAGTTCGGAGTCCCCAGCAAGGTCGTCCTGTCCACCCTCAAGGACATGGGCGAATACGTGAAGTCCGCCTCGTCGACCGTCGAGGCGCCGGTCGTGCGTCGTCTCAACGACGAGCACGGCGACAAGCTGCGCGAGATGGGCGCCAAGAAGGGCGGGGCCAAGAAGGCCGCGCCGAAGAAGGACGCTCCCGCCAGCACCCCCGCACCCGCGGAGTCGGCCGTGCCGAGCGCACCGCCTCAGCAGGAGAGCATCGCGAGCGAGAGCAGCGCACCCGCCGCACCCAAGCCGGGTCCGGCGGCACCGAAGCCGGGTCCTGCCGCGCCCAAGCCCGGCCCCGCGGCTCCCAAGCCGGGTCCTGCCGCGCCCAAGCCGCCGGAGGCTGACGCTCCCGCGCCCAGCGCGCCGGCTCCGGGACCCCGTCCCGGTGGCCCCAAGCCGGGTGGTCCGCGTCCGGGTCCGCGATCGGGCAGCGCTCGCCCCGGTAACAACCCGTTCTCGTCCAAGCAGGGCATGCAACAGGATCGTCCGCCGCGTCCGCCGGCCGGACGCGGTCAAGGTCAGGGCGACGGTGCCGGTGCGCCCCGTCCGGGCGGCATGCCGCGTCCCAATCCCGCGATGATGCCCAAGCGTTCCGCGGTCGGCGGCCCCGATGCGCGTCAGGGTGGTCGCCCCGGCGGGCGACCGGGTGGAGGCCGTCCCGGTGCCGGGAATCGTCCCGGCGGTGGTGGCGGTGGCGCTCCCCGTCCCGGCGGTGGCGGCGGCTTCTCCGGACCTCCCGCGCGCGGTCGTGGCCCCGGTGGCCGCGGTGGCACGCAGGGCGCCTTCGGACGCGCGGGCGGTCCGCCGCGCCGTGGACGCAAGAGCAAGCGCGCCAAGCGCCAGGAATTCGATCAGATGCAGGCGCCCGCGATCGGCGGTGTGCGGGTCCGCAAGGGTAACGGCGAGACCGTCCGCGTTGCGCGCGGTGCGTCGCTGACGGACTTCGCCGAGAAGATCGGTGTCGACGCTGCATCGCTCGTGCAGGTGCTGTTCCACCTCGGCGAGATGGTCACCGCCACGCAGTCGGTCAACGACGAGACGCTGCAGATCCTCGGTGAGGAGCTGAACTACAACGTCGAGGTCGTCTCGCCCGAGGACGAGGACCGAGAGCTGCTCGAGTCCTTCTCGCTGGAGTTCGGCGAGGACGAGGGCAACGATGCCGACATGGCACCGCGTCCGCCGGTCGTCACGGTCATGGGTCACGTCGACCACGGCAAGACCAAGCTGCTCGACGCCCTGCGCAATGCCAATGTCGTGGCCAAGGAGGCCGGCGGCATCACGCAGTCGATCGGTGCCTACCAGGTCACCACCGAGGTCGACGATGTCGAGCGTCCGATCACCTTCATCGATACCCCGGGTCACGAGGCGTTCACCGCCATGCGAGCCCGTGGTGCCCAGGCGACTGATATCGCGGTCCTGGTGGTCGCGGCCGATGACGGCGTCATGCCGCAGACGGTCGAGGCGCTCAACCACGCTCAGGCGGCCGGTGTGCCGATCGTCGTGGCGGTCAACAAGGTCGACAAGCCCGATGCCGATCCGAGCAAGGCGCGCGGACAGCTCACCGAGTACGGGCTCGTGCCCGAGGAGTACGGCGGCGACACGATGTTCGTCGACGTCTCGGCCAAGTCCGGCACGGGCCTGGAGCAGTTGTTGGAGGCCATCGTCCTGACCGCCGATGCGTCCTTGGACCTGCGGGCCAATCCGGATCAGAACGCCGAGGGTCTGGCCATCGAGGCGCACCTCGACCGCGGTCGCGGACCCGTGGCGACCGTCATCGTCCAGCGCGGCACGCTGCGCGTCGGCGACACGATCGTGGCCGGTTCGGCCTTCGGCCGTGTGCGGGCGCTGCTCGACGAGTTCGGCGACAGCATCGAGGAGGCGCCGCCGTCGCGGCCCGCCCTCGTGCTCGGCCTGACGGCCGTGCCCGGTGCCGGCGACAACTTCATGGTCGTCGATGACGACCGGATCGCCCGTCAGATCGCCGAGAAGCGCGAGGCCCGTGAGCGCAATGCGGCGCTGGCCAAGCGCAGCGGTCGCCGTACGCTCGAGGACCTCATGCGCGAGGTCGAGAAAGGTGAGACCACCGAGCTGCTGCTCATCCTCAAGGGCGACAGCTCCGGCTCGGTCGAGGCGCTCGAGGACTCGCTCAGCCAGATCGATGTCGGCGACGAGGTCGACCTGCGGGTCATCGACCGCGGGGTCGGTGCCATCACCGAGGCCAATGTCAACCTGGCGACCGCGTCGAATGCCGTCATCGTCGGCTACAACGTGCGGGCTCAGGGCAAGGCCACGGAGATGGCGGACCGCGAGGGCGTCCAGATCAAGTACTACTCGGTCATCTACCAGGCGATCGAGGAGATCGAGGCGGCGCTCAAGGGCATGCTCAAGCCGATCTACGAGGAGCACCAGCTCGGTCAGGCGGAGATCCGCGAGATCTTCCGCTCGTCCAAGATCGGCAATATCGCGGGCTGCATGGTGGTCGACGGCACGATCCGTCGCAATGCGAAGGCGCGGTTGCTGCGTGATGGCAATGTGGTCGCCGACAACCTCGACCTGTCGAGCCTGCGGCGCGAGAAGGATGATGTCAGCGAGGTCCGCGAGGGCTTCGAGTGCGGTCTGGTGTTGCGCAACTACGGCGACATCAAGATCGGCGACATCGTCGAGAGCTTCGAGCTCCGCGAGAAGCCCCGCGACTGAGGTCCCAACTCGCTGAGTGTGACGTTTGGACGGTGAATCCTTTGATTCTGCCGTCCAAACGTCACACTCACGGGGTCAGTGAAGAGAGAGATCACCATGCCCAGTCCACGTAATGCGAAGATCGCCGACCGGATCAAGACGATCGTCGCCGGGCTGCTCGAGCGACGGATCAAAGACCCGCGGATCGGGTTCATCACCATCACCGATGTCCGGCTGACCGGCGATAGTCAGCACGCCTCCGTGTTCTACACCGTCATGGGCGATGAGGCTGAGCGCGACGGAACCGCAGCGGCTCTGACGAGCGCGACCGGTCTGATCCGATCGGAGGTGGGCAAGCAGCTTGGACTGCGCCATACGCCGACGATCGAGTTCTTCCTCGATGCCGTGCCGGAGCAAGCCCGTGAGATCGAGGAGCTGCTGGCACGCGCCAGGGAATCGGATGCAGAGGTCGCCGCGCGGGCGGCCGGCGCCGAGTACGCCGGCGATGCCGACCCGTACAAGACCCGCGAGGACGAGTGACGCAGCCCGCCGCACCCATGGGCCTGGTGATCGTCGACAAGCCCACGGGTTGGACCTCGCACGATGTCGTCGGCCGGATGCGGCGACTCGCGCAGACCCGCAAGGTCGGACATGCGGGGACGCTCGATCCGATGGCCACGGGCGTCCTGGTGCTCGGCATCGGACGGGCCACGCGTCTGCTCGGCCATCTGCAGCTCGCCGACAAGGAGTACCTGGCGACGATCCGGCTGGGGGAGTCGACCGTGACCGACGATGCCGAGGGCGAGGTCATCGCGTCCATGGACGCTTCGGGACTCACCCGCGAGGAGATCGATGCGGCGATCCGCCCGCTCACCGGTGAGGTCGAGCAGGTGCCCTCGAAGGTGTCGGCGGTCAAGGTGGATGGCCGACGCTCCTACGCCCGGGTACGCGCGGGGGAGGATGTCGAGCTCGCGGCCCGCCCAGTGACGGTGTCCGTCTTCGAGGTCACCGAGGTCAGGGCCGGCGACCGCGCCACGGATGTCGACGTGCGCGTCGTCTGCTCCAGCGGCACCTATGTGCGTGCCCTAGCGCGAGACCTGGGTGCGTCGCTCGGAGTGGGCGGGCATCTGATGATGCTGCGCCGTACCCGCGTGGGCGGCTTCGGGCTCGACCAGGCCCGCACCCTGGACCAGCTGGAGGAGCGGCTCGACATCATCGGTCTCGACGATGCGGCCCGCGCCGCTTTCGAAGCGCGGAGACTCGATGAGGACCAGGCACGGCTCGCCCGTCACGGCCGGGCGCTCGAAGGACTCGTGCTGGCCGGGGAGGGGCCGACCGCCCTGTTCGGGCCGGACGGGAACTTCCTGGCTCTGTACGAGCAGCGTGGCGCGTCGGCCCGGGCCCTGGCGGTGTTCGTCTGATCCGGAGTCGGCCGGGTCAGGCTCGGGCCGCTCGGGTCGGAACGTCTGAGTACAGATAGGGTGGCCGACATGACCTGGTCGACCCCTTCTCCTCGTCAGGTACTGCGCCGTTTCGTGGTCGGCTTCCTGATGGTCCAGGTCGCTGCCGTGGCATCACTCATGACCGCCACCAAGGTCCGCAAGATGATCCGCGGCAAGGGGACGAGGCCGCTGCCCCGGGTGGAGCCGCGGACCTTCGGGATCGGCGAGTCGAATGAGGCCAATGTCTACGTCAGCGGGGCACCGCTGTACGAGGACATGCTCGCGGCCATCGATCAGGCCCGACAGCGCGTGCTGTTCGAGTCCTACATCGTCAAGGATGACGCGATGGGCCGTCGGTTCAAGCGCGCCTTGAACGAGGCCGCCGCCCGCGGGGTCGAGGTCTATGTCGTCTATGACGGCTTCGCCAATCTCGTCGTCAAGCCGAGCTTCTTCCGGTTCGAGCCGTCGGTGCGCGTCATGCGTTATCCCGTGCTGGTTGCCGGGCTGCGCTTCTGGAATCCGCGCAACTACGGACGTGACCACCGCAAGATCCTCGTCGTCGACGACGCCATCGGATTCGTGGGCGGCTACAACGTCGGTCAGCTCTATGAGGACGAGTGGCGTGACACGCACCTGGCGCTCAGCGGCACCGCGGTGTGGGACCTGGAGAATGCTTTCATCGACTTCTGGAACATCCACCGGCCGAAGGAACGCATCGAACAGGTCAGCAGGCCGACCTGGGACCCGGCGATCCGGGCTCACCGCAATATCCCGCGCCAGCTGATCTTCCCGATCCGGGGCATGTACCTGGAGGCGATCGACCGGGCCCAGGAGACCATCGAGCTGACGACCGCCTATTTCATCCCCGATGCCGATATCCTCGACGCGCTCATCGACGCCTCGCAGCGTGGCGTGCAGGTGCGGATCCTGCTGCCGAAGGTGTCGAACCATGTCATCGCGGACTTCCTGGCCCGGGGTTACTTCAACCGTCTGCTGGACGCGGGCGTGGAGATCTGGCGCTACTCCGATCACATGGTCCATGCCAAGACCGCCACGATCGACGGTGAATGGAGCACGATCGGCACCGCGAATATCGACCGGCTCAGCCTCACCGGCAACTACGAGATCAACATCGAGATCATCGACGAGGGATTCGCCCGGGGGATGCGCGAGGTCTTCGCCGAGGATGCCTCCAAGGCGGAGCGGCTCACCGCCGAGGCCTGGCACCACCGGGCGGCGGTCGGACGTCTCTATGAATGGGTGCTCAAGCCCCTCAAGCCGCTGCTCTGACCTCGGTACGGCCCGGGCCCGTGGTGCCGGAGGTGCGTGACTACAGTGGCCTGGTGGCGATCTGGAAAGCGACCGAAGGGGCATCGACCGACCCGATCGGCGGACCGAGCGTGGTGACGATCGGCGTCTTCGACGGTGTCCACCGGGGCCATCAGCAGGTGTTGGCCGCTGTCCGGAGCAGAGCTGCGGCCCGTGGTGCCACATCGGTCGCCGTTACCTTCGATCCCCATCCCGTCGCCGTCCTGGCTCCCGACAAGGCACCCGCGCGACTCACCACCCTCGACCGGCGCGTGGAGCTGCTGCACGAACACGGTGCTGAGGAGGTGCGGGTGCTGGCCTTCTCGGCTGAGATGTCGGCATGGAGCCCGCAGGAGTTCATCGACCGCGTCATCGTCGACCAGACGCACTGCCAGGAGCTGATCGTAGGGGAGAACTTCCGCTTCGGCCGGCGTGCAGCGGGCACCGTCGAGACCTTGCACGAGGCAGGACGAACCGCGGGGTTCGCGGTCGAAGGTTGGGTCCTCGCGGGTGACGGGCAGGTGTTCTCGTCCACCCGCGCACGCCGGGCGATCGCTGGGGGCGACCTGGCGGCGGCGGCATCGGTCCTCGGACGCCCGCATGAGATCAGCGGCACGGTCACTCCCGGTGATCGCCGTGGCCGCGAGCTGGGTTTCCCGACCGCGAATGTCCCGGTCGACGAGTCATACGCCGTGCCGCCCGACGGCGTTTACGCCGGCCGTCTGGTGCGCGCTGGGAGAGAGCGGCTTCCCGCGGCGATCTCGATCGGCACCAATCCGACCTTCGAGGGGGTCGCTGGGCGCCGCGTGGAGTCCTATGTGCTCGATCGTGACGATCTCGATCTTTACGGCGAGGCCGTGCGCGTGGAGCTCGTGGAGTCTCTGCGCCCTATGGTGGCCTTCGACTCCGTCGATGCGCTCGTGGTCCAGATGGAAGCCGATGTCGCGGCGGCACGCCGAGTTCTCGATTAACGTTCCGTCGTCACTCGCTGCTATCCTGGCTGGTGCCGTCAGAACGGCCACGGATTCCAGTGCCCCGGTGAACAGGCCCGGGCGCGCCGTGCAACGAGTGAACCCCAGAGGAGAACAGTGTCGAAGAAGACTGCTGCGCCCACCGTCGCAGAGCTGCCCAAAGACGAGATCATCAAGCAGTATGCGCTGAGCGAGGGCGACACCGGCTCTCCTGAGGTTCAGATCGCGCTGCTCAGCAAGCGCATCGCGCAGCTCACCGAGCATCTCAAGGAGCACAAGCACGATCACCACAGCCGTCGTGGTCTGCTGCTGCTCGTCGGCCAGCGTCGTCGTCTGCTCAACTACCTGCAGAACAACGACATCGAGCGTTACCGCTCGCTGATCGAGCGCCTCGGCCTGCGCCGCTGACCCGCTGAAGCGGCCGTCCCCTCGTGGGACGGCCGCTTTCGCACAACTGAACACCACCGACGAGGTCGGCCCGTCACGCTCGGTCCTCGGTAGTGGCCCGCGGAGCCCCTGGGTTCCGAGGGCCTCGATCGAAGACCGGCGATCGGCCACATGGCCCTGTCAGGCCGCCTCGTCCTGACAGCAGGCTTTGCCTGCGGAGAGGACACTCATGTCCGATCAGACTGTCCACGAAGTCGAGACCGTCATCGACAATGGCTCCTTCGGTACCCGCACCGTGCGCTTCGAGACGGGCCTATTGGCTCGTCAGGCTGCCGGTTCGGTCGCCGCCTATCTCGACGACGACACCATGCTGCTGAGCGCCACCACGGCGGGCAAGCATCCCAAGGATCATTTCGACTTCTTCCCCCTCACGGTCGATGTCGAGGAACGCATGTACGCCGCGGGACGTATCCCCGGCTCATTCTTCCGCCGAGAGGGCCGTCCCAGCGAGGACGCCATCCTCACCTGTCGGCTCATCGACCGGCCGCTGCGCCCCACCTTCAAGAAGGGCCTGCGCAACGAGGTCCAGGTCGTCATCACCGTGATGGCTCTGAACCCCGACTCGCCCTACGACGTGCTGGCGATCAATGCCGCCTCGGCCTCGACGCAGATCTCCGGTCTGCCGTTCAACGGCCCGATCGGCGCGACCCGTGTCGCGCTCATCGACGGCCAGTGGGTCGCCTTCCCGTCCCACAGCCAGCTCGAGAACGCCGTCTTCGACATGGTCATCGCCGGCCGGGTCGCCGGAGACGATGTCGCGATCATGATGGTCGAGGCGGAGTCCACCGAGGCCACCTGGGATCTGGTCCAGGGCGGCGTCCAGGCGCCGACCGAGGAGATCGTCGCCGGCGGAATCGAGGCAGCCAAGCCGTTCATCCGCCAGCTCTGTGAGGCCCAGGCCGAGCTGGCCAATGCCGCTGCCAAGGAGGTCCGGGACTTCCCCGTCTTCCTCGACTACGAGGACGATGCCTACGAGGCCGTCGCCGAGATCGCCAGTGATGACATGCGCGAGGCGCTGACGATCGTCAGCAAGGCCGAGCGCGAGGAGCGCGAGTCCGAGATCAAGGCCAAGGTTGTCGAGCGGCTCGCCGATCGTTTCGACGGCCGTGAGAAGGAGCTCGGTGCTGCGCTGCGTTCGCTCACCAAGTCCCTCGTGCGCGATCGTGTCCTCCGCGACAAGGTCCGCATCGACGGCCGCGGTCTGGCCGATATCCGCGAGCTGAGCGCGGAGGTCGGCGTCATCCCGCGCGTGCACGGCTCGGCCCTGTTCCAGCGCGGTGAGACGCAGATCCTCGGTGTCACCACGCTCAACATGCTCGACCTCGAGCAGAAGCTCGACACGCTGAGCCCCGAGACGACGCGTCGTTACATGCACAACTACAACTTCCCGCCGTTCTCGACCGGCGAGACCGGTCGTGTGGGTTCGCCGAAGCGCCGTGAGATCGGTCACGGCGCTCTGGCCGGCCGTGCTCTGATCCCGGTGCTGCCGACGCGCGAGGAGTTCCCGTACGCGATCCGCCAGGTCTCCGAGGCCCTCAGCTCCAATGGCTCGACCTCGATGGGCTCGGTGTGCGCATCGACCCTGGGGCTGCTCAATGCCGGTGTGCCCCTGCGCGCCCCGGTCGCGGGCATCGCGATGGGCCTCATCTCCGGTGAGGTCGATGGGCAGACGCAGTACGTCACGCTCACCGATATCCTGGGCGCCGAGGATGCCTTCGGCGACATGGACTTCAAGGTCGCCGGTACGCGGGAGTTCGTCACCGCGCTGCAGCTGGACACCAAGCTCGACGGCATCCCCGCCGACGTGCTCGCCGGTGCCCTGACGCAGGCGCGCGATGCTCGTCTGACGATCCTCGATGTCATGGCCGAGGCGATCAGCGAGCCCGACGAGATGAGTCCGCACGCCCCGCGCATCATCACGATCAAGGTTCCGGTCGACAAGATCGGCGAGGTCATCGGCCCCAAGGGCAAGATGATCAACCAGATCCAGGACGACACGGGCGCCAAGATCTCGATCGACGACGACGGCACCGTCTACATCGGTGCCGAGGGCGGCGACGCGGCGGATGCGGCCAAGAGCGCCATCAACGCGATCGCCAATCCGACGATGCCCGAGGTCGGCGAGCGCTACCTCGGCACGGTCGTCAAGACGGTCGATTTCGGCGCCTTCATCTCACTGCTGCCGGGCAAGGATGGACTGTTGCACATCAGCAAGCTCCGCGACCTGAACGACGGCCAGCGCGTCAACAATGTCGAGGACGTCGTTTCGGTCGGCCAGAAGATCCAGGTCGAGATCGCCGAGGTCGGCGATCGAGGCAAGCTCTCGCTCATCCCGGTCGTCGAGAAGTCGGCCGAGGCGGAGGCTCCGGCCGAGGCCTGATCTCCTCGTCCCACGACGACGCCCCGGCACTCGCTGCCGGGGCGTCGTCGCGTCCCCGGGTGTCTCCTAGGCGGCAGTAGACCATCAACCCTTCCGGGACTGTGAAGGTACGCGTCAACCTTTCCCGGAGCCGATGAGGTTGATGCTCTACCGCTCACACCGATTCGCCTACCCGCCCGACGTTCCTGCCCCGCCCGCTCCTACGATCGAGTCATGACACGAGTGGCTGTGCTGGGTGCCCGAGGACGCATGGGATCGACATCGGTCAACGCGATCGAGGCAGCCGACGACCTCGATCTGGTGGCCGCGGTGGACAAGGACGACTCGATCGAGACGCTCGCGGAGTCCGGTGCCGAGGCCGCGCTGGTGTTCACGACCCCTGATGCCGCGATGGATCAGGTGCGATGGTGTGTGGAACACGGCGTCCACGTCGTGATCGGCACGTCCGGATTCGGCGATGACAAAGTCGCGCAGCTGCGCGAGCTGGCCGCCGACCACGCGGGTGTCGGCATCCTCGTGGTGCCCAATTTCTCGATCGGTGCCGTGCTGATGATGCGATTCGCGGCCCTCGCGGCGCCCTTCTTCGAGTCCGTCGAGGTCATCGAGATGCACCACCCGGACAAGGTCGATGCCCCGTCGGGGACGGCGGTCCGCACCGCCGAGATGATCGCCGCGGCACGTGCCGAGGCTGGCTCGGCCGCACTGCCGGACGCGACCACGATCGACCCTGACGGTGCCCGCGGCGCGACGGTGGCGGGCATCCCCGTCCACGCGGTGCGAGCCCGGGGCTTCACGGCGTCCCAGGAGGTGCTCTTCGGCGATCCAGGGGAGATCTTCAGCATCCGGCACGACTCGTCGAGCCGGGAGAGCTTCATGCCGGGGGTGGTGGCCGCTCTACGAACGGTGGCCGACCATCCCGGCGTCACCGTCGGCCTGGACTCCGTCCTCGGCCTCACCGACTGATTCAGGAGCACTTCGTGCAGACGCGACAGATCCGCCTCGCCCGCCGACCGGTGGGGGAGCCGGTCGATGACGACTACGAGTTCACCACGCGCGACCTCCCGCCGTTGCAGGACGGACAGGTGTTGCTGCGCACGATCTACCTGTCGTTGGATCCCTATATGCGCGGCCGGATGAGCGACGCGAAGTCCTATGCGCAGCCGTTGGAGATCGGCGACCTCATGCTCGGGCAGACGGTGTGTGAGGTGGTCGAATCGGCTTCGGATCGCCGGTCGGTCGGCGATATCGTCCTCGCGTTCACCGGGTGGCAGACGCATGCGGTGGTGCCGGGCAAACACACCCGCAAGCTCGATCCGTCCGCTGTGCCGATCACGACGGCGCTCGGGGTGTTGGGCATGCCCGGATTCACCGCGTACGCGGGACTGCTGGCGATCGGACGTCCGCAGGCCGGTGAGACCGTGGTCGTGGCGGCGGCGACCGGACCCGTGGGCTCGGCCGTCGGCCAGATCGCACGGGTCAAGGGTGCTCGTGCGGTCGGCATCGCCGGGGGAGAGCACAAGTGTCGGGCGCTGGTCGACGACTTCGGTTTCGACGCCGCAGTCGACCACCGCGTTCCGGACTTCGTGGACCAGCTGGCCGCCTCGACGCCCGATGGCGTCGACGTGTACTTCGAGAATGTCGGCGGTCGGGTGACCAATGCCGTGATCGATCGATTCAATCCCTTCGCGCGCATGCCGGTATGTGGCGTGATCTCGGGGTACAACGCGGTCGACGGTCTCGCAGATGCCGACCGGCTGGCACCCGACTTCCTTCATCGGATCCTGGTGGACCGGCTCACGATCCGCGGCTTCATCCAGGATGAGTTCATCGAGAGTCACCATGAGGACTTCGTCCGCGACATGACCGCGTGGGTGGGCGATGGCCGCGTGCGGTACCGCGAGGACATCGTCGAGGGCCTCGACCAGGCCCCCGAGGCCTTCCGCGGTCTCCTCGCCGGTCGCAACTTCGGCAAGCTCCTCGTCCGCGTCGGCGACGACCCCACCTGACCTGACCCACTTTTGGCCGCTTGTGGCCCGTTCTACTACTGAGTAAGGGGCCACAAGCGGCCACATCTCGGCCCGGGAGGTGCTGGCTCGGCCCGGGAGGTGCGCGTGGACCGGAGGTCAGGTGAGGAGGCGGAGGAAGGCGGCGCTGGCGGCAGCCGCGCCGACGACCACCAGGAAGGGCATCCGCCACCACAGCAGAACTCCCGCCACCACCAGAGCCAGCATACGAGCGTCGATCGTCAGGGCGCTGCCGTCGCCGACCACCTGCACCGCGACCAGAGCACCGAGTAGCGCGACCGGGATCAGAGCGGCGGCTCGCACGGTCCACGGGTGGTCGAGGACCCGGGCGGGAAGCGACAGCCCGGCGAGCTTCAGCACGTAGCAGCCCGCTGCGGTGAGCAGGAGCCCGATCCACAGCTCAGTCATCGTGAGCCCCAGCCCGTTTCTGGAGCAGCAGTCCGGCCAGCAGCGCGAGGCCGCCACCGACGATGATCGGAACGCCGGCGGGAGAGAGGGGCACGAGCCCGAGGGCGATCGCGGCGGCGAGGATCGCGACCCCCCGCGTGATCGCCGAGTCGAGTCGTGGCCACAGCAGCGCAAGGAAGGCGGCTCCGACGGCCGCGTCCAGCCCGAAGTCGCGCGGGTCTCCGATCGCGGTGCCGGCGAGCGCCCCCAGGAAGGTGAACAGGTTCCACAGCACGAAGACCGCGCCACCCGTCCAGTAGAACGCCAGCCGAGCCTGGTGCGCCGTCGGGCGGGTGACGGCCATGGCCGTCGACTCGTCGATCACGAGCTGCGCGGCGAGCGGTCGTCGCCAGCCCCGGACGTCCAGCAACCGGGCGAGGCTCAACCCGTAGAAGAGATTGCGCCCGCCGAGCAGCACCGAGGTGACGGCCCCCGCGAGCGGAGAGCCCCCGGAGGCGATGACCCCGACGTAGGCGAACTGCGAGGCACCGGTGAACATCAGCAGTGACATCGCACAGGCCTGCCATATGCTCATCCCGGCGGCGGTCGCCAGCGCGCCGAAGGAGACCCCATAGGCTCCCGTGGCGAGACCCACGCCCAATGAGTCGGTGATGATCGCGCGGTCGGACGAAGCAGTGCTCACGCCAGCCCCGTGTGCAGCCTGACCTGTCGGAGGGTCGCACCGGTCTCGGCCGCCAGCTCGCGGTGTGCGCCGTCGGCGGCCCACCCCGCGGCCGTCGCGAAGGCCCGCGTGGTGTCGTCGGTGGAGCCCAGCCACCAGACGGCCCGGGTGAACCGATCCGCGCGCAAGGTGTCGGCACAGGCCTGCAGCAACCGCGATCCATGGCCCTGCCCGCGGTGCTCGGAGTCGATCACGAACTCGCCGATCTCTCCATCGGCGACCCGGTCGGCATCCTCGTCGTGGCAGGGGTGGACGAGCGCGAAACCGCGGACCGTCGCCCTCTCGAGCGCGACGATGACCCGCTGCCGCGCATCGCGGGGAGCGGCGATGACCTGCCGCCAGCGTTCGGCGAGGTCGTGCGGGCGCAGGGAGTCGAGCTGGTCACCCAGCACATCGGTGAAGCTCTCGCGCCAGGACTCGGCCTGGAGCGCAGCGATCGCCTCGACGTCATCGGGCCAGGCGAGTCTCGCGCTGACATCCGCAGTCGTCATCCGCGGGTCCCGCTCACGACGCCTCGCGCAGGTAGGATCTACCGCCATCGCGGTCGAGGCGGCGCTCCGCCCGCTCGAAGGATGCCTGGGAGGGCCAGAGCAGAGCGAACATCGCCACGATGCTCGGCACACCGGCGATGAGCAGCGGCCAGGCTCCGTGATCGACGAGGAAGCTCACGACGACGCCGATCAACAAGGGCGCCTCCAAGACGGCGTACCGCACCATCACATTGGCGCGGAAGGCTCCGAGCGCCCGCGCCATGGCCTCGTCACGGGGGGTCCCGATCGCGATGGCCGGCAGCTGGGCACCCAGAAAGCGCGCGAGCCCGACCGCTGCTGCGACGAGTGCCAGTAGACCCACGGTGAGCAGCACCGGGGGGAGTTCGTGGTCACTGATACCGCCGACGATGAGGAAGACCGCGATGAGGATGAAGACCGGCGCGGTCAGCAGTGACATCAGCAGGGTGCGTAGCGCGTCGCGACCCGACGGCGTGGGCTCGGTCATGGTTCCGAGTCTGTCACACGGCCGACCGGCCGAGGATCACGAGTCGAAGGCCTCGACCAGTCCCGACGGAGTGCCGTCGGCCTCCAGCGCGGTGGCCACCCGTGTGGTGTTGCGCACCGTCGGCCAGGTCTCGACGGCGATCACCACGACCGTCGCGATGGCGAGGACGATCACCGGCCAACCGCCGTAGGACATGACGAAGGCGTAGAGGATCGCGAGCAGGAGCGGGATCTCCAGCACGAAGAGGGCTCGCGCGAGGTGACGCTGGTAGTGCGCGAGCGAGGCTCCCAGCGCCGTGTCGGCGTCGAGGCCGGCCGGGAGAGGCGGGATCCGCGTCCACGACCTCTCGACGTTCACGACGGCGGCGACCAGGACGGCCGCGAGTCCGCCGAGGGCCCAGAGGGGAGGGAAGGGCTCCGCCGTGCCGCCGAGGGCGAGCGCGAGGATGGCGGATAAGACGCTGGTGGTGACCAGCTGGGTGATGACGAGGCCGCGCAGTTGCCGGACCTGCGGGGCGTGGCGCTCGTCCATGGGTTCCTCTCCTCGGTGGGTGCTCAGTATTCCACGGCGCGCGCGTGAGGCGGTCGGAACGTCGTCGCCGAGCGGTAGGCTGAGTGCCATGCGGGCCTACCTCGATCTCGTTCAGCGCATCCTCGACGATGGCACCGAGAAGTCCGATCGCACCGGTACCGGCACGCTCAGCGTGTTCGGGCATCAGCTGCGGTTCGACCTCTCCGAGGGCTTTCCCCTCGTCACCACCAAGAAGGTGCATCTGCGCTCGGTCGTGGGGGAGCTGATCTGGTTCATCTCCGGTGACACGAATGTGCGCTATCTCCATGAGAACCGGATCTCGATCTGGGACGAGTGGGCCGACGAGAAGGGCGACCTCGGCCCCGTCTACGGGCATCAGTGGCGTTCATGGCCGGCCCCCGACGGCCGGCA
The DNA here is from genome assembly GCF_002174305.1 of Aeromicrobium sp. PE09-221. Classification (GTDB taxonomy): domain Bacteria; phylum Actinomycetota; class Actinomycetes; order Propionibacteriales; family Nocardioidaceae; genus Aeromicrobium. The sequence goes on along the minus strand of NZ_MIJB01000027.1, from coordinate 42,417 downwards.
CATCGACCAGCTCGCCCGCGTGATCGAGAACCTGCGGAGCGACCCGGACTCGCGGCGCCACCTGGTGAGCGCCTGGAATGTCGCCGATCTGGACCAGATGGCCTTGGCCCCGTGCCATGCCTTCTTCCAGTTCTATGTGGCCGATGGCAAGCTCTCGTGCCAGCTCTATCAGCGCTCGGGCGATGTCTTCCTCGGCGTGCCGTTCAATATCGCCTCCTACGCCTTGCTCACGCATATGGTCGCCCAGGTCACCGGCCTGGAGGTCGGCGACTTCGTGCACACGCTCGGCGATGCCCACCTGTACCTCAATCACCTCGACCAGGCGCGCGAGCAGCTCACGCGCGAGCCGCGTCCGCTGCCCCGGCTCCAGCTCGATCCCTCGGTCCGTTCGATCGAGGACTTCGCGATCGAGTCGGTCGAGGTGGTGGGCTACGATCCGCATCCGGCGATCAAGGCCCCCGTCGCCGTATGAACGACGAGCGGCTGCCTCGCACCACGCTGGTGGTGGCGATCGGCGCCAACGGCGTGATCGGCCGCGACGGTGGGATGCCGTGGCCACGGACGGGCGATCAAGTCCAGTTCAAGGAGTTGACCTGGGGTCATCCCCTCGTCATGGGCCGGGCCACCTACGACTCGATCGGACGACCACTGCCGGGGCGTACGTCGATCGTGCTGACCCGCGACGAGTCCTGGGACCCCGGGCACGAGGAGGTCCGCGTCGTCCATGACCTGGATGCGGCGCTGAGCCTTGCCCACGATATCGACGACGACGCCTTCATCATCGGCGGCGCGCAGGTGTACGAGGCCGCGCGGGATGCCGATGTCGTCGATCGTCTTGTGGTCACCCACGTCGCCCAGTCGCCCGAGGGCGATGCCTGGTTCGCTCCGATCGAGGATCGCTGGCGGCCGGTGCAGCGTGAACAGTACGACGGCTACGAGATCGTCACGTACGCGCGCCACCGGGACTGACGCCGACGGCGGGATCGATGCCGGTGCGCAGTCGCCACGCCACGAGGGCGACATGCAGGCCCAGCACGGACTCGGCGTCCTCCAGGGAGATGCCGAGCGAGGTCTCGATCCTCTCCAGGCGGGCGTACAGGGACTGACGGCGGATGCCGAGGCGCTGCGCCGCGAGTGTCTTGGACCGTCCTAGCGCGAGGTACGCGTCGAGTGTGCTCACCAGCGATCCCTGAGTCCGGCGGTCTGAGGCGAGGAGCGGGCCGAGCTGTTCTGCGACGAGGGCGTCGATGCGATCGGCGCTGAGCCCTCCGGCCACGAGGCGTTGCACACCGACATCGCGCGCTAGCAGCACTCGCGTATCGCCCGCCCGGGCATCGGCCAAGCGCACGACATCGCGGGCCGTGTGGAGCGCCGATGGAAGATCGGTCAGGCGCTCGCAGGGCATGGCCGCGCCGATGGTGACGTCGACGCCGCTGGTCGCCAGGGCCTGGTGTCCCTCGCGGAGCAGCTCGCGCAGGCGGCGCGGCGTGGTGCTGGGGCCGACGCTGAGCAGGACCACGACGAGGTGGCCGAGGGTCCCCGCAGCGAGCGATCCCGTGAGTGCCGGCCAGTCCGCCTCGACTCGGCTGAGGCAGGCGCCGGGGTCCGCGTGGGGATCGACGGCGATCGCTGTGATGTTCCGTCCGGACGTGATCAGCCCGGCCCCTTCCAGGCGGCCGGCTATCTCATCGTGTGACAGCAGCGCTCCGGCATTGAGATCGCTGAGGAGGGCTTGGGACAGGGTAGGTCGCCAGCCGACATCGCGATATCGGGCGAGCTCGAGGGTGAGCGCCGTGGCGGCGCGGTCGGCGAGCCGCTCGAGTCGGGCATCGGGTGTGCCGCACAGCAGTCGCACGGTCCCGAGGATCCGGTGGCGACTCCGGAGTTGGGCGCTGGCGCCCGCTCCGTCGTGCAGGCGCACGGTGCTGATGCGGCTCTGCTCGACGACATGGCCATCGGGGTCGAGCAACTCCGCGGCACACCCAGCCATCCGGGCCAGTTGGTCGAGCACGGCCTGGGGACCCGCGCCTTCGACGACGAGGTCGAGCAGCCCTGCCCACCCGGCGTCCTCGTCCGCGGCACCGATGCGGGCACGGACGGCGAGCTCGTGGAAGTCCTCGACCATCCGCACGAAGGGGACGATCCGCGGGAACACCAGGAAGGCCAGCCCGGCGCGACGAGCCGCGTCGACCATGGCCTCCGGCGGATCCAGGAAGGACCGGCCGAGCTCGAGGGCGAGGGCCGCGCATCCCGCGCGGGCCAGGGAGCTCACGTACTCGTCCAGCTGCTCGGTATCGGCACCGTGGAGCCCCAGCCCGGTCGTCAGCAGGAGCTCGCCCCCGGCGAGCAGGCCGCTCATCTCGTAGACCTCCGAGGAGTGCACCCAGCGGATGTCGATGGAGTCGGCGTCCCCGGTCAGCACCGTGGCGCCCGCGGCCCGGAACGAGGGGAGCCGCAGTACCTCGGCGAGCGATGCGAGCATGAAGGCCTCCTGAGACGTGGTGTCCAACAGCCTAGGACCTCAACGTGACAGATTGTCCTTTGACCACCGGGGAGTCCACTGATGAAGTGATCTAGATCTCATTGTCTTGTTAAAGGAGCGTTTTCATGACCCTGACCGATGACGACCGCCGTTTCCTCGATCTGGCGATCGAGCAAGCTCAGATCGGCTGGGACGAAGGCGGAGTCCCGATCGGATCGGTGCTAGTCCGCGGCGACGAGGTGCTCGCCGTGGGCCGCAACCGGCGTTTCCAGATGAACAGCGCGATCCGTCACGGGGAGACCGACTGCATCGAGAATGCCGGACGCCTCCCTGCTCGCGTCTACCGCGAGAGCGTCCTCTATACGACCCTCTCGCCCTGTTATATGTGCGCCGGCACGGCGGTCATGTACGAGATCCCTCGGATCGTGATCGGCGAGAACCGCAACTTCCAGGCCAGCGAGGACTGGTTGCGTTCCTTCGGCAAGGAGATCGTCGTCGCCGACGACCCCGCGTGCCGGGCTCTGATGGAGAAGATGCTCGCGGAGCGTCCGGAGTTGTGGGCCGAGGACATCGGGGAGGAAGCATGAGCGCGCCCCGGACCGAGATGTGCTCCCAGCTCGTCGACCGAGGGAGGGCTCCGTTGACGAATAGGGAGCACACCTCGGTACAAACCGCGGGGGTCGTGCGATGAGTCAGAGCGCCGAACCGGCCGACGGAGGAGCCGTCGATCCGGATTACCCCGTCACACCCGTCCCTCCGCATGCGCGCAAGACCTTCTTCTCGCTGGCGGTCGTGCTCCTGGGATTCACGGTGTTCACGCCGACGATGCTGGCAGGCGCCGAGCTGGGCATCGCCTTCAGCTTCGGCGATCTGCTGCTGATGATCGCCCTGGGATCGATCATCCTCGGCACCTATGTGGTGCTGCTGGGCTGGATCGGCGCCCGGACGGGTCTCACCACCGTGGTCATGGCGCGTTACAGCCTGGGCACCCGAGGATCCAAGCTCGCCTCGGTCCTCCTCGGCGGCACCCAGATCGGCTGGTATGGCGTCATCATCGGCACGGTCGGCGAGCTCACCGCACAGGCGATGGGGTGGGAGTCCTTCGCGGCGAAGGCGGCCGTGATGATCGCCTCCAGCGCCCTGATGTGCCTTACCGCCTGCTACGGCTACCGCGGCATGTACTGGGTCTCGCTCGTGGCGACCCCGCTGATCCTCGTCCTGGCGGTCTGGGTGGTCTTCCGCTCACTGGACGAGGTCGGCGGATGGGATGCCTTCCTCGGCATCGAGCCGAGCACCTCGATGACGGCCGCCGTGGCCATCACCACCGTGGTCGGGACCTTCGTCTCGGCCGGCACGCAGGCGCCGAACTGGACGCGTTTCGCGCGCAGCGGCTCCCAGGCGATGTGGGCGTGCCTCATCGCCTTCTTGTTCGGCAACGGCCTGATGATCCTCTTCGGCGCGATCGGAGCGATCACCTTCGGCGAGGGCGACTTCGTCCTGGTGCTCTATCAGCTCGGTCTCGTCGGCTGGGGGCTGTTCCTGCTCTTCGGCAATCTGTGGAAGTCGAATGCGGACACCGCCTATGCCTTCGGTGTGGCCGGCGCCGAGTTGTTCGAGCGCCCGCGCAAAGTGCCCTTCATCATCGGCGGATCGATCATCGGCACGGTGCTCGCGCTCGCCGGGATGCATCAGCACCTCGTGCAGTACCTGGTCCTGTTGGGCATTTTCATTCCCCCACTGGGCGGCGTCATCATCGGCGACTATCTGGCGCGCTGGCGTCGTTCGCAGATGCCTCAGGGTGCGGTGCTGCCACGGTTCGACGTCATGAATCTCGGCGTCTACGCCGTCGCCAGCGCCCTGGCTTGGGCCTCGGATCACTGGGAGATCGCGATCCCGCCGCTCGTGGGCATCGTCGCGGCCATCGTCCTCACCACCGCGCTGCGCGCATCGGAGCGGACGAGAAGCACGACGACATAGTGTCAGGGCGATCGGGCATGATGACGGCGTGAACGACGACACCTTCCTCGAGGACACCTCCTCGCGACCAACCGGCGCCGGGCGTCGGAGCTTGACGCTGACCGACCGGTGGAATACGCCCTTGGGTAAGCCCAACGGCGGCTATCTGCTGGCCGCCATGCTCCGCGGGCTGGCCGAGGAGGTGCCCGAGGCGGGTGCGCCCCTCGTCGCGGCCGTCAGCTATCTGCGGTCGCCGGCCGTGGGGGAGGCGGAGCTGGAAACCGAGGTGATCCGTGCAGGCCGCAGGGTGCAGACCGCCACGGCACGGTTGGGCCAGGATGGGACCGAGGTGGCCCACCTCATCGCGAATTTCGGCGCGCGGAACGAGAGCGCCCGGCGCGAGGACTTCGCCGAGGCGCCGATCCTGCCCGAGCCGGACTCGTGCCTGGACCCGATCGCCGAGGGGATGCCTCCCGACGGCATCTTCGGCCAGGTCGAGTACCGGCTCCCGACGGCACCAGGGTGGGCCACCGACGCGCCCTCGGGGGATCCGACGGTGACCTTGTGGCAACGACTGCGTGGAGGGCGGGAGATCGACTTCCCGGCCCTCGCGCTGCTCTGTGACTCGTTCGCCCCGGCGGTCATGGAGATCGGCGAGAGTGGATCGATGACGGTGCAGTTGACGGTGCATCTGCGCCGGCTCCCGGCACCGGGCTGGATCGCGACCCGACTGTTCACGCGGCACGTGAGCGACGGGTACCACGAGGAGGACTGCGAGCTGTGGGACAGCGAGGGCAACCTCGTCGCGCAATCGCGGCAACTGGCGATCCTGCTCGGGTGATCCTGCACGGCGCCCACGGCGGACCAAGCGGTAGCCTCGGAGCATGACTTCGCCGCTCGCCTCGTCGTCCGCTCCGTTCGGCCGCGTGCTGACCGCCATGGTCACGCCGTTCACGGCCGACGGCAAGCTCGACCTGGACGCGGCACAGAAGGCGGCCTCTCACCTGGTCGACCTGGGCAACGACGGGATCGTGGTCTCCGGCACCACCGGCGAATCACCCACGACGACGGTGGCCGAGGACGGGGAGTTGCTGCGAGCCGTCCTCGACGCCATCGGCGATCGGGCGACCGTCATCGCCGGGGTGGGCACCAACGACACCCGCCACTCGATCGAACTCTCCGAGCAGGCCGCTCGGGCCGGTGCGCACGGGCTGCTGCTGGTGACGCCGTACTACTCCAAGCCGCCTCAGCGCGGCTTCGTGCAGCACGTCGAAGCCGTGGCCTCCGCGGGTGAGGGCACGCCGATCATGCTGTACGACATCCCGGGACGGACAGGGATGGCGATCGCCGAGGACACCTACCTGATCCTGGATCGGATCGACGAGGTCGTCGCGGTCAAGGACGCCGTCGGTGACCTGGAACGGGGCGCCTGGCTGCTGTCCAGCACCGGCCTGGCGCTGTACTCCGGTGACGACGCGCTGAACCTCGCCTGGCTCAGCATCGGGGCGGCGGGTGTCGTCAGCGTCGTCGGTCACGCCGCCGCTGGCCGGTACCGGGCGATGATCGAGGCCGTCGACGCCGGTGACCTGGCCGAGGCGCGCCGTCTCAACCTCGAGCTCGTGCCGCTGGTGCGGGCCATGATGACCCACACGCAGGGCGCCATGACGGCCAAGATCGCGCTGCACCTGCGCGGTGTCCTCGACTCGCTCGTCGTCCGGCCGCCGCTGCCGCCGATCGACGAGTCGGACATCGCGATCGTGCGCGAGGGTCTGGCCGCAGCCGGCCTGCTCGACTGATACGTGAGGAACTGGATGACCGAACGAACGACGGACACGGAGACGAGCCGCACATCGCGTGCGCCCCGCGGCTTTGGGCAGGTGAGCCGATGAGTCACATGCACGCCGAGCTGGGCCCGCCTCCACCGCTCGCCCCCCATGCCCTGCGCGTCATCGCGCTCGGCGGCCTGGGCGAGATCGGCCGCAACATGACCGTCTTCGAGTTCGGCGGCAAGCTGCTGATCGTCGACTGCGGCGTGCTCTTCCCCGAGGAGCAGCATCCTGGAGTCGACCTGATCCTGCCCGACTTCGGTCCCATCCGCGATCGGCTCGACGATGTCGTCGGCATCGTGCTGACCCACGGTCACGAGGACCACATCGGCGGGGTCCCGTACCTGTTGCGCGAGCGCGGCGACATCCCGGTGATCGGCTCGAAGCTCACCCTGGCCCTCCTCGAGCCCAAGCTGAAGGAGCACCGCCTCAAGCAGGTGCCCAAGCACATCGTCTCAGAGGGAGACGTGCTCTCCTTCGGGCCTTTCGAGTGCGAATTCGTCGCGGTCAACCACTCCATCCCCGATGCCCTCGCCGTGGCGATCAAGACGCCGGCGGGCGTGGCCCTGCACACGGGCGACTTCAAGATGGATCAGTTGCCGCTCGACGGCCGTATCACCGATCTGCGGGCCTTCGCGCGGCTCGGCGAGGCGGGGGTCGATCTCTTCCTCACCGACTCGACCAATTCGGATGTGCCCGGTTTCACGACCGCCGAACGCCAGATCACCCCGGCCATCGACGCGGTGTTCGCCCGCAGCACCAAGCGGATCATCGTGGCCTCGTTCGCGTCCCACGTGCACCGTGTGCAGCAGGTGCTCGACGCCGCGGCGAAGCACGGTCGCAAGGTCGCCTACGTGGGCCGGTCGATGGTGCGCAACATGCAGATCGCCCGTGAGCTGGGCTATCTGCACGTGCCGGATGGCGTCGTGGTGGACAAGGTCGACGCCGCGCCGCCCGAGCAGATGGTGCTCATGTCCACCGGCTCCCAGGGCGAGCCGATGGCCGCGCTGTCGCGTATCGCCAATCGCAGCCACCAGCAGGTGAGTCTGGAGCCGGGCGACACCGTGCTGTTGGCCTCGTCGCTGATCCCGGGCAATGAGAATGCCGTCTACCGGGTGATCGACGGCCTCACCAAGCTCGGTGCCCACGTCGTGCACAAGGGCAATGCTCTGGTGCACGTCTCCGGCCACGCGTCGGCCGGTGAGCTGCTCTACTGCTACAACATCGTCCGACCGCAGAATGTCATGCCGGTCCACGGAGAGATCCGTCATCTGCACGCGAATGCGGCGCTCGCGGAGGCCACCGGCGTGCCGAACGTCATCCTCGCCGAGGACGGTTACGTGGTGGACCTCATCGATGGCCACGCGCAGGTCGTCGGCGCGGTGGACTGCGGCTATGTCTACGTCGACGGCTCCTCCGTCGGCGATCTGACCGACTCGGAGCTGAAGGATCGCCGAGTGCTCGGCGAGGAGGGATTCGTCTCCGCCGTCGTCGTGATCGACTCCACGAACGGCAAGATCATCACCGGACCGGACATCCACGCTCGCGGCCTGGCAGAGGACGACGCCGTCTTCGACGGCGTCCGGTCGAAGCTGATCACGGCCATCGAGGAGGCGCTCGGTGACGGAACGCGCGATCCCCGTCAGCTGCAGCAGGTCATGCGAAGGGTCCTCGGGTCGTATGCCGGGCGAACGCTCCGCCGGCGGCCGATGATCGTGCCGATCGTCCTCGAGGCCTGAGCCGGCTGTTCTCGGTTCGTAACCGGTTCCGTCACCACGCTTAACCTCGGCGAAACAGCCGCTCGTCAGGCTGGTCGGGAGGCGGCCACCCGGGCCGCACCGATCGGGGACGAGCGATGACGAGAGCCACCTTGGTGGTGTGCGCGCAGGGCGTCGAGACACACGCGGGTCGCGCCGCACTGGCGTCTGTGGTGCACGGAGTCCGGCGTGAGACGCGGGAGTTCGACGTCGTCGACGCCTTCGTCGGTACCCAGCACCCGGACGTCGCCGAGGTGGTAGCTCAGCTGCCGGGTCGGCGCATCGTCGTGCCGTTGACGCTCTGGCATGACGAGGAGGTCACGGCGCGACTGCGGCACCTCGCCTCCGCGCTGCCGGGTGTCACCGTGGCCGCGCCGATCGGCCCGGACTGGCTGCTCGCCGAGCTCGGTGTGCGGAGACTGATCGAGGCTGGGGCCCGTCCGGGTGACTCCATCGTGCTCGCGGCAGGTCCCGCGGGCTCAGCGCGCGCTCGGCACGACATCGCGAAGGCGGCACGACTGCTCAGCGCGGTGTGGGGTGGTCGTGTGCACGTCGCCGGCGACATGAGCGGGCCCGAACTGGCGGAGGCGATCGACATCGCCCGGGCGTATCAGCGACGGGTGGTGGTCTCGATCTATGCGTTGACGATGTCGCAGGCGACCAGCCGTATCGGGCGATTGGGAGCCGATGTGGTGACGGCGCCGCTCCTCAGCGCCAGTGTTGGCGAGCCCGGGGTGATCTCGCTCGTCCGGTCCCGTGCCACGACCCGCGGTTCGTGGGTCGCCATCGGTAGCGATCCCGCCCGCGGCGCCTGAACCAGCTCGGTTCACCAGGCTGATGTGATCAACCGGGTGTGCCCGGGCCTTGTCGGTTCACCGCACACCGGAATCGGGCAGTGCGAGGGTGGTGTGGGGTCGACGGCGGGAGGTGTTTTCGCTGATCGATCGCGCACCGTGCCCTCGGGGAGGGAGTGTCGTAGCCGGGCAACCCTCGAGTCGTGGTTTAGCCTTGGAACATGGCGACCCGAACGTCTTCCCCGTCGCAGAAGCGACCGTCCGGAGGCCAGGCCCGTAAGAAGCCTGCGGCGAAGAAACCGCAGGCGCGTAAGCCTGCGCCCAAGTCCGCTGCGCGTTCCGGCCCCAGTCCCGCAGGCTCGGCCGTGCAGGCCGTCGGCCGAGGGGTGCGGGCGGTCTGGTCCGGTATCGCCGGTGCCACGGGGGCTGTTGCCCGCAGCATCGGCACGGGCGCCAAGGAACTGGATCCCGCACAGCGACGCGATGGCGTCGGCTTCGCGATCCTCGCGATCGCGATCGTGACCGCCGCCGCGGTCTGGTGGGATGTCTCGGGCGCCGTGGGCAGGGGAGTCCGCCAAGCCGCGACCGGTACGGTCGGCCTCCTCGCCTGGGCGATCCCCATCGTCCTGGTCGTCATCGCCTGGCGCACGTTGCGTCATCCTGATCGGAACGGTCCCGTCGGGCGGCAGGTGATCGGCTGGAGCGCGATCTGCGGCGGCGTGCTCGGACTCGTCCATCTCGCCCATGACGTTCCACGCCCCGGCGACGGTGCGGGCAGCATGGGGGAGGCCGGAGGAGCGATCGGTTTCCTCTTCTCCGCGATCCTCATCGATCTGCTCAAGAGCCCCTTCGTGGTGGCGCCGCTCCTGGTGCTGCTAACCATCTTCGGGGTGCTCGTGGTGACTGGGACGCCCCTGTACGCAGTGCCGGATCGGCTGCGCGCCGGACGTGACCGTCTCCTCGGTCGACATCGCGATGCCGACCCCGTCGAGGCAGCCGCGGCGACACCGGCGCGCAAGCGCCACCCCCGCACCAGCTTCGAGAACGCCGACGAGCCCTACGAGAATCCCCTCGTAGAGGGCCCCGCTGAGCCCGATGCGATCGACATTGCCGCCGGGCACGATATCGACGAGCCGGCCCCCTTCCCGGTGACGGAGACGGACGAGGAGTCCATGGCGCCGCCGCCCGTTCCGGCGGCGGACAAGCCCATCGAGCCGATACCGGTGCGTGCCGAGCAACTGGCCCTCTCGGGAGACATCGTCTACACGCTCCCCGATCCGACTGTCCTGCGTGAGGGCACGCCGCCTAAGGCGCGTAGCTCGGCTTCCGATGCCGTGGTCGGCCGCCTCACCGAGGTGCTCGAACAGTTCAAGATCGATGCGACGGTCACCGGGTACACGCGCGGACCGACGGTCACGCGCTATGAGGTCGAGCTCGGCCCGGCCGTCAAGGTCGAGAAGGTCACCGCGCTCAGCAAGAACATCTCCTATGCCGTGGCCTCCAATGAGGTGCGCATTCTCAGCCCGATCCCCGGAAAGTCGGCGATCGGTATCGAGATCCCCAATGTCGACAAGGAGATGGTCTCGCTCGGTGATGTCCTGCGATCGAGCAAGGCGCGAGGCGACCATCACCCGATGGTCATCGGGCTCGGCAAGGATGTCGAGGGCGGTTTCGTGCTGGCGAATCTCGCCAAGATGCCCCACATGCTCGTCGCGGGAGCCACGGGTTCGGGCAAGTCGAGCTTCGTCAACTCCATGATCAGCTCGCTGCTCATGCGAGCGACGCCCGATGAGGTACGGATGATCCTCGTCGATCCCAAACGCGTCGAGTTGACGGCCTATGAGGGCATCCCGCATCTCATCACGCCGATCATCACCAATCCGAAGAAGGCCGCTGAGGCCCTGCAATGGGTCGTCCGTGAGATGGATCTTCGGTATGACGATCTCGCGGCCTTCGGGTATCGGCACATCGACGACTTCAACAAGGCAGTCTCCTCGGGCAAGCTGCAGGCGCCGCCGGGCAGCGAGCGGGTGCTAGCGCCCTACCCCTACCTGCTGGTCGTGGTCGACGAGCTCGCTGACCTCATGATGGTCGCTCCCCGCGATGTGGAGGACTCGATCGTGCGCATCACTCAGTTGGCGCGCGCCGCCGGTATCCACTTGGTGTTGGCCACACAGCGTCCCAGCGTGGATGTCGTCACGGGCCTGATCAAGGCCAATGTCCCGAGCCGTCTGGCCTTCGCGACGAGCTCGCTCGCCGACAGCCGGGTCATCCTCGATCAGCCGGGAGCCGAGAAGCTGGTCGGCCAGGGTGACGGCCTCTTCTTGCCGATGGGCGCGAACAAGGCGATGCGTATGCAGGGGGCGTGGATCAACGAGAGTGAGATCCAGACCCTCGTCGAGCACTGCAAGGAGCAGCTCAAGCCCTCGTATCGCGAGGACGTGACGGTTCCCCAACAGGCCAAGCGTGAGCTGGATGATGACATCGGCGATGACATGGATCTGGTGCTGCAGGCGGTCGAGCTGGTGGTCAACACACAGTTCGGCTCGACCTCGATGCTGCAGCGCAAGCTGCGCGTCGGTTTCGCCAAGGCGGGTCGTCTGATGGACATCCTGGAGAGCCGCGGCGTGGTCGGTCCGAGTGAGGGCTCCAAGGCGCGCGATGTGCTCGTCAAGCCCGATGACCTTCCCGACATGCTCGCCAGTATCCAGGCCGGCTGAGTCCCCGACCAGGGCGTGACGGGGCATCGGTTCTCCTTCGCGAGCGGTGCGTGAGCGTCCGTTCCAGGATCAGACCGACGCTGTCCCACCGCTCACGGCCGGGACGGGCGCCTCTCCACCGCCCGCAGCAGGGAGACGGGGTTCGTCGGACCAGGGCGCCCGGGCACGCTGAGGGCTTCCGACGTGCTCCATACTGAAGGACATGACCGAGACCGATGGTGCGCCGCCGAGCAACCTCAACATCGCGAATGTGTTGACGGTGATCCGGATTCTCGGCGTCCCGCTGTTCGGCTGGCTGCTGCTCGTCGACGGCGGACAGGACGAGTGGTTGAGGGTCTGGTCGTGGGTCGCGTTCGTGGCACTCATGGCGACGGACAAGATCGACGGTGACCTGGCGCGTAAGCACGGGCTGGTCACCGATTTCGGCAAGATCGCCGATCCCATCGCCGACAAGGCACTCACCGGTATGGCCTTCGTCGGGCTCGCGATCATCTTCGACCACTGGCTCTTCTGGACGGTCACGATCCTCATGCTCGTGCGCGAGTGGGGCATCACCCTCATGAGATTCTTCATGGTACGTCGCGGCGTGGTGATGCCGGCGAGTCGCGGAGGCAAGCTCAAGACGGTCCTGCAGGCATTCGCCATCGGCGGATATCTGCTGCCCTTCGAGCTGTGGGGCAATCTCGTCTCCGATCTGCTCCGCTGGGCGACCCACGGCGTGATGGCGGGCACGGTGATCGTCACGGTCGTCACGGGCGCCCACTACGTCGTGGAGGCGCGCCGGCTAGCCAAGGCGGCAGCGCGGTGAAGGCCGAGGAGATCATCGCGTCGCTGATCGCCGCCGGCCAGCACGTAGCCACCGCCGAGTCGCTGACCGGTGGTCTGGTATGCGCTGTCCTGGTCGATCCCCCGGGTGCTTCGGAGGTCGTCCGCGGCGGGATCGTCGCCTATCAGCCGGAGATGAAGTCCACGCTGCTCGGCGTGTCGGCCGATCTGATCGAGGAACGGGGCACCGTCTGCGCGGAGGTCGCGACCGCGCTCGCCTCGGGCGCGCGCCGCGAGCTCGGCGCGGCATGGGGCGTCGGCACGACCGGTGTGGCCGGTCCCGGGCCCTCCGAGGGCCGGGCACAGGGCACGGTCTTCGTCGCCGTCGCGGGGCCGGACGATGTCGCGGTGGCCGAGGAGCTCCATCTTTCCGGGGACCGGAACCAGGTCCGTTCGGGGGCGGTGGACGCGGCGCTGTCACTGCTGCGCGCTAGGCTGAGGGAACAAGCGGGTTCCGGTCCGCGTTGACCACAGACGAAGACCACGTCAGGAGGAGCCCATGACCACGATGCGACAGCTCGTCGGCGAGGTGCTCCGCGCGCGCCGGCTGGCCCAGGGACTCACCCTGCGCGATGTATCCGCCCGGGCACGCGTGAGCCTGGGGTACATCTCGGAGGTCGAGCGCGGGCAGAAGGAACCGAGTTCCGAACTGCTGGCGGCGCTGGCGACCGCCCTGGACGTCCCGTTGAGCAAGGTTCTGCTGGATGTCAGCTCGCTGATGGAGGTCGAGGAGGCCGCTGAGCTGGCCACCGTCTCCACCATCGCCCCGAACAAGGTCGAGGTCTCGGCCGCCTGATGCGTCACAGCGAGTTCTGGGCGCGGATGGACCAGCACCTGGGCAGCGCCTATTCGGCCTCCTGGGCCTCGCAGCAGTCGATCGCCTCATTGGGTGACCGCACGGTCGCCGAGGCCCTCGAGGCCGGTGTGCCCCCGCAGCGTGTCTGGCGTGCCGTGCACGCGGTGCTCGAACTCCCGGCCTCGGAGCGGTGACGCGCGGTGCGGCCGGTCGTGCCGAGCCGCTGTGCGTCCACGCCGATCCGACCGATATCCGTTCTGCGTCTTCGTGGGATGACGGCGTGTCGCGCGCGGTCGAACACCTGTTCGCCTAGACTGTGATCCACAGGCTGGACGAGGAAGAACAGCATCCACAGACGAGTCGATGAGGCTCAGGAATGTCAGTGGGTTCTTCTACCGTCGAAGATGGCCCGCCACCCACGACATAGAACAGGACCCACCTCATGGCCAAGAACACCGCGTCCAAGGCCCCCGTCGGCGCCGAAGGCGACAAAGACAAGGCTCTCGACAATGCGATCGCCCAGATCTCCCGCTCCTACGGCAGTGGCGCGGTCATGCGCCTCGGCGACCGCACCAAGGCACCTATCGAGGTGATCCCCACCGGTGCCGTCGCCCTCGATGTGGCCCTCGGCATCGGCGGCCTCCCACGAGGTCGCATCGTCGAGGTCTACGGTCCGGAGTCCTCGGGCAAGACCACCGTCGCGCTGCATGCCGTCGCCAATGCCCAGCGCGCGGGCGGGGTCGCGGCCTTCATTGATGCCGAGCATGCCCTCGACCCGGATTACGCGCGCAAGCTCGGGGTCGACACCGATGCCCTCCTCATCTCGCAGCCGGATTCGGGTGAGCAGGCACTCGAGATCGCCGACATGCTCGTGCGTTCAGGCGCCCTGGACATCATCGTCATCGACTCGGTCGCCGCCTTGGTGCCCCGCGCGGAGATCGACGGTGAGATGGGTGACAGCCATGTGGGACTGCAGGCCCGGCTGATGAGCCAGGCACTGCGCAAGATGACCGGTGCCATCAACGGCTCGGGCACCACGGCCATCTTCATCAACCAGTTGCGCGAGAAGATCGGTGTGATGTTCGGATCGCCCGAGACCACCACGGGCGGCAAGGCGCTGAAGTTCTATGCCTCCGTGCGCATGGATGTGCGCCGGATCGAGACCCTCAAGGACGGTACCGACATGGTCGGCAACCGCACCCGGGTCAAGGTCGTCAAGAACAAGATGGCTCCTCCCTTCAAACAGGCCGAGTTCGACATCATGTACGGCCAGGGCATCAGCCGTGAGGGCAGTCTCATCGACCTGGGCGTCGACGCGGGCTTCGTGCGCAAGGCGGGTGCCTGGTACACCTATGAGGGCGACCAGCTCGGACAGGGCAAGGAGAATGCGCGCAACTTCCTGCGCGACAACCCCGATCTCGCCAATGAGCTGGAGAAGCGCATCAAGGAGCATCTCGGTGTCGGGGCTAAAGTCGACGAGCCGGCGACGCCCGCGGACGAGGGTGAGCTGTCGGCCGCGGACTTCTGATGGCACCGCGCACCGCTGAAGGACTGACGGGCCTCGAACTGGAGGAGTTCGCCCGAACGGTGGCGTTGGACCGGTTGACCGATCGCGATCGCAGCCGGTCCGATCTCGCCGGGGCGATGGCCAAGAAGGGGGTCCCTGAGGAGGTCGCCGTGGTGGTGCTCGACCGTCTCGAAGCCGCCGGTTTGATCGATGACGAGCGTTTCGCCCGGATGTGGGTGGAGTCGCGACAGCGAGTCAAGGGTCTGGCCCGGCCCGCCCTGGCTGTGGAGCTGCGGCGGCACGGCATCGACGACGAGCTCGCTCGCATGGTGCTCGACGATCAGGTACGCGATGAGGATGAACGAGAGGTGGCACGGCGTCTGGTGCGTGGGCGCATCTCTCGACTGCGCGGCCTCGATGCACAGGTGCAAGTACGCCGACTGGCGAGCCTGCTCGCCCGCAAGGGTTATCCATCGTCCATGGCCTTCGAGGTCGTGCGCGAGGAGTTGGCCGCTGATATCGAGCACAGCGAGTGATCCGCGATGTGGCGGTTCCGGCCTTTCACCGATGCCGACCTCGGTCTTCTCGTTCGGTGGCGGCAGGAAGCCCATGTGCTCAGGTGGTTCCCCCGCGCGTATGCCGGGGTGGACGAGGCGCGGCAGCTGCTGGAGGAACGACTGCAGGGGGACTCGCCCGTGCAGATGTGGATAGCGAGCCTGGACGGACGTCCGATCGGGTTCCTGCAGAGTTTCCCGGTGGCGGCCGACCCTGACCTCGCCGTGCGGGTCCGCGATCAGCACGCCGTCTGCTTCGACTTCCTGATCGGTGATCCCGAGTCGACCGGGCGAGGCCTCGGCAGCTCCATGATCGCCGGCTTCTGCCGTCAGGTGCTGATCGAGCGGTATCCGGCGGCACCGCGCTTCATCGCACTGCCGGATGCGCGCAACCATCGCTCGATCGCCGCACTGGGCAGGGCGGGTTTCGAGCGCGGACTCTGGATCCAGCCGGATGCCGCCGAGTACGCGGAAGTAACATGCAGCGCCCCGCGCGCGGCCTTCACGCCTGATTCCTCTACGCTCGGCCCATGACATCGACCTTCGACCTCTACACGCGGGTTCGAGCGCTGCCCCTGGGGGACCGGTTGTTCTCGCTCGCCTTCGGGCTCAAGGCGCCCTACTTCCGCACGATCCGCCCGCGGGTGACCCTGATGCGCGAGCACGAGGCCGAGGTCGTTGTCCGTAAGCGATGGGGTGTGCACAATCACATCGGCACCGTGCACGCGATCGCGGTCTGCAATGGCTTGGAGGCGGCGATGGGGCTGCTGGCCGAGGCGACGGTGCCCGCGGGGCACCGATGGCTTCCCAAAGGGATGGAGGTCGAGTACCTCGCCAAATCCACGAGCGATCTGGTGTGTCGCGCGGAGACGACGGAGGAGGACTGGGCTGGAGCCCCCGATGTTCCGGTCGTTGTCACGGCCACACGCGATGACGGAACGGTCGTGGTGCGTGGCAGGATCCACCTGTGGGTCACGCCGGTC
This sequence comes from Aeromicrobium sp. PE09-221, assembly GCF_002174305.1. Taxonomy (GTDB): domain Bacteria; phylum Actinomycetota; class Actinomycetes; order Propionibacteriales; family Nocardioidaceae; genus Aeromicrobium. Next base: position 26,217 of record NZ_MIJB01000027.1, on the reverse strand, counting down.
GGCTGAGCGCCTCCCGCCCGTCGGAGAGCGACCTACGTCGTGCCATGGCTCAGGCCGCCGTAGGCTGTCCGGGCTTGTCGGCGAGGGCTTGCGGTGGCCGCGCCCCGGTGATATGCCGTTCGGCCCAGCGGCCCAAGGCGGTCAGCAGGAGATTCAGCACGATGTAGATCGCGGCGAGGACCAATGCGGTCGCCAGGCGATTGTCGAAGGTCCGCCAGATCTCACGGCCGGTCGTCGTCAGGCCCGCCGCAAGGATGTAGTAGCCGAGGCTGGTGTCCTTCAGCGCCACGATGCACTGGCTGATGATCGCTGGCGTCATGATCTTGATCGCCTGCGGAAGCTGGACGATCCGCATCACCGCTGACTTGCGCAACCCGACGGCGAAGGCCGCCTCCACCTGACCCTTCGGCACGGCATTGATGCCGGCACGGAAGGTCTCTGCCAGCACCGATCCGTTGTAGAGGATCAAGGCGATGACCAACGGCGCGATCGTGCCGAGGCGTGTGTCGTAGGCGTAGAACCAGACGAAGATGATCAGCAGCAGCAACGGCACGGCGCGGAAGAACTCGACGATGACCCAGGCGAACCACCGCACGGGGAGGTGATCCGATAGCTTCGCGACGCCGAAGATCACTCCGAAGACGAGTGCCCCCGCGATCGAGAGGGCGGCGATCCACAAGGTATCGAGGGTGGCACGGGCCAGCAGCTCGATGTACCGCGGGGTGTAGAAGACCTCCCACTTGTCGGCGGTGAGCTGGTCACGGCTCCAGAGCCGCCAGATCACGGCGGCGAGGAGCAGGACGATGCCGATCACCGTGAGGAGGCCGAAGAGGCGATAGCGGGCCCGGGCCTTGGGGCCGGGCGCGTCGTAAAGGACTGTGGAGGCGCTCATCGGGCGTTCACCGCGAATCGTCGTTCGAAGGCCGTCGCGATCCAGGAGATCACCGCGACGATGAGGATGTAGCCGAGGGCGATGCCCAGGAAGATGAAGATCATCTGGGAGGCGTAGTCATTGAACAGCCCGCGCATGCGATAGGTCGCCTCGGCCACGCCGAAGGTCGCCGCCAGGGACGTGTTCTTGGTGAGGGCGATGAAGACGCTCGCCAACGGCGGGACCACCAGGCGGAAGGCCTGGGGAAGGACCACCTGGGACATCGACTGGGTGAAAGGCATGCCGATCGCTCGAGCGGCCTCGGCCTGGCCGAGCGGGACGCCGTTGAAGCCCGATCGGATCGCCTCGGTGACGAAGGATGCGGTGTAGAAGCCCATCGCGAGGCTGATGTTGATGAAGAAGCCGAAGTCGATGCCGACCTCGGGCAGTCCGTAATAGGTGATGAGGATCAGCACGAGCAGCGGCGTGTTGCGGAAGATCGTCACAAAGCCGATGGCGACGCCGCGCAGGATCGGCACGGGGGAGACACGTGCGAGGGCGACGAGCGTGCCCAGTACGAGGGCGATGGCCCCCGAGAGCCCGAGCAGCTTCAGCGTCTCGCCGAAGCCGCGCAGGATGCTGAGCCAGTTATCGGTCAACCAGTCCATGGATCACCTTCAGGTCGGTCACATCGGCGGGCGGGGCTGAGGCCGCCCCGCCCGCCGATGACGGAATCAGGACTCGCAGGGGTCGAGCTCGGGCGGTGTGCCCGCGTCCGCGCCGCCCTTGCCGAGGGTCTCATCGAAGGCCGTCTCCCAATCACCGTTGTCGAAGGCATCGGTGAGGGTGTCGTTGAGGAACTCGCACAACTCGGGAGCGTCCTTGCTGTAGCCGATGCCGTAGCGCTCCTCGGAGAAGGGTTCGCCGACGACCTTCAGCTCGCCCTCGTTCTCGGCGGCGTAGCCGAGCAGGATGGCCTCATCCGTCGTGACCGCGTCGACTGAGCCGCTCAGCAGCTGATCCACGCACTCCGAGTAGGTGTCGAAGCCGGCCGGGTCCGCGCCGTACTCCTCCTCGATGAGCTTGATCGGGGTGGAGCCGGTGACCGAGCAGACGCTCTTGCCCTCGAGATCGTCAGGTCCCTGGATGGAGTCGTCATCCTCGCGGACGAGCAGGCCCTGGCCGGTGACGTAGTACGGGCCTGCCTGCCCGACGACCTGACGGCGATCATCGGTGATCGAGTACGAGGCGATGACGAAGTCGACCGTGCCGTTCTGCAGGAACTGCTCGCGGTTCTGCGAGATCGTCTCGACCCACTCGATGTCATCGGCCTCGATGCCGAGGTGCGCGGCGACGATCTTGCCGATCTCGGGGTCGAAGCCGGTCGGATCGTCCTGTCCGGCGGCGCGGAAGCCGATTCCCGGCTGGTCGTACTTCACGCCGATCTTCACGGTGCCCTGCTCGTTGAGCTCGGCCATCCGGGTGCCGTCGTCGAAGCTGACGTCCTGGACCTCGTAGTCGGTGTCCGGTGCCGTCTCGTCGTCCGAGCCGGCGTCGCCGCAGGCGGCGAGCGCCAGAACCGAGGCGGCCGCGATGGACGCCAGGCGAGCTGTGGTGGACCTCATGGGATTTCCTTCCGTCGGGGTTGTGGCGGAGCGGTCAGTGCTCAGTGCTTGAGGATCTTGCCGAGGAAGTCCTTGGCGCGATCGCTCTTCGGATCGGTGAAGAACTCCTCGGGAGCGTTCTCCTCGACGATGCGCCCGTCGGACATGAACACGACCCGGTTCGCGGCGGTGCGGGCGAAGCCCATCTCGTGGGTGACCACGATCATCGTCATGCCCCGCTCGGCGAGGTCGACCATCGTGTCGAGGACCTCCTTGATCATCTCCGGATCGAGGGCCGAGGTCGGCTCGTCGAAGAGCATCACCTTCGGCTCCATGGCGAGCGCTCTGGCGATCGCGACACGTTGCTGCTGTCCGCCCGATAGCTGAGCGGGGAGCTTGGACGCCTGGTTGGCGACGCCGACCCGCTCGAGGAGCTCGTGGGCTCTTTGTTCGGCGTCGCTCTTCTTCTGTCCCCGGACCTTGATCGGGCCGAGGGTCACGTTCTCGAGCACGGTCTTGTGCGCGAAGAGATTGAAGGATTGGAAGACCATGCCCACATCCGCACGCAGGCCCGCGAGCGCCTTGCCCTCCTCGGGCAGGATCTTGCCGTCGATCTCGATGGTGCCCTCGTCGATCGTCTCGAGGCGATTGATCGTGCGACAGAGGGTCGATTTACCCGAGCCCGAAGGACCGATGACGACGACCACCTCGCCGGAGGCTACGTCGAAGTCGATGTCCTGCAGGACGTGCAACCGCCCGAACCACTTCTGGACGCCGCGCATGGAGACCATGGGGGGAGCAGTTTCAGCCATGGACCATAGCCAATCGGAACCGGAAGTGCCGCGCAACGTCCGGAGGCCTTCGGGAGCCGTCGTTCACCGAAACGTAATAGGACTCCGCATGCACGGGCGGGGTGCGCAGCAGCGTCCACGAAGGCTCACAACCAGGAGCGCGAGGGTTTCTGCGAGGGACTTCCGTAGTGCTGGGGCGGGGAGGCGTCCGGGGCTCCCTTCGGGGCTGGGGATGTGGAACGGATCGTCGCATCGCCCGGCCGGAGGGGTGTCTCACTGTTCGGCGTATCCTGGCGTGGTTATGGCGAAGACGTATGAGGTCCGTACTTACGGCTGCCAGATGAACGTCCACGACAGCGAGCGACTGTCGGGGCTCCTCGAGACGGCCGGCTACTCTCGAGCCAGTGACGGCGCCACCCCCGATCTCGTCGTGTTCAACACGTGCGCGGTCCGTGAAAATGCCGACAACAAGCTCTATGGCAATCTCGGCCACGTCGCGAGCATCAAGGCGCAGAACCCCGGTATGCAGATCGCCGTGGGAGGCTGCCTCGCGCAGAAGGACAAGGACACCATCACGCGTCGAGCGCCCTATGTCGACGTGGTGTTCGGCACCCACAACATCGGTTCGTTGCCGGTCCTGCTGGAACGGGCGCGGATCGAGCAGGAGTCCCAGGTCGAGATCCTCGATGCGCTGGAGACCTTTCCGTCCACCCTGCCCACCAAGCGCGATTCGGTGTTCGCCGCGTGGGTGTCGATCAGCGTGGGGTGCAACAACACCTGCACGTTCTGTATCGTGCCCAGCCTGCGTGGCAAGGAACGCGATCGTCGTCCCGGCGACATCCTCGCCGAGATCGAGGCCCTGGTCGCCGATGGCGTCGTGGAGGTGACGTTGCTGGGACAGAATGTCAACAGCTATGGAGTGGAGTTCGGCGATCGGCAGGCGTTCTCGAAGCTGTTGCGGGCCTGCGGAGAGATCGAAGGTCTGGAGCGGGTGCGGTTCACGAGTCCGCATCCCAAGGACTTCACCGACGATGTGATCGCCGCGATGGCCGAGACCCCCAATGTCATGCCCCAGTTGCACATGCCGCTGCAGTCGGGATCCGACCGTGTCCTCAAGGCGATGCGCCGCTCCTACCGTCGAGGCAAGTTCCTCGGCATCCTCGATCGCGTGCGCGAGGCAATGCCCGATGCGGCCATCACTACCGACATCATCGTCGGCTTCCCCGGTGAGACCGAGGAGGACTTCCAGCAGACCCTCGAGGTCGTGCGCGAGGCGCGGTTCAGCAGCGCCTTCACCTTCCAGTACTCCCAGCGTCCCGGCACACCGGCGGCCGAGCTGCCCGATCAGTTGCCCAAGGAGATCGTGCAGGAGCGGTATGAGCGCTTGGCAGCCTTGGTCGACGAGGTGGCCTGGGCGGAGAGCCGCACGCGCGAGGGCGAGGTCGTCGAACTGTTGGTCGCCGACAAGGCGCACGCGGGCGGTCGTAAGGACGCGGAGACCCGTCGGCTGAGCGGCCGGGCGCGCGACAACCGGCTGGTGCACTTCCAGCCGGGGGAGAGGGACGTCCGCCCGGGTGACCTCGTCATCACACGTGTCACCCATGCCGCGCCGCACTATCTGGTGGCCGACGGAGATCCGATCGAGGTGCGTCGTACACGAGCCGGTGACGCGTGGGAGGCCCGCCAGGGCCAGACCGAGGTGCGTCCGGGCGCGGTCGGACTCGGCATGCCGGGACTCGGCGTGCCTGCTCCGCTGCCCCCGGCCCCTGCCTGTTCCGTCGCGCCCTGACCATGCCGCGGTGACGTAGACACGTCTCGCCGTGCCCGAGAGGTGTGTACCGCACCGCGCGGAGTGGTGGTGTGTGTCGATCACCGCTAGCAAGCTGCGCACTCGGCGTACGATGAGCGCGCCGTTCACTGTCGATACGAGCCGGTAACACGGAGCCCGCCGATAGGTACTCAGGCGACATATGCGGTAGACTCGCCAAGCTGTCCGTGGCCAACGTCGTCCCCGGTGCCAGTGCACCGAGCACAGCGCCCTTTCCAGGTAGTTCCAGACGACGTGAGGACGGCTGCATGTCGATTTTCTCATCGCTTCCCCCGGCACAGGGTCTCTACGACCCGCGATTCGAGCACGACGCCTGCGGCGTCGCCTTCGTCGCGACGCTGACCGGCGAGGCGAGTCACACCATCGTCGCGCAGGGCCTCACGGCGCTGCGCAATCTCGACCACCGCGGCGCCGTCGGCGGCGAGCCCAATACCGGCGACGGTGCCGGCATGCTCATGCAGATTCCCGACCGGTTCCTGCGTGCGGTGAGTCCGGTGGAGCTGCCCGAGCGCGGTGCCTACGCCGCCGGCATGGCCTTCCTGCCGATCGATGATGTCGCGAACGCCAAGGCATCGGTGGAACGCATCGCCGCGGAGGAGGGGCTGACCGTCCTCGGCTGGCGCGAGGTGCCGACGCAGCCGGACATCCTCGGTTCGATGGCCCGCTCCGCCATGCCCGCCTTCGAGCTGTGCTTCGTCGCGCCGGCGGAGCCCGGACGCACCGGCGTGGAGCTCGACCGGCTCGCCTACGCGTTGAACAAGCGCGCCCAGCACGAGGCCGCCGTCTACTTCCCGTCGTTGTCCAGCCGCACGCTGGTCTACAAGGGCATGCTCACCACCGAGCAGCTGGAGGAGTTCTTCCCCGACCTGCTCGACGAGCGCATGGAGTCCGCACTCGCCATCGTGCACAGCCGGTTCTCCACGAACACCTTCCCGAGCTGGCCGCTGGCCCATCCCTTCCGCTATGTGGCCCACAACGGCGAGATCAACACCGCCATGGGCAACCGCAACTGGATGCGCGCCCGCGAGGCACTGCTGGAGAGCGACCTGATCCCTGGGGATCTGAGCCGGCTGTACCCGATCTGCAGCCCCGAGGGCTCGGACACAGCGTCCTTCGACGAGGTGCTGGAGCTGCTCCACCTCGGTGGACGCCCGCTGCCGCACGCGGTCATGATGATGGTGCCCGAGGCGTGGGAGAACAACGCCGAGATGGATCCGGCACGCCGAGCCTTCTACGAGTTCCACTCCACTGTCATGGAGCCCTGGGACGGGCCCGCATGTATCTGTTTCACCGATGGCACGCAGATCGGAGCCGTACTGGACCGCAACGGTCTGCGCCCGGGACGCTACTGGATCACCGACGACGGACTCGTCGTGCTGGCCTCCGAGGCCGGCGTGCTCGACCTGGACCCCGCCACGATCGTCCGCAAGGGTCGTCTCGAGCCGGGGCGCATGTTCCTGCTCGATCTGGAGCAGCACCGGGTGATCGAGGACGAGGAGATCAAGAGCCAGCTGGCCCAGGAGAACCCCTACGACGAGTGGTTGTACTCCGGCCTCGTGCGTTTCGAGGACCTGCCCGATCTCGAGCACATCGTCCACACGCATGCCTCGGTGGCCCGCCGTCAGCAGGTCTTCGGCTATACCGCCGAGGAGGTGCGGCGGCTGATCGCGCCGATCGCCCGGACCGGCGCCGAGGCGATCGGCTCGATGGGCACCGACACGCCGATCGCGGCGCTCTCGGATCGTCCCCGTCAGCTCTTCGACTACTTCAGCCAGCTTTTCGCGCAGGTGACCAATCCGCCGCTGGACGCGATCCGCGAGGAGGTCGTCACGTCCCTCGCGGGCACGATCGGCCCCGAGCGCAACCTGCTCGCGCCGAGTCCGGCGAGCTGCCGGATGCTGCAGCTGCCGTTCCCGGTCATCGACAACGACGAGCTCGCCAAGATCCGGCACATGAACCGCGACGGTGACATGCCGGGCTTCAGTGTGCACGTCGTCCGTGGTCTCTACGACGTGCACGGCGGAGGAGAGGCGCTGCGCGCCCGCCTCGACGAGATCTGCGCCGACGTGTCGGCGGCGATCACCGAGCGGGGAGCACGGGTCATCGTCCTCTCGGATCGTCACTCCAATGCCGACCTCGCCCCGATCCCCTCGCTGCTCCTGACAGGTGCCGTGCACCACCACATGGTGCGCGAGAAGCTCCGCACCCAGGCCGGTCTGCTGATCGAGGCCGGAGATGTCCGCGAGGTCCACCACGTGGCCCTGCTCATCGGCTTCGGCGCGACGGCCGTCAACCCGTATCTCGCGCTCGAGACCGCCGAGGACCTCGCCCGCCAGGCGGTCTACGTCCACGATGTCGAGCCCGAGTCCGCGGCCCGCAATATCGTCTACGGGCTCGGCAAGGGCGTGCTCAAGGTCATGAGCAAGATGGGCGTCTCGACCGTCGCGTCGTACACCGGTGCGCAGATCTTCGAAGCCGTCGGCCTGTCCCATGAGGTGATCGAGCGCTATTTCACCGGCACCGCGAGCAAGCTCGGCGGCGTGGGCCTCGACGTGCTCGCCGAGGAGGTGCGCGAGCGTCATCTCAAGGCGTACCCGACCAAGGGCATCATCGGCCATCGCCGGCAGCTCGAGGTCGGCGGCGAGTACCAGTGGCGGCGTGAGGGCCCCGAGCACCTCTTCGATCCCGAGACGGTCTTCCGGCTCCAGCACTCCACCCGCACGGGCCGCTACGACATCTTCAAGCAGTACACGCAGCGCGTCGACGAGCAGAGCGAGCGCCTGATGACGCTGCGCGGCCTGTTCCGCTTCGTCGACGGTGAGCGCGCGCCGATCTCCGTCGACGAGGTCGAGCCGGTCAGCGAGATCGTCAAACGCTTCTCGACCGGGGCGATGAGCTACGGCTCGATCAGCCAGGAGGCGCATGAGACCCTGGCGATCGCGATGAACCGTCTGGGCGGCAAGTCCAACACCGGTGAGGGCGGCGAGGACCCCGAGCGTCTGTACGACCCGGAGCGCCGCTCGGCGATCAAGCAGGTCGCCTCAGGCCGCTTCGGCGTCACCAGCGAGTACCTGTCGAATGCCGATGACATCCAGATCAAGATGGCCCAGGGAGCCAAGCCAGGTGAGGGTGGACAGCTGCCTGGCCCGAAGGTCTACCCCTGGGTGGCCACGACCCGTCACTCCACGCCCGGTGTCGGCCTCATCAGCCCGCCGCCGCACCACGACATCTACTCGATCGAGGATCTCAAGCAGCTGATCCACGATCTGAAGAACGCCAATCCTTCGGCACGGGTGCACGTCAAGCTCGTATCCGAGGTGGGTGTCGGGACGGTCGCGGCCGGGGTCTCGAAGGCCAAGGCCGATGTCGTGCTGATCTCCGGACACGACGGTGGCACGGGCGCCTCGCCGCTGACCTCGCTCAAGCACGCCGGCGGTCCCTGGGAGCTCGGCCTCGCCGAGACCCAGCAGACGCTGCTCATCAACGGCCTGCGCGACCGCATCGTCGTGCAGTGCGATGGCCAGCTCAAGACCGGGCGCGATGTCGTGATCGCGGCGCTTCTCGGCGCGGAGGAGTTCGGCTTCGCGACGGCGCCCCTGGTCGTGAGTGGCTGCATCATGATGCGCGTGTGCCACCTGGACACGTGCCCGGTGGGTGTCGCGACGCAGAACCAGGCGTTGCGCGAGAAGTACTCCGGCAAGGCGGAGTACGTGGTGAACTTCTTCGAGTTCATCGCGCAGGAGGTCCGCGAGCATCTCGCGGCGCTCGGCTTCCGTTCGATCGACGAGGCCGTGGGTCACGTCGAGATGCTTGATACGCGTGAGGCGATCGACCACTGGAAGGCCAGCAGCCTTGACCTCTCGCCGGTGTTCTACCGTCCCGAACTCCCCGAGGATGCGTCGCTGTACTGCACCACGCGACAGGACCACGCGCTCGACCGAGCACTCGACAACGAGCTCATCGCTCTCAGCGCCGATGCGCTCGAGCGGGGCGAGCCGGTGCGCGCCCAGGTCGCCATCCGCAATGTCAACCGGACGGTCGGCACGATGCTCGGCCATGAGGTGACCAAGCGGTACCGCGGTGAGGGACTGCCCGATGACACGATCGACATCACCTTCCTCGGATCGGCCGGACAATCCTTCGGAGCCTTCGTGCCCCGCGGCATCACGCTGAGACTCGAGGGTGACGGCAACGACTACGTCGGCAAGGGCCTGTCGGGGGGCCGGATCATCGTGCGCCCGCCGCGCGATGCCGGTTACGTGGCCGAGGAGCAGATCCTGGCCGGCAATGTCATCGGCTTCGGTGCCACGTCCGGCGAGCTGTTCCTGCGCGGACAGGTCGGTGAACGGTTCTGTGTCCGGAACTCGGGCGCCACCGCGGTGGTCGAGGGCGTGGGTGACCACGCCTTGGAATACATGACCGGTGGCCGCGCGGTGATCCTCGGCCCGACCGGCCGCAATGTCGCGGCCGGTATGAGCGGCGGACAGGGTTATGTGCTCGACCTCGACGAAGACCTCGTCAACCGCGAGCTCGTCGAGGTCCGCGCCGTGCCCGCCGAGACCGGCGAGTGGCTGCGCGGCATCGTTCAGCGGCACGCCGAGGAGACCGGATCGACGGTTGCCGAGGGGCTGCTGAAGGACTGGGACACGGCCCTGGGCCGGTTCCGCGAGATCATGCCGGTCAACTACCGAAAGGTGCTCGAGGCACGCGATGCCGCCGAGGCCGAGGGGCTGACCGATGAAGAGACGACTGCACGCATGATGGAGGTGGCCGCTCGTGGCTGATCCCCGTGGCTTCATGACCACTCCGCGCCGGGTGGCCGAGCGCCGTCCCGTCGAGGAGCGAGTGAAAGATTGGAAAGAGGTCTACCCCGGTGGCGCTGGGCGTGCCCTGCTGCCGATCATCACCGAGCAGGCCGGGCGCTGCATGGACTGCGGCATCCCGTTCTGCCATCAGGGCTGCCCATTGGGCAATCTGATCCCGGAGTGGAACGACCTGGTGTGGCGCGACGACTGGTCCGATGCGATCGAGCGCTTGCACGCCACCAACAACTTCCCGGAGTTCACCGGGCGGTTGTGTCCTGCTCCGTGCGAGACCTCATGTGTCGTCGGCATCAATCGTGACCCGGTCACGATCAAGAATGTCGAGGTCTCGATCATCGACAAGGCCTGGGACGAGAACAACGTCCAACCCGAGCCCCCGGAGTGGCTCACCGGCAAGACCGTGGCCGTCGTCGGTTCCGGACCCGCGGGTCTGGCCGTGGCGCAGCAGCTGACCCGGTCGGGACATACCGTCGCGGTCTACGAGCGCGACGACCAGCCCGGCGGACTGCTGCGGTACGGCATCCCGGAGTTCAAGATGGAGAAGGAGCATGTCGACCGCCGCATCTTGCAGATGCAGCGTGAGGGCACCGTGTTCCGTACCGGTGTGCGGATCGGTGAGAAGATCACCGGTACGCAGCTGCGTGACCGTTACGACGCGGTCGTGCTCGCGATCGGCGCGACGGTCCGACGTGATCTGCCGGCGCCGGGGCGCGAGCTCGGTGGCATTCACCAGGCGATGGACTACCTGCCGCAGGCCAATCGTGTGGCTCTCGGCGAGGAGGTCGAGGACCAGATCGTCGCGACCGGCAAGGATGTCGTCATCATCGGCGGTGGTGACACGGGTGCGGACTGCCTCGGCACCGCTATCCGTCAGGGTGCCCGCTCGGTGACCAGTCTGGAGATCATGCCCCAGCCGGGGGAGGACCGTCCCGAGCATCAGCCGTGGCCGACCTATCCGATGATCTACCGCGTGGCGTCGGCCCACGAGGAGGGCGGTGACCGCGTCTACGCCGTCTCGACCAAGGAGTTCGTGGGCGAGGACGGAGACGTCACGGGTCTGCGGATCACCGAGGTGGAGATGAAGGACGGTCGCTTCGAGGAGGTCGAGGGCTCCGAGCGGGTGATCCCCGCCCAGCTGGTGCTGTTCGCGATGGGCTTCACGGGGCCCGAGAAAGAGGGTGTCGTCGAACAGCTTGGTGTCGAGCTGGACGAGCGCGGCAATGTCGTGCGGGACGTGAACTTCATGTCCAGCGTCGACGGCGTGTTCGTGGCCGGCGACTGTGGGCGCGGCCAGTCGCTCATCGTGTGGGCGATCGCAGAGGGCCGTGCGGCTGCCGCGGGTGTCGACGCCTATCTCACCGATGGGACGTCAACCCTGCCGCGGCCGATCAAGCCCACGGATCGTCCGTTGACGGTCTGACGTCGCCCCATCGCGCGACGGCCTCGGTCACCCCCGTGTGGCCGGGGCCGTCCGCTTCGCGGTGCCGATCGGCGCGGGGCTCGTGAACTCGCTAGTAGCTTCTTCGCGCCACTAGACTGAGGGGCGTGCGTAGAGCCAAAATCGTTTGCACCCTCGGACCCGCGACCGACACTGCGGAGCGCATCCTCGAACTCGCGATCGCGGGGATGGATGTCGCTCGCCTGAACATGAGCCACGGCGACCAGAGCGAGCAGCTCAAGCGCCTGGAGCGCGTGCGTCGCGCTGCTGAGGCCACGGGCAAGGCCATCGCCGTCCTCGCCGATCTGCAGGGACCCAAGATCCGCCTCGGCCGGTTCGAGGACGGACCCTATGAGCTCAAGGTCGGTGACACGTTCACCATCACCACCGAGGACGTCATCGGCGACCGTGAGCGTGCCTCGACGACGTTCAAGGGCTTGCCCGGGGATGTCAGCGAGGGTGACGAGATCCTCATCGACGATGGCAAGGTACGCCTGCGGGCCACCGAGGTCACCGACACCGATGTCGTCACCACGGTCGAGGTGCCCGGGCCGGTCAGCAACAACAAGGGCATCAACCTGCCGGGGGTGAACGTCAGCGTACCGGCGTTGAGCGAGAAGGATGTCGAGGACCTGCGTTTCGCGCTGCGTTCCAATGTCGACTTCATCGCGCTGTCCTTCGTCCGCACCGCCGCCGATGCGGAGGATGTTCGCGCGATCATGCGCGAGGAGGGTGTCTTCGTCCCGATCATCGCCAAGATCGAGAAGCCCCAGGCTGTGGCCAATCTCGACGAGATCATGGACGCCTTCGACGGCTTCATGGTCGCGCGCGGCGATCTCGGCGTGGAGTTGCCCCTCGAGGATGTCCCGCTCGTGCAGAAGACGATCATCGAGAAGGCCCGCCGCAATGCCAAGCCGGTCATCGTGGCGACACAGATGCTGGAGTCGATGATCTCCGCTCCGCGGCCGACCCGCGCCGAGGCGTCCGATGTGGCGAATGCTGTGCTCGACGGTGCCGACGCGGTGATGCTGTCCGGCGAGACGAGTGTCGGCCAGTTCCCGGTGCAGACGGTCAAGATCATGGCGCGGATCGTCGAGTCCACCGAGGACCACGGACTCCCGCGGATGGCCGAGTACACCTGGCAGCCCAAGACCAAGCGCGGCATCATCTGCCGCGCGGCGTCGCAGGTCGCCGAGTCGGTCGAGGCGGAGTACGTCGTGGCCTTCACCACCAGCGGCGATTCCGCGCGCCGCATGGCCCGGTACCGCTCGCATATCCCGGTCATCGCCTTCACCCCGCATGCCAAGGTCCGAGACCAGTTGGCGCTCACCTGGGGTGTGGAGACCTTCCTGGTGCCCGAGGTCAAGCACACCGACCAGATGGTGCTGCAGGTCGACCGCGCGCTGCTCGATATCGGCAAATGCGCCGCGGGGACGCAGGTCGTCATCGTGGCCGGTGCCCCTCCGGGCATCCCGGGATCGACCAACGCCCTGCGTGTGCACAACATGGGCGATGCCATCAACCACGTCGTCCCGGCCTACGAGATCGACGAGACCCCTCACTGACCCGCTGGGCTTCCTGAGGACCGTCCCGGTCCAAGATTTGTCCACTTGTGGCCCGTTTCTGACCTCGGAAACGGGCCACAAGTGGACAAACCTCGTGAGGCTGGGGCGGAATGTCTCGGGGGACTGAGATGGGTCGGGCGTGGCTCGACCGGGTTCGTGATCTCGCCAGCCGGCAAGCCGGCACCGGGCTGAGGCCGCGGATGGTCACGTCCGAGGTACGTCTTAGGTCGCGAGGTGCGCGGTTCGGGAGGGGCTCAGCCGTGAGTGCGGACTTAGCGACATCAACTCGCTCTGCGGGCGTGCTCGCGCGGCGGTGCCGGGTGCGGGACTCGAACCCGCACGCCCTTTCGGACAATGGTTTTTGAGACCATCGCGTCTACCATTCCGCCAACCCGGCTCCTGCGACAGCGCGCCCGATAACCTTAAGGGGTGACCTCTATGCCCCCGCGCTCGACCCCGCGTGTCGTCATCGCCGAGGATGAGGCGCTGATCCGCATGGATCTGGCGGAGATGCTCGGCGAAGCCGGTTACGATGTCGTCGCCCAGGCCGCCGATGGCGAGCAGGCCGTCACGCTGACCACTGAGCATCGACCCGATCTCGTCGTGATGGACGTCAAGATGCCCAAGCTTGACGGCATCGCCGCGGCCTCCCAGATCGCTCGGGCCCGTCTCGCACCGGTCGTCATGCTCACCGCCTTCAGCCAGCGCGAACTCGTCGAGCGCGCCCGTGAGGCAGGTGCCATGGCGTACCTCGTCAAGCCCTTCACCGCGGCGGACCTCATCCCTGCGATCGAGATGGCCCGCAGTAGGTTCGCCGAGATCCGTCTCTTGGAGAGTGAGATCGACGACCTGTCCGAGCAGCTCGCCACCCGCAAGGCCGTCGAACGCGCCAAGTCGATGCTCCAGGAGGCTCTGGCGATCACCGAGCCCGAGGCCTTTCGCTGGATCCAGAAGACGGCGATGGACGTCCGCATGTCCATGCGCGAGGTCGCCGAGGCCGTGATCGAGCACGGACCCTCGTTGCGCGGGTGACCGAGAGTTACAACTTGGCTACGAAACACCTGAAATACCTCACAGTGCGCCGAACGTCACATTTGGCGATTAGAGTCCTCTGCAATCACGTCCGGGACCACCCGGGTGACGACTGACCTATCGGAGGATTGATGAAGCGCACGAGCAAGACACTCCGCCTCGCGGCTGTGGCGTCGGCGAGCGCCCTGGTGCTCGCGGCCTGTGGCGGCGATGACGACAGCGCCGACGGTGACTCCGGCGGCGGCTCCTCGGTCGAAGCCGACGGTGTCCTCACCATCGGCTCGCTGCTTCCCCAGACCGGCAGCCTCTCGTTCCTCGGCCCCCCGGAGTTCGCGGGCGTCGATCTCGCGGTCCAGGAGATCAACGAGGCCGGTGGCGTCCTTGGCGAGGAGGTCGTCCACGAGCGCGCCGATTCCGGCGACGGCGAACCGAATATCGCCCCGGGCGAGGTCGACAATCTGCTGAGCAAGAATGCCGATGTCATCGTCGGCGCGGCGGCCTCCGGTGTCTCGATGACGGTCATCGACCAGATCACGGGCGCCGGCGTCGTGCAGTTCTCGCCGGCCAACACCTCGCCGGCGTTCGACGAATACGACGATGGCGGGCTCTACTTCCGCACGGCGCCCTCAGATGTTCTGCAGGGCAATGTTCTCGCCAACCTGGCGGCGAGCGACGGACACAGCAATCTGGCGATCCTCTCGCGCCAGGACGACTACGGCGACGCGCTCGCCAATGTCGTCACGGAGGTCTTCGAGCAGAGCGGTGGCACCGTCGACGCCGCCGTGCCCTATGACCCCAATGCCACGACCTTCGGCACCGAGATCCAGCAAATCGCCGATTCGGGCGCGGACGCGGTCGCCCTGATCGCCTTCGACGAGACCAAGCGCATCATCCCGGAGATGGTCTCGGCCGGTGTCGGTCCCGCCGATGTCCAGATCTACTTCGTGGACGGCAATATCGCCAACTACGAGGGTGAGTTCCCCGAGGGCACCCTCGAGGGCGTCAAAGCGACGATGCCTGGCCCGGAGCTCTCGGACGATTTCCGTAACCGTCTGCTGG
The DNA here is from genome assembly GCF_002174305.1 of Aeromicrobium sp. PE09-221. GTDB lineage: Bacteria > Actinomycetota > Actinomycetes > Propionibacteriales > Nocardioidaceae > Aeromicrobium. The sequence goes on along the minus strand of NZ_MIJB01000027.1, from coordinate 11,206 downwards.
AGATCGATCCGGATCTGAACGACTTCACCTACTCGGCGGAGTCCTATGACGCGGTGATCGTCTCGGCACTCGCGGCCATCGCGGCCGACTCCGATGCCGGCACGGATATCGCCGAGCACATCATCGAGGTGACCAAGGACGGCACCAAGTGCGAGACCTTCGCCGACTGCAAGGAGCTGCTGGAGAACGGCGAGGACATCGACTACGACGGCGCGTCCGGTCCGATCGAGCTCGGTGACACCGGCAGCCCGACGGCCGCCACCATCGGTGTCTACGAGTACGGCGCCAATAACAACCACAGCCCGCTGGACTACATCCTCGGAGAGATCTGAGACTCCAGCACCATCTGAGGTGGCGAGAGCCCCGGCCGACCGGCCGGGGCTCTCGTCGGTCCGCACAGTGACGTGGGAGACAGGGACACGACGAGGGGGCTGGACCCCGTGGTCCAGCCCCCTGCTCGTGGTGCGGTTCAGTCGGCCTTGGCGCCGAGGGTGCCGAGGTAGAGTTCGATCACCTTCGGGTCGTTGGCCAGCTGGCGTCCGCGTCCGCTGTAGGCATTGCGGCCCTGATCGAGCACATAGCCGCGATCGCAGATCTGGAGGCATCGACGAGCATTCTGCTCGACCATGATGACCGAGACGCCGGCCTTGTTGATCGTGCGGGTCTGCACGAAGACCTCGTCCTGAAGGACAGGGGAGAGGCCCGCCGACGGCTCGTCGAGGAGCAATACCGACGGATCCATCATGAGGGCGCGTCCCATCGCCACCATCTGACGCTCACCACCGGACAGTGACCCTGCCCGCTGCTTCCGTCGCTCGCCGAGCCGTGGGAACAGATCGGTCACGAACTCGAAGCGTTCGGTGAACTGACGGGGAGCCTGGTAGCACCCCATCTCGAGGTTCTCCTCGATCGTCAGACTCGGGAACACGTTGTTCGTCTGCGGGACGAAGCCGATTCCCTTGGCGACCAGCTGATCGGCCCGTTGATTCGTGATGTCCTGACCTTCGAGCTTGACGGTGCCGCTGTGCACCTTGACCAGACCGAAGAGTGACTTCAACAGGGTCGACTTGCCCGCTCCGTTCGGGCCGATGATGCCGACGAGCTCCCCTCGCTGGCAGTACAGGTCCGCCCCGTTGAGGATGTTGACGCCCGGGAGGTAGCCGGCGATCAGATCATCGGCACGTAGCACCGCGTCCTCGGCGCCGGTCAGGTGCTTCTCACGTTCGATCGCGAGAGCGTCGGTGTCAGTCATCCTTCTTCACCTCCTCTTCCTGGTCGAGCTCTGCTTCGGCCTCAGCCTGCACAGCCTCCTCGTCCAGCTCGGTCAGGTCAGTGTCGTGGTGAGCGCCGAGGTAGGCATCGATCACCCTTTCGTCGGCCATCACCTGCGCGGGTGTGCCCTCGGCGACGATCTCGCCCTGGGCCATCACGATGACCCAGTCGGAGATGTCTCGGACCATGTCCATGTCGTGTTCGACGAAGAGCACGGTGCGGCCGTCCTCGCGCAGTGACTTCACATGTCCGAGAAGGGACTGCTTGAGGGCCGGATTGACCCCGGCCATCGGCTCATCGAGCATGACGAGCTCGGGATCGACCATGAGTGCGCGAGCCATCTCCAACAACTTGCGCTGGCCCCCTGACAGCGATCCGGCGAAGTCCTCGCGTTTCGCGTCGAGTGTGAACCGGGCGAGCAGGTCATCGGCCCGTCGGGTGATCTCATCCTCCTGGCTCTTCCACAGCGGACGGAACAGCGCGCTGAGGAACTTCTCACCGCGTTGTCCGGTGGCGCCCAGTCGCATGTTCTCGATCACGGTGAGCTTCGCGAGGACCTTCGTCAGCTGGAACGTGCGCACCATGCCCCGGCGGGCGACCTTGAAGGCCGGCACCCCGTCGAGCGACTTGTCGTTGAAGGACCACCTGCCCGAGTCCGGCTTGTCGAAGCCGGTCAGCAGGTTGAACAGCGTGGTCTTGCCGGCGCCGTTGGGCCCGATGAGGGCCGTGATCGCACCGCGCTGGACCTCGATGTGGGCCACGTCGACGGCCGTCAGACCGCCGAAACTGCGCTTGATCTTGTCACCGACGAGGATCGGATCGGGCTTCGGGACGCCCGGCTCGGTCGCCAGGCCCTGTAGGGCCGCCGGCCCGGTGGTGGTGGCGTTGGTGTCAGCGGGCATCGATCGCCAGCTCCCTTCGATCGCCGAAGATTCCCTGTGGCCGGAAGATCATCAACAGCATGAGCCCCAGTCCCAGGATGATGAAACGGATGAGGCTCGCCTGCGTCTCGGTCATGAGCCAGGTCGGCAGGATCGGATCCGCGCCGCGCGTCATCTGCGAGAAGAACTCGCCGAGGAAGTTCAGCAGGAACCAGAAGATGATCGCACCGACGACGGGACCCCAGACGCGAGCCGCTCCGCCGAGCAGGAGACACGCCCAGGCGAAGAAGGTTGTGTTGGTGGCGAAGTCGGTCGGGACGGCCGCCGACTGGCTCAGGATCAGCACGATGCCGCCCAGACCGCCGAACAGGCCGCCCAGGATCAGCGCCTGCATCTTGTACCAATAGACGTTCTTGCCGAGCGACCGCACGGCGTCCTCGTCCTCCCGGATCGACTTCAGGACGCGTCCCCACGGGCTCTTGGTGGCGGCCCAGACGATGAGGCACGACAACAGGACGAGTCCCCAGCCGACGGTCAGCACCCACGCCGTGGTGTTGCGGAAGCTGATGAAGCCGAGGCTGACGGTCTCGGTATACGGATTCAGTGCGTAGAAGTCGCGCGCGAATCCGCTGAGACCGGTGCTGCCGCCGAAGGTGTCCGAGAAGGTCACCGACTGGAAGATCCTGCGGAGGATCTCCGCCGCGGCGATCGTCGCGATGGCCAGATAGTCGGCCCGTAGTCGTAGTGTCGGGACGCCCAGGATGAGAGCGAGCACCACGGTGGCGAGCAGGCCGACGAGGAGTCCGGCCCACAGCGGGATGCCGAAGGTCACGACGCTCGCGGCGGTGCCGTAGGCGCCAACGGCCATGAAGCCGGCTTGGCCGAAGTTCAACAGACCGGTGTAACCGAAGTGGATGTTCAGGCCGATCGCGGCCAGCGCGTACACCACGGCGGTGGGCCCGAGAGCCTGCGTGATGGCGAATTCGAAGATATATGCCCAGTTCATGGCGTCCCCTTATCCGATCCGCTCGGTGCGGCCGAGGATGCCTTGCGGTCTCAGCAGCAGGATGAGGATGAGCGCGATGAGCGCGCCCACCGGCTTGAGCTCTGCCGGCATGCCCAGCACCGGGGACACCTCGACGAGGATGCCGATGATGAGGCTGCCGAGTAGTGCTCCCCAGATGGTGCCGAGTCCACCGAGGCAGACCGCGGCGAAGACGAGCAGCAGGAGGTTGAAGCCCATCCGGAACATGACCTGCTGATCCAGGGCGAGCATGACGCCGGCAAGGCCTGTGAGTCCCGTGCCGAGGATCCAGACGGTGGTGACGACTCCATCGACTCGCATGCCCGAGGAGGCCGCCAATGCCGGATTGTCCGACACCGCCCGGGTCGCCTTGCCGAGCCGGGTCTTCATGAGCAGGAGGCAGGCGAGCGCGATGACGGTGAAGGAGACGACCACGATGAAGATCTCCTTCGGGGTCATGGAGACCGGCCCGAGGGAGATGCGCGACTGAGTGACGTACTGGGTCAGCGGCTGCGTGCGTCCGCCGATGACGTACTGGAACAGGTAGCGCAAGAGGATCGCGAAGCCGATGCTCACGATCATCATCGCGATGAGCCCGGTGCCGCGATTGCGCAGCGGTCTCCAGAGCGCACGGTCCTGTCCCCAGCCGAAGAGTCCCGCGAGGAGTACGGCGCCGAATCCCGCCACCACCACCGGAAGGCCGAGGCCGCGGTTGAGGAAGAGCGTGAACACCGCGCCGAGGGTGATGAGCTCACCGTGCGCGAAGTTGGTCAGCCCCGTGGTGCCGAAGATGAGCGACAGTCCCAGTGCGGCGAGCCCGATGATGGCGCCGAACTTCACCCCCGAGGTGAGTCCGTTGACCAACTGCTGGCCCAGGCCCGGCCCGCTCGCGGCCTCGTCGCCGATATTGAACTGCACGGCTCGGTTGCCACTGGTGAGGATCTGCACCTCCAGCGCGGACCGGCCGTCTTCGAGCTCGGCACCTGACGGCAGAGTGTCCTCATCGACCTCGACCGTGTACGTGCCGTTGGCGGGGATCTCCACCACCGCCTGGCCGTCGGTATCGGTGGTCGCGGTCTCCTCGAAGCTCCCGTCGTCCTTGGCGACCTCGACGTCGACATCGGCGACCGGGTCGTTGTCGGCTTCATCGCGTGAGTCGACCACACGGACGGTGATGGTGTTCTGTCCCTCCGTTTCGCTGGGAAGCGTTGCTAACGCAGATCCGCTCGCGGCGCTGGTGGCAAGGAAGAGCATCCCCCCTAGCAGCGCGAGCACAGACGTCAGACGTCGTCGCACACAGTTCTCCTGCTCGTCAGTTACGGACAGCGGGCTGTCCGCGTTCCGCATGAGCATAGGTGGATTCGGGGTGAGTGTGCAGTGGACGGCGGTAACAGTTCGATTTCTTTGTTCGGACAAGCACGTCCGGTTCCGGAGGGTCGGAGGGGCTGTCCCGGCGGAGGAGCGGGGCGTACGCTAAGGCCTTGTTCGGGGAGTCATGCGGAGGGCAGCGGATCGATGGGAAGCCGTGCGGCAGTGACATTGCGAGACGCGACGGTCGATGACGCGCGGAGCCTGGTCGAGCTCTGGACGGCCTGCGCCGAGGCCGGCCAGGGTGATGGACCTGAGGCGTTCACACAGCAGATGCTGTGGCGTCGCCCGGACGAGGCCGAGGCCGCGGAGGCGATGGCCTACAACTTCGAGCACCGCGCACGTCGGATGATCGTGGCACTGGACGACGATCGTGTCATAGGCGTCGTCGTCGGCGATCTGGCCACTGTGTCGCCGATCAGCCGGGCGGGCATGCTGATCGTCACCGATGTCCACGTCCACCCGGAGTACCGGCGTCGGTCGGTGGCTCGCCTGCTGTTGTCGGCGATGGCCGCGCATGCGGAGGAGAACGGTTGCGAGATCGTCGTAGCCAGCGTTCCGGTACAGGCTCGCGAGACCAATCGCTACTTCACGAAGGTCGGCTTCAACCAGCTGGCGGTGCTGCGGGCCGTGCAGACGAGCCGCTTGCGCGCGCGGCTGGACGACAAGATCGCCCATGCCCGGGGCAATGGCCGGCTATTGGCGGTCCGCCGCACGCTGCGACGCCGCCAGGAGGCCGCGCTCAACTGACCTCGGACTGTGCTGTCGGTGCCGACCACTAGGGTGTTCGATGTGGACCGACTGCTATTGATCGACGGCCATTCTGTCGCCTACCGCGCCTTCTTCGCGCTCCCGGTGGAGAACTTCTCGACCACGACGGGCCAGAGCACCAATGCAGTGTTCGGTTTCACGTCGATGCTCATCAATGTGCTGCGCGATGAGCAGCCGACACATGTCGGCGTCGCCTTCGATATCTCGCGTGCCTCCTTCCGTACCGAGGAGTACGCCGGGTACAAGGCCAATCGGTCGGCCTCACCGCAGGAGTTCAAGGGGCAGGTCGAGCTCATCAAGGAGGTGCTCGAGGCGCTGGGCATCACCTATCTGGAGAAGCCCGGCTTCGAGGCCGATGACATCATCGCCACGCTCTCCCGCGAGGCTGAGGAGGCCGGTATGGAGGTGCTGATCTGCACGGGGGATCGCGATGCTCTGCAGCTGGTGACCTCGCGGACCACGGTGCTCTATCCCAAGCGCGGGGTATCCGATCTCGCCCGGATGACCCCGGCATCGGTCGAGGAGAAGTACGGCGTGCCGCCCGGACGGTATCCCGATCTCGCCGCTCTGGTGGGGGAGACGAGCGACAATCTCCCCGGCGTGCCGGGGGTGGGGCCCAAGACCGCGGCCAAGTGGATCACCGCCCACGACGGGCTCGACGGCATCATCGCCCACGTCGATTCCATCGGTGGCAAGGCGGGTCAGTCACTGCGGGACCACCTCGACGATGTGGTGCGCAACCGCCGGCTCAATGCGTTGATCCGCGATCTGGAGCTGTCCGCGACACCCGCGGAGTTGGGCTTCACCAATGAGTGGAATCGCGACGCGATCCACCGGGTCTTCGATGCTCTCGAGTTCTCGGCGCTGCGAGAGCGGCTGTTCGACTACCTCGGCGGCAGCGATGAATCGGCCTCCGGCGCGACGCTCGATCTCGCGCTGACCCTCCCCGGTCCCGGTGAGGTGGGAGCCTGGCTCGCCGAGCATGCCGTCCCGGGTGTCGAGGTCGGTGTCGATGTCGGCGGGGTCCTGCGTCCCAGTGGTGCGCGGGCCGACACGCTGGCGATGGCCACCGGGGACGGCGCTGCCATGTGGGTCTCCGTCGACCGGCTCACTCCGGACGATGATGTCGCCATCGCCGCATGGCTGGCCGATACGGATCGTGGTCTGGTCATGCACGACGCCAAGGGACAGTTCCACGCGCTGCTCGCACAGGGGTGGGAGACGGCCGGGTTGCGCGCCGACACCGCATTGGCGGCGTACCTGGTACGACCGGACCAGCGCTCCTATGACCTGGCCGACCTATCGGTCCGGTATCTGCACCGTGAGATCTCGGCGAGCGACGACTCGGGCCAGCTCGCCTTCGACGACGACACCGCGGGGGCGGACGCCGCCGCACAACGGGCTCGCGCCGCGCTCGATCTGTGGGCGGAGCTGCGTCCGCAGGTCGAGCAGCACGGTGCGCTCGAGCTCTTCGAGAAGGTTGAGCTCCCGCTGATCGAGGTGCTGCGCCGGATGGAGTCCCGCGGTATCGCGATCGATGGTGCGCACCTCGATGCCTTGCACGCCGAGTTCACCGACCGTATGGTCGCCGCGGCGCAGGACGCGTACGCGGTCATCGGGCGGGAGGTCAATCTCGGGTCGCCCAAGCAGCTGCAGGTGGTCCTCTTCGACGAGCTCGGCATGCCCAAGACCAAGCGCACCAAGACCGGCTACACGACCGATGCGGACGCCCTGCAGTCCCTCTACACCAAGACCGAGCACCCCTTCCTGGAGCATCTGCTCGCCCATCGGGATGTCACCCGCCTGCGACAGACCGTCGAGGGACTGCAGAAGACCGTGCAGCCCGATGGCCGTATCCACACCACCTACTACCAGACCATCGCGGCGACGGGGCGTCTCAGCTCGGCCGACCCGAATCTGCAGAACATCCCGATCCGCACGGAATCCGGGCGCCGCATCCGCGAGGCCTTCGTCGTGGGAGAGGGTTACGAGTCCCTGCTGACCGCCGACTACAGCCAGATCGAGATGCGGATCATGGCACACTTGTCCGAGGACGCCGATCTGATCGAGGCCTTCAAGTCCGGCCACGACTTCCACACCGTCATGGCCGCCAAGGTCTTCGACCGTGATCCAGGCGATATCGATGGCGGGCTGCGGGCACGGATCAAGGCGATGAACTACGGCCTGGCGTATGGACTGTCCTCCTACGGGCTGGGTCAGCAGCTGGGCATCGCGCCGAGCGAGGCGCAACTGCTGATGGATGACTACTTCCAGACCTTCGGCGGGGTGCGAGACTATCTCGCCGGCATCGTCGACGAAGCGCGGCAGACCGGCTTCACCGAGACCATCATGGGCCGGCGCCGGTATCTGCCGGATCTCCAGAGCGACAATCGTCAGCGCCGGGAGATGGCCGAGCGGATGGCGCTCAACGCGCCGATCCAGGGCTCGGCCGCCGACATCATCAAGGTCGCGATGCTCGGCGTCGAGACGGCGTTGACCGATGCCGGCCTGCGATCGCGGATGTTGCTCCAGGTGCACGATGAACTGGTGCTGGACGTCGCTCGTGGCGAGGAGGAGCGGGTCGAGAAGCTGGTGCGCGAGCAGATGGCCTCGGCCGCCAGCCTCTCGGTACCGTTGGACGTGTCGGTCGGCCACGGTCGCAGCTGGCACGAGGCCGGGCACTGACGGTCGTACAGGCCCGCGCCCTCGGCTGGATTGCATTTCGGTGAAGAGCGAATGTCGTGTTGCCTGAATGATTCCCAAACTCCACCCGATGTGATCTGATTCACATCGAGTGGAAGGGAGATCCGGATCGCCCCTCATTCGCGGATCCGGAATCACAATATGCATAAGGGAGAATGGGTCGCTGGTGCCCTCTTGGCACTCGCAGCGGCCGTTTTCGTGATGTTGGGCGAGGGACTGGACCTCGGCATCACTTTCGTCGCCATCCTCGGGATCGGTCTCGGCGCCGTCGTAGCGCTGGTTCCCGACCGCGGGCTCGGAGCCCGCACTGCCGCATTCGCCGTCGGCCTCGCTGTGGCGTGGATCGGCTATGCGGTGCGGGTCGCGCTCCTGCCGGACACGGCCGTCGGTCGCGCTTTGGTCATCGGTGTCGTGGTGCTCGCCCTGACCGCGGTCTCCGTCATCGCCCGCGGCAGACTGCCGCTCTGGGCCGTGCTGCTGGGTGGAGCCGGCTTCGCCGGCGCTTATGAGCATGTCTTCGCCGACAATCCGCCGCTGTTCGCCACCGAGTCGGTCTCCACGATGACGAGCCTCGTGCTGGCGGTTGTCGTGGGACTGGTGGTCACTGCCTTGTGCGTCGACCGTCCGCAGCACAACCGTCACCTGGCGGCACACGAGAGGGAGCTGGCGTGATGAGGAGGCAGCGCAGGGCCGCCGTCGCGACATTGGCGGCGATGAGCGGATGCTTGGTTCTGGCGACGCAGGCTCCCATGGTGGCGTCCGCTGTGGCGACGGGTGTGAAGGGCGATGTCTCGATCACCAATACCGAGACGGTCGATGCGAAGCTGTCGGCCACCGGCCGGGTGTCGAGCCAGCGGATCTACGACCAACTCGTGGTGAGCGGGGACGGGACAGTCGACATCGAGAATCCTGTCTCGACCGATGGTCTGCGGAATCTCAACGGTTTCGGCGGACCGTCGGTGCGCGACGGCAAGCAGAGGATCTCCACCTCGGTCAAGGGAGAGAAGGCGTATCGCAGCGTCGCGGACTATGACGGCGAGTTACCCGTCGATGTGCGCGTGGAGTACCGACTCGACGGCGAGAAGGTGGAGCCCGGTGAGGTCGTCGGCAAGGACGGCATTCTCGAGGTCACCTACTCGGTGCGCAACATGACGGGGAAGCAGCAGGAGGTCACGTACACCGATGGCGAGGGTAACGAGAAGACCCGCGCGATGTCGGTCGTCGTCCCGCTCGTGGGGTCGATGTCCACGGTGTTGCCCTCGAACTTCACCGACGTGCAGAGTGAGCAGGCCAATGCTGCCGGTGACGGTAAGGGCGGCACGTTGCTGTCGTTCACGATGACGCTGTTCCCGCCGATCGGATCGGACCGCACGACCTTCGGCTACACCGCGGAGATCACCGACGGGATCATCCCGGAGGCGAACATGTCGGTGCTTCCGGTCAATCCGTTGGAGAGCCCCTCGTTCTCCGGAGGGGCGGCCAGCTACAAGGGCGGTGCGGAATCTGGTGTGGACCTCACCGAGGGTGCGGCGAAGATCGACCAGAATCTACTGAAGATCCGCGACGGTGCCGAGGAGCTCGTCGCCGGGATCCTGCAGCTGGATGACGGAGCGGGCCAGCTGCGTTCGGGAACGGGGGAGCTGTCCGCCGGTGCGAACAAGCTCAGCGGCGGAGCCGGCGAGCTCAATTCCGGAGCCCAACGGCTCAACGCGGGAGCGGGGCAATTGGCCGGTGGTGCCGGCGAGTTGAACACCGGTGCGCAGCAGCTCAAGGCTGGCGCGAAGCAGCTGGCCGGAGGCGCTGGAGAACTGAACACGGGCGCCCAGAAGTTGGACGCCGGAGCAGGCCGGGTGGCCGGAGGCGCGGGTGAGTTGGCCAACGGTCTTGGCGAAGCACAGAGCAAAGCGCCAGCCTTGTTGGACGGAGTGGCACAGCTGCGCACCGGGGTGACCAAGCTCGATGGTGGCCTGGCTCAGGCGCAGCTGGCGCTCAGGCCAGGAACGACGTCGGAAGGTGGCCCGACTTTGATGAGCGGCGTCGACCAGCTGCTCGCGGGGATGACCGCACCCTTTGACCCGAATCCGGGGGCGACACCTGGGTTATCGGCGAGTTTGGGCACGGCCTACACGCTGATCGATGGGCTGTACCAGGGAGCCGTCGCGGCGTCTCCGGATCCAGCCAACGATCCGACCGTCCTGCGTCTTGGACAGGCGCGCGCGATCATTGACGGTTCGAAGAACGGCGTGGACTCACGGATCGTGCCGGGTCTCGAGAGACTTAAAGGGGGCCTGTCCACGCTCGACTCCCGAATCGGTCCTTCGGCCGATCCGGGAGTCGAGACACTCCGAGGTGGAACCGCACGACTCGGTGCGGGGCTGAATGAGCTCGCGGCCGGAGGCAATGATCTCGTCACGGGCCTGGGGAAGCTGAAGACGGGTGCCGACATGCTGAATGGAGGCGCTAGCCAACTCGCCGCAGGTACGCGTGACCTTTCCGCTGGCACCGACCGCCTCTCCAGCGGAGCGAATGAGCTCGCTGGCGGCACAGGGAAGCTCGCTGCCGGGGCCGCGGTGTTGGCACCGGGCGCTACAAAGCTCGCCGAAGGTGCGGTCAGGCTCGCAGCCGGAACGGGGGAGCTCGCACCCGGTGCGGTCAGGTTGGCCCAAGGTGCGGGCAAGCTGGACGAGGGCGCGGGCAAGCTCGCCGATGGCCTCGATCAGGCCGCGCAGAGCGCTCCCGCGTTGCCCGAGGGAGCGCAGCAGCTCTCCGACCAGGGCACATCGCAGCTCGTCAATGTCGGCAACAGCACGGCGATGAGCTACGGCGAGAAGTACGCGCTCATCGAAGCGGGTGCCGAGCGGGCATCGCAGCTGCAGCCGTACGGCAGCCCGGAGGGCGCGACTTCGCGGACGGCGTACAAGTTGACGCTCTCGGCAGAGGACGGTGAGGACCGGGCCAACATGTTGCGTGTCGGTGCTGCCGCCGCGGTGGCGCTGCTCGGTCTGGGCGGGCTGGCCTTGCGTCGTCGTCTCCGCTGAGTTCGCGAGCCCGAGTGGCCGTCCGGTGATCCTCTTCGCCGGGCGGATGCTCCTATGGATGTCAAGCTGCCTTCGGTGTTTGCTGACTCGGGAGATTGGTCGCGGTGAGGACGTAGTAGACCTCGCGGGCGATGAGGCGTTTGAGGCAG
>NZ_MIJB01000026.1 GCF_002174305.1 Aeromicrobium sp. PE09-221 | reverse complement strand
GATGAAGCGCCTCCTGGCGGACGACAGATCAACAGCCAGGACACCCAGACTTCGGGGTCAGTCGTCAGCAAGAGTCAGGCCGCCAGGAGACGATCGACAGTCTCACAATCGTAGGCATCGCCCGCCGACCCAACGGACGGGTCGACGCCCTCGTCGACGAGCCGTTGGGTGAAGGCGAAACTGACGTATTGGGAGCCAGCGTCGGTGTGATGGATCAGCCCGGTCAAGTTGGTGATCCCGGCCTGGCGCCGCGTCCAGATCGCGTGCTCGAGCGTGTCGAGCACCAGATCGGTCCTCATCCTCGTCGCTGCTCGCCATCCCACGATCCGGCGGGAGAAGACGTCGAAGACGAAGGCGACGTAGACCGTGCCGGCCCAGGTCGCAACGTAGGTGAAGTCGGCCACCCACAACTGATTCGGTCGGCTGGCCCAGAACTGCCGGTCCACCAGGTCGAGCGGCCGTGCGGCGGCGGGGTCGCCGATGGTGGTGCAGACCTTCTTCAACCGCAGCGCCCCGACCCAGCCCTGCTCGCGGTAGAGCCGCTCGATCGTGCACCGGGCCACCTCATGGCCCTTCCCACGTAGGTGGAGCCACATCTTTCTCGCTCCGAACCTCACCAACAGCTTCTGCCGGGCGCGCTCGGACTCGATCAACGCGACCAGTTCGCTGTCGCGGGTCTGCCGTTTCGAGGGTCGCCGTGCGATCACCTCGTAGAAGGTGGACGGGGCGATCTTGATCCCGTGCTCTGCAAGCACGCGAGAGATCGGCTCGACCCCGAACTCCTCCTTGTGAGCGGTGATGAAGTCGATCAGAACCTGTTGGGGCGGTCGAGTTCGGCGATGCTCCTATGTCAAGCCGCGAGTTGAAGGGGTGCCGAGACGGTTCGCTGGGATGCGCGCAGGTCGGCGCGCAGCGCGGTGAAGACGACATCGGACAGGCGCCGACGCAGCAGCCTAAGCGCGGCAACGCGGTCCTTCCCACGGGCGAGCTGCTTGTCGAGGTAGGGACGGCCCGGCCCCACTCCGCGGGCCTGGGTCACCGCGATCATGTGCAGGGCGCAGTTGACAGATCGGTTACCGCCTCGGTTGAGCCGAACCTTGCCGGCGCTGGAACCCGACCAGACCGGCACGGGTGCTGTGCCGGTGAACCTGGCGTAGGCGCTCTTATCGCGGAAGCGGTGAACACCAGCGGTCTCACCAACGATGACGGCTGCGGACAGAACGCCACAGCCAGGGATCTCAAGCAGCGACGGCGCGAGCTGTCGGACCAGATCTCGCAGCTCACGCTCGAGGTTGTTGATCTGCGTTGTCAGTTCCTGACAACGCAGCAAGTGTCGCCGCGCAAGTCGCGCCACGACACCGTCGAAACGGTCTAGTTCGGCCAAGAGCTCGCGGACGACGTTCTGTCGACGCAGGCCACGGCTGGGGATCATCAGATCCGGATTCAGTTCGTGCAGGTGCCAGCGCACCTGTTGGGCGATGCGGGATCGCTGAACCACCAAGTCATGGCGGTGATCAGAGAGCAGTTTGACCTCTCGTGCCGGTCCGTCGAGCTCGGCCGCGGGCAGGTCCGCGTGACGCAGCGCGGCCAACGCCACGGCTTCGGCGTCGATCGGGTCAGACTTCCCGGGCTCACGACTGCTGCGGCGAGCACCGGCCATGAGCCGGGTCGGGACCCGCAGCACCCGCTGACCCGCAGCGAGGAGGTCGGACTCGAGCCGTCGAGTGAGGTGGCGGCAGTCCTCTAGCGCGAACCTGACGCCGTGCTCGTCGTGGTCAGCGAACTGCGCGGACCACTCGACCAACGCCAGGTGGCCCTCGGCGTTCGTGCTCACCGTCTTGGTGCCGAGCCTTCGTCCCACCTCATCGAGGGCCACCATCGTGTGGGTGCGCTTGTGCGAGTCGGTGCCAATCATGACCATCCCAGAACCTCCTACCGTCGACGGACTGTCCAAGGCCCTGCCGCCAGCGAGGCGGGCACGCCTCAATTCAGCACGAACGTCGTCGCAGGCAGGCTCCTATCAAGCCACGCACCCCCCGACGCCAGGGCACCCGACCGAGGCCGCACATCGGAGACAAGCCACCGATCACCACGGCAACCGGGGCAGCGAAGAAACGAGCGAACCCCGATCGGGCAGCATCACTTTGACATTGACGCGAAGAAAGCCGAGGCCGCCTTCAAGATCTCATTGGCCCGCCGAAGCTCGGCCACCTCTTTCTTGAGGTTCTTGATCTCAGCGATCTCCTCGCTGGTCTTGCCCGGACGGGTACCGCCGTCGACCTCGGCCTGCCGCACCCACTTGCGCAGCGACTCTGGCGAGGTGATCCCGAGTTTGGACGCGACCGACCTGATCGCCGCCGCCTCGTGCGGATAGTCCCGCCGGGACTCCATCACCATCCGCACCGCGCGCTCACGCAGCTCCGCGGAGTACTTCGAAGGTCGTGCCATGAGAGTGATCCTTCCAACGAATCAGCTCTCCAGACTCGCCGGGGCGGTTCACACTGCTGCGTTGTTTCGCCAACCCCTACTTCAAAGGCATCGTCACCTACAAAGGCATGCAGTATCGCGGGCAACATGAGCCGCTGGTCAATGCCGTCACCTGGGACAAGGTGCAGGCAGTTCGCGCCGCGCACACCAACGGTGAACGCACCCGCAAACACCCCCACTGGCTGCGGTCCACCGTGTACTGCGGCCTATGCGAGAGCCGGATGATCGTCATGAACGCCCGCTCCTCCACCGGCGAGTACTACAAATACTTCGGCTGCGTCGGGAAACACAACAAGAAGACCGACTGCCGCATGCCAGTCGTGCTCATCAGCGAGATCGAGAAGAAGGTCACCGAAGACTACTGCCACAACACCATCCCCGCTGACCTGCGAGCTGCTGTCACCGAACTGGTCACCACACTGCTGCGCGAAGACGCCCGCGACACCGAGCAGGAGCAAGCCCAACTCAAGCGAGAGACCGACAAGCTCGAACGAGAACGCGCCAAGCTGCTCCAAGCCCACTACGCGGATGCCATCGACCTCGACACCCTCAAAAAACGAACACGCACGCATCAGCAGCCAGCAGACACAGATCGAACAACGCCGAGAAGCCCTGAACCGCGGCCTGACCGAAGTATCCGAGCGCATCGACCTGGCTCTGCAGCTCATGACCAACGCCCAGGCCGTCTATGCCAACGCGCCCGAGCACGTCAAGAAGCTGCTCAACCAAGCGTTCTACGAGCGCATCCTGGTGCGCGCCGACGGGCACATCGAAACCGAGAACGCCGAGCCATTCAAGACGCTGCGCTCACGCGCACTGCAAGAGGGCGCGATCCAGCATCACGCTGCGCTTGGCGTACAAAAAGCGGCGGCAGCCTCAGGCTGCCGCCGCTAGGAGTCTTCAACCCGCGAAACCAGTGCTTGTTCTCATGTCGCGCGTTTTGATACGGACACTTACGTGGCCCTATCGAGTCTTGATACAAACAAATGGGCGCCTCTGTTGGCGCGGGACTGGGAGCCCTCCCCGTCCGCTCAACCTGCGCCTGGCTATGAACGAAGAGGCCCTCTACGTCAACGGCAAAATCGCCTGAGCCCTGAGCAGGTTGCAGTCATGGCCGAACGCTACCTCGAGGGCGCCAACGTCAACGAGCTCGCCGCTGAGTTCCGCTGCGCACGGCAGACCGTGTCCTTGCGCCTCAAGGCCCACGGTGTCGATCTCCGGCGGCAGCCAGCGACTCCCGAGGAGATCGCCCAGGTCGTCGAGCTGTACGGCTCGGGCCTATCGCTGGTGGGCGTTTCTGAGCAGACCCGCTTCTCCCCGAAGTCGGTGCTGAACTATCTGCGGACCGAGGGCGTCCAGCTGCGAGACACTCATGGACGCGACCGCTGACCTCAGCCCAGCTCGGCAGAAACGCTCTGATACTCAGCCCACATGCCAGCGAGCCGCGCCCCGTTCTCATGGACCGCGGCCTGCAGGTCGCGCACCTTCTTCGCGCTCAGACCCTTCGGGACAGGATCCATGAGCGCCCCGGTTACGAGATTGAAGCGGAACTTCACGCCCGGGTGCGATCGGAGTTCGACGTGCGCGTGCGGAGGGTCGTGATCGAGCGGGTTGACCCGAATCTTCACGCCGCACTCGACCAAAATGCTGCCAGCGACGAGCGAGACGACGAATCCCTCGTCATCGAAGCCAATCGCGCCCTCCCGCCCGAAGTGGTGGGTCGCGATGTTCTCGAGCCGCGAGATCAGGTGCTCCGGGGTGATGTGCCCCTGCGCGAGCGCCCTGTCCCAATCCTCACGGGTCTGGATCATGAGCGGCTGATCGTGGTTGTCGCACCAGTAGGGATTGTCAGGATGACGGCTCAAGATTCAACTCCGTTGGTCGGTGAAGGGCGCAACGACATCAACGCGCACAGCGGTGCCCCCATTCCGTCGAGTCACATGCGGAAGTCGGTCAAACCTTCGTCCTTGAACTTGTAGCCACGATTGCTCGGGTGCTGCGAGAGCCACCCAGCCATGTTGACGAGCGATTCGTTGATCCCTCTCAGGAGGTTGACCTGCCGATGGACAAGCGTCTTATCAGTAAGATTCACGCGCAACGCATGGGCAGGCTTCTGCCGCGCCTTCCGCACCTCGCGGAGCGGCTTCAAGTAGCGCGTGATCGCCTCATCGGGGACCTGGGTCTTGGCCATCAGCAACTCAAGTCGCTTAATCGTGCCGAGCTTCTGACCCTGGTCGTCTCGATCGCCCACGGCGAGAGCGTCGAACGCTGCGTGACGCAGATTCTCGGACAGCAGCTTGTCCGTTTCTCGAATGAACTCGTCCCAATCACGCTGCGACGGTCGCAGGATCCAGCCGTACTCGTCGGGTGTCTTCTCGACCGCAAACAATCGCTCACCGGCGATGTTCTCGAAGAGTTCGTTGATCTGCCCGAGCTCCAACGACATGCGACCGAACGGCCCGATCCCGTCGGTCCAGTTGCCCATCTGGTTCGCCCACCACTCCGGATGCGGGCTCAGCCCATCATCGGCAATTTGGTAGGTCTTCCACCGCTGCTGGTGCTCGGGCGACAACTTGGCGAGGTCGCCGATGAACGCAGCTACCCGACGGAGAATCGGCGACGCCTCGTCGCCCGCCGTATATCTGCTGAGGTCGTACGCGAATCCCATGTGCTGGAGCGAGACCTTGTCCTTCTCCGGTTCGCCCTCGTCGCCGTATACGTCGTCCGTGACGCTCATGTAGACGCTGAAGTCGCCAATCCGGCAGTGATACCGGGGATCGTTCCGGTACGGCTCAAGCACATCAGTCGTGAAGTATGCGAGCTCGAGGACGCCTCGCCCCTTCGCCAGCTCCTGCTCGTAGGGTCGACCGACGTAGCGCTTCGGCAGACGGACGCCTTTCATTCCGGTAGCCGTTGGGTACAAGCAGGCAGCCCCCGAGAGGTCGCCCGCGGCGAGCGCATCCAGCGAGGCGATCTGGGACTCGATCGTGCGACGGGATTGCCATGGCCTGATGTGCGGGTTCAGGTAGTCCTCGCCCGTAACCACCTGGACCAGCCCGCGCCTCGTCAGGTCAATGGCCTCATCGATGCGCGACGCCCGACTGTCAGCGCGAAGGGCAAGCCCATTGAAGTCGCGCGACGTCTTGATGTTGAAGTCGATGACCTCGCGGAGCAGGTCGCTCATCCCTCGGCCACTCGCTCCACAACGGGCAAAATCGTCGATCGCGCCATCACCGCTCGGCCCGTTCCTGCATCCACCGCTTCGCCTTGGCGGAGAGCTTGTCGGTGTACTGCTGCTCGATGTACTCGAGGAACGGGAGCATTCCGGCCTGCTGATCGTTCCCATAGGAGTCGACGGTCGGCAACTCGAGGAGGCGGTCGATGTCGTCCTTCGTGAGCTCGGTCGCCACGAGCTCGAGCTGCATCAGAACCACGTTGCTGTGGTCGTAGCTTCGCGTGAAGTCGGCGTCGTCGAGCCACTTCTTCTTGAGCACCTTTCGGACGGATGACGACTCGAGGTTCACCGGCAGATCAAGGGACTGAAGCCATCGTCCATTCTCGAAGTCGCGATAGAACGCCGAAGCCGATCGATAGCCTCGCCGCTTCGCGAGAACGATCGCTTCGATCTCGTTGATCGTGTCCTCGCTGACGTAACGGGTGATGAGGTCATAGGCGAGACTCGCGAGCGAGACGTAGTGGATCGCTAGGTTCGGCTCCATCGGTGTCGCGGGGGTATGGGCCTTCTCGTTGCGCAGGTGCTGGACGCCGAGGTGGAGGTAGCCGATGCCACGGAAGAAGTCGGCTTCTGCGTCGGTCGTGGGCTTGGCCTTGCCGAACAGCGCCTTGTAGTGCGCGTCGCTCTGGGCGCTGTTGTTGAAGACGTCAGAAGCCTTCTCCTTACCCGTGACCTCGCGAAGCTTCTCGCGCACAAGCTTGTAGGACTCCTCGACGCCGTGGAAGTAGTCGCCGGTCGCGAGGTATTGGCCGATGTGGTTGTAGATGTCCTCGTGGATCTCGATGTGGATCTTGTTCGCCGTGACCGATGCCTCGGTCGTGAACGTCACGGGAGCACCACTCTCCTGCTGGGCTGAACTGGGAGCCGAGGCCATCGGCGTGAGGTACTCGATCAGCTCCTGACGCAACGTCTCCTCGGATGGAGTGGGCTCCGAGCCCGCGAGCAGCTTGGTCACGCGCCAGTGCTCGAGCAGGTCGAGGTTGAGCTTGGCGACCTCGGCTGCGGACTCGCCCTCCCAGATGGCGCGGAGCAGCTTTGCCTTCGATAGGTCATCGCCGTACTTCTCATACGGATCGATGCCGATCGAAGTGCGGACGAACGTGGCGAAGGTTGCGTTGGTCAGGTCGAGGACGTAGCCGCCGCCCATGCCGAACAACGACTCCAACTTCAACCTGGCAGTGTTATCGAGCGCAGCCACGTCAGTCACCCGATCCAGCACTCAGCCCGAAGAAGCGGTCGAAGAATTCGCCAAGCCGAGTCAGCACGCGGGCCTTCTTCTCGCCGTGACTACCACTCGCGGAGAAGCGAGAGGCGGGCGGGAGGATCTTGGTGACCGCGGTACCGGTGGTAGGGATTGAACCGTCGCGGAACGCATGTTCGACGAAAGATCGAGTTTCGTCAGGCTTGAGGCTCTCGTCGGCGATGATCGCCTCCAGTTCGGCTTCCCGCTTCGCATCGACGTAGGCGCGCCATTCGTGGTCGATCTCCCCGTTAATCGAGACGCGGTCGACGAAGTCCATGATGAGGTCGCGCTTGCTCCGGAGTGACGGGCTGGAGTCGACAGCACGTTGGATCTCCATGACGGCGTCCATCTCCTTGTCGGAGCCGTTGCCGCGAGCCTCGCGCCACTTCTCGACGAGCATGAGGATGTAGTCGACGTTGATCTCGACCTGCTTGATCAGCTCGATCTCGAAGACGACGTCGTCGTTGATCGCTTCCTTCTCAGCGGCGTCGTCCTTGCGGAAGTCGGCGTAGAGGTTGAGGTAGACCGAGCGGTAGTCCTGGCTCTGGCGTTCGGTGAGGATCTCGTTGCCCGCGAACTCATCGAACGAGGTCAGGATGTTCTGCAGCCGCAGGATCGCACCGAAGAGCGCAATGAACTCTTTCTGCGCTGCCTCGCCGACGATCTGATCCCCCAGCGGGAACTTGGTCAGCAGCTCGTTGGCCCGGTCGGAGTACTCGGCGTAGTAGTCGCCATAGGGCTTCAGGATGACCACGCCCTTGGCGTCCTCGTTGCCGAACAACGCCATCGCGTCGTTCGTCGCCTCTTCCAGATCGCGGAAGGAGACGATGTTGCCGTAGGTCTTGACCGAGTTCAGGATACGGTTGGTGCGCGAGTACGCCTGGATCAGGCCGTGTGCGCGGAGGTTCTTGTCGACGAACAGCGTGTTCATCGTGGTGGCGTCGAAGCCGGTGAGGAACATGTTGACCACGATGACCAGATCGATCTCGCGGTTCTTCATCCGCTGCGACAGGTCCTTGTAGTAGTTCTGGAACTTGTCGGCGCTGGTGTCGTAGCTGGTGCCGAAGTGGCCGTTGTAGTCCTTGATCGCTTCTTCGAGGAACGAACGTGCGTCACCGCTGAGGCCGTCGGTGTCGAAGGCCTCGTCGTCGAGGATGCCGTCATCGGAGGCGTCGTTGGCGCCGTAGGAGTAGATGACTCCGATCTTGAGGCGCTTGTCTGGCGTGAGGTCGGCTTGCTGCTTCTTGAACTCCAGGTAGTAGCGCTGCGCCGCGTCAATCGACGCGGTGGCAAACAGCGCGTTGAACCCGCGGACCCGGCGCTGCTCCTTGAACTCTTCGGCCTTGCGTCGGGTCTTCACCACGTCGCCGACGTTGGTGACTACTGAGTGGGAGTAGGTGGATGAGCGGCGGGTCTTCTGGTCGAAGTGCTCCAGAATGTACTTGACGATCTCACCGAGACGACGCGGATCGAGTAGTGCCTTCTCTGAGTCGATGGCCGAGACTTGCTTGTCGTCGGGGTTCCCAATCTTGACGGTGTTGATGTAGTCAATACGGAACGGCAGGACGTTCTTGTCGGTGATCGCATCGACAATCGTGTAGGTGTGGAGCTTATCGCCGAACGCCTGCTCGGTGGTCTTGAGCTTGGGGTTGCTGCCGCTGCTCGCGTTGGCCGAAAAGATCGGCGTCCCTGTGAATCCGAACAGATTGTAACGCTTGAAAGCTTTTTTGATGGCGGTGTGCATGTCACCGAACTGCGAGCGGTGACACTCATCGAAAATGATGACCGCGTGGCTGGAGAAGACCTGGTGGCCCTTGTTGGCCTTGATGAAGGTCGAGAGCTTCTGGATCGTGGTGATGATGATCCGAGCGTTCGGGTCCTCGAGTTGCCGCTTCAGCACCGAAGTTGAGGTGTTGGAGTTCGCCGCCCCTTTCTCGAAGCGGTCGTACTCACGCATGGTCTGGTAGTCCAGGTCTTTGCGGTCCACCACGAACAGCACCTTGTCGACCGACTCCAGCTTCGATGCGAGCTGCGCGGTCTTGAACGAAGTCAGGGTCTTGCCCGACCCCGTGGTGTGCCACACATAGCCACCTGCCTCGACAGTGCCGAGACTCTTGTAATTGGTGGCGATCTCGATCTTCTGCAGGATCCGCTCGGTAGCGACGATCTGATACGGCCGCATCACCAACAGCAACCGATCGGCGGTGAGCACGCAGTAGCGGGTCAGTATGTTGAGCAGCGAGTGCTTGGCGAAGAACGTCTTCACGAACGACGTCAGGTCGGTGATCGGCTTGTTCTGGGCGTCAGCCCACCAGGAGGTGAACTCGAAGCTGTTCGATGTCTGGCGTCCCCGCTTGGCGTTCTTGCTGCTTTCCTTGACCACCGCATTGCGGGTGCTGTTGGAGTAGTACTTCGTCAACGTGCCGTTGCTGATCACGAACAGCTGCACATACTCGAACAGGCCGGAGCCTGCCCAGAAGCTGTCGCGCTGGTAGCGGTTGATCTGGTTGAACGCTTCCCGAAGATCCACCCCGCGGCGTTTGAGCTCGATGTGCACCATCGGCAGGCCGTTGACCAGCACGGTCACGTCGTAGCGGTTGGCGTACTTCGCACCGCCATCGGCCTGGTCGATCTCGTACTGGTTGATCACTTGCAGGCGGTTGTTGTGGATGTTCGCCTTGTCGAGCAGCCGGATGTTCTTCGTCGACCCGTCATCACGGGTCAGGAGCTGGACGTGATCCTCCTGGACGCGGACGGTCTTCTCGACGATGCCGTCGTTCTTGCCCGCTATCTTCTCGTTGAAGAACTGATCCCACTCGGTGTCGCTGAACGCGATCTGGTTGAGCGCCTCGAGCTGCGTGCGGAGATTCGCGACGAGCTGGGCCTCAGAGGTGACCGGAAGATACTCGTAGGCCTGCGACTCCAGGAGCCGGATCATCTCGCGTTCAAGATCCGCCTCCGACTGATACGACCCCGACTGCTTCGGATCGGGCGTATACTCAGCGACGACAGTGCTCTCCGCCGAGATAGCGATCGGATCGTACTTGCTTGGAGTGCCGTCGCTCATGCCGTGGCCGCCCATCTGAACGTCTTCAGGAACTCCTGAAACTCACCCCTCAAAGCATCCTTGTATTCCACTGCCACCTCGGCAGAATCCAGATCCGCGAACCGATCATGGCTGTAGAGGTTGAGAACCTTCGTCAGCAGAGCCGCATCAGGTCCGGTCAGCAGATCTCCCCAACCTCCCGTATGCCCGAGAAAGTTGGCCGTCTTCTCAAGAAGAGCTCGGAACTGATTGAAGTGTCCCCGTTGAACCGAGTTCCCCAGAATCGCCTGCTGGATATCGTTAATGACCCCAAGGTGATAACTGAAAGGAGTGTCCTTCGACTGTTTACTGAGTGTCCATCCGGCGACTGGTTCTCGCGCAAGAACATACGCGTGGTCACTCTTCCGACGGAGGGAATTGAACAGAACATTGAAGAAGAGTGCGTGATGGGTCGTGACCAAGAACCTGAGGTCATGATCTCCCGCAAACTTAATGAGGCCAGCTAAGGCGAGCGCGACAGAAACGATTCGCACGTCATCCATGGATGACACTGGATCATCAATCACGGCGAGTGTTAGCCCATCGTAATCTGTGGTCGAGCGCAGATCTTCGCTATCAGCAAGGGTTTCCACCGCCTCGCTCAGCACGGAGTAGTAGACACACCACACAAAGATGCTCTCCTCCGCTCGCGATATTTTGATGCCGTCGGTAGTGCTGTCATCTCCGGCGTAAACACCAAAGACAACTTCGCCACGAGCGAAGTCGATCAGAGGCTCGATCTTGCCATCGGTGAGACTTTTGAAATTGTCGACAATCGCCCCATCGAGACCCTGAGTTTCGATCGTCTTCAGTAGTTCTGCTTCGAGATTCATCTTGAGCACTACTCGCTCGTTGTCCCAGCTGAAAACATCCTCGACATACGAGTTATATAGAACCACCCCGTCGGGATCACGGTCTTTCATTTGTTGAGCCAACCGCGTCTTACCAATCGTGTTTGGCGCATAGATTAGAGTGCTACGAGAACCCGATGCGCCCGTCGACAGGTAATCACACAGGCTGTCGATTGTCTCGTGATGCTCCATTGTCTATTTGGCCTCCTTGAACGTCAGCAGTCGGTCGCGGTAGTGCTCGTACTGCGTTCGGCGAGCATGCAGTTCGGCAGGGAGCCCGACGCTGATGTCGTTCACTAGTGCGTCGAAGCGATCCAGGAGATCCACCACGCGCTCTTGCTGCTCGCGTGGCGGCATGGGGATAACTACCGAGCGCACGATCTCGGCGTTCAGGTTCTTGACTGTGCCCGCACCGGCCTTGCGCGCGAACTCGTCTTGCACGGGACCCGACCGCAGCAGGTAATAGAGGTAGTCACGAACGTAGGAGTCTTCGAAGTCGCTGATGGCAAGCCAGCCGTCGTGGATGTACCCCTCGATCTTCGAGACGTATGGCCGCCCAAAGCTCATGGAGTTCGAGAGAACGAAGTCTCCGGGTGTCACGCGTCTGGATTTGGCGGCGCCCTCAGGCGTGACCTTCTGCGCTGTTCCCGTGATGTACTTGCCTCCGGCAGGAACGTCGCCGATCTTGATCCAAGGCACGCCCCGCGGGTCATCGGTGAGAAACTTCTGAATCGGGCGCGGGGATGCGCCACGAACGATCCTCGCGATATCGCCAAACTTCACGCGCGGAACATCACCATCGACTGAGAGCAGTTGGGCAGCGTAGTAATCATACTGGCAGCGTCGAGCCTCGAGCTCCGCTTCCAGCTCCGCTTCCAGCTGAGTGAACTGATCCAATATTCGCACGATCTCCCGCTGCACCTCGAGAGGCGGCACAGGGACTTCCAGGTTCAGATAGTCCTCGCGTTGTAGTCGCTTGTGGCTATTTGTGCTGCCTGTTACGGTTCCAGCAAGCCAGGACATCTTGCTCAAAATGAGGTAGTATAGGAATCCGATCTCTAGCGATGTCGCGTCAGGCTCGATCGGATAAAATTCTGGCGAGCAAAACGCCCTCTCTGGAATGACCTCCAGCCTCCAAACGCGGGGAATGTGCGGGTTCAGTTTCGCAGCAAGAACGACAGGCTTGGAGAGCCTTGTCTTCGCGGACCCAACTTCTGTGCCTGTCAGAACCTCCGGCGTCATACCGTGATCGAAAGACGGCAAACTAAAGATAGTCACCGGGGCATCGCCCATCGCTGAAGGTTGGACATTCCGTCCCGCAATCTGCGCAACATCTCCGAGCTTCTTGAACTGGACTCCTTGCGGAGCGAGCTTTGCGATCAGTTCGTCGACGCGGCTCACTTGGTGCCCTCCAGGTCGGCGACGATTTCGTCGATTGAGGCGCGGAGTTCTTGTTGTCGGGCGACGATGCGGGCGATCTCGGCGTTCAGTTCGGTGATGTCGATGACCTCGCGGGTGTCTTCTTGTTCGACGTAGGAGGAGACGGCGATGTTGTAGTCGTTGGCGGCGATGTCTTCGTTCGGCACGAGCTTGGCGACATGGTCGACGCTTTCCCGGGCTGTGAAGGTGTCGAGGATGTGTTGCTGGTTGGCTTCGGTGAGTTTGTTCTTGTTGCCGGTGCGTTTGAACTGGTCGGATGCGTCGATGAAGAGTACGGCGTTGTCGGTCTTGGATTTCTTGAGCACGATGATGCAGGTTGCGATCGTGGTGCCGAAGAACAGGTCCGGTGGGAGCTGGATGACGGCGTCGACGTAGTTGTTGTCGATGAGGTACTTGCGGATCTTCCGTTCCGCGCCGCCTCGGTAGAGCACGCCGGGGAACTCGACGATGGCCGCGGTGCCGTTGACGGCGAGCCACGAGAGGATGTGCATCGTGAAGGCAAGGTCGGCCTTCGACTTTGGTGCGAGCACGCCGGCGGGCGCGAAACGTGGGTCGTTGATCAGGAGCGGGTTGGCGTCGCCATCCCATTTGATCGAGTACGGCGGGTTGGAGACGATCGCTTCGAACGGCTCATCGTCCCAATGGGCGGGGTCGGTGAGGGTGTCGCCGTGGGCGAGATTGAACTTCTCGTAGTTGATGTCGTGCAGGAACATGTTGATCCTGGCGAGGTTGTAGGTGGTCAGGTTGATCTCCTGACCAAAGAAGCCCTGTCGCACATTTTCTTTGCCGAGGACTTTCGCGAACTTCAGCAGGAGCGATCCGGATCCGACGGCGGGGTCATAGACCTTGTTCACCTGTGTCTTACCGACCACGGTGATGCGGGCGAGAAGCTCGGACACTTCCTGGGGTGTGTAGTACTCGCCACCGGATTTACCTGCGCTTGAGGCGTACATCTGCATGAGGTACTCGTAGGCGTCACCGAACAGGTCGATCGAGTTGTCCTCAAAGTTCCCCAGCGGCAGGTCACCGATCGCATCCAGCAGCTTGACGAGTTTCTCGTTGCGTTTGGCGACGGTGCCCCCGAGTTTGGAGCTGTTGACGTCGAGGTCGTCGAACAGGCCTTTGAGGTCGTCTTCGGCGTCGGTGCCGACAGCAGATCCTTCGATGTTCTTGAACACGCGGGCGAGGGTCTCGTTCAGGTTGGGGTCGCTCGCGGCGCGCTTGCGGACGTTCTGGAAGAGTTCGGAGGGGAGGATGTAGAAGCCCTTTTCCTCGACCGTTTCCTTGCGTCCGAACTCTGCCTGGGCGTCACCGAGCAAGGCGTAGTCGAAGCTCGGGTCGCCTGCTTCGCGTTCGCTCTTGTTGATGTAGGCGGTGAGGTTCTCGGAGATAAACCGATAGAAGAGCATGCCGAGAACGTAGGACTTGAAGTCCCAGCCGTCGACGGAGCCGCGAAGGTCGTTCGCGATGCGCCAGATCGTCTTGTGCAGCTCGGCGCGCTGTCCTTCTTTGGTGGTCGGTGCCATGTGGTTCATCTCCTGCGCCCGAGGCGCGTCTTTAGTTATAGTTGCGGGTCAATCTCACCGTAGCGCGAGGCACTGACATCGGCCGTGAGCCGCATGCTTGGTGAGCCTTGGTGGGTGATGCAGCCGGGAGCTGGTGTCGCGTCGACCGGGCGCTGCGATCTACCTGTGATTATCTCATAACAGGCCGTTTTCGAGAAGACCTTGCCGCCTCGGTCAGGCGTCCCAGCTCCAGGCGATGCCGCTATGCAATCCTCCGTAGAGGTCGCTGAACTCCGTGCGCACCGTGCGCTGACCGTCGATGCTGAGGGCGGTGTCGCGGGTTGGCTCGCCGGGTGTGGCGATCCCTGTGAGTCGGTTGACCCGCCAGATCATCTTGGGCTTGTCGCCGATGAAGGAGACGGTGAAGGTGGCGAACCGGGTGGGTTCGTGGAAGGCCATGTGCTCGGCGGTCAGGACGGCTTCCTCACCTCTGTGGGGGTTGCGGATGAAGTAGCGGAGGTCGTAAGTCTTGCCGTGTCGCATGGGTTCGTCGGGCCAGAACTGGTGTTGGTAGCCGTAGTCGTAGAACTTCATCTGCAGGGAGAAATCTTCACTGACCAGGCGTGGCACGTTGGGGCTCGGGGTGTCGACGCCGAAGTAGTCGACCCCGTCGGCGAGTCCGACGAGCTGGAACCGGTAGCGGGTCTCTTCGTGGCGTCGGTCGCGGACGATGGTGTGGACGCTCATGGCATAGATCGCCACACCGCTGTGGGATTCAGCGATCCGGGTCGGGATCGGCGACTTGGGGTAGCGGCCACTGACGAGTACGGCGACCAGGTGGTCGATCGCTGTCTCTGCGCGGTCGGCAACGGCTTCCCAGCCGATCACGGGATCTTGGAGCGACCCGTGGAGGGTGCGTCGTTCTTTGAGGGTCTTGAGGTTCCACGCCCGCTCCGTCAGACGCAGTGAGTCGCCGAGAATCTCGGCGGTCGGTCCGCCGATGGAGTTGATCGCTGCGACGAACCGTTCGGTGAGTATGTCCGGGTGCGTGCCGGGTTCGCCGAGAACTGCGACGAGGGCTTGTCGGGTGGCGAGGCGGTCGGCGTTAAATCCCTGGCCTTTGCAGAGGAAAGTGATCGCTTCGCGGACGCCAGCAGGTGTTGACTCCAACTCTGCCTCCTCCTGACTCCAAGTCCTTGCCGCTTGATTTTCATCTCAGTCGGTCGTCCCTAACGTGATTCACGAGCCCAAATCGGGCCGGAGATTCAAGGCTAGAGGAGGCCGGATCATGAGTAGTGAACTGGAGCGCTGGGCGAGCCCCAGCCGGGGGCTTGTCCCGTCGCGGGAGGAGCGCACCCACCGGAAGGCCGTCGATCGGCTGGTGAACGAGACCAAGTTCGCGGGCCTCAAGGTCGACGCGGAAGCGGCCCTGACGGGTCGGATCATGGAGCGAGCTGTCGATCTGGACAACTACCGCAAGAGTCTGGCGAACGGCGACCCGGTGCTGGATGCGGTACTGACTCGGATCGAGGTCGGTTTCGTCGACAAAGCGCAGCGGGTGCAGCGCAGCTTCGGGTCGGAGTTCCCATCATGATGTGGGCCGTCGGGTATGTCGCAGCCCTTGCTGTCGGCACTGCCGGTGGCGCTGCGGCGATGTACCTGGTGCTGCGTGAGCGTCTCTGCGGCGACGTCGATGCCCACGAGCTGACCGATGAGGATCGCAGCGAGATCACCGAGCAGTTCAAGGAGCACACTCGCGCGGTCCGTGAGCAGGTCAGCAGCTTCGCGGACACGCTGGCCGGTGGCGACCCGCAACTGCGTGAGCGGCTGCGGTTGTTCGAGAGCGGTGATAGGTGATGGAGCCGATTGGCCTGACGCTGCTACTCCTGGGCGGGCTGGGCGCCGCCAGCGCCATCGCGCGACGTGAACGCAAACGAACCGAGCAGCGCAGAGCAGACCAGCTGCGCCGGGATCTCCGCGTGGCGGACCTGCGCGTGCAGTCGGACTTTCACCGTGCGCGTCGTGCCATGAACGACGCCGCTGGGCAGTCCTGGCGCAACCTCGCCGGATAGAGCGGGTTGTTGCAAACACCACAACACCGGCTATCGCAGCCACCTCTGCCCTCTCGAGGGCACCTGTCGGCCTCTGACGAGGTCACCTCTCAGGGGCCGACAGGTCGGTGCACGAAGCCAATCTCGGGGGTCTTTACCCCTCGAACGAATGAGCGCATAACTGGGGCAGACGCCGCGGACAACCGCAGCGATATCAGCCCATTGAAAGGAGGCAACCGCCATGAACGTCGACACATCAACCACCAATCTTGAGCCGGAAAAGTACTCGGTCATTTACGCCGATCCGCCGTGGATGCCCGGCCAGACCGGCAAGCGTGGCGCATCGGAGAAGTACGGCCTGATGAGGACCGGGGCGATCTGCAAGATGCCGGTCGCCAATCTGGCTGCCGACAACGCGGTGCTGCTTTTGTGGGTCGTGAACAACGGCCTCCAAGATGGCCTCGACGTCATAAAGGCCTGGGGTTTCCGGTACGTCACGAACGCAGTGTGGGACAAGTACTACATGGGGCTGGGCAACCACTTCCGTGGCAGCCACGAGATCCTCCTGCTCGGGGTCAAGGGGTCGGTGAAGCCGAAGTTCCGCGGCCAGAAGTCGGTCTTCCAAGAACCCCGGCTGGCGCACTCATCCAAACCGCAGGAGGTGATCCAGAAGACCGTCCGGATGTACGACGGCCCGTACCTGGAGCTCTTCGCCCGAGAGCGTCCCAACTGCCGCGAGGCATGGGCGGTATGGGGTGATCAGATCCCCAGCGACGTGCACCTCCCCGGCTATCCCGTGCCCAAGTACACCGAGCGGGGGCTCGCCCACAAGGCGCTCGTGGAGGGTCGTGATGCGTGATGGCCGATACTCCGAACTCCCTGCTTTCGCGAGCATGGGGCGCCGTCATATCTCTGCTTGGGATCGCCGTCACGCTGGCGTTCATCGTCAGCATCATCCAGAGCATCTGGCTGTGGCTGGCCGCCATCGCCGTCATCGTGATCGTGATGGCCGTCGGGGTCTTGCTGATTCGTCGCTGGTGGGAGCGCCGACGCTGGTAACGCTGGAGATGCGGCCATGACTGGTGAAGCGAAGCGCAGACGAGGGCGACCGCGGTCGTCGAAGAACTTCCGCCTCGTTCCGGTCCCCCACACAAAACCCGAGCATCGAAAGATCGGCCAAGCGCTGCTCGCACTGGCGATCCACCAGCAGGAGCAGGCCGACGACGGGAAGGAGGCGCGCGATGAATAGCCGACACATCCACTGGGAGTGGCGGCAGGTGTGGTGTCCGAGCCACTTCGATCCGGATCTGGGGTTGGAGTTGCTGGACCGGATCTGCGCCGACCACAACCTCGGCCCCGTCGTGTTCGAGGCCCGCTCCCACAACACGACGGTCAACTACTTCGTCGGCGTACACCGCAGCCATGTCAAGAAGATCGACGGCCTCATCGGCTCCCTCGTGCCCGGCATGCGGCTGGCCGACGCGAAGCTGAAGGCCCGCCAGCCGGTCGAATTCGCCGGGCATCTGAAGGTGTCGCACAGCTCACTGGCCCTGAACGTCGACCGGGTCACCGCAGTCACCCGCTCCGTGCTCGCCGGGCTAGCGACCACCCAAGGCACCAGCGAGGATCTCGTCCTCCAGATAGTTCTCGGTGGAAGGTTGGCTCCGCACTTCGTGAGCCCTGACGCCAAGCAGCCGACCGATACGTGGTTCGACCTCGCATGGCGTGGTCAGCGCACCGCCAGTGCCGAGACGCGTGCCAGCTTGAAGACCCGAGCCTCGATGCATGGAGCGAAGGCCACCATCCGGGTCGGCGCGAACGCCGCGACCCCCGGTCGCATCAAGAACCTGATCACCCACACCCTCGGCGGTCTTCGGGTGGCGCAGGCTGCGGGCGTGCGGATCAACTTCATCCGCGAATCCGCCGACCACCTGAACCGGACATCGCTGCCGTGGCGCTACCCGCTGGCGATCTCCTCCAAGGAACTCATCGCGCTGATGGGCTGGCCACTGGACAAATCCGGCGAAGCGGCGCTGCCCGGGCAACCCGCCAAACACCCCCAACTACTCGCCCCCAAGACCACGGTGGCGGCGTCACGACGCCCGTTCGCCGAGACCACGGCACCGGGGCTCACGACCCAGGTCGGCATCGGCGCGCAGGACTCGCTGCACCACACGCTGCTGCTGGGGCCGACCGGTTCCGGCAAGTCGACCGCCATGCTCGCGATGATCATGGACGCAATCCGGGACGGCCGCAGCGTTCTCGTGATCGATCCGAAGGCCGACCTCGTCAACGACATCCTGTCCCGCATCCCCGAGGAGCGCGCCTCCGAGGTCGTGGTAACCGACCCGACCAGCCCGCGGCCAGTCGGCTCGAACCCACTGCGTAGATCGGGACGGCATGCCGCGCTGACGGCCGACTCGATGCTGGCGGTGTTCAAGGAGCCGAGCGGTGAGTCGTGGGGGCCGCGCACCGCCGACGTCCTCACCAGCGCCTTAATGACACTGGCGCATCACAAAGGCACCACGCTCACGATGCTGCCCGCACTGCTGACCGACACCAAGTTCCGGCACCGGATGCTCAAGGACATCGACGACCACCTCGGGCTCTCGAGCTTCTGGACGGCCTACGACGCGATGAGCCCGCACCAACGCGCCCAGGTCATCGCACCCGCCATGACCCGACTACGCCAGTTCCTGCTGCGCCCGCAGCTGCGTGCCGTGCTCGGCCAGGCCGACCCGGCCTTCGACCTGTCCGACCTGTTCACCAAGCGCCGCATCGTGCTCGTCAGCCTCAACAAAGGCCTCATCGGCGCCGAGGGCGCACGGCTGCTCGGCTCGCTGATCGTGGGCCAGTTGTGGCCATTGATCCTCGCTCAGGGAAGCAAGCCGCCCGAGCGGCGCCGGATCGTAAACCTATTCATCGACGAGGTGCAGGACTACATCGCGCTGCCCACGAACCTCGAGGACGCGCTCGCCCAGAGCCGAGGCCTCGGTGTGGCGTGGACGATCGCGCACCAGTACCGGCGCCAGCTCCCACCAGACCTCCGGGCAGGCGTGGACACCAACACGGCGAACAAGGTGATCTTTGGTCTCAACGCTGAGGACGCTGGCGAGCTCGCCAAGCAGGCACCGGAGCTCGAGGCCGCCGACTTCATGTATCTGCCCCGGTACAGCGTCTACTGCAGGCTCCTCCACAACGGCGAGTCGACGGGCTGGTTCTCCGCCCGCACCCTGCCGCCGGAAGCAGCGATCCGCACGCCCGCCGAACTGCGTGCCCGCTCCGAGTCCATCTACGGGCGCGACGCTGCTGAGGTCGAGCGCGAAATCATGAAAGCGATCGGCATAAACACCCACCAGAAGCCTCGCAAGGACGACCTGGACGGGCCGATCGGTCGGCGCCGCAACAGTGGAGGTCGGTCATGAGTCCGGTTCAGATCGCCCTTCAGGTCGGGTCGAGCCGCCAGGCCGCATTTGGGCAGGTCAGCGCCCTTCGTGCGTCCGTGCTGGAGGGGACTGTGCGTGCATTCCTGCCCGAACTCCGCAGCCGCACGGCGACCCTCACCCTTGGAGGCTCGTCATGATCCGCCCCGATGTCAGCAGCCGGTTGTCGGAGCGGGATTGGCAGATCCTCGGCACGGTGCGAGCCTTCAGGTTCCTCACCACTCGCCAGCTCGCTCGCCAGCACTTCGACCTGAGTGACCCGACGGCGGTGATCCCCCGCAGCGCCAATAGCGCGCTCCAGCGGCTCCGCGACCTGGGCCTGCTGGTCAACCTCCAGCGGCGCATCGGCGGAGTCCGCGCGGGCTCTGGTGGACACGTATGGCAGATCACCGACCTCGCCAACCGGCTCCTCGTCGAGCACCTCGGCGAAGAGACCGGGCCTCGACTCAGGCCGTCAGAACCATCGACCACGTTCCTCGACCACACGCTCGCCGTCGCCGAGCTCGTCATCACCCTGCAAAGCACCAACCACCACGGTGTCGAGATCGAGCGGCTCCAGCTCGAGCCGGACTGCTGGCGCACCTACCTCGGTGCCGCTGGTGAGACCCGAACACTCAAGCCCGACTTGGCATCCACGAGCCAGACCGACGGGTTCACCGACTTCTACTTCTGGGAGGTCGACCGGGCAACCGAGGCACCAAACCGGGTCCTGAAGAAGTCGTTGCAATACCAGCAGTACCGCAACACCGGCGCCGAGCAACGAGCCCACGGCCTGTTCCCGGCCGTGGTGTGGGTGGTGCCGCACAAGCGTCGACGCGACCAGCTCGTGCGCAGGCTCGCGGACGAGCCCGCGATCGACCAGCGACTGTTCACTGTCATCGAGCTCAACCAGGTCGCCCAGCTCGTGCAACTGGGCGCCGACGAATTCAGGAAACGAACGGGTGGGCAAGAAGGAGGAGACCCCTCATGAATCACGAACAACCCAAGCACCCCAGCGAGCGAGAGCCGCTGATCGGTGACCACTTCATCAACCACCTGATCGCCGCCGCGCCGAACACCGAGGCAGCCGAGCGGATCCGCGACGCCTACGACTACCACGGCACCGCGATGGCCGCGTTCCTCGGACTCGACGACATCAACCCGTACGGCGAGCACATCGCGCTGGACTTCCTCAACTGCTACCACGGCGAATACGCCCGCATGAGCGACCTGGTCGATGAGCTCATCGAGGAGCGCGGCTGGCTCCTTGCCCTCGAACAGGTCTACGAGGAACACCCCGAACTGGAGTTCCTGCTCACCTTCGACCGCGAAGGTGTAACCGATCTGCTCGAGATGCGCTACGACATCGTCGACCTTGGTGAACTGTATGTCTTCGAGAAGTAGCCACGACATCGGCGACCCGCCGGACGACTTGTCCACAGGCTCACCCCCGATGGCTGGCGGCGACGCTCATTTCGCTCTGGACTCGTCCGGCGAAACGAGCGTCAATGGAAGCAGTAATCAAGGAGAGGAACCAATGAACCCAGCCACCGTCGCCAACCCCATCAACGCCTTCGCCGAGGCACTCACCCCCAAGGTCGCCGTCAGCTACCTGCGCGTGTCGACCACCGGGCAGGCCCGACGCGGAGGTGGCGACGACGAAGGGTTCTCCATCCCCGCGCAGCGCGACGCCAACAAGCGCAAGGCCGCGATCATGGGCTCGATCATCGTCAAGGAATTCGTCGACCGAGGGGCATCGGCCAGGTCCGCCAACCGCCCCGAGCTCCAACGGATGCTCGAGTACGTCAACGACCACGACGTCGACTACGTCATCGTCCACAAGCTCGACCGCCTCGCCCGCAACCGCAGCGACGACGTCGAGATCGTTCGCGCACTCGAAGCCGCCAACGTCCAACTCGTCTCCACCACCGAAGCGATCGACCAGACCCCGAGCGGCATGCTCCTGCACGGCATCATGAGCTCGATCGCCGAGTTCTACTCACGCAACCTCGCCGCCGAGGTCACCAAAGGACTCACCACCAAGGCGCAGCGCGGTGGCACCGTCAGCAAAGCCCCGATCGGCTACCTGAACCACCGCACCGTCGACGACCAAGGCCGCGAGCTCCGCACCGTCATCATCGACGAAGAACGCGCCCAGTTCGTCAAGGACGCCTACGGCCTCTACGCCACCGGCGCATGGACCGTCGCCGCACTCGCAAACTGGCTCGCCGAACGTGGCTTCACCACCGTGCCGACGCCGAAGGTGCCATCCAAGCCGATGAACGAGAAGTACCTCCACCGCGTACTGACCAACCCGTACTACCGCGGCATCGTCACCTACAAGGGCATCCAGTACGACGGTCGCCACGAACGGCTCGTCAGCGACGAAACCTGGCTCAAGGTCCAAGGCATCCTCGACAGCCACTACAACGGCGACCGCGTCCGCAAGCACAACCACTACCTGAAGAACAGCCTGTGGTGCGGACAGTGCGGCGAACGGATGCTCGTCACCCACTCCCGGTCGGCCAGCGGCGACATCTACCCCTACTTCTACTGCGCCGGACGCCACTCCAAACGCACCAACTGCACCCAGAGCTCCGTGCTGATCTACGAGATCGAACGCAAGGTCGAAGACCTCTACCTGCGCGTCCAGCTCAACGCCACCTTCCGCGGCCACGTCGAGGCGCAGATGCGCGCCGAACTCAACGACGCCCGGAGCGAGGTCGAGCGGCGCCGCGTCGAGCTCAAGAAGAAGCAAGAGCAGTTGAACCGGGAGCGCGGCAAGCTCATGGAGGCCCACTACGCCGGCGCCATCCCCGTCGACCTCCTCGGACAAGAGCAAGACCGCATCAGCAAGGCACTCGCCAGCATCAAGACCGAGCTCGACGCCACCAACGAGAAGTGGGAGCTCATCGAACGCAACCTTGGCCTCGCCCTCGACCTCGCGACCGACACACACGCCGCCTACCTCAGCGCCCCCGAACACATCCGGCGGCTATTCAACCAAGCCTTCTTCGAAAAGATCCTGATCCTCCCCGACGACAACGACCGCGTCGGCGTACGACTCGAAGCCGAGCTCGCCGAACCGTTCGACACTGTCCTCACAAATGCCAAGAGGCCCGCCGGTCATCCCGGCGAGCCTCGTGACTCTTCTTCAATCCACTCAGTGGCACTTACTCAGTCCATTTGTTTGAGTAAGGACACCGTGGTGGACCTCCGTAGAGAGTTTGAGAACCCCTGCCCACACCTGAAAACCTTGTCTTTGCGCAGGTCACGGGGATTCTACGACCACGACCAGCGCTCCTCTGAGCCTACCGTTTCCGACTCAAGGGGGCGAGTGGTGCGATCACTTGGGATGGCTCAAACCCTCCTTCGCCCGGAGCAGGTCGACGATCTGGTAGCGCAGTACCGCGAGGGCGCAACGCTCGTGGAGCTGGCATCCGTGTTCGGCGTGAACCGCCGCACGGTCGCCACCCACCTCACCCGGCGAGAGGTGACGATCCGCCGTGGACGGTTCGATCCCTCCCGCATCCACGAAGCAGCCGACCTCTACCTCAGCGGGTTGACGCTGGTAGAGGTCGGCATGAAGGTCGGGGCGGGGCCTCAGGCTGTCCGGCGAGCGCTCGCTTCCCACGGCGTCGTGATCCGGCCTGGCGGGCGCTGTGGTTCTCGCATCACGGCATCCACTGCCGTGGGCGGTTGAGCCTAGACACGAAGAGCTGGCTCACGCAGGCTCGCTTCGACGCGCGAGTCGTGGCGCTGGTGACGACGGACCGCAGCCTCGCGCAGGCGCGCGCGGATGAGCAGAGCGACGCTCACGGGTCCCATGATGATGAACTTGAGTGCGTTCCAGCATGCCCAGAGGACAATCAGGTGGAGCCAGCCTGGGCCGCCGTCGGCTGCCGCGCCAGAGCAGATGCTGCCGATCAGGATGTACGGAAGCGCGACCAGCATCGCTGGTATCCCCCACTTGAGTCCGCGGCGGGTGCGGATGGCAGCGAGCAGTCGGTTGCTCGGCATGTAGCGGTGCAGATAGTCGCGGGTGTGAACGCTGAGCGTCCAGATAAGGCGGAACATGACGGGCCTCTCGTCACACGTGTTACTCCGTCGAGGAGGCAGAACGTGTGTGAGTGCCCAAAGGCCGTCCCGGAGGACCCGCAATATGAGGAGAACCTGCCTCACCATCCACTGTACGCCGGGGTCGCCGTTCACGGAACCCTCCGACTCCCGCGTCGCCGCGCGCACCTCTCTGTAGGAGTGAGAGGAGCCGGCGATGACGATCTTGAGCCAGATAGTCCAGGACGAGCGCACAGCACGGATGGTGCTGTCGATGCTCGTCGAACCGGACGATGCCGTCACCGGTCGCCTCCTGGGCGAGCTCGGTGCACAGGAGCTGTTTCGGATCGCCGAGGGTGATGACGCGGTGCCGGGGCTCAGCACCGTTGACGCTCAAGTGTGGCGCGCCCAGTTCCAGCGCCCAGACACTCGGACACTTGAAGAGAACCTCGTCGAAGCCGAGCGCGCCGGTACCGGCACGCTGATTCCCGGAGAGAAAGACTGGCCTTCCGCGCTCGACGATCTTGGCGACCGGCGGCCGTACGTCCTCTGGACTCGTGGCATGACCTCGTTTCTCGCGCGACCGCTCAACGATCTCGTCACGATCACCGGCGCGAGGGCCTCGACATCCTACGGCGAGCAGGTGGCCGGGCAGCTTGCCTCCGACCTCGCCTACGCTGAGCGGATCATCGTGGCCGGAGGTGCCTACGGCATCGAAGGTGCTGCCCATCGCGCGGCGCTCGCGACCGGTGGCGATACCATCACAGTCCTTGCGAACGGAGTTGATCGCGCGTATCCGGCGGGCCACAGCGAGCTGCTCGGTCGTGTCGCTGATGACGGTCTGCTGGTCAGCGAAGTCGCACCCGGCGCAACGCCGACCCGCCATCGGTTCATCGCCCGTGCACGGTTGATGGCCGCACTGTCCACAGCAACGGTCGTGGTTGAGGCCGGCGCGCGATCGGGATCGATGAAGGTCGCGCAGGAAGCGCACCAACTCGGTCGCTCCCTCGGTGCCGTCCCCGGCCCCGTCACCAGCGCGACGAGTGTCGGGCCGCACCGGCTTCTGCACAGTGGGGAGGCCCGGTTGGTGGCCGGCTCGACCGACCTCGAACAGATGATCGGGCAGCCGGTAGGCAGCAGGGGTTCCGTTGCGGCGGTGCGAAGCCGACCTGCTCCCAGCGCCTCGCGTGATGCGCGAAGCGTCGTTGAGATGTGACAGCAAAGCTCTAAACCTGGGCTGCTCCCTCCCCGCGTTGTCGGTGGCCATCCCTACGCTTGTCATATGAGCTTCACTGCCCTCCACCGCGTTCTCGGTCGCGGCCCCGGTCCGTTGACGGACGAACTGCTCGATTCGGCTGTCGCGGCTGGTGCGACGGAGTCCGACGACCTGGACTGGAAGTCGGAGCTTCCACCTCAGAAGGGATTGCCGCAGACCGACTTCCCGAAAGACGTTGCGGCCATGGCGAACAGTGGGGGTGGCGTCATCGTCTTCGGCGTGCACGAGTCACAGAAGGCGGCGACCGGGCGTACCGACGTTGGCGACTTTGACGAGGGGTACGAGCGCTCCCTTCGCAGCGCGGCGATCACCGCGATCACGCCGCCTGTGTTCGGCCTGAACGTGTTTCGGCTGGGCTCGGCGGAAGGCGAGCGTGCCGTCATCGTTGAGGTGCCAGCCAGCGTCGATGGTCCGCATCTGATCTATAGGGGTGACTACTTCGGTGCACCCGTTCGGAACGATGCGGACACGGTGTGGATGAAGGAGCGTCAGATCGAGGCGATGTACCGTGCGCGCTTCGACGAGCGCCGCCACGCCACCGAAGTTCTGGACACGTTGTATGCGGAAGCAGCAGCCGGGCGAGATTCAGAGACGCGCGCCTGGCTGGTAGCAGTTGCCCACCCACGCCTCCCACGCGTCGGAAGTCGACTCACGCGCGATGAAGCCCGTGAGATCCTCGCAAAGGCTGAGAGCCTTGCGCTCTTTTACGCGGGCCGCGGTGGCATTCACCCACTGGAGAGCGTCGACCGTCACAACCCGCGACCAGGCCTTCGTCGATGGGTGGCCGTGAACAGTGCGGCAGGTGAAGGCTCGGCGTGGAAGGAGGCCTGGGCGAGCATTCACCACGATGGATCAGTCACGATCGCAGCGGCCGTTGGGGGCCACCGCATGAGCAGCGACGGCTACTTCGATGGCTGGCAGGTCCAGTCCGCAGCCATCGAATGCGCGATGGCGGACCTCATGGCGCTGGTGCGCAAGACAGCGGAAGCGACAGGCGGCGGTGAGTACGACATCCGCGTCGGGATCGACTTCACTGGCGATCATCCGCTGACCATCTCAACGATCGACAACTTCGGCTATCACTACGACGGAGCCTCAGTCCCACTTCACCTGTACACGCCAGTCGAGTTCACGGTTAACGCGTCCGAGGCAGACTTGGACTTCTACTGGCACGTCCATGGCCTCGCCCAGGACTGCGTGAACCAAGGCGGCATCTCGAACGTGCTGGTGATCCAGCCGCCTGACCGCGATGCGCAGGAGACTGCTTGACGCGCACTGCCCTGTGGCCAGCACCAGTGGTCGAGCCAGACGGTGGTAGAAAACGGGGTCTACGGTCGAATGCGGCCCTGGACGCGCGCGCGTGCGCGTAGCCTGTCACGGACCTCTTCGTGGATGGTGTTGGAGGTCTGCTCCGCGGTCTCGGCGGAGACAACCAGCGCATATCGGATCGTGTTGCCTGCACGGAGTCGCTGGGCGTCGTCCATGCACTCGACATGAATCGGGAAGCTGTCTCCATCAACGAAAGACATGGCGCGAGAGCCCTGCACAATCTCGTGCTGAAGGCTTCCCCTCCGAACCGCGTTGTGCTCTGCATCGGAACGCTCGCCGCCTGCGAGGCTCGTGTCGGGCGTACTGAAGTAGACCTTCGCGCTGCGGTACCGAGTGAGCTGGCCGACCGTCGGAGCCATGAATGCCAGCGTGATGGTGAAGCGGTGCCATTCCGCTTTCGCTCGAAGCGAGGGAGGCAGTGGGAATCCGTAAGTATGGCGCTCGTTCCGTGCGATTTGACCGCCCGCGACGAGGACGGCTCGGTTGGACGCGGCTTCGCCGAGTCTGCTGAGGTCGAGGCGACCGTAGCCGAGCAGAGCCGTCAACTGCCGCCGAGCATCCTGGCCATTGAGACCAAGATCGTTGCGCAGGCTGTTCTCCCAAGCGCCCCAACTGCTTGCATGGGCAAGGAGAGCGCGCACGAGCAGCGGGTGGTATTGCGGATCAGGAAGCGGTGCGTCTTCGGGATCGCGGTTATCAGACTCAAGGAGGTCAAACAGCCTGCTGGCTTCACGGGTGACGAGAGCCGTCGCGTTACTGGTGCCGTTCGTGAACACCGTGCTGTTGGTAGCACCCCCGCGTCCCGGAGCGGCCACCTGCAAGCCGGGTCCCGTCGCGGCGGTGCGAGCCAGGCCGACGGCAACGTCAGTCTGACCGGGCAGCACGATGGGGCGCGTGTAGAGGGCGCGGCCTCCGGAGTGATGAAGGTCCGGCTTGACCGACCGATCGACACCGGGCCCAACCGACCCGTAGTGTGCGGGAGCGTCCGGGTTGGTGATATCCCACACCGTATCTGGAACTGCGATCTCGCCGAGGCCGTCTGAGTGCGTGGCACCGACGGTGAGGGCGTTCAGTGCATCGCCAGGCGGAAGGATGCCGCGTAGCAGCGCCGTCTCGAAGCCGACCCGCATTGCAGCCAGGCGAGCGGCGTCAGTGTCGTGCGCGGCATCGGCGGGGATCGTGAACTCGTCGGTGTGGTTACCCGCACTGACGACGAACAGCAGATTGTACGAGTGGGCGAGCCAGTCCAGCAGGCGCCCAACGGGGCTCATTCGACGCGTGAGTGCTCGTGTCTGTGCGCCTATGGAGAGGTTCACAACCCGGACGCTCGGCGCTGCGGCAGGCTGGTTCCCCTCGCCCTTCACAATCCGTCTGATCGCACGATGAAGGACGTCGGGGAGCAGACGATTCGGGACTACCTGCTCGTGCCCAGGCATGAACTCATGGGGCTGCAGGATCGGGCGCACGTAGAGAGGACGATCAAGCGCGGGACCGCCATCAGTGAGGTCGCCGTGAATGATGAGTGACGCCATGGCGGTTCCGTGGTGGCGAGCCGCGACGGGGTAGTTCTCACCAAGCCCATCAGGGTGATCGATCGAGAGCCGGCCTTGGAGCGTGTCGTGGTTGGTGAACGGCAGCCCGTCGAGCAGCGCGATCCGAGGCTTGCCTTCGACTCTGTCGCTGCGAGCAAGGTTGGTTTGAGTAACTGGCTCAAGAGTCCCTGGTGCAACGCTCATCGGGGTGAAGGGGCTGACGAACATGACGTCATCAGTCGTGAGAAGCCGAATGGCCGAAGCTCCGTTGGTCAACACGGACTGGACCTGCTGGATCGGGAGTTCAGCCAGGAGCGCGTGGTACTCGATCTCTCCGATCTGCGAGCGATCCAAGACTCGACCGGCGCTGGAAGTGATGACTTCCTCGACGTGCGCCTCGGCAGCCGCACGCTGGGCGGCATCACGCCTGTGCCAGAGCTCGACTTCGACGAGGACGGTGCTGACTGACTGACCGACCATGCTGAGAGTCTCTTCCCAGCGCTCTCGTAGACCAGTCTCACGGATGCGGTCCTCAGCGCCCCACCGACGTATCGCTGTCAGTTGCTGGAAGGCCGTCTTGAACTTGCCTAGCCCGTGCTCGAACGACGCGGACGGGTCGGCCTGCCATTGAGCGAAGAGCCGGAGTAGTTCGTCGATCGCCTTGGTGTTGGACATGACCAAGTACAGCGAGTGCGTGACGCGCTTGTCTGTCCGTCCAGCTTCACGCTCCGTCATGTGGAAATCGTCGTCGGGGTCAGATTGATCCCCGAGAAGCTCCGACAGAAACTCCAGGCCATCGATCCGGTTGATTGCGTTGCGGAAGTCCTTGACGCTTCCCGCCAGATCAAATACGACCACGAGTGCGGGGTCAATCTCCTCTGGGGTGTCGGCGCTCAGACGGGCACGTTCGGCTTCGAAAGCTGCGGCCAAGTCCTTGAACTGAGGAGTCAGTCGTTCACCTTGTCGCCCAGCGCCCGGCTTTGCCAGACGTGGAAGATCACGCGGCGTCTGGGTTGGCCGCGCCACAACCTCCGCCGGCCCGAACGCAAGGAGCGGTTTGCGCTCAACCGTCACCCTGCCGCCTGACCTCGGCGGTGTTCAAGCCGTTCTAGCACTATCCGGCGGATGTTGTCATCCGGGAGTTCCAGCACCGCGCGGCGGCGCACATCAAGTGCGAACTCTTCCAACTCGGCGAAGCTCGCCCCGGCCAACTTGTCGGCGAGGGTACGAGGAGCGAAACCGAGGTCGCCTCCGAGGCGTTCAGCAAGACGTTCGAGGAATCTCGTCGCCTGTGCGCGGCTAGGAGGTCCCAACTCCGTCCGAATCTGGAACCGTCGCCATGCCGCCCGATCCAGCAGCTCGCCGTGGTTGGTTGCGCCAACGAAGATCACGTGGGGTGGCAGTCTGTCGATTTGGAGCAGCAGTGTCGAAACCACCCGCTTGATCTCGCCGGTCTCGTGCTCGTCTGCTCGTTCCTTGGCGATGGTGTCCAGTTCGTCGAAGAACAACACGCAACGGCGGGTCCGCGCGAACTCAAACGCGTTGTCCAGCCGTGCGGCCGTTTCGCCGAGGAAACTCGACATGACTCCCTCGTAGCGGATCACGTAGAA
Organism: Aeromicrobium sp. PE09-221; assembly: GCF_002174305.1. GTDB lineage: Bacteria > Actinomycetota > Actinomycetes > Propionibacteriales > Nocardioidaceae > Aeromicrobium. The sequence goes on along the minus strand of NZ_MIJB01000026.1, from coordinate 40,113 downwards.
GGGAAGCATCAGTTCTGCCGCGATCGCTTCCGCCACGCTCGTCTTGCCGTTTCCAGGCGGGCCAGACAGCAGAAGTCGGTTGCGCGGCTCAATACCGTAACTACGCAGAAGCTCGGCGCGCTTCTGCTCCTCGATCAGTTCGGTCACGACTCGTTGCGGGACCGGCGCAAGTTCGAGTTCATGCAGCCGACGGTTCGGTACGACCTCATGCACGAGATCGCGGATCGCTGCTGCTCGGTCGTCGCGGACGGGTCCCTGTCCCGTCGTCGTGATGAGTTGCGAGAGCCGATCGGCGAGAAGATGATGCTGGTTGGCGCGTTCTTCGGCGATGACGGACTCAACCAGCACCTTGAAGCGTTCCCGATCGCCGCGGCGTTCGGCCTCGACGAGGTCTAGGAGTAGATCAGCGCGCGCCATCGCCCCGCCTCCTTCAGCCGTGTGTCGTCATGTGGGTTTAAGTCTACTGTCGTGTGGCTCTGAGGCTACTTGGCCGCGCCGACATTCGCGGGTCCACACCCCTGGGGTCGACACTGGCACTACATTGTCCGCGACGGCCCACCTCTCGACGGGCTTCGAGCTGCGTGAGCATCATCCACAGTTTCAGCGGCCACTCGCACTCGGTCGAGGGCTGCCCGCGCCCGCGCAGCGTCGATCTTCTGGACCGCCGACTCGGGTGGCGCGCCGAGGGGCGTGTCGTCGGTGACGCGGTAACGATCGCGGTAGGCGGCGATCACGCGCGCGGATTTGCGCCAGGCCGCAGCCCGTCGCGGTTCGGTGGGCCGCGTGCCGAGTGCCTTCGTCCACGGCACGCCCTCGGCCAGCGCGCCGTCGAGTACGGCGTCGGCGCGTGCCGCGATGAGCTCCTCTCGCTCGTCGAGAGCCGCTCGCATCTCAACATCGATGACGCCGTGCGCCTGTGGGATGAGGCCGGCGATAAGTCGCGTTGGCTTGCGGGTCCGGCCCGAGCCTGCGGGGCGGCCGGTGGCCCGCTCGACCCGGTAGTGCAGGACGGCGGCGATGTCGTCGGCGTCATCGAATCCTCGCGCGGCCACGAGGCGCGGCAAGAGCGCATCAAGGTTGTGATGGTTGGCCTCGGCGCGGCGAAGTTCAGCGGCAAGGGAGCCGAACGCCTCGGACTCGATGGCGCTCTCGGCCTGTTCGTCGGAGAGCCCGGAGCAGCGGATGAGGGCAGCCCAGCGGTCATGCTGGGCTGCGGCGGCGATGGTCTCGTACTCGGCGGCGAGCTGGGCGATCGAGCCCCACTGTTCCTGCTCGGCGACGATGGTCTCGTGCGCCGAGAGTTCGGCCCCGCTGTGCTGAAGAACGCCGTACAGCACGCTTCGCGCGGTGGCATGCGGGTCGTCGCCAGGGTGCGGCTGGGCATGGTCGTCGGCGCGGTCGAGAGTCACGTAGGCGTGGTTCGAGTGCCGCCCTCGGGTCATCGCGACGTAGAAGGTCTCCCTCGTCGAGGTCGGTTCGACCAGCACGTGCGCAGTGTCGGTCGTGATGCCTTGGGCGCGGTAGGCGGTGACTGCGTAACCGAGATCGACATGCTCGGCCACGTACGAGGCCGGGAGGACGATGCTGCCGCCGAACCTGCGCCCACGCCTGCGAGCCTTGATGGTTCCGTCGTCGCCGACGGTGGTGCCGGTTCCATAGTCGCGTGCGATGGTGATGGTCCCGTCGTCGCCGACGGCGGTGACGGTCCAGATGTCGCCGTTGCGTACCCAGTCCCGCCCGGCCAGGGTGCGCAGGTTCCGGTTGTTGAGTCGCGTGATGATGGTGTCGCCAACGCCGGCGGCGGTACCGTCGCGCAGCTCGACCTCGCGGTCGGGGTTCAGCGTCTTGTTGAGGATCAGATCGGCACGGGCGCGACCGTTCAGCGCGGTCACGTCCTCATGGGTCTCGGCGATCAGCACCGAGACGAGTCCCGCGTCGCGATCGGCGCGCCAGGCGTTGTAGGCGGCATCGGTCATGGCCTCGCCGTCGCCGTCGGTGATGCGCTGATGGGCGAGGTAGGTGTCGATAGCCGCCGTGCGGCCGTGGCGTAGCTCAAGTGAGGCGGTCTTCTCCCAGACGTGGGTGAAGCGGTGAACGTCGACCAGTTCGGGGGTGTCGGCTCGGTCTCTGGCGATCATCGCGAATGCTCCGCCGGCGTCCACGGATTGCAGTTGCGCGTAGTCGCCGACCAGCAGCACCTTCGCGCCCGCTTCATGGGCGAGGTGGGTGATGCGGTCCAGCGACAGGGCGCCGGCCAGGGATGCTTCGTCGATGATGACGAGCTGTCTCGCCTCGAACGTGGTGCCGTGGATGAGGTGGTTCTGCCACCACTTCGCCGTGTTCTCCGTCGCGATCCCGAGATCGTCCGCCAGCACCTGGGCGGCAACCGCCGACGGTGCCAACCCGACGACCGAACCGGAGCCGTGCTCGGCTTCCCACGCTCGTCGGAGCGCGTTCATGGCGGTGGTCTTGCCCGCCCCAGCAGGACCGACCAGCACGTCAAGCATCCGCCCCGACACCGCGATCCGGGTCAAGGCATCGGCTTGGTCGTCGCCGAGCATTCGACCATCCGCGGCGGGTCTGCGCGTGGTCTTTTCGACCGTCGCGAGCTGCACCGTCGGCCCGGCCAGGTTCGCTGCTCGTTCGAGGAGTCTGTCCTCGGCCGCGAGCTGGGCCTCGGAGGTGAACACCGTCGAGCTCTTCGGTCGGAACACGGAACTGCCGTCGGGCCGACGGAACACGACAGGCGAGGAGGCGAGTTCGGGGGGCGTCAGCCGAAAGGAAACGAGCTCGGCGGCATCGGCAACCATCGCGACGATCGCTTCCCGATCGTGCATGGTGGCGAACCGCCAGCCCATCGTCTGCCGGGATGCCTCGGCCATGAGATTCCACCGCCGCCAGGTCGAACGCTTCTCACCGACCACCTCGACGACCGAACGCCCCAGCTCACCGATGACATCGAGCGGCACGTCGTCGGCATGCAGCAGGAGCGGCTTGTCGTTGTCGGTCACCTCGCGCGCCCACGTCGTCGCATCCCGCCCCAACGCTTTCGTGGCGCGCTCCCGCCATTCGGCGGTGAGGTCAGCCAAGGATCGGACCTGCTTCTCGGGGCGGGTCGCGAGTGTGGCTCGGGCGCGGAGTTTCATGATCGCTGCTGGTGCCGGTCGTCGTCCGTGCGCTGCGACGTACTCAGCGATGAGGCGATCGGTCTCGGCGTCGATGTGACGAGCGCGGGTAGAGAACTCGGCGACCAGTTCCTCGGGCACTCCCGTGATCGCCCATGCCGGGTTGTGGTCGCGGCCCATCTCTCGGGCCTCCCACGAGACGCCGAAGGTGCGCGTCATATGGTCGGCGAACACGGCTTCATGTAGCTCGGAGAGCGCCACCACGGCGGCGTGCATCGGTCTGCCGTCGAGCGAACGCCACTTCCCATCGAGGACGGTCTTGACCTTGTTGCTGATGACCACGTGCGTGTGGAGGTGGGGGTCGCCGGCGCGGGAGTCGAAGTGATCGAACGCGGTCGCGATCAGCCCCGTGACCTCGACCTGTGCAACCGCGCCATCTCCGGCGGTTGCGCCCGTGCGGGTGGCTGCAACCTCGCGCTCCATGAACGCAACCACCTCCGCAACCGCTCGATGATGCGCCTCCCCGATGAGCGCTTGGACCCCGGCGTCCGCGACTGCCCACAGCACGCTCGTGGACTTCGGGATGGAGAAGGTGAAGTCGAAGCCCGCCACAGCACGCCGTGTGCTGCGGGCAGTCTCCTCGGCAACGATCTGCGCGACAGCCTCGCCCTTGGCCCCAGGCGTCAGCGTCTGGCCAAGAGCGGCGATCCGCGCCTCGATCCGCTCGTCCTGGCTCTTGTACTCCGGGAAGCCCAGGCCGAGCTTGTCACCTGTGATCGGATCACATCCCGTGCCCATCAGGAGCTGGAGCTGGTCTTCTGACACTCGGTCGCCCACCTGAATCTCGCCCTTGCCCAGGGCCGCTACGCCAGCGCCGAGCCAGCGACCAGGCGGGGTGCCTTCCTCCATGTAGTAGCGGGTCAGCGGCGTTGAAAGCGGCCGGTTGCCGTCGGCCGCCGCGACGGTCCTGAGCAGGTACTTGTAGCCGTCACCTACCGACATCACGCGCATCGAAACCGTCATTCTCGTCTCCGTTCCTGTCGGGCAGGTAAGCACCCTCACCTGGCGACTTCTGCTGCGGTGACGCCTGGCTCTACCTCGACCTGCAAGAGGCGTGACAGCTCTGGAGGGGTGGCTGATGTCGCGCGGAGACAGGCTCGGCGGGTCGGGGTTCGTGGTTCGGAGCCGGCTTAGAGAGCCGCTGTTGGTGCTGCGGAGTGTCGGATCGTGGTGGGTGCTGTGGTCGTGCACCTGGCAGGTGATCGACCCGATGAAGGACGCCGCGAGGAGTCCGGGGATCGGGTTCGCCGACCTGCCGGAGCCCTCATGTACGACATCCCCTCGACCGACGACCGCCCGATCAAGATCGGTTCGCTCTTCTCTGGATACGGAGGCCTCGACCTCGCCGTCGAACACGCCACCGGCGGCCGCACGGTCTGGTTCTCCGAGCTCAACGAGCCCGTCGCCCGCGTCTTCTCCCACCACTGGCCGATACCCCGAACCGCGGCGACATCACCGCCGTCAGCTGGAGCGACGTTCAACCGGTTGACGTGCTGTGTGGTGGTTTCCCTGCCAGGACGTCTCGACCGTCGGCAAGGGAGCCGGCCTCGCACCAGGCACCGCTCCGGACTCTGGTCGTACATGGCAACCGCGAACGAGGCGCTGCAACCCCGCCTCGTGGCGATTGAGAACGTCCGGGGCCTCCTGTCCGCACCCGCAACCCGCCACCAAACGCAAGGAGCAGGCAATGACCGCAACCCCGACCGTGCAACCCCCGTCGCCGCAACCCTTCACGACCTGGAACCCGGAAGCGGGGTGCTGGGAGACGAGCCAGCTCGACCTCTTCGGGCACTCGGAGCCGTACTCGTCGATCTGGCCGACCTCCGGTACGACGCGCAATGGATCGGCCTACCGGCCTCCCTCGTCGGCGCTCCACACCCGCGCCACCGCATCTTCATCGCCGCTCACCGCCAGGGCACTGTTTCGGACACCACTGGCCTCGGACTCCTCACGCGGTGGCGAGACCCTGGACCAGGTCCGAGCTCGACGCGGCACGATCGCACTGAGTCACCGGGTCATCGACCTCGCCCTGAACGGGCCAGCTGGCTCGACCGGCAGGTGGAGCGAATCGGAGACCCTGTTCGCGCTCGTGGAGAACATCTTCGTCGCTGGGGGCGATACGCCGACGCCATCGCCCGATGGGAACACATCACAGGACGAGCCGCCCCCGCTCCCGCGATCCTGAACGAGGAGCGCGGCCCACGCCCCGCGCCGGAGTTCGTCCAGTGGCTGATGGGTCTACCAGAAGGCTGGGTTACCGAGTCCGCTCACGGTCTCACGGCGAACCAGCAGAACACAGCGCTGGGCAACGGGGTCCTGCCACTTCAAGCGCTCCTGGCCATTGATCCACTTGGCTACATCGATCCATCTCGTTAGGAGATGGAGCCATGTCACAGAGCGGGAGGGGCCGATGCCGCTCGGTACGCTCCGGCTGCCCTCCCGTCCTGCGTTCAAGTCAGTTGCAGGGTGGTGATGCAGCTCGGGTCGTCCTCGTCGGTCGTGGAGACCGTCGCGGTGCCGGACTGGCCTTCGTGTTGGATCGTGAGCGTCGCCTCGATGCCGCGGGGCACCCAGATGCCGACGAAGCCGTTGTCGTAGGTCTGCCGTGTTTCGTCGAGGAGCACCTTGCCGTCCTCGCCAGTGAGCGTCAGCTGAACCTCCGTGTTGGGGAGTTCCCCGAGACAGGTCGTCAGGCTGTGGAAGTGGCAGTCGTGGGTCTGCTCCCGGTAGGGGGCGATCGCGGCGCACCTGCTCTGGCCGCGCGAGCAGAAGGACAACGAGGCCGCCCCGACCGGTGTCGCCGCCGCAGAGCCGGTGATCAGTGATCGGGCGGTGCGCGAGGAGACCGAAGCCGCCGAAGGCACCCTCGCGGCGTGCCAGTGCGCCTGCGTGCGCACCGTCTGAACTCCGTTTGACGCGAGGGGCTCATACGTGCTGTCGCGTCACCGGATCAGCCGCGGTTTCAGGGTGGTGCAGGCCGGGCATCAGCTCACGCATAGGGCCGGCGGCATTCACTCCGGTGAGCGCGACCAGCACCTCGTCGAGGTAGTGGGCTGTGATCAGTGGTTCCTCGGAGACGACGCGGGTGCGTGTGCCCAGGGCGGGGTGTCCAACACCGGTGAGGGTGTGGCCGTGGATGCGTGCGGAGAACGTCGAGCTCGGCAGGTACTGGCCGGGGTCGCCGGCGATACCGAGGTCGTGCAGCAGCGTGTTCGCGGCGTGGATGCCCTGGGCGGCGGAGTCGTCCCAGTGATCGATCCGGTAGGAGCCGTGGCCGGGATAGTGATGCACGGCGATGCCGCCGGCGGCGTAGATCCGTTGCCGCGGGGCGTGCATGGAGCGCAGGCGGGAATCTACGGGGATGCCGTCGGGCCCGGTCCATGGTGCGGGGGCGGCGGGCAGAGTGCCGTGCGCGACGATCGCGAGGTCGCCTTCGACCTGGCTGCCGTCGTTGAGGGTGATGCTGATGCGGTCGGTGTGGGTGCGGATCGAGTGCACGGTGCGTTCCAGGTAGGCGGCGTGCTGGGGGCGGTGCAGGTCGCGTAGCCGCCGGGCGACGTGTTCGCCGATGGCGTTCGCTCCTGGGATCGCGGCGCGGGTGATGAGGGCGACGTCGTGGCCGGCGTCGGTGAGCAGCGAGGCGGTCTCGGAGGCGACGAGGCCGCCACCGAGCATGAGCACCCGGGCAGGCTGAGTGGTCGCGAGTAGATCGCGGACGCGGACGGCGTCGGCGGCCGAGTGCAGGGTGGTCAGTCTGCCGCCGCTGATGGCCTGGTCGCGGCCGATCACCTCCTCGTCGAGAGTGCGGGGCCGGCTGCCGGTGGCGATGAGGAGCGCGTCGTAGGCGTGTGTATCGCCGGAGTCCAGCCGCAAGCGCCGAGCCCTGGGGTCGAGGCCGCGCACCGTCTCCGACCGGAGGGCGGCCCCGGTGTCGGGCAGGGCCGCCTGGGCCGGTTCGAGCAGCCCGATCGCAATGCCCTTGTTGACCAACGTCCGGTTGAACGGCACCTCACCGTTCCGGGCGTAGAGGTCGACGTCGACACCGGAAGCGTGCAGGGTTCTTGCGGCTGCGGTGCCAGCGGCGCCGGCCCCGATGATCGCGATGCTGGGCATCCTCATCAGGCTCCTTCCCCAATGGTGGTGGTGCTGGTGGTGGCGGCGAAGGCGGGCAGCAGGATCGCCTCGATGAACCACGGCGCGTCGTCGGCGTCGAGGCGCCCGGCACGCACTTCTTCGGCGGCACCGTTCATCACCACGTGCGTAGTAGTCAGCAGCCAGGACACCGGCAGATCGACCCGGAAGACACCCTCGCGCTGGCCGCGCAGCAGCAGAGCCCGCATCCGCCCCTCGGCCTTCTCGTGCAGCTCGCGGATACGTGCCGCAGGCAGTTCTTTCAGCGCGGCCGCCAGCAGCGCCCGCGACTGGTCGACCAGCACCCAGCTGGAGGCCACCAGTCGCCGGAACGCCTCGCCCGGATCACCATCCAGGGGCACCCCGCTGAGCACGTCTTCGCCGCGTTCGAGGCTGTCAACGAGGGCGGCCTCGATCAGCTCCGCGCGGGTCGGGAAGTGCCCGTAGACGGTCACTCTGCCCATCCCGGCCTCGGCGGCGATGTCGCCGACCGAAGCGTCGGGGTTCTTGCGGATCGCCGTCGCCGTCGCGGCCAGAATCCTTGCCCGGTTGCGCTGCGCATCCGCCCGCTGATTGGCCGCCCGGCCACCGCCGCCTGACGCACCGGTCGTCGTGCCGCGGGGCGTCGTCTTCTTCACCGTCATGATCCACCTCACAAGTCGTACTGGAATGTATGAGATAGTGTAGCTGTTACAACTCGTACACCGATGATCGAGTTCCGGCTCGGAGGGCGAGGCGGGACCGACAGAGAGGAGATGACTACCATGCCCACGACACACATCCCTGGGGGTGCGCGATGAGCGACACCGCCGCGCCGCGTGCCGGCGCCAAGCAGTGGTGGGGGCTTGCCGTTCTGGTGATCCCCTCGACGCTGCTGTTCATGATGCTCACGATCCTGTTTCTCGCCGCCCCGAATCTGGCCGCGGACCTGAATCCGTCGAGCACGCAGCTGCTGTGGATTCTCGACATCTACGGCTTCGTGATGGCCGGGTTCCTCGTCGCGATGGGCGTGCTCGGCGATCGGATCGGCAAGCGCCTGCTCATGGTGATCGGCGCGATCCTGTTCGCCGCCGTCTCGATCGCCGCGGCGCTGACGACGATCCCGGAACTGATGATCGCCTGGCGGGCCATCCTCGGGCTGGCCGCGGCAATGATGGTGCCGGCGACGATCGGGCTGATCTTCGTGCTCTTCGCCGACGCGAAGCAGCGCGGCGTCGCGATCGGGGTGTGGGCCGGCGGAATCTCCGCGGGCGTCGCCCTCGGCCCATTGCTCTCGGGTGTCCTACTGGAGGGCTTTGGCTGGCAGGCAACCTTCCTGGTGGCCGTGCCCATCATGGCACTGGTCGCTATCGCCGCCCCGCTGCTGGTGCCAGAGCACCGCGATCCTTCGGCGAGGATCGACTTGTTCAGTGCTCTGCTGCTGGTTGGCGGCCTGTTGGCGATCATCTATGGCATCAAGCGGTTCGCCGCGCAGGAGCCGGCGGGACCCTCGATCGGATTGCTCGTCGCAGGCCTGCTGATCGGACTGTGGTTCGTGCTTCGCCAGCTGCGTGCCGAGCGGCCGCTGCTGGACGTGCGCCTGTTCGCCAACCGCACTGTCTCAGGAGCGCTGGCGGTGTTCCTGCTCTCGGCTGCAGCGCTCGGTGGCGTGTACTCGCTGTTCACGCAGTACCTCCAGCACGTGCAGGAGCTCTCACCGCTGCAGGCGGGCCTGTCGATCTTGCCGGCCGCGGCGGTGCTGATCGTCGTCTCGACGCTCTCGCCGGTGTTCGCGAGGAAGTTCCGGCCCGGCAACGTGATCGCGATCGGCCTACTCACTCAGGTGGTCGGCTACATCTTGTTCACTCAACTGGATGCCGGCACGGGACTGGCGCTGGTGATCGCGAGCTTCGTCATCACCTACCCCGGCGTGGCCCCATCGATGGCTCTGACCACCGATCTCGTCGTCAGCTCCGTCCCGCCGGAGAAGACCGGCGGCGCTTCAGGACTCGCGACCACAGCTAACGACCTGGGGATCTCCCTCGGTGTCGCAGTGATCGGCAGTGTCGGAATCGCCGCTTACCGCGGCAACATCGAGTCCAGACTCCCCGAGGGGCTGCCACCCGAGGCGGCAGCCGCCGCCTCGGACAGCATCGACGGGGCGCTCGCCTCGGCTGCGGAACTGCCGGGAGCGCTCGGCGAGCAGGTCATCGCTGCCGCGCAAGCCGCATTCACGGGCGGACTCAACACTGCGGCCATCGTCTCGGCGGTCATCGCGGGTGTGGCGGCGATCATCGCCGCTACGCGACTGCGTCACATCCGCCCCACCGGGCAGTCGCAGGACAGTCCGGAGGAAGCATCCACTCATTGACCTATACCCCCTATGGGTATAGTCTCGAATAACTCGTACACAGATGAAGGAGTTCTGAGATGAGCGCAACCACCACCGAGTACCAGGTGACCGGGATGAGCTGCGGACACTGCGAGACCGCCATCCGGTCCGAGGTCTCCGAAATCGCCGGGGTGACCGGCATCGAGGTCAGTGCCCAGACCGGGCGCCTGGCCGTGACCAGTGAGCAGCCCCTCGACGACGCTGCGGTGATCGCGGCGGTCGACGAGGCCGGCTACGCCGCGGTCAGGAGCTGAGATGAAGGCGCCTGCGCGGCTCGGCCTGTACGGCGCGGGGCTGGTGGCCGTGTTCGCCGTGGCGTTCGCCACGGCGAGCGCGGTCGTCCCCGAGAGCGCCGTGCAGGCCTGGACAGAAGACAGCGGTGACCACGCCGCCCACAACAGCGAGGAGGGAGAGGACATGAACGGGCAGGGCGGACACGCCGGCCACGCCGCGGACGCGTCGTCGCTCGGGCTGGGCGTGGCACAGGACGGCTACCAACTGACCGACCTGGGCGCCCCGACCGAGACCGGCGCCGACGGTGAGTTGTCGCTGACGATCACCGGGCCTGACGGCCAGGCGGTGACCGACTTCGAGCTGGAACATGAGAAGGAGCTGCACCTGATCGTCGTGCGCGCCGACGGGCAGCAGTTCCGCCATGTGCACCCCGAGATGGACGCCGACGGCACGTGGTCCATCCCTTGGCGGTGGGACGCGGCCGGAACCTACCGGGTGTTCGCGGACTTCGTGCCCGGCCAGACCGGAGAGGGCATCACGCTCTCGACCACCGTGCAGGTGTCCGGCGGCTACGAGACCGTGGCGGCGGAGCCGACCGCGGAGACCACCGTAGACGGGTTCGACGTCGCGGTGACCGGTGACCTTGTCGCGGGCGAGTCCTCGACGCTGACCATGACCATTACCCGCGACGGGCAGCCGGTCACCGTACTGGAACCGTATCTGGGCGCGTTCGGGCATCTGGTCGCGCTGCGCGATGGGGACCTGGCCTACCTGCACGTCCACCCCCACGGCGAGGCGCCCGACGCGGGGCAGACCTCGGGCCCGGAGATCGTGTTCGAGGCCACTGCACCCACGCCCGGCCGCTACCTGCTGTTCCTGGACTTCCAGGTTGACGGGCAGGTGCACACCGCGTCGCTGGTCATCGACACCACCACTGGCGACGGCGGCGCCGACGCCGGAAGCGGCGGCGGGCACGAGGAGGAAGGAGAAGGCCATGAGCACTGATCAGTCCACCGGGACCAACCTGGCTGGGGTCGAACTGCAGATCGGCGGCATGACCTGTGCGTCGTGCGCGAACCGGATCGAGAAGAAGCTGAACAAGCTCGACGGCATCACCGCGAGCGTGAACTACGCGACCGAGAAGGCCAGCGTCACCGCCCCGGAGGGCTACGACCCGCAGCTGCTGATCGCGGAAGTGGAGAAGACGGGCTACACCGCCGAGCTCCCCGCTCCCAAGGACGCCGCCGCCCCCGGCGGCGAGGATGACGGCGAGTCTCGCGAGGACGCCGAGCTGCGCACCCTGCGTCAGCGGCTCATCGGTTCGGCCGTGCTCGCAGTCCCGGTGATCGCGATGGCGATGATCCCGGCGCTGCAGTTCGACTACTGGGGCTTCGCCTCCCTGGCTCTGGCCGCACCCGTGGTGGTCTGGGCCGGGTGGCCCTTCCACAAGGCCGCCTGGATGAATCTCAAGCACGGTGCCGCCACGATGGACACGCTCATCTCCGTAGGTACGAGTGCGGCGATGATCTGGTCGATCGTCGCGCTGTTCTTCGGCACCGCTGGTGATCGCGGCGTGGTGCACCCGTTCGAGCTCACCATTTCCCGCTCCGATGGCCTCGGGCACATCTACCTGGAGGTCGCCGCCGGGGTGATCACGTTCATCCTGCTGGGCCGCTACTTCGAGAAGCGCTCCAAGCGCCGCGCCGGTGCCGCCCTGCGTGCCCTGCTCGAACTCGGCGCGAAGGAGGTCTCCGTCCTGCGGAACGGCAAAGAAGAGCGGATCTCCATTGAGGAGCTGAGCGTCGGGGACGAGTTCGTGGTCCGGCCCGGCGAGAAGATCGCCACCGATGGCGTCATCGTCTCCGGCAGTTCCGCGATCGACGCGTCGATGCTCACCGGCGAGTCCGTGCCGGTCGAGGTCGGCGAGGGTGACACGGTGACCGGAGCGACCGTGAACGCCGGCGGACGTCTCGTCGTCAAGGCGACCCGGGTCGGTTCGGATACCCAGCTGGCGCAGATGGCCAGGCTTGTTGAGGACGCCCAGTCGGGCAAGGCTGAGATCCAACGCCTCGCCGACCGGGTCTCCGGGGTGTTCGTGCCGATCGCGATCGCCATCGCCGTCGCCACGCTCGGTGCGTGGATCGGCGCAGGATTCCCGCTCTCGGCCGGGTTCACCGCGGCGGTCGCGGTGCTGATCATCGCCTGCCCCTGCGCCCTAGGCCTGGCCACCCCGACGGCGCTGCTGGTCGGCACCGGACGCGGAGCCCAGATGGGCGTGCTCATCAAAGGCCCCGAGGTGCTGGAGTCCACCAAGCGCGTCGACACGATCGTGCTGGACAAGACCGGCACCGTCACCACCGGCAAGATGACCCTCACCGACGTGATCCCCGCCCCAGGCGTGAGCCGTGATGAGCTGCTGCGGATCGCCGGCGGGCTTGAGGACTACTCTGAGCACCCCATCGCCCAGGCCATCGCCGCAGGCGCCACCGCACAGGTCGGTGAACTGCCCACCCCGGAGTCCTTCGACAACATCGAGGGCAAGGGCGTCCAAGGCGTCGTCGACGGTCACGCCGTGGTCGCCGGCCGAGAGGCGCTGCTGGCTGATTGGTCGATGCACCTCGACGAGGAGCTCAAAGCCGCCAAGCAGGCCGCAGAGTCCGAGGGCAAGACAGCGATCGCCGTCGGCTGGGACGGGCAAGCGCGCGGTGTGCTGGTGGTCTCGGACCAGATCAAGCCCACCAGTGCGGAGGCGATCAGCCAGTTCAAGGACCTGGGTCTGACTCCGGTGCTGCTGACCGGGGACAACCAGACCGTGGCCGAGCAGGTCGCCGCCGAGGTCGGCATCACCGAGGTTATCGCCGAAGTGCTGCCGAAGGACAAGGTCGACGTCGTCGCCCGCCTCCAGGGCGAAGGCAAGGTCGTGGCCATGGTCGGCGACGGTGTCAACGACGCCCCCGCCCTGGCCCAGGCCGACCTCGGCCTGGCGATGGGCACCGGCACCGACGTGGCCATCGAAGCCGCTGATATCACCCTGGTCCGCGGTGACCTGCGGGCGGCCGCGGATGCGATCCGGCTCGCGAGGCGCACGCTGCGCACGATCAAGCAGAACCTGTTCTGGGCCTTCGGCTACAACAGCGCCGCCATCCCGATTGCGGCCTTCGGGCTGTTGAATCCGATGCTCGCCGGAGCGGCCATGGCCTTCTCGTCCGTCTCGGTGGTCTCCAACAGCCTGAGGCTGCGCAGGTTCAAGGCCAAGGCCGACAACCAGAACACCCCAGCAGACAGTGCCCCTGTCCCGGCACGCGAGCCGGCGCAGGTCTGAGAAGAACCCGTCATCAAATCAGAAAGGACACCATTCACGATGACTGCACACGATCACCACAACCACGGAAACGATCACGACCACGGCAGCGCCTCTGGCGGCTGCAGCGGCCACGCTCCCAACACCGAGGACCTCGCTAAGGCGAACAGCGACGATGTCACCGAGTGCCTGGTCATGGCCGGCACCCCGGTCATCAAGTCAGACGCTGAGGCCGCCGGGCTCTACCGCGACTACGAGGGTAAGCGGTACTGGTTCTGCTGCGCGGCCTGCGGCCCACTCTTCGACGCCGACCCCGACCGCTACGCGAACGCGGCCTGAGTCGGCTCCGTAACCCGCAGCCGGCTTCGTGCCCCCGAGAACCACTCAGGTGGGCACGAAGCCCGGCGTTCGGCCACGGAGGCTGGCGGGAAGCGATCATGAGGAGGGAAACATCATGAACGGACGCACGACCCGGCGCCGGAACCGACGCCTGGGTGCCGCCGTCGGGGCCGGACTGCTGAGTGCCGCGATCCTGCTCACCGGCTGCGCCGCCGACAACACCGATGAGGACCCGCCGGGAAACAGCCCGGAGGAGCACGGCGAACATGGCGGGATGGAGCACCCGGCCGACGGCGGGCCTGTGCCCGAGGGCATGACCGAGGCCACCGACCCCACCTACCCGGTCGGCACCGAGGTCACCCTGACCGCCGACCACATGGACGGCATGGACGGGGCGACGGCGACGATCGTGGGCGCCTACGACACCTACACCTACTCCGTGGACTACACCCCCACCACCGGCGGCGACCCCATCACCGACCACAAGTGGGTCGTCCAGGAAGAACTCGAAGGCGCCGGCGACGAACGCCTGCCCGACGGCACCGAGGTCACCCTCGCGGCCGCACACATGGACGGCATGGACGGAGCTGCGGCCACCATCGCCTCCTCCACCGAGGAGACCGTCTACGTCGTCGACTACGAAGCCGACGGCATGACCATGACCAACCACAAGTGGGTCGTCGAAAGCGAAATCGAACCCACCAGCTAACCCGCCACAGGACGGACGCGGACCAGGAGCAGTGAGACCGGCATGAACGACAAGCACAGCGAACATCATCACGATCACGGTGGCGGCAACGCGACGCGAGAGCACCACTCCGCGCCCGAGCATGGTCGCGCGCATCACGACCACCAGCACAAGAGCCACTCTGCTCACGGCCACGATGCTGGGCACCACGGTCACGCCGACCATCAGGATCACAGTGGACACGACGTGCACGCGGGTGATTCCGCTCACGAAGGGCACGGGGGTCATGGCGGGCATGGCGATCATGTCGGGCAGTTCCGGCGGCTGTTCTGGATCATGCTCGTCCTCGCCGTCCCTGTGGTCGGCTTCAACGAGATGTTCGCCCACCTGATCGGCTACCATCTGCCCGACGCCGAGTGGGTGTGGTGGGTCTCCCCGATCCTCGGCACGGTCATCTACTTCTGGGGCGGATGGCCGTTCCTGACCGGCGCGATCAGCGAGGTCCGCTCCCGTAAACCCGGCATGATGCTGCTGATCGGGCTGGCGATCACGGTGGCGTTCCTCGCCTCCTGGGGCGCGAGCCTGCACCTGCTGGACCATGAGCTGAACTTCTGGTGGGAGCTGGCGCTGCTGGTGGTCATCATGCTGCTCGGTCACTGGATCGAGATGCGCTCCCTGGCCCAGACCACTTCGGCCCTGGACTCCCTCGCCGCGCTCCTGCCCGACGAAGCCGAGAAGCTCGACGGCGACCAGGTCGTGAAGATCGCACCCGCCGACCTGACCGTCGGCGACGTGGTCATCGTCCGACCCGGCTCCGCGGTCCCCGCCGACGGCCGGATCGTCGACGGGTCGGCGTCGATGGACGAGTCGATGGTCACCGGCGAGTCCAAGACCGTCCGCCGCGAGGTGGGCGATGTCGTGGTCGCCGGGACTGTCGCGACCGACTCCGGGCTGCGGGTGGAGGTGACCGCGACCGGTGAGGACACCGCGCTGGCCGGGATTCAGAAGCTCGTCGCCGATGCTCAGGCGTCGTCGTCTCGCGCGCAGCGGATCGCCGATGTCGCCGCGGCCTGGTTGTTCTGGTTCGCCCTCGGCGCCGCCGCCGTCACCGCGATCGTATGGACACTCGTCGGGATGCCCGATGCCGCGGTGGTGCGCACCATCACGGTGCTGGTGATCGCCTGCCCGCACGCGCTCGGCCTGGCGATCCCGCTGGTGGTCTCCATCGCCACCGAACGCGCCGCCCGCGGCGGCGTGCTGATCAAAGACCGCCTCGCCTTGGAGTCCATGCGCACGGTCGACACGGTGCTGTTCGACAAGACCGGCACGCTCACCAAGGGCGAACCCACCGTCACCGGCATCCACCCGGTCGGCGACCGGACTGACGACGAGGTGCTGGCGTTGGCCGCCGCCGCGGAAGCCGACAGCGAGCACCCCCTGGCCCGGGCCATCACCGGCGCCGCGAAGGACCGCAACCTCGACGTCCCCCAGGCACGTGACTTCTCCTCCTCGCCGGCCGTGGGGGTCAAAGCCATCATCGGAGAGACCACCGTGGAAGTCGGCGGTCCCTACCTACTCGAACAGCACGGACTCACCGAGCTGCCGATAGCCGAGACCTGGCGGGATGAGGGGGCGATCATCCTGCACGTCCTTGCCGACGGGCAGGTCATCGGTGCCCTGCGGCTGGCTGATGAGATCCGCCCCGAGTCCAAGGACGCCGTCGATGCTCTCCATGCTGCCGGGGCGCAGGTCGTGATGATCACCGGCGATGCCCAGGCCGTGGCCGCCACCGTCGCAGGAGAGCTCGGCATCGATCGCGTCTTCGCAGGGGTGCGACCCGAGGACAAGGCCGCCAAGGTCAAAGAGCTGCAGGACGAGGGCAGGAAGGTCGCGATGGTCGGCGACGGCGTTAACGACGCTCCCGCGCTCGCCCAGGCCGATGTGGGCATCGCGATCGGCGCCGGCACCGATGTCGCTATCGGCTCGGCCGGGGTCATTCTGGCCTCCTCCGACCCGCGCTCGGTGCTCTCGGTCATCGATCTCTCTCGCGCGAGCTACCGCAAGATGAAGCAGAACCTGTGGTGGGCCGCCGGCTACAACCTCATCTCTGTGCCCTTGGCCGCGGGCGTGCTGGCGCCCATCGGGTTCGTCCTGCCAATGAGCATCGGCGCGATTCTGATGTCCGCCTCCACCGTCGTCGTGGCCCTCAATGCTCAGCTGTTGCGACGCCTCGATCTCACGCCGGCCGCCAGCACCGCCAAGTTCCTCGACCGCTCACCGACACCATGACCAGTCAGGCCATGGGCGCCGGGCACCGCCATGAGCAGACACGGGAAGGAGCAGCACGATGACGACCACCACCACGCCTCCGATGCGGCAGGGCCCTGCCGGGCACGGCTACATCAACGACAAGGACCGCTATCTGGCCCGCCTCAAGCGCATCGAGGGACAGGCTCGAGGCATCCACCGAATGATCGACGAGGACACCTACTGCATCGACATCCTCACCCAGATCAGCGCGGTCACCGCAGCACTGGAGAATGTCGCGCTCGGGCTGCTCGACGACCACCTCAAGCATTGCGTCACCGCAGCGATCCGCGACGGCGACCTCAGCGCCGAGGCCAAGATCAAAGAGGCCTCCGACGCCATCGCCCGCCTCGTGAAGTCATAGGGGTTCGCCATGCTCGCCCTTCTACGCACGCTCACGCCTTCCATCGTCGTCCGCGATGTCGAAGTGTCTGCCCATCGGTGCTGCCAGGCGATGCGCTGGCTCGTCACGATCCGGTTCGCTCGCGGGGTGGGTGATCGATGAGCGAGCTTCGCAGGAGCCACGCTGACCGATGGAGGGCACGAGGCGAGGAAGGACGCTGCGCGGTCGCGTGCCGCTGACCGTCGCGGAAGCTAGTGCGGCGCGACACGAAGAGGATGCGTGGGCCGATCCTTGCTCGTAGTCAGAGCATCTACGCTCCGGTCCCACCCCTGGCTTATGACTGTGTGAAGTTGATCTTCGTCCGTCACGGGTCGGCAGTCCTGCTCAGCGAGTTCGGCGAGAGACTCGTTGCCGTCGGCGACGTGGTGGTACTCGGCGCGAACACGCTGTGCGGGAGCGAGCCTGAAGGGTCAATCACGGTGACGACGATCTACCTAGACCGTGACTACGTCATCGACCAGGTCTTCTGGCAACACGCGGCCCTGCTGGCTGACCGGCTCGACGCGCAGGACTTCGCCGACGAGCTGTACTCCGAGCCGGCGCAGGTGCTCCGTCTCGGTGAGGACCGCGTGGGGCTGTTGATGCCGTGGCTGGACGAGCTGGTGGCTCTCAGTCTGGACGGCCCATCGCCGGAACGGTTCTACCGGATGCAAGCGTTGCTGTTCGCGGTCCTGGACGTAATCACGCCCTACGTGACGACCACACCGGTGCGCCGGTCGCTGACCCAACGCAGAGCGGCCTACCCCGGTTCGCCACTCCCGCGTCAGCTTGCGCCGCTGCGGGCTGAGGCGCGCGCAGTGGTTGAACTCTTGCGCGGGGCGCCGGCGCAACGGTGGACGCTCGGTGCACTCGCCGACGCGGTGCACCTGTCCCCATCGCAACTCGGAAGGGTGTTCGTCGATGCCTACGGCAAGTCGCCGATGGCGTACCTGATGACCGTGCGCGCCGAACACCTCGCCCGGTTGCTGCGGGAGACCGACCTGCCGATCGAGGCCGCGATGCGCGAGGTCGGTTGGAACAGCCGCGGCCACGCCGCCCGATTGTTCCGCCAGGCGGTCGGAGTCACCCCGGCTCGTTACCGCGAGCTGGTGCGGGAACGCGCTGTGGCCTGATCAGCGGACGATACCGATCGCCGCATCTGAGATACCCACATCCGCATCATCGCCCGCCTCGGCGCCCGGGACCGCTGAGGGGCTGATAGTCCGGTACGGACTCGTCGGGTTCACCACACGCCTGACGGTCACATCGTCCGTTGTCCGTCTCGTCATTGCTGGTGATCCCGGCGCACCTGATGGTCACCGGGGCCCAGTTCGGCCCCGGTGCTCAGGGTATCGGGAGGACACGACGATGGCGACAACACGGGAGCAGACCCAAGCCAGGCGGGAGGCCAAGCTCAACGAGCTGCACGAGCGCCTCAGCGGCGCTGTGGAACGGCTCGTCTCCGGTGAGGATTGGGCGCGGGCGCTCGCGTTCGCGGCACAGTTCAGGACTCGATCGTTCTCCAACACCCTGCTGATCTGGGAGCAGCACCAGGCCGCGTTCGAGGCCGGTCTGGTGCCCGAGCCGTTCCCGTCGTATGTGGCCGGGTATCGGCAGTGGCAGGGCCTGGGCCGGCAGGTGCAGAAGGGCCAGCCGGGGTTTCAGATTCTCGCTCCGGTGACCGGTCGCTTCGCTACCGCTACCCCGGCGGATGCGGAGTCGTGGCGCCGTCTCGGCAAGGGCGAGAAGCCCCGTGCCGGCGAGGTCGTGCGCACGCGGATGGTCGGCGTCCGCCCCGCCTACGTGTGGGACGCCTCCCAGACCGCCGGCGACCCGATCCCCGAACCACCCGCACCGAAGCTGCTGGAAGGCCGGGCCCCGGCCGGGCTGTGGGACGGGCTCACGGCGCAGGTTGAGGCGGCCGGGTTCACGGTGCTGCGG
The DNA here is from genome assembly GCF_002174305.1 of Aeromicrobium sp. PE09-221. Taxonomy (GTDB): domain Bacteria; phylum Actinomycetota; class Actinomycetes; order Propionibacteriales; family Nocardioidaceae; genus Aeromicrobium. The sequence goes on along the minus strand of NZ_MIJB01000026.1, from coordinate 21,234 downwards.
GTGCCGCACGAGGGCATGATCCACGGCGCCAACGGGATGACCGACTACACCGCGAACACCGTCGCGGTCCGGGAGAACATGGACCCGGCCGCGCAGGTCAAGACCCTCGCCCACGAACTCGGCCACGTCCTCCTGCACGGCCCCGACCAGGATGAGGCCCGGCAGCATCGCGGCATCGGAGAGGTCGAAGCCGAGTCCGTCGCGCTGATGATCGGCGCCGCCCACGGGATGGACACGTCCGGTTACACGGTCCCGTACGTCTCGACCTGGGCGGCCCGCGTCGACGGGAAAGAGCCGGTGGAAGTGGTCAGGGCCACCGGGGAGCGGGTCCGCAAGACCGCGCTGACGATCCTGGACCAGCTCGACACCGCGCAGGTCGGTGACGGCACCCCGCCAGGTCTGGACCGGGACGCCGCCCAGCGCGAGGCACCCGCACAAGCGCAAGCGTCGCCGACAGCGGAGCCGGCATCGCCGCGGCAGGCGACTCCATCGCTTGAACCGGCCACCAGACCCGCACCGGTGTCGCCGTTCGAGGGGCGGGGACTGTGATGACCAAGCACGGCGCCGTCTCCTCGGTGCTGCTGCGGATGAACGCGGCGTGGCCGCTCTCGGCCGCCTCGCGTGAGTTCGCATCCGCGGGGGTGCCGGTCTTCCCCTGCGCACCGTGGGGGAAGCGGCCGGCCACCGGACACGGCTTCCATGACGCCACCACGGACTTGGACCAGGTCGAGGAGTGGTGGCGGCAGTCGCCCGGCGCGAACATCGGTGTCCCGACCGGCACCGCCTCGGGCGCGGTCGTGGTGGACGTGGACGTGCACGGCCCGGTAGATGGCCGGACCAGTTTCGACCGCGCCGCTCGCGCCGGGCTGGTGGAGGGGTGGGAGCTGCTGGTGCGCACACCCACCGGCGGGATGCACGCCTACTACCCGGCCACACCCGGCACAGAGCAGCGGTCGTGGCAGGCGGCGCGTGCGGGGATCGACTTCCGCGGTGATGGCGGCTACATCATCGTCCCGCCCTCGGCCCGCTCCATCGACGGCACCACGGTCAGCTACCAGGTCGAGGAGGTCAATACAGGCCCCGCCAGCACGCTGGCCGCGGGACGGCTGCGGGACTTCCTCGACCCCCGCCCCACACCCCGAGCCACGCCCGCGGGTCTGGACCGAGGTGTCGATGTGTCGCGGCTGGCGGCGTGGGTCGCTGCCCGTGGCGAGGGTGAGCGGAACCGTGGCCTGTTCTGGGCAGCGTGCCGGCTCGCGGAGAACGGGCTCCCGGCCTCGGATGCCCTCGATGTGCTCACCGTGGCCGCCGGGGACGCCGGGCTCGCTGAGCGCGAGATCACCGCCACGGTCCGCTCCGCCTACCGGACCGTCCGTCCCGCGCCTGCCGGGCGCGGCACCTCGTCGCCGGGGCGGGGTGCCTCGCCGGTGGCCGCGGACGGCTGGTTCGACCGCAACACCAGCACCCGCCCGCCGATGTCGTCGAGGGTGCGGGGGCTGTGATGACCACCCCAATCATCAGCAGCAGGGTCGTGAGCAGGACCGCCGGGCGCCGGTGGGCGGTGGTGACGGCGGTATCCGGGACGGTGTTCATCGCCGCCGGCGCCTTCTGGCTGTCTTTCACCGCGCTGGCAGACCTCGCGGCCCGAAGCGGTGTCGGTGCCGGGCAGGCGTGGGCGTGGCCGCTGATCGTGGACGGCATCATCGTCGTGGCCACCGTCGCCGTCGTCGCCCTCGCAGGCCAAAGGTCGGCGTGGTATCCGTGGGCGCTGCTGATCGGCGGCGCCGCGGTCTCGGTGACCGCCAACGCCCTCCATGCCGTGGTCGCCGCCGATGCCGATGTGCCTGGGGTGCTGGCCGCCGCCGTGGCGGCGGTGCCGCCGGTGGTGCTGCTGGCGATCACCCACCTGACCGTCATCCTCACCCGACCACTCCCACCAGCCACCGACCCCCTGACTGACACGTGCATGGTCGCCCGTGACCGGGTCGCGCCGGTGGAGCATCAGATGCAGTCGTCCGTGCCCGTCGAAGCGCCTGAACCGAGTCTGCTCCCGGCGACGCCAGCGCCGGTGGAGGACGCCGCTGATGGGGACAGCGCGCCAGATGCCCCACCGCCGGTGGTCGAAACTACCCGGCACACGCGGGCCGGCGGCACGCGCTCGGACCGGCGTGAGCGCGCCGCGAGGTTGCGTGAGCAGGGGTGGTCGAACAAGCGCATCGCCCGCGAACTCGGTGTGCACCCGTCCACGGTCGGCCGCTGGTTCACGCCCGCGCACCTTCCCGACAAGCAGACCGTCGAGGAGGCGAAGACACCATGACCACCCCCACCGACCACTCCCGTCACCGGTACGAGCGCCGGCAGAACCCACCCGAGCCGACCAAGGACCACTCGGTCCGGGAGGAGCCGGAGAAGGCGGGGACGCCGGAGGCGGTGCAGGCCGCAAAGGTCGCCGCGTGCAACCGCGGGATGAACACGAAGAGCGTGGACGATGCGCGGCGGGCGCGGGGTGTGGAGTGGGTGCGCCCCACCGATCTGCTCGCCCGGCAATCCGCGATAGCCGCGGGGCGGGGTATCGACTTCGAGGTCGAACTCGCTCGCCGCACCCGCAACCTCACCGGCCACATCACGCAGACCAGCGGCCGCGGTCTCGGTAAGGCCGCGCAGGCGATCAGTGAGCGGGCGCGGCGGCTGCCGGATGTCTCGGAGTTCGGCCGCGGCAGCCGGCACCAGTCGTGGGTGAGCCGTTCGGGGATCGGGTTGGGGTGACCTGACATGCGCACCCCCATCATCACGTCGCCGTCGCCGTCCCTGACGGTGGTGTGGGGACGCGCGTGCACCTACCTGTCAGGAGGTGCCAGACCATGACCACGACAACACCCACCCACTCGCACATCGCTGACGGCGAGGGTGCTGAGGACTTCACTACCAGCGACGGGTTGCGGACGCTGCTGCACCGGCTCCACGCCGCGGGAGCGGGCTCGTGGAGCCATGATCCGGTGGCCGCGGAGCTGATGGCCCACACCGCGGCCAAGTACGAACCCCTCGCCCGCAAGCACGGCCTGGACCCGTGGGAGGCCGCGTCGGCGGCGTTCAAGGTGATGATCACCCGCGCCGCCCGTGAGGCACGCGACCCGTGGGCGGTGATCACGCACGCGGTGCGGATCACCTGCATTTTCGAAGAACGCGCCCAAGGACTGCTCTGCTCGGTCCACCAAGCGAGGCGCCCGCACGTCTCGGCGTTTCATGACCCGGAGCGGTTCTCCGACCGGGAGAACGCGCTGACCGACTATCACCCGGCTTTCCACATCACCGACACCCACAACCACGACGACGGCGCCGACGCGGAGACGGACGCTGCCGGATCAGGCTCCGATGGTGGTGGGCGCGGGTCGGATCGGGCATGCATGTCCGCGGGGTCGGCGGCCGAGGACGCCATCGCGCTGTTCACGCTGTTGGGCTGGGACCCGGCCACCGCCCGGGCCGGGGTGGAGCATGTCTGCGGGGCGCTGACAAAGACCGGCACCCGCCAGGCCGCCTACGAGGCGCTGCGGCGGGACAAGCACGCCCGCGCGCTGCTGGGCATCCCACGTTCTTCGTGGACCGCGCTGCTGCGCGCCTTGTTGGGCAACCCGCACCCCGCCTACGCCGCCACGACCGCGGGGCGGGGTGTGCTGCTGCGACTGCTGATCGGCGAGACCCTGCCGGTGCTGCTGCGCGATGACGACCTCATCCTGACCATCTCCCTGGCCGCACCCGGCACCCATGAGGACCGCGACGATTCTGGTGGTGATCGGTCGTGACCGCACCGGCCGGGTACATCGAGCTGGAGCGCACCGTCGACTCCATCCGGGTCGGGCGCCGGCACCGGACCGCGTTCGGCAACATCGACGAACTCGCCGCCTCGATCGAGCGGGACGGGCTGTTGCAGCCCATCACCATCACCCCCGACGGGGCGCTGGTGTGCGGGGCCAGGAGGTTGGCGGCGATCAAGAAGCTCGGCTGGCGCAAGGTCAACGTCTGGGTCCGCTCCGGCATATCGGACCGCCTTGGCCACCTGTTGGCCGAGCAGGACGACAACGTGCTCCACAAGCCGCTGACCCAGACCGAGGCCGCCGCCCTCTACCGCGAGCTGAAGACCCTCATGCACGAGGACGCAGCCCGGCGGAAAGCCGCGACGCAGTTCAGCGCCGACAACCAGCCTGGATCGGACGGTCCTGCAAAATTTGCAGGACCGTCGCCCGGCCCCTCGGGTATCGCCCGCGAGCAGGCGGCAGCGATGATCCCCGGTGGTGCCTCGCACACGACGCTGGAGAAGATCGGCTACCTCCAGAAGATCGCCGAAGACCCCGCCCAACCCGCCGAACTCCGAGCACAAGCAAGTGCTGCGCTGGAGCGCATCGACGCCGGCGCCCCGGTGCATCCGATCTTTGAGGCGATCCGCGCCGCCGCCCAGAGCGCGCAGGCAGAACGTGAGACCGACCTGCATCAGCTCGCCGCCGACGCCCTCGCACGCGCCAAGGACGCCAAGAAGACCCGCACGCCCCGTCCCCGGCCGGTCACCGACAATGACGGTGAGCCCGCCCAGTACCCGGTGCGGGCATTCGTGCTCACCTGGGGCGAGCTGGACCAGTGGTGGACCCACTATGACGCCCAGCACCTCGCCGCCGAGCTGAGCGATGAACAGATCGACCTGTTCTTCGCCACGGTCGAGGGCACCAGCCGCTTCGCCGAGGAACTGCGCACCCTGCGCGACCGCGACACCGCCGGCGATGAGCCGGTGCCGGCTCGCGCGCATCTGCGCGCCCTCTGACAACCAGCCTCCCTCTGGCCCGGTGGGTGGCGGGCGTGCACCTGGTGGGTATGAAGACTCCCGACCTCTCCGAACCCCGGACCCGCCGCCGACTTATCGCTGCCCTGATCGCGGCGGTCGTAGTCGTGTTGGCCGGTGTGGGCGTCTACGGCCTGATCACCGGCCCACCCAGCCACGACAACGACGAAGGCGAGACTCCTGGCCCAGTGGTGACCGCACCGTCCGATCCGGCCCCCACCACGACACCGCGGCTGCCGGTCGTGCGGACCTCGGATGATCCGCAGACCTTCGCCCGCAACGTCGCCACCGTGCTGTTCGAGTGGGACACCGCGAGCGGGTTCATGCCCCTGGACTACACCAGCGTGGTCCTCGACGTCGGCGACCCCACCGGCCAAGAGCAAGCGGGGCTCGCCTCGGACATCGCCGCCTACCTCCCATCCCGGGACGCCTGGCTGGAGCTGAGGCAGTACGCCACCGCCCAGCACCTCACCATCGACAACACCTTCATCCCCGACTCGTGGACGACCGCGGTCGAGCAGGCCCAGCCCGGTCAGCTCGCCGAGGGCACGGTCGCGGTCACGATCGAGGGCACCCGCCACCGCAAGGGACTCTGGAACGACGAACCGGTGACCTCCGAACATGCGGTGGCGTTCACGGTGTTCGTGGTCTGCGGCCCGACCTACGAGACCTGTCATCTGCTGCGGCTGTCCCAACTCGACAACCCCCTCCAGTAGGACGGTGACATGTCGTGTTGAAGAAGCTCGTCGTCGCCGCCCTCGCCCTGGCCTTCCTCGCACCCTCGCTGGTGCTGATCGGGATCGGCGTGGTGATGAACCCCGCCCTGAGCGCCACCGGCTCCTGCACCATCCCCGGCGGCTCGACCGTCACGATCGGCGACGTCCCCGACGAACTGACCGTGACGACCGCGAACGGTGAGACGTTCACGCTAAACCGGACCCAGCTCACCCACGCGGCGACGATCATCGAGACCGGCAACAGCATCGACGGCATCACCCGCGACGGCCTGGTCATCGCGCTCATGGCGGCGCTCACCGAGAGCACACTGCGGATGCTCTCTAACACCAGCGCCTACCCGGAATCCGGTGACTATCCGAACGACGGCGACGGCTTCGACCACGACTCCCTGGGCCTGTTTCAGATGCGGCCGCAGTCAGGTTGGGGCACAGTCGCCGAGCTGATGGACCCCGTCTATCAGGCGCAGGCGTTCTTCGGCGGACCCACCGGACCCAACCACCCCTCACCACGGGGACTCTTGGACATTCCCGGATGGGAACAGATGGACAAGGGCGAAGCCGCCCAAGCCGTTGAGGTCAGCGCGTATCCGGACCGGTACCGGAACTACGAGCCCGTCGCCGAATCCATCCTGACCACCCTCACCACTACAACAACGGCCGGCACGGACGCGTCTGGCGGCGATGCTGTGGTCCCGGCTGCGCAGACGACAACGGCGGGCACGTCGCGGGTGGTGTTCCCGATGCCCGAAGGCACCTGGGTGCTCACCAGCGAGTACGGGCCGCGGGTGCATCCGATCACTGGTGAGGACTCCTTCCACACCGGCACCGACTTCGCCGCCCCCGACGGCACACCCCTCCTCGCCGCAGCGGACGGCACGGTGACGGTGGCGGAGTTCTCCGGCGGCTACGGGGGCCTCATCGTCATCGAGCACACCATCAACGGGCAGACGGTCGCGACGGCGTATGCGCACATGTGGGAGCACGGCGTCCACGTCCAGGTCGGCGACCAGGTGACGGCCGGGCAGCACATCGGCGACACCGGCTCCTCGGGCAACTCGACCGGGCCGCATCTGCATTTCGAGGTCCGCCTCGGCGGCACGAACGGTGAGCACACCGACCCCGCTGTCTGGCTGAATGCCCACAACGCCGCCGACCTACCCGAGCCCGAGACCGGCGCACCCGGCGGCGACTGCGACCCCGATTCCGGGACTCCTGGTGGTGAGCCGGACCCCGTCGATGGCGACCCCGACCGCATGGTCGATGACCCGACCTCGGATGGGCAGATCACCGCACGGATGCTGCACCTCTACACCCAGACGATCGCCGCTTTCCCCGACACCTCCTGGGCCTGCTACTCACCCCGCCCCGGCACCGTCTCCGAACACCCGCTCGGGCGAGCCTGTGACGGGACGTTCGGCAACGCCATCGGCGGGGCGGCGACCGGACCAGCACTGGACCTCGGCTGGCAGGTCACGAACTGGATGCGGGAGCACGCTGACACCCTCGGCATCGACTACCTCATCTGGCAGAACCAGATCTGGTCGACTGCCCGAGCAGATGAGGGCTGGCGGCCTTACGAACGTGGCACCGACGTCACCACCCGGCACGACGACCACCTGCACGTTACCGTCCGGGCTGGGAGTTGATCGGGCATGGACGTGTTCCCCGACTTCGACGGCCTCGAAGGGATCGGTGACCTGCGCGAGGTCATCGGTGCCCTGCTGACCTTCGTGCTCATCATCGCCGTGCTGATGCTGATCGTCTGCGCCATCGTGTGGGCGCTGTCGACCGCGAACGGTCACCACGCCGCCGCCACCAGGGCAAGGATCGGCGCCTGGACCGCCCTGGGTGCCGCGGTCCTGGCCGGTAGCGGGGTGGCGTGGCTGAACTGGCTGATCGACCTCGGCCAACAACTCTGAACGCACCCCACCAGCCGACCCCTCATCGGCTCCGCCCGTGTGGGGCGGGCGGTGCACCTGATCGACGAGAACCCCCTGTCTCGCCGACGCCCCGAAGGAGCACCCCCGTCATGACCATCCTGAGCCTGATCACCGAAACCACCACCGCCGCGCTGCCGGTGGTGTTGCCGGCCAACATCGACATCAACCCGAATGATTCCGGCCTGCCGGGCATCGCCCAGCTGCGCACCATCGTCGGCGCCGTCATGACGATCGGCCTCATCCTCTCCGTCCTCGCGCTGATCGTCAGCGCGATCGTGTGGGGCTTCGGCGCCAACTCCTCCAACCCCAACCTGGCCGGCCGGGGGAAGATCGGCGTCCTCGTGAGCTGCGGCGCCGCCGTGATCTGCGGGGCGTCGGTGACGCTCATCGACTTCTTCTGGGACGTCGGCCAGCAGGTCTGACCCCACCCACTCGACTCTGCTTCCTGAAGGAGTGATCCGCGGTGGGTGTGTGCGATATCCCCCTCGTCTCGACCGTCTGCGACACCGCCGGCGAAGCCGCCGCCAGCCTGGTCTCCGCCCCGTTCGACTGGCTCGCCGGAGCGATGGGCGCCGCCGCCGGCTGGCTGTTCGAGGCCGTCTGGTCAGTCTTCGACACCACCACCCTCGTCGACGTCACCAGCGACGAGTACGTGGCGGTCTACAACATTCTCTTCGGCATCGCGATCTTCGTGATGCTGCTGTTCTTCTGCCTCCAACTCATCACCGGACTCATCCGCCGCGACCCCACCGCACTCAGCCGTGCCGCCCTCGGGCTCGCCAAGAGCGTCCTCGGCAGCTTCGTCGTGATCACGTTGACGGCGTTGTTGTTGGAGATCGTCGATCAACTCTGCATTGGCATCATCCAAGCCGCAGGCGAGACCACCGAGTCGATGGGCGACAAGATCACCCTGCTCGCCGCCGGGCTGGTCGGGATCAACATCGCCGCCCCCGGCGTCGGCGCGATCATCACCATCTTCCTCGCCGGGCTCGCGATCAGCGCAGCCGCCATCGTCTGGCTCAGCCTCCTGGTCAGGAAGGCGCTGCTGCTGGTCGCGATCGTCCTCGCACCGCTCGCGTTCTCCGGCGCCTCATGGGATGCCACCAAGGGGTGGATCAGCAAGTGGGCGATGTTCGTCATCGCCCTCATCGTCTCCAAACTCGTCCTGGTCGTCATGTTCCTCGTCGCCATCACCCAAGTCTCCGCGCCCATTGATGGTGACCTGGCATCGGTGGCCGACCCGATCGCCGGGATCGTCCTCATGGCGATGGCCGCCTTCGCCCCCTACATGACCTACAAGTTCCTGAACTTCGTGGGCTTCGACATGTACCACGCCATCGGCTCCGAACAGGACGCCAAGAACGCCCTCAACCGGCCCGTCCCCACCCCCTCGAAGCCGCAAGGCGGCGCGGAGCCGAAGAAGATCCTCGACGACAGCGGCGGAAGCAAGAGTGACAACGGCGGTGGTGGTGGAAAGAAGCCGCCGGAGCCGAAGAACCCGAAGCCGCAGGCATCCAGCGGCACTGCTGGCTCGACGGGGGCCGGTGGTGGGAAGGCGGCCGCGAGCAGCGGCGCCGGGGCAAGCGGTGGAGCAGGCGCCGGCGCTGGTGCCGCGGCGGCTGGTCCCGCAGCCGCGGCCGTGGTCGCGGCGAAGGTCGCCAAGGACGCCGCGACCGCTGGACCCAAGGCCGGCACGGCCCTGGGCAACCAGGGCGAGGCCGCCGCCGACTCCGCCGGCCAGACCGGCAGCACCCCACCGGCCGCGCAGGCGCCACCGCCATCAACGCCGGCACCGAAGACACCCACCGGCGGGTCGTCGGGTGTGGAGGTGCGTCCTCCGAAGCAGCCTCCGCCGCCTGCACCGAAGCCGACCGGGAAGGAGTGAACCCTCGTGCCTACCAAGCAGAACGAGAGTGCTGTGGCCTCGGCGGAGTTGGTGCCGGTGAAGTTCTCCCGTCTCACCCGCCGCGGGGTGTTGTTGGGGTTGTCCCTGTCGCAGCTCATCACCCTCGCCACCGGCGTCCTGTCCATCGTCGGAGCCCTCTACGCCGGGGGTGGCATCCTGCTCGCCTACACCGCACCCATCTGGGTGATCGCCGCCGCGCTGACGTGGGCCCCGATCGCCGGACGTCCGGCGGTGGAGTGGTTGCCGGTGGCGTTCTGGTGGCTCTGGCGTTCGACCGGCGGTCAGTTCCTCTATCGCCGGCGGGTCGTCACACCCCGCCCTGTGGGCACCCTCGCCCTGCCCGGTGACCAGGCGCGGCTGCGCGAGTACACCGACCCCGAGACGCAGGCGGGGATGATCCATGACCCCCATCAGCAGACGTTGACCGTGGTCTGCGAAGTGACCCATCCGGCGTTCGTGCTCCTCGATCCCGGCGAGCAGGAACGGCGCGTGACCTCCTGGGGCCGCGTCCTGGCCACCGTCTGCCGCTCCGGACGTATCGCCACGCTGCAGGTTCTCGAACGGACGCTGCCGGACTCGGGCACCGGGCTGGCCGAATGGTGGAAAGCCCACGGCACCGACGACGACACCTGGGCCGCGACCACCTACGCGGAGCTGATCGACCGCGCCGGACCCGCCGGCGAACGCCACGCCACCACCCTGTCGCTGTCGCTGGACATGAGAACCGCGGCACGGCATATCAGAACGGCTGGTGGTGGTATCCGGGGTGCGGCCGCTGTCCTGCGCCAAGAGATGTCCACTCTGGTCGCCGCGCTCCGGTCCGCTGACCTCACCCCGTCGGGATGGCTGAGCCCGGGTGAGATCGCTGTCATCCTCCGCTCGGCCTATGACCCGGCGATCGCGGCGACTTTGGAACGTCATGGCGAACTCGGCCAGTCCCTCGCCACCGCCGGCCCGGTCGCGGTCAACGAGTCCTGGACTCGGCTGCGGACCGACTCTGCCCATCACGCCGTGCTGTGGGTCTCCGAGTGGCCGCGGTCGCTGGTGTATCCGGGGTTCTTGTCGCCGGTGCTGTTGTCGACCGGGATCCAGCGGTCGTTCTCGCTGATCTGCACGCCGATCCGCTCCGATCAGGCTGCCAGGGATATTCGCAAGAAGAAGGTCGAGCACATCTCCGACGCCGCGCAGCGGGCGAAGATCGGGCAGATCGAAGACGCCGCCCAGACCGCGGAGTACCAGGACGTGCTCCAGCAGGAAGCCGACCTGACCGCCGGCCACGGCATTCTGCGCTACACCGGCCTCATCTCGGTGTCCGCGCCCACGGTCGAGGAACTCGAGGCCGGGGTCGCGGCGATCGAGCAGGCTGCCATCCAAGCCTCCTGTGAGACCCGGCTCCTGGTGGGCCAGCAGGCTGCGGCGTTCACCGCCGCCGCGCTGCCGCTGTGTCGCCGCGTCTGATCGCGCACAGTCGCCGGCCCCCAGCCCAGTGATGGCGGTGGCGTGGTGCGTGCACCTGAGGGGTGAGCCCGAACCACGGGCTCGCCCCTCTCTGTTCGCCCACCGTCTTGGAGGCTGTGATGCCTACGTTCCACGACCCGCTCGCCGATGCGGCCGAAGCCTCCGAGGCGCTGCGCGGCCTGGCCCACGCCTCCCGCGTGTTCGAGGACCCGGCCGATACCTACCGAGTGTTCGGTGACCTCGTCGCGGGGGTGCGGTCGCTGCGCCAAGTCCTCGACCAGCTCGCCACCACCCACCTGGACGCGCGGGATCGGGCGTTCGACGATGACGGCAGCGCCGCCGCGGGTGCGGCGTCCGCGCTGGCAGCGGCCGATGAGCTGCACCAGGCCGGCACGCTGCTGGATCAGGCCTACGGCCGGCTCGACGCCGCGTTCTCGCACTCCGGGCGGATCGCCTGGCACTCCGAACCGGTCGTCGACCGAGACGCCCAGCGGGAACGCCTGGCCGCACGGCTCGACGGCGACCCCACCAGTAGGACCGTGCGGGCCGGTTCGCTCGCGTTGGCGGTGTGGCCCGATGCCCCGGTGGGTGAGCATCAGCGCTACGCCTACCGGATCACCGACACCACCACCGGCCAGGCGGTGGAGGGCCGGGACCTGTTCGCCGGCGCCGGCGCCCCCGTCGACCCCGACCGCGCGCTCCGTGACCTCGCGAGCTTTCTGAGCGCGGCGGGTGAGGCTCGCCAGTACGCGCTCGACCAGCCCGGCAGCAGCCCGGAGCACGAGGGCCTGTTCCCGGTGTGGGTGTCCGAGGCCGCCCGCACCAACACCGACGCCCTGGCCGAGCTGAGCGAGCGCGAGTCCACCGAGCGCGTCGCCGGACCCGCGCAGGTGGGGCGGCGGTGGTTCAACGTGGCCTTCCTCCAGGGCGAGGAGGCCGATGCGGTACTCGATCTGATCGACCGCGACGGCACCGAAGCCGCCATCGCGCATCTGAGCGGGTACGACTATGGCGAGGAGACCACCCAGGCGGCCTTGGAGAACGGGTACGTCTACGACGACCAGCCACCCACCGGCAGCACCGACCGAACCGTCCAAGACGGCGGGTACGCGCTGACCTACAACCACGCGCTCGGGCATGTGGGGCTGTACCGGGAGTTCGACACCCCACCCGACCCCGCACTGCACGAGGCCGAGCAGCCGCCCTCGGCGGTCGTCAACGAGCAGTCACACCACGCGCCCGCACCGGATCGGGATGCGTCGGTTGCCCGGCGCGCTGCCCTCGGCGCGGACCGCGACTGGTACGCCCACCCTGCTGGCACCGCCGGCCAGTCCGGGCGAGGGCTGTCACTGTGAGCGGCGAGGGAGGCGAGCGGGAGCGGCTGCACACCTCGGTTCTCGTCGCCCCCGCCAAAGAGCGCCGCCGGCTGCGCAAGCAGCGCCGGAAGGCCGCGGCGAGGCTCCAAGCCGAACAGCACGCCGCCGAGAAGACCGCCGCCCGCGCGAAGGCCGAGACTGAGCGCGCCGAACGCCGCGCCACCACCTACCTGCCCGCCGCCGGTGAACCCGGCCCTGCCGCGCTACGCACACCGGGCCGGTTCCGCCTCCCGCGCCACCAGGACACCTCAGCGACCCTCGCCGGGGCGTATCCGTTCGTCGCCGAAGGCGGACTCGGCTCCGACGGAGTGTTCGTCGGCCAAGACCTCTACTCCGGCGGCAGCTTCGTCTACGACCCCTGGGTGCTCTACGCCCGCGGCATCATTACCGCACCCAACGTGGTGCTCGCGGGGATCGTCGGCTCCGGAAAGTCCTCCCTCGCCAAGTCCCTCTACACCCGGTCCCTGCCGTTCGGGCGCCGCGTCTACGTCCCCGGCGACCCCAAAGGCGAACACACCGCCGTCGCGAACGCGGTCGGCGGACGCGCGATCGTCCTCGGCCACGGGCTGAACACTCGCCTCAACCCCCTCGACGAAGGCCACCGTCCCGGTGGGCTGACCGATGAGCAGTGGAAGACGACCGTGGCTTCGCGGCGTCGGGACCTGATCGGCGCTCTGGCCGAGACCGTCCTGGCGCGAGGGTTGACGCCGTTGGAGCACACCGCCATCGACCTTGCCCTCACTACCACGGTGCGGGAGAACGACGTGCCGATCCTGCCCACGGTTGTCGACCACATCCTCACCCCGAGCAGCTCAGAGACGGACGCCGACGGCCGGCTGGCCGAGGACGGTCGTCTCGTCGGCCACGCCCTGCGCCGCCTGGTCGCCGGTGACCTTCAAGGCCTCTTCGACGGTCCCTCGACGGTGGCGTTCGACCCGTCACTGCCGATGATCAGCCTCGACCTGTCGCGGGTCACCGAGAACAGCACGCTCATCTCGGTGCTGATGACGTGCTCGTCGGCGTGGATGGAGTCGGCCCTGCTCGACCCCAACGGCGGGCAGCGATGGGTCATCTACGACGAGGCATGGCGACTCATGTCCCACCCCGCCCTGTTGAAGCGGATGGATGCGCACTGGCGGCTGGCCAGGCATTACGGGATCGCGAACATGCTGATCTTCCACAAGCTCTCCGACCTGGACAACGTCGGCGACGTCGGCTCAGCCATGCGCTCCCTCGCCAACTCCCTGTTGGCGAACGCAGAAACCAGGATCGTGTACCGGCAGGAATCCGACCAGCTCGGCCCCACCGCAACCGCGCTCGGACTCACCGGCACCGAACAGAAACTCCTCCCGTCGCTGGGCGTGGGTCAGGGGCTGTGGCGGATCAAGGCCAGGAGCTTCGTGACTCAGCACCAGTTGCACCCGGCCGAGCTGGAACTCTTCCGGACCGACCAGCGCTACACCGCCTCACAGGTTCAGAAATCCTGAAGCCTGATTCGTGGGAACCTGCGGATGGGGGGCCGCTTTTCAGGGTTGTGAGGGTGCGTGCTCGTGGAACATGCGCCCTCATCATTGGGCCGCAGGCTGCCGACGGCCGCTGTGGTTAGACGGCGTCGACGGGCGCGGAACTCTACGCCAGGTGAGAGCGGTGAAGAGCGCACCGAGGATACCGATTGCGACGAGCACAAGCGCGATGGCGTCGAGACCGATCGTGGCACCGAGAACACCGGCGAGAGGGTAGGTGATGAGGAAACAGGCGTGGGAGAGGGAGAACTGGGCGGCGAAGACGGCGGGTCGGGTCTGCTCAGTGCTGCCTCGACGCAGGAGCCTGGCCGATGGGGTGAGGATCGTGGAGGTCGCAGATCCCAGCAGCGCCCAGATGGCCAGCAGCGCGATCCACTGGGATGGGCCCTCCATCCAGGCGATACTCCCGGCCGTGGCGAGGAGCAAAGTGGGGAGCGCGATCCCTCCGGTGAGCATGACCGGTCTGTCTGGCAGTGTCTCCAACAGTTTCGGCATGAGGAGAGCGACGACCATCGAGCCGCCTCCGTAGGCAGCGAGTAAGAGAGCGGCGTCTGATTGAGGTCGCCCTAGCTCGCCGAGAACGAGCACGGTGGAGTTGACGATGACCATAGCGGTGGTGGTCGCGACGACGAGGTTCAGGCCCATCAGCCCGCGCAGCTCTCTATCGACCCAGAAGGCCTGTGCGCCGCGGGTAAGGCGGTTGAGGAACGGTGTCGGTGGCGGCGTCTCGATTCGCGGAAAACGAGAAGCGATGACGAGCGCTGCGGAGATGAGGAATCCGATCACAGTGCCGACAAAGAGGTTGTGGTAGCTGATCACGGTCAGCAAGGCGGCGGCGAGCGTCGGGCTCAGCAGCGATTCGAGGTCGTAGGCCAGCCGTGACAGTGACAATGCCCGGGTGTAGTCGTTCTCGTCAGGCAAGACCGAGGGGATGACGGCTTGGAATGTGGGGGTGAAGGTCGCCGAGGCGGACTGGAGCAGGAAGATCAGAAGGTAGATCTGCCACTCCTCGGTCACAAACGGCAACGAGACGGCGACTCCAGCGCGGATCAGATCGGCGCCGATGAGTACCGGCTTGCGGGGCAGACGTGCGAGTAGGGCGGTGGTCACCGGAGCGACGGCGACGTAGGCGACCATCTTGATGCTCATCGCGACGCCCATGACGATCCCGGCATTTCCGCCAGCGATGTCGAAGGCGAGCAGGCCGAGTGCGACCGTGAGCAGTCCGGTACCCAGCAGTGCGATGGCCTGCGCGGTGAACAGCTTCGCGTAGGTCGGATTCCTAAGGACGGTGAGCATGAGGTCGGGCCGATCAGATCGAGAACAAAAGGGGGGCGGCAGGCGCTACTGAGGTGTGTGGTGGTGCGGTGGTGTCTGCCCGTTGGCGATTGCGTGCTCTGCCTGCTTGATCGCCTCGACGACGACAGCGAGGGCGTGTTCGTCAGTGAGCTTGTAGAGCACGCTTGTGCCCTCCTGCCTCGTTGTGACCATCCGCGCCATCCGCAGCCGGGCGAGATGCTGGGAGACCCCGGGAGGTTTCTTGTCGACGATCTCTGCCAGTGCCTTGACCGGCAGTTCTTCGGCGCGCCGCAGTGCGAGCACGATCCTGATCCGAGTCGGATCGGACAGGATGCCCAGCACCTCCGCAGCCAGGTCGACGTATTCCGATGCCGGGTCCATCCCGCATAACTGCTTATCTGCGTTCATACGCATATACTAACACTCCTGTGAAGGCCGAGCACCGGTGAAGTGTGTTGCGCCCTGACCGCAGACGGTTCCCGGTCCTCTCTGCGGGCGTACTGGTGCACCTGGCCGGTATGGGTTCCAACGCCGATCTTCCTTCTCGCCGTAGCCGCCGCAACACGCCGCCCGATGGGCCGCCGGTGGTGTTGCCGCACGTGATCATCACCGCCGCCGAGACCGGTGCCCTGGATGTCACCATCGATGGTGCCGCCTTCCCGCCACCGGCTGAGGGGCAGGCGTGGACGCGGGGCACCTTCGGCGCCCTGCTGGACGCCATCACCGAGGACCGCACGGTCGCGGTGCGGATCGAGGTCCGCGAGAGCGACGGGACCGTGTTCACCGACCTCATCCACGTCCGCAAACCCACACCGCCACGACCCGCAGAGACCGAGCCGAGTCAACCGCGCAGCAAGCACACCAAGGCGAAGCCGGCACCGGAGCTGGTGGAGGTCACTGGTGAGGGGTTTGTGCCCGGTGAGGACATCGCCGTCGCCCTGATTGTCGCGCACACGGACGCCGCCGGCACCGGTCACGCCCGCGCCCTGCTCGATGCCAGTCGCCTCGCTGGGCTGCTCGACGATGGCGTCGGAGAGGTCGTGCTGCTGGGCCGGGTCTCGGGCACGGTCCGGGTGCGGCGGCTGCCATGACCGGCCCGGCGCCGGGCCGGCAGACCGGGAGCCTGGGCGACGAGCTGACCAACGCCGCCATCATCGCCCTGATCGGCGCGTTCGGTGTCGCACTCGTCCTGCGCGCCGCCGGCAGTGTGGCGGCGTTCCTGACCGGCACACCCCAACCCGCCGCCGGACCTGCATCCGGGCTCGGGGTGCTGTTCAACCCCACCGACCCCGCCACCGCGCTCGATGCCGAAGGGCTGAGCCCGGTCGCCTACTGGATCGTCACCGCGATCTTGCTCGGTGGCCTCGTGACGGCTGGTGGGTGGGTGTGGGTGAGGCTGCGTCGCCACTCGCGCAGGGTCGAGACCGACCCGCGACGCCTGGCCGGCACGGCCACGGCACATGAGGTCACCCAGACCGCCTCTTCGAAGGCATTGCTACGCCGAGCCACGACACTGCGCCCGTCACTCGATGAGCCGACGCCCTCCGATGTGGGATACCTGCTGGGCCGTTCACGAGGGAAGCAGGTGTGGGCCTCGGTGGAGGACTCGATCCTGCTCATCGGTCCACCCCGCTCCGGCAAAGGCCTGCATGTGGTCATCAACGCCATCCTCGACGCACCCGGAGCCGTCGTCACCACCTCCACGCGTCCGGACAACCTCACCGCGACCCTCCGCGCCCGCCAACGCGAGGGACGGCCGGTGGCGGTGTTCGACCCCCAGCACCTGGCCGAAGGCATCCCTGCCGGGATGCGCTGGTCACCGATTCGCGGCTGCCACGACCCACTCACGGCGATGATCCGCGCCACCGGCCTCGCCTCCGCCACCGGCCTGTCTGCGGGCGGGGTGGAGTCCGGCGGGTTCTGGGAAGGCAAGACCCGCACCGCCCTCCAAGCCTTGCTGCACGCCGCCGCCCTCGACGGACGGCCACCCTCAGAGTTGTTCCGCTGGACCCTCGACCCCACGGCCGCCGCCGAAGCCGTCGCCATCCTCACCAACAGCACCCAGGCGGCGACGGGGTGGGCGGACTCGCTTGGGGCGATGATCGATTCGGACCCCAAGACCCGCGACTCCATCTGGCAGGGCGTGGCGCTGGCCCTCGGTGCCCTGGCTGACCCGCGGGTGCTCGACGCGGTGTCGCCGGGGCCGGGTGAGGACTTCGACCCCGAGACCTTCATCCAAGCCCGCGGCACCCTCTATCTGCTGGCCACCGGGGCGGGGGCCGGCGCATCCGCCGCTCTGGTGGCGGCGTTCGTGGAAGACCTCATCGAAACCGCGCGCCGGATCGCGGCCCGCTCACCCGGCGCCCGTCTCGACCCACCACTGCTGCTGGCACTCGATGAGATCGGCAACCTCGCCCCATTGCCGAGCCTCCCGACGCTGATGGCCGAGGGCGGTGGCACCGGCATCACGACGCTGCCCGTGTTGCAGTCGCTCGCTCAGGCGCGGGAGAAGTGGTCCGACAATGCCGCCGGGGCGATCTGGGACGCCTCCATTGTCAAGGTGATTCTCGGTGGTGCCTCCAACTCCCGCGACCTCCAAGACCTCTCCACCCTCATCGGCGAACGTGACGAGTACACCGACTCGGTGACCCTGGGTGACCACGGCAGCCGATCCAACCAACGCTCGGTCCGCCGAGTCCCGATCCTGCCGCCAGACCGGATCAGGACGCTCCCGTTCGGCACCGGCGTCACGCTCCTACGCAGTGCCCCGCCGATCGTCACCGACCTACGACCCTGGCCCTCTCGTCCTGACGCGGCCGAGTTGACGGCCGACCGGGCAGAGGTCGAGGCACTGCTGCGTGGACCCGGCTCGTAACCGGGGCGGGCGTGGTGCGGCCTGTGCACCTGCCTGACATCAGCGGCTCCGATCGGCGGGGTCGCGTGAGTGTCAGAGGAGAGTCAAATGGCTATCCGCACCCAGGAATCGTTCTCGGGGTTCATCGCCTCAGACCCCCAGCTCAGCCAGACCTCGAAGGGTGATCCTCGGTTCTACGCCCGGGTCGGCAAGGAGCACTTCCGTCGCGAGGACGATGGGTCTTTCACCCAGACCGAGACGACCTATCACCACATGGTGATGTTCGGCCGGTCGGCCGAGCACGCGCATGACCGGTTCGCCAAGGGCGACAACTTCATCGCCGAGGGCTACACCCGCGAGGTCAACTACGAACGCGACGGCCAGGCGGTCGAGAGCGAGGAGTTCGTGGCCAAGAAGATCGGTCACGACACCGCCCGCACCCGCTACGAGGTCGACCGCACCCCACGCCGCGCAGCAGCGGAGCGGGACGCGGCCGCGTTCGATCCACCGTCCCGGCCCGCCCAGGCACCGCAGTCCACGGCCATCAGCCTGTGAACGCCGGGAGCCGAGCATCATGACCGATCACACGCCTGAGACCGATCCACCCGGCACCGACCCGACCAACGGTGAGGTGCCGGAGCTGGATGAGCCGGATGTGTTCGACGGTCCGCCGCGCGTCAGCGACGCCGATGTGCCCGAGACGCCGCACCCGGTGAACTGGAACCTGCTGTCCGCGCATGACCTGGAAACCGAATGGCTCGCGCTGAACCGGTGGGTGGACTGGCTGCGCCGCACCTACGGGCTCCCCGCCAGCGTGCTGCCGCCGTTCTGGCACCACCACCCCGAACTGGTCTGGGAACTCTCCGCGCTGCACCTGCACTGGCTGGGTGCCTACGACCCCGAGCAGAACGCTTCCGCGGCGATCGGCTGGCACCGCGACTTCGCCGACGCCCGCGCCCGCCTCCGGGACTGGGTGGCCGCCTCGGGCACCCGGATCGATCGTGACCGGCCCACCCGGCAGACCACCTGGCCCGGCGAAGAACCCGGACCGCCGGTGGAGGATGTGGTGATCGCCGACCGCGACGCCGAGTTCGTGGAATTCGTCCACGCCCAGGTCCGCAGACGTCAGGAGGCCGAGGACGAGTTCTACGCAAGCCTCGACGACGACCTCGATGTTGACCCGGTCACCGGGGAGGTGCGGGAGTGATGGGCGGCTACGTGAAGAAGACCGACCGGCGCCGCTACGAAGACCGCTCCTTCTCCGTCCGGGCCGTGCACCGGGACCCGGCCGATCTGCACAAGCTCGCCGAGGTGCTGATCCGGTTGACCTTGCAGGAGACCGGCCGCAGCCGCGCCGACCGCCGCGCCGCCGAACCACCTGAGACCTACCGCGACCCAGCCGCAGCCCTCCGCTCAGCGGCGAGTGTCGCAGGCCCGTTGGTAGAATGACACCAGCAAGCCTCGCGTACGCGGGGTGTTGTGGTCCCAAACCTCACCCGCACGGGTGGGCAACACGCACCGTGACCCGGCCGGGTCTTGTCCTACAGCCACACCGATGGCTGCTCTCACGATCAACACTCCTCCCAGGCGTCTGGGAGCGCGAGGGTCGAATCGCGTGAGAGGCAAGGACCCGATGACCACCACAACGACTGCTACCGATCCAGCCGGCAGCCTGATCGACCCGCCCATCAGCACCGCGGTCGCGATCTCCTACCTGCGGGTCTCCACCCGTGAACAGGCATCCAAGGGTGGTACCGACGAAGGCTTCTCCATCCCTGCCCAACGCGACGCGGTGCGCCGCAAAGCAGACCAGCTCGGCGCGGCGATCGTGGAGGAGTTCGTCGACGCCGGAGCCTCGGCCAAGTCCGCCGACCGGCCCGACCTGATGCGGATGATCCAATACGTCAAGACCAACAAGGTCGCCTACTGCATCGTCCACAAGGTCGACCGCCTCGCCCGCAACCGCGCCGACGACGTGACCATCCACCTCGCCCTCCAACAGGCCGGAGTCATGCTCGTCTCCGCGACGGAGAACATCGACGAGACCCCCTCGGGGATGCTGCTACACGGCATCATGTCCACCATCGCCGAGTTCTACTCCCGCAACCTCGCCACCGAGGTCACCAAGGGCATGACCCAGAAGGCCATCAGCGGTGGCACCCTCGGCAAGGCCCCAATCGGCTACCTCAACGTCCGCACCCGCGACGACCAAAGCCGCGAGGTCCGCACCGTCGAACTCGACCCCGAGCGAGCGCCCCTGATCGAGTGGGCGTTCAAGGCCTACGCCTCGGGGAACTGGACCGTCAGCCAGCTCCACGACGAACTCACCTCCCGCGGACTGGTCAGCCTGCCCACCCCGAAGCGGCCATCGAAGCCGCTGGCGGTCTCCTCGGTACATCGCCTGCTGACCAACCCCTACTACAAGGGCGATGTCGTCTACCGCGGCACCCGCTACAAGGGCACCCACCCCGCCCTCGTCCCACCCGAGGTCTGGTACCAGGTCCAGTCCGTGCTCACCGCTCACAAGACCGCCGCCGAAGCCACCCAGGTCCACGACCACTACCTCAAAGGCACCATCCACTGCGGACAATGCGGGTCCCGGCTGATCGTCTCCAACGCCAAGAACCGACACGGCAACGTCTACTGCTACTTCGTGTGCTCCGGCCGGCACTCCAAACGCACCGACTGCACCCGCGGAGCGATCCTGATCGAAGACGTCGAGAAGCTGATCGAGGACTACTACACCCGCGTACAGATCAGCCCCGCCCAGCGCGACGCCCTCTCCGGGATGCTCCACCACGAGTTCGACCGACTCATGGCCGCCGAGACCGACGAACTCGAACGCCTCACCACTCACCGAGACCGGCTCGAACACGAACAAGACCGGCTCATGCAAGCCCACTACGCCGACGCCATCCCGCTGCCCGTCCTCAAACGAGAACAAGACCGCATCCTCGGCGAACTCGATCGCCTCAACCGGCGTATCGACGCCCACCACGGCGACTACGCCGACGCCCGCGCCCACCTCGACGACGCCCTCGGACTCCTGGCCAACTGCGCCGACATCTACCAACGGTGCGACGACGCCAACCGGCGCCTGTGCAACCAAGCCTTCTTCACCAAGGTCTACATCGACGAAGACAACGAACTCCGCGTCGAGAACAACCGGCCCTTCGAGATGCTCCTCGACCCCGAGGTCAACGCCAACGCCCTCAACTGGACCCAGAACGGCGACAAGGCCCGAACCCCAGCCAACGATTCCATTGGCAAGGGTTCGAGCCTTGTGCACAGGGTGGACCTCCGTAGAGACTTT
>NZ_MIJB01000025.1 GCF_002174305.1 Aeromicrobium sp. PE09-221 | reverse complement strand
GGCTGCGACCTTGATCAGCCTGGGGTGGTCGCGTTCTGCTTCTCGTGCGATGGTGGACATCGCCGTCCTTTCACTCAACCGGTAGGGCGGCACGCACCGCCGAAAGGTGAGCGGACAAGACAGTGATGGGTGCCTGCTGGCACAGGCTCCTATGAGGTCACGAACCCCTCGCTGGTGAGTGCGACGAGCCCCGCAACGGATCGACCGACAGATCCCGTTGAAGACCCTCAGTCAGTCAGTCGCTGAGTCAGGACGACCGCTGCGGGGCTCACCCACATCATCACTGTCAGTCGTCGTCTCGGGACTCACCGAGTGGTGCTTTCTTGCCCACGAGTGGTGCAAATTCGTCCCGTTTCGGGGGGATTTGGGGCGAATTTGCACCACTCGCGGTGACGGATGCACCACTCGGCGGTGGCGGGGCGGCGTGGCCTAGGGTGACGATATGGTTACCGCCTCCGCCGTCGGTCTGTGCCGTTTCGTCGACGCGTCTCCCACGCCGTTCCATGCCGTGCGCACCGTGGCGGAGGAGCTGTCGGAGGCGGGATTCACCCAGGTGCGGGAGCAGGCTGCCTGGCCGACCTCACCCGGTGACTACTACGTGGTCCGAGGTGGATCGCTCGTCGCCTGGCGAGAGGCGCCCGACACACCCGTTCACGCCGGATTCCGCGTGATCGGCGCCCACACCGACAGCCCGAACCTGCGGATCAAGCAGCAGCATGATCGCACCTTCGAGGGCATCGGCGTGGTCGCGCTCGAACCCTATGGCGGCCCGATCCTCGAGAGCTGGTTCGATCGCGATCTAAAGGTGGCCGGACGGCTGGCCCTGCGCGACGGCAGCACCGCGCTGGTGGACAGCGAGGACGCCGTGCTCCGGGTCCCGCACCTGGCGATCCACCTCGACCGCTCTGGCAGCGATATTGATCGCCAGCTGCACCTCAACGCCATCTGGTCCCTCGACCCGGGCGGTTTCCTCCCATGGCTCGCCGCTCGTGCCGGCGTCGACGCCGACGATGTCCTCGGCTGGGAGGTCATGACCGCCGATGCCCAACCCAGCGCGCTCTATGGTGCCGACGACGAGTTCGTGGCGGCGCCCCGTCTCGACAACCTGGCCACGTGCTACGCCGGACTCCGCGGATTCCTCGATGCCGGGCGGCCCGCCGGACCATACCGCACGGTGCTGGCGCTATTCGACCACGAAGAGGTCGGCAGCACCTCCGAGCGGGGCGCGGCTTCAGACCTGCTCGCCACGACGCTCGAACGGATCGTGATCGCCGCCGGGGGAGCGCGCGACGACTACCACCGGGCGGTCGCCGCATCGATCTGCGCCTCTGGCGATATGGCCCACGCCACCCACCCGAACTACGCCGACCGGCACGAGCCACTGCACCACATCACGATGGGCGGCGGTCCCGTCCTCAAGGTCAACCAGAACCTCCGCTACGCGACCGATGCCGAGGGAGCCGCGGAGTTCGCCCGCGCCTGCGACCAGGCCGGGGTCCCGCCGCAGCGCTACATCCACCGCGCCGACCTTCCCTGCGGTTCGACGATCGGCCCGATGTCGGCCGCGCGCACGGGGATGCTGACGATCGATGTCGGCGCGCCCCAGCTGGCGATGCATGCCGCCCGCGAGACGATGGCGGCGCGCGATGTGGAGCTCTACGCTCGCGCGCTGGGCGCGTTCGCGGTTCCGTCACGGTAGCGAATACCACAGGGCCGCCCCGGGTTATGCACTGCTACTGGTCTGACGTATCCTGGTAGTTGCGCTGGTGACCTGTGCGTGTCTCGGACCGAGCAGATCCGCCACTCGCTGTCCCGAGGTGCTGCCTCGGACGCGATCCAAAGGTCGACGAGTGCATCGACAACTCTATCCATCATCCATCGGAGCCCATCCCTTATGACTTCTGGCCTCGCAACTCCTTCTGCGGCCCCGCAGGTTGCGGTCAACGACATCGGCAGCGAAGAAGACTTCCTCGCCGCGATCGACAAGACCATCAAGTACTTCAATGACGGCGACATCGTGGACGGCACGATCGTCAAGGTCGACCGCGATGAAGTTCTCCTCGACATCGGCTACAAGACCGAGGGCGTCATCCCCTCGCGTGAGCTGTCGATCAAGCACGACATCGACCCCAATGAGGTCGTCGCCGTGGGCGACAATGTCGAGGCCCTCGTCCTGCAGAAGGAGGACAAGGAAGGCCGCCTCATCCTGAGCAAGAAGCGTGCTCAGTACGAGCGAGCCTGGGGCGACATCGAGAAGATCAAGGCCGAAGAGGGCGTCGTCGAGGGCACCGTGATCGAGGTCGTCAAGGGCGGTCTCATCATGGACATCGGCCTGCGCGGCTTCCTGCCCGCCTCGCTGGTCGAGATGCGCCGTGTGCGCGACCTCGACCCGTACATCGGCCAGAAGCTCGAGGCCAAGATCATCGAGCTGGACAAGAACCGCAACAATGTCGTCCTGTCGCGCCGTGCGTGGCTGGAGGAGACGCAGTCCGCGGTCCGCCAGAACTTCCTGACCGAGCTCAAGAAGGGCCAGGTCCGCAAGGGCGTCATCAGCTCGATCGTCAACTTCGGTGCCTTCGTGGACCTGGGCGGCGTCGACGGCCTGGTGCACGTCTCGGAGCTGTCCTGGAAGCACATCGACCACCCGAACGAGGTCGTGCAGGTCGGCGACGAGGTCACCGTCGAGGTGCTGGAAGTCGACATGGAGCGCGAGCGCGTCTCGCTGTCGCTCAAGGCGACCCAGGAAGATCCCTGGCAGCACTTCGCCCGTACGCACCAGATCGGCCAGATCGTGCCCGGCCGCGTCACCAAGCTCGTTCCCTTCGGCGCCTTCGTCCGCGTCGAGGAGGGCATCGAGGGCCTGGTGCACATCTCCGAGCTCGCCGAGCGTCACGTCGAGATCCCCGAGCAGGTCGTGCAGATCGGCGATAAGGTCATGGTCAAGATCATCGACATCGACCTGGAGCGCCGTCGTATCTCGCTGTCCCTCAAGCAGGCCAACGAGACCGCCGTCGCCGAGGACGTCGAGGACTTCGACCCGACCCTCTACGGCATGGCCTCGTCCTATGACGAGCAGGGCAACTACATCTACCCCGACGGCTTCGACCCGGAGACCGGCGAGTGGCAGGAGGGCTTCGACGAAGCCCGTGCCACCTGGGAGAAGCAGTACGCCGAGGCGCACGAACGCTGGGAGGCCCACAAGAAGCAGATCGCCGATGCCGAGAAGGCCGGCTCCGAGGCCCCCGAGGTCGCGGCTCCTGCCGGTGGCGGCGGTGGCGGCGGCTACTCCTCGGAGGCGCCCGCCGATACCGGTGGAGCGCTCGCCTCGGATGAGGCGCTGCAGGCGCTGCGCGAGAAGCTGACCGGCGGCGAGTGATCCGTCACTGACTGCTGCAGGAAGGGCCCCGGACGATTCGTTCGTCCGGGGCCCTTCCTGCGTCGTGATGTGGACACGCGACTTGGGTCCTCACCATCCTCCCCGTATGGTGGATCGCGTTGCCATCGACTGAACGAGGATTCTTCTGTGCCGTCTGCAGGACACCGCAAGTCCCGTCGCGCCACGCGGCGTGCGGGCCTGACGCGAACCGCGGCTCTCCCCGCGGTCGGGGTGACCGCCATCGCGGCCGCCGCCATCGCCACCCTCACCGCCGTCGCCGAGCATCCCGTGCCGGGTCCCGAGGCCGTGAGCATGCGCTCCGATGTCATCGGGGAGTCGCTCGCCACCCGTGACGCTCCACCAGTGAGCCGGAGTGCGGCCCGGGCGCCGCTGCCCGATGCCGCAGCAGCCCAGGAGGCGACCGCCGGTGAGATGTTCGTGGTCGAGGACGCTGAGGTGCGCTCGTCAGCCTCGGGGGAGGCGCCCGTGCTGGCCGCCCTCGACAAGGGCACCAAGGTGGCCGTGGGTGCGACCGAAGAGAACGGATTCCGTCAGGTGATCCATCAGGGTCTCGCCCGGTGGGTGCCCGTCGACCTCCTCTCAGAGACGGAGCCCGCTCCCGAGCCGGAACCCGAGCCCGTGTCTGAGGAGGCCGCTCAGCCGGAAGGCCTGGCGACGGGGGAGTGCCCGACCGGTTCCAGCGTCGAGAGCGGGTTGCAGCCCGACACCATCGCCGTCCATCGCGCGGTGTGTGCCGCATTCCCCGAGGTCACCACCTACGGGGGTGTGGCGGGCCGTGGCGAGCACGCCACCGGTCAGGCGCTGGACATCATGATCTCCGGCGAGACCGGTTGGCGCATCGCCGAGTATCTGCAGGCCAATGCCTCGCAGCTCGGTATCGACTATCTCATCTACGAGCAGAAGATCTGGTCGGTGGGCCGTTCGGGGGAGGGCTGGCGTCCGATGAGCAGCCGGGGCGGCGGCACCGCCGATCACTACGACCACGTCCACGTCACCACCCGTGGCGCGGCGGGCACCGGGTGATCCGTGTCGGCCTCACCGGAGGCATCGGATCAGGCAAGAGCACGGTGAGCGCCCTGCTGGAAGAGCACGGAGCGGTCATCGTCGACTACGATCTGCTCGCGCGGGAGGTCGTCGAGCCCGGGGAACCCGCACTGGACGCCATCGCCGAGCGTTTCGGTGACGAGGTGCTCACGCCGGCGGGGGAGTTGAACCGTCCGGCCCTGGGTGCCGTCGTGTTCGCCGACGACGCGGCTCGCAAGGACCTGGAGGCGATCACGCATCCGGCGATCCGGCAACGAGCCGAGTCGGTGGAGCGCCAGGCGGGTCCTGATGCCGTCGTCGTGCACGACAATCCGTTGCTGATCGAGATGGGTGCCGCGGCGCACTGCGATGCGGTCCTGGTCGTGGACGTCCCCTCCGAGGTGCAGATCGCCCGGCTCGTCGGTGCCCGAGGCATGGAGGAGGCCGATGCGCGTGCACGTATCGCGGCGCAGGCCTCGCGTGAGGAGCGGCTGACGCACGCCGATCATGTGATCGACAACAGCGGCTCGCTGGATCAGCTGCGCGACGCCGTCGACGCGATCTGGCGCGAGATCACGAGGACCTGAGCCCCGGTCGGTGAGTGAGGGATAACTCACCGGCCACGATAGAAATGCGATCTCGGATCGGACTCCCGGCGGGAGACCCGCGGCAGACGAGTGCCCCACTGTCCTGCGACAGTGGGGCACTCGTCGTGGGGAGAGGTCTTACGCAGCCAGTTCCGGGTCGGCGATCGCGCGCAGCTTCGCGAGGGCCTGGCGCTCCACCTGGCGCACGCGCTCGGCGGAGATGCCGTGTCGGCGACCGATATCGGCGAGCTTCTGCTGACGACCATCGATGAGGCCGTAGCGTGCCTTGACGATATCGGCTTCACGCTCGTCGAGGTGATCGACGAGGGTGAGCAACTGATCGCGAGCGGCGTGATCGAGTGCGGCCGCGTCGGGGCCGGGCATCGGATCGCGGGCGATCAGGTCACCGAGCGAGGTGTCGCCCTCGTCGTCGACCGGCGAGTCCAGGCTGACGTGGTCGCGACCCCAGGACAGCAGATCGATGACTCGGTCGACATCCATGCCGAGCTCGGCCGCGATCTCACCGGGCTCGGGGTCGTAGCCGAGCTCGCGCTCAAGATTGCGGCGCGCGCCGGACACCTGGTTGAGCTCCTCGACGACGTGCACGGGCAGCCGGACCACACGGGCCTGCTGAGCCACACCGCGGGTGATCGCCTGACGCACCCACCAGGTCGCGTAGGTGGAGAACTTGAAGCCCTTGGCGTAGTCGAACTTCTCGACCGCCCGGATGAGGCCGGTGTTGCCCTCCTGGATCAGGTCGAGCATCGGCATCTGGGCACGGCCGTACTTGCGGGCGATCGAGACGACCAGGCGGAGATTGGCCTGGATGAACTCCTGGAGGGCGCGTTCGCCTTCATCGGCGATCCACTCCAGCTCCTCACGCGTGGCGCGCTTGGGGGCGCCGCCCTTGGCACGGCCGATCCGGCCGGTGTCCAGGAGGTGACGTGCGAACAACCCGGCCTCGATGGTCTTGCTGAGATCGACCTCGCGCTCTGCGTCGAGCAAGGGGGTACGAGCGATCTCGGCAAGGTACATGCCGACGCTGTCCTTGCCTTCGATCTCGGTGCTGTGGTCCACGGGGGTCTCCCATCACTTGGTTGCACCTGGTACAACGCGGGGATCTACCTGAGGATTCCGCTCTCAGGGGATTCTTGGCAATGATGTGTCCGGGCTAACGGCCCTGCTGGTCGTATGGCGGTGCTGGTCGAACCACATTCTCCGTTTTCGCCCGCGAACAAGTTACTGGCTGGTACGTTCCCGACATGAGTTCCGCTGAATCGCCTACGCTACCTTCCGCCCCGGGCCCGCAATCCCCGCCTCCGACGAAGAACACTCTCGGGACCATCGCTTTGGTCCTGGCTCTCCTCGGCTTTCTCTTCGCCTGTATTCCCGGAGCGTTGATCGTCGGTTGGGTACTTCTGCCGATCGCCTTCATCCTGTCGCTCGTCGCACTGTTCCAGAAGAGGAAGCGGCATGGGGCGGCGATCGCCGGACTGATCGTGTCGATCGTCGGCACCGTGGTGGGCGTGGTCGTGTTCCTGGTGGTTGTCGCGGACGCGTTCGACGATGCCTTCACCCAGGAGACGACTGCCTCGAGCTCCGATACGGAGGATGGCGGTACCGACAGCTCGAATGCGGTGGATGAGGAGGCGGGTGAGGTGGGCGCTCGTGATAACCCGTATCCGCTCGGCACAGAGGTTGCCAGCGGCGATTGGGCGGTGACGGTGAACACGGTCAACCTGGCCGGGAACGACGTGATAGCAGCAGAGAATCCGTTCAACGAGCCCCCCGCTGAGGGCAACACCTTCGTCATCGTGAACCTGACCGCCACCTACGTGGGCGACGATCCTGCCGGAGAGATGCCGATGGTCATCGTGGAGTACGTCACGTCAGCAGGTAACAGCGTCAACAGTTATGACCACATGGCGGTCGTCCCCGAGCAGTTCGATGAGCTCAGCACTCTCTACAACGGTGCCTCGACGACCGGCAACCTGGCCTTCGAGATCCCCAGCGAAGGGGCGGAGGGCGGGGTCCTTGCGGTTCAGCCCGACATGCTCAGCGAGAAGGTCTTCTTCGCCGTGCAATGAACGGGATATGACCCGGCCCGCACCGAGGTGCGGGCCGGGTCATCGCCTCGGTCAGGAAGCGCCGGCGGTATCGATGATCCAGGCGAGCTCCCAGGCGCGTTCCTTCCATGCGGCGTAGCGTCCGCTGACACCGCCGTGGCCGGCGCTCATCTCGGTCTTCAGCAGGATCGGGCGCGAGGTCTCGGCGATCGAACGCAGCTTGGCGACCCATTTGGCCGGCTCGACATAGAGCACGCGCGTGTCATTCAGGCTCGTGACGGCGCAGATCGCCGGGTAGGCGTGCGGGCCGATGTTCTCATAGGGCGAGTAGGACTTCATGTACTCGTAGACCTCGGGGTCGTGCAGCGGATCGCCCCACTCGTCCCATTCGATGACGGTGAGCGGGAGCGAGGGATCGAGGATCGATGTGAGCGCATCGACGAAGGGCACCTCGGCGAGGATGCCAGCGAAATCCTCGGGGGCCAGATTGGCGACGGCACCCATCAACAGGCCACCGGCGCTGCCGCCCTCGGCGACGAGACGGTCAGGCGTGGTCCACCCGTCGGCGACGAGCGCGCGGGCGCAGGCGATGAAGTCGGTGAAGGTGTTGCGCTTCGCGAGCAGTTTGCCTTCCTCGTACCAGCGGCGCCCCATCTCTCCTCCTCCGCGCACGTGGGCGACGGCATAGACGAAGCCTCGATCGAGCAGACTCAGCCGGGGCACGGAGAAGCCGGGGTCCATCGAGGCCTCGTATGAGCCGTAGCCGTACAACAGCGCGGGAGCGGTGCCGTCGCGCGCGATGTCGGCCCGGTAGACCAGCGAGATCGGCACCCGCGTGCCGTCCTCCGCGGTAGCCCAGAGGCGTTCCTGGCGGTAGTCGCCGGGATCGTAGCCGCCCAGGACGGGCACCTGCCGCCGCAGCAGCATCCGCCCGGTGCCCACCTCGTAGTCGTAGACCGATCCCGGCGTGATGAACGAGGTGTAACCGATACGGAGCAGCGGAGTGTCCCATTCGGCATTGGCTCCCACCCCGCAGGAGAAGAGAGGCTCGTCGAACTCGATCTCCCGCAGGGTACCGAATCCGGCGCCCTCGATCGGCAGGATGCCGATACGGGTCAGTGCCTCCCGCCGATAGCTGACCGCCACGAAGGAGGCGAAGACGTCGACATCCTCCAGCCGGGTGGTGTCGTCCGCGGCGAGCACGATCGTCCTGGCGCTCGGGTCGGCGGGATCGATGAGCGCGAGCTCGAAGTTGGGGGCACCGTCGTTGTGCAGCAGGAGGAAACGGTCCTGCCCGTCGAGGATCACGTGCTCGATGCCGTATTCGACGCCTTCGCGCCGTGGAAGGACCACGGAGAACTCGCCGGTGGGGTCGTCGGCACGGAGGATGCGCGATTCGCTGGTGATCTTGGAGGCGAGGCTGATCACCAGGTACTTCTCGGACTGTGACCGCCCGACGCCCACGAAATAGCGTTCGTCGGGTTCGGTGAAGACGAGCACGTCTTCCTCGTCACTGCCCACCCGGTGCCGCCAGACCTGATGGGGCCGCCACGCGTCGTCGACGACGGTGTAGAAGAGATAGTGGCCATCGGCCGACCAGGTGGCGCCGGTCGACGCGTCCTCGATCACGTCCTCGTGGATGGCGCCGGTATGCAGATCCTTGACGCGGATCGTGTACCGCTCATCGCCGGTGGTGTCGACCGACCAGGCGAGGTAGCGGTCGTCGTCGCTCAGGCTGAAGGCGCCGAGGGAGAAGAACTCGTGGCCCTCGGCCTCGACATTGCCGTCGAGGAGGATCTGCTCGCCGTCGATGGCGGCTTCCGAGTCGAGCACGGGAGGTGTCCAGTCGGCGGGGTCCGCGATGGGGCAGCGGCAGCGGATGGCGTACTGCTGGCCTTCCTGGACGCGGGTGTAGTACCACCAGTCGCCGTGTCGTACCGGTACGGACAGATCGGTCTCCTGGACCCGCCCCGTGATCTCCTCGAAGATCCGCCGGCGCAAGGGCTCCAGATGTGCCGTCTGCTGTTCGGTGTAGGCGTTCTCCGCCTCCAGATAGGCCAGCGTCGCCGGATCCTCCTTGTCCCGGAGCCACTCGTACTCGTCGACCACCGAGTCGCCGTGGTGCACCCGGGTGGTGGGGCGTCGCTCGGCCTGGGGAGGCGCGGGGGACTGTGTGGCCGAGGAGGGGCCGGGGGAGCTCGTCATGTGTCGACCGTACCGGCCGCCGCCGGGCCGGCGAGGCTCAGTGCCGGATCGTCGGCGGCGAAGGTCAGGATCGGCCCGGCGGGTGTCTCACGTGTCTCGAAGCGCACCGTGACCCGGCCCAGACCAGAACCCCACACCCAGCCATCGCCGTGCTCGGTGTGATGCACGTCCATGCCTGGCGACCATG
This sequence comes from Aeromicrobium sp. PE09-221, assembly GCF_002174305.1. GTDB lineage: Bacteria > Actinomycetota > Actinomycetes > Propionibacteriales > Nocardioidaceae > Aeromicrobium. The sequence goes on along the minus strand of NZ_MIJB01000025.1, from coordinate 208,729 downwards.
ATGCCGCGGCTCGGCTGCGGAGGGAGTGGCGCTGGGGAGGAGCATCCTCCTCGACAGGGATCTCGGGTGTGAACAGGTCATCCTGCACCCAGTCGGTCAGGCCGGACACGCCGACGCCGAGGAGGCGCAGGCCGCCGGTGACATCGGCGGCCCTCAACAGCGCGAGCGCGGCATCGGTGATGGTGCGCGGGTGGTCCGTGGGCGCCGCGAGTGTGGTCGATCGGGTGTGTGTCTCGAAATCGTGCCGCCGGATCTTGAGCGTGATGGTGCGACCGGACTGGCCGGCGGCGCGCAGGCGCCGGGCGACCGTGCGGGCGAGCGCGTCGGCGACGCCCTCCAATTCACCGCGGTCGGCGATGTCGGCGGGAAAGGTGTCCTCCACGCTCACCGACTTGGCCTCACGGTGCGACTCCACCTCACGGTCATCCTGGCCTCGTGCCAGCTGGTACAGCGAGCGGCCGGAGGCATTGCCCAGGCTGGCGCTGAGCTCGTCCAGGGAGAGCGCGCGCAGCTGTTCGATGGTCTCGGCCCCGAGGCGCCGCAGGCGTTCGGTGGTGGCCGGTCCGACGCCCGGAATCGCGCTGACCCGCATCGGAGCCAGGAGCTGCTGCTCGGATCCGGGCGCCACGATGAAGTGCCCGTCGGGCTTGTTGAGCTCGCTGGCGATCTTGGCCAGGAACTTGGAGCTGGCCACACCGACCGAGCAGGTCAGGCCGTCGGTCAGGCGCTCGATATCGGCGCGCAGGTCGGTGACCGTCTCCTCGACCGAGTCCGGATCGAAGTCGTCAGCCGCGGCCAGGTCGACGAAGGCCTCGTCGAGGGAGAGTGGCTGCACACGCGGGGAGAGCTCGCGGAGCCGATCCATCACGATACGCGAGGCCTCCCGGTAGGCGTCGAAGCGGCCACCGAGGACGGCGGCGTGCGGACAGCGGCTACGCGCCTCGGCCATGCTCATCGCCGAGCGGACACCGAAACGGCGGGCCTCATAGGACGCTGTGGAGACCACCCCACGGCCACCGACGCCTCCGACGATCACCGGTTTGCCGCGTAGCGACGGCTTGTCACGCTGCTCGACGGCAGCGAAGAAGGCATCGAGGTCCAGATGGAGGATCGATGCGGTCGCACGCATGATCCTATTGTCACCTGGACCCCTGACAGGTTCGTCGTCCACATAGCCGAGGATGTCCACAGGCCGGCGGCACCGGCCCTGGTCAGATCGAGCCTTCGGCAACAGGCTCCTGGCATGGACGAGACGACCCCCTACCGTGCCCGCACCTTCGAGGACCTGCTCAACGCCCTCCCGACCAGATGCGGTTTCGTGCCGCGCGAATCGATCATCGGGATCTGTGTCAGCGGTCCGCGTCACCGCCTCGGCTTCACCGCCCGGATGGATCTGCCGCCCGATGAGGTCCATGCCGATGCCGTCGCCCGCACGGTGGCGTACCACTTGGGCCGAAACGGTGGTGATGGCGCGATCCTCGTGGCACTCTCAGCCGACCCGGGAGCTGCGGAGGACATGGTGCACCGAGTGCGCGAGTTGCTGCCCCCGGACCTTCCAGAGGTGCTGGGACTCTGGGCGACCGCGGATCGGGTGTGGAGCGATCTGCCGGACTGTCCCCCCGATGGCGAGCCCTATACACTCTCCGCGACACATGAGGTCCGTGTCCGAGCGGCGACCGAAGGCGTGGTCGTGGCCGACGATCGCGAGGATCTCTGGCGCGAGCTGGAACCGGTGCCCCGCCCACGACGCGACTGGCTGGACCGGGCCTTCGCCGACATCGTCGCGGAGTGGATCCCGGTAGGCCCCTCCTGGGAGCACGATCACGCCCAGGAGATGGCCCGGTTGTTGGACCGGGGATCGTTCGAGGACGGGGATCTGCTGGTGATGTCGGTGCTGTGTCAGTGGATTCCCGGACGCGATACGGCCTGGGCGCGGATCGATGCCTCCAATGCCCGACGGATGTACGACATCTGGGCGGCGGCCGCGCGGCTGGTCGGGGGAGTGGAGGCCACACCGATGCTGTGTCTGGCGGGCTTCGCGGGGTGGCAGGCGAGCGACGGTGCGCGAGCCATCAACGCGCTCGACCGGGCACGGATGTTGAACCCGGAGTACACCCTCGCGGGGCTGCTAGGGCGGATGGTCGAATGCGGGGTCGACCCTCGTGTCGTGGACACGCTGGACTCCGAGAGATGGGTACGGCGGTTCTTCGACCGACGTTCGGCCTGATACGCCCCTAGGCTGTCGGCTATGGGACAGGATGTCGACCCTCGCGAGTTCAGCCGCGAAGACCGTACCCGCTACCGCCGTAAGGTCCGTCGCTGCCTCGACGCGTTCGCCTCGATGCTCAGTGATCACGACTTCTCGGTCGCCGAGCCGCAGATCGGCATCGAAGTGGAGTTCAATCTGGTCGATGCGCTCGGGATGCCGGCCCTGCGCAATGCCGAGGCGCTGGATCAGATCGCCGATGACGACTTTCAGACCGAGCTCGGACTCTTCAACCTCGAGGTCAACGTGCCGCCGGTCCCGATCGCTGGGCGTGGGCTGGCCACGATCGCCGATACGCTGCGCGACGATCTGACCCATGCGGAGCGCCGGGCCGGTGAGGTCGACGCGCATCTGATGATGATCGGGATCCTGCCGACGCTGACGGCCGATCACTTCTCGGCGGAGGCCATCTCGGCCAACCCTCGGTACCACCTGCTCTCCGAGCAGATCCTCGCCGCCCGAGGCGAGGACATCGAGATCGAGATCGACGGAGTGGACCGCCTTGCCACGACGACCGACACGATCATCGCCGAGGCGGCGTGTACGAGCACACAGCTGCATCTCCAAGTCGAGCCCGACGAGTTCGGGGCGGCGTGGAATGCCGCCCAGGCTGTGGCGGGAGTTCAGCTCGCGGTCGGCGCCAACTCGCCGTTCCTCCTCGGACGGCAGCTGTGGCACGAGACCCGGATCGCCCTCTTTGAGCAGGCGACGGACTCGCGGAGCGAGGAGCTCAAGACCCAGGGCGTGCGACCCCGGGTGTGGTTCGGCGAGCGGTGGATCACCTCGGTCTTCGACCTCTTCGAGGAGAACTCCAAGTACTTCCCGGCACTGCTCCCGGTCGTCGAGGACGAGGACCCGGTGGAAGAGCTGACCGCAGGACGCGTGCCGACCCTGGGGGAGCTCAAGCTCCACAACGGCACGATCTATCGGTGGAACCGTCCGATCTACGATGTCGCCGGGGGACGGCCCCACCTGCGCATCGAGAACCGGCTGCTCCCCGCCGGGCCGACGGTCATCGACACGCTCGCGAACGGGGCCTTCTTCTACGGCCTGGTCAAAGCCCTGGCGGTCGCCGATCGACCGGTCTGGTCGCAGCTGTCCTTCCAGGCCGCCGAGGAGAACTTCCACGCCGCGGCGCGGACGGGGATCGAGACGGACCTCTACTGGCCCGGAGTAGGCACGGTGCCGGCCCGAGAGCTCGTGCTGCGCCATCTCCTTCCGCTCGCGTGGGCGGGCCTTGAGTCCAGCGATGTCGAGAGTCCGGTGGCCGAGGAGTTGCTCGGCGTCGTCGAGCAGCGCTGTCTGCGCGGACGCAATGGCGCGACCTGGATGATCGAGGCCTTCGAGCGTCACCCGGATCGGCATACCGACCGGTCGGCCGCGATGCGCGATCTGACCATGGAATATCAGCAGAACATGCTCGGTGGCGAGCCCGTGCATCTGTGGTCCTGACCACGTGAATCGACATCGGCCGCTTGGATGATTGCACCCGCGTGGCACACTAGTGCCCAGAGGTTGACCACAGGGCTGTTTGTCGCGCCCTCCCACCGATGATGCGAGGTTGATGTCCCGGTGACTCCAGCAGCTGGCTCGACGAAGAAGACGGCCGCAGCCAAGGCACCCGCCAAGAAGACGGCCGCCAAGAAGTCGGCCACGGCGAAGAAGGGGTCCGTGGCAGATACCGCCGAGGTGCTCGAGAGCACCATCGACCTCGCGGAGGCGCTCGAGGTGCCCGAGGCGGCCAAAGTCGATGCCAACGGCAAGAAGGTTCTCCCGGACATCTCCGATGCCGAGTTCGAGAAGGATCTGGCCACCGACCCGACCCTGAAGGAGGACGAGGAGTCGTCCTTCACGTTGTCGACATCCGACGACACCGATGAGCCCGCGCAGCAGGTGATGGTCGCCGGCGCCACCGCCGATCCCGTCAAGGACTACCTCAAGCAGATCGGCAAGGTGTCCCTGCTGACCGCAGGCGAGGAGGTCGAGCTGGCCAAGCGCATCGAGGCTGGTCTGTTCGCCGAGGAGAAGTTCGCCAAGGGCGGTCGGCTGTCGGCCAAGACCCGTGAAGAGCTCGAGTGGATCGTCGTCGATGGGCGTCGCGCCAAGAACCACCTCCTCGAGGCCAATCTGCGTCTCGTCGTCTCGCTGGCCAAGCGCTACACCGGGCGCGGCATGCTCTTCCTGGACCTCATCCAGGAGGGCAATCTCGGTCTGATCCGCGCGGTCGAGAAGTTCGACTACACCAAGGGCTTCAAGTTCTCCACCTACGCCACCTGGTGGATCCGGCAGGCGATCACCAGGGCGATGGCCGACCAGGCACGCACGATCCGCATCCCGGTGCACATGGTCGAGGTCATCAACAAGCTGGCCCGTGTCCAGCGGCAGATGTTGCAGGACCTGGGTCGTGAGCCCACACCGGAGGAGCTCGCGCAGGAGCTGGATATGACGCCCGAGAAGGTCGTCGAGGTCCAGAAATACGGTCGCGAGCCGATCAGCCTCCATACGCCGCTCGGCGAGGACGGCGACAGCGAGTTCGGCGACCTCATCGAGGACTCCGAGGCGATCGTGCCGGCGGATGCGGTCTCGTTCACGCTGTTGCAGGAGCAGCTGCACGCGGTGCTCGACACGCTCAGCGAGCGCGAGTCCGGTGTCGTCTCGATGCGCTTCGGTCTGACCGACGGGCAGCCCAAGACCTTGGATGAGATCGGCAAGGTCTACGGCGTGACGCGTGAGCGCATCCGCCAGATCGAGTCCAAGACGATGAGCAAGCTGCGCCACCCGTCACGCTCGCAGGTCCTGCGCGACTACCTGGACTGAGCTCTCTCACCTCACACGAAACGCCCGGCCCCTCGCTGCCGGGCGTTTCGTGTCTCTCGTCACTTCCTGCGTGGACCTTCGCAGAATGACCACATCTGGAATGTCTGCTATGATGGAGGTGTTGTAGGCGTTGGTTGTACCCCCTTGATGTCGGCCCGGCAGGGTCATCGTGAAGTTCCGGTTTGATGCGCGTCGCGACTTCAGTCGCCCGCGATCCGCGCGAGCGCACGTTCCCCAAAGGGTTTTTATGGCTACAGGCACCGTCAAATGGTTCAACGCTGACAAGGGATTCGGTTTCATCGCCCCCGATGACGGCAGCGAGGACGTCTTCGCCCACTTCCGGGCGATCAACGCCTCCGGCTACCGCTCGCTGGACGAGAACCAGAAGGTCCAGTTCGATGTCGAGCGTGGTCCGAAGGGGCTGCAGGCGGCCAATATCCGCGTCAGCTGAAGCACAATTCTCGGACGCCCGCCGTGCTCTCACGCAGAGCGCGGCGGGCGTTCGCCATCACACCGCTCGAGAGGGAGTTCCTCACCATCACGTTCAGTCGATTCGCCCCGCTCTACACGCTCGTGCTCCTGGGGGTGGCCATCGCCGCCCTGGCCAGCCTCGGACTGTCCCATCGACTCGAGGCCGTCGTACTGCTGACGGTCCTCGTCGGCGCCGCGGCACTTCATCGCTGGCTGGCCCCGGCGCTGCCCCGCGGACGCTGGTGACGACGAAGGGACCCCGGCCCACATGGCCGGAGCCCCTTCGTCGGGGGTGACGGATCAGACGCTCAGACGTCCGCTCTCGTCTTGGATGTCGATGGCGATCTCGCGCAGTTTGTCTTCATGCTGGCGAGCGTGGTGGGCGCAGAACAACAACTCCGCACCCGCGGTGAACTCGACGCGAACGTACGCCTGAGCGCCGCAGCGGTCGCAACGATCACCAGCGGTGAGGGCGGAGAGTTCAGCGGTAGCTGTCACGATGTCCTCTTTCTTCAGGCGGTCTCGTTCTGGTCAACATGATCCCCGGCCGGAGTATTCCTGTCAGGTCGGCGCATATCGACCTTATGCCATGAATACTCCCTCAGGGATCCAAAGGGGTCGGCGACACGCCCGCAGGACGTGGTGACACGTCCGCTGTCGGTACCTCTCACTATCCTGAGATCGCTGACATCCCAGCGGAAGGACACGATCATCTCCAGCTATGACGCGCGCAATCTCCTCGTCCTCGAAGGACTCGAGGCCGTGCGCAAGCGCCCCGGTATGTACATCGGCTCTACCGACACCCGGGGTCTCATGCACTGCCTCTGGGAGATCATCGACAACGCAGTCGACGAAGCACTCGGCGGTTTCTGTGATCACATCCTCGTGGTCCTGCACCGTGACGGCTCGGTCGAGGTGCAGGACAACGGCCGCGGCATCCCTGTCGACAAGGAGCCCAAGACCGGCCTGTCCGGGGTCGAGGTGGTCTTCACCAAGCTCCACGCGGGTGGCAAGTTCGGTGGCGGCTCCTACAACGCCACCGGAGGGCTGCACGGTGTCGGCGCCTCGGTCGTCAACGCCCTCTCGCAGCGACTCGATGTCGAGGTGGACAAGGGCGGTGCCACCTGGGCGATGTCCTTCCGTCGCGGCACCCCGGGCGTCTTCGACGGCGAGGGCCCCGATGCCCCTTTCAGCGCTGACGACACGCTGCACAAGGTCGGCAAGGTCGCCAAGAAGACCACCGGTACCCGCGTCCGCTACTGGGCCGACCCGCAGATCTTCATCAAGACCGCGGCCTTCTCCTATGACGATCTGGTGGCCCGCGCTCGGCAGACCTCCTTCCTCGTGCCGGGGCTGCGGATCGTCATCCGCGACGAGCGCGGCGATGAGGTCCACGAGGAGGACTTCTTCCACGAGGGTGGCATCTCGGAGTTCTGCGAGTATCTCGCCTCGGGGGATCCCGTCACCGATGTGCTCCGCCTCCAGGGGGAGAACACCTTCACCGAGACGGTGCCGATCCTCGACGACGCCGGGCATATGACCCCCCAGGACATCGAGCGCACGCTCGGCATCGATATCGCGTTGTGCTGGGGCAATGACTATGACACCCGCCTGCGCTCCTTCGTCAATATCATCGCCACTCCCAAGGGGGGCACACACGTCAACGGCTTCGAGCGTGGCCTCACCAAGACCTTCAACGAGGTGCTCAAGAACACCCGGCTGTTGAAGAACGGCGATCCCGATATCGTCAAGGACGACATCTTGGAGGGCATGACCGCGGTCGTCACCGTCCGGCTGGCCGAGCCGCAGTTCGAGGGCCAGACCAAGGAGGTCCTGGGCACACCGCCGGTCACCCGCATCGTCAACCAGGTCGTCAGTCGCGAGCTCAAGAACTTCCTCACCACCTCCAAGGCCGCGGACAAGGCCAAGGCTCGTGCCGTGATGGAGAAGGTCGTCGGGGCGGCGCGCACGCGCGTCGCGGCGCGGCAGCAACGTGACAACCAGCGTCGTAAGAATGCTCTCGAGTCGAGTGCGCTCCCGGCTAAACTCGCTGACTGCCGTAGCAATGACGTCGAGCGATCCGAGCTGTTCATCGTCGAGGGCGACTCGGCGCTCGGCACGGCCAAGAGCGCACGGGACTCCGAGTTCCAGGCGCTCCTGCCGATCCGAGGCAAGATCCTCAATGTCCAGAAGGCCAGCGTCGGCGACATGCTCAAGAACGCCGAGTGCTCCTCGATCATCCAGGTGGTGGGTGCCGGCTCCGGCCGTACCTTCGACCTCGACACCGCCCGCTACGGCCGCATCATCTTCATGGCCGATGCCGACTCCGATGGCGCCCACATTCGGTGTCTGCTCGCCACCTTGTTCTTCCGCTACATGCGCCCGCTGGTGGAGGAGGGACGCGTCTACACCGCCGTGCCACCGCTGCATCGCATCGAGCTCGTCAACACCAAGAAGAACCAGGACAAGTACGTCTACACCTACTCCGACCCGGAGTTGCAGCGTAAACTTGCCGAGCTTCAGCGTAAGGGCGTGCGCTGGAAGGACCCCATCCAGCGCTACAAGGGACTCGGCGAGATGGACGCCTCACAGTTGGCGGAGACCACGATGGACCCGCGCCACCGCACCCTGCGCCGCCTGACGGTCGACGACGCCGAGGAGGCCGCGGATGTCTTCGAGTTGCTGATGGGCAATGAGGTCCCGCCGCGCAAGGACTTCATCGTCCAGGGGGCCTATGAGATCGACGCCGACCTCATCGACGCCTGACGCACGTCCGCGGTGGGTACTGTCCGGTCCGTGTGGACTAAAGAAGGATTCGCTTCCGTGGTCGTCCGGGCAACCACAGAGTCACATCTTCCGTGGATGCCCGACGGAGGATGTGACATCGGGGTCGTTCCGGCGACCACGGAGTCACATCTTGTGTGGCCGGCTGACCGAGACGCGGTGGTTGCCAGTCGGCTGACCGGTGGCGTCAGCTCTCGGCGACGGGGGAGAGCAGGCCGGTGTCCACGTCGTAGAGGAACCCGCCGACGCTGATGTCCTCGGGCACGAGCGGGTGACTACGCACACGATGCACGTCCTCGCGGATCGTGCGCTCCTGATCCTCGATCGCCCCGAGGGTCATCCAGGTGGCATCGGTGCCGGTGCGCTCGGCGATCCGTTCGTGCAGTTCGTCCTCGGTGGACGTCGCCATCGCACAGCGGGTGTGCTGGACGATCATGACGCGGCGCACCTTCAGCAGGGTGACCCCGAGCACCACCGCGACGAGCACCTGGTCGGTCGCGCGGCCGCCGGGGTTGCGCAGGATCTTGGCGTCGCCGGGCTCCAATCCGATCATCCGCAAGGGATCGATCCGCGAGTCCATGCAGGTGACCATGGCGACGCCCGCGTGGGCGATGCCGTCGAAACCCTTGAGGGCGTGATGGTCCGCGTAGGTCCGGTTAGCAGCGAGTAGATCGTCGAAGGCGCTCGTCATATTCGTACCGTATCGCTCACGCTCAGTACCGTAGATCGAGGCTGCCGCTGTGTCTTCAGGCCGTAGTGGGGGACCGGCGCAGCAGCACCGCGGCCAGCAACGCCGCGATAGCCGCGCTGACCGCGGCACCGGCGAACACGGCCTGCAACTGGGTGATCCCGGCGTCGAGCACGGCGGCGTTGTACGCCGGGCAGGCGGAGGCGCTCCCGCACAGCTCCTCGACCGGAGGCAGATCGGCCATCGCGGATCGGAAAGCACGTAGACCGAGTGCGCTCAAGGCGGAGATGCCCACGAGCATGCCCACCATCCTGGCGACGACCAGCAGAGCGCTGGCCAGCCCGTGCACCGTATCGGCCGTGTGGTTCAACAAGGCCGTGTTGACCGGAGCGATGGCGATGCCGAAGCCGAGGCCGGCTGCGACCAGCACGATGTCGCTGCTGAGCCGCTCGAGTGCCGTCACATCCCAGCGGCTCATCAGCGTGAAGGCGGCGGCGGCGACCGACATCCCGGTGGCCGTGAGCAAGGCGGGCGAGAACCGCCGACAGAGCCACCCGCCCAGGACGGCACCGATCGGCAGGGCGATCAGGAAGCGGATGAGGACGAGGGCGGCGTCGAACTGGGAGTCGCGCGCGACCGTGAGACGCGCGAAGAACGGGATGTCCACTAGGGCGGCGATGAGCGCCGCCCCCACGAAGAATGAGACGACGACGGCCCCCCTCGCGGCTCGATGGGCCAGAGCACCACGTGGGATCAGCGGTGCAGCAGCCGTGCGCTGTCTCCAGATGAAGAGCGCCGCCGCCACCACGCCGACCGCGAGTAGCCAAGGGGCGGCCGGAGCGAGGGCACCCGATTCGGGCTCGACCGATGCGAAGGTGACGATGACCGCTCCGAGGGCGATCGACATCGCCAGGGCACCGGTGAGATCGGTCTGCGAGGCAGCCGTCCGCCAGCCTCTCCAGTCCAGCAAAGGCGGTTTCGCCGTCGCCTGGCGAAGCACGAAGAGGACGAAGGCTGCGCCGGCCACGAGGCCCAGCGTCGACCACCAACGGTTCTCACCGGTGAACGGCACGAAGGGGAGCCCCCAGGTCACCTCCGTGACGAGAGCCGAGGGCTGGAGCATCACCAGGAGTCCCGCCGCGGCGCTGATCGCGAGGAGAAACAGACCCGTCAGATCCCGCACCCGTCGCCGCTCACCACGTTGGGGCCAGAGCGCGGCGGCGATGACGAGGCCCACCGCTGCGTTGAGCCAGAAGATCGTGTGCCAGGTGCCGAAGGCGAGCACCGCCGCCCCGTACAGAGGCCCGATGACGCTGCCGAGCTCCTGCACAGCTCCCACGATGCCGAGCGGCAGACCTCGCCTTTCAGGAGGCCAGCGATCGGCCACCAATGCCAGGGTCGGTGGAATCAACCCGCCACCGCCGACGCCCTGGAAGAAGCGCCCGATCACGATGGTGGTGAGGTCGTAGGCGCCCGCGGTCACGATCGACCCGATCGTGAAGACGATCAGACAGCCGAGCAGCACCGGCACCCGGCCACGCAGGTCGGCCAGCCGGCCGACGAGCGGGAGGACGCCCACGTACCCGAGCAGGAAGCCGGACACGATCGGGGCCGCACGCTGGATCTCGTCGACCCCGAGCCCGGCAGAGGTCATCATGTCCGGGAGCGCCAGGACGACGACATAGGTGTCCGCGGCAGCGAAGCCGATCGCTGCCGCCGCCAGGGCCAGCAGCAGGCGAGGGGCGGTCACCGACCCGAGTCGCGCGCCGGTTCGGTGATCTGGACCGGCTCGTCGAGGGCCGCGATCTTCAGGGTGTAGGCGACATCGTCCTTATCGGTGTAAAAAGGGCCGGTGATGACGGCATCGGTGAGCTCGTCATCTTGGTTGAGCCGGTACTCGACCTCGAAGGTGCCGCTCTCATCGGCCGTCGGCAGCAGTGCCGCGACCCTGGCGCCGTCGATCGTGCCGGTGATGGTGGTGAGGACGTCGCGACCATCGCGGACATCCTCACCCTCCTCGAGATCGGTGGCCGAGGTGAGCAGCGAGAGCGCTCCGTCCTCTCCGCTGACGAGCTGGGCGGGATCGGGAATTCCGAACTGGGTGGGGTCGATGCTGAGGAACTCCGAGGAAAGACCGGTCTTCACCCAGAGCTCCCCGTCCATGGCGATGACCTCGGCAGGAAGGGTCGTACCACCGGCCGCGACGCGCGCCTCGCCCTCGAATGCCGGCGTCATGTCGCCCTTCCCCTTGATCGACAACAGTCCTGTCACACCCCGGGGGAGCTCGTCGGTGGCGATCGAGAAGTCGATCGCCGGTGCCTCCCGCAGGCTGGCAACCGCCGCATCCACTCGACCCTCGGGATCACCCGGTGAGCTGTCGTCGGAGGTGCACGCCGACATCAGCACAGCAGTGATGACGACGGCGAGGAATCGCAACGGGGTACGCACGGGCTCAGTCTGACACGCCGGCCGGGGTGGCCGAGAGCGGTGACGCGGTCGCGTGCACGGGCTGGGAGAGAGGCTGGCCGGAACCGTCGCGGCGTTCGGAGACCTCCGGAGGCTCGATCGGCGTGCCGCTGGAGCTGCACGCCATCGGCGCACCGTCACCGGCCCACGCCGCGATGAGCCGATCCTCGCCGGCCAGGAAACGCTGGCAGCGTACGCCGCCCGTCGCGCGTCCCTTGGCGGGATAGATCGCGAAGGGACTCAGTTTGGCCGAGCCATTCTGCGTTCCCGGCAGCGCATCACCGTGGCCGGCGACCGTGAGCACGTAGGCCCCCTCCGGGTCGCGGACCGCGCCGAAGGACACCACGCGGTCACCCGCACCGAGCTTGACACCTGCCACGCCGCCGCCCGTGCGGCCCTGGGGACGCACGAGCGAGGCGGAGAAGTGCAGGAGCTGCGCATCCGAGGTGATGAAGACCAGCTCCTCCTCACCCGAGGAGAGCTGGGCGGCGCCGACCAGTCGATCGCCCTCCTCGAGGCGGATGATCTCCCAGCTGTCGCGGCCGAGGTGATCGGGCTTGACGCGCTTGACGACGCCCTGCTCGGTGCCGAGGGCGATACCCGGGCCGTCCTCGCTCAAGCTCATCAATGCCAGAGGCCGGGCATCGAGGAGGAGCAGCTCCGACAGCGGCACGCCACCCTGCAAGGTTGGAGCCTCCGCGGTGGGAGGCAGCAACGGCAGATCGAGGACGTCGAGACGATGCACGGTGCCGTCATCGCACACGAGGCCGACCTGGCCGCGGGCGGTGGCGGCGACCGCGCTGACCACCACATCGTGCTTGCCGCGCCTGCCGGCTTCGCCGAAGGCACTGTCGTCACCGGTGCGAGCGAGCAGGCCGGTACCCGAGAGCAGCACCCAACAGGGGTCGTCGGCGACCTCCACCGTGAGTTTGGCGGCATTGACCTGCTGGCCGGCCGAAGCGAGCAGTACGGTGCGCCGCGGAGTGCCGAAACGCTCGGCGACGTCGGCGAGTTCCTCACCGACGAGGGAGCGCAACGCGACCTCATCGGAGAGGATGTGGTCGAGCTCCTCGATGCGGCGACGCAGCTCCTCGGCCTCTTTCTCCAGCTCCAGTCGCGAGAACTTGGTGAGCCGTCCGAGTTGGAGGTCGAGGATGTAGTCGGCCTGAGCCTCACTGAGGTCGAAGACCGACTGGAGCCGTTCGCGGGCCTCGGCGCGGTTCTCGCTGGAGCGGATCAGCTGGATGACCTCATCGATGTCGACGATGGCGATGAGGAGACCGTCGACGAGATGCAGCCGATCGGCTGCCTTCTGCCGACGGAATGCACTGCGCCGGCGGACGACGTCGATGCGATGGTCAAGGAAGACCCGCAGCAGCTCGCGCAGTCCCAGGGTTCGCGGCTGGCCGTCGACGAGGGCCACGGCATTGATGCCGAAGGAGGTCTCCATCGGGGTCAACTTGTAGAGCTGCTCGAGGATCGCCTCGGGCACGAAACCGTTCTTCAGCTCGATGACCAGGTGCAGGCCCTTGTGCCGGTCCGTCAGGTTCTTGATGTCCGAGATGCCTTGCAGCTTCTTGTTCTGGACATACTTCTTGATCGCCTCGATGACCTTCTCGGGGCCGACATTGTAGGGAAGCTCGGTGACCACGATGCCCTTGCGGCGGGGGGTGACCGACTCGATGCGTGCGGTGGCCCGCATCTTGAAGGAGCCATTGCCCGTCTCGTAGGCGTCGCGGACGCCGTCGAGCCCGACGATCTTGCCGCCGGTCGGCAGATCGGGACCGGGCACGAAGCGCATGAGATCGTCGAGGGAGGCGTCCGGGTGATCGATGAGGTGCCGTAGCGCTTGCACGACCTCCACGAGATTGTGCGGGGCGATATTGGTCGCCATGCCTACCGCGATGCCCGCAGCGCCGTTGACGAGCAGATTGGGGAAGGCGGCCGGCAGCACCGCCGGCTCGAGCTCGCGGCCGTCGTAGTTCGGCCGGAAGTCGACCGTGTCCTCCTCGATCGAGGCGGTCATCGCCTCGGCCGGCAGGTCCATCCGGCACTCGGTGTAGCGCATCGCGGCGGGCGGATCATCGGCCGAGCCGAAATTGCCGTGCCCATCGAGGAGCGGCAGGCGCATCGACCACGGCTGCACCATGCGGACGAGCGCGTCGTAGATGGCGCTGTCACCGTGCGGGTGGAAGCGGCCCATGACGTCTCCGACGGGGCGAGCACTCTTGACGTGGCCGCGGTCATGGCGCAGGCCCATGTCGTGCATCGTGTAGAGGATGCGGCGCTGGACGGGCTTGAGTCCGTCGCGCGCGTCGGGCAGCGCCCGCGCGTAGATGACCGAGTACGCGTACTCCAGGAAGCTGGACCGCATCTCGTCGCTCACATTCGTGTCGACGATGTGTTCCTCGAAATCCTCCGCGGGCGCGGGGGTGGCTTTGCGGGCGGCCATGCATCCTCTCCTCGTGGGCGATCGACATCCCATTGTCGCTCGCCGGGCAGGCGAGGCTCGCACCGCCACGCCGACCGAGACGGTACGTTGGACCGTGTGACCAGCAAGCTGCACCCTGTCGAGTCCTGGGAGGCCGATGTCCTGCTGAAGGACGGCCGGGTGGCGCAGATCCGTCCGATCGTCCCCGAGGACGCGGAGGCCTTCGTGGCCTTCTACGCACGGGTCTCGGCGGAGTCCAAGTACTTCCGCTTCTTCGCCCCCTATCCGCGGTTGTCGGAGCGTGATGTCAAGCGCTTCACCGAGGTCGACCACGTCAAGCGTGTCGCCTTCGTGGTGACACAGCAGGACGACATCATCGCAGTCGGCCGTTACGACGCCACCAGTCCGACCGAGGCGGAGGTCGCCTTCCTCGTCGAGGACGCGCATCAGGGTCGTGGTGTCGGCCAGCTCCTGCTCGAGCATCTCGCCCAGGCCGGCCGTGAGCGCGGCATCACGGAGTTCACCGCTGAGGTGCTCCCCGAGAACATCCGGATGATGCAGGTCTTCCGCGAGATGGGCTACACGGTCTCCGGGCAGTTGGAGGACGGGGTCCAGCAGCTGCGTTTCCGCATCGATCCGACCCAGTCCGCGCTGGGGGTCATGCGTGCTCGCGAGCAGCGTGCCGAAGCGGCCTCGATCCATCGGATCTTCGATGCGAGCAGCATCGCCGTCGTCGGAGCGAGCCGGCGGCAGTCATCGATCGGCCAGATGATCGTCCGCAACCTGGTGCTGGGCGACTTCGGCGGGGCGGTGTACGCCGTTAACTCCCAGGCCGAGGCCGTCTCGGGACTCCCGGCGTATCCGTCGGTGCAGGACATCCCCGGTGAGGTGGAGATCGCCATCGTGGCGGTGCCGGCCGAGTCGGTCAATGACGTCGTTCTCGACTGTGCCGCGAAGGGCGTGCACGGACTCATCGTCATCTCGGCGGGCTTCGCGGAGGCCGGACCCGAGGGACGCGAGCGCCAGGAGGAGTTGCTTCATCTCTGTCGCTCACACGGCATGCGCCTCATCGGACCGAACTGTCTTGGCATCATCAACACGGTGCCCCGCGTCCAGCTCAATGCTTCGCTGGCCCCGACGATGCCGCCGCAAGGGCGGGTCGGCTTCTTCTGCCAGTCCGGTGCGCTGGGTACGGCCATCCTGGAGACGGTGTCGCGGCGCGGGCTCGGCCTATCGACCTTCGTGTCCGCGGGCAACCGTGCGGATGTCTCGGGCAATGACCTGCTGCAGTACTGGTCCAATGACGATGCCACCGAGGTCGTCCTGCTCTACCTGGAGTCCATCGGCAATCCGCGAAAGTTCTCCCGGCTCGCGCGCCGGGTGAGTGAGCGCAAGCCCGTCGTGGCGGTCAAGTCCGGACGTTCGACACAGGGTGTCCCGGTCGGGCACCGCGTCAAGCGCACCTCAGCTCCGCAGAAGGCCGTCGATGCCATGTTCGGCCAGGCCGGCGTCATCCAGGTCGACACGCTCGACGAGATGTTCGACGTGGCGCAGCTGCTGGCCCACCAGCCGTTGCCGCGTGGCAATCGGATCGCCGTCGTCGGCAACTCCGATGCCGTCGCGCTGATCGTCTCCGATGCCGCCAAGGCGCAGGGGATGCAGGTCGCACCGCCGATTCCACTGGGGGCCAGAGCCGGCGCCGAGGAATTCGAGATCGCGCTGGAGGCCGCCCTCGCTCGCACCGACGTCGACGCACTCGTGGTCGTCTACACACCCCCCATCAACACCGGGGGAGAGGACGTCGCCAATGTGCTGGCCGCGATCGGCGAGCAGTCCGACAAGCCGATCGTCTCGACCTTCCTCGCCAGCAAGGGCATTCCCGTGCTGCTGCGCGTCCCGGATGTCCAGGGCGGGTCCGCCGGACGCGGATCGGTGCCCTCCTATGCCTCGCCCGAGGCCGCGGTCCGAGCCCTGGCGCGAGCCGTGAACTATGCCGAGTGGGCCTCACGCGATCACGGCGAGTACCACGATTCGGGGCAGTACCGGACCGGTGACGCACGGGCGCTGATCCGCAGTGTCCTGGAAATGGCCCCGCGCGGAGCGGTGCTGTCGACCGAGCAGGTCCACTTCCTCCTGTCGTGCTACGGAATCGACCTGTGGACGTGGATCATCGTCCACACCCGGGAGGAGGCCGTCGCGGCCGGTGAGAATCTCGGCTGGGATGTCGTGCTCAAGGCCGGGAGCGAGCACCTGCGCGCCCGGCCCGATCTCGCGCACGTGTGGCGCGGGATCCACGATGCCGAGGACATGGCCGAGGCGTGGGACAGCTTGACCACCTGGGCCGGGGTCGACGATGAGTCGACCTTCTTCGTCCAGCGCTCGGCCCCCGAGGGCGTACCGGTGTCCTTCAAAGCCGTCGAGGACCCGCTGTTCGGTCCGCTCGTGTCCTTCGGCCTGGCCGGGGCACCCAGCGAACTGCTCGACGACCGCACCTACGGCATTCCCCCGCTCACCGATGTCGATGCCGAGCAGATGGTGCGCGGCGTCCGCGCCGCCCCCATGCTCTTCGGCTACCGAGGGTCCCCGGCGGTGGACGTCGACGGGCTACGAGATGTCATCTTGCGTATCGCAGCCCTCAAGGACGACCTCCCGGAGGTCGCCGAGCTGGATCTGGAGCCGGTGTCGGCGACGCCCAACGGCTTCGTGGCGCTCAGCGCGCGCGTCAAGGTGGTGCCTTCGAGCGACCGGCGCGGTGAGTGGTATGTGCGTCGCCTGAGCAGGCCCGTGACATCGAACGATACGCTGACGCGGTGAGTTCTCTGGACCGATCCGATGACCTTTTCGCCGAGATCTCGCGGGCGGGTTACTACCCCGAGATCGTCGCTGCGGGTATCCGTGATGCCGTGGCGGGGGAGCAGACGCATGCATTCGTGGTGCACCACGAGCCGACCTTCGACCGCGAGGAGATCCGTCGGCACATGACCGTCCTCGTGCTGACCCCCAGCCGCGTGATCGTGGCGCACACGGACGAGCATCCGGGGGACGATCTGCTGCCGCGTCCCTACACGTCGACGACGGCCGAGGCAGTCGCACTGTCCCGGGTCCGCTCGGTGCTGGTCACCCGGATGGTGGCCGCGCACAGCCAGCAGCTCGAGGAGGCGGTGATGACGATCTCCTGGGGGGCGATCTCCCGGGTGGAGCTGGAACCCGCACGCTGCGATGATCCCAGCTGCGAAGCCGACCACGGCTACTCCGGGAGCGTCACCGGCGATGACTTCACCCTGCGACTGAGCAGCGCCGCCGACGGGGGCGCCGCCGTCGAGCAGCTGCTCGAGTTCGCGCGGCAGCTGTCGGCGGCCACGACCCACGTGGCACCGGCGGGACGATGAGCGCGGGCATCCACGATCTTCTCGGCTCGGTGGGCACGGCGCTCGGCGCCGAGGGGTTCCCCACGACGATCGGATTGCCCCCGGCTCGCGGCTATGTCGTGCTCGTGGTCGACGGCATGGGTGAGATCCCGTTGCGCGATCATGCCGAACTGGCGCCGTGGCTGTCGCGCCTCCCGTCGGTCGAGGGCGTCTCGTCGTCGATCCCCTCGACGACCTCCGTCAGCCTGACATCCCTCGGCACGGGCCTGCGTCCCGGTGTCCACGGGATGGCGGGATACTCCTGCCGGGTGCCGGGCACCCGACAGGTGCTGAACACCCTCAGCTGGAATGCCGAGGTCGATCCTCTCCTGTGGCAGCCGCATCGCACGGTGCCCGCCCGCCTGCAGGACGACGGCGTCGCCGTCACCGTCGTGAACGAATCCCGTTTCGCCGACAGTGGGCTCACGATGTGCAGTCAGCGTGGCGTGCCCTTCGTGGGAGCCGACCGCCCCTGGGAGCGCCTGGAGGCGATCCTGGAGGCCAGCCAGGGACCGCGGCGCACTCTCGTCTACGCCTACGAAGGACGCTTGGACCATGCGGGGCACGGCCACGGCGTCGATTCGCGGGAGTGGCGCGATCTGCTCACCACGATCGACCGCGAGGCGGCCGAGCTGAGGGATGCGCTGCCCGCGGACGTGACACTGGTGGTGACGGCCGATCACGGCATGATCGATCTGCCGACTGAGGACCGCTTCGACGTCGAGGAGCATCCCGAGCTGCTCGACGGCGTCCAGTTGTTCGCCGGGGAGGCCCGGTTCCGGCATCTCTACACGAGTACCGGCGTGGAGTCCGAGGTCGCGGCGCGCTGGGCGGATCGCTTGGGTGAGCGGGCCGTCGTGCTCGAACGCGAGGCGGCGGCCGAACGATGGTTCGGTCCGCTCGACCCCGCCGTCCGGGGACGATTCGGCGATGTCGTCGTCGCCTCGCTGGGAGACTTCGCCGTCTTCTCCACGCGGCATTTCCGGGTCGAGCTCGGTCTCCGCGGATTCCACGGATCGATCACCCCGGCCGAGACCCGCATCCCCGTCCTGGTGGCGAACTGAGGCATCGCGATGGCGGAACTGGTCTTCTACTGCGGCACGATGGACTCCGGCAAGAGCACGCTGGCGCTCCAGGTCGATCACAATCACCGGGCCCGGGGGCGGCGGGGCGTCATCTTCACGTCGCACGATCGCGCCGGCGAGGCGACCCTGTCCAGCCGGCTGGGGCTGTCAGCGGACGCGGTCGAGGTCACGGACGACCTGCACTTCTGGCACTACGTCGTCGATGCGCTGACCCAGGGCGCTCCGATCGACTACCTGGTCTGCGACGAAGCGCAGTTCTACGCACCCTGGCAGATCGACGAGCTCGCCAAGATCGCCGATGAACTGGATCTCGATGTCTTCTGTTTCGGCATCCTCACCGACTTCCGCACCATGCTGTTCGATGGATCACGACGACTGGTCGAACTCGCCGACCGGGTCCTGACTCTCCAGGTGGAGGCGCTGTGCTGGTGCGGTGCGCGGGCGACCCACAATGCGCGCACGGAGAACGGCGAGATGGTCACGGAGGGTGAGGTGATCGTCGTCGGAGACGTGGAGCCGGAGTCCGAGCCTGCGGTGGTCGGCTACGAGGTGCTCTGCCGTCGCCACCATCGACGCCGCATGACCGCTGCCCGGGCTCACGCGGGGGCATTGTCGCCGGACGTCCTGCCGTTCACCTGAACGCTATCGAGCGTGGAAAGGTTGCTGATCTACCGCTGGGGCCGAGCGTGCCTCAGCTTCAGTCGCGCTTGCCGCCGAACATGATCTCGTCCCAGCTGGGGACGCTGCGACGAGAGTTCTTCTTGCGCGGTGCGGGCGTGTCGGGGACGGCGACGTGCTCGTCGTGCGAGCCCGACTCCTCGGCGTCCTCGGATTCCTGCGTGGCCGGCGGGGCGGAGGGCGAGTCGTCGAGCGACAGCTGCTCCATCGCGCGTCGGTCCCGCGCCTCCTTGAGCGAGTGCACGGGAGCGTGGTCGTCGATGATCTGCTCGGTGTCCTCGCGGTCAGCCGCCGACTCGGCGACATCGGCGGTCGAGCGGACCGCATCGGCGATCGCCATATCGAGGGAGTCCTCGGAAGCCAGATCGCCCACGAGATCGCGTGCGGTCTCGTCATCGGCTAGCACGTAACGGCTCTTGTGATCGAAGCAGAACCTCGCCGAGGTCGCATCGGGCAGAACCAGCTGGACCGTCCAACGGCCATCCTCACGCCGCCAGGCGTCCCACTCCACGTCCTCGGGGGTGACCGAACGCTCCAACAGGGCACCGTCGACGAGCGCTCCGAGGGCGACGGGGGTGCCACTGACATGTTTGCGGCGCACCGAGGTGGCACGCGCCTGGTCGACCATGTGCTCGCGCTCGGCGATGACCGGGGTTGCGAAGCCACGGATCTGGTCCACCGACGTGCCCGCCGCCTCGGCGACCTGCTCGATGCTCTCGCCGCGACGGATGCGGGCCTGGATGTCGCGCGGGCTGAGGGAACTCTCCATCGGGATCTCCAACTGGCCGGAGGAACGCTGACCGGCACTGGTCACGCGGTCGATCATGCCGGCGAGGCGGCCGTCGACCCGCAGGCGGAAACGTGCGCCGGATGCGGGATCGCGAGCGACGAGGTAGCGGCCATCCTCGCTAGTGCCCACGAGGGCGAGATCTCGCATGCTAGGGCCTCCGACACTTATCGACTTCCGCCATCGTAGTGTCGCCACGTGGTGCGACCGGGGAGGCCCGAAGGTGTGTCGGTCCGCGGTTCCCGCGCATGCGGGTCAGAACACCCGATCGGGGGCACGACGCACCACTGTGACGACCGGGCGGGTCGACGTGAGCGCCAGTCGCACGAGGGCGAATCCGGCCGCGAAGGTCACGGCCACGACCAGGAAGGCCGTCGGCGTCAGAACCACGGCCGCTCCCATCAGGGGGAGACCGAGCAGGAATCCGCCGGCCGCTCCACCGAGCGCGGCCCACCGCATCGGCAGCAGCACCGTGGTCCGGCGCGCCCGCTCCCAGGTGCTCACCGGCATCCCGAGTCGGTCGAGTGCGATGATCAGCTCGGCGTCGTCCAACACCGCCGCGGCCTGTGTGACGGCCACGGAGCACGAGAGCATCACGAAGGCGATGGCGAGGGTCAGCAGGACGCCGGTACGCATATCGGCGGCGAAGATCACCTGATCGGCCATGGCATCGTTCTCATCGAGCTGCCCGGCCATGGCGAGGCCCACGCCGCCGATGACCGCGACGAAGGAGATCATCGCCAGTCCGGACACCCGCCGCCAGACGGGGGCGGGATGGTCGGCGAGCTGACGGCCTGCGAGGAACCGCGCGGGAGTGGATGCCTTGCGGGCGAGGGCACGTCCGCGGGCGGCGATGACAGGTGGGCCGACCAGATTGAGCACGGCCAGGCCGGCCCCGAACGTGCCGAGCACGATGGTGATGACCACGGCCGTCCCGAGGACCGCGGTGAACATGCCGATCTGGGACAGGACGAGCACGAGGGCCGCCAGGACGGCGATCCCGGTGGCGGTGCGCCGCAGGCTGCGGCGTTGCGGGTCGGTGCGCTGACGCACCCCGAGCGGCGTCAGCCGCACCCGCCGCAGGCCGAGCACAGCGCTCAGCCCGGCGAGCACGGTCACCGCGCAGGGAACGAGCACCAGCACCGGCCAACCAGGCCACAGGGCCGCCACACCGATGCGCTCACCGAAGAACCGCAGTTGTGCCACGAGCGGAAGGAGGACGCCGAAGAGCACGATCCCGGCGAGGTTCCCGGCCGCGGCGATCATCGTCGCCTCGATGACGGTGAACGCACTCACCTCGCGCGTGCTCGCGCCCAGGAGACGCAGAGTGGCCAGCCGGTCGTCGCGGCGGCGGGCCGAGAGCCGGGCCGCCGAGGCTCCGAGGGAGACCGTCGGGACGGCGAGGAAGAGTAATGCCGCGAGACTCAGCACCATGTATCCCGGGGCGAAATCGTCACCGGGACGGTCGTCGCGCATGAACATCAACGTGCCGGAGACGACCGTCAACAAGATCGCGGTGGTGACCGTGAAGGCCACCGACGGCAGGAGGATCGCGGCGCGACCCTGACGGCTCGGCCGGGTCAGCAGTCCGACCAGCCCGAGTACCCGGCGTGGACCCGAGGACGAGCCGCTCATCGGGCGACCTTCTCGCGCACGATCCGCCCGTCGCGCATGTGCAGCGTGCGATCACATCGGGCCGCGACGGCGGCGTCGTGCGTGACGAGGACGAGGCTGCGACCCTGGCCCGACGTGGCATAGAGCAGTGCGTCCATCACATCGGAGGAGGTCGCGGAGTCGAGTGCGCCGGTGGGCTCGTCGGCGAAGACGACCGGCGCTCCCGTCACCTGTGCGCGGGCGATGGCCACCCGCTGGGCCTGACCACCGCTCAGCTGGCCGATCCGGCGATCCTCCATACCCGCGAGACCGAGGGAGCGGAGCCAGGGTGCCGCCGCGCGCTCCGCCTCGGGACGAGGATGGCCGGTCAGCATGAGCGGCAGCGCGACATTCTCGAGTGCGGAGAGCTCGGGCAGCAGCAGACCTTCCTGGAAGACGAATCCGCAGCGGGTGCGTCGCAGCTGCGATCGCGCCTCCTCGTCCAAGCCGGCCAGCTCGACCGGTTGCGCGCCCGGAACGCTCATGCGGATCGAGCCGGAGTCCGGTGGGATCACGGCGGCCAGACAGTGCAGCAATGTCGTCTTGCCCGAGCCCGAGGCACCCATGATGGCGAGAGACTCGCCGGCGCTCACCGAGAGGGACGCGCCGGCGAGGGCGATTGTCGATTCGTAGGCCTTGGTCACGTCCGTGGCCACGAGCACGGGGGCGGGGGAGTCGTGGGTGTCCATGGTCAGCAGTCTCGTCTCCTCGAGCCGTGGATCCATCGGCTCTGAGGGTGATCTGATCGCTGCCTGGGTCATCCCGTCGGCGGAGACGGTATCGGTCGTGCGGGGGAAGGTCGCGACCGAGCAGATGGGAGAATCGCTGACATGGATGCTCGCCCCTTCGATGCCCTGCTTCTCGTCTCCTTCGGCGGCCCGGAGAAACCCGATGATGTGGTGCCGTTCCTGGAGAATGTGACCCGTGGGCGGGGCATCCCGCGCGACCGGCTGGTCGAGGTCGGTGAGCACTACTTCGGCTTTGGTGGCAAGTCCCCCATCAACGACCAGAATCGCGCGCTGATCGCAGCGGTCGAGGCCGATCTCGCGGAGCACGGTATCGATCTGCCCGTGTACTGGGGCAATCGCAACTGGGATCCGTATCTGCGCGAGACGACCGAGCGGATGGCGGCCGATGGCGTACGACGCGCGGTGTGTTTCGTGACGAGCGCCTACTCGTCGTACTCCGGATGTCGCCAGTACCGCGAGAACCTCTATGAAGCCCAAGAGGGCCTGCCGCTCGAGCTGGCCAAGCTCCGGCACTACTACAACCATCCGGGATTCGTCGGTCCCTTCGTGGAGGAGACGCGGTCCGCGCTCGCCGACATGCCCGCCGGTACGCACGTCGTCTTCGTCACCCACTCGATCCCCGATGCGATGAACGAGGCCAGCGGAGGTGCCGGTGTCGGCGCGTATCTGCACCAGCACCGCCAGGTCGCCGGACTCATCGCCGCGGAGCTCGATGGGGTCTCGACGAGTCTGGCCTTCTGCTCCCGGTCCGGCTCCCCGCACACTCCGTGGCTGGAGCCGGACATCAACGACCATCTGGCCGACCTGGCCGGCCAGGGAGTGGCATCGGTGGCGGTCGTGCCGATCGGCTTCATCTCCGATCACATGGAGGTCATCTACGATCTCGACACCGAGGCGGCGCAGACGGCCGAGGACCTCGGACTCGGCTTCGTCCGGGTGCCGACCCCCGGGGTCCACCCGAGCTTCGTCGCGCTGGTCCGCGAGCTCGTGCTCGAGCGTGCGGCGGCCGAGCGCGGCGAGGAGCCGGACAGGCCGGCCTGCGGTCAGGACGGTCCCTGGCCCGATCGCTGCCCGGTGGGATGCTGTCTCAATGCCCGTGCCGAGCTGCCGGTCCTCGCATGACGGAACGTAACGAGCTCCTCGCACTGGGCCGCGAGGTCGGCCTCGAAGCCGCCGAGCTCGTGCGACGGCTCCGGCCAGCCGGCCGTGTCGGCGTCGTCGCCACCAAGTCCAGCCCCACGGACGCGGTCACCGAGATCGATCGCGCGAGTGAGCGGCTCATCCGCGATCGGATCCTCTCGGCGAGGCCGGACGATGGCTTCGTCGGCGAGGAGGGCGAGGACGTGATCGGTACGAGCGGTGTCGAATGGATCGTCGACCCCATCGACGGCACCGTGAACTTCGTCTATGGAATCCCCGCCTACGCGGTCTCCATCGCGGCGCGGACCGATGCCACGCACCCTACGGCCACGGTCGGCTATGTGGTGAACATCGCCACCGGCAGCGAGTACGGGGCCGTCGCCGGTGGCGGCGCGTGGCGCTGGCGAGGCGACGAGCGCGAGACCCTTCACGGTCCGCCCTCGGCACCGCTGTCGCAGATGCTC
The DNA here is from genome assembly GCF_002174305.1 of Aeromicrobium sp. PE09-221. Taxonomy (GTDB): domain Bacteria; phylum Actinomycetota; class Actinomycetes; order Propionibacteriales; family Nocardioidaceae; genus Aeromicrobium. Next base: position 184,843 of record NZ_MIJB01000025.1, on the reverse strand, counting down.
GTGGGGACGGGCTTCGCCTACGACGCGCCGACGCGAGAGCGACAGGCCGCCGCGATCGCGCGGCTGCTGCCCCGAATACGCGATATACGGCGGATCGGATCGGCGGCGCTGGATCTGGTCGCCGTCGCGGCGGGGGAGCTGGATGCCTATGCGGAGCAGGGACTCAACCCGTGGGACCTGGCGGCGGGAGGTCTGATCGCCGCGGAGGCCGGGCTCGTCGTGGGCGGCCTCGAAGGCCCCGCCGGCAAGCGTCTGACGATGGTGGCGCGCCCCGATATCTGGGAGGAATATTCCGAACTCGTCCGCACTTGTGGTCTGTAGATCGTGTCTTTCGGCGCCACAGCACGATCTCGATCAGCCGCGCTTGGATGGATGTGGCAGAATCGCGCCGGTTGACACGCACGGGACGGAGAGTAGATGGCCACCGATTACGACGCACCTCGCAAGACTGAGGAAGAGCAGTCAGAGGACAGCATCGAGGAGCTGAAGGCGCGTCGGCACGAGCAGAACTCCGGCAAGGTCGACGAGGACGAGGTCGAAGCGGCCGAATCCTTCGAATTGCCGGGAGCGGATCTCTCGCACGAGGAACTGGCGGTGCAGGTCGTCCCGAAGCAGTCGGACGAGTTCACCTGCATGTCCTGCTTCCTGGTGCATCACCGCAGCCAGCTGGCCACCGAGAAGAATGGCCAGCCGATCTGCCGCGACTGCGCGGACTGATCCAGCCCGTCCTCGATACGACCGAGGCCCGGACCCCATCGGGGGGTCCGGGCCTCGTCTCGTTCGGGCGCCGCGCCGGCGACGCCGCGGAGGACGCGGCGGTGCGGACCGATGTCGATGCATCACGGTCGTCCTAGCAGCCCGGACGCGTCATCGTCGGTCTACACCCGCTCGAAGCTCGATGCATTGGGGTCGCTATAGCGGCCTCAACGCATCACCATTCGTCCCGGGTGCGTGAGCTGACACGAGCTCAGGAGTCCCGGTCGAGGTGTTTCATGCCTGGGGGGAGATCCCCGGTGGACTTGACCCAGTAGGTCGCCACACCCCGTCGGACGACGGTTCGGACGATCTGGATCACGGCTCCGCCGATTGCCGCCCAGGCGATGGCCTCAGCCGTGCTGAGCTCGGGATGGCGAGAGCTCGACGGAGGCTTGCGTCCGGTGACCGCGCGCCAGGCGGCATTGGAGACCCGGGGAGCGAGGACGGCGCCCACCATCGTGGCGCCGGCGTCCATCACCTTCCAGGTGCCACGGCCGAGCCGGCGTTGGGCCTTCGCCTCGTCGACACTCGTCGTCGCGGCGTCTCGCTGCTGCTTCTTGCGCTTGCCCACCGGTGCCCTTCCGTCGTGCTCGTTATGTCCGAACCATTGTGACGCAGACCGCCCGACCAGGGGTGTCGAGGGCGTGGTCGCGTGCAACGGCTCGGGTCAGGGAATCCCGTGCAGCGCCCGCGCTACGGAGCCGGGGAATCTGGTCGACACCAGCCAGAAGGGCGTCGGATCGTCCGGATCGTCGACCGTGACCCGGACGCCGGTGCGCACATAGGGTCGCAACAAGGTGAAGGCGCGCACGTCCCCCTCGGGGCCGACAGCCCGGCGCCACGCGGCCGCGTCCAGGGGCTCGACCGTGCCGATATGGGCGGCGTCCAAGAAGGCGCGTCCCGCGCGCAGCCCGTCCGAGTCGGCCTCGATCTTCACCGAACCGTAGAACGCGACCAGTGCACCGGCGACGACGAGCGTGCCGACCGCTGTCACCAGGGCGATGACGGGAGTCGCCGCGACCCAGAGCAGCCAGCCCATGATCACCGCGAAGATCCCGACGGCGACCCACCAGGGGGCGGTGACGGTGAGACGTTCACGGTGGACGGTCGTCGGGGGTGGCACATCACTACTGTGCCTGATGGCCGTCAACGGCCTTAGGCCGCGTCTGGTGATCCCCGGCCTACTGCGCGACGTCCCACGGGCGCCTCACCACGTTGCCGTCGCTCGCAAGACAATGTCCCGTATGGCGTCGCTCCGGCGCCTGGTGAGGCATCCCGTGGATACGCCGCTCGCAACGGCCGTAGATCACCAGACACGGCCTTGGGTAAGGTCGGACCTCATGACGACCGAGGTGCTGCTGCGCCGGCTCGACCCCGATCTGCCCGTACCGTCCTATGCGCACGATCTCGACGCGGGAGCGGACCTGGTGGCCCGCGTCGATGCCGTGATCGCACCGGGGGAGCGGGTCCTCGTGCCCACTGGGGTGGCGCTCGCGCTGCCGGCGGGTTACGCGGGCTTCGTGCACCCGCGCTCCGGACTGGCTCTGCGCCACGGGCTCTCCATCGTCAATGCACCCGGCACGATCGACGCCGGTTATCGTGGAGAGATCGCGGTGTTGCTCGTGAACGGGGACCCGCGGGACACCGTGCACATCTCGCGTGGCGATCGCATCGCCCAGTTGGTCATCCAGCGGGTGGAGCAGGTCCGATTCACGGAAACTTCGGCACTCCCGCTGTCGGACCGGGGCGAAGGGGGCTACGGTTCATCGGGTGGCCACGCCTCATTGGCGCAGGCTCCGAAAGTAGGAGAGGAAGACTGATGTTCGGCCGACGCAAGAATCAGACGCCCGAGCAGGAGATGCCGGAGGCGCCGGAGTTCGACCCCGTGAAGCTGGGACCACGTGCCGGTGGGCCGTGGGACTCCTCCGAGCGGGACCCCGAGGCCCCCGGTTATGTCGATCTCGGTTCGCTGCGCATCAAGGGACGCGACGGAGTGGGTCTGCAGCTTCCCCAGGAGAACGGCGCCCTCTCCTCGGTGCTCGTGGTGCTCGAAGGGGCGAACTCGGCCATGGAGCTGCGGATCTTCGCCGCGTCCCGCTCCGGTGGCGAATGGAGCGACGTGCTCCAGGACCTCAAGCGCGAGGTCGACCGCCGAGACGGCGAGTGGAAGGAGACCGACGGTCCCTTCGGCGATGAGCTGCGGTTCCGTGTGCAGGTGCAGACTCAGGACGGGCGCACTGGCACGCAGGACTCGCGCATTCTCGCGGTCGAGGGGCCCCGTTGGCTGCTGCGCGCCACTCTGCTGGGTGCGGCAGCCGGAGACGAGGCCGCTGCGGAGCCGTTGCTGGAGATCCTGCGCGATGTCATCGTCGTCCGGGGCGACGAGCCGCGCATGGTGCGGGAGCCCCTGCCGTTGAAGCTGCCGCCCGGAGCCGCTCCCCAGGGGCAGCCGCCGTCGGACGACGCCGGCTAGTGAGGAGCACCGTGCGCGCACGGGTGACGGGACACCATGGCTGAGCAGAACGGATCACCGGCCGACGAGGAGGCCGACACGGGTCGTGCGGATATCACCACGGTCGAGCAACTCGTCCGTCGCCGGCTGTCCGAGGCATTCGGCGGTGGGCGTGGAGTCGTGGAGAGCGCGATCCCCACCATCGTGTTCACGGTGAGCTTCCTGGTCACCGACGAACTGCGCCAGAGCCTGATCCTGAGCGCCGCTGTCGCGGTGGTGCTGCTGGTCGTCCGTGTCATGCAGCGGTCCAATCCGCAGTTCGTCTTCAACGCCTTGGTGGGGATCGCGATCGCTGCGCTGTTCGCGTCGCGTTCCGGGGAGGCCCGTGACGTCTTCCTTCCGGGCATCCTCTACAACGGTGCCTACGCGGTGATCTTCGTCTTCACGATCCTCATCGGCTGGCCGGCGGTGGGATTCCTCGTCGGCGCGGTGGTGGGGGATGTCACCGGTTGGCGTTCCGATCGCGGTATGCGGAGACTGTGCACCCAGATGACGTGGCTGTTCGTCGCGCCCTGTGTGCTGCGTGTCGTGGTCCAGTACCCCCTATATCTTGCCGACCAGATCGCCCTGCTGGGCACCGCGAAGATCGCGATGGGATGGCCCCTGCAGGTCGCATCGCTCGTCGCGATGGGGTGGATGCTGAGCCGTAATAGGACGCCGCTCGACGGCACCTCGGCCTGAGCGTCGCTCGCCTCCACGCACCGGTGCTCAGATGTGATCCACATCATCGCCCACGTCGGTGGCGCACCTCCGGCACAGGCATACGCTCGCTCGGTGAGCATCGCCGGTGCCCTGAAACGGGCCCCGAATACGTCGCCGGCCGGTGGTGGGAGCAGCTATTGCACAATCAGACCGCCTTGCGTCTGAAGAGCAGACTGTTGTTCATGCCCGGAGTCCTCGCCGTCAGCGTTCCCTACCAGCTCACCTCGGCCCATGACCGAACTCCCCATGATGATGCAGCGGCTGCCGGTGACCTGCGTCCAGGCTTCGGGGGTCCTCGGTGAGTTCCGAGCGCCCGATCGTGGACATCGGGCCGGTGGCACATGGTGGCCATTGCGTCGCCCGGCTCGACGGTCAGGTCGTGTTCGTGCGGCATGCGCTACCAGGGGAGCGTGCGCGCATCGAGATCACCGAGCGGTCCAAACGGTTCCTACGGGCCGACGCCGTGGAGATACTGGAGGCCGCGGAGGATCGTGTGACACCGCCCTGCCGATACGCGGGCACCTGTGGCGGATGCGATTTCCAGCATGTCTCGCCGGCCGGACAGCGGCGCCTCCTCGGTTCCGTGGTCCGCGAGCAGCTTCAGCGACTCGCGGGTATCGATCGCGCGGTGGAGGTCGAGGCCGTGTCTCCTGATGACCTCGGCTGGCGTACCCGGGTGAGCTACGCGGTGGACGACGAGGGCCGTGCCGGCCTGCGGCGGCACCGCAGCCATGAGGTGGTGCCCGTCGATCGATGCCTGATCGCCCATCCGGACGCGCCGGAGGTCCCCTCGGTCCGTTGGGGTCAGGGGCCGGTCGAGGCCGTGGTCTCGTCGGCTGGAGAGCGTGTGGTGGTCACCGATGATGTGGTTCCCGAGGGTCTAGGCCCCCTTGACGGCATCGTGGGCGTCGACGGCCGAGTGCGTGGTGGCGATGGATCCGTCACGGAGTTCGTGGGGGAGCGGTCCTTCCGCGTCAGCGGGTCCGGCTTCTGGCAGGTACATCCGCGCGCCGCTGCAACCCTCGTGGATGCCGTGATGGCCGGAGCGGATGTCCGCGCCGGCGATAGGATCCTCGACCTCTATGCCGGGGCAGGGCTGTTCTCGGCCTTCCTGGCCGATGCCGCTGGCCCGACGGGCGAGGTGGTCAGCGTCGAGGGTGCCCGTGGGGGCCACGAGGATGCCCGGGAGAATCTCGCCGGACGGACGAACGTGACGACGATGCGGGCCTCGGTCGAGAAGGCGCTCGCGGCCCGGCGGCTGGGCATCGCCGCTGATGTCGTCGTCCTCGATCCGCCGCGTGCGGGGGCCAAGGCCGCGGTCGCGCCGATCGCCGGCCTCGGACCGCGGCGCATCGTCTACGTGGCCTGTGACCCGGCCGCGCTGGCCCGGGACCTGGCGTCCTTCGGGCGCCTCGGGTACGAGCTGGTCGCACTGCGCGCGTTCGCGCTCTTCCCGATGACACACCATGTCGAATGCGTCGCTGTGCTTGCACCGGTGCGTCCTTGACGAGAGGGTGACCTCGTGCGCTACGCGGATCCCCACGCCTGTCCTGCCTGCCGAGGTCGTATCGAAGGGCAGCCGAGATGCCCCCACTGCGGATTCGCGCTGCGTGGTGTCACGGCTGCCACGCTGTGGGAGCGGTTGCAGGAGGCCGATCGCCTGATCGCCCGGGGTCACGAGACCCGGGCTCCCGGCGCGGAGACCTCCGCGCCGCGGCCGTCGGCGCCGCAGTCTCCGGTAGCACCTGCACCGGGCCCTCCACCAGCGGCCCCTCGCATCTCGACCGGGCCGGTGGCGGACGGCGGTTTCCCGCAGTTCCCGGCCCAGCCGACCGGGTCGGCGCCGACAAGGCGCGGCGGAGTGAATGTGGGCGGGGTCATCCTGGCCCTCGGCGCCTTGCTGCTGCTCGTGGCCGCGACGATCTTCATCACCGTCTCCTGGGACCGCTTGGGCCTCTTTGGCCGCTCCATGGTGCTGCTGGGAGCCACCGCCCTGGCGGCGGCGGGGGCGGTGGAGCTCTCGCGTCGGCGCCTCCGCGGTTCGGCCGAGGCGCTGTGGTGCGTGACGCTGGGCCTGCTGACCCTCGATTGGTTCGCGGCCCGCGCCCAAGGGCTGCTCGGCCTCGAGGCCGTCGATCCCGGTCTCTATGTCGCCGCCTGGGCAGTCGTGGTGTCCACCATCGCGATCGTCATCGTGGTGGTGACCCGTCCGCGATTCGGCCGGTCTCTCGTGGTCCCGCAGGCGGTAGCAGCGCTGACCCCCTGGGTCGCCGTGCCCACGCTCCTGTTCTACCTGTGGTTCGATCTCGGCTGGCGGCCGTTCTGGGCCGGTCTCGCCGCTATGGGCGTTGCGGCCATCGTGGCAGTGCTCGCCTGGCGCGGTCGTGCAACGGTCGCCGGCTGGGGAGTGGCTCCGCCCCTCGTCGTGGTGCTGCCGTTCCTCGTGGTCTCCTCGATCGTCGATGCGCTCGCGCATCCGGAGCCGCGGCAGCTCCTGCTGGAGGCTCACGGGATACCGCTCCTCCTGCTCTCGATCGTGTTCGCCGCGGGTGCCGTCGTGGCTCCGCGCGGTCGTAGCGTCTCTGCTGGCGGGGCCCTGCTCGGCCTCACGCTGCTCGTGGCGACTGGAGTAGGCGGTGCGACCGTCCCCGAGGCGGCGATCGCCACGGTGGCCGCGGTCGGCGCGCTGACCGCCTCGCTCGGGAGTGGACACCGGACCTGGGCACTCGGGAGCAGGTGGGCCGCCGCTGTGCTGGCCGTCGCCGGCCTGGGCCTCGTCGGTCTCGGCTGGCTGCAGGCGTGGCCGCGAAGCTTCTACGGCCCCTGGAACGGTTCGCTCCCCGAACCCTTCGGTCTGGGCGTGCTCGCGTACGCCTCGGCGGCAGCGGCCGTCATCATCGCCGTGGTCGTGAGCGCGCGATGGAGCACCGACCTGCTGGCGGTCATCCGTTACACCGCGCTCGCGGCCGCGGTCGCCTGCGGATTCGGGGTCACTCTCGCGGCTATCGGTGTGCCGTTCGGCTGGTTCGTCGTCGCCGGCGTCCTCGCGGCGGCCGTCGTGGCCTGCGCGGCGGTCCGGCGCCCCGTCGCGGACCAGATCGGCACGGTCATCGTGCTGGTGGGCATGGCGTTCCCGTCGGAGGCATCGAGCGAGATGGTCTTCGTGGCCTTCGGGATCGTCGCCCTGGCTGCGCTCGTCGTCGCGGCGCTGACCCGAGAGATCCCGTCGGTGGCCGTGAGCAGCGCAGCCGTCGTCCTGGGGGTCGTGGCCTCCGGCAGCGGTCTCGTGGAATGGCAGCGCATCGATGGGTCCATCGCGGCGCTGTTCTTCGTCCTGGTCGCCATCGTGTGCTTCGCCCTCGCCACGTGGGGAGTCGAGGAGCAGCCGGTCCGGCTCACCCTGGAAGTGGCCGCGGCCTCGATCGCCCTCTACGGTCTGGCGACCGGACTCGGCGCCGACGACGCCACCTGGATGGCTCTGTTGTTCCTCCTGCTCTCGCTCGTCCTGTTCGGCGCCGGTTTCGACGTGTCCGACCGCCGCTGGTGCCTGATCCCGGCCGCGACCCTCGCTGTACTGGCGTGGATCTTCCTGGTGATCGGGCAGGATGTTCGGGCGGTCGAGGCCTTCACGGTGCCGCTCGCCGTGCTCGCCTTGGGCATCGGCGGCTGGTTCATGTGGCGTGACAGCTCGCTGGGCACGGTCTCCGCGCTCGGGGTCGGGCTGGCGGTCGCCTTCCTGCCGTCACTGCCGCAGGCCGTCGCCGACCCGACGAGCCTTCGGGCCTGGTTGCTGGGAGCGGCGGCCGTCGTGGCGATCGGCATCGGATGGTGGCGCTCGTGGCGTGCGCCCTTCGTGGTCGGCGCCGTCGTGCTCGCGGTCCTGGTCGTCGTCAACCTGTGGCCGGTGGCGATGGCGGTCCAGCGCTGGATCCTCTTCGGCATCCTCGGACTCGTGCTGCTGGCGATCGGCATCACCTGGGAATCACGGGTGCGGCAGGGACGCGCCGTGCTACGTGCCCTCAGCGCATTGCGATGACGGTCGTGCGCGGCCTGGGTAAGGGTCGCCTTCGTTGAGAGCCCCGTGGTCGCAAGGTATCTTGATGTCAAGATATTAGGTCGGCCTCAGTGATGCGCCCGCGCGGAAGGTCGGCAGGATGGATGAAGACCACGCGAAGGAGAAGACCATGAGCGTCGACAGTTTCCACTCCAAGGACACCCTTCGAGTCGGTGATGCGTCCTACGACTTCTACCGGCTCGACGCGGTGGAGGGAGACGGCCTCGATGTCGCCTCCCTGCCGTTCAGCCTCAAGATCCTCCTCGAGGCGCTGCTGCGCACCGAGGACGGAGCCAACATCACAGCCGATGACATCAAGGCCCTCGCGGGCTGGGATCCGTCGGCGGATCCGAGCAAGGAGATCCAGTTCACCCCCGCGCGCGTGATCATGCAGGACTTCACCGGGGTCCCCTGTGTCGTCGATCTCGCCACGATGCGCGAGGCGATGGCGGACCTTGGCGGCGATCCCAGCAAGATCAATCCGCTCGCGCCGGCTGAGATGGTCATCGACCACTCGGTCATCGCCGATGTCTTCGGCACGCCGGAGGCCTTCGAGCGCAATGTCGAGATCGAGTACGAGCGCAACGGCGAGCGCTACAAGTTCTTGCGCTGGGGCCAGGGTGCCTTCAGTGACTTCAAGGTGGTGCCGCCGGGCACCGGCATCGTCCACCAGGTCAACATCGAGCACCTGGCCCGCGTCGTCTTCACCCGTGAGAGCGATGGCTCGGTCGTCGCGTACCCCGATTCCTGTGTCGGCACCGACTCGCACACTACGATGGTCAACGGTCTGGGCGTCGTCGGCTGGGGTGTCGGCGGCATCGAGGCCGAGGCCGCGATGCTCGGTCAGCCGATCAGCATGCTCATCCCGAGGGTCGTCGGCTTCAAGCTCTCCGGCGAGCTGCCCGAAGGCGCCACCGCCACCGACCTCGTCCTCACCATCACCGAGAAGCTGCGCGAGCACGGTGTCGTCGGCAAGTTCGTCGAGTTCTACGGCTCGGGCGTCGGCGCGGTCCCGCTGGCCAACCGCGCCACGATCGGCAATATGAGCCCCGAGTACGGTTCCACGGTCGCCATCTTCCCGATGGACGAGGAGACCACCAAGTACCTCGAGCTCACCGGGCGCACGCCCGAGGAGATCGCGCTCGTCGAGGCCTACGCCAAGGCCCAGGGTCTGTGGCACGATCCCGAGCACGAACCGCGCTACTCCGAGTACCTCGAGCTCGACCTCGCCGATGTCGTGCCGTCCATCGCCGGTCCCAAGCGGCCCCAGGACCGCGTCAGCCTCTCCGATGCCAAGAACGGCTTCCGGGGCGCACTGAGCGCCTACATCGACAACGACGCGCAGACGATCTCCGGTGACTACGACGAGGCTCTCGAGGAGTCCTTCCCCGCCTCCGATCCGCCGGCCTCCGAGGCCCATGGCACCACCCCGCGCCGTGACTACCTCTCCTGCGTGCCGGCCGACGGCAAGCGGCCCAGCAACCCGATCGAGGTGACGATCGACGGCCAGACATTCACGCTGGATCACGGTGCCGTCACGATCGCGGCGATCACGTCCTGCACCAACACCTCGAACCCGTCGGTCATGATCGGCGCAGCCCTGTTGGCCAAGAACGCGGTCGAGAAGGGCCTGCAGCGCAAGCCGTGGGTCAAGACCACCCTGGCCCCGGGCTCCAAGGTGGTCTCGGACTACTACGCGCGCGCCGGTCTGACGCCGTACCTGGACAAGCTGGGATTCAACCTGGTCGGTTACGGCTGCACCACGTGCATCGGCAACTCCGGTCCGCTGATCCCCGAGGTCAGCGCGGCCGTCAACGAGAACGACCTCGCGGTGGTCTCGGTGCTGTCGGGCAACCGCAACTTCGAGGGCCGCATCAACCCCGATGTGAAGATGAACTACCTCGCGTCGCCCCCGCTCGTCGTGGCCTACGCGCTGGCAGGGTCGATGGATGTCGACATCACCACCGAGCCGCTCGGCGTCGACACCGATGGCAACGAGGTCTACCTCAAGGACATCTGGCCGAGCCCCTCGGAGGTCGAGGAGGTGATCGCCTCGTCGATGAGCGCCGACACCTTCAAGTCCGAGTACGCCGATGTGTTCGCCGGTGACGAGCGGTGGCAGAACCTGCCCACGCCCGAGGGCGACACTTTCGAGTGGGACGCCGCGTCGACCTACGTCCGCAAGGCGCCGTACTTCGACGGCATGGAGCGCGAGCCCTCGCCGGTCACCGATGTCGAGGGAGCCCGGGTGCTGCTGAAGCTCGGCGACTCGGTCACCACCGACCACATCAGCCCTGCCGGTGCGATCAAGAAGGACAGCCCGGCCGGCAAGTACCTGATGGAGCACGGTGTCGAGCCGCGGGACTTCAACTCGCTCGGTTCCCGGCGCGGCAATCACGAGGTCATGATCCGCGGCACGTTCGCCAATATCCGCCTGCGCAATCAGATCGCACCGGGTACCGAGGGTGGCTTCACGCGCGACTTCACCGCGGGCGGCGAGGTCACGACCGTGTTCGACGCGGCGCAGAACTATGCGGCGCAGGAGATCCCGCTCGTCGTGCTCGCCGGCAAGGAGTACGGCTCGGGCTCGTCGCGCGACTGGGCTGCCAAGGGCACGGCTCTGCTGGGCGTCCGGGTGGTCATCGCCGAGAGCTACGAGCGCATCCACCGCTCGAATCTCATCGGCATGGGCGTCCTGCCGCTGCAGTTCCCCGAGGGGGAGAATGCCGAGTCGCTGGGCCTGACCGGTGAGGAGACCTTCAGCGTCTCCGGTATCACCGAGCTGAACGACGGGACCACCCCGCGCACGGTCAAGGTCGTAGCCGAGGGCGAGAACGGCACCGTCGAGTTCGACGCGGTCGTGCGCATCGACACCCCTGGAGAGGCGAACTACTACCGCAACGGCGGCATCATGCCGTACGTGCTCCGCTCGCTGCTCGACTGAGCACCGGGTACTCGCTGAGTGTGACGTTTGGACGGTGGATCTCGGTCTTTCACCGTCCAAACGTCACACTCAACGGGAGCTCCTCAGCTCACTACAGCTCGGCCAGCGACTCCTCTTCACCACCGAAGTAGGCGTCGAGGATCCGACGGCTGGTCCGATCGCCCCAGGCGCCCAGCAGCCGCGAGCCGACGCGCGTGCGGCCGAGGACGTGGTACCGCATCGTGTTGAGCGGGATCAGATAGGCGAAGGCCCAGGGAGGCCGGATCGGCAAGCCGAGCTCGCGCATGCTCCGGACACCGAGGAAGGTGGTGAGCATGCTGAGGAGCCGTTCTCGCTCGTAGCTGGCCCTGACTCGCCGGAGCGACCGCGGCCATCCGGGGTAGCCGCGGTCGTCCTGGGCCGCGACGATCGCCTGAGCGAGCTTCGGCCCGGCCTCGCTGATCCCCGCCTGGGCGAGCAGCACGTGGTAGTTGATCCGGTGACGCTCCCACTCGTCATCGGTGAGCAGATCGGCCGGGACTCCCATCAGGTGGCCCACCCACCTCCACAGGTGCATCAAGGCTCGCGCGTCGGCCCCGTTGATCCGCACGCCGAGCGCGCGGCAGCCGATGATGAGCGCTCCGTCGAAGAGGCCGAGCGTGCCGGCCTGATCCGTCTGATTGATCGGCAGACCCCAGCGTTCGTTGTCCCAGCGTGGTTCGAAGGACGCATTCACCAGGGCGTGCATGACGCGGACGTGCACGGTCAGTCGCCAGGCCTCGCCTCCCGGACGCAGCCCGCCCGGGGCCGACAGCGAGATGGTCCATTTCTGGGTCTCGGCGAGACGCCGCAGAGTGCCGTCGCCGGACAGCCCGCCGGTGGCCACCAGGAGATCCGTAGGGCCACCGAAGCGATAGCCGCCGATGAGCGAGAGCTGCATGAGGACATCCGCGGCATTCTGCCTCAGCCGGTTCATGACGCGCCCACCGTCGTCGATCAGCTTCCAGTCCACCCAATCGGGCACGGTGGTGACCTCGGTGAAGAAGGTGCGCAGTGGTTCGGGGGCATCGGTGACCGCCGCGATGCCGCCGGTGAGCACGGCCTCCAGTTGTGGCAGGGAGACCTCGCGAGATCGGATCGCGTCGGCGAGCGCAGCGCCGGGCTCGTCGCGCTCGGTCAATCCTCTGCCGAGCCGGTCGAGGAGCTCCTCGTCCACCTCGCCGACGCGGCCGAGGTACTTCAGCGGCCGGCCGATACGGGCGCCGCGCTCCTGGCGTTCACGAAACCGTGTCGGGATCATCTCCTCATCCTCATGCGAGCAAAGGCTCGCATACAAGTCGCGTTCGGCAGTTCGGAGGTCCTACGCTCGTGCCATGCGGAAGACCCCACGACAGGCACGCTCGCGACAGATGGTGGAACGCATCGTCGCGGCGGGCCGCGAGGTGCTCGCCACCCATGGCTACGACGCCTTCTCCACGAACCGGATCGCCGAGGTCGCGGGCATCAGCCCAGGGTCGCTGTATCAGTACTTCACCGATAAGACGGCCATCTTGGACGTGATCATCGATCGCTACTGGGAGGAGGTGACCGAACGTGTGGTCGCTGCGCTGGGGGAAAGGGCGGGCGACACCGGGCGGGCGATGATCCGCGATACCGCGGACGCGCTGCTGTCCGCGCTGGAATCGGACCGGGTGCTGCTGCGGGTGTTGGCCGAGGAGCTGCCGGCGGGGCAGAACCGGACTCGACGCATCGTCGTGGAGCGGCGGGTTCGCGAACTGCTCGCACTGTATCTACGGGCGAATCCTCAGCTCAGCCGACGTCCCGATCCCGTGGTCACGGCGTGGGTAGTGGTGCTGGCGCTGGAGAACGTTGCCCTGCGCTGGGTGCTCGACGAGCCGGCCTTCGAACGTGACATCGTGCTGGACGAGATCAGCGCCCTCGTCGCCGGCTACGCGGGAGCGTGGGAGCCGGCAGAGCTCCCATCACCTCGCCGTAGCCTGGACATGTGACGATCCACACCGAGCATCCCTTCGTACCGCCCGAACCCGAGCGCGACGCGCTGCGGCGCTTCCGCGGACGGCTGGCTGCCCCGGTGACCGTCGTTGCGGCGGGGGAGCGACGCCGGCGTGCCGGGCTCACCGTCTCCTCGCTGCTGGTGGCCGACGGAGAGCCGCCGCACGTCGTGATCCTGGTCGATCCCGACTCCGACCTGCGTGACGCGATCGACGTCGACACGTCGGTCGCGATCAGTCTGCTCGACGACGGCGACCAGTTCCTCGCCGACGCCTTCGCGGGGACGGCTCCGGCCCCCGGCGGTCCGTTCACCCTCGGCTCGTGGACACAGACGCAGTGGGGGCCTGCACATGACGGGCGCAGCTGGATCGGAGCGCGGGTCGTGTCGGTCTCACCCCTCGGCTACAGCGAACAGATCGTCGCGCTCGTGGAGCACATCGCCATCGAGGGCACGACCGCGCTGAGCCATGTGCGCGGCCGTTACCACCAGGTCTGACCCCTGTGCGCCGAGAGGTCGAGGTGCACGGGCGCCGTGGGCGAGGCTGGTTACGATGGGGCAATGGCCAGTCTGCTGCGCTCGCTGTCGGGACCCGCTGATCTGCGGGACCTCGGTGACGACGACCTCACGCAACTCGCAGAGGAGATTCGCGAGCTCCTGCTGGAGTCCGTCGCCACCAACGGTGGGCATCTGGGGCCGAATCTCGGCGTCGTCGAACTGACGATCGCCCTGCATCGGGTCTTCGACTCCCCGCGCGATCGTCTCGTCTGGGACACCGGGCACCAGGCCTATGTGCACAAGATGCTGACAGGGCGCGCCGGCGAGTTCGAGCGGCTCCGTCAGGAGGGCGGACTCTCCGGCTATCCCTCACGCGCGGAGTCCGAGCACGATTGGGTCGAGAACTCGCACGCCTCGACGTCCCTGTCCTATGCCGACGGCCTGGCGCGTGCCAACGCGCTGACGGGTCGCGACAATCATGTCGTCGCCGTCATCGGCGACGGTGCGCTTACCGGCGGCATGGCCTGGGAGGCGCTCAACAACATCGCGGCCGATCAGTCCCGACGACTGGTGGTGGTCGTGAACGACAACGGTCGGTCCTACACCCCCACGGTCGGCGGCCTGGCCAACAAGCTGACCGAGATCCGGACCAATCCTCGCTATGAGCCCACGCTGACGGCGATCCGCGAGCGGTTGACCTCGGGCCACCGCCTCGGCGAGGTCGCCTATGAGGCGCTCCACGCGGTGAAGAAGGGCATGAAGGATGCCCTCGCCCCGCAGGGTATGTTCGAGGACCTCGGCATCAAGTACATCGGTCCGGTCGACGGACACGATCGAGGCGCGATGGAGCAGGCCCTCGCGGCAGCCAAGCGCTTCGGCGGTCCCGTCCTGGTCCATGCGATCACCACCAAGGGCCAGGGTTACGACATCGCGGTGGCCAATGAGAACGACCAGATGCACCAGTCGACTCCCTTCGACCGCACAACGGGTGAGGCCACCTCGGTGGCCCCGGCGGGGTGGACCTCGGTCTTCCGCGATGAGATCGTGCGGATCGCCGACGAACGCCCCGATGTCGTCGGTCTGACCGCCGCCATGCTCTATCCCGTCGGCCTCGACGCCTTCGCGGACAAGTTCCCCGACCGTGTCTTCGATGTCGGCATCGCCGAGCAGCACGCGGCCACCAGCGCCGCTGGCTTGGCGATGGGCGGTCTGCACCCGGTGGTCGCCGTCTACGCGACCTTCATCAACCGGGCCTTCGACCAGGTGCTCCTCGACGTCGCACTCCATCGCTGTGGCGTCACCTTCGTCCTGGACCGGGCGGGAGTGACCGGTGACGACGGCGCCAGTCACAACGGCATGTGGGATCTGTCGCTGCTCCAGCTGGTGCCGGGGATCCACATCGCGGCGCCGCGTGATGGAGCCCGCCTGCGCGAGCTCCTGCGCGAGGCGGTCGCGGTCGATGACGCCCCCAGCGTCGTGCGCTTCGCGAAGGGGCCCGTGGGCGACGACATCCCGGCCGTCGATCAGATCGGCGGTGTCGATGTCCTGCGCCGCGATGCCGAACCGGAGGTGCTGCTCGTCGGGGCTGGCACCATGGCGGCCGTCGCCCTCGATGCGGCGGAGAAGCTCGCCGCGGACGGCATCGGCTGCACGGTCGTCGATCCGCGGTGGATCAAGCCCCTCGACCCCGCGGTGGTGGAGCTGGCCGACGATCACCGCCTGGTGGTCTCGGTCGAGGACAACGGGCGTCAGGGCGGCGTCGGCTCGACGATCGCCTGTGCGCTCCTCGATGCCGGAGTCCGTACGCCGGTCCGCATCCACGGGGTCGGCCAGCGTTTCCTCGATCACGCCAAGCGTGCCGTGATCCTCGAGCGCGAAGGTCTCACGGGTCCGGCCATCGCCGCGGACACCGCTGCGTCCCTGCACGGGAATACGACGAGGCGGTGACGATGTTGACACCGAAGTGGTTACCGAAAGCTCTGCGACCCGAGAAGCGGGAGTCGCGACCTGATCGCAACACCGGTGAGGGGCCTGTGCTGCTCCATGTCCTGGACGGCTTCCTGACCGCCGGATCGTCCGCATCGTTGGTCGCCCGGCAGTTGCGCGGCACCGACGGCGTGACCGTGCACGAGTTCGACCTCGATCCCGTCTATGACTACCGCGCGCGCCGTCCGCCGATCGTCTTCGACGCCGACCACTACCGCTCCTATGAGCAGCCCCGCCTTGCGATCACACGCGAGTACGACATCACGGGGCGTGAATATCTGCTGTTGTCCGGCCCGGAGCCGGATTTCGGCTGGGAGGGATTCGTCCGCGAGGTGATCGACGTCATCGAGCGCGAGAATGTCTCGCTCGTGGTAGGTCTGGGAGCCGTGCCGATGGGAGTGCCCCACACGCGCCCGCCGATGATCACGGCCCACGCCACGCGACCGGAGCTCGTGGATCGCCGCAATCTCTGGGAGGCCGAGATCACGGTGCCCGCCTCGGCGCAGACGCTGCTCGAGTATCGTCTGGGCCAGCGGGGAACCGACGCCGTCGGCTATGTCGTCCACGTGCCGCACTATCTGACGCAGGTCGAGTACCCCACGGCCGCGATCGCCGTGTTGGAGGCTGCCGGCTTGCGCACGGGTCTGACCTTCGATCTGGAGGACCTCCGCGCTCAGCAGCCCGCGGCCATCGCGCAGATCGAGGAGCAGATCCACGAGCAGAACGGCGAGGACGTGCTGAACGGCCTGGAAGAGCAGTACGACGCCTTCGCGCGCGGTGCCGCGCGTTCTCTCCTCGATGACGACGGTCACCTGCCGAGCGGCGATGAGCTCGCCGCGCAGCTCGAGCGCTTCCTCGCGCAGCATCGTCCCGACGACCACGGCTGATCACGTGAGGAGGAACGCCTCCGCACCAGGCCCTCGGCGTCCGCTCAGCCACTAGACTCGTGACCGTGCCTGCCTCGATCAACGAAGTCGTCGACCTGCTCGATCTCGAACCCTTGGAGGTCGGTCTCTTCCGAGGCCGGCAACCGGTCAACTCCCGTCTCAAGCGGGTTTTCGGTGGCCAGGTGGCCGCCCAGGGGACGATGGCCGCTCAGCTGACAGTGCCGGAGGACCGCCACATCCACTCCTTGCACGCCTACTTCATCCTCGGTGGCGATCCGTCGATACCGATCGTCTATGACGTCGAGAACGTCCGTGACGGCCGATCCTTCACGACGCGCCGGGTCGCGGCGCGCCAGCACGGCGAGATCATCTTCTACATGACCGCCTCCTTCCAGCGCGAGGAGGAGGGCTGGGAGCATCAGGACGCGATGCCCGATATCGGTGTGCCCGAGGACGCCACATCGATGTCGGACCTCATCCAGCTCATCGACGAGGGATCGGCGGAGCAGTGGCACGCCGAATGGGGTGGCTATGACATGCGTTATGTGGGTGAGGGCCGCGCCGCCGATGATCCCTCGCCCGAACGGGTCCCGGCGATCCAGCGCATGTGGTTCAAAGCCGCCGGCGAACTGCCGGACGATCCCCGCATCCACAATGCGGCCTTCACCTACTACAGCGACTTCAGCCTCCTGGGCGCCTCGCTGGTTCCCCACGGCCTCATCATCAACTCTCCGCGGGTGTCCCCGGCCTCGCTGGACCACACGGTGTGGTTCCACCGTCCGTTCCGCACGGACGAGTGGCTGCTCTACGACCAGACCTCGCCGTGGGCGGGCTCGTCGCGAGGCTTCAGCACGGCGAAGGTCTACGCCCAGGACGGCACGCTGGTGGCGTCGGTGGCGCAGGAGGGACTCATCCGCCCGCGCCGCTGACCCGCCCAACCCCCGGCACGCTCGCTCGCCAGCGGCGTGCCGGTGGCGAGCGGTGAGTAGGCGGCCGTCCTCGTCAGTGCGCGGTGAGTAGGCGTCCGTTCGTTCCTGGCTCGAGGGGAGGACACCGACGATGTGCTCTGGTGGTTGTCAGGGCGACCGCGGAGCCACATCGTTCGTCCTTTGCGGTCAAGAGGCGACGATGGTCCCCACGAGATGCTCCGTCGCGCCGTCCTGGCTCCGCACGCCGAAGACCGTACGTCCCGGCTGCTCCTCGGTACCGAAGACGATCGTGCTGGGCAGCAGGATGGGCTTCTTGAACTCCACGGTGGCGGTATAGGCGTTGGGAAGGGCGTCGATGGCTGAGAGGCACTTGGCCTTGGTCCACATGCCGTGCGCGATATTGCGGGGGAAGCCGAAGGCCTTGGCGGTGAGCGGGTACAGATGGATCGGATTGCGATCACCGGACACAGCCCCGTAGCTGCGGCCCAGGCTGCCGGGCAGCGTCCAATGGACGGGTCCGCGCGGAGCGTCGAGACGGTCCAACGGGGGTGTCGTCGGCTCGGGCCCACTCCCGTTGCGGCCCCGGAAGAAGACCGTCATGCTCTCGTCCCAGACGAGCTCGTCGCCGACACGTGCCTCGGAGAGCAGCTCGACGAGTTGGCCCTTCGGATGCGGGGTGAGCTGCGCGGCGCGCAGGGAGATGTCGTAGGACTCCGCCACTCCGATCGGGCGATGCTGGGTGATCCGGTTGCGCAGATGCACCGCGCCCATCGGGGTGAAGGGGAACGATGTGTCCGTCATCATCGTGAGGTGCAGCGTGTGCGCGGCGAGATGCGGGTACGTCGCCGGAAGGAAAGACGAGGGGGCGAATCCGCAGACCCGCCGGTACCGGTCGAGATGCCTTTGGTCGGTGGTGACTCCCCGGCGGAGCAGGGTGGTCCGGGGCAGATCGCCGCGCGAGTGCTTGATCCCCGGCAGCGATCCGATGACGGGCAAAGCCGGCAGCGCCGCCTTGATCATCAGCGGGAGTCCCGCTGGAGCGGAGTCGAATGTACGCGTGGTCTCCTCAGGCACCGAGGAACCCCTGACCGCAGACACGCACGACATTGCCGGTGATCGCACCCGAGCCGGGATGGGCGTACCAGGCGATCGCCTCGGCGACGTCGACCGGCTGCCCGCCTTGTGACAGGGAGCTGAGCCGGCGGCCGGCCTCGCGGATGCCGATCGGCATCGTCTTGACCATGTCGGTCTCGATGAAGCCCGGGGCGATCGCGTTGACGGTGATCCGCCGGTCGGTGAGTCGCGGTGCCAGATCCTGCACGAAACCGATGACGCCGGCTTTCGCGGTGCCGTAGTTGGTCTGACCGTTGTTGCCGGCGATACCCGCGATGGATGAGATACCGATGATGCGACCGCCATCGTGGATCAGCCCGCGATCGAGTAGTTCGTCGGTGATGCGCTGCGGTGCGCCCACGCTGACGTCGATGACCTTGTCCCAATTCTCGGGCTTCATGTTCTTGAGCCGCTTGTCGCGCGTGATGCCGGCATTGTGGACGACGATGTCGACGCCGTCGCTCAGCTGTTCGGCGATCGTGGAGGGGGCGTCATCGGCCGTGATGTCGGCGATGATCGAGGACCCGCCGAGCTCCTCCATAAGACTCTCGAGGTCGCCCTGCAGCGGCGGGACGTCCAGACCCACGATGGTGGCACCGTCGCGGTGGAGCGTGCGCGCCATGGCGGCTCCGAGGCCGCGGGATGCGCCGGTGATGAGGGCGATCTTGCCGGTGAGGGGTGCGCCGGCCTCGGCCGGCTGCTCGGTGTCGGAGAGATCGGTGGTGCCGATCCTGATGACCTGACCATCCACGAAGGCGGACTTCGGCGAGAGCAGGAACTGTAGCGTCGAGTCCACCGCGTCGGCGGCGTCGGGGGAGACGTAGACGAGATTGGCGGTGCTGCCGTTGCCGCCGATCTCCTTGCCCAGCGACCGCACGAAGCCCTCGAGTCCGCGCTGTGCGATGGCCGCTCCGGAGCTGGTCGTACGCTCCGGCAGTGTGCCGAGCACGACGACGCGGCCGCAGGAGGCCAGCTGGCGCAGCACCGGAGTGAAGAACGCCTGCAGCGCGACGAGGTCGCGCGTCGAGGCCAGATCGGTGGCGTCGAAGACGAGTCCGGCGTAGCGGCGTCCTTCCGCGCGGACCGTGGTCGTCTCGATCCCGTCGTTCTTCAGCAACTGGGGGAGTGCGCCGAACAGGAGTCCGTCCGAGGAGCCGCCGAGCAGTACGGTCCCGTCGACGAGGGGGCCTCCGTCCCAGCGCTTGAGTTCCGGCGGATTCGGCAGGCCGATGTTCTTGACCAGGAACTGGGCGATCGGATTCTGGATCAGCGACTGGTAACGGTCGGTCATCGCGACATGTGTCCTATCTATCGGATACTCTCGGTATCTGAACGCGTTAGTGTGACTGTAGCCTGCCGTGACAGGCGAGTCCACACGGACGCCCCAGCTCCTGCGAAGAAAGGTCCGTCATGGCCCAGAAGTCGGCTCCGGCCAACGACGCCACCGTCCGCCGCGTCGCGGTGATCGGCGGCAACCGCATCCCGTTCGCACGTTCCAACACGGTCTACGCGGGTGTCTCCAATCAGGAGATGCTGACGGCGGCGCTGAACGGCCTCGTCGACCGGTTCGGGCTGGAAGGCGAGCGTCCCGGTGAGGTCGTCGCCGGCGCGGTGCTCAAGCACAGCCGGGACTTCAACCTCACCCGCGAGACGGTGCTCGGCTCGAAGCTCTCCGCGGCCACCCCGGCCGTCGACATCCAGCAGGCCTGCGACACCGGCCTGCAGGCCACGATCCAAGTGGCCAACAAGATCGCCCTCGGCAAGATCGACTACGGCATCGCCGGTGGCACCGACACCACGAGCGATGCCCCGCTCGCCGTGGGCGACAAGCTCCGCAAGATCCTGCTCCAGGTCAACGCCGCCAAGGACACGCCGACGCGGCTGAAGCTGCTCAGCAAGATCCGCCCGCAGCACCTCGCCCCCGACCAGCCCCGCAACGAGGAGCCCCGCACCGGTCTGTCGATGGGCGACTCCCAGGCGCTCACCGGGGATGAATGGGGCATCACCCGCGAGGCCCAGGACGAGCTGGCGGTGGCCTCGCACCGGCATCTCGCCGCCTCCTATGAGGAAGGTTGGCAGGACGACCTCGTGACGCCCTTCAAGGGTGTGGAGCGCGACAACAACCTGCGCGCCGATTCCAGCGTGGAGAAGCTCGCCAAGCTCAAGCCGGTCTTCGGCAAGCAGCTCGGGGAGCGTGCCACCATGACGGCGGCGAACTCCACCCCGCTCTCCGATGGCGCCTCCGTCGTGCTGCTGGCCTCCGAGGACGAAGCTGCGCGACGCGGATGGGAGCCGCTGGCTTATGTCACCGACTACGAGACCGCGGCGGTCGACTATGTCAACGGCGGCGAGGGCCTGCTGATGGCCCCGGTCTACGCGGTGCCGCGGATGCTCGAGCGCAACGGCCTGACGCTGCAGGACTTCGACTTCTACGAGATCCACGAGGCCTTCGCCTCGCAGGTGCTCACCACGCTGGCCGCGTGGGAGGACGCCGACTACTGCAAGCAGAAGCTCGGCCTCGACGCCCCGCTCGGCTCCATCGACCGCAGCAAGCTCAACGTCAAGGGCTCGTCACTCGCCGCGGCCCATCCCTTCGCGGCGACGGGCGGACGGATCGTGGCCAATCTCGCCAAGCTGCTGCACGAGAAGGGCTCAGGCCGCGGACTGATCTCGGTCTGCGCGGCGGGCGGCCAAGGCGTCGTCGCGATCCTCGAGGCCTGAGCGACCGGCGAGGGGTGGAGTCTCACCCCTCGCCGGCGGCGGGGACGGTCTCGGGGACGGCCATGGCGATCATCGCCCGCTTGGCCCAGGAGACGACATCGCCGAGCGGTAGATCGGCCATCACCGGCATCCCCGAGTTCAGCTCCCGGATCGACTTCTGGAAGCCCAGGAGGTTCAAGACGCCGAGTCCCTGCGCGTACAGCACATTGGCGAGCAGCTGGGGATCGGCGACCGCGAACTCGCCCGTGGCGTTGCCGGCCTCTATCGCCCGCACGACATGATCGAGGCTCTGGAACATCGCCTGGCCGAGCTCGACGAGCCGCTCCTGACTGACCTCGTCGACGAGGTCAGTGCCGCGGTAGCGCAAAAGGGCCTGTGCGCAGTCCACGAAGGCCGGGAAACGGGTGCCGTAGTCGAAGAAGGCCGTGGCCTGGGCGTCGAGTCGCTCGGTCGCCGTGCCGCCGTTCGCATCGGCCGCTGCCATCTCGTCGCCGAGCTCGCCCAGGTAGTCCACCAGGGTCATCGCGAAGAGCTCTTCCTTGGTGGTGAAATGGCGGTAGATGATGGCTCGATTGATACCGACCTTCTTGGCGATGTCGTCGATCTGCGCCTCGCGCATGCCGCGCTGGTCGAATAGCGCGCGGGTGGCCTCGACGATCTCACGGGCGCGGCGTGCCCGCCGCTCGTCTGGTGACATGGGCTCACTGTATCGACCGGTTCTTGTCAGTGGCTCGGCGTACGCTGGTCGACATGAGATCAGCGACCGAGTTGACCCGTCAGGTGGCGCCGTTCGAGGTCGTCTCGGAGTACGCACCGGCCGGTGATCAACCCGCCGCGATCGCCGAGATCAGCAAGCGGATCGCGGATGGGACCCCCGATGTCGTGCTGATGGGTGCGACGGGTACGGGCAAGACCGCCACCACCGCCTGGATCGCCGAGCGATTGCAGCGCCCGATGCTGGTGCTGCTGCCCAATAAGACGCTCGCCGCCCAGTTCGCCAATGAGCTGCGTGAGCTGCTGCCCAACAATGCGGTCGAGTACTTCGTCTCGTACTACGACTACTATCAGCCCGAGGCCTACATCGCGCAGTCCGACACCTATATCGAGAAGGACTCCTCCATCAACGAGGAGGTCGAGCGGCTGCGGCACTCCGCGACCTGGTCGCTGCTGACCCGTCGCGATGTGGTGGTCGTCGCCACCGTCTCCTGCATCTACGGCCTGGGTTCGGCCCAGGAGTACCTCAACCGGATGATCGGCTTCAAGGTCGGCGACGAGGTCGACCGAGACGAGCTGCTCCGGACCCTCGTGCAGGCGCAGTACGTTCGCAATGACGTCGCCGCCACCCGCGGCACCTTCCGGGTCAAGGGCGACACCCTGGAGATTTTCCCGGTCTACCAGGAGATGGCGGTGCGGATCGAGTTCTTCGGCGATGAGATCGAGCGACTCATGACGCTCCACCCGCTCACCGGCGAGGTGCTCAGCGACGACCAGGAGCTCTTCGTCGGCGCGGCCACGCACTACGCGGCCGGCCAGGACGTCATGACCCGGGCCATCGAGGGCATCCAGCGTGAGCTGGAGGAACGGCTCCAGGTGCTCGAGCGTGAGGGCAAGCTCCTCGAGGCCCAGCGGCTGCGCATGCGCACCACCTATGACCTGGAGATGATGGAACAGGTCGGCACCTGCTCGGGCATCGAGAACTACTCGCTGCACATGGACGGCCGTGCCCCGGGCACGGCCCCCAACTGCCTGCTCGACTACTTCCCGGACGACTTCTTGCTCGTGGTGGACGAGTCCCATGTCACCATCCCGCAGATCGGGGCGATGTACGAGGGAGATATGAGCCGCAAGCGCTCGCTCGTCGAGCACGGGTTCCGTTTGCCCAGCGCGATGGACAACCGCCCTCTGAAGTGGCCCGAGTTCTTGGAGCGCATCGGCCAGACCATCTACCTGTCAGCCACCCCAGGATCGTACGAGCTCGACAAGGTCGGGGGCGACGTGGTCGAGCAGATCATCCGCCCCACGGGCCTGGTCGATCCCGAGGTCATCGTCAAGCCCACCAAGGGGCAGATCGACGACCTGGTCGACGAGATCAACAGCCGGGCCGAGAAGGGCGAGCGGGTCCTCGTCACCACACTCACCAAGAAGATGTCCGAGGACCTCACCGACTATCTCTTGGAGGCCGGTATCCGTACGCGCTACCTGCACAGCGAGGTCGACACGCTGCGGCGCGTCGAGTTGCTGCGCGAACTGCGGATGGGCGAGTACGACGTCCTGGTCGGCATCAACCTCCTCCGTGAGGGCCTGGACCTGCCCGAGGTGAGCCTGGTGGCGATCCTCGACGCCGACAAGGAGGGCTTCCTGCGCTCCGAACGCTCGCTCATCCAGACCATCGGCCGTGCGGCGCGCAATGTCTCCGGCCAGGTCATCATGTATGCGGACACCATCACGGACTCGATGGAATTCGCGATCGAGGAGACCAACCGCCGTCGCGAGAAGCAGGTCGCCTACAACCGCGAGCGCGGCATCGACCCACAGCCGCTGCGCAAGAAGATCGGCGACATCACCGACATGCTCGCCCGTGAAGACGCCGACACCAAGAATCTGCTCGCTGCGACGGGCGACCACCGCCGCAAGGGCGTCGCCGTGCCACTGGGGGAGAAGGCCGCCGGTGACATGCCGTCCGGCGAGCTGGCCTCGCTCATCGACCAGCTCAACCAGCAGATGCACCAGGCCGCCGAGGAGCTGCAGTTCGAGGTTGCGGCCCGTCTCCGCGACGAGATCGGCGATCTCAAGAAGGAACTGCGCGGCATGATCGAGGCCGGTGCCTGAACAGCTGCGCCTGACCGCCGAGGGCGTCAAGGCGACTATCGATCCGGCTGCGGGAGCACGGATCACGTCGCTGCGCTTCGACGGGCACGAGGTGGTCGGCGACAGCGGAGATCCCGATGAGGACCCTTCCACCGCCTCGGGCATCTTCCCGATGGTGCCGTGGGCGGGCCGGTGGCGTGGGCATCGTCCGCACGGCCTCGGCCGGGATCGTGCCTGGGACCTCGGCGACGACGGCATCCTGACGCTGGACATCGCCGATGGTCCGCTTCCGGGCACCGCCCGCCTGCGGTACGAGGCTGCCCCGATGGCCCTCCACCTGCGACTCAGCTGGGACGCGCCGCCGGGAAGTCCTTCGGTCCTTGGTTTCCATCCGTGGTTCCGGCGACGGCTGGGAGGCGTGTCGGCCTCGATCGAGTTATCGGCCGAGTCGATGCTCGAACGCGGCGATGACCACCTCCCCACCGGGCGGCGCGTCAGTGTGCCACCCGGCCCGTGGGACGACTGTTTCCGACTGAACTCGAGTCCGCGCATCAGCTGGCCCGGCATGCTGGGGCTGGAGCTGGTCGCGGACACCCCCTGGTGGGTGGTCTACACCGAGCGCGCGAGTGGGCTCTGCCTCGAACCGCAGACGGCTCCTCCCGATTCCCTTAGCGGGGCAGATGACGATGTCGAGGTGCGGCGGCGCTCGCTGCACGTCACGATCCGCGCCCACCGCGACGGCCCGGCCGGCTGAGGGCTCGGTCCCGCGCGGTCCTCGACGCGGATCATGCCAGCGTCGGTGTCACAATGGTCGACGGAGGGCACCGCGCCTTCGCCGCAGCGCCACCGCCCAGGGAGATTCCTCAGCGACGGGACGGGTAGCGACGGGCGAGACCTCCGGCGGCCCACCCACACTCGGAGGACATGACGCGTGAACGTCTCTGCGCTCGAATGGGGCATCACCCTCGGCGTCACCATCGCCATCCTGCTCATCGACATCCTGGTCATCGCCCGTCGGCCCCATGAGCCGTCCACCCGCGAGACCTCCCTGGCCTTGTCCTTCTATATCGGACTGGCGGTGCTCTTCGGGCTGTTCGTCTGGTGGCGTCACGGCCAGGACCGGGGTATCGAATTCTTCGCCGGGTGGCTGACCGAGTACAGCCTGTCGATCGACAACCTGTTCATCTTCATCATCATCATGGCCAGCTTCGGCGTGCCGCGGAAGTACCAGCAGGAGGCACTGCTGGTCGGCATCATCCTGGCCCTCGTGTTCCGTGGCATCTTCATCGCCGTGGGCGCGGCGGCGATCGAGAACCTCTCCTGGGTGTTCTATGTCTTCGGGGCGTTCCTGGTCTACACAGCCGCCAAGCTCGCCTTCGGTGGCGATGACGACGAGGGCGCCGACAATGCGGTCGTGCGTTTCGCGCGGCGACGATTCCGATTGAGTGACGAGTGGCGGGGCCTCACACTCGTGGTGCGCGAGGACGGCAAGCGCGCCATCACCCCGATGGCGCTGGTCATCGTGGCCCTCGGCACCACCGATGTGATGTTCGCGCTGGACTCGATCCCGGCGATCTTCGGGCTGACCCGGGAGCCGTATCTCGTCTTCACCGCGAATGTCTTCGCGCTCATGGGATTGCGTCAACTGTACTTCCTGATCGGCGGGCTCCTCCAACGACTGGTGTTCCTGTCCTACGGACTCGCCTTCCTGTTGTTCTTCATCGGCACCAAGCTGGTGCTGGAGGCCTTGCACGAGAACGAGTTGCCCTTCATCAACGGCGGCGAGCCGGTGCCGGTGCCGGTGATCCCGACGCTCACCAGCCTTGCGTTCATCGTGGTGACCCTGGCGGTCACCGCTGCGGTAAGCCTCTGGTATTCGTCGCGTCACGAACGATCCAGCGCCTCCGCGCAGGACTGAGCGCAGTCGAGCTCAGTCCTCCTCGTCGCGTGATCCGCCGCCGAGGGAGCCGACCTTCAGCTGCTCGCCGCGCCGTCGGCTGGCGAGGTACATGGGGATGCTGAGCACGAGGCCGAGGGCCAGCAGGATCCCGGCGACCTCGTACTCGGCGACCGGGCGGCCCGAGAGCGGCGTCACCAGATAGAGGCACGAGATCACGCCCAACAGGGCGTTGACGGCGCCGAAGACCGCCAGGAGCAGGAGCGAGGTCGTACCGCCCAGCACCGAGACGGCGTTCTCACTGGCGTAGGAGACATAGGCGATGAGGGCCAGGGCGATGAGCGTGGTGAAGACGATCGACACATACAGCGTCCGG
Source organism: Aeromicrobium sp. PE09-221 (assembly GCF_002174305.1). GTDB lineage: Bacteria > Actinomycetota > Actinomycetes > Propionibacteriales > Nocardioidaceae > Aeromicrobium. Next base: position 158,670 of record NZ_MIJB01000025.1, on the reverse strand, counting down.
CGGCGCTGGCCCACGCGTGAGAGCGCTCCGGGAATGATGCCTTGGCGGGCCATGCCGTAGAGCAGCCGACTGGCCATCAGCATGCTGATGAGGGCGGAGTTGGCCACGGCGAACATGGAGATGAACGGGAGTATCTCGGCGATCGGCAGATCCGGTGCGCCCCGCTCGGCGACGGTGACCAAAGGGGTGTCGTTCCCGGCGAGATCGCCCACCGGCACCAGCGCGACCGCGCAGATGGAGACCAGCACATAGGTGGCCCCGGTGATCCCCAGTCCGGTCAGCATGATCCGGGGGAAGATCCGATTCGGTTCGTGGCACTCCTCGGCCATGTTCACGGAGTCCTCGAAGCCGACCATCGCGAAGAAGGCCAGAGAGGTGGCCGTCGTGACGGCCAGGAACACGCTCTTGTCGTCCGGTGTCTCGAAGGCGACCACGCGGCCCCAGTCGACATTCCCTCCCGCGATCGCAGAGAAGCCGACCAGGATCACCAGCAGCAGACCCGAGAGCTCGATCATGGTCAGCACGACATTGGTCTTGACGCCCTCGCTGACACCGCGCAGGTTGATCGCCGCGACGAGGAGCATGAAGCCGAGGGCTATGGCCATGACCGACGTGTCGCCGGCCTCCCAGCCCACACCGACTGCCAGATTCGGGGCGAAGGCGCGGGCGGACGTCGACGCCGAGGTGATGCCTGAGCACATGACGGCGAAGGCGATCATGAAGGTCAGCAGATGGATCCCGAAGGCCTTGTGCACGTACAGCGCGGCTCCGGCGGGCTGCGGGTACTTGGTCACCAGCTCCAGATAGGAGAAGGCTGTCAGCAGGGCCACCAGGAAGGCGATGAGGAAGGGCAGCCAGGCGGCACCCCCGACCTCGGCCGCCACCTGCCCGGTGAGGGCGTAGACGCCGGTGCCGAGGGTGTCCCGATGATGAACAGCAGGAGGAGATTGGGGCCTATCACGCGCCGGAGCTCCGGCTGCTGCTGAGGTGTCGGCGTCGCCAACGTCGGTGTCTCGTCCCTAGGGCCGTGGTGTGTGCTCCAACACTGCTCCGCGTCGGACAGAGCGGCAACCGGTGCGTGTACGGTGTTGCGGTGTCGTTGTTGAAGACCTACGGTTCCCGCTTCGGCGGCGCATTGGCCCGTCGGCATGTGCGCAGACGTGGAATCGATCTCTCCCGGATCTCCTTCATTCCCGAGGAGACCAAGCGACCGCTTCAACGCGAGGGCACCGATCCGGTGGGCCAGATGGCTCAGTACCGGGCTGAGTCACCGCTGCGCCGGCTCGATCTCCCGTTCGCCTTCGATGCGTATCTGGTCACCGGGTACGCCGAGGCCCGCGAGGTGCTCACCGCGCGCGATACCTACTCGAACGACATCCGTCATCTGTTCAGCGGTTCCGGGCCGGCGACCTCCGATGACATCGGAGGGCTCGGTTTCACGGACCCGCCCTTGCACACCCGGCTGCGCAAGATCGTCACCCCGGAGTTCACGATGCGCCGGCTCGCGCGACTCGAGCCGATGATCGACCGGATCGCCGATGAGGCCCTCGATGCCCTCGAGGCGGCCGGCCCCGGGTCCGATCTCGCCAAGCACGTCGCCTTCCCGGTGCCGTTCAACACGATCTGCGCGCTGCTGGGTCTGGACTATGACGATCGTGAGGAGTTCGCGAAGCTGGGCAGCCAGCGGTTCGACGCCACCAATGGCGCTGCGGCGGCCTTCGGCGCGGTGTCGGCCCAGCGCGAGTTCCTCTTCGAGGCCGTAGCGCGCCAGCGCGTGGACCCGGGGCCCGGGCTCATCGGGCAGATCCTGCAAGCCGAGGGGGACGAGATCTCCGATGTCGACCTCGCGGGCCTCGCCGACGGTGTCTTCACGGGAGGTTTCGAGACCACCGCAGGGATGATCGCGCTCAGCACCATCGTGCTCCACCGCGATCCCACCTATGCCGATCTCGTGCGATCGGGCAATCGCGAGACCGTGGACCGGGTGATCGAGGAGCTGCTGCGCTATCTCGCGGTCGTGCAGGTGGCGTTCCCGCGCTTCGCCAAGCAGGACATGGAGCTGTTCGGAACACGGCTGAAGAAGGGCGATGTCGTCCTGGCCTCGCTGAGCGCGGCCAACCGCGACCCGAAGAGCGCGGGGGAGGGCCCGGACGAGTTCGACCCCTATCGTGTGCCGACCAGCGGGCACCTGGCCTTCGGGCACGGCATCCACCGCTGCATCGGGGCGGAGCTGGCGCGGATGGAGCTGCGGATCGTGCTCCCCAAGCTGCTGCGGAGGTTTCCCAAGCTGGGCCTGGCGGTACCCGAGAGTGAGCTGGAGTTCCGGCAGTTGAGTTTCGTCTTCGGTATCGACCGGCTCCCCGTCACCTGGTAGGAGTCACCAGCCGCGTTCGCGCCACTCGGACAGGTGCGGGCGCTCGGCGCCGAGGGTGGAGTCGTCGCCGTGGCCGGGGTAGAACCAGGTGTCGTCCGCGAAGCGGCCGAAGATCTTGGCCTCGACATCGCCGATGAGGCTCTGGAAGTCCTCCTCGGACCAGGTCTTTCCCACGCCGCCGGGGAAGAGCGAGTCGCCGGTGAAGAGGTGCACGATACCGTCGGGGTCGTCATAGGCCAGGACGATCGATCCTGGCGTGTGGCCCACGATCTCGATCACCTCGAGCTCACAGGTGCCGACCACGATGCGAGCCCCGGTCCGCACCCGCACGTCCACGGGGACGGGCAGATCGTCCGCATCGTCCTCACCGGCGACGGTCTGCGCACCGGTCGCGGCGACGACATCCGGGAGCGCCTGTACATGGTCGGGGTGGCGGTGGGTGGTCACGACGCGTGCAAGACCCGCGCCGCCGATGAGCTCCAACAGGCGCGGAGCCTCATCGGCCGCATCGATCAGCGCCTGTTCGCCGGTGATGGTGCACTGCAGCAGATAGACGTTGTTGCTCATCGGCCCGACGGCGACCTTGGTGATCCGCAGATCACCGGCCTCCCGCACGTCCGGAGCTCCACCGACTTCGACTTCTCCCGTGTACGTCATGGCCCCGACCCTAGCGCCTCGGGAAGCGGGGTGTGGGACAGCTCACCGCCCGTTGGAGCTGGTGGGGAACTCGCTCGAGAGAAACTGTCGGTGGCCCTCGTTAGGCTGGTCGGGTGGCCGATCGTCTCGTGATTCGCGGTGCCCGCGAGCATAACCTCAAGGACGTCTCGCTCGATCTTCCCCGTGATGCCCTCATCACGTTCACGGGGCTCTCGGGATCGGGCAAGTCCTCGCTTGCCTTCGACACCATCTTCGCCGAAGGCCAGCGTCGCTACGTCGAGTCGCTGTCGGCCTACGCCCGGCAGTTCCTCGGCCAGATGGACAAGCCGGATGTCGACTTCATCGAGGGACTCTCCCCGGCGGTGTCCATCGACCAGAAGTCCACCTCGCGCAATCCGCGGTCCACGGTCGGCACGATCACCGAGGTCTACGACTATCTGCGCCTGCTGTACTCGCGAGCCGGCCATCCGCACTGTCCGGTGTGCGGCGAGGCCATCAGCCGACAGACCCCGCAGCAGATCGTCGACCGCATCCTCGACGGCGAGGAGGGTACGCGGTTCCAGGTCCTCGCGCCGATGATCCGCGGCCGCAAGGGAGAGTACACCGAGCTCTTCGGCACCTTGCAGCAGCAGGGCTTCAGCCGCGCGATCGTCGACGGTGAGATGCACCAGCTCGCCGACGAGCCGCCCAAGCTGGTCAAGCAGAAGAAGCACACCATCGATGTCGTCGTCGACCGTCTCACGGTCAAGCCGAGCTCCAAGCAGCGACTCACCGAGTCGGTCGAGACCGCGCTCGCCTTGGCCGACGGTCTCGTCGTGATCGACTATGTCGACCTCCCCGCCGACGACCCGGCCCGGCACCGCCGGTTCTCCGAGAAGCTCGCCTGCCCCAACGACCACCCCCTGCAGATCGACGAGCTCGAACCCCGGTCCTTCTCCTTCAATGCGCCCTTCGGTGCCTGCCCCGAGTGCCATGGGATCGGCAGCCGGATGGAGGTCGACCCTGAGCTCCTCGTCCCCGATCCGGAGAAGTCCCTGGCCGAGGGAGCCATCGCCGCGTGGGCCTACAACCAGGTGTCGGAGTACTTCTTGAGGCTGACGGAGGCCCTGGCCGATGAGCTCGGCTTCTCCATCGACACGCCCTATATCGAGCTGCCCGGTGACGTGAAGAACGCGCTCATGCACGGCCACGAGACCAAGGTGCACGTCCGCTACAAGAACCGGTACGGACGTGAGCGCTCCTACTATTCGGCCTTCGAGGGAGCCGTCGGCTTCGTCCAACGGCGTTATGCCGAGACCGAGTCCGAGACCAATCGCGAAAGGCTCGAGGGCTTCATGCGGGAGGTGCCGTGCCCCACCTGTGACGGCACCCGTCTCAAGCCGGTCATCCTCGCGGTCACGATCGAATCGGCCAAGCACGGCCCCAGGAACATCGCCGAGCTGTGCCATCTGTCGATCGCTGAGGCCGCCGAGTTCCTGGACGACCTCGTGATGAACGACCGCGAGCGCCAGATCGGCGGCCGGGTGCTCAAGGAGATCCACGAGCGCCTGCGCTTCCTGCTCGATGTCGGCCTGGACTACCTTTCGCTGGATCGTGCCGCCGGCTCGCTGTCGGGCGGCGAGGCCCAGCGCATCCGGCTCGCCACGCAGATCGGCGCCGGACTGGTCGGCGTGCTCTACGTGCTCGACGAGCCATCCATCGGCCTGCACCAGCGTGACAACCACCGCCTCATCGAGACCCTCGTCCGGCTCAAGAACCTCGGCAACACGCTGATCGTCGTCGAACACGATGAGGACACCATCCGCACCTCGGACTGGGTGGTCGATATCGGACCAGGTGCCGGAGAACACGGCGGCCAGGTGATGGTGTCGGGCAGCGTCGACGAGCTGCTCGCCGATGACGACTCCCTCACCGGTCGCTACCTCAGCGGCAAGGAGAGCATCCCGCTCCCGGAGAAGCGTCGACCACGGCAGGAGGGCCGCGAGGTCACCGTCCGCGGTGCCCGCGAGAACAACCTGCGTGATATCGACGTCACCTTCCCGCTCGGTCAGCTCGTCGCGGTGACCGGAGTGTCCGGCTCGGGCAAGTCCACGCTCGTCAACGACATCCTCTACACCTCCCTCGCCCGTGCGATCTACAAGGCGCGCACCATCCCCGGTCGACACCGTGCCATCGACGGGATCGAGAATCTCGACAAGGTCATCCACGTCGACCAGTCGCCGATCGGCCGCACACCGCGCTCCAACCCGGCGACCTATACCGGCGTCTTCGATCACGTCCGCAAGCTCTTCGCGCAGACTCCCGAAGCGAAGATGCGTGGCTACCTGCCGGGGCGCTTCTCCTTCAACGTCAAGGGCGGTCGTTGCGAGGCCTGCCACGGCGACGGCACCATCCGCATCGAGATGAACTTCCTGCCCGACGTCTACGTGCCATGCGAGGTCTGCCACGGGGCGCGCTACAACCGCGAGACCCTCGAGGTGCACTACAAGGGCAAGACGATCGCCGATGTCCTCGACATGCCGATCGAGGAGGCCGTGGACTTCTTCGAGGCCATCCCCGCCATCGCCCGCCATATGCGCACGCTCGTCGACGTCGGACTGGGCTATGTCCGACTCGGGCAATCCGCGCCCACGCTGTCCGGCGGCGAGGCACAGCGCGTCAAGCTTGCGGCGGAGCTGCAGAAGCGTTCCACCGGCCGCACGATCTATGTACTCGACGAGCCCACCACAGGGCTGCACTTCGAGGACATCCGCAAACTCCTCGGAGTGCTGCAGCGCCTCGTGGACACCGGCAACTCGGTGCTGGTCATCGAGCACAACCTCGATGTGATCAAATCCGCGGACTGGATCATCGACATGGGCCCCGAGGGAGGCAGCGGGGGCGGCATGTTGGTCGCGGAGGGTACCCCCGAGGATGTCGCGGCCAACCCGGCGAGCCATACGGGGCGCTTCCTCGCGCCCCTGCTGGCGTGAGCGCCGATGGCTGATCCGGCCACTTACCGACCTCGGCCGGGGGAGATCCCGATCGAGCCGGGGGTCTATCGCTTCCGCGATGCCGAACGCCGCGTGATCTATGTGGGCAAGGCCAAGTCGCTGCGCCCGCGTCTGAGCTCCTACTTCCAGGACATCGCGCACCTGCATCCCCGGACCCAGCAGATGGTCACCACGGCCGCCTCGGTCGAGTGGACGGTGGTCGGCACCGAGGTCGAGGCCCTGGCCTTGGAGTACTCCTGGATCAAGGAGTACGACCCCCGATTCAACGTCAAGTACCGCGACGACAAGTCGTATCCGTGGCTCGCGGTCACGGTGGGTGAGGAGTTCCCTCGCGTCCAGGTGATGCGGGGTGCGCAGCGCAAGGGGGTCCGTTACTTCGGCCCCTATGGTCACGCCTGGGCGATCCGCGACACCGTCGACACCCTGCTGCGCGTCTTCCCCATGCGGTCGTGCTCGGCCGGGGTGTTCCGGCGCTCCAAGGCGATCGGCCGCCCCTGTCTGCTCGGGGACATCGGCAAGTGCGCAGCCCCTTGTGTGGGACGGGTCTCCGCCGAGCAGCATCGCGACATCGTCGATGACTTCCTGGCCTTCATGGGCGGCCAGACTGCCGGTTTCACGCGCCGTATCGAGCAGCAGATGCGCGACGCCGCGGGACGCCAGGAGTACGAGCTCGCGGCTAAGTACCGTGACGACCTCTCCGCCCTCCACCGCGTCCTGGAGAAGCAGACGGTCGTCCTCGGGGACGGCACTGATGCCGATGTCTTCGGTTTCGTCGACGATCCGCTCGAGGTCGCTGTTCAGATCTTCTCGGTGCGCGGGGGGCGCGTGCGGGGGCAGCGCGGCTGGGTCGCCGACAAGGAGGACGATGCTGATCTGGCCGAGTTGGTGCAGCACGCGCTGATGACCTTGTACCAGGACGCGGCCGACGAGGCGATCCCGAAGCAGGTACTGGTGCCCGAGCTTCCCGCGGACCTGGAGGCGGTCGAGGCGCTGCTCAGCGAGCAGCGGGGAGGTCCCGTGCGGATCCGCGTCCCCCAGCGTGGGGACAAGAAGCGGTTGATGGAGACCGTCGAGCAGAATGCCAAGCAGGCAATGGGCCGGCACAAGCTCAAGCGCAGTGGCGATCTCACCGCGCGGAGCCTGGCCTTGGAGGAGATCCAGGCCGCGCTCGGACTCGCCGACCCGCCGCTGCGGATCGAGTGCTTCGACATCTCCAACCTCCAGGGCACCGAGATCGTCGCCTCGATGGTGGTCTTCGAGGACGGTCTCGCGCGCAAGTCCGAGTACCGCCGCTTCACCGTCCGCCACGAGGGGCAGAGCGATGTCGCGGCGATGCACGAGGTCATCACGCGGCGATTCGAGGCCTATCTACGGGCTCGCGATCGCCAGGGCGATGAAGAGCCCGGCATCGACCCGGAGACCGGCAAACCGCGCAAGTTCGCCTATGCGCCCTCGCTGGTCGTGGTCGACGGCGGTCCTCCGCAGGTGGCCGCCGCACAGGCCGCGATGGCCGAGCTCGGCATCACCGGGATCGCCTTGTGCGGCCTGGCCAAGAAGCTGGAGGAGGTGTGGCTGCCCGATGACGAGGACCCGGTGATCCTGCCGCGTACGAGCGAGGGACTCTATCTGCTGCAACGGGTGCGCGACGAAGCCCACCGGTTCGCCATCTCCCATCACCGGACGCGGCGGAGCAGGTCGATGGTCGAGAGCCTGCTCGATCCGGTCCCCGGGCTGGGCGAGACGCGGCGCAAGGCGCTGATGAAGCACTTCGGCTCGCTGAAGAAGCTCCGGGCCGCGACCGTCGAGGAGATCGAGGCGGTGCCCGGTATCGGACCGGCTACGGCAGAATCGATCGTGCAGGCCCTACGGGACGGATCCCCGGCCGGGCCGGCGATCGACACCCGCACGGGCGAGATCATCGACGACGGAGAGGGCAGTACGTGAGCGGGATCAACGAGGTCGTCCTGGTCACCGGTATGACCGGCGCCGGACGCGGCACTGCCGCGAAGGTCTTGGAGAAGCTCGGTTACTACGTCATCGACAACCTCCCGGCACCCATGCTGGCCGATGCGGTGCGCACGGTCGGAGAGGCCGGCGATGTCGATCGGTTCGCACTGGTGGTCGACGCTCGTTCGCGCGGATTCTTCGGTGCCCTGGTCGATCAGGTCGAGGTAGTGAAGGCCTCCGGGGTGGCCGTCCGGATCCTGTATCTGGAGGCGGCCGATGATGTCCTCGTGCGGCGCCAGGAGGCAGCGCGGAGGCCACATCCGCTCAGCCACGAGGGCAGGCTGATGGACGGTTTCGATCGCGAGCGCGATCTGCTGCGCAATCTACGGGCGGCAGCGGATCTCGTCATCGACACGACCCGACTCAACACGCATCAGCTCGCCCAGCGCATGCAGGCCGCCTTCGAGGTGCCCGAGCAGCACGGGCTGCGGGCGACGGTCGTGTCCTTCGGCTTCAAGTACGGCATTCCGATCGATGCCGACATGGTCGCCGACATGCGCTTCCTGCCCAATCCGTACTGGGACGACGATCTCCGGGCCCTGAGCGGGTTGGACGAGCCGGTCCGCGAGTATGTCGGGAAGCAGCCCCGTGCCGAGGAGTTCCTGGACAGCTACGAGCAGGTCATCGCCCTGCTCACCGACGGCTTCCTCCACGAGGACAAGCACTTCCTGACCGTCGCGATCGGCTGCACGGGCGGTCGGCACCGCAGTGTCGCGATGTCCGAGGCGCTTGCGGAGCGGTTGCGGGCGCACGGGGTCCGAACGCTGGTCGTGCACCGCGATCTGGGGAAGGAATGAGTTCGCGCGTCGTCGCTCTCGGGGGAGGGCACGGCCTCGCCGCCAGTCTGGCGGCGTTGCGACGGGTCACCGAGGACCTCACGGGCATCGTCACGGTGGCGGACAACGGTGGCTCGTCGGGACGCCTGCGCGAGGAGTTCGGCATCCTCCCTCCGGGGGATCTGCGGATGGCGCTGGCGGCTTTGTGCCGCGATGACGACTGGGGACGCACCTGGGCGGGGATCCTGCAGCACCGGTTCAGCGGCGACGGGCCCCTCGGCAACCATGCTCTCGGCAATCTGCTGCTGGCCGCGACCTGGGACCGGTTGGGCGATACCGTCAGCGGTCTCGCGCTCGTGGGCGAGTTGCTCGGCGCGCAGGGTCGCGTGCTGCCGATGGCCTCGGTCCCTCTGACGATCGAGGCTGATGTCCGCTCACGGATCGCGCCCTATCCGGTCGAGCGGGTGCGCGGGCAGGCGCAAGTCGCCTCGGCGCGCGGCGAGGTCCTGGGAGTCCGGTTGGAGCCAGCCGATCCGCCCGCGTGTCCCGAATCGGTAGCGGCCATCGATGATGCCGACTGGGTCGTCGTGGGGCCGGGATCGTGGTTCACGAGCGTCATGCCGAATCTGCTGGTCCCGAGCTTGCGTGAGGCCTTGGTGCGCACCAGCGCGCGGCGGGTCCTCGTGCTCAACCTGGTCGATCAGCCGGGGGAGACCGAGGGGTTGACGCCCTCGGCGCATCTGGACGTCCTCGTCGAGCACGCCCCCGATCTGCGTCTGGACGCGATAGTGGCCGACCGGCGGAGTGTGGCCGATGACTCGGCCCTGCAGCATGCCGCTCGCCGTCTCGGGGCCACGCTGGTGTGCGCCGATGTTGCCTCGCAGGAGCGGCCGGATCAGCACGATCCGGAGCTGCTCGCCCGGGTCTTCACGAGGGTTTTCGCTGAGGCATAGAGTGAAGCGAACACTCTTCGAGGAGGAACACCGCCGATGGCGATGACGACCCAGGTCAAGTCCGAGCTGGCGCAGACAGCGATCACCAAGTCCTGCTGCCGTAAGGCCGAGGTCTCCACGATCCTGCGTTTCGCTGGCGGACTGCACATCGTCTCGGGCCGGATCGTGGTGGAAGCCGACCTGGACTCCGGCGCGATGGCGCGTCGCCTGCGCAGGGACATCGCCGAGGTCTACGGCCACGACAGTGAGCTGCTGGTGCTGCAGAACGGCGGCATCCGCAAGGGCACGTCGTATGTCGTGCGGGTCGCCAAGGAGGGTGATGCCCTGGCCAGGCAGACCGGTGTGGTTGACGCCAGCGGCCGGCCGATCCGGGGGCTTCCGCCCCAGGTCGTCTCGGGTGCGTCCTGTGATGCGGTGGCTGCGTGGCGCGGTGCCTTCCTGGCCCGTGGATCGCTGACCGAACCCGGCCGCTCGTCTTCTCTGGAGGTGACCGCTCCCGGGCCGGAGGCCGCACTGGCGCTGGTGGGCTCAGCCCGCCGCCTGGGCATCGCGGCGAAGGCGCGCGAGGTACGTGGTGCCGACCGGGTCGTGATCCGTGACGGCGAGGCCATCGGCGCGCTGCTGACACGGCTCGGAGCCCATGAGGCGCTGCTCGCCTGGGAGGAACGCCGTATGCGCCGCGAGGTGCGGGCCACCGCCAACCGGCTGGCCAATTTCGATGACGCGAACCTGCGCCGTTCCGCGCGCGCCGCGGTCGCCGCCGGTGCCCGGGCGCAGCGTGCCCTGGAGATCCTCGGGGACGAGGTCCCCGATCATCTGAAGCTCGCCGGACTGCTGCGCGTGGAGCACCGGCAGGCGAGTCTGGAGGAGCTGGGCCAGCTGCACGATCCGGTGCTCACCAAGGACGCGATCGCCGGCCGCATCCGCCGACTGCTCGCGATGGCCGACAAGCGCGCACAGGACCTCGGTATCCCCGACACCGAGGCGGGTCTGAATGAGGATCTCCTGCCCGATCAGTGAGGGCGTCGGTCCACACGCTCGGCGAGAGCGGCAGTAGTAGGGTGGACGGTGTAGTGCACCCCACCTTCGATTGCAGGAGTCTCGCGTGACTGTTCGTGTAGGTATCAACGGCTTCGGTCGCATCGGCCGCAACTTCTTCCGCGCCGCACGCGCCGCCGGAGCGGACATCGAGATCGTCGCGGTCAACGACCTCACCGACAACAAGACCCTCGCCACGCTGCTCAAGTACGACTCCATCCTCGGCCGTCTCGATGCCGAGGTGACCTTCGATGACGAGGCCATCTACGTCGGCGATCAGCGCATCGCGGCCTTCGAGGAGCGCGACCCGGCCAAGCTCGACTGGGCCAGCGTCGGCGCGGATGTCATCGTAGAGTCCACCGGCTTCTTCACCGATGCCACGCAGGCCAAGGCCCACCTCGACGGCGGCGCCAAGAAGGTCATCATCTCGGCGCCGGCCAAGAATGAGGACATCACGATCGTCATGGGCGTCAACGACGGTCTCTACGATCCCGCACAGCACACGGTGATCTCGAACGCCTCGTGCACCACCAACTGTCTCGCCCCGATGGCCAAGGCCCTCAACGACGCCCTCGGCATCGAGAAGGGCCTCATGACCACGATCCACGCGTACACGCAGGATCAGAACCTCCAGGACGCGCCGCACAAGGATCTGCGCCGGGCCCGAGCCGCCGCGCTCAACATCGTGCCGACCTCGACCGGTGCCGCCAAGGCCGTCAGCCTCGTGCTGCCCGAGCTCAAGGGCAAGCTCGACGGGTACGCGCTGCGGGTCCCCGTGCCGACCGGCTCGGCCACCGATCTGACCTTCACCGCAAGCCGTGAGACCACCGTCCAGGAGGTCAACGAGATCGTCAAGAAGGCCGCCGCCGAGGGGCCCCTGGCCGGCAGGCTCACGTACACCGAGGACCCGATCGTTTCGACCGATATCGTCACCGATCCGGCGTCGTGCATCTTCGACTCCGGTCTCACCAAGGTGATCGGTGACCAGGTCAAGGTCGTCGGCTGGTACGACAACGAGTGGGGATACTCCAACCGCCTGGTCGACCTCGTCGGTCTCGTCGGCGGATCGCTCTGATCGCGGGAGACGGCTTCTCGTGAAGACGATCGACACTCTGCTGTCGGAGTCCGGTGGCGACCTCGGTGGCCGGCGCGTCCTGGTACGCAGCGACCTGAACGTGCCATTGGACGGCCAGCGCATCACCGACGACGGCCGCGTCCGTGCCAGCGTGCCGACCATCGAGCGTCTGACCGATGCGGGCGCCAAGGTCCTGGTCGCGGCCCATCTGGGTCGTCCGAAGGGTGCGCCGGATCCGCAGTACTCGCTCAAGCCGGTCGCCGAGCGCCTGGCCGAACTCCTCGGACAGCCGGTGCTGTTCGCCAATGACACGGTCGGCCCCGAAGCTCGCCGGATCAGTGCGGCGCTGGGTGACGGCGAGGTCGCAGTGCTCGAGAATGTGCGCTTCAACGCCGGTGAGACCAGCAAGGACGATGCCGAACGGGGTGCCTTCGCCGATGAGCTGGCCGAGCTCGCCGATGTCTTCGTCTCCGATGGTTTCGGCGTCGTCCACCGCAAGCAGGCGAGTGTCTACGACATCGCCCGCCGCCTGCCGGCCTATGTCGGCGGTCTCGTCGAAGCCGAGGTCGAGGTGCTCAGGCGCCTGACCGAAAGCCCTGAGCGTCCCTATGCGGTCGTACTCGGCGGCTCGAAGGTGTCCGACAAGCTCGGGGTCATCGACCATCTGATCGACCGGGCCGACACCCTGCTGATCGGTGGCGGCATGGTCTTCACCTTCCTGGCCGCGCAGGGTCATGGGGTCGGCAAGAGCCTTCTCGAGTCCGACCAGATCGAGGTCGCCAAGGGTTATATCGACCGTGCCGCGGAGAAGGGGGTGGAGCTGGTGCTGCCGACGGACGTGGTCGTGGCGCCGGAGTTCGCCGCCGACGCTCCGGCGACGGTCGTGCCGGTCGACGAGATCCCCGACGATCAGCTCGGACTCGATATCGGCCCGGACTCGGCCGAGCACTTCGCGGAGGTCATCAGGGGTGCGCGGACGGTCTTCTGGAACGGGCCTATGGGCGTATTCGAGATGGCGGCCTTCGCCGCGGGCACCAAGGCGGTGGCGCAGGCGCTCACCGAGGTCGACGGTCTTTCGGTGGTCGGTGGCGGAGATTCCGCGGCCGCGGTCCGTCAGCTCGGGTTCTCCGACGACCGATTCGGTCACATCTCGACCGGTGGCGGTGCCAGCCTGGAGTACCTGGAGGGCAAGACCCTGCCGGGTCTGGCCGTTCTCGATGAGGAGGTGACGGCATGAGCGATGCTCGCACCCCGCTGATGGCGGGCAACTGGAAGTCGAATCTGAACCACCACGAAGCTGTCGTGCTGGTGCAGAAGCTCGCCTGGACCCTGTCGGACAAGAAGCACGACTATGCCAAGTCCGAGGTCGTCGTGATTCCCCCGTTCACGGACATCCGCAGCGTGCAGACCCTCGTCGACGGTGACCATCTGCAGATCGGCTACGGTGCCCAGGATGTCTCCGAGCACGACGGTGGCGCGTACACCGGTGAGATCAGCGCGGCGATGCTGGCCAAGCTCGGCTGCTCGTACGTCGTGGTGGGCCACTCGGAGCGCCGTGAGTACCACGGCGAGACCGATGCTGTGGTCAACACCAAGGCGGGCAAGACGCTCGCTGCCGGTATGACGCCGATCGTCTGCGTGGGGGAGGGCCTCGAGGTGCGCCAGTCCGGTGAGCACGTGGCCTACACCCTGAGGCAGGTCGACGGTTCGCTCGCGGGCCTCACCGCCGAGCAGGTCGCCGGACTGGTGATCGCCTATGAGCCGGTGTGGGCGATCGGCACCGGCGAAGTGGCGACTCCCGAGGATGCGCAGGAGGTCTGCTCGGCGATCCGTGGGCGGCTCGCCGAGACGTGGGGTACCGAGACCGCGACGTCGACGCGTATCCTGTACGGCGGATCGGTCAAGGCACAGAATGTCTCGTCTATCATGGCCAAACCCGATGTCGATGGTGCCCTTGTCGGTGGCGCGAGCCTGCACGCCGAGGAGTTCGCCGCGATCGCCCGATTCTACGATCTGCCGGATCTGTCCGGTTCCTGACGGAGGAAACGTCTCGTGATCTTGTTGTTCTCGATCCTGCTGGCGCTCAGCAGCCTGCTGATGATCGTGCTGGTCCTCATGCACAAGGGCCGCGGCGGCGGACTTTCGGACATGTTCGGCGGGGGTGTATCGAGCTCGCTCGGCGGATCCTCTGTGGCAGAACGCAATCTTGACCGGTTGACGGTCGGCGTGGCCCTCGTCTGGGTCGTATGCGTGTTCGCACTCGGGCTGCTGCTGAAGGTGAGCGCCTGATGTCGACCGGAGCGATCCGCGGAAGTCGGATCGGTGCCGGTCCGATGGGCGAGGCTGAGCGCGGCGAGGCGGCGCCCCGCCAGACGGTGGAGTTCTTCTGCGTCAAGGACCATCGGACGACCTTGCAGTTCGCGATCGAGGCCGAGGTGCCGCTCGAGTGGGACTGCCCGCGCTGCGGACTCCCGGCCAGCCGCGATGCGGAGAATCGGCCCGATGCTCCACGTATCGAGCCGTACAAGACGCACCTGGCCTATGTGAAGGAACGGCGCTCGGAGGAGGAGGCCGCATCGATCCTCGATGAGGCCCTCGAGACTCTGCGTACCAAGCGTAAGACCGGGGAGATCATCTTCTGATCGCCGGCCCCTGAACTGTTGCGCTAGCCATCGCCCACGGAGTCCTTCCGTGGGCGATGGCTTTCTCTCGTTGCGTTACATTCACATTTCTGCGCTTCCGCCGTTGACGCCATAACACGGCTGGCCCTACGTTATGGGTAATCGATCACCGGTCAGGGGTGACCGTGAACCCCACGAGAGGTACCCGACACCGCATGCACGACTCATCCGCCCTTCCCTTTCGTCACCGCGGCCGATTTCGACGGTCTCGTCTCCTATGAGGAGGCGATCAACGCGCTGGAGGGCGCGCTGCGCACCGGGACGGCGACCGAGCACACGCCGTTGCGGAGCCGCACGGATCTGCCCCACGGTCATCTGCTCTACATGCCGTCGCAGGTCGACGGCGTCGTGGGAGTCAAGATGGCTTCGGTGTCTCCGACGAATCACCAGCGAGGCCTTCCCCGCATCCAGGGCCTCGTGATCCTGTCGGACAGCCTGACGCTGAAGCCGGCGGTCATCTTCGATGCCGCCGGCTTCACCGTGTTGCGCACAGCCGCACTCTCCGGCTTGGCGGTCCGTCATCTGGCCTCCGCGGACGCCTCGACCCTCGTGGTGTTCGGCGCCGGGCCCCAGGCGCGCGGTCATATCGAGGCCATTCGTGCAGTGCGCCCGCTGAGCCGGGTCATCGTGGTGGGCCGATCCCCGGAACGGACGCACCAGCTCGTGGCCTGGGCGGCGGCGACCGGGCTGGAGGCCGAGATCGGCTCTCCGGCAGCGGTAGGGGAGGCGGACATCGTCGCCTGCTGCACCTCGGCTTCCTTGCCGCTCTTCGATTCGGCATCGCTGCGTGAGGACACGACCGTCGTCGCCATCGGATCCCACTCGCCCGATGCGCGCGAGGTCGACACCGCCCTCGTCGACCGGGCCTTCGTCACTGTCGAGACCCGTGCCTCGTCCTTCGCGGAGGCTGGAGACATCATCCTCGCCTGCCGCGACGGCGTCCCGGCCGAGCGAGCCGTCGACGCCGTCGCCTTCGCCGCCACGACCCCGTCCGGCACACCCATCGTCGACAGCATCGAGTGGATCGAGCGCCTGGTCCGGATCTTCGGCAGCCCGAATCTCATCTACGCGGTCGAGAACTGCGGCTGGCACAAGGACTATGCGCACGCCCTCACCTTCGGACGCGGTGTCGGAGTGCCGGACTACGACGAGGCCGAGACCATCCTGCTCTGGGGTCACAATCCCGCGCGCACCTGGCTGGCGCAGGCGAGCCGTATCGCCGAGGCCCATGCCCGCGGTGCAGCCGTCGTGGTGATCGACCCGAAGAAGGCCGGGAGCGGCCAGCAGTCCGATCTGTGGATGCGCGTCCGGCCAGGGACCGACGCGGCCTTGGCGCTCGGCGCGGTCCGCCACCTGCTTCAGACCGAGACCTATGACGCGGACTTCGTGCGCTCGTGGACCAATGCGCCGATGCTCGTCGATGACGAGACCGGACGGTTCGTCACCGCCGATCAGCTCTGGGAGGACGGATCTGCAAGCGGATTCGTGGTCAGCGACCTCGCCACAGGAGCGCTCCGGGCGTATGACCCCGGCTACCCGCTGGAGCGTCCCGGCGAGGTCGACCTTGCCGGGAGCGTCGAGCTGAGCACCGTCGACGGCCGACGGATCACCGCACGCCCCGCCTTCGCCCGGTTGCGCGAGCACAGTGCCGAGTGGACGCCGGAGGCGGTGGCCGAGGCGACGACGATCGGCCTCGCCGAGCTCGAGCGCTTCTTCGGGTTGCTCAGCCGCGGGGGCCGTATCGCCTATCACTCGTGGACCGGGGTGGGACAGCACTCCAATGCGACGCAGACCGAACGGTGCATCGCGACGCTCTACGCCTTGCTGGGAGCGTGCGATCGGATCGGTGGCAATCTGTGGCTGCAGCCGCCTCCGCTGAATCCCCTCTCGCCCTATGATCTGTTGCCGCGAGAGCAGAAGGAGAAGGCGCTCGGACTCGAGGACCTGCCGCTGGGCCCGCCCCGGCTTGGCTGGGTGACTGCTCGCCACTTCTGTCGGGCGGCCCTGGACGGCGACCCCTATCGAGTGCGGGCACTGGTGAGCTTCGGCAACAACATGACGGTCTCGCAGGCGGACGGTGAGCGCAGCAGAGCGGCCATCGAGGCCCTGGATCTCTATGTCCACACGGATATGTTCATGAACCCGACGGCTGAGCTCGCCGATTACGTCCTACCGGCGAACAGTCCGTGGGAACGCGAGGCATTGCGGACCGGTTTCGAGATCACACAGGAGGCGGTGGAGTATCTCCAGTACCGTCCTCGGATGATCGATCCGATCGGTCAGTCCCGCGCCGACTACGAGATCGCCGTGGACCTGGCCACGAGGCTGGGTCTCGGCGGGGAGTTCTTCGACGGTGACATCCGCGCGGGATGGGAGTGGCATCTGGCGCCCGCCGGGGTCAGCCTCCGGGAGCTCGTCGACGGAGAGCACACGGTGCGGGTCCCGCAGCCCACCGCACGAGAGAAGTACGCCCTCCGCCGTGAGGACGGAGGAGTCGCGGGTTTCGCGACACCGACACGGCGGGTGGAGCTGTACTCCCAGCAGCTGCTCGAACATGGGTACCGCCCTCTGCCGACCTTCGTCGCGCCTATCACCTCGTACCGGGGCCGTGACGACACCCCGTTGCCGCTGGTCCTGTCGACGCACAAGAACGGTGTCTACGTGCACAGCTCGCACCGGCACGTCGCCTCGCTGCGGAGGCGGGCCCCTGACCCGCAGATCGACATCAGCGCAGAGCTCGCGGACTCTCGCGGCCTGATCGACGGCGACTGGGCCGTCATCGAGACGGCGAACGGGACGACCCGAGCCCGCGTCCACGTCGACGATGACCTGCATCCGAGTGTGGTCCTCGCGGACTTCGGGTGGTGGGAGGACTGTCCGCCGCTGGGATTGCCCCGAACACCGGTCAGCGGGGACGGTTCGCTGAACATCAACGCGGTGCTCAGCGATGACGAGCACGATCCGACGAGCGGTTCAGTCCCCCTGCGCGCCGTCGCCTGCGAGCTGAGGGCCGATCCCGTGCTCAGCGAGGGGAACTGGGCCGGCCGACAGCAGATGCGCGTCCTGCGCGCCTGGTCCGAGGCGCAGGGGGTGGCAGGACTGAGCCTCACCCCGGCCACGGGGGAGTCGATGCCGGCCGTGCGCCCCGGACAGCACGTGCTGCTCGCCGCCAGTGAGGACGGCCCGGCGCGCGCGTACTCGGTGACGGGAGGTGGCGAGGGCGCGTCAACGGTCGACATCGCCGTGCGGCGGGTCGAGAACGGTGTGATCTCCCGCTTCGTGCACGAGGACGTGACGCCGGGATCGCAGCTGTGGCTGGAGCGTCCGCGGGGAACCTTCACCCCTCCGCTGTCGACCGATCGCCCTGTCATCCTGGTGGCCGGGGGAGTCGGCATCACGCCCTTCATCGGCTATCTCCGGGCGCTGCGGAACCGTCCCGAGCGACCGCGCTCGATCACCTTGCTCGCCGTGTTCCGCAACGGCCTCGAGCACCCGTTCCACGAGGAGCTGGAGCTGCTCGCGGGAGAACTGCCGGAGCTGAGCATCCGCACCTGGTACTCCCAGCCCTCGCCGGCGGATCGACGGGGTCGTGATTTCGACGCGCTGGGAAGGCTGTCGCTCGGCGATCTGGATCTGCCGGTCGCCGAGCGTCCCCTCGTCTACCTGTGTGGTGCCTCGGGTCTGATGGACGACGTCACGGAGGAGCTGACCGCACGCGGCGTGCCGAGGTTCGATGTCTTCCGGGAGGACTTCCACGCCGCGGTGGAGGTGCCTCGGGACCTCGGACCGGCCGCGATCCGGTTCGCGGGCGGTGGAGAGCCGATCGACTGGACCCCGGCCGACGGCTCGATTCTTCAGGCAGCCGAGAGACAGGGACGCATCCTGCCCAGTGGCTGCCGGGTCGGCCAGTGCGAGAGCTGCGCCGTCCGGGTGGTGTCGGGAACGATCGCTCACCTCGGCGAGGACCCGGCCGATGACGGGTGTCTCACCTGTATCGCCGTGCCGATCGGGGATGTGGTCCTCGATATCTGAGGGCGATACGTGCACCGGCCGATTCACCTTGAACGGTAGTCGATTACCAGTGCCGATGGGGTACTGTACGAGACATGTCGAAGAGGCACCCATGATCTCCGCCAGAACCCTGGAGCGCGATGACAGCCTCCGTGACAAGGCCCTGCGGATCGTGCGTCAGGCGATCGTCTCAGGGGAGATCAAGAGCGGCGAGGTCTGCTCGGCCACCGCACTCGCCCGCGAGCTCGGTGTGTCCGTCAGCCCCGTGCGCGAGGCGATGCTCACTCTCGTGAACGCCGGCATCATGGAGCCGGTCCGCAATATCGGGTTCCGGGTGGCGGAGCTGACTCCGGCCGACCTCGACGAGGTCTTCGAGCTCAGACTCATGCTCGAGGTGCCTGCGGTCCGCGCGCTGGCCGATGTCGATCTCACCGCCGAGCGCGATCGACTGGACCAGCTGGTGCGTGCCACGGAGGTCTCGGCCGAGGACCGGGACGTCAACACCTTCCTGGCCGCGGATCGGGAGTTTCACCTGGCACTCCTTGAGCTCCACGGCAATCGGCGACTGCTGGACTGGGTCGCCATCCTCCGCGACCAGACACGACTCTACGGTCTCCGCGAGTCCGATGCGCACACCCTGAGCGAGGCTGCCGGCGAGCATCGCAGCATCCTGAACGCCGTGCTCGAAGGCGACGGTGAGGCAGCCGAGCGGCTCCTCAGCGAACATCTCGCGCACACTCGCAGCGAGTGGGCACAGCCGTCCGAGGGCTGACCGGCGCGAAGCCGTTGCTCAGCGGGGGATTCGGGCAGCCGCCTCGGTATCGAGCAGCCACAACGTCTCCTCGATACCGCGGGCCCCTGCCGCTGGAACCTCCTCGACCGGGCTGCCGGCCAGGGCCGCGGCGACCGCCTGGGCCTTGTCCTCCCCGGCGACCACGAACCACAACGCGGTTGTACGATTGAGCGCCGGAAAGGTCAGCGAGAGCCGTTCCGGAGGGGGCTTAGGGGAATCATCCACGGCCACCACGTCGCGGTCGAGGACGGCCAACTGCTCGAAACCGGGGAAGAGCGAGGCGACGTGCCCGTCGGGTCCGACGCCGAGTAAGACGAGATCGAACTCATCGGGCAGCTGCGCGGCGTAGGCATCTGCGGCCTCCTCTTTGGAGCCGTGTACACCTGCGGCGGGCATCGCGTGGATACGTTCTTCGGGGATGTCGAAGCGAGCGAAGAAGGAGTCGCGCGCCTGGAACTCGTTGCGGTCGGGGGAGGACGACTCGACATAACGTTCGTCGCCCCAGTAGTAGTCCACCTCGCGCCACACCGACGAGTCTCCGGTCAGCAACTCGTAGATCTCACCGGCGATGGAGCCGCCGGTGAGCACCAGCCGGGGCCTTCGGGCGTACGTCTGATGGAGCTCGGCGATCCGAGTGCTGATCCGGTGGGCGACGGCCCGCGCGAGTGACTCACGGTCCTCGAGTACCTGTACGGTCACGATCTCCTCCCTCGGTCATATGTTCTGTTCCAGCAGCTGATCGATGGTCTCGGCGTAGACCACGTCCGGATCGAGGCGCCGCAGGTCCTCCGCAAGCAGCTCGGCCAGTGTCCGCCGACCGAGCGGCACGACACGTGAGGCCGATCCGGGGACCGTGAACTCGCAGCTCGTCTCGTCCTGACGGGTGAGGCGAACGGTGCCGAGGTCGGTCTCCAGCGTGACCTCGCTGATCTGCGTGCCCGGACCGTGCCGATGGCTGATCGGCACTCCCAGCCGGCTCTCGAGCCAGGCGACCAGCAGCACCGCCGCGGGATTGCCCTCGTCGCTGACCACCGACCCCGAGCTGACAGTACCGGTGGACTGGTCCAGCGCGGCAGCCAGCAGTGCACGCCACGGGGTCAGCCGAGTCCACGACAGGTCGGTATCGCCGGGGGCGTAGTGCCGTGCGACATTGCGCAACGCCCGCACAGGCTGCCGGGTGCTCTCCGCATCGGTCAGCCGTCGCTGGGCCAGCTGACCGATCGGATCCTTCGAGGGATCGGCCGGTCCATCTGCTGGCCACCAGATCACGACGGGCGAGTCCGGCAGCAACAGCGGCAGGACCACCGACTCGCTGTGCCGTGTGAGCTTGCCGGCGATCCTCAGCAGGATCGACTCGCCCGTGGAGGACTCGCCCACCCGTACCTTGGCGTTCAGCCGAGCGCGTCCACGGCCGTCGCCGAGGACGACGCCGATCACCCGGGCCGGGTGTTCGGTGGACAGCGCTGTGGCGGTCTGCATGGCATCGGCGACATTCTCGTCATCGGTGACGACCAGGAGCGTCAGCACCATGTCCATCGCCGGGCTACCGGCACCATGGCGTGCGCGTACCAGGGCGCGGGCGATCTCGCCGGCGTTGGTGTCGCTGAGTGCGATCTCCATCAGGGACGCCTCCACGTACGGCCGTCGCGCCGGATCATGGCATCGGCCGACTCCGGCCCCCAGGTGCCGGCCTGATAGGAGTCGATCGTGCGTTGCCGCCGCCAGTGCCTGATGACCGGGTCCAGGATCTTCCAGGACAACTCGACCTCCTCCTGCTGCGGGAAGAGCGGGGGATCGCCGAGCAGGACGTCCAGGATCAGCCGTTCGTAGGCCTCAGGACTGCTCTCGACGAAGGCACCACCATAGGCGAAGTCCATGTTGACGTCGCGGATCTCCATCGTCGTGCCGGGGACCTTGGCACCGAAGCGCAGCGTGACACCCTCATCTGGCTGGATCCGCAGGACCAGCGCGTTCTGTCCCAGCTCGGTCACGTCGTGCTTGCGGAATGGCAGATGGGGAGCGCGCTTGAACACCACCGCCACCTCGGTGACCCGGCGTCCGAGCCTCTTGCCGGTCCGCAGGTAGAAGGGCACACCCGCCCACCGGCGCGTGCCGATGTCGATCCGCATGGCGGCATAGGTCTCGGTGCGGGAGTCCTCGGGTATGCCGTCCTCGTCGAGATATCCCTCGACCTCGACGCCACCGGCCCACCCGGAGGTGTACTGGGCCCGCGCGGTGTGCTTGGACAGCTCCGCCGGCGCGCTGGCATTGGCGAGGATCTTCTGCTTCTCCAGTCGCAGGCTGTTCGCGTCGAGCGAGACCGGCTCCTCCATCGCGACCAGCGCCATCAGCTGCAGCAGGTGGTTCTGGATGACATCGCGGGCCGCTCCGATGCCGTCGTAGTAGCCCGCTCGTGAGCCGATCCCGATGTCCTCGGCCATGGTGATCTGCACGTGATCGACGTAGTGGCTGTTCCAGATCGGCTCGAACATGCCATTGGCGAAGCGCAGAGCCAGGATGTTCTGGACCGTCTCCTTGCCCAGATAGTGGTCGATCCGGAAGACCGACGTCCGTGGGAAGACATCGTCGACGAGCCGGTTCAGTTCCCGCGCCGACTCCAGATCGTGGCCGAACGGCTTCTCGATGACGACCCGCCGCCAGCCCTCGCTGGACGTGGCCAGGCCGTGCTCCTTGATCTTGGAGACGACGACCGGGAACAGCCCGGGCGGGATCGACAGGTAGAAGGCGTGATTGCCGCCGGTGCCCTGGGTGCTGTCGAGTTCGGCGAGGGTCTCCGCGAGACGGTCCCACGCGTCGTCGTCGTCGAACTGTCCCGGGACGAAGCGGATACCCGCAGCGAGCTGTTTCCAGACCGTCTCGCTCCACTCGGTACGGGCTCCGGCCTTCGCTGCGTCCTTGATCATCGAGGCGAAGGTGCGGTCGCCGAAGTCATGACGCGCGAAGCCGACGAGGGCGAAACCGGGTGGCAGCAGTCCGCGATGCGCCAGATCGTAGATGGCCGGGATGAGTTTCTTGCGCGCCAGATCCCCGGTGACGCCGAACATGATGACGCTGCAGGGCCCGGCGATGCGCGGGAGCCGTCGGTCCCGGGGATCCCGCAGCGGGTTCGCCGCAGTCATCGCTTCTCGGCTCTGCCCGCGGTCATGCCAGGAGGCTCCTGAGTCGTTCGAGTCCTGCCTCAGCGTCGCGGAGGTGAAGACGCAGCACCGGCCGGTCGTGGTCCCGCAGCACGGAGGCGTCTCCTTCGGCCTGTGAGGCGATGAACTGCCCCAGGGTGAAGTCGCGGCCTGGGATCGGCAGGTCCTCGGCGGGCTCGTCGGTGATCTGCAGGAAGACCCCTACCGGCGCTCCGCCCTTGTGATACTGGCCGGTGGAGTGCAGGAAGCGCGGCCCCCAGCCGAAGGTCACGGGCCGGCCGAGGTGTTCGGCGAGGTGATCGCGCACCTGGGCGAAGTCGGCGTGCTCCCACCGGTCCAGGTAGGCCTGTACGGCCAGATAGCCCTCGGACGTGAGCTGGGCGAACAACTCGTCCACGGCGGCGCTCAGCGACGAGGCCGAGGTGCCGAAGACATCGATGCCGTCCTCGCTGACAACGGGCGAGGGCGCCTGCGTACCGCCCCCGAGACGGTCGCGGGCCGCCTGTTTGGCGGATTCGACATCGGGCTGATTGAAGGGGTCGATGCCGAGGATCCGGCCAGCCACGACGATCGCTGTCTCCCACAGCAGGAACCTCGCGCCGAGCGGGCCTTCGATCGACGCCGACCACGGCGCGTCCGGGCGTTCGGCCTCACCGGAGACGACCAGCACGCTGTCGCCGGTGTGCGGCGTGAAGTTCGGTGAGGAGGGAGCGGCGACGACGACCGGGAGGATCCCGGTACCGTCCTTGCCCGTCGACTCGGCGACGAGCTGCTCGGCCCATTCGCCGAAGCCCTCTCCGTAGACATCGGCGAGCACGAGCTTGTCAGCCCGTTCGCGCGCGGCCACCCCCAGCAGGACTCCTAGGCGGAGAGCAGGATTGCCCGGGGTATCGGCGGCCAGTCGATCGCGGACCGCGGCCGCCTCATCCAGCAGAGAACCGATGGGCACGCCGGCCAATCCGCTCGGTACGAGGCCGAAGGCCGTCAAGGCCGAATAGCGTCCCCCGACCGTCGGATCCGCCCGGAAGACGCGGTAGCCGTTGTCGATCGCGAGTTCCTCGAGCGGCGAACCGGGGTCGGTGACGACGATGACGCGCGAGGCGGGATCGATCGAGGCGTCGCGGAAGGCCTGCTCGAAGATCCGTCGCTGGCTGTCGGTCTCGACCGTCCCGCCGGACTTGCTGGACACCACGACGGCCGTTCGATCCAGATCGGTGAGGGCCGACCGGACCATCGACGGATGCGAGGAGTCAAGGACCACCAAGTCGACGCCGTGAGCGGCGCAGATGACCTCCGGGGCCAGCGACGAGCCACCCATGCCGCACAGCACGATCCGATCGACGCCGCGCAGGCGCAGTTCCTCGCGCAATGACTCGATCTCGGCGACCAGCGGCCGCGACCTCTCCACGGCGTCGGTCCAGCCGAGCCGCTTGCTCGCTTCGTCTCGGGCATCCTCACCCCACAGCGAGCCGTCCTCGGCGAAGATGCCGGACGCGACCGCCGCGGCGATCGACTCCTGCAGCGCCGTGTCGAAGCCGGTCTGATCGCCGACGGAGACCGACAGAGCGATGTCACCGCCCTCGCTCATGGGGCCACCGCCTGAAAGGGCGCCACGATAGGACGGTGGCGGTATGAGGTGGTACTCATCGTGCGCTCGCTCATGCCTTGTCCAGCTCCTCGCGGACTGTGTCGAGCAGCTCGGCCCAGGAGGCGTCGAACTTCTCGAGGCCCTCGTCCTCGAGTTTCGCTACCACCTCGTCGTAAGAGATCCCGAGGCCCTCGAGCTGGGCCAGCACATCGCGAGCTTCGTCATAGCGGCCCGTCACCGTGTCCCCGGGCACCTCGCCGTGATCGGCGAAGGCCAGTAGCGTCTTCTCCGGCATGGTGTTGACACTATCGGCGACGATGAGTTCGCGCACGTAGAGCGTGTCAGAGTAGTTCGGATCCTTCACGCCCGTCGAGGCCCACAGCGGTCGCTGGAGCTTGCCGCCCTGAGAGAGCAGTGCCTGCGCGCGCTCGGAGGAGAAGACCTGCTCGCAGGCCTCGTAGGCCAAGCGGGCGTTCGCGATCGCGGCCTTGCCGCGTAGCGGGCTGTCCTCGGGCAGGCGAGGGTCGATCTCGGAGTCCACACGGCTCACGAAGAAGGAGGCCACCGACTCGATCGCCGAGAGGTCGCGCCCCTCGGCCGCGGCCTGCTCGAGGCCATAGAGATAGGCATCCATGACATCGCGGTAGCGCTCGAGGGAGAAGATCAGCGTCACGTTGACGCTGATGCCCTCGGCGATCGTCGCGGCGATGGCCGGCAGGCCCTCGCGGGTGGCCGGGATCTTGATGAACAGGTTCGGGCGGTCGACGCGCTGCCAGAGCCGCGCGGCCAGCTCGACCGTGCCGTCGGTGTCGCGAGCCAGTCCTGGATCGACCTCGATCGAGACGCGCCCGTCGAGGCCGTCGGTCCGGTCGTAGACCGGGCGCAGGATGTCGCAGGCACGCTGCACATCGGTGCACATCAACTCGAAGACCGCGGTCTCGAGGTCGACACCGGCGGCCTTGAGCTCACGCATCTGCTCGGTGTAGCGCTCGCTCTCGGCGAAGGCGGCCGCGAAGATCGTCGGATTGGTGGTGACGCCGACGACATGGCGCTGCTCGACGAGCTCGGCGAGATTGCCGCTCTCGATGCGCTCGCGGGAGAGATCGTCGAGCCAGACGGAGACGCCGGCCTCGCTCAGGGCTGCCAGAGGATCGGTCATGGTGGGCTCCTTCGGTGGGTCAGGAGAGTCAGTGGGTGGTGTCCGGGAGCACCGGGCCGGTGGGGCGGGCAGCGAAGGGGACACCCGCGTCGGGGGTCGCGGCCGCCTGGATTGACTCCTTGGCCGCCGCGGCGGCGGCCTCGCCCGTGAGCCCGAACTTCTCGTACAGGGTCCCGAAGGGGGCCGAGGCGCCGAAGTGCTCCAAGCTCACGATGCGACCGGCGTCGCCGACGACATCGCGCCAGCCGAGCGCCACGCCGGCCTCGATCGACACGCGTGCGCGGACCGAGGGCGGGATGACGGAGTCGCGGTACTCGCTGCTCTGCTCCTCGAACCACTCACGGCACGGCATGGAGACGACGCGGGCCGCGATGCCCTCGGCGGCGAGCTGCTCACGAGCCGCGACGGCGATCTGGACCTCCGAGCCGGTGGCGACCAGGACGACATCGGGGGTGCCTTCGGTGTCGAGCAGGATGTAGGCGCCCTTCGCGGTGAGCGCGGCCTCGCCGTAACCGTCCACGCCGCGGGGGAAGGTCGGTACATTCTGGCGGCTCAACACCAGACCGGCCGGACGATGGTGCCGCTCCATGATGGTGCGCCAAGCGACGATCGTCTCATTGGCGTCGCCCGGCCGGACGACATCGAGGCCGGGGATCGCGCGCAACGCGGCCAGATGCTCGACCGGCTGGTGGGTCGGACCGTCCTCGCCGAGGCCGATCGAATCGTGGGTCCACACGAAGGTCGTCGGAAGCTCCTGCAGTGCGGCGAGCCGCACCGCGGGACGCATGTAGTCGCTGAAGACGAGGAACGTGCCGCCATAGGGACGCGTCAGTCCCTCGAGGGTGATGCCGTTGAGGATCGCTCCCATGGCGTGCTCGCGGATGCCGAAGTGCAGGACCCGTCCGTACCAGTCGCCGGAGAACTTCTCGGTCGATCGCTGGGGCGGGATGAACGAAGGCTCTCCCTTGGGAGTCGTGTTGTTGGAGCCGGCCAGATCGGCCGAGCCGCCCCAGAGCTCGGGGAGGTTGGGGGCCGCGGCAGTCAGGAACTCGCCGGAGGCCACCCGGGTCGCGATGCCCTTCTCGTCGGCCTCGTAGACGGGCAGGTCGTCATCCCAGCCCGAGGGCAGTTCGCGAGCGGACAGGCGCTGGAAGAGCGTATAGCGATCGGGATCGGCCTGTGCCCAGGCGTCGAAACGGTCCTGCCAGTCGGTCTGCGCCTGCTCGCCGCGCACGCGTGCCTGACGGGTGTGCTCGATGACGTCGTCGGACACAGCGAAGGTGGCCTCGGGGTCGAATCCCAGCACCTCCTTGGTCGCACGGATCTCGTCGTCACCCAGAGCGGAGCCGTGGGCGGCGCCGGTGTTCTGTGCGTTGGGGGCCGGCCACGCGATGATGGTGCGCAGGACGATCAGGCTCGGCTTCTCGGTGACCTGCGCGGCCTGCTGGTAGGCGTCCCAGAGGGCGCCGAGGTCCTCACGGTACTCGGTGCCACCGTGGGTCCAGTCGACGGTCTGGACATGCCAGCCGTAGGCCTCGTAGCGCGCGGCGACGTCCTCGGTGAAGGCGACATCGGTGTTGTCCTCGATCGAGATCTTGTTGTCGTCATAAAGAAGGGTGAGGTTGCCGAGCTGCTGGTGCCCCGCCAGCGAAGAGGCCTCGGCCGACACGCCCTCCTGGACGTCGCCATCGGAGGCGATCACATAGACCGAGTGATCGAAGACGCTCTCACCGGGGGCAGCATCGGGATCGAGAAGACCGCGCTCACGGCGTGCCGCCATCGCCATGCCCACGGCATTGGCGATGCCCTGGCCGAGGGGGCCGGTGGTGACCTCGACACCCGGCGTGTGACCGTACTCGGGGTGGCCGGGCGTCTGGCTGCCCCAGGTGCGCAGGCTCTTGAGATCGTTCAGCTCCATCGGGTAGCCCGCGAGGTACAGCTGGACGTACTGCGTGAGGCTCGAGTGACCGCACGACAGGACGAAGCGATCGCGACCGGTCCAGTGCGGATCGGCGGGGTTGTGGCGCATGAGCTTCTGGTAGAGCAGATAGGCGGCGGGCGCCAGGCTCATCGCGGTTCCGGGGTGACCGTGGCCGGCCTTCTGGACGGCGTCGGCAGCGAGGAGACGAGCGGTGTCGACCGCCTTGCGGTCGAGGTCGTTCCAGTCCAGCGCGGACGGTGCAGTGCTCACGGGCGTTACTCCCAGATCGTGTGTCAGAAGCCGGTCACTCCGAGCCTACTGCGTACGAGTTAGACTGCTCAGGTGACTTCCGTCGACCACGAGGCTCCCGTCAACGGTTCGTCGTCCACTCGGCAGGATCACGGGTCCTCCGCGGCCGATGTCGTCAAGGCGTATGTAGCGCTCACCAAGCCGCGCATCATCGAACTGCTGTTGCTCACCACCGTCCCGGTCATGTTCCTGGCCGAGCGTGGTGTGCCGTCGTTCACCCTCATCCTTTCGACCTTCGTGGGCGGTGCGCTCGCGGCCGGCAGCGCCAATGCGCTCAACTGCGTGGTCGATGCCGATATCGACACCAAGATGCGCCGCACCTCGCGTCGTCCGCTGCCGCGTCATCAGGTGGGCACGCGCAATGCGCTCGTCTTCGGCCTCGTCCTGGGCGTGATCGCCACGGTGTGGCTCGGCTTCCTGGTCAATTGGCTCTCCGCGGGACTGGCGCTCGCTGCCAATGTGTTCTATGTCGTCGGCTACACGATGATCCTCAAGCGGCGCACCTCGCAGAACATCGTGTGGGGTGGCGCGGCGGGGTGCTTCCCGCCGCTGATCGGTTGGACGGCCGTCACCAATGAGCTCGCCTGGGCACCATTCCTGCTCTTCCTCATCGTGTTCTTCTGGACCCCGCCGCACTTCTGGGCTCTCGGCCTGCGCTACCGCGAGGACTACGCGGCCGCTGGCGTGCCGATGCTGCCGTCGATCGCCCCGGCTGCGGAGGTCGGACGTCAGATCGTCTGGTACACGTGGGCGACCGTGGTCACCTCGCTGGCTGTCTGGCCGGTGGCCGACACCGGATGGTTCTATCCGGCGGCCGCGATCACGCTGGGCATCGTCTTCCTCATCGAGGCCTATGATCTGCGCGCACGCGCGCGCGAGACGGAACAGCTGTCGGTCATTAAGCCGATGCGGCTCTTCCACTTCTCGAATGCCTACCTGGCGCTGCTCTTCGTCGCCGCCGCGGTCGATCCCTTCATCGGCTGATCTTCGCAGCTGCTCTTCCACCGTGCCCCGGGCGGTGGCGTCATCCCGTAGTCGAGCCGTTCCGGTACGTAGTGACGCACCCCTCAGCTGCGGGTGGGGGTGGGGCGGTGGCCAGGCAACCCACCCCGCGCCGCCGCCTGGTTGATGGCTCACCGCCCTGGTGAGGAAGCGATCAGGCGTCGACGGGTTCGCGATCGCGCCGGAGAGGAGCCACCTGTAGGACGAGATGGGTCGTGGCCGCGAGCAGGATCGCGGCGCCCACCAGATGTACGGCCACCAGCCCGATCGGGAGTCCGGTGAAGTGCTGGACATATCCGATCGCACCCTGCAGGAGCTCCGCCGCCAGGACGATCCATGCGGCACGCTGGACGCGGTGTCCGCGCAATCGCCAGACCACCACGAGTGTCACAGCCACGAGTGCCCATACCGACATGGCGTGGACGCGGGTCCAGAACAGCGGGTCGAGGCCGTTGCGCGGGGCATCGGCATCGCCGGCGTGAGGGCCGCTGCCGGTGACGATGGTGCCGAGGTAGATCGCGATCAGCAGCAGACCGTAGGCGAACAGCACGAGCCGTCGCGTGAGGTCATCGACCCTCGAACCGTCCTCGCCCCGCACGAGCACGAGCAGGACGGTCGCGGCGACGACGAGTCCCATGGAAAGCAGCAGATGCAGCGCGACCACCCAGGGATTCAGCTGGGTGAGGACCGTGATGCCGCCGATGACGCCCTGGAACGGGATGCCGATGCCGATCAGCACGGTGAGCTGTTTCATGGTGCTGGTCGCTCCGGCCCAGCGCCATACGGCGAAGAAGGTGCCGATCGCGATCGCGATGAGGACATAGGTCAGCAGACGGTTGCCGAACTCGATGGCTCCGTGCCATCCCAGTGACGAGTGGGGGACGAAGGACTCCTCGGTGCAGCGCGGCCAGGTGGGGCACCCGAGACCTGACCCGGTCAGTCGCACCAGACCGCCCGTGAGGATGATGCCGATATTGGCGACGAGGGAGGCCCACGCCCACCCGAGGACGGTCGGCTGCCGGATATCCGAGGTGCGGACGAGGTCCTTCACTCCCATGAGAAGCTCCTGGCGGTGGCGAAGCCGGCGACAGCGGTCCAGCCGGCGAGAACAGCGATGGCGAGGAGCGGAGGGGTCCCGACAGTGAAGGTTTCGCGCAACCCCTCACCGAGGGCTCCTGAGGGGAGCAGCACCAGAACGCTCTGCGCGACATCCGGGTAGCGATCGAGCGGTACCAGCAGCGCCCCACCGACGAGCAGCACCACGTAGACGAGGTTGGCGACGGCGAGCGTGGCCTCGGCGCGGAGCGTACCTGCGATCAGCAGCGCCAGTGCCCCGAAGGCGGCAGTGCCGAGCACGACGAGGAGGATCGCCCAGAGCCAGGGCGTGAACCCGGAGACAGGCTCCCATCCGAGCAGCAGGGCGACCGCGCTGAGGAGGGCGAGCTGGACGATCTCCACGATCACCACGGCGCCGACCTTGCCCACCATGAGGCCCCAGCGGGGCAGCGGTGAGGCGCCGAGCCGCTTCAATACGCCGTAACGGCGTTCGAAACCCGTCGCGATCGCCAGCGAGGTGAACGAGGTGGAGAGCACCGCGAGGGCGAGCACACCGGGGGCGATGATGTCGATCGGGCGTCCCGGACCGAGGTCGACGATGCGACTTGACTGCGTGCCGGCGATCAAGAGGATCAGGGGGATGACGATGGTCAGAAGCAGCTGCTCGCCGTTGCGAGCGAGCAATCGCAGCTCCATGAGAGTCTGCGCGCACAGCATCGAGACGCGCGGGGCGGCGCCGGGCGCGGGGGACAGGTCGAGGGTCACCGTAGGGCCTTTCCGGTGAGGTCGAGGAAACGGTCCTCCAGCGAGCGCCGCTCCACGAGGACGGACTCGACCAGGACATCGTGCTCGCCGAACCATGCCGTGACCCGGGCTACGAGGGCGGGTGAGATATCGCCGGTGACGACGTACTGACCCGGTACGGGCTCGTCGGCGGTGGACGCCGGGGGCAGGCACCCGGCGAGTGCGTGGATGTCGAGCCCGGCTGGCGCCACGATGTGCAGTGTGTTGCGGGCATCGGCACCTGTGAGCTCGCGTGGCGTGCCTGCGGCGATGACCCGGCCGGAGTCGACGATGTAGACGGCGTCGCTGAGTTCCTCGGCCTCATCCATGAAGTGTGTCGTGAGCACGGTGGTCACGCCGTGGTTGCGCAGCTCGACGAGCAGCTCCCAGGTGGCGCGCCGGGACTGCGGATCGAGTCCCGCGCTCGGCTCGTCGAGGAAGAGCAGCTCAGGGCGGCCGATCATCGCCATCGCGAGACTGAGCCGCTGCTTCTCGCCGCCAGACAGACGGCGATAGGCGGTGCGGACGAAGGACCCGATACCCAGCCTCTCGATGAGCGCATCGATGTCCAGGGGATGTGCGTGGAGGGACGCCATGTGCCGCAGCATCTCCTCGGCGCGGACACCGAGCCAGGCACCCCCGGACTGCAGCATCACCCCCACGCGCGGCCGTAGCTCCGCGGCATCTCTGACGGGGTCGAGCCCCAGGACGCGCACCGTTCCCTGCTGGGGGCGGCGGAAACCCTCGCAGGTCTCGATAGTGGTGGTCTTGCCGGCGCCATTGGGTCCGAGGATGGCGGTGATCGTGCCGGTCTCGACACGGAGGGAGAGCCCGTCCACGGCGGTGACCTCGCCGTAGCGCATGACCAGGTCACTGACATCGACGGCGGGCTGTGGCACCCGTCCAGTCTAGGTTGCGCGCTGTGGCGAATTCGCACGGGATCCGTCCCTGTGGGTTACCTTGCGACCATGGACCTTCCCGTCATGCCGCCGATCCGTCCGATGCTCGCCAAGTCGGTCACGGGCGTGCCCGAGGCCGATGCGATCGAGGGTGGTCTGGTCTACGAGCCGAAGTGGGACGGTTTCCGTGCGATCGTCTTCCGTGACGGTGACGAGGTGGAGATCGCCAGCCGCTCCACGAAGCCGTTGACCCGCTACTTCCCGGAGCTCGTCGAGGCGGTGAAGGAGTCGTTGCCCGAGCGTTGTGTGGTCGACGGCGAGATCGTGGTGGTGAACGGTGATCGCCTGGACTTCGACCTGCTCAGCCAGCGCATCCACCCAGCCGCATCGCGGGTGACGCTGTTGGCCGAGCAGTGGCCGGCGCGTCTGGTCGTCTTCGATCTGCTGGCTATCGGCGATGACGATGTCACCGAGGAACCCTTCTCGACGCGCCGTGAGCTGCTGGTGGCCGAGCTGGACGGTCTGGACGGACAGGTGAGCGTCACCCGCGTCACCGGCGATACGACCACAGCCACCGAGTGGTTCGAGGTCTTCGAGGGCGCGGGTCTCGACGGGGTCGTCGCCAAGCCGCTCGCCTCGTCCTATGTGTCGAACGGGCGCGTGATGCTGAAGGTCAAGCACGCGCGTACCGCCGACGTGGTCGTCGCCGGCTACCGGTTGCACAAGACCTCGACCCCCGCGCGCCCGTTGCTGGGGTCGCTGCTTCTTGGGTTGTACGCGGCGGATGGCCGGCTCCAGCACGTGGGTGTCGCGGCATCCTTCACCGAGCAGCGCCGCGCCGAGCTCATCGAGGAGCTCGCACCGCTCGTCGCCGCGGCGGATGACGAGCATCCTTGGGCCGCTTGGCAGGACGAGGAGGCTCAGGCGTCCGGACGGCTCCCGGGCGGACAGAGCCGATGGACGGGTACGAAGGACCTCTCCTTCGTGCCACTGCGCCCCGAGCGCGTCGCCGAGGTGGGGTACGAGCACATGGAGGGTGAGGGCGACGGCGCGAGATTCCGGCATACGGCACGGTTCAAGCGCTGGCGCGAGGACCGGGAGCCGCAGTCCTGCACCTATGAGCAGCTCGAGGAGGTCGCGCGCTATGACCTCAACGAGGTGCTCGGGGCGCACTGACCTCGTTCCCGGCGGGTGAAGCACGGAGGATGTGATCCGGCGGTTGCCGGGGCAACCGTGCAATCACATCCTCCGTCTGGGAGCGCTGACTTTGAAAAGGCTCAATCGTGACGGGCCTTGGAGGGCTGCACCCGACGCGGCTCCCCGGGCATCTTGGGATAGTCCGGGGGGTAGGGCATCTCGCCCTCGCCGTTCTCCTCATCGCGGGCGTACCACTCGAGCAGCGTCTCCAGGCCGAAGGCCTCATCGTCGATCGATGACCAGGCGTCGGGACGGCGCTCCAGCAGTC
Source organism: Aeromicrobium sp. PE09-221 (assembly GCF_002174305.1). Lineage (GTDB taxonomy): Bacteria > Actinomycetota > Actinomycetes > Propionibacteriales > Nocardioidaceae > Aeromicrobium. Next base: position 125,972 of record NZ_MIJB01000025.1, on the reverse strand, counting down.
CGGGAACGGAGGTGAGGTTGAGAGTGCGAGGATCGTCGAGATCGAAGAGCTCGTCCCAGGTGAGGGGAGTGGAGACCGGCGCGCCGGGCTTCGGCCTCAGGCTGTAGGCGCTCGCGATGGTGCGATCGCGAGCGTTCTGGTTGAAGTCGACGAAGATGCGCTCGCCTCGCTCCTCCTTCCACCAGGCGGTGGTGACCCGGTCATCCCGTCGGGACAGCTCGCGACCGAAGGCGAGTGCCGCGTGGCGGACATCGGTGAACGTCCAGCGCGGCTCGATGCGCACGAAGACGTGCACCCCTCGATTGCCGCTGGTCTTCGCGAAGCCGCGGATCCCGATCTCCTCCAGCAGATCCTTGGCGCTGCGAGCGACACGCTGGGCGTCGTGGAAGTCCGTGCCGGGCTGCGGGTCGAGGTCGATGCGCAGCTCATCGGGCCGGTCGACATCCGCGCGGCGCACCGGCCAGGGATGGAAGGTGATCGTGCCCATGTGGGCCGCCCATGCCGCGACGGCGATCTCGGTGGGGCAGATCTCGTCGGCGCGGCGTCCGGAGGGGAAGTTGATCCGCACCGTCTCGACGTAGTCGGGTGCGCCCTTGGGCACACGTTTCTGATAGAAGGCGTCGCCATGGTTGTCCTGGCGCGTCGACAGGTCCATGTCCTCCCGGACCCCCTTGGGCCAGCGCTCGAGGGTCGTGGGCCGCTCACAGAGTGCGCGCATGAGCCCGTCACCGACCTTGACGAAGTACTCGACGACCTCGAGCTTGGTGATATCGGGTGTGAGATCGGTCGCTTCGAAGATGATCCGATCGGGGCTGGAGACGCGCACTTCGCGTCCACCGGCGTCGATGTGTGCGGCGGGACTGGCCATGCCTCACGATAGCGCCGCGGTCGCGCTGCCGGGCGATATCGCCGGCAGTGACGAGGGGCTCTCGATACCGCGGTGGACGAGCCAGCCCGATGAAGCGCCGCCGGGGCCGGTACATGGTCGCCGGCAGAACGTTACGGGCTGGGTAAGGCGATCCTTCGTTGAATGGCCGGAATGAATAACGGCACACTGGTGTTGTGAAAAACATGCAGGCACTCGAGGCGACGTCGTCGACTGACGACGCACCGACGCGTCTGCGTGTGGCCGAGTCCCTCCTGGCGCACGGAGCGTCGACCGCCGCGAGCCTCGCCGAGCACCTGGATCTCACGCCCGCCGCGGTCCGTCGTCACCTCGACGCTCTCCTCGAACAAGGCCTCATCGCCGCCCGCGAGGAACGGATCGTCGGCCAGCGCCGGCGCGGCCGGCCGGCGCGGGTCTTCGTGCTTACCGACGCCGGACGAGATCAGTTCACGCAGGCCTATGACGATCTCGCAGCTGACGCGCTGCGGTATCTGCACGCCACCGGCGGAGATGACGCCGTCAAGGCCTTCGCCCGGTTCCGCTTGGCCGGACTCGAGGAGCGCTACCGCGGGCTGCTCGTCTCGGTCGACACCATCGAGGAGCGTGCGCAGCTCCTCGCCCATGCTCTGACCGAGGACGGCTTCGCCGCCTCCGTCAGCAGTTCGCCAGCCGGCGAACAGATGTGCCAGCACCATTGCCCGGTCGCGCACGTCGCGGGGGAGTTCCCTCAGCTGTGCGATGCGGAGACCGAGCTCTTCGCCGAGCTCCTGGGCACGCACGTCCAGCGACTCGCCACCATCGCGCACGGCGACGGTGTCTGCACCACCCATCTTCCGAAAGCCCCCACATCAGAGAGGGTGTCGTCATGACCACGACGCACGAGACCAATCAGATCGAGGAGCTGAACCCCGGTCTGAAGGAGGTCGGCAACTATGAGTTCGGCTGGGCCGATCCCGATGTGGCCGGTGCCACCGCGCAACGCGGCCTCAACGAGGCCATCGTCCGGGACATCTCGGGCAAGAAGGACGAGCCCGACTGGATGCTCCAACGGCGGCTCAAGGGTCTGAAGCTCTTCGAGCGCAAGCCCATGCCCACCTGGGGCGCTGACCTCACGGGCATCGATTTCGACAACATCAAGTACTTCGTGCGCTCCTCGGAGAAGCAGGCGCAGAGCTGGGAGGACCTGCCCGAGGACATCAAGAACACCTACGACAGGCTCGGCATCCCCGAGGCGGAGAAGCAGCGCCTCGTGGCCGGTGTCGCCGCGCAGTACGAGTCGGAGGTCGTCTACCACTCGATCCGTGAGGACCTCGAGGCCCAGGGCGTGCTGTTCCTGGACACCGACACGGCCCTGAAGGAGCACCCGGAGATCTTCGAGGAGTACTTCGGCACCGTCATCCCGACCGGCGACAACAAGTTCGCCGCGCTCAACACGGCGGTGTGGTCCGGTGGCTCGTTCATCTACGTGCCCAAGGGTGTCCATGTGGACATCCCGCTGCAGGCCTATTTCCGGATCAACACCGAGAACATGGGGCAGTTCGAGCGGACGCTGATCATCGCCGACGAGGACTCGTACGTGCACTACGTCGAGGGCTGCACCGCGCCGATCTACTCCAGTGACTCGCTGCACTCGGCCGTCGTGGAGATCATCGTCAAGAAGAACGCCCGGGTGCGCTACACGACGATCCAGAACTGGTCGAACAATGTGTACAACCTGGTCACCAAGCGCGCCACCTGTGAGGAGGGCGCGACCATGGAGTGGGTCGACGGCAATATCGGCTCCAAGGTGACCATGAAGTACCCGGCGGTCTACCTCATGGGCGAGCACGCTCGCGGCGAGACGCTGTCGATCGCCTTCGCGGGTGTCGGTCAGTACCAGGACACCGGCGCCAAGATGGTGCACGCAGCCCCGCGCACCTCGAGCTCGATCCTGTCCAAGTCCGTCGCCCGAGGCGGGGGCCGCACCTCCTACCGCGGTCTGCTGCAGGTGTTGGACGGTGCCGAGCACTCCGCCAGCACGGTCAAGTGCGACGCCCTGCTGGTCGATCAGATCAGCCGCTCGGACACGTACCCGTATGTCGACGTCCGCGAGGACGACGTCACCCTCGGCCACGAGGCGACCGTCTCCAAGGTGAGCGAGGACCAACTCTTCTACTTCATGTCGCGCGGCATGGAAGAGGACGAGGCGATGGCGATGATCGTCCGCGGCTTCGTGGAGCCGATCGCCCGTGAGCTGCCGATGGAGTACGCCCTCGAGCTCAACCGCCTCATCGAACTCCAAATGGAAGGAGCGGTCGGCTAAACATGACCGCCACTGTGGACAACTTCTCGAGCGCTCTGGAGCTCGAACACGTCGAGTCCCACCTGCACCCCGAGCCGTCGTACGACGTCGAGGCCCATCCCAAGCCCACCGGCCTGGAGGAGATCTGGCGCTTCACGCCCCTCAAGCGGTTGCGCGGTCTGCTCGACGGGCCGGTCTCCGAGGCGAAGCTGAAGCTCGCCGAGGAGCTCCCCGAGGGTGCGAGCCTGAGCACGATCTCGCGTGAGGAGGCCAAGGCTCTCGGAGGGATCGCTCCCCTCGACCGGCTCGCTGCCCTCGCGGTCGAGAACGCCCCCGATGCCATGCTGCTCAATATCGACGGCGAGCTCGACGCGCCGGTGCGTCTGAACTGGTCCGGGGAGGCCGCCGATCAGATCGTGTGGGGTCACACGGTCGTGAAGCTCGCGCCCTTCGCGAAGGCCACCGTGCTGCTCGATCACATCGGCAGCGCCACCTACGGCAGCACTGTCACCTATCTCGTGGGCGATGGCGCACAGCTCACGGTGATCAGCCTGGCCGACTGGGAGGACGATGCCGTGCACGCTGTGCAGAACGGTGTCTCGGTCGGTCGCGACGCCCAGGTGCGGTTCTTCGAGTTCACCCTGGGCGGAGATCTCGTCCGGTCGTCGACGAATGTCGACTACCGGGGTACCGGGGGCAGCGCTGAGCTGTTCGGCGTGTACTTCGCCGATGCCGGCCAGCATCTCGAGCATCGTCAGTTCGTCGATCACACCGCGCCCAAGACGCGCAGCAATGTGGTCTACAAGGGCGCATTGCAGGGCCAGGACGCGCACACGGTCTGGATCGGCAATGTGCTCATCCGCAAGGTGGCTGAAGGTATCGAGACCTTCGAGCAGAACGACAATCTCGTGCTCACCGACGGCGCCAAGGCGGACTCGGTCCCGAACCTGGAGATCGAGACCGGTGAGATCGCCGGCGCCGGACACGCGTCGACCACCGGTCGATTCGACGACGAGCACCTGTTCTACCTGCAGAGCCGTGGCATCGAGGAGACCGAGGCGCGCCGCCTGGTCGTGCACGGCTTCTTCAACGACATCATCCGCCGGATCGGTGTCGCGGACCTGCAGGAGCGCCTCACCTCGGCGATCGAGGACGAGCTGGCGACCGTCGTCGGCCGCCTGGAGTCCTGAGGAGTCCCGCCGTGTCATTCAAAGAGGCCGCTCCGCTGGGCGACGTGCCGGAGGGCGCGGCGCTCGGTATCGAGGTCGACGGCGTCGACATCGCACTGGTCCGCCAAGGCGATGACGTCTATGCCATCCAGGACTGGTGTTCGCACGCCGAGATCCCGCTGTCGGACGGCGACGTGGAGGGTTGCACCATCGAGTGCTTCCTCCACGGTTCGCGCTTCGATCTGCGCACCGGCGAGGCCCTGAGCCTGCCCGCCACCGAACCCGTCCCCGTGTACGCCACCAAGATCGAGGGAGAGACCGTCTGGGTCGATCTCCCCACCGAAAGCGAGAACTGAGAGCATGTCCACTCTGGAGATCAAGAACCTTCACGTCTCGGTAGAGACCGAGGACGGTGAGAAGGAGATCCTGCGCGGCGTCGATCTGACCATCAACTCCGGCGAGGTCCACGCCATCATGGGCCCCAATGGCTCAGGCAAGTCCACACTCGCGTACTCGATCGCGGGCCACCCCAAGTACCAGATCACCGAGGGCGAGGTGCTGCTCGACGGTGAGGACATCCTCGAGCTGAGCGTCGACGAACGGGCGCGCGCCGGACTCTTCCTGGCGATGCAGTACCCCGTCGAGGTCCCCGGCGTCTCGGTCGCCAACTTCCTGCGCACCGCCAAGACCGCGGTCGACGGTGAGGCCCCGAAGCTCCGCACCTGGGTCAAGGACGTGAACGCCGCCCTCGAGCGGGTCACGCTGGATCCGTCCTTCGCGCAGCGCAGCGTCAACGAGGGCTTCTCCGGTGGTGAGAAGAAGCGCCACGAGATCGCGCAGTTGGAGCTGCTCAACCCGAAGTTCGCCGTCCTCGACGAGACCGACTCGGGTCTGGACATCGACGCGCTGCGGGTCGTGTCCGATGGCGTCAACCGCTACACCGCGCAGGGCGATCGCGGCGTGCTGCTCATCACGCACTACACGCGCATCCTCAACTACATCAAGCCCGACTACGTCCACGTCTTCGTGGCGGGACGGCTCGCGGAGTCCGGTGGGCAGGAGCTCGCCGAGCAGCTCGAGGCCGAGGGTTACGACAAGTACGTCAAGGCGGCAGCAGCGCTGTGAGCGCCTACGACGTCGAGGCGATCCGCAAGGACTTCCCGGTCCTCGCGCGATCCCTCGCGGGCGATCGGCCGCTGGTCTACCTCGACTCGGCCAATACCTCGCAGAAGCCGCGCCAGGTGGTCGAGGCGATCGAGCGGCACTATCTGGAGCACAACGCCAATGTGGCACGTGCGATGCACCAGCTCGGCGCGGAGGCCACGGAGGCCTTCGAGAGCGGCCGCGACAAGGTGGCGCGGTTCATCGGCGCCCCCTCGCGCGATGAAGTGATCTTCACCAAGAACGCCTCAGAGGCGCTCAATCTCGTCGCGCGTGTCCTCGGCGACGGCGGCATCGTGGGGGAAGGTGACGAGATCGTCATCTCCGAGATGGAGCACCACTCCAATATCGTCCCCTGGCAGCTGCTCGCCGAGCGCACCGGCGCGACGCTGCGCTGGTTCGGCGTGACGGACGAAGGACGGTTGGATCTCGACGATCTCGAGTCGCTCGTCACCGAGCGCACCAAGATCGTCTCGCTGACCTGGGTCTCGAACATGCTGGGCACCATCAACCCGCTCGACACCGTCATCGCCCGCGCACATCAGGTCGGCGCCCTGGTCGCGGTCGACGCCTCGCAGGCAGTGCCGCAGATCCCGGTCGATGTCGCCTCGCTGGGCGCCGATTTCGTGGCCTTCACGGGGCACAAGATGGTCGGTCCGACGGGGATCGGCGTGCTGTGGGGGCGCTACGACCTGCTGGCCTCGCTTCCGCCCTTCCTCGGCGGCGGCGAGATGATCGAGACGGTGTCGATGGAGCGGAGCACCTTCGCCGCGCCGCCGCACCGTTTCGAGGCGGGTACGCCGCCGATCGCGCAGTCGGCCGGTCTCGGTGCCGCTATCGACTACCTGTCGGCCATCGGCATGGAGAATATCGCCGCGCACGAGCAGGCGATCACGGCCTACGCGCTCGGCCGGCTGCAGGAGATCGACGGTCTCACGGTCGTGGGTCCCTCTGAGGCCGTGGACCGTGGGGGAGCGGTGAGCTTCACGCTCGACGGGGTCCATCCGCACGACATCGCGCAGCTGCTCGACTCGCGTGGGGTCGCCGTGCGTGCCGGGCATCACTGCGCCAAGCCGGCGCACCGGCGTTTCGGTGTGCAGTCGACCACGCGGGCCTCCTTCTACCTCTACACGACCGAGGCCGAGATCGACGCCCTCGCCGAGGCGATCCGCTACACCCAGCAGTACTTCAAGGTGGGATGAGCATGGACGTCGACGCCCTGTACCAGGAGATCATCCTGGATCACTACAAGAATCCCCACGGGGCCGGACTCCGCGTGCCGTACGAGGCCGAGGTGCATCACGTCAATCCCACCTGCGGCGATGAGATCACCCTGCGGGTGCATCTGGACGGCGACCGGGTGTCCGATATCTCCTATGACGCGGAGGGCTGTTCCATCAGTCAGGCGTCGGCCTCGGTGCTGTACGACCTGCTGCCGGGCAAGACCGTCGAGGAGGCGATGCGGGTTCTCGACTCCTTCGCCGAGGTGATGCACGGCCGCGGCCAGGTCACCCCCGATGAGGACGTGCTCGAGGACGGCATCGCTTTCGCCGGGGTGGCGCAGTTCCCGGCGCGCGTGAAGTGCGCGCTGCTCGGGTGGATGGCGTGGAAGGACGCCACCTCCCAGGCGCTCGCCGCTTCCGATCAGACCCTGTCCGACGAGAGAGGCAAGTGACACCATGACCACCGACCACTCCGACCTGCCTCAGGTCGACACCTCCCCGAAGCCCACCAGCTCCGATGACGTCATCGAGGCCATGAAGGACGTCGTCGACCCCGAGCTCGGCATCAATGTCGTCGACCTCGGCCTGGTCTACGGCGCGCATGTCGATGACCACAGCAATGCGGTGCTGCAGATGACGCTCACCTCGGCGGCTTGCCCGCTGACCGATGTCATCGAGGATCAGACCCGCGCGGCGCTCGATGGCATCGTCAACGAGTTCCGCATCGACTGGGTATGGATGCCGCCGTGGGGGCCGGACAAGATCACCGATGACGGCCGCGAGATGTTGCGCGCCCTCGGCTTCAATATCGGCTGACCCTTCCTGGGCGGTGAGTTATCCCGCACCGGCGCCCTGGGCGGTGAGTCATTCCGCACTTCGGTCGATGACCTGCGGAAAGGCTCACCGCCTTTGCCGTGCCCACGGCCTATACCTCCGCTCCGGGTCCGGACGGCCTGGGGCGGGCCGGTAGGATGGTCCGGTGCTGATCCAGAGAGAGTGACGGTCCGGCATCGCGCGACGATGCCGTGTCTCGCCCCATCCGTCCCTGATGTCCTCTGGAGTTCTCCCGTGATCACCGCCTCCGGCGTGGAGCTGCGTTTCGGCGCCCGCGTCCTCATGTCCGATGTCTCGTTCCGCGTCGCCAAGGGCGACAAGATCGGCCTGGTCGGCCGCAACGGCGCGGGCAAGACCACCCTCACCAAGATGCTCGCCGGCGCCGGGGGAGAGCCCTCGGCCGGCACGATCACCCGCACCGGCTCCGTGGGCTACCTGCCGCAGGATCCGCGGGTCGACGACATGACGGTGAGCGCACGCAACCGCATCCTTTCGGTGCGGGGACTGGACGATGCCATGCGCCGACTGCGCATGGCCGAGGAGGAGATGGCGTCCTCCGAACCCGAGGTCGCCGAGCGCGGCATGAAGCGCTATACGGCGGCCGATGCCGATTTCCAGTCAGCGGGCGGCTATGCGGCGGAATCCGAGGCCGATGCCATGGCGATGTCGCTCGCTCTGCCCGAGCGCATCCTGGAGCAGCCCCTCAGCACGCTCTCCGGAGGTCAGCGTCGCCGCGTCGAGCTCGCCCGCATCCTGTTCTCCGATGCGGAGATCCTGCTCCTCGACGAGCCCACCAACCACCTCGACCACGACTCCATCGTCTGGTTGCGCCAGTTCCTCGCGGACTTCTCCGGTGGCTTCATCGTCATCAGCCACGATGTCGACCTCATCGAGACGACCGTCAACAAGGTCTTCTATCTCGACGGCAACCGCCAGGTCATCGACATCTACAACATGGGCTGGAAGGCCTATCTGAAGCAGCGCGAGGCCGACGAGGAGCGTCGCAAGCGCGAACGCGCCAATACCGTCAAGACGGCTGAACGGCTCTTGCAGCAGGCCGAGAAGATGCGCGCGAAGGCCACCAAGGCGGTCGCCGCGCAGAACATGATCAAGCGCGCTGAGAAGATGATGGCGGGGCTCGAAGACGAGCGGCAGACCGAGAAGGTCGCCAAGATCGGCTTCCCCAAGCCCGCCCCGTGCGGCAAGACGCCACTCATGGCCGAAGGCCTGTCGAAGTCGTACGGATCGCTCGAGGTCTTCATGGACGTCGACCTGGCCATCGACCGGGGCAGCCGTGTGGTGATCCTCGGTCTGAACGGCGCGGGCAAGACGACGCTGCTACGCATCCTGGGCGACATGGACGAGCCGGACACCGGCGAGATCCGGCCGGGACACGGACTCAAGCTCGGCTATTACGCGCAGGAGCACGAGACCCTCGACACGAGCCGCACGATCCTCGACAACATGCAGCGGGCTGCTCCCGAGCTCACCGAGACCGAGGCACGCAGCGTCCTGGGTCAGTTCCTGTTCACCGGCGACGATGTCGCGAAGCCGGCCGCGGTGCTGTCCGGCGGGGAGAAGACTCGGCTGGCACTGGCGAGCCTGATCGTCTCGAAGGCCAATGTCCTGTTGCTCGACGAGCCGACCAATAACCTCGATCCCGCCTCGCGCGAGGAGGTCCTCGGGGCGATCCGCTCCTATGAGGGCGCGATCATCCTGGTGACACACGATGAGGGCGCCGTGGCCGCTCTGGACCCCGACCGCGTCCTCCTGCTGCCCGATGGGGATGAGGACATCTGGTCCGACAGCTACTTCGATCTGATCAGCTTGGCGTGAGCTGGTCGGTCTCGTGTGACTGGGGCTCACGGCGGCGTTCCTTCAGCTCTGCCCGCGCGAACCAGAAGAAACCGAAGGCAGCCAGCCCGGCGAAGAAGTACCACTGCCACGAATAGAAGAGATTGACGCCCATGCCGAGCTCGGGCGGTTCGGAGGGCTCGAGGCCGTCCAGGGGAGGGTTCTGCTCGCGCAGGGCGATATATCCCGTGGCCAGCTCCTGGGGCACGAGCTCGGCGAGCGCCTTGCTGCTGATCAGCCGGACCTGTCCGTCCTCGGGCCGCACTGCTTGTCCGTCATTGGTGCTGTCGGCGCGCAGCCATCCGGTCACCGTCACCCGGCCGCTCGGCGGGGGCGGGATGTCGTCGGGGCGCGAGGCCGTGTTCGGTGTCTGGACCCATCCTCGGTCGACCAGGACCGCGCTGCCGTCGTCGAGGACGAGTGGTGTCACGACGTCGACCCCGGGCTGGCTGCCGCGCTGTTGGAACTTGACCAGCACCTCGCGCTCGGCGTCGTAACGACCGGTGGCGGTCACCTGGGTCCACTCGTCCTCGGCGGGCCACTCTGTGCCGGGTGGAGCCACCTGCTGGATCGGAACCGGATCGGACTCGGCATGGTTCTCGACCTGCGCATTGCGCTGTTGGCGTTGCTCGTGCCGGTCGTGCTGCCACATTCCGAGGAGCACGCAGGTCACGGCCAGGGCGATGACGAAGGCACCGAACCCCAGCCAGCGGGGGGTCCACAGGAAACGCAGCACCGATCTAGTCCTCGTCGAGCTCGCGGCGTGACCGCTCGAGCTCGGGACGCTCGTGTCCGAAGGGTGAGGGACCGTCGCTGGCCTTGCGGGCAGGCGAGTTGGCGAAGATCACGGCGACATAGGGAAGGAAGACGGCCCCGACCAGCAGGGTCCAGCGCAGGGGGCCGCTCGCGGCGACCGCTCCGAGGAAGCACACCGTGCGGATCGCCATCGAGATGGCATAGCGTTTCTCGCGTGACCAGGTGGCCTCACTGTGCGACTGAGCGGCCGAGGTGATCGAGTGCACCTCATCGCGCTTCCTTCGAAGCTTCACGCTCTCCACTCTACGCTGACCTCCCTGGTCGCCTGCAGGGCGAGGGGAGGGGCATGATGGGACGCATGAGTAACCGTACGTACCGTGTGACCGAGATCGTCGGAACCTCGCCTGAGGGCGTGACCGAGGCTGTGCAGAGCGGCATCAAGCGCGCCTCCCAGACCCTGCGCCACCTGGACTGGTTCGAGGTGGTCGGTATCCGCGGGCAGATCGTCGACGATGAGGTCGAGCACTACCAGGTGACGCTCAAGCTGGGCTTCCGTCTCGAAGACGACGAGTGACGGTGCCGACGGGCGGCGCCCTCGGTCAGGTCTGGTCGGCGGCGTCGGCCGCCTCGACCTCTTCGCGGGTGATGCCCATGAGGAACACCACAGTGTCCAGATAGGGCACGTTGACACTGGTGCGCGCCTGGTCGCGGACGAGGGGCTTGGCATTGAAGGCGATGCCCAGGCCGGCGGCAGCAAGCATGTCGAGGTCATTGGCGCCATCGCCGATCGCCACGGTGTTGCGCTCGGCGATACCAGCCTCGGCCGCGAACCGACGCAGGGCCGTCGCCTTCCCGGCGCGGTCGACGACCTCGCCCACGACGCGGCCGGTGAGGTGTCCGTCGACGATCTCCAGTTCGTTGGCCGCGAAGTAGTCGATGCCGAGCTCCTCGGCGATCCGCTCGATGATCTGCGTGAAACCGCCGCTGACGAGCGCGAATCGGTAGCCGAGGCGCTTGAGCGTACGGATCATCGTCCGCGCGCCCGGTGTATAGGCGATGCTGGCGTAGACGTCATCGAGGGCGCTGGCCGGGATGCCTTCGAGCTGCGCCACGCGAGCGCGGAGTGAGTCGGCGAAGTCGAGTTCTCCGCGCATGGCCCGCTCGGTGACCTCAGCGACCTGAGCCTCACAGCCGGCGTGCGAGGCGAGCATCTCGATGACCTCGCCCTGGATGAGCGTCGAGTCGACGTCCATGACCACGAGGCGCTGGGCATGGCGTCCGATGCCGTTCTCCTGGACCGCCACGTCGACTCCCTCGGCGTGGCCGATGCTGGCGAGGTCGCGCTGCAGGGCATCGGGATCCGCGCCGGACACTTCCATGCGGATCGCGGTCACCGGATAGCGCGCCATGCGGACGATGCGGTCGATATTGCCCCCGAGGCGGCGGATGCCGTCGGTGATGGCCGACATCGCGGACGGCCGGAGCGGTCCACCGAGCACGATGACCTGGGCACGTCCGATCCGCCGGGGACGGTTGTCGCCCACGCCGTGCTCGAACCACACCTCGAGGCCCAGCGGTGCGGCGAAAGCGCGGATGGCCTCCTCGAGTTGCTCCGGCGACTCCGGCTCGGTCAGGAGGGTGCTCAGCACCAGTCGTCCGCGCACCACGAGCTGCTCGACATCGATCACCTCGACATCGAAGTCCGCCGCCTCGGCGAACAGACGGGTCGAGACGCCGGGGCGGTCGGGTCCGATCAACGTCACCAGCACTGTCGGCACGGTGAGATGGAGGGCTGCGGGAACATGCTCGGAGGTCATCGAGTCGAGGGTAGCGTCAGCCCTCACCGGCGACACGATAGGTTGGGATGACCGGGCCGTCGCGACCAGGAGGATGCATGTCAGCTGTCTTCGAGCTGGACGACGTGACGGTCATCCGTTCAGGCAGGAAGCTCCTCGACTCGGTGTCCTGGACCGTCCAAGCCGGTGAGCACTGGGTGGTCATCGGGCCCAACGGAGCCGGCAAGACGACCCTCCTGCAGATCCTCGGCGCCTCGCTGCACCCCACCGCGGGCCGAGTCCGCATCCTCGACGAGACCCTCGGCCAGGTCGACGTCTTCGAACTGCGCACCCGGATCGGGCACACCTCCACCGTGGTCTCCGACCGCATCCCGGCGCGCGAGGCGGTGCGCAATGTGGTGCTCTCCGCCGCGTACGCCGTGGTCGGCCGCTGGAACGAGGAGTACGACGAACACGACTTCGGCCGGGTCGACCAGCTGCTCGCGGAGCTGGGCATCGCGCCCCTCGCCGACCGCAGCTTCGGCACGCTGTCCGAGGGGGAGAAGAAGCGGGTCCTCATCGCCCGCGCGCTGATGACCGATCCCGAGGCTGTGCTGCTCGACGAACCGGGGGCCGGACTCGATCTCGGCGCGCGCGAGGATCTGCTCGCGAGCCTGGATGTCCTGTCCAGCGACCCAGCCGGCGCGGCCTTCGTCCTCGTCACCCACCACGTCGAGGAGATCCCGCAGGGCTTTACGCACGCGCTGATCCTCGCGGAGGGAAAGGTCATCGGGCGAGGCCCGCTGCGCGAGGTCCTGACCTCCGATGTGCTGAGTAGAGCCTTCGGCCAGCGCCTCGAACTCCGCGAGGACCGCGGTCGCTTCACCGCCCGACGACAGCCCGCGGCGCGGCGCGCCGCTTCGTGATAGAGACATAGATCATGGACTGGCTCGGCGACGATATCTGGCTCACCTGGACGGCGATCGGCGTCGTGCTGTCGGTCGTCGAGATCGCCAGCATGGAGTTCGTCTTCCTGATGTTCGGTGTCGGTGCCTTCGCTGCCGCCGCTGTCGCCGCACTCGGAGCGCCGTTCGTCCTGTGTTTGCTGGTCTTCGGCGGTGTCTCGGGCAGCATGCTGACACTGGTCCGGCCGAAGATGGTCAAGCGCATCCACCGCGGACCCACACTGCCCTCCGGCCAGCACGGTCTCGTCGGCCGGTACGCCACGGTCGATGAGCAGGTCTCCGCCCACGCTGGACAGGTCATGATCGACGGCCAGCGCTGGACCGCCCGCGTACTCGATGCTGATACGACCTTCGAACCCGGGACGGAGGTGCTCGTCGTGGCCATCGAAGGCCCGATCGCGCGTGTCACCGCCGCCCATCACTGAAAGGAAGAACGACAATGGTGGCCTCCGCCCTCGCCGTCTTCGTCGGCCTCGTGGTCCTGCTCCTCGTGGTCGTCGTCTCGATGTCGGTCAAGATCATCCCGCAGAATCACGCCGGCATCGTGGAGCGGCTCGGCCGCTATCGCACATCGCTGAACTCAGGACCGCACCTGATCATCCCGTTCCTGGATCGGGTCAGGTACCGAGTCGATCAGCGTGAGCAGGTCGTCTCCTTCCCGCCGCAGGGCGTCATCACCGAGGACAACCTGACGGTGGAGATCGACACGGTGATCTACTTCACCGTCAACGATCCGGTGTCGGCGACATACGAGATCGTCAGCTATATCGACGCGATCCACCAGCTGACGATGACGACTGTCCGTAACATCATCGGCGGCATGACGCTGGAGCACACGCTAACCAGCCGTGACCAGATCAACCGCACGCTCGGTGCCGAGCTCGACTCCGCGACGGCGCGCTGGGGCATCAAGGTCAACCAAGTCGAGCTGAAGAGCATCGACCCGCCGCCCACCATCATCGACGCGATGGAGAAGCAGATGCGTGCCGACCGTGACAAGCGGGCGGCGATCCTGACCGCGGAGGGTGAGCGGCAGTCGGCGATCCTGACTGCCGAGGGCGAGAAGCAGTCGTCGATCCTCAAGGCCGAAGGTGAGAAGCAGTCGGCGATCTTGTCGGCGGAGGGCGAGCGGCAGGCTGCGATCCTCCGCGCCCAGGGTGAGGGCCGTGCCATCGAGACCGTCTTCCAGGCGATCCACAACGGCAACGCCGATCAGAAGCTGCTCTCGTATCAGTATCTGCAGACGCTGCCGAAGATCGCCTCGGGCGAGAACGCGTCGACCTGGATCATTCCGGCCGAGCTCACCAAGGCTCTCGGCACGCTCGGCGGTGCGATCGGTGACATCCCTGTCGACAGCGGGGGTAGCCGTCGCGAGGTCGATCTGGACGAGGAGATCGTCGACGAGGCTCCGGTCGCCAGCGAGGACACCTCTTCGGCGGTGGAGGAGGCCATCAAGGCCGCTCGCCAAGCCGAGTCCCCGGTCGCCCGCCCCGATGACGATGAGGGAGCGCCTGCCGAGAGCGACCCCACCGCCTGACCTCACCCAAAACCCGTTGAGTGGGACGTTTGGACGGTGAAAACGGCGAATCAGCCGTCCGAACGTCCCACTCAACGGGTTCTGTCGTCAGTGCTGGTAGGTGCCGTGGAGGATGGCGCGGCCGAGGGTCTTGAAGGCCAGGTTGAAGCCGACCACCGCGGGAGAGACGGACGCGTCGACGCCGAGGGACTCCTCGCCGACGGCGTGGACCACGAAGTAGTAGCGGTGTACCTGATCGCCCTTCGGCGGGGCGGCACCCATGAAGTTCAGCCCGCCGCCGTCGTTGCGGACATGGAAGGCCGCCCCCGGCAGGCTGTCATCCGAGGCACCGGCTCCGGCCGGCAGCTCGCGGGTGTCGGCCGGCAGGTCCACGACCACCCAGTGCCAGAAGCCGGACACGATAGGCGCATCGGGATCGAAACATGTCACGACGAAGGACTTGGTTCCCTCCGGCGGATCACCCCACGCCAGATGCGGCGAGGTGTCACCGGCCGCGTTGACCTGGTCGTCCTTGAGTGGCAGACCGTCGGAGATATCGTCGCTGCGCACATCGAAGACGGCCGCGGCCGGGAGAAGCGGATACGGGTCGGGGGTCACGGGTCGTTCAAGGCTCATACTCCGTAGCCTAGATCGGTGGCCGAGCTGATTCAGGTCGCGGGCGCGGACGATCCGCGTTTGCGCGACTACACCGATCTACGCGACGTGAGCCTGCGCAAGCTCCTGGAGACCGAGCGCGGCCTCTACATCGCCGAGGGGGAGAAGGTCGTGCGCCGGGCCGTCGAGGCGGGCCACCGTCCCCGCTCCCTTCTGCTCGCCCCGCGGTGGATGGAGTCACTAGCCGATGTGCTGCAGACGACCGATGCGCCCTGTTACGTCCTCGATGAGAAGACGATCGAGCAGGTCACCGGATTCCACGTGCATCGTGGCGCGTTGGCGGCGATGGAGCGGCCCGAACCGGCGACTCCCGAGGTGGTGCTGGCCTCGGCTCATCGTGTGCTCGTGGCCGAGGATCTGGTCGATCACACCAACGTGGGCGGTCGTGAAACCCCGCAGTTCTCCTCGAATACGAGGACACGGTCACGGATCGCGATCTTCGAGAACATTGTGGACCACACGAATCTTGGTGCCGCTTTCAGGTCGGCTGCGGCGATCGGTGTGGACGGTGTTCTGGTCACTCCCAGCTGTGCGGACCCGCTGTATCGCCGCTCGATCAGGGTGTCGATGGGGACAGTCTTCCAGGTTCCGTGGGCACGCATCGACTCATGGCCTGGCGACATCGACATGATCAAGGAGCACGGGTACGTCGTGGCCGGCATGACGCTTGGCGAGGGAGCGATCACACTCGACGATCTGGTTGCCGAGGGTCACCCGCATCTGGCGCTGGTGTTCGGGACGGAGGGACACGGGCTGACGCGCCAGGCCGATCGTCGGCTCGACCGCCGGGTGACGATCCCGATGATGCGCGGCGTGGACTCGCTGAACGTCGCGGCGTCGGCGGCCGTGGCGTTCTACGCGACGCGATAGGAACAGGAAGCATAGTGGGGTGGTTGCCCCAGCGCCTATTGGACAGGGAATCGGGTCGCTGCAGAGGGTCACGACGATTCTAGCTTGGATTCAATTTCGCGAACGAGGGCATCGAGCGGTCCTCTTCGTTCGGCCCGAAGGGCGGCGACCGGATCGCGCTCGACGGCATCGGCAACGAGGGTCTTGAGGTCGTCCTCGATCGCCTTAGTCCAACCTTGACCGGAGCCTGCGAAGTAGTCTTGCATACGCAGCTTGAACTTCTTTTGCGGGTGAGTGTGAGCAGGATCCAGGGTCACGTTGAATCGAGCGAGGATGTCCGGTCCCAGGAATGCTTCGTCGAACAGATCTTCCACCTCCGAGTCGTTCATGCCGACGACCGTCACCATGGTCGCGTCAAGATAGCTGAATCCGTGCTCCTTCTCGAGGGCTTCGAGAGCCTTGCGCCCTGCAGCGTCATCGTCGAGTAGAGCGTGAACGCGGCAGACACCGTCATAGAAGTGACGGAACTGGTACGCAATATTGGGTGCGCCGGTGGTGATCTCGATGCGCAGCGTCCCGTCTGCCAGCGCGGCTTTGATTATCGTGCTTTGAGCAGCCAGGAGCGCCTCGACGATTCTCTTGTCGCCGAGCCCTTCAACGAGCAAGATGACGCTCGCCGAGTGGAGGTTATCCTCGATGCGAACCCCGAGGACATCGCGGATCTGACCGAGCGACTCCGCCTGAACTGCGCGGTTCTGCCGGATAATAACGTTGCCTGCGATATCGTCACGACTCACGAGCAATGCGCTATGGGTTGTGATAACGACCTGTTGATCTTGGGCGATCTCGTCCAGGACAACGCGAAGCTCGTGCACCGCTGCGGGATGAAGGTGGGCCTCGGGTTCTTCGACGGCGAGAATCAGGTCGGCATTTTTGGTTGTCTGTGTCAGAGAGTGCGCTAAAGAGATGGCAGCGAGGCGCTGCACACCGTCACCCTTCGACGCGAGCGGTGTTTTCACGCCGTCGTCGACCATGAAGTCAAAAGCTGCCCTGGCCCACGAGCTTACTCCGAAGTAGTCGTGTCCGCTTGGCTCAATATCGACGGATCTGACGTTCGGGAGGAATCGTCGAAGCGCTTCGGTAACCGATGCGCCGAGCGGTGCCAAGGCATCCTTCCGGCGACCAAGCACAACGTCCAGCGCCTCTCGATACTGCTGATCGCTCTCCAATGCCGCAAGACGGGAGCGTACCTCAGCGCGCATCAATGCGACTGACTCGACCGCAGGACGGGATGCAGGGATGTACTGAACGCGAACTCGCTCAGAAATGAATTTCGCGATGACGACCTGCTTCTCGTTAATCTTCTTGCTACCCGGTCCCTGCTTGATAATCTCCATCTCACGTCGTTCACGGTAGAGACGGAGTCGGACCTTCAAGGTACCGTTATTACCGCTCTTTGTGCGCGACTTGAACTCGTCGACTTCCTCTTCACTGAGCTCGAAGTCAAACTCCAGAACGGTGGCTGAGTTCGGCTTCGTCTCTCGAACGACGTCGGGAAGATCCGACTCCCACGTGTACGTTTCGAAATCCCAGTCCTCTCGTCGCGCGCGGCCGCTTGTGGGATACGGCCTACGGTCACCGATGTCGGAGATTGCTCGCAGCCCAACAACCAGACCACGAAGGATGTTCGACTTCCCTTCGTTATTCGGGCCAACGAGTACAGTCTTGGTCCTTAGATCCATTCCCTCGCTTTTGAGAATGGATCGGTAACGCTCCAGTCGGAACTGTCGGACTCTCATCAGTAGTACTCCCGAACGTAGCCGAGGGCATTCTCGAAGACGTCGTTGTCGCGGATCTTGAACTGGACGTAGAGGGTCTTCCGCAGAGCTTGGCGGACCTCCTGGTCGCCGCGGATCGTGGACTGCCACCCCTCGAAGCGGACCCCACGGACGACCTCGTCGATCCGGTTGACGACGTTCTCGACGATGATCGGGGTCTGATCGCCCTTAAGAGCGTCGAACAGCTCAGTCAGTGCCGCCTTGCCCTGCTCTTCACGGGGTACCTCGTCTACTGCTTTCTCGGCAGCAACGGTGTCGCGGGCGAGTTCGAGAAGCTCTCGGAGGAAGTCGAGGCTGGACTGTTGGATGTCGGCGTAGCGCTCGCGCAGGTCGTTGAGGCGCTGGCCGAGTTCGACGAAGACCGGGTTATGCAGGTGCCGGGCGATGCGTGCGGTGATCTGACGCTCGATTTCTTCGGTGGGGATGTCGGTGCGCCGACCGGTCATCAGGTCTTCGATCGTCTGAGCATCGAGCACGATCGTCTCGGTGTTCTGCGGGATCTCGACGGCGACGTGCTCGTTGATCAGGTCGATTGTCTTGGCTCCGAGCGCGTGCCACACGAGTCGCCCCGTGATGTCGGAGGGGCGCACCGACTCGTAGACATCCGTGAGCCAGCGGTAGTCGTCGCGATGCTCGCCCAGCATGGGGTCGGGACTGAGCGCCTCCCACAACTGCGACACCACGCTGTAGGCCGCTCCGAAGGCGTCCTTCGTGACATCGTCAGCGATCACGGATTGCGCCTGGACGAGGCCTTCGTACCCGCCTACCGTGCGGTCGACCCCGGGGAAGAACGCAAGTGCGGCAGCCATCGCCGGCGCGAGCTGAGTCTTGAGCTCCTCGATATTGGAGACGACCTCCCGGACGGCCTGCTCATCGAAGGAGAGGGATCTGGCGACGTCGTCGAAGATGCCGAGGTAGTCGACGATCAGGCCGTGGGTCTTGTCCGGCGGGTACACCCGGTTGGTGCGAGTGATCGCTTGGAGCAGCGTGTGCTCCTTCAGCGGCTTGTCGAGGTACTGGCAGTAGAGGATCGGAGCGTCAAACCCGGTCAGCAGCTTCGCCGTCACGATGATGATCTCGAGCGGGTCGGTCGGGTCATTGAACCGCGCGACAACCTGCTCAAGCTCCTCGGCACCTGGGGTCCACTTCGCCCAGTCGGGCGAGTCACCTCGGGTCTTCGACATGACGATGGTCGATGCTTCGGGCCCAAGGTGCTTGTCGAGCTCGTTCTTGTACGCGACGCAGGAGGCCTTGTCGTACGCGACGACCTGCGCCTTGAAACCCTGCGGCTCCACTTTGGTTTGGAAGTGGGCGGCGATGTCGGCAGCGATCTTCGCGATGCGCGAGGGCGTCTTGATCAGCACCTCGATCGAGGCCGCCTTCTTCGAGAGGGTGATCTTGTCGCTCTCGGACAGATCGCGATCCGTGGCGAGTTCCTCGAACGCCGCGTCGATCGCTTCCTGGTCGATGTGGATTTCTGAGAGTCGTGGCTCGAAGTGCAACGGAAGGGTCGCACCGTCGCGGATGGAGTCCTGGAATGAGTACCGTGACAGGTACCCGCCCTCGTCTTCGGGTGCGCCGAACCACTTGAACGTGTTGCGGTCGCGCCGATTGATCGGCGTACCGGTCAGACCGAAGACGTACGCATTGGGCAGGGCCTCACGCATCTTCTGCCCATAGTCGCCCTCCTGCGAGCGGTGAGCCTCGTCGACCATCGCAATGATGTTCTGCCGAGCGTCGAGGACACCAGGTGCCTCGCCGAACTTGTGGATCGTGGTGATGATGATCTTCCGCGCGCCCTGGCTGAGCAATGTCTGGAGCTGCGCTCGCGAGTCCGTCGACACCAAGCCCGAGACGTCCGAGGCGTTGAAGGTGCCTGTGATCTGGGTGTCCAGGTCGATGCGGTCGACCACGATCAAGATCGTCGGGTTCGTGAGCTCGGCCATCGCGCGCAGTTTGAGCGCAGTGAAGACCGTGAGGAGCGACTTTCCCGAGCCCTGGAAGTGCCAGATCAGGCCCTGCTTGACCTTGCCGAGCAGTACTCGGTCGACGATCAGATTGGTCGCCTGGACCTGCTGGAATCGCGCGATGATCTTGATCTTGCGGTGCTTCTTGTCAGTCGCGTAGAGGGTGAAGAACCGCAGAAAGTCGAGCACCGCACGGGGAGTGAGGACGCCTTCGACGGCCTCTTGGACCGCGACGAGACCGATCTTCGCCGGCGCATCCTCATCAGTAGGGTCTTCGCGCCAGGGGCCCCAGAGATCGACAGGCATGCCGATGGTGCCGTAACGGAAGTCCTTGCCCTCGGTCGCGAAGGAGAACACGTTGGGCACAAAGAACTGCGGGACACTTTGCTCGTAGTCGTCGTGGATCTGCGCGGCCCCGTCGATCCACGTGTACGCCGGACGGATCGGCGTCTTCGCCTCGCCAACCACGAGAGGCAGACCATTGCACCACAGCACGAGATCGAACCGCTTCTCCAGCCGACCCTGCTTGAAGGTCACCTCGGTCGAGACGATCCACTCGTTCGACGAGTCCTCGTCGACATGGTCGAAGTCGATCAGCCGAACCGTGGTGTGTTCGCCGTTCGGCCCGAACGGCATCGACTTCTGCCCGGTCAGCAACGCCATGAACTCCTCGTTGGCAACCACCGGATGTGGGCTGTTGCGAGCCGCGATCAGGATCGCGCGGAGGCTGTAGATGACTTCCTCCGCCTTAGCAGGATCCGCCTCGATCTCCGGGTTGAGATTGATCAACGCTCTCTTCAGCACGCCTTCCAGCAACACCTCGTCTGTACGACGGGGCAGTTCGTTGCCGGGCACGAATTGGACGTCGATGGACTTCACCAGGTCCCGGATGAAGTCGCGGACTGAGTTCGCCTCGTTGAACTGCGCCATCAGTCGCCTCCGAAAATCTCACTCAGGAATGCAGAGCTCAGTACCTCAAGAGTCGAAACCTCGGCCCGCGCGGCATCGAGCGCTTCGTCAAATGATGCCGTCTCCTCCAGGATTTGGACCTGATCCCTGAGCGGCGGAACTACCAGTTGATGGGACTTGATGTCCTTGCCGTTGATCTTCCAGATCCCATTCGTCGACTTGGCGTTCTCCAATAGCGACGCATGCACGGCTGCGCTGTTCCACTGTTCGGTCGCGAAGGCCGGCAGCATCCGGTCTGGATTGAATCGAAGGCGGATGAGGAGGTCCGGATAGATGCAACCCACGGGAAGGCCGCCATTGACCAGGCCACCACGACCGGTCAGCGAGCGGTTGCCATTGCCACGCACGACGAGGAAGTCACTTGGCTGAAGGCGGAACGAGCTCACCGAGTCGGGGTCAACCTCGATCCACTTCACAGAGTCACCGCCACGCACCCCGCCATCGCGCACGGCGCTGATGCTTAAGGTCGGCACGCCTCGCTGCTCGTCGTTAGCGCGGGCAGACTTCCCGTTCGTCGGCCCCGAAGTAACAAGCTCCGATACGGGCTCTAGGGGCCAGCCGCGCTCCTCCGCACCCGAGGCTAGGCGCTCGGCAAGCATCAATGACTTCGCACCTGACACCTCCATTTCGGAACTCAGCGTGTTGACCCGATGGCGCTCGACGGACCAGAGGAGGTCAGCGATTCGCTTCTGCTCGTCGAGTGGAGGGAGGCCGAACTCGAAGTCCTTCAGCTCACGCCAGTTCGTGCGCGGTGAAAGCGAGCCGGCTGATGTGCCGAGAGCATGCTCGAAAAAGCCGTTCGACCGGACCAGGAATGGAAGCAGGTCTCCGCGAAGCTGCGTCTCATCGGACTCGAAGGTATAGATGTCACCAGAACAGACGGCGTCGAACTCGGCGTAGGCGACCTTGCGCTGGTATGCGCGGCGCTTGCCGAAGAGTGTTTGGCCGGGCTTCACGCGCCGCGTGAAGGTCGTGCGGTCCTCTGTTGAACCCCACCGGCTGATTTTCAGCTCGCCGGGGTCCATGTGCTCCATCGCGATGACGCGGTCGATGCCGGCCGCTTCGAGATCACGGACGGTCTCATTGACGTTGCGAACAACGTCTCCGAAGGTGACCCGCGTCCAGTGCGACTTGTCGAGGTTGAGGCTCACGCGGTCACCTCCGCTCTCAGCAGCGCGAGAACGTCAGTAATTGCCTGATCTGACACCTGCGCGGCAGCTCCCCACTGGGCCACGGCATCGCCGACATCGACGTGCTCATCGGCTTCCTTGCCGGATGTGCCGGCGACGTATAGCGGGATCGCGAGACTGTGGTCCTTGTCGACGATCTGGTCGAGAGTGGCAACAGCAGCGAACCCGTCCTGTGGCTCGAATGCGTGATAGGCGTCCAGGATCCTGTGCTGGTGCGACTCGCGGAGGAAGGACTGTGCCTGTTCGCGGGCGACTTCCTTCACGGCGTTGATGAACAGCACCTTGCCCCGGTGCTCGGCGGGCTTGTTGGCGCGGAGCGTGACGACCACGGCCTCCATGGGGCTGTTGTAGAACAGTCCGGCACCGAGTCCGAGCACGCACTCGATGAGGTCGGACTTCACCAGAGCTTCACGCAGGGCTGCCTCTTCTCGGCGGAAGAGCACGCCGTGGGGGAACAGAATGGCCGCTCGTCCGGCCTTGGAGTCGAGACTCTTGGCGATGTGCTGGAAGAATGCGTAGTCGGCGCGTCCTTGAGGTGGCACTCCCCACACGTTCCGACCGTACGGGTCCTTGGCGAACGCAGCGCGGTTCCATGCCTTGATGGAGTAGGGCGGGTTTGCCAGCACGACATCGAAGGTCTGCAGATGGCCCTTGCCGTCAAGGAACGCCGGTCGGCTGAGGGTGTCACCATGGGCGATGTGGCCGTCGGTGATGCCGTGGAGGAACAGGTTCATCCGCGCGATGGCCGAGGTCCCGTAGTTGAGCTCCTGACCGTAGAGGCGCAGGTTGCGCCACTCCTTGCCCTGCCGCTTGAGCTCGGCGGCGGTGGAGATAAGCATTCCACCGGTTCCGCAAGTGGGGTCGTAGACCGACTCACCGGGTTGCGGCTCGAGCATCTTCGTCATCAGGTGCACGAGCGTGCGGTTGGTGTAGAACTCCTGCGCCGTGTGACCGGAGTCGTCGGCGAACTTCTTGATCAGGTACTCGTAGCCGTTGCCGAGCTCGTCTTCGGGCAGGTTGGCGATCGAGAGCGTCTTGGTGGAGAGGTGCTCGAAGAGGTCGGCCAGCGTCGAGTCCGGGAGCAGGTCCTTGTTGCCCCAGTCGCCGTCGCCGAACACGCCGGGGAGTGTGTCGGGGTTGGCCTTCTCAATGGAGCGCATGGCGTGCAGGAGTGCCGCGCCGATGTTGTGCGTGACGCCGCGGATGTCGTTCCAGTGGCAGCCGTGGGGGATGGCGAAGCGGTGGTTCTCCGGGAGGTCGGCGAGCTCCTCATCGTCGTACACCTCCATCGCGGCGGCGTGCTCCTCGTCGTAGACGTCAGAGATCCGCTTCAGGAAGACCAGAGGGAAGATGTACTGCTTGTAGTCACCGGCGTCGATGAGACCGCGGAGCACGATCGCCGCGCCCCACAGGTAGTTCTCCAGCTCGCGCTGCGTGATCCTGGTGCTCATACAGATAGCCCCCACTTCACCAGCTCGGCCTCCAGCGCGGCACGCGTCTTGGTTGCCTCGGCATGCGCCGTCTCGAGATTGGCTAGAGCGTCCGCGAACGTGAGCTTCTCACCGGTGTCGTGTGGGGCCACGTAGAGCGGGATATTCAGGCTGTAGTCGTTGCCCTCGATCTCGGCCAAGTCGACGACGCGCGAGCGGCCCTCGATGTCGGAGTAGAGGTCATAGGCATCGAGAATCTGCTGGGCGTGCTCAGGCTGGAGGGTGTTTTGGTTACGTCCGCGCTTGAACAGGTCTTCACCGTTGATGAAGAGCACCTTGCCCTTCTCACCGGGCTGCTTCACCTGCCGGAGGATGAGCGCGCAGGCGGCGAGACCGGTGCCGTAGAACAGGTTGGGAGCCAAGCCGATGACCGCGTCGACGAGGTCCGACTTGAGCACCTGGGTGCGGATCCGCGCCTCAGCGCCTTGTCGGAAGAGCGCGCCCTGGGGCAGGACCACCGCGACGCGCCCAGTCTTCGGCTTCGCCGAGGTGAGCATGTGCTGGACCCACGCCCAGTCGGCGTACCCCTTAGGGGGGACACCACCGAGCGTATTCCGGCCCCACTTGTCGGATGCCCACTCGGGCTCGCCCCAGTTCTTGAGCGAGAACGGCGGGTTGGCGACGACGCAGTCGAATTGCGCGAGGTTGTTTCCCGTGTAGAAGGCAGGGTTGCGCAGCGTGTCCTCGCGGACGATTTTGAAGTCCTCGATGCCGTGGAGCAGAAGGTTCATTCGTGCGATGGCGGAGGTCGCGAGCACCTTCTCCTGCCCGTAGAGCTTGCCCCAGAGCGTCTTGGGGCTGCCGCCGGCGGCCTTCACGTGCTCAATGACCTCGATCAGCATGCCACCCGTGCCGCAGGCCGGGTCGTAGACCGTTTCGCCCTCTGTGGGGTCGAGGATGTTGACGAGCAGGCCGACCACCGAGCGCGGCGTGTAGTACTCGCCTGCCTTCTTGTTCGACTGGTCGGCGAACCTCTTGATGAGGTACTCGTATGCATTGCCGAACACGTCGGGCGGCACAGCGGCGTTGGTCAGCGCCTTACTCGAGAAGTGCTCGATGAGATCGGCGAGCTTGCGATCGGGCAGCTTGTCCTTGTTGGTCCAGCTGGCGTTGCCGAAGATGCCGTACAGCGTCTCGGGGTTCGCCTTCTCGATCTCGCGGAACGCAGTCTGCAAGGCGGTGCCGATGTTCGCTGCGTGGGTGCGCACGTCTTCCCAGTGGCTGCCGGGCGGGATCACGAAGCGGTGGTTCTCCGCGAACAGGGCGAACTCGTGGTCGCCCCCGGACTCGTCCAGCGCTTGGGCGTACTCCTCGAGGTAGACGTCGCTGATCCGCTTGAAGAACATCAGCGGGAAGATGTACGCCTTGAAGTCGGCCTGGTCGATGCTGCCTCGCAGCAGGTCAGCCGCGGCGGCAAGGTACTGCTCAAGCTCCGCCAGCGTCAGCGGATCGCTCCCGCCGTGGGGCAGCAATGCCCGCGCTGCCGCGCGTGCCTCATCCTCGGTCATCCGTCTCCTAGCTATTGCTCCACCACGCGACAAAGGCGCTACCGACTCACGTTACGGTCGATACCGACTCAGCTCATGGCTGAGGGGACAACGTGCCCTGACTAGGCCCTTGTCGCGCCAGCACGCGGTGGGCGGTTCCAATCGACACGCCAGCACTTCCGGCGATCCTGCGCAACGATTCTCCTCGATCTCTCCGCATCCTAATCTCGCGCTGCGTCTCGTCGCTGATGGTGCGTGGTCGGCCGTGGCTGCCTCCGTGTTCCCGTGCCGTCTGGATGCCGGCCCGGATGCGGGAGCTTTGGAGCTCTCGACGTAGTTGTCTGAGCTCGCGGATGTCAGCGAGGAGCTCCGAGTCTCCGGCGTGCTCGCCCGCGGCGAGGCCATTGAGGACCTTCACTGCGACTCCTCGGTCAACGAGGTCCAGCAGTGCCTCGAGTCCGTCGACCATGCTCGTGCTCAGGCTCCGTGCGTGGGTCACGGTAAGCACATCCCCGTCGCCGACCTCCGCCACAGCAGCGAGGAGCCCGGAGCGGTTCTTGATCAGGCGTTGACGCGATGCTGTCTCCTCGAAGAGACGTGAGCAGATCGGCTCGAGTGCTTGCCGTTGCAACCTCGCGTCCTGAGGGTCTGTCCCGACCCGAACGAGTCCGATGAGTGCCATCAGCCCAAGCTCAGGTCGCCGCTGCGCAGTCCCAGCATGGC
This sequence comes from Aeromicrobium sp. PE09-221, assembly GCF_002174305.1. Lineage (GTDB taxonomy): Bacteria > Actinomycetota > Actinomycetes > Propionibacteriales > Nocardioidaceae > Aeromicrobium. Next base: position 100,364 of record NZ_MIJB01000025.1, on the reverse strand, counting down.
AGTGTGTGGGGGAGTGAGGCACATAGGGTTTATTGAACACTCCTAGCCGGCCGACGATGACGACCGAGCGGCCGTATTTACCTTCTGATCTGCGGAGACGCGATGTTCATTTCATCGGCGTGTCGACCGGTAGGAACCGAGTCCACGCGCCGTAGATGCTCCAGGACGCCTTATGACCGCTTCCAATATCGGTGCCGTCATGCGCAATGTCGCGGCGCTCGGATTCGATGCCGTGCTCTTGTCCCCGCGCTGCGCCGATCCGCTCTATCGACGATCGGTGAAGGTCGCCATGGGGGCGGTCTTCTCGCTGCCCTATGCGCGGATCGACGACTGGTACGGCGCACCCGAGCTGCTGCGTGCGCATGGCTTCACCAGCTACGCGATGTCGCTGGCCGCCGATTCGGTGCCGCTGGACGAGTTCGAACCCGAAGCCGGTGAGCGGCTGGCCGTGGTCATCGGCTCGGAGGGCCCGGGCCTGACCGAGCACTGGCAGCGAGCCGCCGACCACCGCGTCACGATCCCGATGGCTGCAGGCATCGACTCGCTGAATGTGGCCGCCTCCACCGCCATCGCCTGCTGGCACTTCCGCCCGCGCTGACCCTTCGGGTCCGACTTTTGCCGGGTTGTGGCCCCTCAGGGCCATCTTGAAGGGCCATAACCCGGCAAAAGTGGTTCGGAGAGTCAGTCCTCGCGCATGGGCGAGACGGGCCAATCGTCGGGATAGTCCTCGGCGAGGGCATGGTGCTGCTTGTAGAGCTTCTTGCGGGCCCGGTCGGGGACGCGGTCGCCGAAGACCGTGCCGAAGAGGTGATCGGTCTCGTGCTGCAAGCAGCGGGCGAGCAGACCGGTGCCGGTGAACTCGACGGGCTCCCCGTGGTGATCGACGCCTCGCACTGTGGCGAGATCGGGCCGCGCGCACTCGGCGAAGGCCCCGGGCAGTGAGAGGCATCCTTCGTCGGCGGCATCCAGCTTGCGGTCCTTGCCTTCGGGGAGGGTCAGGACCGGATTGCAGACGACGCCGGTGATCCGCTGGTGATCGGCATCGGGGCAGTCGAAGACGAAGACCTTGAGATCGACGCCGACCTGATTGGCCGCCAGGCCGACTCCCTCAGCTGCGTACATCGTGGCGGTCATGTCTGCCACCAAGGTCGCGAGCTCGTCGTCGAACTCGGTGACATCGCGCAGTTCGTGGTGCATCACCGGGGTGCCCCAGCGGGTGATGGGGAGGACCTTGCCACCCTCGGGGAGGGGACGGGACTGCTCGGCACTGCTCACGGAAGGACTCCTGACGACGGATGATCGGCACCACACTATCGACCTCGCCCGGGGCACCTGCTTGGCAGTGTTCCCACTTTCGGATACTCTCGGTATGTGAAACTGCAAACCGCAGTTACTTGTATCGCCATCCGATCTCGAACAGGAGCACCGCAGTGGCTCGCACCGATCCCATGGGCGTCGGCCTCAAGGTCCTGAACCGGCTAGCGCAGTCGTCGGTCATCGACCGCTTCGGCTTGCGCGACGCGACCCAGAGAGTCGTCTATCACGGAGCCAGGAACGGCTTCAAGGCCGCCGGCACGGCCCAGCGCACGTTCACGAAGGTGCGGTCGGGAGGACAGGGCGCACGGCCCTCGACCTCGGGCCCCAACGGTGTCTTCGATCTCACCCCGACCGATGACCAGCAGATGATGGTCGAGGTCGTGGAGGAGTTCGCGCGCGAGGTCCTGCGGCCGGGCGCCGAGAGCGCCGAGGCCGTCAACGACACGCCCAAGGAGGTCCTCGGTCGGACGAACGACTTCGGGCTGTCGCTCATCAACATCCCCGAGGATCTCGGTGGGCTCTCGCAGGAGCGGTCGGCGGTCACGGGCGTGCTCGTGGCCGAGGCCCTCGCCTCCGGCGACATGGGGCAGGCGGTCGCGTGTCTCGCGCCCTCGGCCGTCGCCACCGCGATCGCCCTCTGGGGTACCGACGGTCAGCAGCAGAGCTATCTCTCCGCCTTCGCCGGGGACGATGTCCCCGCTGCGGCCCTCGCGGTCGCCGAGCCGCTTGTGCTCTTCGATCCTCTGGCCCCGCAGACCACGGCCCGACGTGCCGGCGCGGGTTACACGGTCTCGGGTCTCAAGTCCGGAGTCGTGCGGGGGAGCGAGGCGGAGCTCTTCGTCGTCACCGCCGAGGTCGAGGGACGCGGCCCGTCGATGATCATCGTCGAGGCGAGCGCCGCGGGGGTGCAGGTGGCCGACGACCCCAGCATGGGCCTTCGGGCCGCCGGGCTCTCACGCCTGGCCCTCGACGGTGTGGAGGTCTCCGAGGACGCCATCCTGGGCTCCGTCGAGGACTGCCGTGAGATGGTGCGGCTCTCACGCCTCGCCTGGGCCGGTCTCGCCCTCGGGACCGCCCGCACCACCCTCGGCTACGTCAAGGACTACGTGACAACGCGCGAGGCCTTCGGCGAGCCGATCGCCCACCGCCAGGCGGTGGCCTTCACGGTTGCCGACATGGCGATCGAGCTCGAGGGCATGCGCCTGGTGACCCTGCGCGCAGCCTCACGCGTCGACCAGGGCCTCGACGCCTCCCGCGAGATAGCCCTCGCACGCAAGCTGACCGCGGAGTACGGCATGAAGATCGGCACCGATGGGGTGCAGATGCTCGGCGGTCACGGTTTCGTCAAGGAGCACCCGGTCGAGCGGTGGTATCGCGATCTGCGCGCCATCGGCGTGATGGAAGGAGCGGTCCTCGTCTGAGGGCGACACGATCATGATCAATCTGGAAACTCCCAAGAAGTACCGCGGTTTCGTCAAGCAGGTCAACGAGGTCGCCACCAACTTCCTCCGCGCCAACTCGCGAACCTATGACCTCGCCGAGCACGCCTACCCCAAGGAGCTCGACCTCCTCGCCTCACTCGTCGACGGCATGAACGAGTCCGGGCAGAGCCAGGGTGCCGGCGCCGCGGGCGTCCGCGTGAAGGATGACGACAAGGACGGGGTCAAGAACGGCACCAATATGTCGTCCGTGCTCTCGGTCATCGAGATGTGCTGGGGCGATGTCGGCCTGCTGCTGTCGATGCCGCGCCAGGGACTCGGAAACTCGGCGATCGCCTCGGTCGCCAATGACGAGCAGCTCGAGCGGTTCAAGGACACCTGGGCCGCTATGGCCATCACCGAACCGAGTTTCGGCTCGGACTCGGCGGCCATCAAGACCACGGCGGTCAAGGACGGCGACGAGTACGTCCTCAACGGAGAGAAGATCTTCGTTACCTCCGGTGAGCGCGCCGACTCCGTGGTCGTCTGGGCGACTCTCGACAAGAGCAAGGGGCGCGCTGCGATCAAGTCCTTCGTCGTGCCCAAGTCGCTGCCCGGCATCCGAGTCGAGCGCCTGGAGCACAAGCTCGGCATCCGGGCCTCGGACACGGCGGTCATCGTGCTGGAGGACTGTCGGGTCCCGGCCGCCAATCTGCTCGGCGATCCCGAGATCGACACCTCGAAGGGTTTCGCCGGCGCGATGGCCACCTTCGACAACACGCGGCCATTGGTGGCCGGGATGGCCGTCGGCTGTGCACGGGCGGCCCTCGAGCTCACCCGTGAGTTGCTGACCGATGCCGGCATCGAGATCGACTATGACCGTCCGGCCCAGTCGCAGTCGGCCGCTGCCGCGACCTTCCTGCAGATGGAGGCCGACTGGGAAGCGGCCCATCTCTTGACGCTCAGCGCCGCGTGGATGGCCGACAATCGCAAGCCGAACTCGTTGGAGGCCTCGATGGCCAAGGCGAAGGCCGGTCGGGTCGGTAATCAGATCACGCTCCGCTGTGTCGAGCTGGCCAGCACCGTCGGCTATAGCGAGGTCGAGTTCCTGGAGAAGTGGTCCCGCGACTCCAAGATCCTCGACATCTTCGAGGGCACACAGCAGATCCAGCAGCTGATCGTGGCTCGCCGTGTGCTGGGACTGACCAGCTCGCAGCTCAAATAGCGGACGCGGCGCGAGCAGCAGCGCTGGCAGAGCTGAGGACCGCCGGGCGATCAGGGAGTGAGCAGCACCTTGGTCGCCCGGCGCTCGTCCATCGCCCGATAGCCGTCGGCCACCTCGTCGAGATCGAGCATGAGATCGAAGACCCTGCCGGGCTCGATGGAACCGTCGAGCACATCGGGAAGCAGCTCGTCGAGATAGCGCCGCACGGGAGCGACACCGCCGGCGAGTCCGATATTGCGATAGAAGTTGCCGCGAGGGTCGATGATCGCGTCGTGGGGGAGGCCCACGTAGCCGACCGTGCCGCCCGGGCGGGTGGACATGAACGCCTGCTTGAGGCTGTCACCGGTGCCCACGCATTCGAGGACGGCATCTGCGCCGATTCCGTTGAGGATCTCGCGGACTTCGGCCGCGCCCTCCTTGCCGCGGGACTCGACGATCTCGTCGGCGCCGAATCCGCGGGCGATCTCCTGCCGGTCGGCGTGTCGCGACATGGCGACCACGGTGGAGGCGCCCAGTCGTTTGGCGGCCAGGATGGCACTCAGTCCGACGGCTCCGTCGCCCACGACCGCGACGGTGCTGCCCTCGCGGACGCCAGCGCTGACGGCGGCGTGATGGCCGGTCGGAAAGACATCCGAGAGTGTGAGCAGGTGCGGGACGAGCGCCTCGTCGGGCTCGCCACCCGGCACGCGCACCAGGGTGCCATCGGCCTGGGGGACACGCACGATCTCGCACTGGCATCCTTCATAGCCGCCGCCGTTGACGCAGGAGGTGTGGACGCCGCGCTCGCACAGAGCACAGGTGTTGTCGCTGTAGAGGAAGGGGGCGATGACGAAATCACCCGGCCGCACCGCGCTGACGGAACTGCCGACCTGTTCCACGACGCCGACGAACTCGTGCCCGATCCGCCGGGGCTCGGGCTGCTCACCCTCGAGCCCTCGATAGGGCCACAGATCGCTGCCGCAGATGCACGAGGCCACCACCCGCACGACGGCATCGGTGTCGGTCGTCAGCTGCGGATCTGGAACGGTCTGGATCTCGATGGTGCCCGGGGATGTGAGGATCGTCGCGCGCATACGTGCAAGGATGGCAGGTATGACCTCCAAGCCTGAAGTCGACTTCATCGAAGGACCCCCGCCCGCCGAGCTCCAGGTCGCGGACCTGATCGAGGGCGACGGTCCCGAGGCGGTGCCCGGTGGCGTCGTCGACGTCCACTACGTGGGTGTCGACTTCGAGACCGGAGAGCAGTTCGACGCCTCGTGGGATCGCGGGCAGTCCGCGCGCTTCCCGCTTCCTCAGCTCATCGCCGCCTGGCAGCAGGGCATCCCCGGGATGAAGGTCGGCGGTCGCCGCCAGATCATCGCCCCGCCGGAGCTTGCCTACGGCCCGGCCGGCGGGGGTCACCGACTCTCTGGCCGCACGCTCGTCTTCATCATCGACCTGCTCGGCGTCGGCTGAGCGATCCTGCTCGGTAGGGATGCTCTCGTGGGCGTTGTGGCTCGCGAGAGCATTCTTTCTGCGCTCTGGACCGAGAGCGGTGTGTCATCAACCACCGCTCGCCACGCCAGCGGCCATTCTGACTGACAGAGGTCGATGGCTCACCGCCCGGAGGCTCACGCTGCTGCAGAATGGTCGCCAGCGCGCGAGGATGACCGCCCCGACTACCGGGCTGGCGTCGGCTGCGTGGCCGCGGCGAGATGTTGTTCCAGGGCATCCAAGAGCTTCGTCACGCGCTTGACGGAGACCGGGATCGCCGCGCGGAGGTCCTGCGCGAGCAGACTGACGCGCAGCTCCTCCAATGCCCACCGCGCCTCCTGCACTGGGGCGCTTCGCCGGAGCCACAGCGGGAGATCGCCGGTGAGCCCGTGGAAACGGGCCTCGAGATCCTGTGTCGCCGCGAGATCGCGGGTGAGCGGCGCACGCAGCCGACGACGCGCCGCTTCCAGATACACTCGCAACCGCGGCATCCGGTCCGCGCCCATCTCGCGGACGAATCCGGGGTACACGAGCCAGGACAACTGGACCTTGACGTCTTCGCCCGCCTCGTCGCTGCCCGGTGTGATGTCGCCCAGCACCCGCAGTGCCTCCACCACGCTCTGCACCGTCCTCTCCGCGAGCGGGTAGACATCCGCCCGCACGGCCTCGGCGAGGGAGGTGAAGGCGTTCTCGTCCTGGACCGGACCGCCATGCCGCACGACCAACGCGTCGAGCGCCGCCATCCGCGCGTCCTCGATGAGGACCCCCGGATCCCGATAGGGAGCCGTGGAGAGCAGCAGCTTCTGGTCGAGAGCCAGGGCTGACGCCAGATGCGAGGCGGGCGACGGAGTCGTGAGCGCGATCAACCGCGACTGCGCCCAGACCATCGCCGCCTGCTGTTGATCGGCGGATGACAGGACACGCAGCGAGACGCTGTCACCGTCGTCGACCAGCGCCGGATAGCCGATGATCTGCCCGGCCTCGACCGTCTCTTCGAGGGTGCCCACCTCCCAGCGTGTCAATCCGGTGCGCTCCTCCTGCTCGGCCATCGCGTGTAGATCGCTGCGCAGGCGCGGCTCGAGCTCGCGTCGCAGCTCGGCCAGATCCTTGCCGCTCGCGATCTCCTCACCGTCATCGACGATGCGGTAGGTGACCCGCAAGTGATCGGGCACGGCCGCCGGATCGAAATCCTCCGGCCGCACGGCCATGCCCGAGGAGCTGCTCAACCGGCGGGCGAGCTCCTCGACGATGTCGGGGGCCTCCACATCGAGCTCCGGCACGATCCGTTCGGCGTACTGCCCGGCAGGAGCGAAGTTTCTGCGCTGAGCCTTCGGCAGCGTGCGGATGAGCTCGGTGACGAGCTCACGACGATGGCCAGGCACGTGCCAGCCGAAGGTTCGCTCGTCGACCGCGAGCAGCTCGTCGACCGGGAGGGTGACGACGAGGCCGTCGACGCTGGACTGCGGGTCGAAGACGTACTCGACGTCGTAATCGCTGCTCTGCGTCGTCCAGGTGGTCGGGAACTGCTCATCGATATCGGAGCCGAGCTCGTCGGCGCGGAGCATCGCCGGGTCGAAGGTCAACAGCCCGGGCTCCTGCCGCCGCGTCTTCTTCCACCAGCTGTCGAAGTGTCGAGCCGACACGATCTCCTGCGGGAGGCGCTCGTCGTAGAAGTCGAACAGCGTCTGGTCGTCGACCCGCAGGTCCCGGCGGCGCAGCCTGTCCTCGAGCTCGGCGATGTCGTCGAGCAGCGCGCGATTCTTGTGGAAGAACCGGTGATTCGTGCGCCAATCGCCCTCGACCAGCGCATGCCGGATGAAGAGCTCTCGCGCGAGGACGGGGTCGACACGCGACAACTGGACCGGCCGATCGACGACGACGGGGATCCCGTACAGCGTCGCTCGTTCCTTGGCCATCGCGGTGCCGCGGCGCGAGGACCAGTAGGGCTCGGCGTACTGGCGCTTGAGCAGGTGTCCGGCGGCCTTCTCGATCCAGTCCGGATCCACCCGCGCCACGGTCCTGGCCCATAGCCGCGAGGTCTCGACGAGTTCGCCGGCCATGATCCACCGCGGCGGCTTCTTAGCCAGGCCCGAGCCGGGGAAGACCATGACACGAGCACCGCGGGCCCCGAGGAACTCCCGCCCATCCGGTTCGCGGAGCGCGACATGACCGAGGAGACCCGTCAGGAGCGCCTGGTGGATCGCGTCGGCATCCCCGCTCAGCTCGCGCTTCGGCTTCATGCCGAGGTCGCGGACTGTGCGACGCAGCTGGGAGTGCACATCCTGCCACTCGCGGACGCGGAGGTAGTGGATGAACTCGTCGTGGCACATCCGCCGAAACTTGCTGTGCGACAGCGCGTCGCGCTGTTCGCGCAGATATGTCCAGAGACTCATATAGGACAGGAAGTCCGAATCGGGCTGGTGAAAGCGCCGGTGCTTCTCGTCGGCTGCCTGCTGACGCTCCAGCGGACGTTCGCGCGGATCCTGGATGGACATGGCGGCCACGATCACCAGGACATCGGCCAGGCACCCGAGGCGATCGGCGGCCAGCAGCATCCGACCGAGACGTGGATCGACGGGAAGTCCCGACATCGTGCGACCGAGCTTGGTCAGGCGGCGGCCATCGAGGGCACCGAGTTCCGTCAGCAGGCTCAGACCATCGTTGACGGCGCGGCGATCCGGTGGGTCGAGGAACGGGAAGTCGTCGATATCCCCCAGCTTGAGAGCCGCCATCTGCAGAAGCACCGAGGCGAGATTGGTGCGCAAGATCTCCGGATCGGTGAACTCGGGCCTGCCGTCGAAATCCTCCTCCGAGTACAACCGGATGCAGATGCCATCCGCGACACGACCACAGCGGCCGGCCCGCTGGGCCGCGCTGGCCTGCGAGATCGGCTCGATCGGCAAGCGCTGCACCTTCAGGCGATTGCTGTACCGGCTGATCCGCGCGAGCCCCGAGTCGATCACATAGCGGATGCCCGGCACGGTCAGCGAGGTCTCGGCCACATTCGTCGACAACACGATGCGCCGGCCAGGATGGGAGGAGAAGATCTTCTGCTGGTCCTGGGCGGCGAGCCGCCCGTATAGCGGCAGGATCTCCGTGCGCGGGTACTTCTTGCCGCCCAGGTACTCGGCGGTGTCGCGGATCTCGCGCTCCCCGGAGAGGAAGACGAGGATGTCGCCCTCGCGTGGCAGTTCGCGGATCGCCTGGTCGATCGCGTCGGCGAGATCGGAGGCATCGGACTCCGCAAGCGGGCGGTAGCGGACCTCGACCGGGTAGGTCCTTCCGGAGACCTCGATCACCGGCGCGTCGTCGAACATCTCGGAGAACCGTGCGACGTCGATCGTGGCCGAGGTGATGATGACCTGGAGATCCGGTCGGCGAGGGAGGAGACGTTTGAGATAGCCCAGCAGGAAGTCGATCGCGAGCGATCGTTCATGGGCCTCGTCGATGATGACCGTGTCGTACTGCCGCAGATCCGGATCACCCTGGAGCTCGGCGAGGAGCAGACCGTCGGTCATCAACTTGATCGCGGTCGTGTCGCTGGTCTGGTCGTCGAAGCGCACGGCGTAGCCGATCTCGTCGCCGAGCTCGACCTCGCATTCGTCAGCGATCCGTCGGGCGACGGATCGTGCGGCGATCCGTCGGGGCTGGGTATGAGCGATATGGCGACGCCCGAGCTCATAGGCGATCTTCGGGAGCTGGGTGGTCTTGCCGGAGCCGGTCTCGCCAGCGATGACGACCACCTGGTGCTGGGTGAGCAGCTCGGCGATCTCGTCGTGTCGTTCGGCGATCGGCAGGGCGGGGTCGAAGGTCAGTCTCATGGGTCAGCGCAGTCCGAGGGTCTCGGCGAGGAACGCGTAGCCGACGAATGCCACCACATCGAGGATCGTGTGGGCGATGACGAGCGGCAGCACGCGACCGGTCCGGTGGAACCAGTAGCCGAACACCACTCCCATGATCGCATTGCCCACGCCCTGGCCGAAGCCCTGGTAGAGGTGATAAGTGCCGCGCAGCAGCGCGCTCACCGCGATGGCAGCGGGCACGCCCCACCGCAGCTGTCGCAACCGTGTCATGAGGTAGCCGACCACGACGACCTCCTCCAGCACGGCATTCTGCACGGCCGCGAGGATCAGCACGATCGGTGTCCACCAGTACGCATCGGCCGGGCTGAGGACGATATCGGCCGTCAATCCCAGCGCTCGCCCGGCGGCATACAGACCGAGTCCCGGCAGTCCGATGACGGCGGCCAGCGCAGCACCCCAGGCAGCATCGTGCAGAGGACGCGAACCGTCCAGTCCGAGTCTCTTCAGGACGCCGGGACGCTGACCGTCGAGACTCAGCAGGTAGAGGGCGAGGGCGACCGGGACGAGCGCGAAGAAGATCGAGAGCAGCTGCAGGGTCAGATCGAGCCACTGCACGTCCGCGCGCGATGGATTGAGGGTCGCCGTCGATCCCCCGACGCCCCCCTCGGCGAGCTTCCGCAGCAGGCTGAGCACCGCGTAGACGGCCGACTGGCCGAGGGAGAGCCCCAGGACGATCCAGATCTCGGCCCGGAGACCGCTGCGCGTCACCGCCGGCATGTGACCGGGGTGGAGGGGGGTTCGCTGGGCACGAGATCGAGTCTAATGTCCCGGTCGGATACCCGACGCGGCCGAGGACCGCGGACACTAGAGTTCCCGCATGACGAGCATCGCGCTGAGCAACGGGCAGGTCGACGCGGACGAGGAGCGACGTCGGCGGCTGCGCCGGATGCGAGTCGTCGCGACCTCCTTCCTGGTCGCCGCGGCAGGGGTCTTCGTGCTGACCCTGGATGGCCAGGGCTGGGTGGGCTATGTCCACGCGGCCTCCGAGGCGGCGATGGTGGGGGCGATCGCTGACTGGTTCGCGGTCACTGCGTTGTTCAAGCGGCCGCTCGGCCTGCCGATCCCGCACACCGCGCTCATCCCGCGCAAGAAGGAACAGCTCGGCGCGAGCTTGCAGGAGTTCGTCAGCGAGAACTTCATGCAACCGCAGATCGTCACGGAACGGATCGAGGATGCAGAGGTGGCGCGACGCGCGGGGGAGTGGCTGGCGGCGCCCCGCCACGCCCGCCGTGTGGTGGCCGAAGGTTCACAGATCGGTGCCGACATCCTCGAGGCGATCTCGCCGGAGGATGTCGCGGCGCTGTGGAATGACGTGGTGGTGCCGCGTCTCCTCGACGAACGGATAAGTCCCGCGGTGGGCCAGCTGCTCGCGGAGATCGTCGACGACAGAGCGCACAGCGGTCTGGTCGATCTCGTGCTGGACGAGCTATCCGGCTGGGTCGACCGGCATCCGGAGAGGATCACCTCGCTCGTCACGGAGCGAGCTCCCAGCTGGGCGCCCGAGTGGGCGAACCGGTTGGTCTCCGACCGGATCCTGCGTGAAGTCACGACCTGGCTCGCCGATATCCGGGACGATCAGGGGCACTCGGCGCGGCAAGCCCTCGATCACTGGCTGGCCGATCTCGCGGACGACCTGCAGCACGACGACGCGACGATGGAGGCAGCCGAGCGTCTGAAAGCGCGGCTGCTGGCCCAGCCGAAGGCGGTCGCGACGGCCACGCGGTTGTGGGAGGCCTTCCGGCAGGCCGCGGTCACGGCTCTGCGTGACGACGAGGGCCTCCTGCGTCGCCGGATCACCGCCGAGGTCATCGCCTTCGCCGAGCGGCTCCAGCACGATCCCTCACTGGCAGCCCGGGTCGATCGCGCCGTGCGCGATGCCGTCGGGCACCTGGTCGAGCGGTACGGCCCCGAGGTGGCGACGATCATCTCGGCGACCGTGGACCGCTGGGACGGCAAGGAGACGGCACGGCGGGTCGAGCTGCTGGCCGGCCGGGATCTGCAGTTCATCCGGATCAACGGCACCGTCGTCGGCGGGCTGGTCGGACTGGTGCTCCACGCTCTGGTCTCCGTGCTCGGCTGACGCACCCGCTCGTCGGCAGGGACGGGAAGGGATGGTGCAGGAGGGAGGGGGAAGGAGCGGGGAGCGGGGTCAGCTGAGCAACTCGGTGACATCGGTGCGCAGACGCTCCAGCTCCTCGGTCGCCCGGCGCTCGGCATCGGCCAGGTCGTCACCGACCGGGATCACGACCTCCAGATAGCACTTGACCTTCGGCTCCGTACCGGACGGACGCACGATGACACGGGCGTTATCGCCGAGCTGCAGTCGGATGCCGTCGGTGGGCGGTAGACCCGCATATCCCGCGGCCAGATCGTCGACCCGTGTGACCGCGCGTCCGCCCAGTTCGGTCGGCGGTGAGGTGCGCAGTCGGTCCATCGTCTCGGTGATCATCGACAGATCGTCGACGCGCAGCGCTACCTGCCCGGTGGCGTGCCAGCCGTGTTCCGCGTAGATCTCGTGCAGACGGTCCATCAGGCCGGCTCCGCGCTGTTTCAGCCGTGTGGCGAGCCGCAGAACGGCGAGCGCGGCGGTGATGCCGTCCTTGTCGCGGGCGATAGCGGGCGCCACGCAGTAGCCGAGCGCCTCCTCGTAGCCGAATGCGAGACCATCGACCTTGCCGATCCACTTGAATCCCGTCAGGGTCTGACGCCAGGGCTGTCCGTATGCCACCGCTTGGCGGCCGAGCAGATCCGAGGAGACGATCGATGATGCGTAGGTGCCTTCTATCCCGCAGGCCAACAGTTGATCGGCCAGCAGGGCGCCCAGCTCATCGCCGCTGAGCATCCGATAGTCGTCTCCCACTGGCACGGCCACGGCGCATCGGTCGGCATCGGGATCGTTGGCGATCACGAGGTCGGCACCGATCTCACGCGCCTGCGCGAGGGCGAGGTCCATCGCACCGGGTTCTTCGGGATTGGGAAAGGCCACGGTCGGGAAGCGCGGATCGGGTTCGGCCTGATCGGCGACGACATGCAGAGGGGCGAAACCGGCCCGGCGCGCCGCCTCGCTCATGATGTCGAGTCCGACACCGTGCAGAGGGGTGTAGACGACATCCAGCGGGACCGCGGGCGGCTCGCCCACGAGCGCGACGGCCACGTCCAGATATGCCTCGATCACGTCCTCGCCGACGAGCTGGTAGTCGTCACCCCTCGGCAGCGTGTCGATGGGGCCGACGGCGGAGATCGCCTCGGCGATCTCCGTGTCGGCCGGGGGCACGATCTGACTGGAGTCACCGAGATAGACCTTGTAGCCGTTGTCGCGCGGAGGATTATGCGATGCGGTGACCATCACCCCGGCGACGCAGCCGAGATGACGGATCGCGAAGGCGAGGACGGGGGTCGGCGTCGGTGCGCTGAACAGAACCGCCCCGATACCCGCTCCTCTGAGGATCTCGGCGGTGTCACGGGCGAAGCGGTCCGACTTCTCCCGCGCGTCGTAGCCGATCACCACCGTCGGATGCTCGTGCCGGGACCGCAGATAGTCGGCGAGTCCGCGAGCCGCCTGCGCGACGACCACGCGGTTCATCCGGGTGGGTCCCGCCCCGAGCTCGCCGCGGAGACCGGCCGTGCCGAAGGTCAGCCTGCCGGCGAAGCGGCGGGCCAGTACCGCATGTTCGCGACGCTCCACCAGACGTTGGAGTTCCGCGCGGGTCTCATCGTCCGGGTCCTGGGCGATCCATGCGCGAGCCAGGTCGATGGCCTCGGGACCGGTCATGCGAACCAGCCTGACATGCTGATCGTTCGCTCGCTCATGCGCGGGGCACGCGGGGGAGGAGGTCGGCGAGGAGTGTGCCCATACGTGCCGCGGAGGCTCGGCCGGCCTCCAGCACCTCCTCGTGGTTGAGCGGCTCTCCGCTGATGCCCGCGGCGAGATTGGTCACGAGGCTGATGCCGAGCACCTCCAGTCCCGCCTCGCGAGCGGCGATCGCCTCGAGGACGGTGGACATGCCGACGAGATCCCCGCCGATGGCCCGGACCATCGCGATCTCAGCGGGCGTCTCGTAGTGGGGGCCGGGGAACTGGACGTAGACCCCTTCGTCGATGCCCGGTTCGACCTCACGCACGAGTTCTCGCAAACGCGGGGAGTAGAGGTCGGTGAGGTCGATGAACGTGGCGCCGACGATGGGGGAGGTCGCGGTGAGATTGATGTGGTCGCGGATCAGGACGGGAGTACCCGGTGTCCACGATGGATCGAGTCCACCGCAGCCATTGGTCAGCACGATGGTCTCGACCCCGGCAGCGGCGGCCGTGCGGACGGCGTGGACGACGGCCTCCACGCCTCGTCCCTCGTAGAAATGGGTCCGTCCGAGGAAGACGAGGGCATGGGTGTCGCCCACCGGCACCGACCGGATGGTGCCCCCCTGCCCGGCGACCGCCGGAGCGGTGAAATGCGGGAGGTCGGAGGCCGGGAACTCTACGAGCGGTGCGCCCAAGGCATCGGCTGCCGGCAGCCACCCCGATCCCATCACCAGCGCCAGGCTGTGCTTGACGCCGCCGGTGCGTTCACGCAAGGCTTCGGCGGCTTGTCGGGCTCGATCGTAGGCGGTCACGAGCACACCCTACGCGAAAGCGGGCATCGATCCCGTGGGGTTCGGGTCGCGTGATGATGGACGACTTCGCTGTGTTTTACTGAGCCTAGCCTAACCATCTGACGCCGCTCACGGCGTCCTCCGGCCCCGAGGAGACGTTGTCTGTGTCCGCAGCACCATCGCAGTCGACCGGCACGAGGACTCGGGGTCCTGCGCGAGCGCTCCTTACGGCGCTTCTGGCCGGCGCCCTCCTCACTCTGAGCGCCTGCCAAGGTGGAGCCGCAAGGGACGAGGGCCCCGATACCGGCACCGGGGCTGATCTGGCCCCGCTGTCCTCTCTCAGTCCGCAGGACCCTTTCTCGATCGAGGGTCCGTCGACGGCTGCGCTCTCCGATCGTTCCGTGGAGCCCATCGTCGGTCGCGCCGAGCCTGAGCTGCCGGTGACCGTCGCCTCGGCGCTGACGACGGGGGACACCGAGGTCACGGTCGACGACACCTCGCGGATCGTCGCCTTCGACATCTCCGGCTCGCTGTCATCGACCATCTGGGGTCTGGGGATGGGCGATCGGCTCGTGGGCCGGGACCAGGCCGCCTCCTTCCCCGGCATCGACGATGTCGAGGTCGTGACGAGCGGCGGTCATGCGATCAACGTCGAATCGGTGCTGGCGCTGCGTCCCACGGTGGTGCTGACCGACGGCTCCATCGGACCGCGCGATGTCGTCGAGCAGATCGCCGATGCCGGCGTCCCCCTCGTTGTCATCCCGCGGGCAGCCTCCTTCGAGGGTGCCGCACAGCAGGCGCGGGACGTCGGCGCCGCGCTCGGGCTGGCGGACGAAGGCGAGCGGCTCGCCGACCGGATCCTCGCCGAGATCGAGGAGGTGTCGACGACGATCGACGATCATCTCGTGCCCGCGGAGGGTGAACGCCTACGGATGGCGTTCCTGTATCTGCGGGGTGACTCCGGGGTCTATTACCTCTTCGGCCCCGGATCGGGTGCCGACGACCTGGTCCAGCGTCTCGGCGGCATCGATGTCGGCACCGATCAGGGGTGGCGCGAGTACACGCCGTTGACCGACGAGGCAATCGTCGCGGCCGACCCCGATCTGCTGCTGGTCATGACGAAGGGACTCGAGTCCGCCGGCGGTGTGGACGGCCTCCTGGCGAGCAAGCCCGCGCTGGCCCTTACGACTGCGGGTCAGAAGCGGCGCATCGTCGACATGGCCGATACCGATGTGCTGTCCTTCGGACCTCGTTCGGCGGGAGTCCTCGATGCCCTGGCACGCGCGGTGTACGCGCCCGGTGAGGGCTCGTGAAGCGAGTCCTCGTCCTCGGCGGCCTCGTCGCCGCATTGGTCATCGGCGTCGTCGTGTCCGCCGCGGTCGGGCAGCTGCCGGTGGATGTCACGGATGTCCTGGGGGCAGCGCTGAAGTCCGTGGGGATCTCCACATCGTGGTATCCCAGCGACGACATCATCGCCCAGACGCTGGCGCAGATCCGCTTCCCGCGGCTGGCCCTCGGGATCATGGTGGGCGCGTGCCTTGCCGTCGGCGGCGTCATCATGCAGGCGATCTTCGGGAACCCGCTCGCCGAGCCCGGCGTCGTGGGCGTGTCCTCTGGGGCCGCGCTCGGTGCCGCCGCCGTCATCGCCGCGGGAGTCACTGCGGCCGGTGTGACTGCGGCCGCTGCCTTCGTCGCCGGCTTCGTCGCGACGCTGCTGGTCTATCTGACAGCGCGCGCCGAGGGCCGTACCGAAGTCGTCACGCTACTGCTGACCGGTATCGCGGTGAATGCCTTCGCCGGTGCCGGTATCGCCTTGACGATGTTTCTCGGCGATACCTCCGCCCGCGAGCAGATCGTGTTCTGGCAGCTCGGATCGCTGAACGGCGCCCGCTGGCACGAGGTCGCCTTCGTGACCCTCGTGGCCGTCCCGTCGATCATCGTCGCCTTCGCCCTGGCGCGCCGCTACGACCTGTTGAGCCTCGGTGAGCGCAGCGCCGCGCATCTCGGCGTGCGGGTGGAGCTCCTGCGCATCGGCTCCATCGGGATCGTCGCGCTCGTGACCGCCGCGGCGGTGTCCTTCGCGGGGATCATCGCCTTCGTGGGGCTGGTCGTCCCGCATGCGATGCGGATGCTGCTCGGTCCCGCGCACCGCACGCTGATCGTCGCGAGCGTGATCGCCGGCGCGGCGCTCATCGTCTGGTGCGATCTCGTGGCGCGCACGCTGGTGCCCGGAGCCGATCTCCCGCTCGGCATGCTCACCGCGCTCATCGGCGGCCCCTTCTTCTTCGTGCTCATCCGCCAGACGCGGGCTCGGTCCGGAGGCTGGGGCTGATGGCGACCACCTACCGGCTCGACCGGGTCACTGTCCGGCGCGGAGGCCGAGCCGTCCTCGACGAGGTCAGCCTGGAGATCGACGAGGGGACACTCCTCGCGATCGTGGGACCGAATGGCGCCGGCAAGTCGACCCTGCTCGGTGTCCTCGCGGGTGATATCGACGCGGAGGGCACGGCCCTCTTGCACGATCGCGCCGTCTCCGCGTGGCCGGCGGCCGAGCTCGCACGTGAACGGGCGGTCCTGCTGCAGAAGAATGCCGTGAGCTTCGCCTTCACGGTGGACGATGTCGTGGCCATGGGGCGCGCCCCATGGCCCGCGGAGCCCGACCGCGACCGTGAGGCCGTGGATCACGCCATCGACCGTGCGGACATCGCCCACCTGCGAGGACGCTCGGCGCAAGCGTTGTCCGGCGGTGAGCAGGCCCGGGTGGCGCTGGCGCGGGTCTTCGCCCAGCAGACTCCCGTCGTCCTGCTCGACGAGCCGACCGCGGCACTGGATCTTCGCCACCAGGAGGATGTCCTGGCGCACGCGGCCGATGACGCGCGGCAGGGCCGGACGGTCGTCGTGGTGCTCCACGACCTCTCGCTCGCGGCCGCCTACGCCGATCGCGTCGCGCTGCTGGACGGCGGCAGCCTCGTCGCACATGGCGCACCGGAGCACGTTCTGGAGGCCGAGCGGATCGCCGAGGTCTACGGGGTGGCGGTGGACGTCATCGACGGCCCGGACGGCCGACCACTCGTCGTGCCCCGGCGTCCACGACGCTGACCCCCGATCGGCGCTGATATCCCACGCCCGAAGCGGTAACGGGCGCCGGGCGATTGGCCCATGAGCCGTGCTCTGCGCGAGAATGTCTCCCGTGACTCATGTGGCGATCATCGGAGGCGGACCCGGCGGCTACGAGGCGGCGCTGGTGGCGCGCAGATCGGGAGCCGATGTCACCGTCATCGATCGCGACGGGCTCGGCGGGTCGACTGTCCTCACTGACTGCGTACCGAGCAAGACCCTCATCGCCACCTCCGATCTGCTGACCGAGGTCGGCACGTCGGCCGAGCTGGGCGTCGAGATCCCGTCGATGGTCCGCGCCGATCTCGCATCGGTGAATGCACGTGTGCTGCGGTTGGCGCAGGCGCAGTCACATGACATCGAGGATCGGCTGCGTTCGGCCGGCGTCGAGATCCTCAAGGGCACGGGACGCATCGATGCGCCCGGCACCGTGATCGCCACTACCGACGAAGGGGAGCGCGCCGTCGCGGCGGACAGCATCCTGCTGGCCACCGGCGCTCATCCCCGGGTCAGCCCCGATGCTCAGCCCGATGGAGAGCGCATCCTGACCTGGGAGCAGGTCTACGGTCTGGAGGAGATCCCCGATCATCTGATCGTCGTCGGCTCCGGTGTCACGGGTGCCGAGTTCGCGAGCGCGTACAACGGTCTCGGTGCCCAGGTGACGCTGGTGTCCAGCCGGGACCGAGTGCTTCCCGGAGAGGATCCGGATGCCGCGAATCTCATCGAGAATGTCTTCACCCGCCGCGGGATGACCGTGATGGGCAATTCGCGGATGGCCTCGGTCGCCCGCGATGGCGAGCGGGTCGTCGTGACCCTCACCGACGGGCGGACCGTGGAGGGCTCGCACTGCCTGCTGGCGCTCGGTTCCATCCCGAATACGAGTGACCTCGGGCTGGATGCGGTCGGCGTCGAGACCGATGATGGCGGATTCATCGCGGTCGACAAGGTCTCGCGGACGTCCGTACCGGGCATCTACGCCGCGGGTGACTGCACTGGTGTGCTGATGCTCGCGTCGGTCGCGGCCCAGCAGGGGCGCATCGCGATGGCTCACCTGCTCGGTGACGCGGTCAATCCGCTGTCACGCCTGAAGGTCTCCAGCAATATCTTCACCTCACCGGAGATCGCGACGGTCGGCCTCTCCCAGCGGCAGATCGAGGAGCGCGGCCTGATCGTGGACTCCACGATCCTGCCCCTGGCCTCCAATCCACGCGCCAAGATGCAGGGCGTCCACGACGGCTTCGTCAAGCTGTTCGCCCGGCAGGGCATCGGCACCCTCGTCGGCGGGGTCGTGGTCGGTCCACGAGCCAGCGAACTGATCCACTCGGTGTCGGTTGCCGTATCGGCTCAGCTGACCGCCGATCACGTCGCAGAAGCCTTCACGGTGTATCCGTCGATGTCGGGCTCCGTCGCGGAGGCCGCACGCCGCCTGCACCGCCTCGTGTGAATTACACGGATGTGCTTTCGCAGGTGGTGACCTTGCGGTGGCATTCGGCCGGAATATCAGGTCATAATCCTCTCTGACAACACGTTTCACACTCGTCACATGTGTCCCAGGAATGGACTTCCCCATGCATTCTCGGTTGCTGTCGCTTCGTTCCGCTGCCGCCCTTCTCATCAGCCTGCTGCTGGTGCTCGTCGCCTTCGAGCCCGCTGCGGCCGAGCCGACTCCCGCCGTTCCGCCTGCCGGGACGGCGACCACGGCGCCCGTAGAGGCAGAAGAGTCTCCCGCGCCCGTTGAGGAGCAGCCTCCTGCGGAATCCTCCGAGCCGCAGGTGGAAGAAGCGCCTTCTACCCCCGTCGAGGGTGCTCCTTCTGCCGATGCGCCGATCCTCGGGGCGCTCCAGGCCGAACGGGTCGACGACGGAGCCCTCTCGGATCTGGTCACCGTGGAGAACGTGGAGGTTCCCGAGGATACGCTCCGCGCCTTGTCGGCCACCGATGACTCGATCCTCGAGAAGGTGGATCTCAGTCCCTTCCACATGGCAGCGGTCAGCTGGGACCCGGAGGCCGAGGCCACGGGTGTCTCGATCGTGATGAGCGTGCGCGTCGCGGGCGAGTGGACCGAATGGGAAGACCTCGCGCTCGCCGATGGTGAAGGTTCGCCCTCGGCCAGCGATCCGTTGTGGACCTCCGAGCCTGCCGACGGTGTGCGGGCGCGGGTGACCTCGGATCAGGGCGCGCTTCCGGACCTGAAGATCACCACCGTGGACCCGGGACCCGAGGACGTCGCGACACCCGAAGGTGGGGGAGCGGGCCAGCTGACGGGTCTTGCATCCGTCGCGCAGCCGGCGATCATCACGCGCGCCGGCTGGGGCGCCGGCCCCGGACAGCGTTGTGATGCCACACGGGGCTCGATGCGCAGCGTCGTCATCCATCACACCGCAGGTGCCAACTCCTACTCGAAGGCCCAGTCCGCGGGGATCGTGCGCAGCTATCAGACGATGCACATCGTCACCAACGGCTGGTGCGATATCGGTTACAACTTCCTCGTCGACAAGTACGGACAGATATTCGAAGGTCGCGCGGGCAGCATCGCCGGACACAGGCGAGGCGCACACGCAGGTGTCGGAGCGGTGAACGACAACAGCACCGGCATCGCGATGATGGGCAACTTCGAGTCGGCCAATATCTGGAACGGTGAGTGGGGCACCCTGCGCAGTACCGTCAGCCGGTTGACGGCCTGGCGGCTCCAGCGTTTCGGCCTCAAACCGCTGACCCAGGTCACCCTGGCGGGCCGCACCAATTTCACCGTCAACGGTCACCGCAACTGGACGGCCACCGCTTGTCCGGGACGCTACGGGCTGGACTGGCTGAACGCCGGCAACGGCCTACGCGCAGATGTCGACAAGCTGATGCACAGCAGCCCCCCGAAGCCCACGAGGCTCGGGACTCCGACGGGGTTGAACCTCTCGTCCGTGGGAGAGTCCAATTTGAGTCTGGCGTGGGCCGGAGTCGGTGGGGCGACTAGTTACCGGGTCAAATGGGGTGAGAACAGTCCGAACGACAACGCTCGGACGGTCAGTGGCACGCGTGTCGATCTCACCGGTCTCAAGCCCGGCACCACGTACCGCGTCGTCATCGCCGCCAGTGCACCGGGCGCTATCCAGAGCTACTTCAGCAAAGAACACACCTTCACAACCCGGTTGGCCACTCCGACAGGCCTCACGTCGGTGGCTTCCACGAATGACAGTCTCTCGTTGTCGTGGGGCAAGGTCCCTCAGGCGACTAGTTACCGGGTCAAATGGGGTGAGAACTCACCGAACGACAACGCTCGGACGGTCAGTGGCACGCGTGTCGATCTCACCGGTCTCAAGCCCGGCACCACGTACCGCGTCGTCATCGCCGCTAGCGCACCGGGCGCGGCCCAGAGCTACTTCACTAAAGAACACACTTTCACTGTGGGTGGGAGGCTGGCGACTCCGACGGGATTCAAACTCAACTCCAGTGGTGTGTCGAACCTGAACCTCTCCTGGACCGGGGTGGGCGGAGCAGCCACGTACCGTGTCAAATGGGGTGAGAAAAGTCCGAACGACAACAGTCGCGATGTCAGTGGCACGCGTGTCGATCTCACCGGTCTCAAGCCCGGCACCACGTACCGCGTCGTCATCGCCGCCAGGGCGCCCGGAGCGACCCAGAGCTACTTCAGCAAAGAACACACCTTCACAACCCGGTTGGCCACTCCGACAGGCCTCACGTCGGTGGCTTCCACGAATGACAGTCTCTCGTTGTCGTGGGGCAAGGTCCCTCAGGCGACTAGTTACCGGGTCAAATGGGGTGAGAACTCACCGAACGACAACGCTCGGACGGTCAGTGGCACGCGTGTCAATCTCACCGGTCTCAAGCCCGGCACCACGTACCGTGTCGTCATCGCCGCCAGTGCACCCGGAGCAACTCAGAGCTACTTCAGCAAAGAACACACCTTCACAACCCAAAACGCTAGTGGCAGACTCGCGACTCCGACGGGGTTGAAACTCTCGTCCGTGGGGGAGACCAGTTTGAATCTGTCGTGGACCGGGGTGGGCGGAGCAGCCACGTACCGTGTCAAATGGGGTGAGAACAGTCCGAACGACAACAGTCGCGATGTCAGTGGCACGAGTGTCAATCTCACCGGTCTCAAGCCCGGCACCACGTACCGCGTCGTCATCGCCGCCAGGGCGCCCGGAGCGACCCAGAGCTACTTCAGCAAAGAACACACCTTCACAACCAAGAATTTCAGTGGCCGACTTGCAACTCCCACCGGGCTCAAGCTGACCTCGTCCACGGTGAACACCCTCGGGTTGTCATGGACCACGGTGCCCTATGCCACAAACTATCGAGTCAAATGGGGCGAAGGTTCGCCCAACAGCAACACCCGCGATATCAGCGGTACCACCATCAGTCTCACCGGTCTCAAGCCCGGCACCACGTACCGCGTCGTGATCGCCGCCAGGGCGCCCGGAGCAACTCAGAGCTACTTCAGCAAAGAACACACCTTCACGACCAAGGCGAACTCGAGCAATTCGGCGACGTTCTCGAACGGTTCGGTGACGATGAAGGGGCACGGTTACGGCCACGGAGTGGGGATGAGCCAGTACGGGGCGCAAGGGGGAGCGCTGGCAGGACGTACCTTCCAGCAGATCCTGAGCCACTACTACCCGGGTACGACGCTGGCCACGCGGAACGCGAAGATCCGTGTGCAGATCAGCGGTGCGCCCACCGACGCACTCACCGTACGCCCGAAGAGCGGGCTGATGGTGCAGAGCGCCGGCGGCGGACCGAACAAGGTCCTGCCCGCGCGTCCCGATGGACGCCATGTCGATCTGTGGCAGGTGGTGCGAGCCGGAGACTCGTCGCGCAATCAGCTGCGCTACAACACCGGGGGCAGGTGGCACAACCACGGCGGCACGTGGCGCGGGGACGTGCAGTTCGGTGTCGACGGCGGGACCGTGACGGCCCTCTTCGGTTCCCAAGACCGGACCTTCCGCGGCGTCATCCGCTGGTGGACCGGCTCGGGCTCGGCTCGCACCACCGTCAACGAGCTGTTCAGCCTCGACGACTACATCCGCGGTGTCGTGCCGCGGGAGATGCCGTCGGGCTGGCATCAGCAGGCATTGCGCTCGCAGGCGGTCGCCGCCCGCACGTACGCTCTCCGCACCATGAACCCAGGCCGTGCCGACTACGATATCTGCGACACGACGGCCTGCCAGGTGTACGGCGCGGTCTCGGCCGAGGCCGTGACGACCAACACCGCCATCGATGCCACGCGGGGGCAGGTGCTGATGTACAACGGGACGCCGGCTTTCACGCAGTACTCGAGCTCCTCCGGCGGGTACACCAATTGGCCGAGCTACCCGAGGGATCATCCCTACCTCAAACCGGTGAAGGACGACTGGGACGCCGTGTCCAGCAATCCGAACCACTCGTGGACGACGACCCTCACCGCTGACGCCGTGAGGCGGGCCTACCCGCAGATCGGCACTCCCCGGACCATCCAGGTCACCGCGCGCAATGGCTACGGAGCCATGGGAGGACGCGTCGACAAGGTCCGCATCACTGGGAGCGGCGGCTCGGTCGAGGTCACCGGCAACGGCGCACGCACGGCCTTCGGGCTCAAATCGAACTGGTTCGGATTCTAACCGTTACCGATGACGAAGGGCCGCTCACCCGACGGGTGAACGGCCCTTCGTCATCGGTAACGAACTCAGGCGTCCTTGATCTCGCAGATCACGGCACCGGCCGAGACGGTCGCACCGACCTCGGCGTCCAGCGATGTGATGACGCCCGGCTTGTGAGCGGTGATGGGCTGCTCCATCTTCATCGCCTCGATCACCAGCACCTGATCGCCCTCGGCGACCTCCTGGCCATCCTCGACCGTGAGCTTGACCACCGTGCCCTGCATCGGCGAGGTGAGGGCATCGCCGCTGACGGCCGCTCCGCCACCGGAGCCGGCTTTGCGCTTGGCCTTTTTCTGGCCCGGGGCAGCCACCGCGGTGGCGCCCAGACCGCCGGGCAGGACGACCTCGACGCGCTTGCCGCCGACCTCGACCGTCACGCGCTCGCGTTCACCGGTCTCGTCGGCCACGCCTGCCGCACCGGCGTACGGCTCCAGCTGGTTGTCGTAGTCGGTCTCGATCCAGGTCGTGTAGACGTCGAACGAGCCGTTCTCTGCGGTGTATGCGGGGTCGTTGAGCACACTCGAGTGGAAGGGGATCACCGTGGGCATGCCATCGACGACGAACTCCGCCAGTGCGCGTCGCGAGCGCTCGATCGCCTGCTGGCGCGTGGCGCCGGTGACGATGAGCTTGGCGACGAGGGAGTCGAAGGCCCCGGGGATGGTCTCACCGACCACATAGCCGGAGTCGACGCGGACGCCAGGGCCCGCCGGCGGATCCCAGGAGGTGAGCGTGCCCGGAGCGGGCAGGAAGCCGCGGCCACCGTCCTCGGCGTTGATCCGGAACTCGATCGAGTGTCCGCGGATCTCCGGGTCTTCGTAGCCGAGCTCCTCGCCCGCCGCGATGCGGAACATCTCGCGGACCAGGTCGAGACCGGTGACCTCCTCGGACACCGGGTGCTCGACCTGCAGGCGGGTGTTGACCTCCAGGAAGCTGATGGTGCCGTCGCTGCCGACCAGGAAC
This sequence comes from Aeromicrobium sp. PE09-221, assembly GCF_002174305.1. Taxonomy (GTDB): domain Bacteria; phylum Actinomycetota; class Actinomycetes; order Propionibacteriales; family Nocardioidaceae; genus Aeromicrobium. The sequence goes on along the minus strand of NZ_MIJB01000025.1, from coordinate 76,751 downwards.
TCACAGGTGCCCGCTCCGACATAACCGGCCTCGCGCAGGATGGCCTTGCTGGACTCGTAGAGGGTCGTGAGCTGCTCGTCGCTCAGGAAGGGCGCCGGAGCCTCCTCGACGAGCTTCTGGTGGCGACGCTGCAGCGAGCAGTCGCGGGTCGAGACCACGACGACATTGCCGTGCTGGTCGGCGAGGCACTGGGTCTCGACATGGCGCGGCTTGTCGAGGAACTTCTCGACGAGGCACTCGCCGCGACCGAAGGCCGAGACGGCCTCACGGACGGCCGACTCGTACAGGTCAGGGATCTCCTCGATCGTGCGAGCGACCTTGAGACCACGGCCACCGCCGCCGAAGACCGCCTTGATGGCGACGGGAAGGCCGTTCTCCTGCGCGAACTCGACGACCTCGTCGGCGCCGGCGACCGGGTCCTTGGTGCCGGGAGCCAGGGGCGCGTTCGCCCGCTCGGCGATGTGCTTGGCCTTGGCCTTGTCGCCGAGGGCCTCGATGGCGTCAGGGGAGGGGCCGATCCAGATCAGCCCGGCGTCGATGACGGCCTGGGCGAACTCGGCGTTCTCGGCGAGGAAGCCGTAGCCGGGGTGGACGCTGTCGGCGCCGCTGCGCTCGGCGACGGCGATGATCTTCTCGATGGAGAGGTAGGAGTCGCCCGGCGTGGCTCCTTCGAGGGAGTAGGCCTCGTCGGCCAGCCGTACGAACAGCGCATCGCGGTCGGGCTCGGCGTAGACCGCCACGCTGCCGATCCCGGCGTCCCTGGCGGCGCGGATCACTCGCACCGCGATCTCGCCACGGTTGGCGATGAGTACCTTCTTCAACGGCGTCGTCACATGAACTCCTTGTCGTCGACGCAGCAGCGGCTGCAGGCCGAGTCTAGGGCGTGGGTTCGCCGCCGAGTGTCGCAGGTCTCAGGTCCTGGTCGACGGGTGACCCGGGTCACGCGACGGGAAGCCGTGATCGAGGGCACGCCGAATGGGACGCCCCAGTTAATGAGTGTTAACCTGACCACATGGATTTCGAACTGTCGCGCGAGCACGAGGAGTTCCGGCATGTCGTGCGCGACTTCGCTGCTGCGCACATCGCCCCATATGTCGCAGGGTGGGACCGGGATCATCACTTTCCCGTCGAGACGATCCAGGCGATGGGAGACCTCGGACTCTTCGGATTGACCGCCCCGGAGGAGTACGGCGGAGCCGGCGCCGACTTCACCAGCCTCTGCGTGGCCATCGAGGAGCTCGGACGTGTCGACCAGTCCATCGGTATCACCCTCGAAGCCGGCGTAGGGCTCGGCATCAATCCGATCCTGACCTTCGGGTCGCAGCAGCAGAAGGAGCGGTGGCTGCCCGATCTCGTCGCCGGTCGCGCGCTTGCCGGCTTCGGCCTGACGGAGCCCGGAGCCGGTTCGGATGCGGGGGCGACCACCACACGAGCCGTGCTCGACCAGCACACCTGGGTCATCAACGGCAGCAAGCAGTTCATCACCAACTCCGGCAGTGCCATCACCTCCCTGGTGACCGTCACTGCTAGGACCGGCGAGCGCGAAGGTGGACGTCCTGAGATCTCGGCGATCATCGTGCCGGCCGACACGCCCGGCTTTGTCGCCGAGCGCGCGTATGACAAGCTCGGATGGCACATCAGCGACACCCACCCGCTCACCTTCACCGATGCCCGGGTACCGGAGGACCACCTGCTCGGAGAACGGGGACGCGGCTACGCTCAGTTCCTCGCCACCCTCGATGACGGCCGGGTCGCCATCGCGGCGCTCGCGGTCGGTCTGATCGAGGGTTGCTTGGAGCTCTGCCGCGCCTACGCGGGGGAACGGCACACCTTCGGGGTGCCGATCGGCAGCAAGCAGGGTGTCGCCTTCCAGCTCGCCGATCTGGCCGTGATGGCCGCCGCGGGCCGCGCACTGACCTATCGCGCCGCCGCGATGAAGGATGCGGGTCGGACAGGGCCGGAGTTCACACAGGCCGCATCGATCGCCAAGCTCTACACCTCCGAAGCCGCGGTCACGGCTACTCGCGTCGCCACGCAGATCTTCGGCGGATACGGATTCATGGAGGAGTACCCGGTGGCCCGCTTCTACCGGGACGCCAAGATCCTCGAGATCGGCGAGGGCACCAGCGAGGTGCAGAGAATGCTCATCGCACGCGGACTCGGGCTCCCGGTCGAGTAGCGACCACGGTCGATGCCCCGGCCGTTCGGAGCCGGCAGCCATCTCATCCAGTCTTTCGGCGTATTCCGCGCCGGCCTGCGCGAGGTCGTGACCGGCGGGCTCACGGTCGGCGGATGCTCCACAGATCGGTCCAGAGGACACCGAAATCGTGCAGCATCTCGCGCAGAACCGGGAGGCTGAGACCCGTGACATTGTGGTGGTCGCCCTCGATGCGGCTGATGAAGGCCCCGCCCAGACCGTCGATGGTGAAGCCACCCGCGACCTGCAGAGGCTCGCCGGACGCCACATAGGCGTCGATCTCCTCGTCGGTGACGTAGGCGAAGTGAACCCGCGTCGCGACGGACCGCACGACCTCGTCGTCACCTCGTCGCAGGCAGTGACCGGTATGGAGCACGCCGGCATTGCCGCGCATGGCCTGCCATCGCTCGCGAGCCACCTCGGGATCGCGTGGCTTGCCCAGTGCCTCGCCGTCGAACTCGAGAACCGAATCACATCCGAGCACGAGCCGATCGGGTCGTCCGGCGGCGACGGCCCGGCACTTCAACTCGGCGAGGACCGCCGCCAACCGGCCCGGTGTCGGCGCGACCACCTCGGTCTCGTCGACACCGGAGACGATGACCTCCGGCTCCAGGCCCGCTCGCCTCAGCGTCTCCAGCCGAGCCGGAGACGCTGAGGCGAGCACGAGGGGTCTCACCAGGCGCTCGAGCGCCACTGTCCGGGGCCGACGCGCAGCGCGGCGCGATGCTGTCGCACCGGATGACCCCACTCGGAACGCGCCCGGCGCGGACGGCGTGCCGCGGCATTGGCCGCGGCCGCATTGCGGACCGAGACCACGGCTACGAGCGCCGCGAGCTCCTCTTCGGTGAGGTCGCCCTTGACGACCCGAAGCACCGGGGTGGCCTGGGCCTGCTCCTGCTGCTCGCTCACAGCGGGATGTTCCCGTGCTTCTTGGGCGGCAGCGACTCGCGCTTGGTGCGCAGGAGGCGCAGCGCCTTGGCGACCTCGGCACGCGTGCTGCTCGGCCGGATGACCGCGTCGACATAACCGCGCTCAGCCGCCACATACGGATTGCACAGCGTGTCCTCGTACTCGGTCATGAGCTCGGCGCGACGGGCCTCGGGATCCTCCGCGCCGGCGATATCGCGACGGTACAGGATGCCGACCGCACCCTGTGCGCCGACGACGGCGATCTGGGCGGTGGGCCAGGCGAGGTTGACATCGGCGCCGAGGTGCTTGGAGCCCATCACGTCGTAGGCGCCACCGTAGGCCTTGCGGGTGATGACCGTGACCAGCGGGACGGTGGCCTCGGCGTAGGCGTAGATGAGCTTGGCTCCGCGGCGGATGATGCCGTTCCACTCCTGGTCGGTGCCGGGGAGGAAACCGGGGACGTCGACGAAGGTGAGGATCGGGATGTTGAAGGCATCGCAGGTGCGCACGAAGCGCGCGGCCTTCTCCGAGGCGTCGATGTCCAGGGTGCCGGCGAACTGCATCGGCTGGTTGGCCACGACGCCGACGCTGCGACCCTCGACCCGGCCGAAGCCGATGACGATATTGGGGGCGAAGAGCGGTTGGACCTCGAGGAAGTCCTGATCGTCCAGGACGGTCTCGATGACGGTGCGGATGTCGTACGGCTGGTTGGCGGAGTCCGGGATCAGCGTGTCGAGGGCGAGATCGTCGTCATTCGGCTCGAGGTCGATGATCTCGTCGAAGGGCTCGGGCTCCTCCATGTTGTTCTGCGGCAGGAAGCTGATGAGCGCCTTGACGTACTCGATCGCGTCCTCCTCATCCGCGCCCATGTAGTGAGCGTTGCCGCTCTTGGTGTTGTGCGTGCGTGCCCCTCCGAGGTCCTCCATCGAGACGTCCTCGCCGGTGACGGTCTTGATGACATCGGGACCGGTGATGAACATATTGGACTTCTGGTCCACCATCACCACGAAGTCGGTGACGGCGGGGGAGTACACATGTCCACCGGCGTTCGACCCCATGATCAGGCTGATCTGCGGGATGACACCCGAGGCATGCACATTGCGACGGAAGATCTCGCCGTACAGGCCGAGCGAGACCACGCCCTCCTGGATGCGGGCGCCCGCACCCTCGTTGATGCCGATGATCGGGCAGCCGGCCTTGATCGCGAGATCCATCACCTTGGTGATCTTCTCGCCGTAGACCTCGCCGAGGCTGCCGCCGAAGACGCTGAAGTCCTGGCTGAACACACAGACCTGGCGACCGTCGATGGTGCCGTAGCCGGTGATCACGCCATCGCCGAGGGGACGATTCTGATCGAGCCCGAAGGCGGTGGCGCGGTGGCGGGCGAAGGCGTCCAGCTCGACGAAGGAGCCTTCGTCGAGAAGCTGATCGATCCGCTCCCGGGCGCTCTGCCGCCCCTTGGCGTGCTGCTTCTCCGCGGCGCGCTCGGCGATCTCGACGGTCGCCTCGTGCGTGCGGCGCTCGTGGTCGGCGAGCTTGCCCGCCGTGGTGTGGAGCTCGGGATGTGCCTCGAGCTGGACGTCGGGTGCTGCGTCGGTCATGTGGCTTACCTTAGACCGTGTCTCTCTCGCGCCCTCCCGGTCCCTGTGATCTATCCCGCAGCCCTCTCGCCACCGAGGAGCTGCGAGCACGATTGACCCGCACGCGGTGGCGTGGCGACATCGTGGTGCCGGGGCGGACGTCGAGCACCAACACTGATCTCGCATCGATGGCACGTGAGGGCGCTCCCACGGGCTCGGTCGTCGCCGCGGATCGGCAGGACGCCGGTAAAGGACGGCTCGGGCGCAGCTTCGCGCTCCCGGGGCGATCGGGGGTCGCTGTCTCCGCGCTCATCAGGCCCGCGGTTCCTGTCGGTCGCTGGAGCTGGCTGCCCCTGATCGCCGGACTCGCCGTCGATGATCTCGTGCGTGCCCGCGGAGTGAGCGGCAGCGGTATCAAGTGGCCGAACGACGTCCTGGTCGGGAGACGCAAGATCTGCGGCATCCTGCTCGAGCGTGTCGAGACCCCCGGGCTGGAGGCAGGCGCGGTGATCGGCATCGGACTGAACATCGCCGCGCGCCGTGACGAGCTCCCCACGGCGACGGCGACTTCCCTCGCCCTCGAAGGAGCACGCGATCTGGACCGTCTGGCAGTCCTCGTCGAGCTGCTGGAAGGCCTCGATCACTGGGTCGCGCGATGGGAGGATCCGCGCCCTGACGCGATCGATCCGATCCGCGAGGCCTTCCTGCGCCGGTGCGTCACCCTCGGCCAGGAGGTCCGTATCGAACGACCGGGCGGCGATCCTTTCGTGGGCACCGCCGAGACCATCGATGCCGATGGTCGACTCGTCGTCGACGGCGCGTCGTTCAGCTCCGGCGACGTGGTCCATGTCCGGCCCGCCCCCTGATCCGGACGCGTCGTGAGCATTCCCGTCGTTACACCCGCATGACAGAATCAGCCCCATGAGCCTGTCGCGCAAGCTCCTCCTCGATGAAGAGGAAGTCGTCGAGGAGACGCGCACCCACATCAAGGTCCTCGTCGTCCCCTTCCTGCTCGGACTCGTGCTCATGGGTGTCGCCGGATTCGCCGTGGGGTTCATCGGATCGCGTGGCGACGGGTGGGCCCGCGGGATCGTCATCGTGGTCGTCACGGTGCTCTTCATCGTCACGACCGTGATCCCGTTCCTGCGCTGGTACCTGTGGACCTACACGCTGACCAATCTGCGGATCGTGGAGCAGCGCGGCATCCTCACCCGCACCGGCCGGGTGATCCCGCTCATGCGCATCAACGACGTGAACTACGAGAAACACCTGATTGATCGCCTCCTCGGCTGCGGCACGCTCGTCGTACACGATGCCTCGCAGCAGGAGGGGCTCAAGCTCCACGACATCCCGCGCATCGAACGCTTTCACCGGACCGTGAGCGGACTGGTCTTCGACGCCCACGACACGCATCAGGAGGTTCCTCGTGGCGAATCGAGCTGATGAGCGCGACGAATTGGTCTCGCTCATCCTCGGCTCCCGGCTCGATCTGACCAGCGACGAGGTCGCCGAGAAGGGTGGTCTGTCGCCGGAGAACACTCGGCGCCTGTGGCGTGCTCTCGGCTTCCCCGACCCCGGTGAGGACGCGGCCTTCGGCGAGTCCGATGCCGAGGCCGTCGCGATCGTCGCCTCCGCCATCGAGCATGGTGTTCTCGGTGAGGACACCACTTTCCGGCTGACCCGCGCCGTCGGCCAGACGATGGCGCGGCTGGCCGACTGGCAGGTGTCCACAGTCGTCGACCAGCTGGAGCAGGATGTCGATGAGGGACGCGCCGGCAACCGCATGGAGGCGGCGATGGCCCTGGTGGCCACCGCCGGCCCAGCCTTCGAACAGCTCATGATCCACGCCTGGAGGCGTCACCTGGCGGCCGCGGCGTCCCGGCTCGAGGCCCAGGGCGCGCTCGACGAGGAGCTGCTCTCCACCACGATGTCGGTCGGCTTCGCGGACCTGTCGCGGTTCACGGCACTGTCGAATGAGTTGGACGACGCGGGTCTTGCCCGGATCGTCGAGACCTTCGAGACGCGCGCGACCGATTTGATCACGTCCCATGGCGGGCGGGTCATCAAGACCCTGGGTGACGCCGTCCTCTACGTGTGTCCCGATCCTGTCCAGGCGACGCGGATCGCACTCGAGATCGTCCGCCGTCTGTCCACCAGTGACGGGTTGCCCAGCCTGCGGGTGGGATTGGCCACGGGATCGGTGCTGAGCCGGCTGGGCGATGTGTTCGGACCCCCGGTCAACCTCGCGGCACGGCTCTCCCACGTCGCACGTAGCAATCGGGTCCTCATCGACAAGACCACGGCCGACCGGCTCGGCGATGACTTCGAGACGCGGGTCCTTCCGCCGCGTCTCCTGCGCGGATTCGGCAACGTGTCGCCGATCACGGTCTCGGAACGGCGCGGTTTCCGCAGCCGCTGAGCCGGGCGGGACGGGCCTCGCTAGGGTGATACCCGTGCCTGAACTCGCTGTGATCGGTGGCGGACAACTCGCCCGGATGATGCAACAGCCCGCCATCGCACTGGGGATCGACATCCGCCTGCTGGCCGAAGGGCCGGATGTGTCTGCCGCCCAGGTGATCGTCGACCACACGGTGGGGGATTACACCGACCTGGACACACTCCGTCGGATCACGGCGGGTGCGGATGTGGTGACCTTCGACCACGAGCACGTGCCGCCGGCGCATCTACGGGCTCTGCAGGACGAGGGAGTCGCCTGTCGGCCGGGCCCGCAGGCACTGATCTACGCCCAGGACAAGGGCGACATGCGGCTCAAACTCGCCGAGCTCGGAGTTCCCGGCCCCCGCTTCCGCCTCGTGGAGCCTGATGCCGAGGCCCAGGGCCGTCTGCGGTCCTTCGGCGATGAGATCGGCTGGCCCTTCATCGTCAAGACGACCCGCGGCGGCTATGACGGCAAGGGCGTCTGGAAGATCGCGACGCTGGAAGACGTGGACGAGCCTCTCACCGCGGTGCGCGAGGGTGGCGCGCGGCTGCTCGCCGAGGAGCTCGTGCCCTTCACCCGTGAGCTGTCGGCGCAGATCGCCCGCCGTCCGTCGGGGGAGACAGTCGCCTATCCCGTGGTGGAGTCGCGGCAGTCCGGCGGGATCTGCGTCGAGGCCATCGCGCCGGCACCGGGCCTGGACGGTCAGCTCGCCGAGACCGCGAGCGGGATCGCGTTGACCGTCGCCGAGGGGCTCGACGTCGTCGGCATGCTCGCCGTCGAGCTCTTCGAGACCGAGGACGGGCGGGTCCTCGTCAACGAGTTCGCGATGCGCCCGCACAATACCGGGCATTGGAGCATCGACGGAGCATCGACGAGCCAGTTCGAGAATCACCTGCGTGCCGTGCTGGACATGCCCCTCGGTTCGACACGACCGCGTCAGCCGTGGGCGGTCATGGTCAACGTGCTGGGCGGCCGGGTCACCGATCTGCGCGCTCAGCGTGCGATCGCCCTGGCCGCCGAGCCGGATGTCAGGATCCACCTCTACGGCAAGTCCGTGAGACCGGGCCGCAAGGTCGGCCATGTGACGGCGGTGGGCGATGATCTCGACGATGTTCTGGCGCGTGCTCGTCGCAGCGCCGCGATTCTCACCGACGGAGGAGAACGATGAGCCCACGACCACGCGTCGGTATCGTCATGGGGTCGGATTCGGACTGGCCCACGATGCGCGCCGCCGCTGACGCTCTGGCGGAGTTCGACATCGCCTACGAGGCCGACGTGGTCTCGGCTCACCGGATGCCGACCGAGATGCTCGCCTATGGGCGCGAGGCTCACGGCCGCGGCCTCGAGGTGATCATCGCGGGGGCCGGGGGAGCGGCCCACCTCCCGGGCATGCTGGCCGCCGTCACGCCCCTGCCGGTCATCGGTGTGCCCGTGCCGCTGAAGTACCTGGATGGCATGGACTCGCTGCTCTCGATCGTGCAGATGCCGGCAGGTGTTCCTGTCGCGACCGTCTCGATCGGCAATGCCCGCAATGCCGGGCTGCTCGCGGTCCGCATGCTCGCGGCGGGCGATGGCGAGCTCACGCAGAGGGTGCTCCGGTTCCAGGAAGATCTCGCTGACGCGGCGCGCGCGAAGGGCGCTGCGGTGCGCGATCAGGCGTAGAGCCCCGTCGCGTACGAAGGGCTCTCATAGTGCGCGATCACGTCGTCGAGGGGCTGGTCGGATCGTTCCGATGCATGCGCGATGTGGGCGCGCGAAGGGATACTCTGCGGATCCCATGATCGCGGGTCCCAGAGCTCAGAACGCAGGAACGCCTTGGAGCAGTGGAAGAAGACCTGTTCGACCTCGACCTCGCAGATGATCTGCGGGCGGTGGCCTTTGACTTCCAGCAGGTCGCTGTAGGGAGCGGCGCGCAGCAGCCGCGCCCTGCCGTTGACGCGCAGAGTGTCACCGCGGCCGGGGATGATGAAGATGAGCCCGATATGCGGATTGGCGAGGAGATTGACGAAGCCATCGGCACGTCGATTGCCGGGGCGCTCGGCCAGGGCCAGGCGCCTCTCGTCGAGCACGACGGCGAGCTGGCCGGCCGGGTCGCCCTTCGGCGACACGTCACAGCTGCCGTCGGCGCCACTCGTGGCCACGAGGCAGAAGGGCGAGGACTCGATGAAGATGCGATGGACATCGTCGAGCCGGTCGCGATCTTTGTCTCGTATACGGGGGTGTGGCTCGCCGAGGATCTCGCGCAGCTCGCTCTCGGTCCTGATCTGAGCGTCCATGGTCCGCACTCTAACTGTTGTCCTCATCGCGGATGACACTCGTCACCCGGGTCAGCGAGGGGCGCCGCGGTGCTGAGGAGAATCCGAAGGACACCGGCGGGGTCAGCGGGGCGAGGGTGCCGAGGGAGGCGCCGCGCCAGGTGCCGGTAGCCGCGACGAGCACGTGGAGGTCGTGGGCGGCGTACCACTCGACGCGTCCGTTGCCCGCGGTGCCGTGGGTGCGCACTCCTGGTTGCACTAGGCGTGCCGCTGGGTCGATGACGCGTGCCCAGGACTCGCTGTGGCGCAGTCGCGCAGGCACTGTGCGCAGCAGGCCGCCGAGGAGGCGCCGTCGTCCGATCTGCCAGTCGAGGGTGAGCGCTCGGTGCCGGACGGCCCAGAGCGCGTGATCGACGGTGACCGTCACGGGGGCGATGTCGATGGAGTCGAAGGTATAGGTTTCGGCGATGAAGTCCGCGATCTCGGTATCGGGGGCGAGCAGTGTCCGATGGCCGGAGGGTTCTTCGACCATCACGTCGCAGAAGCGGCCGAAGGGGGACTGGTCCCACACCCCCGCCACGATGCGTGTGCCCGACGTGGTGCCCATACCGGCGATATGACCGACGAATCGATGCTCCACGTCTCCAGTGTCCGGTGATGGGCGGAGTGCCGCTCGTCGAGGAAGGACCGGTGGTCTGGGCTTATCGCGAGCGGTAGTCGATGCGGGCTCGTCGGGGTCCTCGGCGGGGGACTCGCACATGGAGTGCCAGGAGGCGCACGGCGCGGTAGCGGTGGGGAGCGTAGGGCGCGAGGAGACGGGCGATCGTGGTGTCGTCATCGACGATGTGTCCCGCGAGGGCCGTGCCGACGAGGCGTCCGAGATGGTAGTCGCCCCAGGGCACGGCGTCAGGGTCGCCGTGGACTCTCGCGACCGTCTCGGCGATGGTCCAGCGGCCGACGCCGGGGATGGGGGAGAGCGCGGCAGGAAGCCGTGTGGCCGGTAGTTGCTGAAGGCGGTCTCCGACCCTGACTGCCGCTTGGACGGTGCGGTAGCGCTGTGGTCCCACGCCTGCCCGGTGCCATTCCCAGGCGGGGACCGCGGACCAACCGGCGGCGTCTGGTGGGGCGGTGAGCCCTGAGGGGGCCGGGCCTGGCGCGGGGCTTCCTGCGTAGCGGAGGATGCGGCCCCACGCATGGAACGCGTCGACCCCGAGTACCTTCTGCTCGATGATGGCGGGGACGAGCGCGTCGAGGACTCTGAACGTCCGGGGTAGGCGTAGCCCGGGTGTGCGATGGAGGAGCTCGGCCATGAACGGGTCTGCCGGGGTGAAGCTGTGCGGGTTGTCGGCGGCGCCCAGTAGGCCGGGTAGTCGGGCAGCGGCCCAGTCGGTGCCTGGACCCCATGCGTCGGCCTCCACGAGGCAGGGGGTGAGCTGGCGCAGCCGCAAGGTGGCGGGCCCATCTGGTGTGCGAACAGCGTTCCAGACAACGTCGTCACGGTATCGGAATGTCGGGTCGTAGGGGCCGCGTCGCAGGGGACTCAGGGAGCGGTGGAGGTCGTAGCGGCCGGGGAGCTCGATGCGCAGTGTCATGAGCGCCGGAGCCAGCGTCGACGCCGGGGTGGAGTGGAGGCCGCGTGGTCGCGACGTTGTGCGGCGATGCGTCGAGTTTCGGCGCGTTCACGCCAGCCGGCGACCTCGGCCTCGACATCGCGTAGGAGCGTGACGACAGGTGGCCCACCGAGAAGCTGGCGTCGGGCCTCGATGACGCGGGCGTTGAATGACGCGATCTCCTCGCGGACGCGTCGCTCCGAGGAGATGGTGTCGAGGAGCTCGTCCAAGGCTTCATCGTCCTTGCGAAGCTGCAGTGCCGGTGGAAGGACACCGCTGACTTGTTCGCGTTCGATGAGCTGTTTGACCCACCAGTCCGGGTCGTCACGAAGGAGCCGGTCGGGGAGAGGCTTGCCGGCGTAGGGGAGATCGTCGAATTCGCCGCGCTCCATCGCTGAGCGGATCTGCTGGTCGATCCATAGGGGTTGAGCTTCGAGGCGGCGCTCGCGGGCTGCTTCGTACGCGCTCTGCTCCGCTTGGGAGTTGGACCGTGCTTGCTCGCCCGACCGATAGCGCATCGTGCGCTGGCGACTGTCATCACGCGTCATCGAACCACCTCGCGTCCAGATTACGTCCGCGGTCACGCTTGGGTCGCCGTCGGTGGTGGCGTTTCCATTGTCGGGTTCTGGGTGTGCGGAATTCGGGGGTGCCGTCTCGTGGGTTTAGACGGCATTGGAGGTGTCCGGTGTGGATGTGTCGGTGATGTTCGGCGCAGATGGGGATGGCGTCTTTGACGGTTGGTGGTTCCTCCGTCTGCCCAGGTTCTGTCGCCATGATGGGCTTCACACTCCGTCGCGGCTATGCCCGTGGTGCGACGGCTCCATTCCGGGTGGGCGATCGCAGTCGGGTGCGGCGCAGCCGCCGTCGCGGTTGGCGATCGCGAACCGCTGATATCGGGTGAAGAGGCGTTCTTCGCGTCCGAGGTCGAGGGGAACCGATTCGCCGCCGAAGACTTGCGGGAGTAGCTTCGCGTCACATGCCAGCCGGCGGGTCTGTCCGGGCGAGAGGCGGGTGCCGTCGGTGGTGATGGTGCCGGGTGCGGCGTCCTCGATGCGGCCCTCCAAGTCCGCGAGGTTCATGTTGACGGTGACGAGGAGGTTGTTGCCGCCGTGGTTCGGGAGCCGGTCGGTGGGGACGCGTTCGATCAGTTCACAGAATCCCTGTCCGACCCGGGTGGTGTAGTCGTCGATCTCGCGTCCGAGCATGGACGCGCGCCTGGGTGAGGCGTACGCGTCGAGCACGGTCTTGAGCATGGCGGCCTGCGCGTCGGGGATGGTGAACCGGCCACTGGTGGTGCCGTCCCCGTTCGCCCACATGGACAGTCTCGTCTGTTCCCAGGCGTGTTGCTCCCGCTCCTGAAGCAAATCGGATTCGTGGCGGTCGACGGTGGTCTTGTCGGCCCACTGGTCCGCGATCCGATCCGCCCGCGCCCGCAGGTCCTTGGGCGTAAACCGGCGGGCGTCGGCGATCAGGGCCTGTTCGGCCAGGGCCCGCTGTTCGGGTGTGGTGTTGGTGGGGAGGTTGTTGAGTCCGTCGGTGATGATCCGGGCCTGATTCAACGTCAGATCACCGGAAGAGAGCGCCTGGTCAGTCAACGACTCCTCGGGAACATCTCTCGCTACTCCGAGGAGCCGGTTTCCGGCAGAACGGTCGTTGCCCAGATCCCTGCCGAGCAGGTCCCCGGTCGAAGTGGCGCCGTGGCGGCGGGCGAGGCGGCTGTCGTGGATCACCCGCGCCGCCCGCACCGTCAACGCGTCGAGCCGGTTCTTCACCCGACCGACCGCGGCACTCAATTGCTGGGCGTCGGCGGGAGTGAGTCCCGCGCGGACGAGGGGGTCGAGTCGGTCGATCACCCCCTGCAACGCGGCAAGCTCCGCACCCAGTGGTGTGGGTTCGTTGAGTACTGCGACCATCTCTGTTCACCCCCTGACAGTGAAACCTCTTGGTGTCGAACTGGTGTTCGATCTGGTTCCCACTTTAGGGCAACCTGCTGACACTTTCTGCGTCCATCCACACCCACCCCAAACGGGTCCCGTGAGTGATCGGGGCGTGGTAGAAAAGTGATGCTGAAACCGGTGAACGCCGGATGTTTGCCCAGGTCAGCAAGTGTGCTCCCCGCACGAGCGGGGATGATCCGCCCGCCGAACGGGCGTCCGCGACCCGCGCAATGTGCTCCCCGCACGAGCGGGGATGATCCCCCATCGTCGCCGTCGGCGGCGCGTTCTGGGCGGTGCTCCCCGCACGAGCGGGGATGATCCCCCACTCACCGGTCGCGAAACGCAGGGCGAGCGGTGCTCCCCGCACGAGCGGGGATGATCCCATGGGCTCCTCGGCCTGGCAGTGGCAGGACTACGTGCTCCCCGCACGAGCGGGGATGATCCGGAGAAAGAGCATGCACAGTAACGCGACCGTTCGTGCTCCCCGCACGAGCGGGGATGATCCCCTCCTCGTCGAAGCCAACTAGGCCCAGGCCCTGTGCTCCCCGCACGAGCGGGGATGATCCGCGCAAGGAGGTCGCGCACGTCGAGGAGATGGCGTGCTCCCCGCACGAGCGGGGATGATCCGGACAACATCACCCGGGTCAATGCCCACAGGTCGGTGCTCCCCGCACGAGCGGGGATGATCCGTGACCGCTTCGGCGTGGATATTGCCCTGCGGCGTGCTCCCCGCACGAGCGGGGATGATCCGCATGGCGACGATGACGATCGGTGAAGGCGCACGTGCTCCCCGCACGAGCGGGGATGATCCCCTCCCGGGCATCGTGGGCGGTGACGACCAGTGGTGCTCCCCGCACGAGCGGGGATGATCCCTTTCGGTCGGGGTGGATCTTGTCGAGGATGAAGTGCTCCCCGCACGAGCGGGGATGATCCCATCATCGAGACCAATCTCCAGCAGATGCGTCGGTGCTCCCCGCACGAGCGGGGATGATCCGTGTTGCCCAGGATTCTGGGTAGAACAACCATTGTGCTCCCCGCACGAGCGGGGATGATCCCACCGGCGTCATCGGCGCCCGCGAGGGTGACCGGGTGCTCCCCGCACGAGCGGGGATGATCCTGCCATCACCGAGAACGCCAAGGCCATCGTCGCCGTGCTCCCCGCACGAGCGGGGATGATCCCCCGCATGTGCGTCGGTGGCGGCCAGGGCAACCACAGAACCACATCTTTCGTCATGCGCGTCCGATCCGGCCCGGGGGAGGGGAGGTGAGTAGCGCCGAGCACCTACGATGTCGTGGTGACTGCAACCGTGCTTGCGGTGCTGGAGTTCTCGGGCATCTTCGTCTTCGCCATGACCGGTGCGCTCGTCGGGGTCCGGCGGGATTTCGACATCGTCGGCCTCGTGGTTCTTGCGATGATGACAGGACTCGGCGGAGGGGTTCTCCGCGATGTGTTGCTCGGCGTCAATCCTCCGGTCAATATCGGCAGCTGGGAACGTTTGTTGACGGCGACCCTCGCGGCCGCGCTCATCTTCTGGCAGCACGACCGGGTACTGCGTCGTGAGCGCGTCGTGATGTTGCTCGATGCCGTCGGTCTCGCGACTTTCTGCGTCACCGGCACGATTGCCGCGTTGAGTCACGACATCGCCCCCGCGACGGCGGTGTTGCTCGGGGTCCTCACCGCCGTGGGCGGCGGCATCGTCCGCGATGTGCTGTCAGGGCGTACGCCCGTCGTCTTCAGCGGCGAGCTGTATGCGATCCCGGCGATCATCGGGGCCGCACTGACGACCGCAGCCGAGGCCTTCGAGGCTGTGGGGATCGTCTACGTCGTACCCGCACTGATCTGTCTCGTCCTACGTCTGCTGTCGATGCGGCGAGGATGGTCGGCGCCGTACGCACGTCGACGATGACGCTCGGCCGATGGCAGGGGGGAGCGGCCGGTCGTAGCGTGGAGACATGGTCACCACAGCAGCCCTTCTGGACGATGCCTTCAACCGGATCGAGTCGACGTCGACCGAGGCCCTCGGCAATCTCTCGCGAGACGAGCTCGCGGAGCGTCCGGGTGGCAACAACTCGATCGCCTGGCTGGTCTGGCACTTGGCGCGGGTACAGGACGATCACATCGCCGATGCGTGCGACGGGGCTCAAGCATGGATCGTCGATGGATGGCATGAGCGCTTCGACCTTCCCGTGCCGGTCGAGGACACCGGTTATGGTCACAGCAGCGAGCAGGTCGACTCCGTGGTCGCCTCGGCCGATCTTCTGGCGGGCTACCTCCGGGCAGTGACCGAACGGACGCGACGCTACATCGCGACCTTGCGCGACGAGGACCTCGGTCGGATCGTGGACGAGCGCTGGGACCCGCCGGCCTCCCTTGCGGTCAGGCTGATCAGCGTCATCGCCGATGGTCTCCAGCACGCGGGCCAGGCGGCGTACGTGCGCGGCATCATCACGAACCGTGGTGGTCGTTGACGCTGCGGCACCTGGCGCGCCAGACGTCCCAGGCACCGGTCAGTCGGTCGTTCTCGCCGTCCCACCAGGGCTCGGTGACGACGCTGATGCCGGACGCGAGAGCTCCGCGCAACGCGGTGAGCAGTTGTCGTCCTTGTGCCAGCCCGTCGTCGGCCCTGCCATCCGTCGAAACCTCACGCGGAGGTCGTCGGGCGCTTCCAGGTCATCGAGCGCCACCGGTCTGCCGTCCGCCGACCACAGTGGTCCGGCCCGGTGGTCAGGCCAGAACTCCAGCGCCTCATGCAGCCGCGGTCTCACAAGCACATGGCCACGTCGACCGGGCTCACGCCCATTCACCCGCGATCCTTGGTGAACCGGGCCGCCGCCGATGGGGTAGTGCACCAGTTCTTCTCTGGTGCCCGTCCAGCGCAGGGTCGCGATCCGTGCAGCCGTCTAACAGACAGATGGGTTGACATAATATACATTATCGGCGCACGATATGCGTTGGCAGTTGCCGGAAGGACTACCTGAAATGGCCCTGTTTGGCCATGAGTGATCCCGGTGAGGACACCGTAGGTGGCGGTTAGTCTAAGGCCATGCTTCGGGACTCGCCATATTCTCCTGCCCATGAACGAAGGCGTTTCGCCGCTGATGTGATGCAGAAGGCGGTGGCGCAAGGCGGCTTGACTCTGGTCATCGAGGGCCTGGCCGGCATGGGCAAGACCTTTCTCCTGCGCGAGATCGGCGCTGCCGCCCGAGAGTCCAGCACGTGGGCCGCCTCCTTCGTCAACGCCGACGAGATTGAACAGGGCGAGTCCTACAGCTTCATCGAGCGCCTCGCCGCGAGTGGGCTCTTCGGGGACTGGGATTTCGAGCCCGACCACACCACGCAGCCGATTCCGGTGGCTCGCGAATGCCTGCGTCGCGTTCGTGAGAGCGAACTCGACGGCGCCGTGGTGCTCATCGACGATGCTCAATGGGTAGACAAGGAATCACAGCGCGTCCTGCGCTATGTCGTGCCGCGGATACGCCGGCGACACGTTCTGCTCGCGTGCGCTGTGCGGACCCCTCATGAGGAGGACTCCTTCGGCAAGGTCTTGACCGAGCTGGTCGCCGATAACTCCTATGACCTGGTGCAGCTGCTCGCTCCGTTGACGGTCGATCAGATCCGGGCCTTCGCCGCGGATCGTCTTGGTACCGGCGTGTCGGTGCGCACTGGTGAGCGGCTCCTCAAGGCCACGAGTGGTTCCTTCCTGAGGCTGGACGCCATCCTCAATCAGCTCACACCCGATGAAGTGTCTCGTATGCACCTGACCTGGGACCTTCCGATTCGTGCCGTCCACGAGGGCGAGAATCCGCTGCTTCACGCATTTCGGGCGCTCAGCGCGCCCGCACGGGCCACGACCGAGATCGTGTGTCTGGGCGGCCATGAGATGTCGCGGGCTGACCTCGCCGCAGTGGCCGCACTTCTCGGCGAGGAGATCGAGCTCGCCGAGCCAAGTGCCGCCGGGGTGCTCAGCGAGTCCGGCTTCGGTGCCACAGTGATCCCCCGCCACGCGCTCGTGGCGCAGGCCATCCGCGAAACCATCGAAGCCGATCGCATCCGCAGCGTCTCCCGGGCCTTGTCCACGATCACATCGGGCTACCGGTCAGTACGCCACGCCCTCGGAGGGTCCGCTGAATGGACCGACGAACTGGACAAGCAGGTGCGCTACTACGTCGCCGAGGCCCTCGACCGTGGCAGTTTCGACAACGCATCGGACGTACTACGCACCGTATTGAGCCTGGTCAGCGATCTGCCGGCGCGCCAGGAGCTCCTCACGAGCCTGGCCCTCGTGCACATCCGTGCCAAAACCGGCTACCTCATCTTGGACCTCGCCGAGGAATACGAGACGCTCCCCGATAGCGCCTTGCGGGAGTTCATCCTGATCGTGCTCGCGGCACACCAGGTGGGCCAGGAATTCCCTCGGAATCGTGTGATGGAACTGCTGGCCCGCCCGGCCGAGAATCCCGATGACCGGGTGATCTCCGCGTTTCTCTCCTTCTTCGTGGTCATCATGGCGATGCGCACGGAGGATCCGTCGGTGGTGCCCTTCCTGATCGACCACGCGCGGAAGCTCTTCGAACAGTGCCCCTCAGATCCCTCCGAGCTCTCCGATGCGCGTCTCGGCTGGATGGTCGCACCCGGCGAGTACCTCGTGCTGCTCGACGCCTACCGTGTGGTCCACGACCAGCGCATGCTCGCCTTCGAGGAGATGGCCGCGGCCCTGCCCGAATTGCATCAGCGTATCGAAGCACTGCCGGACGGGCCGATGAAAGTCGATGCTCTGGTCGCCGTCGCCGGCGCGGAGTTGGCCCTGGGACATTTCGAGGACGGACTACGGCTCGCCCGCTGGAGCGTCAAGCTACTGGACCGAGTCGCAGAGCCGTGGGCCGCGGGAACCACACGGCTGATCCTCGCCGATTGCCTCGTCATCCGCGGGGATTACGCCGAAGCGAGCGCACTGATCGACCTCTCCGAGGAGGTCGCCTTCGATGTACTGGATGTCGAGACCCGGCCAGCTTTCGCGGCCTTGCGCGGGTTCATCGCGGCGGTCCGGGGAAATGGTGATCCGGGGCGCCATCTCGAGCAAGCACGCCTGCAGTATCAGATCGCGTGGGAGGCCTACGGGGCGGACCTCGCGGTGCTCGCCGAGTGCGAGGCGGCCCGGGCGGCCGGTGACGCGGAAGCTGTGCTTGCGGCGAGCTCAGGGCCCTTCGTCGATCGGCTGAACAATACGCGCCGGGGCTTTCTGACCTATCGTGCCAATGCTCTCATCGAACTCGGCGAGCTCGACGAAGCGGCTGCGCTGATCGAAGACCTGGACCAGTGGCACGGGGTGCGTTGGCAGGAGTACTGGGGCTCGCTCGCCTGGCTCCGCGCCCGTCTCGCCCATGCCCGCGGCGACTCGACGATCGCTCGGCGCCAATACGATGTAGCGGTTGCCGCCGGTGGAATGGCACTACCGCGTGCGCTGACACTTGCTGATTTCGGCAGCTTCCTGATCGAGCAGGGTGCGACCGAGGACGGTCGGCGTGCCCTCACCCAAGCGGTGACGTTGCTTGAAGGTATCGGTGCGGGGGCCTATCTCGCGAGGATCCGTTGCGAACTCGATAGTTCTGAGGATAACCCGCGGCATCCGGGAGCCCACTTGCTCGCATCGCTCACCGAGCGCGAGCGCCAGATCGTCGATCAACTCGCCGATGGACGGTCGAACAATCAAATCGCCGAGTCGATGGTGATCTCGGTGGCCACCGTGCGCTCACATGTCTCGAATGTGCTCCGCAAGCTCCGGCTGACGTCACGTGGCGAGGTCGCTCGATTGCTGCGTGAAGCCGAACCCTCGGATTGACAGGAGCGGAATCCCGCGGGTTGTCAGCCGTCGACGGATGTCACGATGTCATGGAGCATCTCCAGGAGTTCGCCGCGACTGGAGGCCCCGAGTCGGTTGCGGATCCTTGCCACGTGATGCTCCACCGTTTTCGGTGAGATGAACAGCTGCTCGCCGATGGCCCGATACCCGTGCCCCTCCAGGACCAGACGTGCCACCTCGAGTTCGCGAGCCGTCAACATCGTAGCCCCCGGAGCGGTGGGTCGAGTCTGTTGATGACCCTTACTCACCTCACGGGCCAGCTGCATCATCGCCAGTGTCCCGTCCCGATCAGGATGCTGCAATGCTGCCTGACTCGCGAGCCGGGACGCATCCCACACCTGTCCGGCCGCGGCCAGCTCGCGGACGCTCAGCTCCACAGCGTCGAGGTCGCCTTCCCGCCGCAGGACATCCAGCCAGACGCGGCCGGCTCGAGCGAGGATCGCGGCATAGGAGCTGTACGAAGCCGCCGTCGCGAGCGCATTGGCGTGAGGCAGGAGAGCAGCCGGGTCTTCGCTCTGGAACGCCGCCTGAACCCCAGACCAGTGCAAGGGCACCGACCAGGAAGCGGGGTGTCCGAGGCCGTCGAGGATGGCAAGCGCTTCCGTGACCATAGGATCGAGACGGTCGCCATCGTGCAAGGGGGCCGCGACCACCATCATCTCCCCCAGCGGCAGCAGCTCGTACAAGCTCAGGTTGAAGCCGAGCGTGCGATCACGGAACTCACGCCAGGCCGTGCGAATCTCCTGCGGAGTGCTGCGACGCCGTGCCAACCCGGCCCGCAGGCCCCAGTAGAACACTTGCTCGCGATCCCCCAGCGTCTCCGCCGAACCGAGGGAATCGAGACGGCGATCCGTGGCCGTGAGTCTGCCTTGCACCATGTGGGCCCATGCAGCGAGCAGCAGATGACGCTGTCTTCCCGCTTCTCCCCCGAGCCGCGCGCGAAGTGCACGATCGAGGAGGACCTCTGCCGTGGCGGGTTCGCCTTGGCTCATCGCCACGATGGCCGCGAGGGCCGCCGGGGTATCGGGGAGAACCACATCCGAAGCGAATGGACTCAATGCCGAGAGTGATCGCGCCAGGCGGTCGACTGCGCCAGCGCCTTCGATGCTCTGGAGCAACCCGTCGGCGAGGTCGATGAGACCCGCGCCGTGGCTCGTGAGGGCGTCCTCACCCATCTCCTCGCGCCATCGGCGAGCGTCAGCGAGATCGCCTCTGCCCAGCGCAGTCAGGACTCCCCACGCGCCCTCATGGCTGATGGAACTCTCCCTCACGTGGCGGTAGAGAGCCGCCGCGCGCTCCAGCCGGGCACTCTGTACATGGGCCCCGGCGGCCAGCAACGCGGCGCTTCGTCGGGTCTCGGCCGAGTTCGCCGTGACCAAGCCCTCGGCGAGCAGCAGAACGAGGTCGGTGTGTCCACGCCGGGCCGCATCGGAGGCTCGCAGCAAGCAGACACCGTCGTCATCGTATCCGTGGGAATGCGCCAAGGATGTCAGCGCGCCGAGAACCACCCCTCCCTCCGGATGCTCGTTGACGGTCCGGACCGCGTGATGAAGCAATGCCGTGTCGCGACACCCGGATTCCACGAGTGCGAGCACCGTCGTCGGCCGCGGGAGTTCGGTTTCCAGCTCCGCCAGCACCAGCTCGTGGATCTCCTGTATTTCGGCGGGATCGGCCTCGGCGAGCAGGCGGGATGCCGCGGTGGTCCGCAATGTGCCTTCGTGCCGATGGACGATGCCATCGCCGATGAGTGCGTCGATCGCGCGACGAATCACCGTCTCCGGGTAGCCGAGCCGGCGGGCGATCTCCCCGGCATTCGCGGGACAGCTCACCGCGATGTGGAGCAGCAGTTTCCTGTGATCGGCATCCGAACCGCTCGGGACGCTGGGCGAAGAGACCTCGAGCTCGCCAAGGCTGTCTACAGTCATGATGTGAACTGCCGATCTCCGGTCGCCTGCACGCTGGCTTCGACAGGAACGAACTGGCCGGCCAACTGTTCGGGAGCGGATTCGTCCAGTGATCCCGGCGGTATCCTCAGGGCCCGCCGAGAGGCGACCGGCGACGCCTCTATCGCCGTGGGCGCTCCCCTTCGGCGCTTGCCGGTGGCACGAGAGCGACGCCGGGTCCACAATGAGGATCTCCGTCCCTCGCTCCCCCGCGCTGTGATGTTGTTCTCGGCGATCCGTCGGGCCCCGCGGGCCACGATGAATTCGGGCTCCTCCGTGACGATCACCTCGAGCCCGAGTCCGGCTGAAAGCCGTTGACTTACCATGGGCATCGCCGCGAGACCACCGACGATCATCACGGCCCCCACAGGGCCCGCGTATTGCGTGATCGCCGAGTCCGTCATCTGGATGACCGCCCGAATCCAAGGGTCAGCGAGCTCATCGAGCTCGCTGCGCACGAGCCGGAGTCGATGCACGGCCCCAGGGAGATCGATATGGGCTGACTCGACGGCGCTCGTCGACAGCGCCTCGCGGAGCTCACGGCACCGGTGCAGGGCCACACGCGCCGCGCCGATCGTGTCCGGACTTCCCACCTCGATCTCATCCCCCAGATCGACCAGCCCAGCCACGAGATGCCGCAGTATCGCGACATCGAGTCGGGTCCCACCCTCATCGTGGACGTATACGGGCGTTGCCCGAGCGACTGGCTGTTCGGGACAATGCTCGACGATGGCGACGCTGCTGTACTCCGCTCTCACGCTGAGGACGGCGACCGTCTCCGGGACGTCATGTCCCATAGCTCGGTGCTCTGCCACCGCTGCTTCCGCATCGTTGACCAGCGCGACGCGCACATCGCGTGCCGCGAGCGCGGCTCGGACCTGATCCAGAACGCGAGGAGTCCACCACGCAGGCACTGCCACAGCCGTAGGTGCCACGTCCCCGATGGGTCGTTGTCGAACTGCGTGGGCGACCAGATCCGCGAAGATCTCGGGGGCCGGTCGGAGTTCACATCCGTTCGTGTCGAGGCGGATGGCGGGACGATCATTGGCGACCCTCACCAGGAGATCCGGTGGCGCATCGGGGACGCCGTGAGCAAGAGTGCTGTAGTCACTGTGGGTGGCTTCGGTGGCACCTACGTCGATACCAATCATGTGAAGGCTCCCGGTCGCTTGGCGTGAACGTCGCGTTCGATACCCCCGTGCTCCGAACGTCATGGCACCACTGGGGTGCCGATCACCTCGATTCTAAAGGAGCCCCGGGCCCCCCGATAGGGGTTCGACACCCGGTACACGATGCCCGATCCCCTAATCCATCCCCTCATTCACCTCCGCTGGAATCCCGCCGGCTCACAGGGGTGAGGGCAGAAAACAGGGGGTTGTTCCCCGTTGGTCCGGGTGAACGGTCCGACATAGCGTCACAGTGGCTCGGTCGATTTCGCGGCGAGCTGTGATCTTAGAGGAGTTCTGATGGAAGTGACCGCCAGCAATCTGCTGAGCTTTATTCTCGATCTGCTGGGAGACTCGTCCAAGGCAGATGCGTTCGCCGATGACCCGTCTGGTGCCCTTGCCGCAGCCGGTCTCGGTGGTATCTCCTGCGCAGACGTCGACGCTCTGACGCCCCTGATCGCCAATGCCGTGCCGGGTGCGATGGCCGTCGCCGTGGGCGGCGGGGGTGCTGGCACCCCGGGTGAGATGATCAACTACCTGGTCAAGAATGTCGCCATCGGAAGCTACGGTGGCACCCACTTCGACCAGAACATCTGGGCGGAAGGCGATGTGCGTCAAGCCTTCGCCAGCGAAGGTGGTCTGGCCGTCGGCGGAGAGTTCCTCCCGGAGGATCCAGTAGTGATCGGACACGGCAATACCGTTGCCTCCGACACCGCTCAGGCCGCCGGACGGGACATCATCCAGAACGGTGACGGCAAGCTGACCTTGGGTGGCGACCAGATCAATAACGAGGCTGAGAACACCGGCAACACCGTCGGTGGAAATCAGAACAATGCCGAGAACACCGGTAACGACAACTCGACCACCGTCGGTGGCAACCAGAACAATGCCGAGAACACCGGTAACGACAACTCGGATCACTCGGTGAACGACTCGGGCAACACCACGATCACCGACTCCGGCAACAGCGTGGACAACTCGGTGGGTGGCGACTACTGGGAGGATGGCTCGAATGTCGGTGGCATCGGCAACGACAACTCCGACAACTCCGACAACTCCCTCACCATCGGCGACATCGATCTCTCCGATAACTCGGTGAACGACTCGGGTAATGTCTCTGATTCGGGGAACACGACGGTCACCGACTCGGGCAACACCACCGACTCGGGCAACACGGTCGACAACTCGGTGGGTGGCGACTACTGGGAGGATGGCTCGAATGTCGGCGGCATCGGCAATACCGATGACAACTCCCTCACCATCGGCGACATCGATCTGTCCGATAACTCGGTGAACGACTCGGGCAACACCACGATCACCGATTCCGGCAACACGGATGATAACTCGCTCACCATCGGCGACATCGATCTGTCCGATAATTCGATCACCGACTCGGGCAACACCGATGACAATTCGCTCACTATCGGCGATATCGCGGTCGATCTGTCCGATAACTCGGTGAACGACTCGGGCAACATCACCGACTCGGGTAACACCGATGACAATTCGCTCACTATCGGCGATATCGCGGTCGATCTGTCCGATAACTCGGTCAACGACTCGGGTAACACCACGGTGAACGACTCGGGTAATACGACGGTGAACGATTCGGGTAACACGACGGTCACCGACTCGGGTAACACCGATGACAATTCGCTCACCATCGGCGATATCGCGGTCGACCTGTCCGAGGACAACTCGGTCGGTGGCGACTACTGGGAAGACGGCTCTAACGTCGGCGGCATCGGCAATACCGATAGCCGCAACTCCGGTAACACGACAGACTCGGGCAACACCGTCGCGATCTCTGATTCGCTCAATAACGACAACTCCATCAGCGTCGGTACCCTCGCGGTCGACCTGTCCGAGGACAACTCGGTCGGTGGCGACTACTGGGAAGACGGCTCTAACGCCGGCGGCATCGGCAATACGACGGTCGAGGATAACTCGGTGGACGTCGGCGGCGTCGACTTGTCGCAGGACAACTCGGTGGACGTCGGCGGCGTCGACCTGTCGCAGGATAACTCGGTGGACGTCGGCGGCGTCGACCTGTCGCAGGACAACTCGGTCGGTGGGAACGTCTATGAGCCGGGTGGTGGCAGCTCCTACGGAGGCGACTACTACGAGCAGGGCGCGGTCGAGTCCGTCGGAGGCGACTTCTACGAGAGCGGCGGTGGCAGCTCCTACGGAGGCGACTACTACGAGGAAGGCTCGGGCAATACGTACTCGCCGTCGACCGAGTTCAGCCCCGAAACGACGTACACCAACGATTTCGATTACAACGCGGGCTGACCCCGGGGCCAGTCTCCGGCCGCTGCGAGTTCTGCTCGCAGCGGTCGGTGGGTGGCCCCGGTGTCAGCTTCCCCCAGCCTCCAGAGGAGCCATCGTGACATCGTCCCTCTCCACCAGCACCTCGGTCGGACTTGACGAGATCGTCGAGCGTCTTCGATCGGTTACCGTGTCCCACGGTCGTCCAGAGCTCACTGGCCGAATGGACGATGTCCAAGCGCTGCTGGCCGATACCAGCGTCCAGGTGGTCGTCGTCGGGCAGTTCAAACAGGGCAAGAGCGCCTTGGTCAACGCCCTCGTCGACGCACCGGTGTGCCCGGTCGATGATGTCGTGGCGACCGCAGTTCCCACAGCTGTCAGCTGGGGGGATCAACCGAGTGCGGTGCTGGTCACGGAGTTCGCACAGGAGGAGACCTCCATCCGGACATCGATCGACCCTCGACAGCTGCGCCGGCACGTCACCGAGCTGGCGGGTGAGACCGGTTTCGCCGGTTCGCTCCACGCCGAGGTCCGTTTGCCGCGCGCCTTTCTGGCCGATGGCCTCACCCTGGTGGACACTCCAGGCGTCGGCCGCGCGCAAGCCCAGGTGTCAACCAATCTCACGCTGCTCCCCCACGCCGATGCGGCCATCATGCTCTCGGACGCTACCCAGGAACTCACCCAGCCCGAGATGGGATTCCTCCGCCAGGCGGTGGCCTTGTGTCCACGTGTCACCTGCGTCGTCAGTAAGATCGATCTCCAGCACCAGTGGCGCGCGATCGTCGAGGCGAATCTCGAGCACCTGGCCGCTGCCGATATCGATGTGCCGCTCCTCGCGACGTCGGCGCTCTTGCACGATCTCGCCGGTCGCGAACACGACGACGCGCTCGCCGATGAAGCACGCGTGACCGCACTGGGAACGCACCTGCGTGAGGTCGTCCGAGAGGACGTATTGGCCGAACGTCGTCGCTCGGCAGTCGACGATATCCTGGCGGTCTGTGAGCACCTGATGATGGTGCTGCAGGCCGAGTTGCGCGCGCTCGGAGCAACCTCGGGAGGCGCGGAGGTGGTGCGCGAGCTCGAAGATGTGCGCGACCTCGCCAATCAGCTCACACGCCGATCGGCCCGTTGGCAGCAGACCCTCTCCGATGGTGCGGCCGAACTGGTCTCGGACATCGAGTTCGATCTGCGTGACCGGCTGCGTGCCGTCGGGCGCGAGGCCGAGAAGCTCATTGATGACTGCGACCCTGGTGAGGTCTGGGATGACATCGGCTCGTGGCTAGCCGAGTCGGTGACCCAAGCGGTTTCGGACAACTTCGTCTGGGCCCACCAGCGCAGCGAGCATCTGGCCGAGGTGGTCGCCCGGCACTTCTCCCTCGATGGCCGGGCGGCGGTCCCCGAGCTCGCCCTCGACGGCACTGAGCAAGCGCTCCGAGCGATCGGTGGGTTGGAGGTGGTGCGCTCCGGACGTCTCTCACTCGGCCAGAAGGTGATGGTCGGTATGAAGGGCTCCTACGGGGGAATCCTCATGTTCGGCCTGATGACCAGCCTTGCCGGAATGGCCCTCGTGAATCCATTGTCGGTAGCGGCCGGACTCGTCATGGGCGGGTTCGCCTATCGACAGGATGCCCAACAGCGCTTGGAGCAGCGGCGCAATGAAGCGAAGCACGCGGTGCGGCGACTCATCGACGAATCGATCTTCCAGGTGGGCAAGGAGTCCCGTGACCGGATGGGAAGAGTCAAGCGGGTCCTCCGTGATCATTTCTCCGCAATCGCTGAGGACCTGAAAAGATCCCTCGCCGAATCGGTACGTGCAGCGAAGGACGGTACGGCGCTTCCGACCGATGAGCGCTCCCGCCGCGCGATTCTCCTGTCGCGGGAGCTGCGGGAGATTCGCCAGCTCTGCGAACGGGCCTCCGCTTTCACGACGACGCCGCCGACGGGTCGGGAGTTGACGCCAGCATGAGAGGACCTTTGGACTCGGCACGAGCTCTCGTTAGCGCTGCGCGCCGGCTCTACCCGCTCGACTCTCCCATTGCAGCCCAGCTCGGTGAACTGGATCGGCGCCTGGAGGGCCCCCTGCGCATCGCCCTTGTCGGCTCGGTCAAAGCCGGCAAGTCGACGCTTCTCAACGGACTGTTGGGAGAGCGGATCGCGCCCACCGATGCGCGGGAGTGTACGCGTATCGTGACTCGCTACCACTACGGAGCCACGCCCTCCGTTCGAGCGGTACTCGCCGATGGAACGCCGGCGCTGCTGCCGGCACGACGCCAGGAAGACCGTCTGGAGCTGGCCCTGCACGGGTTGTCGCCCGCGGAGTTCGAGCGCCTGGATGTGAGCTGGCCGGCACCCGGCGTGCGGGGACTCACCTTCGTCGACACTCCCGGAACGATCTCGGTGACCCAGGAGGCGTCCGATCAGACCGATCGTTTCCTCCTACCAGAGGAGGGTGCGGCGGGTGCTGATGCGGTCATCTACCTGCTCCGCTCGCTGCACGAGTCCGATGTGCAGTTCCTGCGCGCGCTGCACGAACGGACGCGTCATGGCAACGCGGCGATCGGTGCCATCGCGGTGCTGTCCCGTGCCGATGAGCTCGGCGGGGGACGCCTGACCGCCATGGTCTCGATCAATGAGGCGGTCGAGAGACTGCGCCAGCATTCGGCCCTACAGGGAGTGTGCGAGACGATAGTTCCGGTTGCCGGACTGCTGGGCGCCGGTGCCAGTACCCTGCGCCAAGCGGACTTCAGCGTCTTCCGGAATCTGGCTGCACGCGACCCGGAGGAGACTCGGCAGCTGATGGTCAGTGTGGAGCGTTTCCTGGCGACGAGGGATGAGGATCTTCCCAGCGAGCGCGTGCGAGCCGATCTGGTGGACCGCTTCGGGATGTATGGCATCCGTCTCGCCCTCGCGACCGTGCGGGGTGGGATCGACGATGCCGAACAGCTCTCGAGGGAACTGCTCCGGCGAAGCGGGTTGGAGGAGCTTCGGCGTGTGGTCGACGTGCACTTCGTTCAACGACAGTCCGAATTGAAGGCGCACTCGATCGTCCTCGCGGTTCACCGACTCTTGCGGGCCCACCCCGTGCAGGGGTCCGACGAGGTCGTGGTGATGGCCGATGAGCATATGGCCGGAGCACATACCTTCGCCGAGACCCGCTTGCTCGGACGTATCGCCGCCCGGCGGTTGAGTCTGTCGCCGACGCTCCTCAGTGAGCTGGAGCGGTTGGTGGGTGGGCGCGGTGCGAGTCCTGAGGACCGATTGGGTGTGGAACGTGACGGAGCCTCCGCCGAGGAGCTGGTGGAGAGTGCGGCGCGGCATCTCGGCCGATGGCGAGAACTGACTCGCAATCCGCTGCTCGATGACGAGACCTATCGAGCAGCCAAGATCGCCGAGCGTAGCTGCGAGTCGCTCGTCGTGACGCTGATGGGTCGCGAGCAGCGGACGGCGATCAACTTCGGTTGATGGGCGGATCGGTGTCCGCGCCCTCGCCCGGTCGCTGGCCTTCGGGGGCGATGTCCAGCCCATCCTCGGGCCGAAGGAGGGGAAGAGGGCCGCGACGGTCCGGCTGACGCCACCATCGCGTGACCGCGGGAGTGCAGATCAGGATCATCGCGACGAGGAGGCTGGCGACGGCCAGACCGCTCAGCGCTGTGTCGTAGGCTCCGAACGATCGGACGGAAGGGCCCACCGCGGCGACGGGCAGGTAGAGGACGAGCACGGTGATGAAGAGCACGCGTGCCGTGGTGTTCCGCCGCTTCGCTACCGAAACGATGGCGAGGACCTGCATGACGGTCAGCAGCAGACCGAGTCCGGCGACCGCCCCGATGAGAACGCGCACTGCGCGGCGGATCTCCGATGCGGTGTAGTCCTCCTCGAGATCGGAGGGAAGGGCCGCGGTCACTGCCTCGCGTACCTCGCCGAGGCGCAGCCCGGCCAGGACCGTCAGTCCGACGAAGATCACCGCGGCGACGAATACGAGCCACATCGCTATGGCGACGCGCCGGGGTCGCTCGATAGGCGGCTCCGGTGCGAAATCGGTGGCGACGGACGGTCGAGGTGGCGCATCTCGGCGGTCGACGTCCCACGAGGGCCCGGTGTCCGGTTCGCTCATCGTGCCGCCTCGATCGCGAACTGAAGTTCCTCCGGGCCAGGGATCGACTCGGCACCGTCGGTGCTTCTGACGACATCCATGCCACCGATCCGCACCGTGGGTGTCGTGGTGACGTCAGCGGCACGTCCCGCTTCGAGGGCGCGCTCCACCCACGGCGCGAAGGTGCGTTCTTCGATGCACGCGGCGATATCGTCAGCCCCTGCCTGTGTGGCGAAGTCGAGGAGCTGATCATCGCTCAACCCGGGCCCGCCCTCGGCCGGCTGATGCTGGAGCAGTAGATCGTGCATCGCCGCATAGGCGACGACGCCGGCATCATCGGCGACGCATGCCGCCGCATTCGCCGCTCGCTGGGCGTATTCGTCAGTCGACGCCTCCAGAAGGAAGGTGAACGGCTGATAGGTGAGGCTGATAGTGCCGGAGGCCACCTGCTCGGCGAGGAATGCTCCCGATTCCTCATGGAAGGCCTTACAGGAGGGGCACAGGAAGTCCTCGAAGACCTGCACATTCACCGGCGGTACGTCGCCGGTGTCGGTTCCCGTCACGAGGTCGGGGGTGAGCATGAAGCCGTAATCATCGGTAGCGTGCTCCGGGACCGCGATATCTCCCTGCTCGTCTGCAGTTCCACGGAGCTGCAGCCATCCGAAAACCGTCAAGCAGAGGAGAACGGTGGACACGATCGACACGGTTGCTATCGAACGCCGGCGCCGTGCGCGACGCGCATGGTCCCCGCGGATGCGATCGGCGAGGGCCTGTCGATGCCCAGCTCCGTCGGTCATGCGATGCCTTGCTCGATGGTCATGATCATCAGTATGCCGTGCCCGATCTCGTGATCGGCTCATCCCTCCTGGTCACGATTCACCGAATCCGGCGCTGTCCCTTGATCGGCGTCGACACCGGCGAGACGACCACAGTACGCCGCCAGATGCCGGCCGGTGAGCGTCGAGGCGTCGGTGACGAGCGCCCTGGGAGTCCCCTCGAAGACGATGCGGCCACCGTCGTGGCCGGCTCCGGGACCGAGATCGATGATCCAGTCGGCGTGGGCCATGACCGCTTGGTGGTGCTCGATGACGACCACGGACTTGCCCGTGTCCACGAGCCGGTCCAACAGACCGAGCAACTGCGCGACATCCGCGAGGTGCAGACCCGTGGTCGGCTCGTCGAGGACGTAGACATCGGCCTTCTCCCCCATCTGCGCCGCGAGCTTGAGTCGCTGGCGTTCACCACCCGACAGCGTCGTGAGCGGCTGACCGAGCTTGATATAGCCGAGGCCGACATCGGCGAGCCGGACGAGGATCTTGTGGGCCACGGGGATCCTTACCTCTCCGGAACCGAGGAACTCCTCGGCCTCGGCGACGGACATGGCGAGCACCTCGCTGATGTCCTTGCCGCCGAAGGTGTACTCCAGCACCTCGGCCTGGAATCGCTTGCCGTCGCACACCTCGCACGGCACGGCGACGCCAGCCATCATCGCCAGGTCGGTATAGACGACGCCGGCACCCTTGCAGTGCGGGCAGGCGCCATCGGAATTGGCGCTGAACAGTCCCGGCTTGACCCCGTTGGCCTTGGCGAAGGCCTTGCGGATCGGATCGAGCAGTCCTGTGTAGGTCGCGGGGTTGCTGCGCCGCGAGCCCTTGATCACACCCTGGTCGATGACCACAACCCCCTCTCGTCCCGCCATCGAGCCGTGCACCAGCGAGCTCTTCCCGGACCCCGCCACCCCGGTGACGACACACAGGACCCCGAGAGGAATGTCGACATCCACATCTCGCAGATTGTGGGCATCGGCGCCGCGGATCTCCAGGACCCCCTCCGCCACACGAGCCTGCGACTTCAGGGTGGCCCGGTCATCGAGGTGTCGGCCCGTCAACGTGTCGCTGGAGCGCAGACCGCCGACGGAGCCTTCGTAGACCACCTGACCACCCTCGATACCCGCGCGCGGCCCGAGGTCGACCACATGGTCGCCGATGGCGATCGTCTCGGGCTTGTGTTCGACGACGAGGACCGTGTTGCCTTTGTCCCGCAGTTGCAGGAGCAGACGGTTCATCCGGGCGATGTCGTGCGGGTGCAGTCCGATCGTGGGCTCGTCGAAGACATAGGTGACATCCGTGAGCGAAGAGCCGAGGTGACGGATCATCTTGGTCCGCTGGGCTTCTCCCCCGGAGAGTGTTCCGGAGGACCGGTTCAGACTGAGATAGCCCAGGCCGATCTCCACGAAGGAGTCGAGGGTCTCGCGCAGCGCCTTCAACAGCGGCCTGGCGGAGGGCTCGTCGAGCTCGCCGATCCACTGCGCGAGGTCGCTGATCTGCATCGCGCATAGTTCGGCGATGTTCCGACCCCGGATCCTCGAGGATCGCGCCAACTCGCTCAGCCGGGTCCCCTGGCACTCCGGGCAGTCGGCGAAGGTGATCGCGCGGTCGACGAAGGCCCGGATATGCGGTTGCATCGCCTCGCGGTCCTTGGACAGGAAGGACTTCTGGATCTGCGGGATCAGTCCGGTGTACGTGAGGTTGATGCCCTCGATCTTGACCTTGGTCGGCTCCCTGTGGAGCAGGTCGTGGAGCTCGGTGTCGGTGAAGGAGGAGATCGGCTTGTCGGGATCGAAGAAGCCGCAACCACGATAGATGCGCCCGTTCCAGCCGTCCATGCTGTACCCCGGGACGGTGACGGCACCCTCGTTGAGGGACTTGCCTGCATCGAACAGGGCTGCGAGGTCGAAGTCGCTGACCCGGCCGGTGCCCTCGCAGTGCGGGCACATGCCGCCGGTGATGCTGAAATCGCGGCGTTCCTTGACGGTCTTGCCGCCGCGCTCGAGGTTGACCGCTCCGGCGCCGCTGATCGAGGCGACATTGAAGGAGAAGGCCTGCGGCGAGCCGATGTGCGGTTCGCCGAGCCTGCTGAACAGGATGCGCAGCATCGCATTGACATCGGTGACCGTGCCGACGGTCGAGCGGATATTGGCGCCCATCCGCTCTTGGTCGACGATGATGGCCGTGGTCAGTCCTTCGAGCAGGTCCACGTCGGGGCGCGCCAGCGTCGGCATGAAGCCTTGAACGAAGGCGCTGTAGGTCTCATTGATGAGACGCTGCGATTCTGCGGCGATGGTGCCGAACACGAGTGAGCTCTTGCCGGATCCCGAGACGCCGGTGAAGACCGTGAGCCGGCGCTTCGGCAGCTCGACATCGACATTGCGGAGATTGTTCTCCCGTGCCCCGCGGACGCGGATGACGTCATGGCTATCGGCGGGCGATGTGGGGACGGGGGTCGTCATCGATTCAATCTCGTTCCTGGATGCGGATCATATTGCCGGCCGGGTCGCGGACGGCGCAGTCGCGTACACCGTAGTCCTGGTCGATGGGCTCTTGAACGATATCGGCGTCGTGCCGCTGGAGTCGCTCGAAGACCTCGTCGAGGTCGCTCGCCGCCAGGACGAGTGAGGCGAACGTGCCCTTGGCCATCATCTCGCGGACGACCGTCAAGTCCTCCGGGGTGATGCCAGGGTCGGCGGCCGGAGGGTGCAGGA
The DNA here is from genome assembly GCF_002174305.1 of Aeromicrobium sp. PE09-221. Taxonomy (GTDB): domain Bacteria; phylum Actinomycetota; class Actinomycetes; order Propionibacteriales; family Nocardioidaceae; genus Aeromicrobium. The sequence continues at coordinate 44,954 of NZ_MIJB01000025.1, read as the reverse complement.
CGATCGAGGTGTCGGGTTGGTTCGGCGGTCCGACAGTGATCCAGCGCATGCCGTCGTACCCGACATCGTTGCGGACCTCGAAGCCGAGGACATCGCGGAAGAACGCCATCGAGGTCTCTGCGTCCTCGTGAGGCAAGAAGGTGGCATGGATTCTCAGGTTCATGGGGCTCACAGTAGAGCCGTGGGCCCGGTGGCCGCTTCTCGATTCCTGATCGGTCGGGTGACCCGTTTGGTGACCAGGGAGGGAACCCCGGGAAGTCCGGCACCCGACCGACGCTGATAGACACTCGGCGGCTCGCCGATGAGTTCGCTGAATCGGGTGCTGAAGGTGCCGAGCGAGGAGCAACCGACCGCGAAGCACACCTCCGTGACGCTGAGATCACCTCTTCGTAGGAGGGTCATCGCGCGTTCGATCCGCCGGGTCATGAGGTAGCTGTAGGGGCTCTCGCCGTAGGCCAGCCGGAACTGTCGACTCAGATGACCCGCCGACATGTGCACCTCGCGAGCAAGGGAGGGAACGTCCAGCGGCTGGGCGTAGTCGCGGTCGATCCGGTCGCGAACGCGCCGCAGCAATGCGAGATCGCGCAGCCGCTGTTCGACGGCGTCATCGGCCATGTCTGTATCGTGCCACGGCACGCGCGGCTCGGATATTGGCGGCGCGTCAGCGATCGGAGCCGAGGAAGGCACGCAGCGTTGCGATGAACGAGTCGGGCTGCTCGGAGTGCACCCAATGGCCGGCACCCTTGACCGTGACCTGGGTGGTGCGGGGGAAGAGCTCGCGCATCCGGTCGGTGTGCTCGGGGCGGATGTAGTGGGACCTCTCCCCTGCCACCCAGAGTGTGGGCCTGTCGAACACGGCATCGATCTCCGGGAAACCACCGATGCGGTCCAGATCACGACGGAGCACCGACAGATTGGCCTGCCAGGCGAAACCCCCATCGGCTGGTCGCAGATTCTGCAGGAGGAATCCTCGTACCCGCTCGTCGTCGATACGTCCGACAAGGGCGGCATCGGCATCCGTGCGCCGTTCGAGGGAGTCGAGATCTATAGCCGCGAGACTGCCGAGCAGATGCTCGAACTCGTCGGAACCTTCGCTGATGGCCGGGGCGATGTCGACGATGACCAGCCGGTCGATGAGCCCGGGGTGACGTAGGGCGGTCACCATCGCGACCTTGCCGCCCATCGAGTGCCCGACGAGATGGACGCGCTGACCGGGGAAGGCCTGGCTGATCGTCTCAGCGACCGTATCGGCCATCGTCATGTAGTCCACACGTTCTGTCCACGGGGAGCGACCATGGTCGGGCAGGTCGACGAGGAGGGAGCGGAACTCCGGTTCGAGCCCCTTGGCGATCTGGGTGAAGTTGCGTCCCTGACCGAACAATCCGTGCAGGAACACCACAGGGCTCCCGGAGTCACCGATGAGACGGGTGTGCAGCGTCGGCTCGGTCACGGGCTCCAGCTTAGAGGTTCCACCGATCAGGCGAAGTGCTCGGCCTCCGCGCTGATCTTGTCGACATAGGCCCGCCACCAGGTCTCATCGCGGCCGTCCTCGCCCGACTCGCCCGTCGCCCCATCGATCTGCTCGCGGAGGATGTCGAGCTGTCCTGCGTGCTGGGCGGTCTCCGCGATCACGTGCACGGCGAGAAGACCTAACGTGGTGTCCCGGGCATCGGGACGCCACCACGGGACAGTGACCGGCGTGTCGAGCGGCAGTTCGCGCAGCGAGGCGAGAGAGGCCTCCTCGACCTGGTTGTACAGGGCGACGACCGACTCGCTGGACATCTCCCGCTCGACCCAGAGGTCGGCATTGCTGGTCATACTCTCCTCGTCACTCCAGGTGATGACGTCGGAGGCAGGGCTCGCGCGTCCTGGCAAGGTCACCAGATACTCGTGCTCCACCGTCGCCAGGTGTTTGACGACACCGAGCAGATTGGTGCCGCTGGGGGTCAATGGGCGTCGCAGGTCGTACTCCCCCACCCCGTCGATCGTTCGGTGCACCGAGCGGTGCGCCCTGCGCAGATAGTGCTCCAGCACGTCTTTCCAGGTCGTCTCATCCATAGTCCTCACGGTAGCCGCGAGGACTGACGGAAAGCAGCTTCGAAGTGAGGCGATGCTTCGACGTGGTCTGGCTCCATCGCCGCCTGCAGAGCGGACGGGCCCACTCGACCACCGGGGCCACCGCAGACTGTGACCTGCGCCACGTCTCTGACCCTCGTCTCTGGCACAATGCCAGACATGGCCAGCCCGCTCTCTCCTGCCGCGTCGCCGGTGCGCTGAGCTCTCCCATGCCGTTGTTCGTGACCGCGTTGACCGCCGTGCTGGCATTCAGCGTGCTGCTCGCGGTCCGGCCGGTCAAGGGCAATCCGCTCGTGGCGAATGTCAGCTTCTACGCGGGTGTGGTGACATCCGAGCTTCCGTTGCAGGTCTTGACCCTCGTCGCACTCCTGACCGTCGCCACCGTCGCCGTCGGCGAGGCCACCGTCCTCGCGGTCGTGCTCCTTGGAGGATCCGCGATCGGTGCGAGCCTGCTGCTGCGTCGAGCGGCGCTTGCGCGCGACGTGTTGGAGCGGACGCTGCGAGAGATGGGCGTCAGCGCCGCACGTCGACCCCGTCCGTGGGCGACTCTCCTGCTGCGCCCCTGGCCCAGGTTGCCGCGTTCGGTCGAGCGGGTCGATGCGCTCACCTATGGGCCGTACGGCGATGCGAACTCGCTCGATCTCTACCGTCGTCGGCATCAGCCACCGGGCCTCGCACCGGTGCTCGTCCATGTCCACGGCGGCAGCTTTCGTCGTGGACGACGCTCCCAGGACGCGCGACTCCTCCTCTACCGGCTCGCGCGCCGCGGTTGGGTGACGGTCTCTCCGGACTACCGGCTGCTGCCCGACGGTGAGTTCCCGGCCAATGCCGATGACATCGTCGCGGTCATCGCCTGGCTCCGGACTCACGCAGACGAACTGCACGTCGATCCCGACCGGGTCGTGCTGGCCGGCAGCTCCGCCGGTGCCCATCTCGCCGTACTGGCCACGCTGCGCGGTGCGCGCGTCGCCGCCCTCGTCGGACTCTACGGCTACTACGGTTCCCAGCGGACCCGCTCGCAGGTCCTTTCCGACCCTGCCCGTTACCGCGTCGATGACGCGCCGCCGACGCTCATCGTCCACGGCGATGCAGATTCCGTCGTCGACATCGCGGGGGCGCGCCGCTATGTGGAGCACCGTCGTCTGCTGTCCCAGGTACCCGTCGCTCTCGCCGCACTCCCAGGCGCTCAACACGGCTTCGACCGCTTCGCATCCCTGCGTTTCTACGCCGTGTGCGACGCGATCGAGGACTTCGCTCACGTCACCTTCAGCCGCTGAGACCCCCGCATCGGCGATGCCCGTGCACGGTGTGGCGACCGGTTCGCTCGACCACGGGAAGTCGCTCTGCGCCTCGCCTGCGCGCTACGGGTGAGGATCTCCCGCTGCGTCATGCGCGCATCGTGCCACGATGGACGACATGTTGGTCACCCGTTACGGACATGCTGCCCTTCTCGTGGAATCAGGTGCGACACGCGTCCTCATCGATCCCGGCACGCTCAGCCGGGAGGTCGTCTTCGGTCTGACGGGACTCGACGCCATCGTCGTGACGCACCAGCACCCGGATCATGTGGACCCGGACCGCATCGGAGGCCTGGTGGATGCCAATCCCGCTGCCACGCTCCTCGCCGATCCCGAGACGGCCGAACGACTCGGTTCTCCCTGGCGCGCCCATCGCGATGGTGAGATCACCCTGATCGGCGACCTGGAGCTGACGGGAGTCGGCCAGTGGCACGCGGTCATCGCCGAACCACTGCCCAGGGTCGCCAATGTGGGCGTGCTCATCACCGCATCGGGCGAGCCGACCCTGTTCCATCCCGGCGACAGTTATGCGGTCGCTCCCCCGGACATCGACGTGCTCGCCGTCCCGCTCTCAGCACCCTGGACCAAGGTCGCCGAGACCATCGACTTCGTGGCTCGTGTCGGCCCGACCGTGATGTTCCCGATCCACGACTGCACCGTCTCCGAGGCCGGACACGGTGTCTACTGGCAGCATGTGAGCCGTTTCGGCGGCGTAGCGGACGCTCGGAACCTTCCCCAGGACGGCCAGCTCGAGGTGTGATGATCGACGCACTCCTTCGACGCGACTCTATCTCACACATGAGATAGCCTCGAAGCTATGACGGAACGAGACGACTACCTCGGACGCATTGGGACCCTGATCCGCGATGCGCGCCAGCACTCCGGTCTCACCCAGGCGCAGCTCGCCGCCGAGCTCCGCACGAGCCAGAGTGCCGTCAACCGCATCGAGAAGGGCCAGCAGAACCTGACCTTGGACATGCTCGCCCGGATCGGCTCGGCCCTGGACTCCGAGATCGTCAGTGTCGGCACGTCGGGCCCGAGCCACCTTCGGGTCAAGGGCGGCACCACGCTCAAGGGTGCTATCGACGTCAAGTCCAGCAAGAACGCCGGTGTCGCGCTGCTGTGCGCATCGCTGCTCAACACCGGCACCACGGTGCTGCGCAAGGTGGCGCGCATCGAGGAGGTCAACCGCCTGCTCGAGGTGCTGGACTCCATCGGCGTCAAGACCCGCTGGCTGAACGAGCACAACGACCTCGAGCTCGTGGTGCCCGAGAAGCTCGACCTCGCGGGGATGGATGCCGCCGCAGCGCGCCGCACGCGCAGCATCATCATGTTCCTCGGCCCGCTGATGCACCGGGTTCCCGAGTTCGAGCTGCCTTACGCGGGAGGCTGTGATCTCGGCACCCGCACGGTGGAGCCGCATATGACGGCGCTGCGTCCCTTCGGTCTCAAGGTCGTCGCCACCGACGGCAGCTACCACGCCTCCGCCGCCCAGGGCACCGGTCCGGAGCGTCCGATCGTCCTCACCGAACGCGGCGACACCGTGACGGAGAACGCGCTGCTCGCGGCCGCGCGCTACGATGGCGTCACCGTCATCCGCAATGCCAGCTCGAATTACATGGTCCAGGACCTCTGCTTCTTCCTCGAGAAGCTCGGCGTGCGCATTGAGGGCATCGGCACCACCACCCTGCGCGTGCACGGTGAGCCGGACATCCGCACCGATGTCGACTACGCCCCGAGCGAGGATCCGATCGAGGCGATGAGCCTCATCGCGGCCGCGATCGTCACCAAGTCGAGCATCACGGTGTGCCGGGTGCCGATCGAGTTCATGGAGATCGAGCTCGCGGTGCTCGAGGAGATGGGCTTCGTCTACGAACGGTCCGCCGAGTACATGGCCGAGAACGGGCAGACCCGCCTGGTCGACATCACGACGCATCCCTCGCAGCTCAGGGCACCGATCGACAAGATCCACCCGATGCCGTTCCCGGGCCTCAATATCGACAATCTGCCCTTTTTCGCCGTCATCGCGGCGACGGCGGACGGACAGACGATGTTGCACGACTGGGTCTACGAGAACCGCGCGATCTATCTGACGGAGCTCAACAAGCTCGGTGCCCGAGTCAAGCTCATGGATCCCCACCGCGTCCTCATCGAGGGTCCGACGCACTGGAGCGGCGCCGAGTTGGTGTGCCCTCCCGCCTTGCGTCCGGCGGTGGTCATCCTGCTCGCGATGCTGGCCGCCAAGGGCACCTCGGTGCTGCGCAGTGTCTATGTGATCAATCGCGGCTATGAGGACTTGGCGACGAGGCTCAACGCGCTCGGCGCGGAGATCGAGACCTTCCGCGATATCTGATCGTCCGGTATGCCGGGCGGTAGTCTGTCGACCTTTCCCGCGTAAACGCGGTAGTCCCTCAACCCCATCGCCCGCCCGATGAGGTTGACGGTCTACCTCCCGGACCCGAGGAAGTGACGGCGAGGCGTCGTCCCTGCGTAGCGAAACTCCCCTAGCGTGGGAGTCGTGAACCGACGGTCACCCTACCTTGACGCCCCCACTCCCCTGGCCTTCGCTCATCGCGGAGGGGCCCACACGGCCGGCAATGCGGGTATCGAGAACTCACTCGCGGCCTTCCGTCACGCCGTGGAGCTCGGGTACCGCTATCTCGAGACCGACACGCGCGCTACTCGCGACGGGGTCGCCTACGCCTGTCACGACGCCCGTCTCACCCGTCTGACGGGCGATGAGCGGGCCATCGGCGATCTCACCTCGGCCGAGCTCGATGCCATGCTGCTCGGTGACCGGGAGCCGATCGTGCGTCTCGACGCCCTGATGACGGCCCTGCCGGAGGCCCGTTTCAATATCGATGTGAAGTCCGGCGATGCGATCGAGCCCACCTGCCAGGTGATCGAGCGGCTCGACGCGACAGACAGGGTCTGTCTCGCCTCGTTCTCGCACCAGCGTCTCAACGCCCTGCGATCACGGCTCCCTGGCGCAACTTTCAGCGCCTCATCGCGTCAGGTCGCGCGGATGGTGATCGGCCTCGGCATCCCGTCGGGGGTGGACTGTCTGCAGGTACCCGTCGCGAGGGGTTCGGTGCCCATCGTCACCCGACGGTTCCTCCGGAGGGCACATGCGGCGGGTATCCAGGTCCATGTCTGGACCATCGACGATCCCGTGGAGATGCATCGACTGCTGGATCTCGGGGTGGACGGGATCATGAGCGATCGGACGGATCTGCTCAAGGACGTGCTCATCGAGCGCGGTGAATGGAACGAGGGGCCATGAAGAAGGTCATCGCCTGGAGCCTTTGGGACTGGGGATCGGCGGCCTTCAACGCCGTCATCCTCACCTTCGTCTTCTCGGTGTATCTCGTCGAGGGCGTGGGCGACGATCTCCCCGGGCCGATCGCCGCGAGCACCTGGTACGGCTGGGCGATCGGCGCCGGCGCCCTCGTGATCGCGATCTCCGCGCCCGCTCTCGGTCAGCGCGCCGATGCCCGGGGCCGGCGCAAACACACCCTCGCGCTGCTGACCGGTAGCGTGGTCGTGCTCACCGCGGCGCTCTTCTTCGTCGAGGACGACTACCACTACCTGTGGCTCGGCCTATTGCTCGTGGCCCTGGCGTCGATTGCCTTCGAACTGGCGCAGGTTCCGTACTTCGCGATGTTGCGCCAGGTCTCCACACCGGACAATATCGGCCGTATCTCCGGTATCGGGTGGGCCTTCGGCTATCTGGGCGGCATCGTCCTACTGTTGATCTGTTACTTCGGCTTCATCGCCGGCGACGGCGGCGTGCTCGGTCTCTCCACCGACAACGGGTGGAATATCCGGCTCGTAGCGCTGGTCGCGGCGGGGTGGTTCCTCGTCTTCGCGATCCCCTTGTTCTTCGCCGTCCCCGAGTTGCCGGCCAGCGCCACTCCCGACCGCGCCGATGTGGGCTTCATCGAGTCTTATCGCGTGCTCTGGAGTGAGCTCAAGGCGATGTGGGCCGGCGATCGCGATGTGCTGAAGTTCCTCATCGCGAGTGCGTTCTACCGAGACGGCCTCTCCGGGGTGTTCACCTTCGGCGGGATCCTCGCGGTCAGTGTCTACGGCATCGACGCCGCCGATGTCATCCTCTTCGCCATCGCCGCCAATGTCGTGAGCGCCGCAGGAGCCTGGGTCGCCGGCTATCTCGACGACAGCTGGGGGTCGCGGCGAGTCGTCGTGACGTCCCTCGTGTCGATGCTCGTCGTCGCGGTCGTCCTGCTGTTCGTGAGCGGTCCGCTGATGTTCTGGATCTTCGGCCTCGCCCTCTGCTTGTTCGTCGGCCCCGCGCAGGCGGCGTCGCGCACCTATCTGGCCCGGGCAACCAGAATCGGCAAGGAGGGTCAGAACTTCGGGCTCTACGCGATGACCGGGCGGGCGGCCTCCTTCATGGCGCCTAGCCTCTTCGGGCTGTTCGTGCTGATCGGCGGGGCGGATCGCTGGGGAATCCTGGGAATCATGGTCGTCCTCGGCGTCGGTCTCGTCCTCCTCTCGCGAATCCCCGAGCTGAGGAGCGCGGAGGAAGATCGCTTCTCAGGGGAATCTCACGGCGATGGCGTACGTTGATAGGTAGAGACGACCACGAAAGGGGAACGCGAGCATGGCTGAACGAGCACTGCGAGGCGCCCGACTCGGTGCCCAGAGCTTCGAAGACGAGCGCGGCGTGGAGATGGCTCCGCGCCAGGAGGTCGAGTACGCCCTCGCCGATGGCCGCACCTTCACCGTGACGATGTCGGAGGAAGCGGAGATCCCCGGTGAATGGGAGGATCCCAAGTCCGGGCAGATGGGCCGCCTGGTCGGTGCCGATACCTCGGGCGAGGACAAGGACGAGAAGCCAATCCGTACCCACTGGGACATGCTGCTCGAGCGTCGCTCGGTCGACGAGCTCGAGGACCTCCTGAGCGAGCGCTTGGAGCTTCTGCGCGGTGGCGAAATCGGTCCCCCGCACCTGCACCGGCGCTCGGGGAGCAAGAAGAAGACCGCTTAACCCCGTCGCCGGCCGGCCTGCCAGGCCACCACCACGCCGACCAATGCCAGCCCGGCGATGAGCCCCTCCAGTGGAGCGGCGAGTCGCTGGGCTGGTGTCGTTCCGGTGGCTCCGGTGATGTCCTCGATCATGACCGAGGACTCCAGCAGGGGCGCCTCGGCGACGACCTCGCCGTCGGGTGTCACGACTCCGCTGATGCCATTGGTTGACGGCACGACGACGTAACGGCCGGTCTCGATAGCCCGCAGCCGCGAGATATTCCACTGCTGACGCAGCTGCGAGGTCCCCTCGAAACTCGCATTGCTGGTCTGGACCACCAGGAACTCAGCACCTCCCCCGATCGCCTCGCGCACGATGCCGTCATAGGCGATGTCCCAGCAGATCGTGTCACCGATGACCGCCCCGCCGATCCTCAGGTCGCCGGGCTCGTCCCCGGGAAGCATGTCCCGGGGGATGTCGCGGTCGATCCTCGGCACCAGGTCACCCAGCTGTTGGCGCAACGGCACGTACTCTCCGTAGGGTACGAGCTTGCGCTTGACGTAGGTCTCCTGGTGTCCCCGCGGGGTCCAGACGAAGCCGGCATTGTAGGCCGTGGTGGACGTGGGGCCGTTGAGGATGCCCCCGGCGAGGATAGGTGCGCCCACCTCCCGCGAGGCCTCGCTGAGACGATCGCCGGCCCATGCCTCGGTCAGCGGATCGATGTCCATCGCGTTCTCGGGCCAGAGGACCATGTCGACCGGCTCGTCGATCTCGGCGGTCGCCTCCACATGGAGTTCGAAGATCTCGCCACGGGGCCATTGCAGGAAGGGACCGGGGGTTCCGCCCTGCACCACAGCCACGCGATGCGTGTCTCCCGCCCCGGCCAGGCCCACCGGGAGCAGGGCGCCCCAGAGGATGAGGGCGCCGCCGGCGACCGCGGCCGGGAGCACGCGACGGGGTCGTTCGGCGACGAGCACGAGCAGCGACGCCATGACCACGAGGACGAAGGTGGTGGCGGGCATGCCGACGAGGCGCACCCACGATTCCATCGGCGTGTCGATCGTCGTGTGGGCAAGACGGCCCCACGGAAAGCCCGACAGCGGGATCGCCCCGCGTAGGCTCTCACCGGCCATCCAGACGGCCGCAGCCCACAACGGCCAGCCGGGCAGGCGCAGCACGGCGCGCAAGGCCCAGGCGATCAGCACATAGAACAGGGCCTGCGCCATGACGAGCGCGACCCATGCGGCCGGGTCGACGGCGTTCATCCACCAGATGAGCGGCCCCATGTACCCCCAGCCGAAGGCGAAGCCGGCCAGCAGGACGGTGACACGTCGCGATGACGCCATCCGGCGCAGCAACCACAGCCACGCGGCGACCGCTGGCACCATGATCCACGGGATGTCCCAGGGCGCGAAAGCGGTCGACGCGATGATGCCGGCCAGCCCGGAGCCGGCGATCGCGAGCAGCGCGTTCACGGCAGACGCACGAGATCCCGCGATGTCGTGTTGACGACCTCCACACCGTCATCGGTGCAGATCGCGATGTCCTCGATGCGTGCGCCGTAGCGTCCATCGAGGTAGATGCCCGGCTCGATCGAGAAGGCCATGCCGGGCTCGAGGAGACGGGCGTTGCCCTCGACGATGTACGGCTCCTCGTGCGTCTCCTGGCCGATGCCGTGTCCCGTGCGATGCACGAAGAGCTCGCCGTAGCCGGCACCGGCGATGATCTCGCGACCGATCCGGTCGACCGACTCGGCCGTCACCCCAGGACGCGCGTGCTCCCGCTGCGCCGTCTGGGCGCGCTGCAGGACGTCATAGAGCGCCACGAACTCCTCATCGGGTTCGCCACCCACCACATACGTGCGGGTGCAGTCCGAGCAGTAGCCCTCGGCCGTGGTGCCGCCGATGTCGATCACGACCGGGTCCCCCGCCTCGATGACGCGATCGGAGAGCTCGTGATGTGGTGAGGCGCCGTTGGGCCCCGAGCCGACGATCACGAAGTCGACCGACACGTGTCCCTCGGCGAGGATGGCGCGGGCGATGTCCTCGCCGACCTCGCGCTCCGTGCGCCCGGCACGCAACCACTCGCCCATACGGCGGTGGACGCGGTCGATCGCGGCCCCGGCCGCGCGCAGGGCCTCGACCTCGGCGGGCTCCTTGCGCATGCGCAGCTCCGCGACGATCTCGCCTCCGAGCACCTGGTCGGCACCCGGGATCGCCGCACCGAGCGCGAAGACCCTGGCGGCCCACATGTGATCGTCGAGCGCGACGACCTCGGCGTCACCGACGAGGCGTGCCACGAGCGCGAAGGGATCCTCGGTCTCCTGCCACGTGGCGATCGGCAGCGTGACACCCGCCGCCACGGCCGCGGGACGCTCCAGATGGGGAACCACCAGGCTCGCCTCGCCGCGCGCCGGAAGCACCAGGCAGGTGAGCCGCTCGAGCGGCAGCGCGTGGTATCCGGTGAGATAGCGAAGATCGGCACCCGGGGTCACCAGGAGCGCATCGACGCCGCGATCGGACAGGAGGGCTTGAGCACGGGCGAGACGATCGGTCACGTCCCCGAGCCTATCGACTCGACGGTGGTTCTCTGACCACTGCCGTCGCCAATCTCAGCGTCGCGGACTACACGAAGGATGTGCCGTGGCGGCTGCTATGACGACCACGGAGACACATCCTGCGTGAGAGGCACGTCGACCTATGACGGCACGTACTGGCTCGACGGCACCATCCTCACCGAGTGGGCCCGGTACCTCCGGTCGGGTCATACATCAACCAACTAGGATCGACGACCATGACCGGTCGATTGATCCTGCTGGACACCGCGAGTCTCTACTTCCGTGCCTTCTACGGCATACCCGACTCGCTGAAGGCCCCGGACGGCACTCCGGTCAACGCCGTCCGGGGCCTTCTCGATTTCGTCGCCACCTTGGCGACGCAGTATGAGCCAGCGGCGATGGTGGCGTGCTGGGACGACGACTGGCGGCCGCAGTGGCGTGTCGACCTCCTCCCTTCGTACAAGGCGCACCGGGTCGAGGAGGAGACGAGCGGCGTGGACGTGGAGGAGACCCCCGATGGGCTCGCGCCGCAGGTCCCGCTCATCGCCGAGGCCCTCGGGCTGCTCGGCATCCCGGTGGTCGGAGCCGCTGAAGCGGAGGCCGATGACGTCATCGGCACGCTCGTGCATCGCTGGGACGGACCGGTCGACGTGGTCACGGGCGACCGCGATCTGTTCCAGGTCGTCGACGACTCCCGCGGGATCCGGGTGCTCTACACGGCCCGCGGGGTCGGCAAGCACGATGTGGTGGATGCCGCATGGGTGCGGGACAGGTACGGCATCGAGCCGCACCAGTACGTCGACTTCGCGGTGATGCGCGGGGACGCCTCCGATGGTCTGCCCGGGGTGGCGGGCATCGGAGACAAGACCGCGGCGGCCCTGCTCGGCGAGTTCGGTGATCTCGAATCGATCGCGGCCGCTGCGGCCGATGACACGAGCTCCATCAAGCCCCGCCCGCGACGGTCGCTGCTGGACTCGTCCGCGTACATCGCCAATGCCGTCCGTGTGGTACGCGTTCGCGATGACCTCGACCTCACTCCCCCGTCGGCCCTCCCGGAGCTGACGAGCGAGCAGATCGCCGAGTTCACCGACTTCGCCCAGACCTGGGGTCTCGGCGGCTCGGCCGACCGGGTCCTCGCGGTCCGCACGTGAACTGAGACATCGCGAGGCGAGGCAGCCGCACGGCACCTGAGATGCGCCGTTGCGCTGGCGGCCTCGCGGTGGCGGTGGGGTAGGCACGTCTCGATCGTAATGAGGGGTGCGCGTCTCACCGCTCTCTTCCGGGGTTGGACGCAGGATGTGACTCTGTGGCAGCCAGGGCAACCACAGAGTCACATCCTGCGTTTCTCCCCGGAGAACCAGCGAAAAGGCCGCCACCCTCCCTTGATGCTCGAACATGTGCTCGATAGGGTGGGGGTGTGAGTTCGGGGGATCTGGCGCAGCGGCTACGGGACACCGCAGCACTGCTGGATGCATTCCCTCCGAGTACGAATGCTCTGCGGGCGCTCGAAGAGGCGAGCAATGCGATCGATGCCGCCAAGGCCCAGCTCGTGACCGAGATGTCCGAGACCCTCGACCACGAGGCCGAGGGGTATAGCTCGGTGAAAGCCTGGCTGCGCGATCAGCTGCGGGTCGGCACGCGGCGGGCGAATGAGCTGGTCAGAGCCGGTGTGACCCTGAAACAGATCCCCGAGGCCGCCGAGCTCGCCTCGGCTGGCAAGGTCTCGCTCGAACACATCAAACACCTCAGTTACTCGGTCACCCATGTGGGGGCGTCGCACACACGCGACCTGCTGCCTCAACTCTTGGACGTGGCCGTCACGAATGAACCCTCGGCTCTGCGGCAGGTGGTCCGGACTCTTCGTGATGCGGTGTATCCCGATGAGTTGGATCAGGCGTGGATCGATGGGATGGCGCGTGAGGATATTCAGGTCAACCCCGTCCTCGACGGCTGGCACATCAACGGGTTCGTGAACTCGACCACCGGCGCCAAACTCAACACGCTCTTGCAGTCTCTCTCTGCGCCTGCCGGTGCGCAGGATCCGCGTACGGGCGCGCAGCGGCGGGTCGACGGCCTCGAAACACTGCTGGATTCGGTGCTGAGCAATGGCCTGCCCGGGGACAAGGGCGTCCGCCCGCACCTGACCCTCACCGTCGACGCCACCACTCTGATGGATGATGCCGGGACCGGTGAACTCATCGGATTCGGGAACATCGGTGTCCGCCAGTTGCAGGAGATGCTCTGCGAAGCCGACCTCACCCCCATCGCCACCGCAGGCAAGACCGGCATCCTCGACGTCGGGCGCAGTCACCGACTCGCAACCCCGCGACAACGCACCGCCATCCTGGCCCGACAAGGACACCAATGCGCCTCCCCGGGATGTCGGGCACCCGTCATCCACATCCATCACGTGATCTGGTGGTCACACGGCGGGAAGACCGACCTCGCGAATCTGATCGGCTTATGTCCCCGATGCCACCGACACGTGCATGCCGGAAGTCTGGTCATCGACCCCGAGACCCACGAATTCACCGACCGACACCACCGGACCCTACCCGGCAGCCACCCACACCACCGACGACGACGCAACCTCGCCCACCAACGCGCCCTCCACCACCAGACCTACCCCCACGCCAGCTGACCGAGCAGGTCGAAGGTCAGGTTCTCAGGTCATGAGGCTGCTGTAGGCGACGACCCCTCGACGCAGGTCGTCGAGCGCGGTGCGGGCCGTGTCGCGCAAGGCTCCGGGGCCGGCGGCGTCGGCGATCTGGCCCATCAGATCGAGCAGCTGCTTCATCGCCCGGACGAAGTCGCCGGCTGCCATCTGCGTGTCGCGCAGGACCAGATCCAGCGACGATCCCTTCGACCACGACCACACCGCCTGGGCGAAGCCCGCGTCCAGGGGACGGAGGAACTGTACGCGGTGCTCCCGCTCCAGCTGCATCAGCTCATCGGTCAGTCCTTGCAGCCGTTGCACCGCGTCCACGGTCGCTCCCGTGGGGAGCACTGGCGCGGGCGCATCGTCGACACGCGACTCGAAGGTCAGTGTGCTGACCACCGCGCCCAGTTCGGCGCTGTCGAGCCCGTCGAAGGCACCGGCCCGGATGCCCTCGGCGACTACGAGGTCGACATCGCTGTAGATGCGCTGCAGCCGCTGCCCCGCCGGGGTGACCTCGTCGCCGGCGAGATAGCCGAGGTCGTCGAGCACCTCGCACACCCGGTCGAACTGCCGGGCCACCGAGTTGGTCTGCCGTTCCACGCGACGCCGTTGCGAGGCAGTGTCCCGCTCGAGCTTGAGATAGCGCTCAGCCCACCGCGCATGGGATTCCCGATCTGGGCAGTCATGGCAGGGATGCGCACGCAGCTTGGCGCGCAACTCGGTGATCCGGGGATCCTCACCGGACGCTCCCCCACGAGCCGGGGATGCCGAACGCAGATGCTCCGTCTTTTCGGCCCGCTGGCGTAACGTCGACGCCAGATCACGGCGTGCCTGCGCCTGCCGAGCATTGAAGGACTTGGGGATGCGCATGGTGCCGCGCGCCTGGACCGGAGTCGGGAAGTCGACGAGCGCGAGCCGTCGAGCGTGACGGTCGGCGGTCAGCACATACGGTCGGGGGCCGTCCTCACCGCCCCCTGCGCCCGGATCCAGCACGACCGCCACACCCGCCCAGCGACCCGCCGGAACATCGATGATGTCGCCGACCTTCAGCCCGCGCAGCGACTCCACCACCTCTGCACGCCGCTGCGACTTGCGGGCCTTCGAGCCCTGCTGCTCGACCTCCTTGAGCCGACGGCGCAGTTCCATGTATTCGCCGAAGTCGCCGCGATCGCAACTGGCCGCCTCGCGATATCCCTCGATGGCCTCATCGGCCTTCTGCACCTGGCGGCTGAGACCAACGACCGCCCGGTCGGCCTGGAACTGCGCGAAGGACTGCTCCAACAGCGAGCGCGCGTGCGCGCGGCCGACCTGATGCACGAGGTTGACCGCCATGTTGTACGACGGATGGAAGGACGAGACCAAGGGATAGGTACGGGTCGAGGCGAGACCCGCGACATGGCGCGGATCGAATCCAGGTTGCCACAGCACCACGCCGTGCCCCTCAATATCGATGCCCCGGCGTCCGGCACGCCCCGTCAGCTGGGTGTACTCCCCCGGCGTGAGGTCCACGTGGGTCTCACCGTTCCACTTGCTGAGTCGTTCGATGACGACCGAGCGCGCGGGCATGTTGATGCCGAGGGCGAGGGTCTCGGTGGCGAACACGATCCGGATGAGGCCCCTGCTGAAGAGATCCTCCACGATCTCCTTGAAGGTCGGGAGCATGCCCGCGTGGTGCGCCGCGATCCCACGGCCGAGTGCTTCTCGGAAGTCATGGAATCCCAGAACCTGTAGGTCCTCATCGGGCAGATGCGTAGTGGCTGCGTCCACCGTGCGATAGATCTCCGCGCGCTCCTCGTCGGTGGTGAGAATCAGCCGGGCATGAAGGCACTGCTCCACGGCTGCCGCGCACCCGGCTCGGCTGAAGATGAAACAGATGGCCGGCAATAGGCCTTCGGCCTCGAGCTTCTCCACGATATCGACGCGATCGGGGGTGCGATAGCGGGTACGGGGACGACGCTGGCCCTTGCCGGGCCGTCCGCCCTTGCGTGCTCGTGAAAGCTGCCAGTCCTCGCGGGCCATCCGCTCGAGCACGTGGTTGACCTTCTGACCGTCCTGCTCGAAGAGCGGGTGGAGCCGCCGGCCGGCCATGACGTGCTGGTACAACGGGACGGGACGGCGCTCCTCCACGATGGTCACGGTATTGCCGCGCACCTCGGTCAGCCAGGCGCCGAACTCCTCGGCATTCGAGACCGTCGCGGACAGTGAGATCACCGCGACCGAGTCCGCGAGGCCGATGATGACCTCCTCCCAGACCGCGCCGCGGAAACGATCCGCCAGATAGTGGACCTCGTCCATGACCACGAAGCCGAGCCCGTCGAGGGTGCGTGAGCCGGCGTAGATCATATTGCGCAGGACCTCGGTGGTCATCACGACGATCGGCGCCTCACCGTTGACGGTGTTGTCGCCGGTCAGCAACCCCACGCTGTCGGCACCGTAACGGTCCTGCAGGTCGTGGAACTTCTGGTTCGACAGCGCCTTGATCGGTGTGGTGTAGAAGCACTTGCGCCCCGTGGCCAGTGCCAGATGCACCGCGAACTCCCCCACGATGGTCTTGCCCGATCCGGTGGGGGCGGCCACGAGCACGCCGTGCCCGTCCTCGACCTGCTGACAGGCCTCCACCTGGAACCCGTCGAGCCCGAAGCTGTAAAGATCGCGGAAGCGGGCCAGCTCGGGATAGCGGCGATCCGCCCTCGCCTGGGCGAATCGCTCGGCCGGGGACGACGTCATGGCTCCAGCCTACGGGGCGAGGCGATCGGCGCTACGGATCGAGCCGATCGGGCTCGTCGACATCGGACACGGGATCGATCCTGGAGGCCTGCTCATCGTCAGCCTCCTCGTCCCGTTGCCGCGCCCGACGGCGATCCGTGAGCCAGGCGATGACCTCCGAGATCAGGTAGAGCAGCGTCATCGGGATCGCCAGGAAGAGCATCGTCAGCGGATCGACCGTCGGCGTGGCGACCGCCGAGAAGATGAAGATGCCGACGATGGTCCACGGGCGTGCCCGCGCCAGCTGACGTGCCGACACCGCCCCGATGCGGTTGAGCAGGACCACGATCAGAGGGATCTGCGCGGCGACCCCGAAGACCAGCATGATCCGTAGGATGAAGCTCAGATAGTCGGCCCCGGAGATGATATTCTCCCAGCCCTCGGGCACGAAGCCGATCAGCAACTCCACCGCCGTCGGCAGCACCCAATAGGCCGCCACCGCACCTCCGATGAACAGGGGTGCACCGAGGCCGGTCAGGACGATCGCCCAGATCTTCTCGTGGCGGTGCAATGCCGGCAGCACGAAGCCCCAGATCTGCCACATCCACAGCGGACTGGAGATGATGAGGCCCACGATCAGCGAGGTCTTGAGCTGGAACTGGAAGGCCCCGCCGACGCCACCCATGTTGAGGATGGTCGAGATGCCCTGCTCCTCGAGCGCCGGACGTGCGCGCTCGATGGGCTGGGTGAGCAGGTCGAGGATGGGGCTGTAGAGGAACCAGGCGACGACCACCCCGAGGACGATGCACAGCAGTGCACGGGTCAGCCGGGTGCGCAACTCCCGCAGATGCTCCATGAGGGGCATCTGCCCACCTGCACCCGCCGCCGCACCGGCACGGGGTCGGCGGTCACGGCGTCTCAGCACCGTCAGCGCGGATCGGTGCGATGGTCGCGCGTCACCTCAGCCGGATCGACGGTCTGCGGGCGCTGCTCCTCGGCCTTGGGACGGCCATCGTCTGCCTGAGCCTCGAGGCGCTTGTCGTCCTCATCCTGGCCCGCCTTGATCTCAGACTTGAAGATCCGCAGCGCACGGCCCGATCCACGGGCCAACTCGGGCAACTTGCGCCCGCCGAACAGCAGGACCACGATGCCCAAGATCACCAGGATCTCAGTAGGTCCGATTTGCCTGAACATGATGCTCCTCAGTCGGTGACCTCATCAGTGTACGCCTCGAGCGCGGCCCGAGCGTGGGCGGACACATCCGCTCGCAGGACCGCGGGCTCGAGGACGCGCACCGTCGTGGCATGGCGTAACACCAGGCGGCGGAGCCATGCCGCGTCCGTGCCGTACAACCGCACTGACACGCGGCCGTCCGCGCCCTCGTCGATGATCTCGGCATCGTACTCGTCGATGAGCCAGCGGGCCTCGGGGGCGAGTTCCAGCACGGCGTGAGGTGTCTCCGGGCCCGGCACGAAGACGGCTTCGACCGTGGCGGACGTCTCGTTCGGCCGCACCGCCACGGGGGTGTCGAGTTCGGTCGCCTCGGTGATGCGGTCCAGCCGGAAGGTCCGGGTGTCCTCGGCCAGATGGCACCATCCGCTGACATAGAGCTGGCCGCGAGCGGTGAACACCTTGTGCGGATCGACATCGCGCGAGGTGGTCCGATCGCGCGACTCGGTGGCGTACACGATGTGGAGGCGATGTCCGTGTGCATGGGCAGACAGGACGGTGTCCTTGATCCGGGAGTCAACCGGCGGGAGGCGGACGTCCACGGGAGCGAGCGCGCCGACCTCGCCCTCGAGCTTGGCGAGGGCACCGTCGACGGCCGGCAGCTGGTCGCCGGTCGCCGTGTCCCGCAGCGTCCGAAGCGCGACGATGAGCGCCGACGCCTCGCGGGCGCTGAAGGCGAGTGGGCGGGTCATGAAGTCGGCATCGCGGAGGAACACGACGCCGTCCTCTTCCAGAGCACCGACATCGATATCGATCAGATCGCCGTGGTACTCCCCCACCCCGGTCATCATGAGCAGAGACAGGTCCTTGGTCACCTGGGCGACGCTCACACCGAAGGCCTCCGCCACCTCGGTGACCGGGATACCCGCATTGCTCTGCAGATAGGGCACCATCGCGAGCATGCGCTGTACTCGCTGGACCGACGTGGTCATGCTCCGCTCACCGCCGCTCGGAGGAGGTCGATGACGGCATCGCGCAGCTCGGCCGGTTCGAGGACGACGACATCGGGTCCGAACGAGGCGACCTCGCTCGCCAGCACTCGCGTGGAGGCGTAGGGAACCCGCACCACGTCCCACTCCCCCTCGGCACCGGTGATCTCCCGAGCTTCACGTCGCAGGCTGTTGGCACGGCCACGGCGGATCCGGAGCACAGCCGCCTCCGTGGGCTCCGGGGGCAGCAACGCACCCGCCAGCTCCCGTAGGTCGATGCCCGCCGGGACCTCGACCGTGCCGGGCTCGCCCAGCGTCGCGACCTCCCCGTGGATCCGTGACAGTCGGAAGACCCGTGGGGCATCGCGATCGCGATCGAAGCCGAGCACGTACCAGCGATCGCGCACCGAGATCATGCCCCAGGGTTCGACCTCACGGCGGGCCTCCTCACCATCGGGCTTGCGATAGTCGAAGGCGATCGGCTGACGCCGGGTCGCCGCCTCCAGGACGGTGTCGAAGGCCGGCTCATGGGTCGACAGCCGCGGCTCGACCATCCGCAGCTGGTCGGTGGCGACGTCGACACCGATCGAGCGGAGCTTGGTGATCGCGGTGGCCGACTCGCTCGCGAGACTGGCGCGGTCCCATACCTGGGCGGCGAGGCCGACCACCGCCGCCTCCTCGCGCGTGAAGGAGATATCGGGCAGTTCGGCGTCGTCGCGGCGGATCCGGTAGCCGGGCTCGTCGTCGAAGTAGGCATCGCGATTGCCGGTCTCGATCACGATGCCCAGCTCGCGCAGCTCCTCTTTATCGCGTTCGAATTTGCGCTCGAAGGCGCCGGGGCTCGCATCGCGGTATTCGGAGATGGCGCCCCGGATCTGATCCTTGGTGAGGTACTGATTGGACGCGAGCAGCAGGAAGAAGAGGTTCATCAGCCTCTCGGTCTTACGCTGCGCCATGGACCCGAGGATCTCAGAAGGCGTCGAGGACGTCGACCACGAAGGCCAGATCACCCTCGGGACGTCCCTGCGCGGCGGCGTCCTCACCGTAGGCCGTGTCGACCGGGCACTCCAACAGCAGGCGGCTGCCGACCTTCGCACCGACGAGGGTCTCGTCCCAGCAGGGGATCACCTGGCCCTGGCCGATCGGGAAGTTGCTCGGCGCACCGCGCTCCCAGGAACCGTCGAAGACCTCGCCGCTCGGGTACTTGGAGCCGACATAGTGGACGACGATGGTCTGGCCCGAGGCGACCTCGTCTCCCTCGCCCTCGATGAGCACCTCGGATGTCGCCTTGCCGTCGAAGGCTGCCGGGCCGTCGCCCTGCACCACACCGGAGGGATTGCCGTCATCGTCGTGCTCCACCGTGGGGCTCTGGGGTGCGAGCTCCTGCTCCGCTCCCTCGGCCGACTCGGGCACCTTGCTGAGCACGTCGAAGAGGAAGACCATCGTGTCGGTCTTCTCCAGGCCGATATTGGTGGGATCCTGGAGCAACGAGGCTCCGTCCTCGCCGGTGACGGCGATCAGCACGCGGGAGCCGACCTTCTGGTCTTCCAGGCCCTTGGTGAAACCGGGCAGCGCCGTCTCGTTGAGGGTCAGGATCATCGGACGCTCGTTGGCGAAGGAGTTGTCGAACTCCGAGCCGGTGCGGCCGTTGACCGCGATGTAGTTGACCTTGACGGTGTCTCCCTCGGCGATATCCTCGCCGTCTCCTTCGTCGACCACCTCGCTCGTGGTCTCGGTGACAGAGAAGTCCTCGGGGACCTCGATGGACGGGGTGTCGTCCCCGGAGACCTCGACATCGTCCAGCGAGGAGCCGGACCCTCCCCCGCACGCCGATACAGCCAGCAGGGCGATCAGCGTCGTGAGAACACCGAGAGACTTGCGCACGTGGGGATCCTTCGCTTCGGGGACAGCTGCGGGCCGAGCACTACCCTAGCCCGCACCGCCCAACCGGCAGGTGGCACCCGAGCCCCTTCACATGCTGTCGATGAGGCGCTGCACGCGATCGTCCGCGGCACGGAACGGGTCCTTGCAGAGCACCGTGCGCTGCGCCTGGTCATTGAGCTTCAGATGCACCCAGTCGACGGTGAAATCCCGACGTCTCTCCTGCGCGCGCGTGATGAACTCGCCGCGTAGCCGAGCCCGGGTGGTCTGCGGCGGGATGCTCTTGGCACGGAATACCGACAGATCGTCACTGACGCGCGCGACCGCCCCGCGTCGCTCCAGCAGCGAGAAGATCCCTCGATCGCGGCGGATGTCGTGATAGGCGAGGTCGAGCTGGGCGACCCGCGGATCGCTCCAGGCCAGGCCCCGCTGCTCGCGATAACGCTCCAACAGCCGGTACTTGATGACCCAGTCGATCTCACGATCGACGAGCGACAGGTCACCCGACTCGACCGCCTTGAGCGTGCGCTCCCACAGATCGAGGATCCGGTCCGTGGTGGGCGTGCGCATGCCCTCGCGGTCGATGAAGTCGGCCGCCTTGGAGAAGTACTCGTTCTGCAGTTCGAGAGCCGACAGCTCGCGACCATTGGCCAGCTGGACGGTGCGGCGACCGGTCATGTCATGCGAGATCTCGCGGATCGCCCGGATCGGGTTCTCCAAGGTGAGATCGCGCATGACGACCCCGGCCTCGATCATCCGCAAGACGAGGTCGGTCGTGCCCACCTTGAGCAAGGTGGTGGTCTCGCTCATATTGGAGTCCCCCACGATCACGTGCAGGCGACGGAAGCGCTCCGCATCCGCATGGGGCTCGTCGCGGGTGTTGATGATCGGGCGCGAACGGGTGGTGGCGCTGGAGACGCCCTCCCAGATGTGCTCGGCCCGTTGGCTGACGGAGAAGACCGTGCCGCGCGGTGTCTGCTGGACCTTCCCGGCGCCGCAGATGATCTGACGCGAGACCAGGAAGGGGATGAGGACATCGGCCAGCCGGGTGAACTCTCCGCCACGCCCCACGAGGTAGTTCTCGTGGCACCCATAGGAGTTGCCCGCCGAATCGGTGTTGTTCTTGAAGAGGTAGATATCACCCTCGACGCCGTCCTCGCGGAGACGTTCCTGGGCGTCGAGCATCAGCCCTTCGAGGATGCGCTCGCCGGCGCGATCATGCGTGACCAGCTCGGTGACGTCATCGCACTCGGGCGTCGCGTACTCCGGATGTGATCCGACGTCGAGATACAGCCGGGCCCCGTTCCGCAGGAAGACATTGCTGCTGCGGCCCCAGGAGACCACCCGCCGGAACAGATAGCGCGCGACCTCGTCGGGAGACAGCCGACGCTGGCCGTGGAACGAGCACGTCACGCCGTACTCGTTCTCGATACCGAAGATTCGCCGCTCCATGGACTCACCCTAGTGCGCGCCGCCCAGGCGAGCCGGGATAACGCCCCCCCGTCCGCGGGGTCAGCCACCGGCCGGTGCCCGGGTCGCCGAGCGCCGGGTGCCACGGAGGCGGACGATACCGGCGATGCCGATCAGTCCGCCGGCCGCGAGGGGTACCCACACGATCCACGCGGGGATGCCCAGATGGGTCGAGATGCCCAGAGTCCGGGCGAGGGTCCACGGCAGTATGCCGAGTTCGTCGCTCCACGTGCGCAAGGCCGGGTCCAGGCCCACCGTGATCAACGCGATGCCGAGGCCGAGGACGACCACGCCGAGGCTGACGAGCACTGCGCCCCGCCGTCGTGCTGCCATCGCGACGGCTGCCAGCGCCCACCCGGCGACCACGATCGTCGCGATCACATAGGCCGTCCGGGAGCGTTCATCGGTCCAGGCGACGGCCCAATAGCCCGAGGGTCCATGACCGCTGAGGGCGTACAGCACGAGCGCGCTGTGCACGAGTGAGACTCCGCCGAGTGCCGCCGCCCAACGGCGCCGCGACCGCCGAGATGTCACGAGGGAAAGCGTCGTCAGCCCGAGCAGCCAGCACGCCGCGACCGTGGCCGCGTGCACGGGTGCCTGGCCCCATCCCCACATCACCTCCGTCGCGATCACCACGATGCCCGGCAGGACGCCGAGGGCGAATGCCGAGTGATCTGGCCGAACGGCCCACGGCCGCACGAGACCGCTCCAATGCCAGCGAGCGAGCGCGAAGACTCCGGCGCGCAGACCAGTGAGGGCGGCGACGGCCCCCAACAGGAGCCATCCGATCACCAGGCCGAGCAGCACCGAGGCGATGGTCGCGATGAGCTGATCGCGTTCCTGCCGGATCATCGCCGCATCGGCGGCGACCGTGTTGTACGCCGGGAGGTCGACGCGGTCGCCATAGGTCTCGCGATGCGCGTCGCGGGCCTCGCGGTACCGCTCTCGCGATCGATCCGCCGCGACGGCATGGGCATCGTCCCCGGTGCGGACCCAGGCCGCATGGTGCAAGGCGGTCGAACGGAACCAGCTCAGCATCTCCAGGAGCGAGAGCTCGTATTCGAGGATCTGCGTCGCGCTCGCGTGACTCGCCTCATCGTTCCAGCTGTTCGCCGGCGTGCTGCGCACCTGGCGAAGCATCGTCCGCGCGGTGGCCACGGCATCGCGACCCTCCTGTACGGCCTCCCTGACATCGTCGCCGACCACCGTGCCGATCACCGACCAGGTGGCGGTGTCGCCGGCCAGGACGTCCCACTCGAAGATCCACATCATCGGCGGTGGCAGCAGGCCGAGGGCGTGGACACGTTTCTCCGCGAAGGCACTGATATACAGGCCGTCGAGGATCGCGCTCCGCGACGCCCCGAGGGCCTCGGCGACCGCCTCCTGGGTCGACGGGACTCGGGAGACGGCCGAGCGGATCCAGTCGCCGCTGATGTCGCCGGGCTCCGCGTCCAGGTCGCGCGCCCAGCGTCCGATGCCGTAGGTGTTGAGGTCGTACAGCGGCCACCAGCCGCGCTCGAGGTACAGCGCCATCGGTCCGGCGCGCCACGGACCGCCGTCCTGCGTCCACGTCCAGACCCCTTCGATACCGTCGTTGGCCGCGACGGCCTCTTGGAGGGCCGTGCCGTGGAGAGCGGTGAGGTCATTGGCGAGCACGCCCATGCCCTCGTACTCCCGGCGGCTCTGGAACTCCACGATGCGGCGCTGGCCGGTCTCGCCCAGCGTGGCGTTGAGCGGGAGATGACTGTAGAAGTCGTCTTCGCTGTACTTGGTCGACACGATCAGCCGGTCGCTGTCGATCCCGTCGAAGACCCGGCGGTAGACCTCGGGATCGGTGTGCAGCGCACCCACCTCCCCCACACCGACGCTCCAGGTCCGGAACACCAGATCGCGTCCGGCACGCTCGTGGGCGGCGAGCAGCCCGGACAGCATCGCGCGCGTCTGCGCCACGGAGGTGACGGCGAGCTCCGACCGCTCGTCGCGACCGGCGACATCGTAGACATCGCCGGCCTCGCCGATCCGTATGACAGTTCCAGCCAGCTGGGGCATGGCCGCGTAGATCTCCTCGAAGGCCGACCCGTAGGTGTCCCAGAAGGCGGGCAGGCTCGTCTCCAGACCGCCGAAACGGGCGCGCAGATAGCGTTCGAGAGGATCATGGAGCGCGAGCATGTCCGTACGGAGGTAGACGTCCAGGCCCCGATCGCTCGCATACGTCCACCACGGGCCGAAGGCATCGCGCATCGCGGTCGCCCGCGCCCGGTGCGTGCGGTCCGAGGCGTCCGCGGTCTCGTCGAAGCGCACATACTCCAGGAATCCGGGAACGGCCATGGCGTTGTAGCCGTTGGCCACCGACTGGCGCACGAAGCGCTCGAAGGCCGGGCGATGGCGTTCCAGGGCCTCGGTGTCGACATATGGAGGCTCCGCGAGGATGACGTCCTCGAAGGCGCGACTGGCGTGGCCGTAGTCCTCGCCGCCCCGCCACTGCGACTCGCGGGGCCGGACACCCACCGCGCCGAAGTCGACCATGCGCGTGGGCAGATCCGGGGTGATCGTCTCGGTGACCCAGGGCTCACGCCCGGAACGGATCCGGTCGGCGAGGGCCACCAGTCCCTGGGCGGCCCCCCGTGCGGACGAGGCGCGCAGGATCCAGCGGTCGTCATCCACCGCGACGAGCCGCGAGCTCTCCTCGCTCTCGCGCTCGACGTCCTGGTCGACCTCGACCGTCAGCATCGGATCGTCGGCGACCGACACCCAGCGCGGGGCTGGACGCTGACGCGCGCGCAGCGCGTCTCCGAGCACCTCGGCGGCCTCGACGACCGCGGGGTCGTCATCGACCGAGATGGAGACGATCGCGGGAGCCTCGACGGGATCCACCGGCTCCGCGACGACGGGATCCTCAGGGATCGTCGAGCCCTCCTCGACACGCAGATCCAGCACGGTGGACACCTGACCGGCCACGAGCCAACCGACGAGGGCCGAGAGCACGAGACATGCCGCCGACCGCCAGATCACTCCGGCATTCTAGTGGTCAGTCGTGCGATCAGCTCAGCGCTTCGGCCACCTGCCGGTCGGCGAGTCGCTTGAACTTGCGCGGCTGGGTGCGGGTGCGGTCCAGAACCGCCACCTCGAGGTCCTGTGCGGGGATCGTTCGGCCGCCGTTGCCGTCCTGTCCCAGCGCGGTCGCGGCCAACCGCAGCGCTGTGGTGAGGTCCTGGTCGGCGGTGTAGTGGTCGCGCAGATAGGCCTCGACATTCTCGCTCTGGCCGCCCATGACGCCGAACCCCTGGACATCGGCCACGGAGCCGTCGTAGGTGAGCCGGTAGATCTGGTCCTCGGTGGCATCGTCGCCCACCTCGGCGACGAAGATCTCGACCTCATAGGGCTTCTCCGCCCCGGAGGAGAAGATCGTGCCGAGCGTCTGCGCATAGGCATTCGCGAGGCTGCGGCCGGTGACATCGCGGCGATCGTAGGAGTAACCGCGGATATCGGCCAGGCGGACGCCGGCGATGCGCAGATTCTCGAACTCGTTGTAGCGCCCGACCGCGGCGAACCCGATGCGGTCGTAGATCTCGCTGACCTTGTGCAGCGCACGCGACGGGTTCTCCGCGACGAGCACGATCCCGTCGACATAGCGGATGACCACGACGGATCGTCCGCGGGCGATCCCCTTGCGGGCGAAATCCGCCCGGTCCTTCATCAGCTGCTCGGGCGAGACATAGAACGGCGCGGTCATCGCGACTCCCCTCCCTCGGTCAGCGGAGCGACCGGGCCGTCGGGACGGTGCATCCGTCCGCCGATCACCTCGTCGGCGATCTGTGCGGTGGCGGCTTCGTCCCAGGCACGGTAACCGTCAGCGGTGATCACCGAGATCAGCGGAAAGATCCGGCGCGTCAGATCGGGACCGCCGGTGGCGGTGTCGTCATCGGCCGCGTCGTAGAGCGCCTGGATCACCGCCGTGACGGCCTCGGACTCCGACATCCCTTGCCGGTACAGCTTCTTCAGCGATCCGCGCGCGAAGGTGGAGCCCGAGCCCACCGAGTGGAAGGTGCGCTCCTCGTTCTTGTTGCCCGTCACGTCGAAGGCGAAGATCCGACCGGCCTCGCGCTCCAGATCGAAGGCGGCGAAGAGCGGCACGACGGCCAGTCCTTGCATCGCCATGCCTAGATTGCCGCGGATGAGTGCCGCGAGGCGGTTGGCCTTGCCGTCGGTCGACAGCGTGGTGCCCTCGATCTTCTCGTAGTGCTCGAGCTCGACCTGGAAGAGGCGGGTCATCTCCACCGCGATCCCGGCGGTACCGGCGATACCGACACAGGAGTACTCGTCGGTGGCGAAGACCTTCTGGATATCGCGCTGGGCGATGACATTGCCCACGGTGGCCCGGCGGTCACCGCCCATGACGACGCCTCCCTCGAAGGTCGCCGCGACGATCGTCGTGCCGTGAGCAGCCTCGAGCTGTCCGGCCGTGACCCCCTGCGCTCCGGGCAGGAGCTGCGGCGAGTGGCTCGCCAGGAACTCGGTGAAGGAGGAACTGCCGACCGCGCCGAAGGCCTTGTCCAATCGGCCGCCTCGCTCGCTCATTCGCCACCCTTCTGGACGAAGCTGCGCACGAACTCCTCGGCATTCTCCTCCAGCACGTCGTCGATCTCGTCGAGGATCGAGTCGACATCGTCGTCGAGCTTCTCCTTGCGCTCGGCATCGACCGTCGTCTCGGCGACCTCGTCGGTCTCCTCGGCGCTCTTGCGCGTGCTCTTGTGCTGATGCTCGGCCATGTTCGTCACCTTAGTCCAATCTCCCCCGAACCCGCTGGAACCGCGTCTGCTCCGGTCTCAGCCGCCGGTGATCGCCCGGAACAGCTCACCGGCGTCCCGGCTGTTCTCGAATAACGTCTCGACGTGCTCCGCTGTTCCCCGCAGGGGCTCCATCATCGGGACACGTTGCAGCGAGTCGTGACCCGGAAGGTCGAAGATCACCGAATCCCACGACGCCGCCGCCACCGACGAGCTGAATCTCTCGAGGCAGCGTCCGCGGAAGTAGGCGCGCGTGTCCCGAGGCGGAGCGGTGACGGCCGACTCGATCGCCGCATCGTCGACCAGCCGTTCGATGCGCCCTGCCCGCTCGAGACGATAGAACAGTCCCTTGTCGCGGCGGATGTCGTGATACTGCAGGTCGACGAGGTGCAATTTGGCGTGGTCCCACTCCAGGCCGTCACGCTCGCGGTACTGCTCCAGCAGCGAGAGCTTGGCGACCCAGTCGATCTCCCGCGAGCACGCGAAGGGATCGCGCCCGAGACGCGTCAAGACACTCTCCCAGCGATCCAGCACGGCCGTCGTCTGCTCGGGCTCGGGATCATCATCGCCCAGCTTGTCGACATAGGCACGAGCCTTCTCCAGATAGAACCACTGCAGGTCCAGGGCCGTCAGCCGGCGGCCGTCCGCGAGCTCGACCGTGGCCCGCAGCGTCGGATCGTGCGAGATGGTGTGCACCGCGGCCACCGGATCGGCCAGCTCCACCTCCTCGTCGACCAGGAACTCGTCCTCGATCATCGCCAGCACGAGCGAGGTGGTGCCGTGCTTGAGGAAGATCGAGACATCCGCCAGGTTGGCATCGCCCACGATCACGTGGAGTCGGCGGTACTTCTTGGGATCGGCGTGGGGTTCGTCGCGGGTGTTGATGATCGGGCGCTTCAAGGTCGTCTCCAGCCCGACCTGCTCCTCGAGGTAGTCGGCCCGCTGGCTGAGCTGGAAGGCATGGACCGAGCCGTCCTGCTGCTGCCCGACCCGGCCCGCGCCGCAGATGATCGCCCGCGAGGCGAAGAACGGGGTGAGGTGCCGGATGATCTGGACGAAGGGCACATCGCGGCGCATGAGGTAGTTCTCGTGCGAGCCGTAGGAGGCGCCCTTGTTGTCGACATTGTTCTTATAGAGCATGATCGGCGCGACCCCGGAGATCTGTGCCGCCAGCTCTGCGCCGCGGCGCATCACGTGCTCTCCGGCGCGTTCCCACCGGACGACATCGAGGGGCGTGGTGACCTCGGGGCTCGAGTACTCCGGATGCGCGTGATCCACATAGAGCCGGGCGCCGTTGGTGAGGATGATATTGGCCAGACCGAGATCCTCATCGGTCAGCTGCGAGGGATCGGCCGCCTCGCGGGAGAGATCGAAGCCGCGGGCATCGCGGAGCGGGCTCTCCTCCTCATAGTCCCACTGCGCGCGACGGGTCAGGCCGTGCGCCGCCGCATAGGCGTTCACGACATGGGTGGCCGCGATCATCGGGTTGGCCTGCGGTTGGCCCTGCACAGCGATGCCGTACTCGACCTCGCTGCCCTGGATACGTCGCACCGTCACATCGCCAGCCTACGGCGCGGACATCACATCGAGCGCCTTGGCCAGATGGACGCTGTCATCATTTCCGGCGTAGAAGCCGAAGGGTTCCACGTCCTCATAGCCGGTCGAGCGGTACAGCGCGATGGCCTCGGGCTGTTCGAGGCCGGTCTCCAGGACCAGGCGGACGATCCCTGCGCGTGCGGCACTGCGCTCGAGCTCGGACAGGATGAGGCGCGAGTACCCCCGCCCGCGGAACGCCGGGCGCACGTACATGCGCTTGATCTCCGCGTCGTCGTCTCCCGCGGGACCGCCCCGGCGCCATCCGCCCATCGCGGCGACGACACCGTCCTCGTACCCCGCGAGGAAGTAACCGCGTGGGGGCAGGAACTCATCGGCGTCGATCGGCAAGGCGTCACCGTCCGGGCCTCCGTAGCGTCGGCGGTACTCCTCCTGGACCTCCTCGGTCATCAGGACGACATCGGGCGCGTCATAGGCCGCGACGCGCAGGGTGAGGCTCAGAGGTACTGTCCCGTGTTCGCGACCGTGTCGATCGACCGCCCCGGTTCGTTACCGCCCTTGCCGGTGATGAGCGTGCGGATGAACACGATCCGCTCACCCTTCTTGCCCGAGATGCGAGCCCAGTCATCGGGATTGGTGGTGTTCGGGAGGTCCTCGTTCTCCTTGAACTCATCGACGCAGGCCTGCATCAGATGCTGGACGCGCAGGCCCCGCTGATCGTGTTCGAGCAGGTCCTTGATCGCCATCTTCTTGGCACGATCGACGATGTTCTGGATCATCGCACCGGAGTTGAAGTCCTTGAAGTACAGGATCTCCTTGTCACCACCGGCGTAGGTCACCTCGAGGAACTGGTTGTCCTCGCTCTCGGTGTACATGCGCTCGACCGTGCGCTGGATCATGCCCTGGACGCACGCCGCGCGATCGCCGCCCCACTCGGCGACATCGTCGGCATGCAGCGGAAGCCGGGCGGTCAGGTACTTGCTGAAGATATCGCGCGCCGCCTCGGCATCGGGACGCTCGATCTTGATCTTGACGTCGAGCCGCCCGGGACGCAGGATCGCCGGGTCGATCATGTCCTCGCGATTCGAGGCACCGATGACCAGCACGTTCTCGAGTCCCTCGACCCCGTCGATCTCGCTGAGCAGCTGAGGAACGATGGTGTTCTCGACATCGGACGACACACCCGATCCGCGCGTGCGGAACAGAGAGTCCATCTCATCGAAGAACACGATGACCGGCGTGCCCTCGCTGGCCTTCTCACGGGCTCGCTGGAACACCAGGCGGATGTGGCGTTCGGTCTCGCCGACGTACTTGTTGAGCAGCTCGGGCCCCTTGATGTTGAGGAAGTAGGAGCGGCCCTCCTCCCCCGTCTTCTCGGTGACCTTCTTGGCCAGGCTCGACGCCACGGCCTTGGCGATCATCGTCTTGCCGCATCCCGGCGGGCCGTAGAGCAGGACACCCTTCGGCGGCTTCAGCTCGTGCTCGACGAAGACCTCCGGATACAGATACGGCAGTTCCACGGCGTCGCGGATGTTCTCGATCTGGCCGGCGAGCCCGCCGATACTCGTGTAATCGATATCGGGGACCTCTTCGAGGACGAGCTCCTCGACCTCGCTCTTGGGGATCCGCTCGAAGACATAGTTGGACCGGTTGTCGACCAGCAGGGTGTCGCCGGCGCGCAGCCGGGTGCCCACGAGGCTCTCGGCGAGTCGGACGACGCGCTCCTCATCGGCATGGCCGATCACGAGGGCGCGCTCGCCGTCCTCGAGGAGCTCCTTGAGCATGACCACCTCGCCGACGGACTCGAAGTCCAGTGCGGCGACGACGTTCATGGCCTCGTTGAGGATGACCTCCTGGCCCTTGCGCAGGTCATCGCGATCGACCGCGGGGCTGACGTTGACGCGCAGTTTGCGGCCGCCGGTGAAGACATCGACCGTCTCGTCGTCATTGTGCTGCAGGAAGGTGCCGAACCCTGTCGGCGGCTGGGCCAGCCGGTCGACCTCCTCCTTGAGGGAGATGATCTGATCGCGAGCCTCGCGCAGTGTCGAGCTCAGGCGCTGGTTCTGCGCATCGGACGAGGCGAGCTTGGCCTCGAGCTCGGAGACTCGGCGGTCGCTCGCCCCGGAGGAGGCGAGTCGTCGGCGCAGCTGCTCGAGCTCGGCGCGCAAGAAGGCCACCTCGTCGGACTCGCCGGAATTGAACTGATCGGTGTTCATGGGGTCACCTCCTGTTCGGTGTACCCGACATTACCCGTATCGCGGTGGTCGTCGCCCCCTTCGACGCGCCGCTCGTTCCTCACACGTCGTCACCGGATACGTTCAGTCCGCGACCGGTCAGTCGTCGAGGTCGACGGGACGGGGTCCGAGGTAGTCCGGTCCATAGGCGCCCGGTGCCGGGCGCCGCGACTTGCCGATCGAACGATGTCCGGGGGCCATCCGCCGCGCGGTCACCAGGAAGGCGGTATGACCGTTCATCTTGTGGTCCGGCCGGACGGCGAGACCTTCCAGATGCCAGTCCCGGACGAGGGTCTCCCAGGCGTGGGGCTCGGTGAAGCCGCCATCGGCCCGCAGCGTCTCGACGAATCGGGACAGCTGGGTCGTGGTGGCCACATAGGCGCACACGATGCCGCCGGGCACGAGGCGCTCGACGGCCAGCTCGACACAGCTCCACGGGTCGACCATGTCCAGGATCAGCCGGTCGACCTCGGTCTCGGTCATCGTCTCCCGGACGTCGCCGATGGTGAGCGACCAGTTGGCGGGCGCCTCGCCCATGATCTGCTCGACATTGCGCCGTGCCGTCTCCGCGAAGTCCTCCCGCAGCTCATAGGAGCCGACATGGCCCTCGGCTCCGACGGCGCGGAGCAGGTAGGTGGAGAGGCTCCCGGATCCCGCTCCCGCCTCGACGACACGGGCGCCCGGGAAGATATCGGCCATCGCCACGATCTGCGCGGCATCCTTGGGATAGATGATGGCCGCCCCGCGTGGCATCGACACGACGTACTCGAAGAGCAGCGGCCGGAAGGCCTGGTACGGATGTCCTAGCGCCGTCTCCACGACGATGCCCTCAGGCTGACCGAGGATATCGTCGTGGCGGATCTGCCCCTTCTTGGTGGAGAACTCGCGTCCGGGGACGAGCTGGATGTTGTGACGTCGACCTTTGGGATCGGTCAGGCGCACCCAGTCCCCTTCTCCGAAGGGACCGCTCCGTCGCGGGCTGGTCACCGCATCTCCTCTCGATAGGCACGGTCGACGCTGGCGGCGTCGAGCCGACCGACGACGGTACCGTCCGGCTCCACGAGCGCGTACACGCGGGCCGGGTGCTCGACCATGGCGATCAGCAGCCGGCGGCCCGAGAGCCCCGCCGGGAGGACCGCGGCATCCGGAGGCGGCTCGGCGTCGACCGCGAGGTCCCGGGCCACGATCCGGTCGACGCGCGTGAGCCGCCGACCGTGTGCCAGCGCGCCCGAGGCCCCCTGCCAGAGGAAGATCGCCACGACGCCGAACAGCAGGGCCCGGGTCAGGTGGAAGGGTTCGAGCCGATCGACGGTCAGCACCGCCCAGACCACCAGGCCGATGGCAGCGAGTCGTCCGAGCCATCCCGCTGCCAGTACTCCGCGGGACTCCGAGCCGGTCGCGCCCCAGATCAGGGCCCGGAACACCCTGCCACCGTCCAGTGGGAGTCCGGGCAGCATGTTGAAGCCCGCCACGAGGATGTTGATGAATCCCACTGACCAGAGCACGGCATAGACGAGTCCGGCCGGAAGCTGGAGGGCGGACCACCAGGCGGCGACGCCGACCGCCAGGGAAGCGAGCGGTCCGACGATCGCGGTGACGAACTCCTGCGTCGGCGATCGGGACTCGCCCTCCAGATGCGTCTCCCCGCCCAGGAGGTGCAGTGTCACCGATGGAACGCGCATACCGAAGGCGCGCGCCGCGACCACGTGGGCGATCTCGTGCAACAGGATCGAGGCATAGAGAGCGGCGACGAAGACCCCGGCCACCGCATAGGGGTTACCGCCGAGACGTTCGAACTGCGGCGCGAACACGATGACCAGCAGTACGCCCATGACGAGCAGCGACGGACGGATGAGGATGTCAGCGCCGGCGATGCGACCGATCCGCCAGGCACCCCGGGGACGTCGCTCGCTCACGCGCCCTACGGTACAGACCTCCCCGCGCGGCATCGCGGAACTGTCGGTGCTCCGCCGTACCGTGGACGTCATGTCCGAGCTGGAGTCGTCCGCCACCCCACGGGCCGTCAAGCGGTCCTTGTCGCCGAGCCGTGCGGGCGACTTCACCACCTGCCCGCTGCTGTACCGCTTCCGCACCATCGACCGCCTCCCCGAGCCGGCCGATCCCGTGGCGGCACGCGGCACGCTCGTGCACGCCGTTCTCGAGGCGCTGTTCGACGTCCCTGCCCCTGAGCGCACGCTCGAGCGGGCCCGCGAGCTCCTGCCCGCTCAATGGCAGTCGATCCGCCAGGAGGACCCTCGGCTCGTCGATCTCTTCGACAGCGGGGCCGATGCCGCCGCCGAGGCCGACTGGCTCACGTCCGCGGCGGACCTCCTCGGGTCCTACTTCAGTGTCGAGGACCCGCGCTGGCTCGAGCCCGCGGCGCGCGAGGAACGGGTCGCCCACACCCTCGACTCCGGTCTCACGCTGCAGGGCATCGTCGACCGCCTCGATATCTCCCCCGAGGGCCTGATCCGCGTCGTCGACTACAAGACCGGACGCTCCCCCGGGCCGATGTTCGAGGACCGGGCGATGTCCCAGCTCAAGTTCTACGCCCTCGTCGTGTGGCGCACGCGCGGAGTGCTGCCCACGCTCCTGCAGCTCTACTATCTGGCCGACCGGTCCGTGCTGTCGTATACGCCCACGGAGCAGGACCTGCTGGTGACCGAGCGCCGGCTCACCGCCCTCTGGCAGGCCATCGCCGACTCCATCGAGAGGCAGGACTTCCGACCCTCGGCCGGGCCGTTGTGCCGCTTCTGCGCGCACCAGTCCCTGTGTCCGGAGTTCGGCGGCACACCGCCGGAGTTCCCTGAACTTCAGTTGGTGGACGCGAGGGCCCACAGCGCGCCCGGCGTCTGATCCTCCAGCGAGCGCAGAATGGTCCGGCGCGCGGCTTCCGGGACGGTGACGGCATGTGGCACGGCCACCACCACGCATCCCGCCGCATTCGCCGATGTCGCACCCGTCTTGGAATCCTCGATGGCGAGGCAGCGTTGGGGCTCGACGCCGAGGCGGCGCGCCGCCAGCAGATAGGGCTCTGGATGCGGCTTGGGACGACCCACGGCATCCCCGCTGACCAACACGTCGAAGTCCAGGGCATCCATGACGGGGGCGGCGAGGCTCGCATAGGACATCGTCACCAGGGCCTGGGGAACCCCCGCATCGGCGAATCCTCGTACGAGGTCCACGGCGCCGGGTCGCCACGGGAGTCCTTCGTCGAGACGCGCCGTGACACGGCCGATCATGTAATCGACGATCTGCTCGGCCGTCATGGAGGAATCCAGGCGCCGCCGGATATAGGCGCCCGCCTCGAGCAGTCCGCTGCCGACCAGGGCGAGGCTGTCCTCCTCTGTCCAGGGCCGGTCGTGCTCGGCGGCGAGCTCGTGCTCGCTCGCGATCCAGAAGGGCTCGGTGTCGATGAGGGTGCCGTCCATGTCCCAGAGGACTGCGTCAGGAAGTGTCACGGGTCCACCGTATGATGTCCATAGAACGAACGATCATCGTGGCCGAGGCGAGCCCGCCGTAGGCTGGACGTACCCGTACTCCACCTAAGGTTCTGCCGCTGTGCCTGTCATCTCCGTCCCCTCGTTGCACCGCCCCGACGCGACCGAGACCCTCCGTGCGCTCATGGCCGAGCGCATCCTGGTCCTCGACGGCGCCATGGGTACCGCGATCCAACGCGATCGGCCCGATGAGGCCGGTTATCGCGGCGAGCGTTTCGCATCGTGGAGCTGCGATGTCGGGGGCAATAACGATCTGCTCACGCTGACGCAGCCGGAGCTCATCGCCGGGATCCATCGCGAGTACCTCGAGGCCGGCGCCGACATCATCGAGACCAACACGTTCAGCGCCAATGCCGTCTCGCTGCGCGACTACGACATGGTCGACCTCGCCTATGAGCTCAACTACGAGTCGGCCAGGCTCGCCCGCGGTGCCGCCGACGCGGTCGCCGCGGACACCGATCGCCCTCGCTTCGTCGCCGGCGCCCTCGGCCCCACGACGCGCACCGCGTCCATCTCCCCCGATGTCAACGACCCCGGTGCGCGCAATGTCAGCTATGACGAACTCGTCGAGGCCTACTCCACCTCCGTCCGCGGCCTGGTGGACGGCGGCGCCGATCTGCTCTTCGTCGAGACCATCTTCGACACCCTCAACGCCAAGGCCGCGATCTTCGCGATCGAGTCGGTCTTCGAGGACTACGGACGCCGCTGGCCGGTGGTGATCTCGGGCACCATCACCGATGCTTCGGGACGCACGTTGTCGGGTCAGACCGTCGAGGCCTTCTGGAACTCGATCCGCCACGTGCAGCCGTTGCTGGTGGGCCTCAACTGCGCGCTCGGCGCCAGCGAGATGCGGCCCTACGTCGCCGAGCTGTCGCGGATCGCCGACTGTTACGTCTCCTGCTACCCCAATGCGGGACTGCCGAATGCCTTCGGCGAGTACGACGAGCTCCCCGAGCAGACCGCCGCCGTCGTGCGCGAGTTCGCCGACAGCGGCTTCGTCAACGTCGTCGGTGGCTGCTGCGGTACCACGCCCGGACACATCGCCGAGATCGCCCGGCAGGTGACCGGGCTCGCGCCGCGTGTCCCCGCGACGCCGCACCCGGCTCTCCGGTTGTCCGGGCTGGAGCCCTTCGTCGTCACCGAGGACTCGCTATTCGTCAACATCGGTGAGCGCACCAATATCACCGGCTCAGCCCGGTTCCGGCGCCTGATCAAGGACGACGACTACCCCACCGCGCTGGAGGTCGCGCGTCAACAGGTCGAGAACGGTGCGCAGGTCATCGACATCAACATGGACGAAGGCATGATCGACGGCGTCGCCGCGATGGACCGCTTCGGCAAGCTCATCGCCTCCGAGCCGGACATCAGCCGGGTGCCCGTGATGGTGGACTCGTCGAAGTGGGAGGTCATCGAGACCGGCCTCAAGACGATCCAGGGCAAACCGATCGTCAACTCGATCTCCATGAAGGAGGGTGAGGAGAAGTTCATCCACGAGGCCCGGCTGTGCCGGCGCTACGGCGCCGCCGTCGTGGTCATGGCCTTCGACGAGGACGGTCAGGCCGATAACCTGGAGCGCCGCAAGGAGATCTGCGGACGTGCGTACCGCCTCCTCACCGAGGAGGTCGGCTTCCCGGCCGAGGACATCATCTTCGACCCGAATGTCTTCGCGGTGGCCACCGGCATCGAGGAGCACGCCGAGTACGGCGTCGACTTCATCGAGGCGACCCGCTGGATCAAGCAGAACCTCCCGGGCGCCCTCGTGTCGGGCGGCATCTCCAATGTCTCGTTCTCGTTCCGCGGCAACAACGCCGTCCGCGAGGCGATCCACGCGGTCTTCCTGTATCACGCGATCGCGGCCGGACTCGACATGGGCATCGTCAACGCCGGAGCCCTCGTCCCCTACGACACGGTGGACGAGAAGCTCCGCGAGCGCATCGAGGATGTCATCCTCAACCGCCGCGACGACGCCACGGAACGCCTGCTGGAGATCGCCGGCGACTACGCGGGCACCGGCGAGAAGGCTGAGGCGGCGACCGAGGAGTGGCGCGAGCTGCCCGTCGACGAACGCATCACCCACGCACTCGTCAAGGGCATCGACGCCCACGTCGAGGCCGACACCGAGGAGCTGCGCCAGCTCATCGCCGACCGCGGAGGCCAGCCGATCGAGGTCATCGAGGGTCCCCTCATGGGCGGCATGAATGTGGTCGGCGATCTCTTCGGCTCGGGCAAGATGTTCCTGCCTCAGGTGGTGAAGTCGGCTCGCGTCATGAAGAAGGCCGTCGCCTATCTAATCCCGTTCATCGAGGCCGGCCAGAGCGCGGAGGACGCTGGACGCAGCAACGGCACCGTCGTCATGGCGACCGTCAAGGGTGATGTGCACGATATCGGCAAGAACATCGTCGGCGTCGTCCTGCAGTGCAACAACTACGACGTGATCGATCTCGGCGTCATGGTGCCCGCGCAGAAGATCCTCGACGCGGCCAAGGAGCACAATGCCGACATCATCGGGCTCTCCGGCCTCATCACGCCCTCGCTCGACGAGATGGAGAGCTTCGCCGGCGAGATGCAGCGCCAGGGCCTGGACATCCCCTTGCTGATCGGTGGTGCCACGACGTCGCGGGCGCACACGGCCGTCAAGGTGTCGCAGAAGTACGACGGCCCCGTCGTGTGGGTCAAGGACGCGTCGCGCTCGGTACCCGTCGTGGCGAACCTGCTGTCCGACGAGCGACGCGGGACCCTGCTGGCGGAGATCGAGGCCGACTACGCGTCGCTGCGCGAGCGCCACGCCGCCAAGCGTGACGGCAGGCCCATGCTGTCGTTGGCCGATGCCCGCGCCGATGCCAGCCCCCTCGACTGGAGCGACTACACCCCGCCGGTGCCCGCCGCCCCGGGCATCCACGTGCTCTCGGAGTACCCGCTGGACGAGCTGCGCGAGTACATCGACTGGCAGCCCTTCTTCAACGCCTGGGAGATGAAGGGGTCCTTCCCCGACATCCTCAACAACCCCGCCAGCGGTGAGGCCGCGCGCAGGCTGTGGGATGACGCTCAGCGCATGCTCGACCAGGTGATCGAGGAGCGGTGGCTGACCGCCAACGCGGTATTCGGGCTCTTCCCGGCCGCACGCGTCGATGACTCCACGCAGGTGTATGCCGACGAGTCCCGCACCGAGGTCGTCGCGACACTTCACCACCTCCGCCAGCAGACCGAGCACCGGGCCGGGGTGCCGCACCGCTCGCTCGCGGACTTCATCGCGCCGGCGGACTCCGGTCTCGCCGATCACATCGGCGCATTCGCCGTCACGGCGGGGCTGGGCAGCGCGGAGAAGGTGGCACAGTTCAAGGCAGAACTCGACGACTACAGCGCGATCTTGCTCGAATCGCTCGCCGACCGTCTCGCGGAGGCCTTCGCCGAGCGCTTGCACGAACGCGTCCGCACCGAGTTCTGGGGCTACTCGCCCGATGAGAAGCTCACCAATACGGAGCTCATCAAGGAGCAGTACGACGGCATCCGTCCCGCCCCGGGTTATCCGGCATGTCCCGAGCACACCGAGAAGCAGACCTTGTGGGAGCTGCTCGATGTGGAGAAGGCAACGGGAATCGAGCTCACCGAGAGCATGGCCATGTGGCCGGGTGCCTCGGTCAGCGGCTGGTACTTCTCGCATCCACAGTCGCAGTACTTCGTGCTCGGACGCATCGGCCGCGACCAGGTGGAGGACTACGCGCGCCGCAAGGGGTGGACTCTGGCGGAGGCAGAGCGCTGGCTCTCACCGAACCTGGGCTACCAGCCCGAGGACTGAGCGTCGTACGTGAGTCTGCGAGCCCCACGGCCTAGGCTGATGTCGTGACTGCGAATCCGAGCGAGACCTTGCGCAATCCCTGGCTCGTGGCTGCCTTCGAGGGCTGGAACGATGCCGCGGATGCGTCGAGCGATGTCATCTCCCATCTCGTCGACGAGTGGGATGCCGAGGTCTACGCCGAGTTCGACGGCGACGACTACTACGACTTCCAGGAGACTCGGCCGATCATCCGGGGCGGCGACGTCGACCGCCGTATCGACTGGCCGACACCGACCGTGTACCTGGCCCGGCCGCCGCACGGAGACCGTGACGTGCTCCTGCTGCGCGCGCCCGAGCCGCATCTGCGGTGGCGCGCGTTCACCCGCGCGATTTTGGAGTTGGCCACGATGTCCGGGGTCCGCGATGTCGTGTGTCTCGGAGCGCTGCTCGCCGACACCCCGCACACCAGGACCGTCCCGCTGACCGGTTCCTCGACCTCGCCCGCCATCGCGGACAAGCTCGCCGTCGCGTCATCGGCGTACAGCGGTCCGGTCGGCATCACCGGGGTCGTCGCCCACGAGGCGGCCGCTGCCGGCTTCGAGTCGACATCGCTCTGGGCGGCCGTGCCGCACTATCTGGCCGAGCCCCCGTGCCCCAAGGCCACCTTCGCCCTGCTCGGCGCGCTGGAGGACACCCTCGGCACCGCTCTGCCCGCCGGTGAGCTCGGCGAGCTGGCTGCGGCATGGCAGCGTGGCGCCGATGAGATCGCCCAGCAGGATCTCGAGATCGCCGAGTACGTGCGGTCCCTCGAGGAGGAGCACGATGCCGGCAACGCACCCGAGTCCTCCGGCGATGCGATCGCGCGCGAGTTCGAGCGCTACCTGCGCCGCCGCGATCTCGGCTCCTGACCGCGGCGGGCGCGGCGGTCAGAGGCCGAGCACGGCTGAGGCGATGAGGAAGTAGACCACGAGTCCCGAGGCATCGCAGAAGGTCGAGATGAAGGGCGTCGAGAACACCGCCGGGTCGGCGTGCAGGGTCCGGGCGACGAGCGGCATGCAGCCGCCGACCGCCGCCGCGATCGTGCACACCGACACCAGCGTCAGCCCGATGACCAGGCCGAGATCGAATCCGTAGACCGCACCCGCCAGCACGAAGCCCAAGGAGCCCAGCAGGGTGCCCATCAGGAGGCCCACGGCGGACTCGCGCAGGAAGATGCGCCGGACGTCCCGGGTTCGCACATCTCCGAGCGCGAGCGCACGGGTGACGGTCGTCGCCGCCTGCGCCCCGGTATTACCGGCGGTGCCCGTCAGCAGAGGGATGAAGAGCGCGAGCGTGACCACCTGCTCGAGCTGTCCCTCGAAGAGCTCCAGCACCTGGACCGTCAGGATGGCCGAGACGGCGAGCACCAGCAGCCAGACGACACGCGACCGTGCGAGCCGGACGACCGATGTCGCCAGATAGGGCCGGGCGAGCGGCTCGGTCGCGCCGCTGCGGGCGGCATCCGTGTCGGCCTCTTCGGCGAGGATCTCGCGGGCGGCTTCGAGGGTCAACACGCCGACGACGCGATCCTCCTCGTCGACGACCGCGGTGACCGCCGCACCGGAGTCGACCACCTGCACGGCCGCGTGCTCGGCATCGTCGTGCACGTGGAGCGCCACCGCACGCCGTTGCAAGTCCGCGACGGGCAGATCGAGGTCCGAGCGCAGCAGAGCCCCGAGATCGACCATGCCGAGCAGGATGCGCTGCGGGGTGCACAGTGGAAGCTCAGCGAGGGAGTCGGTGGGGATCGGCTTGGCCCGGATCCGGCGCAGTGACTCGCGAACCGAGTCCGCGGGATGCAAGAGCACCAGCTCGGGCGACATGCGGCGCCCCAGCGACCGAGGCGGATAGCCGAGGACGACACCGGTGAGCTGCCGCTCGGGACCGGACAGTCCACGCATCAGCCGCGAGGCGACGGCCGCCGGCACCTCGTCCAGCACTTCCACGCGCTCCTCGGGGTCCAGCTCCTCGAACAGCCCGCGCACCTCGTCGTCGCGGAGCTCTCCGATGAGCTCCGCCTGCAGCTCCGCGTCGAGGGCCTCGAAGACCGCCATCGCGGCGTCCTTGTCCAGCAACCGGAACACGACGGCCCGGTAGCCGGCCGGCAGCCGTTCCACGATCGACAGCGACTGCGCGATGCCGACGCCGTCGAGGGCGTGGGAGATCGCCGCGAGGTCTCCGTCATCGACGAGCGCGGAGAGATACTCCGGCGTCGGCGTCATCGGCCCAGATCCACGCCCAGCAACGCGTCGATCGCCAGCGCGACATCGGCGGTCGCCTCAGGATCGTCGCCGTCATCCGCGGCCCAGGCGTCGACGGCGGCGAGGGCACGGGGCGCGTCGAGGTCATCGGCCAATGCTGCGCGCAGCTCGCCGATCACGGGCGCGGCGGCAGGGGCGGTGGCACGCTCGGTGGCGGCCCGCCAGGTCTTGAGTCGCCCGATCGCGGCATCGATCTGCTCGCCGGTCCACTCCCAGTCGCCGCGATAATGGTGCGCCAGCAACGCCAGGCGGATTGCGGCGGGCTCGTGCCCGTCCGCACGCAGTCGTGAGACGAGCACCAGATTGCCCTTGGACTTCGACATCTTCTCGCCCTCGAAGCCCACCATGCCGCCGTGCACGTAGTAGCGGGCGAACGGTGCCCCCGTGGCGACAGCGGCCTCCGCGGCGCTCATCTCGTGGTGCGGGAAGACCAGATCGGAGCCGCCGCCCTGGACGTCGAAGGTACGTCCGAGGTGTTCCAAGGCGATCGCCGCGCATTCGATGTGCCAGCCGGGGCGCCCGTCTCCGAAAGGGCTCGGCCAGGACGGCTCGCCCGGGCGTGCCGCCTGCCAGACCAGGCAGTCCAGGGGGTCGCGCTTGCCGGGGCGATTGGGGTCGCCTCCGCGCTCGCCGAACAGACGGCGCATGGTCGCCTCGTCGAGATTGCTCACGGTCCCGAAGGTCTCGTCGGCGTGGACATCGAAGTACAGGTCGCCATCGACCTCGTAGACCGCACCGGCCTCACGCAGCGACTCCACCATCTCGATGACCGAGGGGATCGCCTCGACGGCACCCACATAGTGGTCCGGTGCGAGCACCCGCAGCGCCTCCATGTCCTCCCGGAACAGCTGGGTCTCGCGCTCGGCCAGCTCCTGCCAGTCCACACCCGTCGCGGTGGCGCGCTCCAGCAGCGGATCGTCGACATCGGTCACATTCTGGGTGTAGGCCACCTCCAGGCCACGATCACGCCACGCCCGCTGCAGCAGGTCGAAGGCGAGATAGGTGTTCGCGTGGCCGAGGTGCGTGGCGTCATAGGGTGTGATGCCGCAGACGTAGAGCCGGGCCTGCTCCGGAGGGTCGATCTGCTGGGGCTCCCGGGTCGCCGAATCGTACACGTGGACCGCGGGCCCGTACCCATAACCACGTTCGGCGAGCGACGGGACAGCGGGAGACGGCCAACTCTGCATGGGTCGAGCGTATCCGGGCACAATGAGCGGGTGATCATCGACTGCGCGATCTACCACGACGGTGCGCGGGTGCGCACTGTGGAACGGGGGGTGGGCCCCGAGGGGCTGGCCTCCGCCGTCGAATCCCTCGACGATGACGAGTTCCTGTGGATCGGCGTCGACGATCCGGGCCCCGACGAGATCGAGGACATCAGTCGGGCGCTGAACCTCCATCCGCTGGTCGTCGAGGACATCCTCGAACCGCACCAGCGACCCAAGATCGACCGCTATCACGACTATCTGCTCGTGTCGCTGCGCGGCGTCAGCTACGCGGACGACGAGGTGGAGACCCACGAGGTCGATGTCTGTGTCAGCGCGCGCTTCGCGCTCACGGTCCGGCACGGTGGCCCGTCCTTCAAGCACGCGCGCACCGACCTCGAGAACGATCCGGACCGGCTGCGCCATGGTCCGGTATCGGTGCTGCACGCCGTGCTCGATCGGATGGTGGACGACTACGACAGCGTCGCCGCCGAGCTCGAGACCGATGTGGAGGAGGTCGAGGTCTCGGTGTTCTCCGAGGGCCGCACGCGCGACTCCAATCGCATCTACCGGCTCAAGCGCGAGTCCCTGGAGTTCCGACGCGCGGTGCTGCCCTTGCGGGAGCCGCTCGCCCGTCTCGTCGACGCGGTCACCCCGCGCGAGGCCGGGCCGTACTTCCGCGACGTGTCGGGCCATCTGCAACGTGCCGTCGATGCCATCGAGGCGGTCGACAGTCTGCTGGACAATGCCCTGTCAGCCCATCTCGCACAGCTCTCGATCCAGCAGAACGATGACATGCGCAAGCTCGCCGCCGGTGCGGCCCTCTTCGCGATACCCACCTCGATCGCGGGGATCTACGGGATGAACTTCCACGACATGCCCGAGCTGCGATGGCCCTTCGGGTATCCGCTGGTCCTCGGGCTCATGGCCCTCGCCTGCGGCTATGCCTATGTGCGGTTCAAGCGCTCGGGGTGGTTGTAGGGACTCCGTCGGCGGGCCAGCCGTTCTCGGCGA
Organism: Aeromicrobium sp. PE09-221; assembly: GCF_002174305.1. Classification (GTDB taxonomy): domain Bacteria; phylum Actinomycetota; class Actinomycetes; order Propionibacteriales; family Nocardioidaceae; genus Aeromicrobium. Next base: position 2,789 of record NZ_MIJB01000025.1, on the reverse strand, counting down.
GCAGCTCATCCAACGGCAGGGCCGTGGTCCATCCGGTCTCCTCGAGCATCGGGCGAGCGTAGAACTCGTCCACCGGGCCCAGACAGAGGACCGCGATGGGCTCCGCTCCCACGGGGAAGCCGAGCAGCTCGGCCAGGCGCTCCGGGTCGAACAAGGAGACCCAGCCCATCCCGAGACCTTCGGCGCGGGCGGCGAGCCACAGGTTCTGGATCGCGCAGGATGCCGAGGCCAGATCCATCTGCGGCATCGTGCGGCGACCGAAGATGTGCCGCTCACGATCCTCGGTCAGCGCGACTACCAGCAGCTCGGCGCAGTCGGCGATGCCCTCGACCTTCAAGCGGGAGAACTCCGCACCCCGCTCGCCCAGGGCCTCGGCGGTCCGCTCGGTCTCCTCACGGACGAGCTCGCCGATGGACGAGCGCAGCCGGACATCGGTGATGCGGCAGAAGCGCCAGGGCTGCATCATCCCAACACTCGGCGCCCGGTGCGCCGCCGCGAGCAGCCGCTGCAAGGTCTCGGGGTCCACCTCTCCCCCGGCGAAGTGCCGCATGTCCCGCCGTTCCGCGATCACCCGGTAGATCGCCTCACGATCCGATGCGGGGTAACGATGCGTGCTCATCGTTCGCTCGCTGCGCTCGCTCATACGTACGAGGCCGACAGGACGCCCGCCGCGAGCAGGCCCATGACCGCGAGACCCAGCACGATCCGATAGACGACGAAGGGCGCGTACGAGCGCGTGCTGACATAGCGCAGCAGCCAGTGGATGACCGCGAGACCGACCACGAAGGAGACGACGGTACCGACGATCGTCGGGCCGGTGCCGTAGGCGTTCTCGGCTCCCGGAATGTCCTTCAGCTTGTAGACGCCCGCGCCGACGACCGCGGGGATCGCCAACAGGAAGGCGTACCGGGTGGCGGCCTGGCGCTCGTATCCGAGGAAGAGTCCCATCGAGATGGTGGCCCCCGAGCGGGAGACGCCCGGGACGATCGCGGCGGCCTGCGCGGCGCCGAGCATCACGGCATGTCTCAGGTTCAGCTGGTCGATGGCCCGGTTCTTGCGACCGACCTTCTCGGAGATCCCGAGCACGATGCCGAGCACCACGAGCGTCGTGGCGATCACCCAGAGGCTCCGGAACTCGCGGTCGATCAGATCCTCGAGCAGGAGGCCGAGGATGACGATCGGGAGGGAGCCGATGATGATGAACCAGCCCATGCGCCACTCTGGCGCCTCTCGAGCCTCCCGGGAGAACACGCCGCGGACCCAACCCGATCCGATCGTCCAGATATCGCGCCAGAAGTAGAGCACCACCGCCAGCTCGGTGCCGATCTGGACGACGGCCGTGTAGGCGGCACCCGGGTCGCCCCATCCGAAGAGCTGCGGGAAGATCGCCAGATGGGCGCTACTGGAGATCGGAAGGAACTCGGTGAGCCCCTGGATGAGACCCAGGACGACTGATCGCAGCAAATCCACCGTGCGAGCCTACACGCGGCTCCAGGCTCGACTGGCTACCCTGCTGGCATGTTGATGCGGCGGCTCGGTGGCTCCGGACTGGAGGTCTCGCGCCTGGGTCTGGGCACGATGACCTGGGGCACGATCGTCGACGATTACGTCGCCGAGGACCTCCTCGCCGCCTTCCTGGACGCGGGCGGGACCCTTGTCGACACCGCTCCGATCTACGGCGAGGGACGCACCGAGGAGCTGCTAGGGCGCCTGCTGGCCAAGTCCGGCGCACGCGACCGGCTGGTGCTCGCCGGAAAGGCCGGGCTGTCCCATCGTGACGGCACGGTGGTGCGCGACTCGTCTCGCCGCACGCTGCTCGCCCAGCTCGACCAGTCGTTGCGCGATCTCGGCGCCGATCACCTCGATCTGTGGCAGATCCATCGCTTCGACGAGACCACGCCGATCGACGAGGCGATGGCCACGCTCGACGACGCCGTGCGGTCCGGGCGCGTCCGCTACGCCGGTGTCAGCAACTACAGCGGCTGGCAGACATCGCTGGCTCATTCGCGGTTCGAGCGTCTCGGTGGCGGTGTGCCGCTCGTCAGCGCGCAGGTGGAGTACTCCCTGCTGAATCGCAGTGCCGAGCCCGATGTGATCGCCGCGGCGGACTACCTGGGCATGAGCGTCCTGGCCTGGTCGCCGCTGGGCCGTGGCGTGCTCACCGGGAAGTACCGCGGCGGTATCCCGGGAGATTCGCGGGCTGCCGATGCGCACTGGGAGCCCTTCGTGTCGGCGTACCTGTCCGCGCAGAAGACGCGTATCGTCGACGCCGTCGCCAAGGCCTCCGAGGGCCTCGGCGTGCCGATGGCGCACACCGCGCTGGCATGGACGCGGGATCGTCCCGGTGTCGGGTCGCTTCTGGTGGGGGCGCGTACGGTGGCCCAGTTGGAGGAAGCGCTGGGGTCGGAGGATCTCACGTTGCCGACCCAGATCGCCGACGCCCTGTCCGATGTCTCATGAGGAGCAGCATGGTCGAGTACGAGTTCTGGAATATGTCGATCTCGCGCACGCAGTCGCGTCAGTCGGTCTGCCGGATGCTGACCGATGCCGCCGAGTTCCAAGGGTGGGAGCTCGACCGCCTGCGCCGCGACCGTAGCGGCGATCGCACCGTGCGCCTGCGCCGCAAGATCATCCGCATGCGCCCCACCTTCTGACCTCCCCGCGCCCGGCGGTGAGTTATCCCGCACCCGTCCCGTGGGCGGTGAGTTATCCGGCTCTTCGCAGTTGAGGGTGTAGTCGGGGTTAGCGCGCCGTCGGCCGGATAGGGTCGAGGCGTTCCACGATGGAAG
>NZ_MIJB01000024.1 GCF_002174305.1 Aeromicrobium sp. PE09-221 | reverse complement strand
TGTCGGTGATGTTCGGCGCAGACGGGGATGGCGTCTTTGAGGTTGGTGGTGCCGCCGTCTGCCCAGGTTCTGTCTCCGTGGTGTGCTTCGCACCATCCTGGTGGGCGATCGCAGTCGGGTGCGGCGCAGCCGCCGTCGCGGTTGGCGATCGCGATCCGCTGATATCGAGTGAATAAGCGTTCTTCGCGTCCGAGGTCGAGCGGAACCGATTCCCCACCGAACACCTGCGGCAGTAACTTCGCATCACATGCCAGCCTGCGGGTCTGTCCGGGCGAGAGGCGGGTGCCGTCGGTGGTGATGGTGCCCGGTGCGGCGTCCTCGATGCGCTGTTGGAGGTCGTCGAGGTTCATGTTGACGGTGACCAGGACGTTGTTTCCGCCGTGGTTCGGCAGCCGGTCGGTGGGGACTCGTTCGATCAGCTCACAGAATCCCTGACCGACCCGGGTCGCGTAGTCGTCGATCTCGCGTCCGAGCATGGACGCACGGCGCGGTGAGGCGTACGCGTCGAGCACGGTCTTGAGCATGGCTGCCTGCGCGTCGGGGATGGTGAAACGACCCGAGGTGGTGCCGTCCCCGTTCGCCCACATGGACAGTCTCGTCTGTTCCCAGGCGTGCTGCTCCCGCTCGACCAGGAGCTCGGATTCGTGGCGGTCGACGGTGGTCTTGTCGGCCCATTGGTCGGCGATCCGATCCGCCCGCGCCCGCAGGTCCTTGGGCGTAAACCGGCGGGCGTCGGCAATCAGGGCCTGTTCAGCCAGGGCCCGCTGTTCGGGTGTGGTGTTGGTGGGGAGGTTGTTGAGTCCGTCGGTGATGATCCGGGCCTGATTCAACGTCAGATCACCGGAAGAGAGCGCCTGATCAGTCAACGACTCCTCGGGAACATCTCTCGCTACTCCGAGGAGCCGGTTTCCGGCAGAACGGTCATTGCCCAGATCCCTGCCGAGCAGGTCTCCGGTCGAGGCGGCGCCGTGGCGGCGGGCGAGGCGGCTGTCGTGGATCACCCGCGCCGCCCGCACAGCCAACGCGTCGAGTCGGTTCTTGACCCGACCGACCGCGGCACTCAACTGTTGCGCGTCGGCGGGAGTGAGTCCGGCGCGGACGAGGGGGTCGAGACGGTCGATCACCCCCTGCAACGCGGCAAGCTCCGCACCCAATGGTGTGGTCTCGTTGAGTACTGCGACCATCTCTGTTCACCCCCTGACAGTGAAACGCCTTGATGTCGAACTGGTGTTCGATCTGGTTCCCACTTTAGGGCAACCTGCTGACACTTTCTGCGTCCATCCACACCCACCCCAAACGGGTCCCGTGAGTGATCGGGGCGTGGTAGAAAAGTGATGCCGAAACCGGTGAACGCTGTCTGTTTGCGCAGGTCAGCAAGTGTGCTCCCCGCACGAGCGGGGATGATCCCGCCGTCGATCCCTGTTCCGGCTTGGCAGCAGGGTGCTCCCCGCACGAGCGGGGATGATCCCTCGGCATGGCTTGCATCGGTTCGTCATGAGCTGTGCTCCCCGCACGAGCGGGGATGATCCCCTGCCCCTGCTGACCCTCGGCAGGCACCAGTGGTGCTCCCCGCACGAGCGGGGATGATCCCACTCCCCAGGCCACCCGATACGCCGTGACATTGTGCTCCCCGCACGAGCGGGGATGATCCGGTCTTACCGGCCGCCGAGGCCGATCCGCCGAAGTGCTCCCCGCACGAGCGGGGATGATCCCTCCGCAGTGAAGCTCTTAGGCAATCGCGAGAAGTGCTCCCCGCACGAGCGGGGATGATCCCCGTTCACCAGCGACCATACGCCTCCACAGGCAGTGCTCCCCGCACGAGCGGGGATGATCCCCAGTGACGGCCCGCGAACGAGGCGCTCATGACGTGCTCCCCGCACGAGCGGGGATGATCCGGTGGTCGTCTTGCTCCGACGCTCTTCTTCATTGTGCTCCCCGCACGAGCGGGGATGATCCGCCGAACGCGAGACCGTTGACGAGAACGTCGCCGTGCTCCCCGCACGAGCGGGGATGATCCGCGGTGATCGACGTTGCCAGCCGTCGCAAACCGGTGCTCCCCGCACGAGCGGGGATGATCCCGACGAATCGAGAGGACCTACCCCATGAATGAGGTGCTCCCCGCACGAGCGGGGATGATCCCGTCTTCTTCGCAGGCATCGACAAGATCGCGTCGTGCTCCCCGCACGAGCGGGGATGATCCCCCACGCCGAGGGGTCGACCACCAGGGCCCGAGGTGCTCCCCGCACGAGCGGGGATGATCCGAAGGATGACGCGATAGCCCGGATGACCCGCCAGTGCTCCCCGCACGAGCGGGGAAGGGACGTCACTCCTTGGCGGCGATGCAGGCGGCTACGCGTGACGTGTCCGGGCGGTGCGTTATCCCGCAGTTTGCCGGTTGAAATGCGTGATGGCTCACCGCCCGAGTCACGAGCCGGCGTGCTTTTTCTCGTGTGGGGCTGCCGCGAGCTCCGCTAGGACGAGTTCACTTGGTCGCGTCGAGCTCCCGGCGGATGATGTCGACCCGGTTGGTGGTGATGGCGTCGACGCCCATCCCGGCGAGGCGTCTTGCGATATGAGGGGAGTCGACGGTCCACGCGGTGACGGTCTTCCCGCGGTCGTGGATGCGGTCGATGACGCGGCTCGTGAGCAGGGTCGCGTCGAGATGGAACTCGTCGTAGCTCTCCAGATCGGCCGTGCTCGGACGGCGGACGGCGGCCAAAGCCGTCCTCGCACCCGGGATCGCGCGACGAACCGCATCGATCAGTGGTCGCTGGAAGCTCAGGAAGGTCACCTTCGGTCTTCGGCCGACGGTGGCAGCGAGTACGCCGGCGAGATGGACGGGATCGACGGGGGTGGCCTTCAACTCGATGCAGAGGGCCTGCGGCCGGTCGCGGAAGGCCTTGAGGATGTCGGCGATGAAGGGGAGTGGAGTGCCCGCCCAGAGGGGCCCTTTCCACGCTCCGGCATCGAGTCGGGCGATCTCGGACGCTGTGAAGCTCCAGACCGGATCCTCCACCCGATGGGGGAAGACACGTTCCACGTCGGTGGTGCGCCGCAGGGTCTGATCGTGGAGGCCCACCACGTGGCCGTCGGCGGTCATGTGCACGTCGAACTCGATGCCATCGGCTCCCAGCGTGGCGGCGTCGAGCATAGCGGGGAGGGTGTTCTCCGGTGCCGTGAAGCTCTGGCCCCGGTGGCCGTTGACGCGAACCCGGCGGGTCCCGTCGACGATCCCGGTGATGGTGCCTTCGGTCGGTTCAGTCGTCATGTTCCTCACGGTGCGCTTCTCAGGTGACGTCCTCGACGCAGGCAGGTGAACAGCGGGCGACGAAGCCGATGCGGAGGACTCAGAGGGAGGAGAGGAAGTCGAGTACCTCCGGCACGCGGTTGAGCGCGTCGCGTGCGATGAGGAACCCGACGATGCCCACGATCCAGGCCGTCGTCTCGCCGCCGTTCTTCTCCATCCATCGAGCGATGCGTTGCAGCAACGGCTCGATGATCCCGCGTGCTGTGAGTCGCAGGGCGGTCAGCACGAGTGCGGGCAGGATCATGATGAAGCAGTAGGCCGCGAGCAGCAGGAGCCGTTCCGCCCAGCTGAGGTCCGCTGTGCTGATGAGGCCGGTAGCTGCGAGATAGGGCAGCATCGTGGCTACCTCGACGAGCGCGGCCGCGAGGGCGATGCCGATGAGCGCCAGGATTCCGCCGCCATCGGCCATGACCCGTGACCGCCAGCGCATGAGCCGGCCGGGCCTTCCCTGCTCACCAGGCTCCTTCTTCTTGCCGATGAAGAAGCTCCACACCAGCAGGGTCGCGCCGATGGCGAGTTGGACGCGTGCGGCCGCCGGATGGTCGAGGAAGGCATCGAGGTCGCCGATGAAGGTGTCGAGGCCAGCGACGAGCAGAATGCCCACCGCGAGGTAGAAGCCGGCGACCGTCGTGAGGAATACCAGGACTCGTCCAGCACGCAGACGGCCGGGGGTCAGCAGGAACCAGATCGGGATCAGCAGTGTCCCGAAGCTCGTCGAGTCGATGAGAGCGAGTACCCCGAGCGGCGCGAGGAGTTCTGGCGTCATGGGGCCAGTCTCCGGCGCCTCGGCAGTGCTGACGTCGGACAAGAGATGGACGACATGCGCATCGGTCTACATCCTTCGACCGACCTCGTCATGACCCGGATGTGCTGGGATGGGGGCGTGGAGACCATCGGCGCGTTGTGGCGCGATCGGGTGCGCGCGACCGAACGTCGTCGCGACATCGGAGATGCCCTCCTCACGTTCGCTGCCGGCAGCGCCTTCGTGGCGGTCGGTCTCGTCAACACCGGTGGCCGGTCCCCGGGGCTTCCGGGCGACACCCGCTGGTTGTATCTGTTGCCACTGCTGGCGATCTGTCTGGTGATGGTGTTCAAGCGGCACCATCCGCTCGCGGCCCTGGCAGCCGGAGCGGTCATCTTCGGTGCCGATGTCGCGATGGGGGGCAGCATCGGGGTCCTTCTCGGCTTCTTCGATCTGGTCTACGCCGCCGCCCTCCGGGCCCCGGCGGGATGGGTGCGCCGACTCGAGCTGGGGGTGGGCGTGCTGGTGCCTGCCACGGCGATCACTACGTTCGTCGTCTCGGGTGATCCGCAGGTGAGCCTCCTCGTCGGCCTCGCCGTGTTCGCGGTGCTGGGAACACCGTTGTGGTGGGGGCGTTCGGTGCGTCATCAGACGGAACTGGCGGAGATGGCGGCGGAGCGTGCCCGCGATCTGGAGCGATTGGCAGAGTTGCGCAGCGAGGAGGTGGTGCGCGAGGAACGCACGCAGATGGCCCGCGACCTCCATGACGCGCTTGCGGGTCAGCTGTCGACGATCGCCATCCAGTCCGAGAGCATTCTCGCGACCCCGAATGCGAGCCCGGAGCGTCATGAGCAGGGGTTGCGAGCGATCCGTTCTGCGAGCGTGCTGGCCTTGCGCGAGATGCGATCGATGATCGGACTGTTGCGCACGGGCGCGGACCCCTCGACCTCGCCGGCTCGGCTGAACGAGCTTGACGAGCTCGTCGAGGGATTCGCCGGACAGGGCTTGCGGGTCGAGGTGGCGGCGAGACCGCAGATGTCGTCGTTGCCCGCTGCCGTCGATCAGGCCGCGTATCGGATCGTGCAGGAGTCGTTGACCAATGAGTTGAAGCACGGCGGCGGCGAGGTGAGGGCGACCGTCACGAGGAACCGTGGTGCGTTGAACGTCGAGGTCCTCGGGGGAGCGTGGGAGGGATCGTCGCCACCTGAGGTGTCCGAGTCGGGCGGCATCGGTCTGTTGACGATGCGTGAGCGCGCCGAAGCCCTGGGCGGCACCTTCGAGGCCGGATGGTGCGAGGGTGTCGATGGTCGGCGCTGGCGGGTCAGTGCCGTCATCCCGCTGGAGGAGATGAGATGACGACGCGAGTGCTCGTCGCGGACGACCACGCCGCCATCCGTTCGGGTTTGCGCCTCATCTTGGACGATGCCGACGGGATCGAGGTGGTGGGAGAGGCCGGGGACGGGGCGGCTGCGCTCGTCAACGCCCGGGCCCTGCGCCCCGATGTCGTCTTGATGGATATCCGCATGCCTGGGATCGACGGGATCGAGGCCACGGCCTCCATCGTCGGCGAGTCCTTGGCGGATGTCCTCGTGCTCACCACCTTCGATGTGGACGAGTACGTGTTCGGTGCCCTGCGTGCGGGCGCCGCGGGGTTCCTGCTCAAGACGGCGGATGCGCCCACGCTGGTCGACGCGGTCCGGCGGGTCGCGGCGGGCGAGGGAGTGTTGGCGCCGGAGGTGACCCGCAGGACACTCCGCGCCTTCGCCGAACAGGCTCCCGCGCGACCGGCGATGCCCTCGGCCCTGATCGACGGGCTTACAGACCGGGAGCGCGAGGTGCTGGTGGCTCTCGGACAGGGACTCTCGAACGCCGACCTCGCCTCGGCTCTCGCGATCACCGAGGCCACGGCCAAGACGCATGTCTCACGGGTCCTCGCGAAGCTCGGCTGCTCCTCGCGCGTCCAGGCGGCGATCGTCGCCCGCGAGGCGGGCCTGGTGTGAAGGGGTGCGATCAGCGCGCGAAACGGCGTCTCTTCGAGGCGGAGCTCCAGCCGCGAGGCGCCTCCGTCGTGCGCTCGCCGTCATCGGCGGGGCGTCTCATAAGCGTGACGCCGTCGAGGTCCACTGGTTCCCAGTGGTGCCGCAGAACTTTGAACTTCAAACGCTGCTCGTTGCGGGCCGAGTAGACCATGATGGCCCGTCCGGTGGCGCTGAGTTCGATGATGCGTCCCCACAGGCGTTCCCGCACGCGAGCGGAGGCGACACCAACGTAGACGCCTGGGCTGATCTCGAGGAGCCATCTCGTGAGGTCGCCGCGCAGTCGCTCCGGCACGACGGTGAGGACGACGACGATCACCAGTCCGCCTCATAGTTCTGTCCTCCGGCGACGGAGCGGTCCGCGCCATCCCAGATGCTCACGACATTGCTCGACCAGAGTGCGTCATCGTCGGCGTCCTCATCCGGTAGGAGTAACTGACGGATGTCTCGGACGCATCGGATCAGCAGACGTCCGTCGCGGAGGCGATCGCGGACCGCGTGGCGCGAGGCCGCAGGGATGTCGTCGTGAAGATCGGGATCCGCGGCGACATCGAAGGCCGCGGGCACGGTGATCTCCGCCTTATAGAGATCGGCGATGTCGTAGACGAAGGACCGTTCGTGGCCGGTGTGAACGAAGCCTAGGCCCGGGGAGCATCCCAGAGCCACGATGACCGCGTGCACCACTCCGTAGAGCGACGTGTTGGCGGCAGAGAGCGCCTGATTGACCACGGAGCCACCCTCGAAATCGGCGAGATCGTATTCGCGGCGATCCCAGGTGACTCCGGTCCGCTCGGAGTGTGCCTTGTACAGGCGCTTGACTCGTGCGCCCTCGCGTCCACGGAGCTGTTGCATCGTCAGCTGGTCGAGACCTTCGTCCTCCGGGAAGCGCATGGCGTACATATCGCGGGCGACGCGGAGCCGTGATGATTGGTTGGTCACGAGCTTGGCCTGCGCGTCGAGCAGTCGCGAGGACTGGGTGAGGGTGCGTCCGTGCGCGTAGTAACGGACTCCTTGCTCGCCCACCCAGACGGCGGTGGAGCCGGACTCCGCCAGAAGCATCATCGCCTGGTGGCTGACATTGGTGCCCGGTCCGAGCAGGAGGGCGCCTAAGGAGGCAGCAGGAATGTGGATGGTGCCCCGCTCATCGGTGGCGGTGATGGCGTTGCTGTCCCGGTGGACGACACACCGTTCGAGGTAGATGAAGCTGATGCGGTCCTGGGCTCGCGTCAGGTCACCGAGGTTCGGGGGTGGTGCTCCGGGAATCTCGCGCATGTCGGGTCACCGTGGTGTGATGAGGGTGAGCAGACCGCACCCGTAGGCCTTGGCGCGGCCGATACCGGCACTCAAGGCCGTGCGCAGCGCCTCAGGGTCGGTGACCTCCAGCAGGCCGTCGAATCGGGCAGTGGCGAGGGTGACGTGGCGACCCTTCGCGCTGGCGTAGCGGGTGAACGATTCGGTACGGCGCTCGCTGACGATGACCTGGGGCTCGTCATTCTCATCGGGAACGAACCGCACCCCGACCCGCTCAGCCCGCGCCACCAGCCAGTCCCGCTGCTGACGTGCGGTCAGGTGGGGGATGGTGTGAATACGCCCGGTGTCGTCACGTCGACGGATCACCGGATTGCCGCGCAGGCGGAACTGCCAGGTCTGGCCGGATGCGAGCCGATTCAGCAGCTGGTCGTAATCTCGAGTGGTCCAGGTGATGTCCGGTCGTGCCGGCCATCCTGCCTGCTCGATCAGACCGGTGAAATCGGGCTGCCGCTCGCTGGTGACCAGGAGATTCACATCGTGGTTCGCGGGTTGATCGATGCGCCAGAGGACGCGTTCGTCATCGCGATGATCGGGGATGCCTGCCAGGACCGCCGCGTGGATGCGCTGTGGGGAGGCGAGGAGTCGGCGGGTTCCGCCACGGGACGGATTCAGCCGCATATGTGTCAGGAACACTCAGCCTCCCAGCTCGGCCATGGGGTCGTGGTAGTCGTCGCGACCGTGCCTGTTGATCACGGTCACCGGCTCCGCATCGGTGACCGTGCGCCAGGCGTACTGGCGGTGTTCGGGGTCGAAGCTCACCGGCACATCACGCTGGGTGATGCCATCGAATCCGGGCTCGGCGTCGAGCACCATCCGGAGTTTGACTTCCCGGGCACGGGTCCGTTTCTGTTGCACCTCGGAAGCCCGCCAGCGCTCGGCGCGGAGCGCCTCTTCCAGTGACATATCGCTGACACCCAGCGCCACCGGTCGTGACGGAGGGCACGAACGCCGACCGAGGTAAAGCGGGAACTCCGGCGACCGCAGATGACCGTCGAGGGCGGTGAGCAACTCCTCGGGCCCCTCGAGCCCTGCCACGAAGGTGGCGTCTGAGAGGTAGTACCGGTAGGTCAGCGGCAGCGACTTGCCGTCGACTTGGCGGGCGGTCTGGAAGTCACGCATGATCTCTCCGGGCGCATCGACCCGGACGCCGAAGCGCAGCATCAGCAGGTCTTCGAGCGAGTCGGTGCGCCGACGTCCTTGTGCTGCGGCCACCAGACCGATCACGCCGCTCTTGGTGGGCTCGCGGTTGGTGGTGCGCTGGGCGAATCTGCTGCTGTCTCCCCAGGCCTGCAGCGGGCCGGTGAGCAGCAGGAGCAGAGTGCTCACGATGACGACACGGCGTTGGCCACCGCCTCGCGTACGCCGCTGAGTAGCTCGGTCATCGGCACGTGCTCACCGAGGGCCGCCAACGGCTCGGCGTCGGCATGTGCGGTGACCACCCATTGCTTCGGGGCCTCGGCGCCCGGAGCCAGATAGGTCTCGTCGAGACGCTGGGCATGTTCGGCGAGCTGGGAGGCTGCCGCTCTCAGCACGGTCACCCCTCCGTGAGCGCGAGCGGGAGACTCGAAGGCACCTACCAGATTGATCGGCTGGTCGGTGCGCAGCGTCGCCACCACCGCATGCGGAAGGGTCCGATGGGCGAAGGTGTTCTGCTTCCCGGTCGGCATGCTGCGCACGAAGGAGATGATGAACGCCTCGATGGCCTCAGTCAGCGCGGTCTCGTCGCCGAGCGTCTCCAACAACGCCGGGATGTTGACGGTGGCGTAGCGGTAGAGAGTCGAGGAGTTGAACTCGATGGTGCCGATCATGCCGGCACCGGCATGGGCGTCGTTCTCAATGTCGTCGACGGCGGTGAAGTAGTCGAATTCCGTCTCAACGGGATGCACGCTGATCGCATGTGCGACTTGCGCGGCGGCATCGACTTTGAGATCGGTGAGGTCGGCCACCATGCGGCCGAACAGCGCAACATCGATCGAATGGTCGACCTTGGCGATGGCGAGTGCCGCTTTCTTGGTCGGCTCTTCGCCGGCTTGCGCGGTGGTGGCCGCGTACTCGGCGAGGTTGCGGATCTGCTGATTGCTGAGGAAGACCAGGTACTGAAGCTCGGCCGAGGGATCCTCCTCGTCGTCCTCGCCCTTCGCGTTCCGTTTGGGCTTCTCGGCCTTCAGGCCAAGCTTGTCGAGCAGCTTCTGGGCGAGCTCTTCGGACTGCTCTTCCAACTCCGGGGCGTGTGCGGCGATGCCCTCGCCGATGCGCTCGATCAGCCGCTTGCTGCGCACGCCGAGCTTTTCCGGGCTGAGGTACTCCTGGAAGTCCAGACGTACCGCCCGCTTCCAGGCCTGGCTGGAGACGCGAGCACGGCGGCTGCCCCCGAACATCGCGGACTTGGGACTGCCGGTGTCGTCCCTGTTGACATTGCTCGGGGGCACGGTCTGCAGGACGTGAAGGTCCAGGAAGAGCTTGGTCATGCGGAGGTTCCTTCGTCGATGGGGTCGTCGTTCGAGGGGAGTCGGTAGAAGTCCCGTCCCCAGCGCAGCCGGACGTTGGCCGCGGCGTCGGGGTACTGCCAGCTGATGAGGTCCCGGGTGAAGCGGGCGTAATCCATCGCGATGTCCTCGGCGCGAAGCAGACCGACGATGGATCGGGCGTGGTGGGAGAGTTCGGCGATGGACGTGGAGGTGCCCAGTGCGTGGAAGCGGCGACGGATGGGCTCTTCCGAGGACTCGCCCGATGCCTTGATGAGCGCACGGCACGCGGAGCCGATCGAGACGCTCTCACGGTGCATGGGGCGGCTGCGCTCCGACTGCTGGTGATAGGCGAAGAGGGTCAATGCCGTGTGCGCGGCCCACTCGCGGCGCGTGGGGGACTCTGTGTGCTCATTGAGTGTGTGGCCCGCAGCTCGCAGGATGATTCCCCATGAGGCGAGATCGTCACCGGGTCGCTTACCGAGACCCCGGCGCAAGATGGCGAGATCGGCCACCGCGCGGGCGGTGTTCTTCTGGTAGTCCTGAGCGAGCACCCGGCAGTAGGCGCCGATACGGGCGGGTAGTTCGTCGGTCATCCTCTGTCCTCCAACGAGTCAGAATCCACGATCTTGCGGATGGCGGAACGGAACCAGACCTCGGCGAGGCCCGAGTCGAGGTGCTGGCCGTTGACGGACCGTCCGACCCACGCCTTCTCCCCGGCGGCGCGCACGGCTTCGCTGCCCGCCTTTAGGGAGATGTCCAGGAGCTTTCGAGACCACGCCACCTCGGCACTGATGGGGGTGACGTCCGGACGGCCGAGTCCCTCCAGCCACACGCGGAAGGGTTCATCGAGCACGCCGTAGAGACGTTCGCGCGCACCTTCGCGGGAGGTGCCGTCCCCACCGGCTGCACGTTGCAGGTTGGCGACGAGATTGGCATAGGCCTGTGCACAGGTGTCTGCGTCTTTCACAGCCTTGAGGACCACCTGGGTCAGCTCGGGCCGCACCTCACGGAGGACACGGACCGGGAGCGCCAGCTCGTCGTCGATGACCTCGCCGGTGATGGAGGCATTGTTGATGTAGTCCATGCCGATGGTTCGGACCCGCGGCACGAAGTGCTCCGAGACGACCTCCTCGCCGACTCGGGACTCGACCCATTCCAGGTTTCCGGGTTTGCTGCCCGAGGAGAGGAGCGCTTCGAGTCCGCGCCAGATCTCACGTCCAGGGACGTGACCGCGCGGCATGAGCGCCAGGGGAATCTTGAGTTTCTGTGCTTGCGGCTTGCTCTCCCGCCACGACGTCATGACCTCGTGGCGTTCGAGGTTGACCGGGCTGAAACGGTCGCCATTGGCGATCAGCACGCCGGTCGCCCGATCTTCCTCGACTTGGAGGCGGATACGGCGGGTCTGCCAGGTGAGGATCTGGGCCCGGCCGCGCGGACGGTAAGGAGCCGTCTCGCTGTCGGGGAACCGCGGTGCGGCCTCCCAGCCGTCGAGCTCCCAGGCCGCGTAGTCGTCGGAGTCGTCTTCTTGGGGAACCAGATTGAGCAGCAGCGTCTCGAGGAGAGTCACCCCTTCCACCAGGATGCCGCCGATCTGCCCGGTCGCACCGACGCCGATCGGGTAGCCCTTCCCGCCCTTGACTCGTGGATCGCCGACTGCTCCGCTCTTGATGCCGGAGACATCGAAGGCCTGGCAGTGCACCACCCAGCGGGCCGCCTCGGCGAGGGGGATGGAAGTCGTGGCCTCGCCCGACTTGGTGCTGAGGTAGTCCGACCCCGCATCGCCGATCAATCGGGTCAGCTCGGTGAACTCGTTCTTGGACGTGTGGAGTCCCGCCACCTGGTAGAACGGATGCTCCGGGTGGAGCAGGTCGAATCGGTCGTGGTGCTGATCCAGGTAGCGGAGCACCTCGTCAACAGGTAGTTCTTTGTTCCGCCACCAGGAGTTCCAACGACCCGCGTCCGGGCGCGCGGCACGGTGGAGTATTGCGAGCAGCAGTCGATACACGGCGAAGGTCTGCGTCGGCAGGTCCCCCAGCAGCTGCCGGTACTCGCCAGCATCAGAGAACAGCTCGCGCAGAGATACCAGGTGCTCGACATCGTCGAGGTCTTGCGCGAGGAGCCAAGGCTCGTCCACGAGATTGAACGAGGTCGTCATTCGCGGTCCTTCCGAGCCCTCACGGTGAGTCCTATCTCGTCGTCGTAGTGAGCTACGAAGTCTCCCAGAAGGCACTGACCTTTTTCGTCGATTTCCAGAATTAACTGGCCGTTCAACCAGCCGGAGGCCTGCCAGCCGGGGTAGAAGGTCTTCTCCAGTGCCTCGATGGTGTCGAGATCGCGGCCCGGGAAGGTGAGCATCGGCGGGAGCTGGACGGTATCGGCGCTGACAGCCCGCGCGATGTCCGGACCGGGTGCGGATTGCGTGGGGATCGGTGGATCGTCCGGTCCGGCGTTCCACCGGGCGACTAATTCGTCGGACAGTCGCCGCACGACGATCACCTCGATGGAGTCCTGGCCATCGCGCACGGCAGCCTTCCCACGTGTCTCGTTGGCGGGGTCGTCCCGCAGCATCTGTGCCTGCCTCGTCCAGCCCATGAGCGTGGGCTGGGAAGGATCGGCGATACGGAACTGCCGTGCGTTCCGCTGCCGGTGATCGTCGCACTTGCGGGCGTCGTTGGAGGCGCGTTCGACGATTTCGTCCCAGGCGCGGGGAAAGACGATGTCATCCCCATAGGCATGGTGGACGAGCCGTGGGATATCCCCGGGTAGCGAGAAGGTGGCGGTGCCGGGGAGCCCGAGCGTGACGAGGGCGCGCAACAGCGCGTCCTGCCCGTAGATCGCCGCCGCGCCCCGTTCGAGAATCGGCAGGCCGTCAGCACCCCAGGAGACGCCGGTGACCCAGAGTGCAGGGCTCTTCAGAGCATCGGGGCGCTCGCGATCGTGGCGATGGAGTCGGCCTGCCCGTTGGAGTACCAGGTCGACGGGGGCCAGATCGGTCACCATCAGGTCGAAGTCCACATCGAGGGACTGCTCCACCACCTGCGTCGCGACGACGATGTGGCGGCGTGGCCGTTCTGCCTGGGGTCCGGGCGCGCCGAACCTGCGGAGGAGTTCGCCTTCCTTGTCGCGGCGAGCGGTGGCGATGAAGCGTGAGTGGATGAGGGTGACCTCGTCGCCGTAACGCTCGCGGAGACGCGTGAAGGTCTCCTGCGCGCGGCCGACGGTGTTGCGGATGATCACGGCGCATCCGCCCTCGGAGAGGCGCTCGTCGAGCAAGGCGTCGAGAGAGGCGTCATCCTCCGCGAGGCCGTGGACGGTGAGTGGAGAGGACACCCCCGTCTCTGCCGTGCGAGCCGTTACGTTGTTGCCCGTGGTGGCGGTGATCAACGGGTAGTCGCGACGACGCAGGAGCGCGGTGTCGACCTCGGGCGTGTCCTGGCCGTGGCGGCCGCGGAGGTACGCCTGCAGGAGTGTGGCGCGTTTGCGTGGCGGCAGGGTCGCGGAGAGCAGGATCACCGGGACCCGGTAGGCGCCGAGCCATTCGATGGCGCGTTCCAGAAACTCGCTCATGTAGACATCGGTGGCGTGGACCTCGTCGATGACGACGACCTTGCTGGTGAGTCCGAGGTGACGCAGCACCAGGTGCCGGCTCTGCAGCGCCATCATCAGTACCTGGTCGATGGTGCCGACGGCGAAGGTGGCGAGCAGTCCCTTCTTGCGGCCGGACAGCCATTCGTGGACGGTGGCGGTGCTGGTGCCGCATTCCTCGTCATGGTCGAGATCGCGGAAGGTGCCGTTCGGGGCGATGCCCCGGTACTCGTCGTTCAGCGCGGCGCGGCTGTGGGCGAGGAAGAGGGGCGCGCGGTACCCCTCGGGCACGTCTAGACGCTCGACCCAGCTGTGGAGGCGGGAGAAGATCGCGTCGCTGGTCGCCATCGACGGGAGGGCGAAGTAGACGCCATTGAGCCCGAAGCGCTCGGCGAGACGTTCGGCCGCCAGGAGCGCGGCCTCGGTCTTGCCGGTGCCCATCGCCGCCTCGACGATGACGAGACCCGGCTCGTCGAGGTCGTCGACGACCTCGAGGGTCGCTTGTTGGACGGGTCGTGCGGCCGCATCCTCAGGGAGGTCGAAGCGGGCTTGCAGAGCCTCGTTGGCATCGCGGGGGAGTGAGGCGAGCCAGGGTTCGGGGAGGTCGAGGGCGCGCCAGGCGTCGGCGGCGCGTTGTTCCGTCGCCTGTTGGTAGGGGAAGAGGCTCTCGTCGCTGGCGATCCAGTCGGCGACGATGACGATCGCGGTGAGCAGGGACTGCGCGGGCCCTGGGATCGGATGCTCTCGCCCGATGTCGAGGTGAGGATCGATCCCGGCGCGGAGACTCATCTCGTCGAAGATCTCCAAGCGTGCTTCCGCCCACGGCCCGTCGCCCATGAGATCGGTGATACTGACGGGTCGGGCGAGCGCGGGGTGGCTCGACTCGGGGAACACTCCGTGGTGCCCACCGATGACACAGGCGAGCGTGTTCGCCTCGGAACGTTCCCACTCGTGGCGATCCGCGAGCCAGACCCGGAGAGCTTGGTGACCGGCGATGCCATGGGGCAGTTGGCTCGCACGGCGAACGATGAGGGGGTGAAAATCGAATCCGGCCGCAAGGGTCTGTTCTTGAAGGTGCCCGGGGCCCTTCGCCTGGAAAGCCGGCGTTGTCTTGCCGCAGTCGTGGCTAGCTGCCAGGAATATCGCGAGAGCCCTAGCCGCGTCGGGGCTGCCACACCATTCAGCGAGACGCTGCTTGATCGAGGCCGCGAGCCAGTGGTCCCACAGCCGCTCAGCGACATCGGCGGAGTCGTGAAGGTGCTGCATCAGCGGCAACCACGAGTCCCCCTCACCCGTCTTCCCCCAAAGACTCCACTTGCCCGTCACGAGTCCGTGCTGCCGGTGTGCGGAGCGGTGATTCTGAAGCCCTCGGTGCTGCGTCGATGTGTCCTGGGCTTCTCCTGGGTGGCTTCAAGGGTCTCCTCGCCTTGGCGCCAATACTCAATGACTATCACGTTGTTTCTGTTCATGCGGAGACTCCCGTCGATATATGTGCGAGAAGGTAGTCCGCTAAAGAGGTCCAAGTCAAGGGAAAAAGGAGGGAGTGACATACTCCCTCAAGTTCTTTGAAAAGACACTTGTCGCTACTGCGGTCTCATCCCCGCTTATGCGGGGAACATTCTGGTGACTTACTCACTGCACGGATCATCCCCGCGTGCGCGGGGAGCATTGCTGAGTCTAGAGATTCTGCTTCGGCACAGAAGCGCAAGGCA
The DNA here is from genome assembly GCF_002174305.1 of Aeromicrobium sp. PE09-221. Classification (GTDB taxonomy): domain Bacteria; phylum Actinomycetota; class Actinomycetes; order Propionibacteriales; family Nocardioidaceae; genus Aeromicrobium. The sequence continues at coordinate 155,230 of NZ_MIJB01000024.1, read as the reverse complement.
GCGCCAGTCATCGCGACTAACCGCTTCCGTACGATGGGGGACTGTGACTGACGTACCCCAGACCCCCGAGACCGAGGACGACCTTCCCGAGCAGATGCGGGTGCGTCGCGAGAAGCGTCAGCGGCTCCTCGACGAGGGCGTCGACCCCTATCCCGTCACCGTCGAGCGCACGCACGAGATCCACGAGATCGTCGAGACCTACGACCCTGAGCAGTTGGGCTCCGATCATCGGACCGGTGTGACGGTCTCGATCGCCGGCCGCGTCATCTTCCTGCGCAATACCGGCAAGCTCTGCTTCGTGCGGCTGCGTGAGGGCGATGGCACGGAGATCCAGGCGATGTTGTCGCTGGCCGAGGTGGGGGAGGAGCGGCTCGCCGCCTTCAAGCAGATCGTTGACATCGGCGATCACCTCCAGGTCACCGGCGAGGTCATTACGAGCCGGCGCGGTGAGCTGTCGGTGATGGCGACCTCGTGGCAGCTCGCTGCCAAGACGATGCGCCCTCTGCCGGTGGAGCACAAGCCCCTGTCGGAGGAGTCCCGGGCGCGGCTGCGCTATGTCGATCTCATCGTGCGCCCCGAGGCCCGAGAGAACGTGCGGGTCAAGGCCAAGGTGCTCGGCTCGATCCGGCGCACGCTCGACGATCTCGGGTATATCGAGATCGAGACGCCGGTCTTGCAGCACACCAACGGCGGTGCTGCGGCTCGTCCGTTCCATACCCATGTCAACGCCTATGACGAGGACGCCCTGCTGCGGATCGCGCTGGAGTTGCACTTGAAGCGCGCTCTCGTCGGCGGCATCGACAAGGTCTACGAGATCGGCAAGACGTTCCGCAATGAGGGCGTCGACAACACACACAACCCCGAGTTCATGATGCTCGAGGTCTACGAGGCGTACGGGTCATACGACACGATGGCCGAGCTGATCCGCTCGCTCGTCATCAACGCGGCCCGTGCGGTCGGCAAGACGGTCGTCCCTGCTCGCGACGGCAGCACTATCGACCTCGAAGCTCCGTGGCGGCGCGCCACCATCCACGAGCTGGTCGGTGAGGCGACCGGTGCGGAGGTCACCGCTGAGACTTCGTTCGAAGAGCTCGTGACGGTCGCGAACCGCCATGATGTGGCATTGCAGGATCACTGGGGTGCCGGCGAGGTGCTGCTGGAGCTCTTCGAGAAGCTTGTGGAGCACACTCTCATCCAGCCGACCTTCGTGTGCGACTATCCCGAGGCCGTCCGGCCCCTGGCCAAGAAGCACCGTACGACACCGGGTCTGGTCGAGGCCTGGGACCTCATCATCAACGGAGTCGAGTTGGCGCCCGCGTACTCCGAGCTCAACGACCCGGTGATCCAGCGCGAGCGGCTGGAGCAGCAGGCGCGGCTTGCAGCTGCAGGTGACCCGGAGGCGATGGACGTCGACGAGGACTTCCTGCGCGCACTGGAGTTCGGCATGCCCCCCGCGGGCGGTATGGGCGTGGGAATCGACCGCCTCGTCATGCTGCTGCAGGGCATCGGCATCCGCGAGGCGATCCTCTTCCCGATCTCCCGCAGGGAGTGAAGCGGGAGTCGAGGTGCGCCTCGACTGAAAGTGATGCTAAAACGGGTTACAGCTTTGTATTTCTGCAGGTCAGCAAGTGTGCTCCCCGCGCAAGCGGGGGTGATCCGACCGGGGCGACATGGGTGATCTGGTCGCCGGCGTGCTCCCCGCGCAAGCGGGGGTGATCCCCGTTCAGCCTGGGCCGGGTCGGTCTCCATCAGCGTGCTCCCCGCGCAAGCGGGGGTGATCCGCAGGTTCCACGCGTCGATCGGAAGCCATGTCTGTGCTCCCCGCGCAAGCGGGGGTGATCCCGCCGAGGCCATGGCCGCACTGGACTGGAACCTGTGCTCCCCGCGCAAGCGGGGGTGATCCCGGCGGCTCGTCGGTCGCTGGCTGGGTTGCTGGGTGCTCCCCGCGCAAGCGGGGGTGATCCGGCGAACGCTGACAGTGCCGTCGAGGATGCACGGTGCTCCCCGCGCAAGCGGGGGTGATCCCGTACTGCGTGAGGGCGTGCGCTTTGATACGGGGTGCTCCCCGCGCAAGCGGGGGTGATCCGTATCCGCTCGGGTAGTGCGTCGCCTGAGTGAAGTGCTCCCCGCGCAAGCGGGGGTGATCCCGCCAGGCCCACACGCGCGTCGGTCGGGATCTTGTGCTCCCCGCGCAAGCGGGGGTGATCCGGGCCCACCGGCCCGGGTCGCCTACTTGGCCTCGTGCTCCCCGCGCAAGCGGGGGTGATCCGATGACTGAGGGATTCAGCGCGTTGATCTGGGCGTGCTCCCCGCGCAAGCGGGGGTGATCCCCGTGTACCCGCTGACGCCGACCTCGCGGGCGAGTGCTCCCCGCGCAAGCGGGGGTGATCCGGTGCCCTTGATCCGGTCCCAGTGCTTGATGATCAGTGCTCCCCGCGCAAGCGGGGGTGATCCGGTGCCCTTGATCCGGTCCCAGTGCTTGATGATCAGTGCTCCCCGCGCAAGCGGGGGTGATCCGCTCGCGCATCCACTGCACGACCGAAGAGACTCGTGCTCCCCGCGCAAGCGGGGGTGATCCGGCGTCGAAGGCGTCGTGGTGCTGGGCGGCCCAGTGCTCCCCGCGCAAGCGGGGTGATCCGTGCAGGTGGGGGCCCGTGGATCGTCCGGTGGAGTGCTCCCCGCGCAAGCGGGGGTGATCCCAACGTCCCGAACATCTGGGCACTCGTCCAGGCGTGCTCCCCGCGCAAGCGGGGGTGATCCGACCAGCGTCGCCGACCTGTCCCGTCAGCGACGGTGCTCCCCGCGCAAGCGGGGGTGATCCGAACTCCTCGGTCAGGGTGGTGACTTCGTCGACGGTGCTCCCCGCGCAAGCGGGGGTGATCCCAACGCCGGGCCGGCGAAGGACATCGGCGACAAGTGCTCCCCGCGCAAGCGGGGGTGATCCCGCGGAGCCAGAGCGTTCGAAGATTCATCATCGGTGCTCCCCGCGCAAGCGGGGGTGATCCGGAACTGCAGGACGCACGGTGGCAGACCACCAAGTGCTCCCCGCGCAAGCGGGGGTGATCCGGCGAACGACGCGCGGCTCGCACTGGCGGGCCTGGTGCTCCCCGCGCAAGCGGGGGTGATCCCGGCCCGGTCTGCGGATGGTGTGCTGACGGGCTCGTGCTCCCCGCGCAAGCGGGGGTGATCCCTGGGCCGCCGCGAACTTCCGCAACCCCCAACCGTGCTCCCCGCGCAAGCGGGGGTGATCCCTGGGCCGCCGCGAACTTCCGCAACCCCCAACCGTGCTCCCCGCGCAAGCGGGGGTGATCCTGAGCCCTCGCGCGCGGGACGCACATAGACGTCGTGCTCCCCGCGCAAGCGGGGGTGATCCGACATCGTCGGTCTCGTCGTCCCACATGATCTGGTGCTCCCCGCGCAAGCGGGGGTGATCCGGCGGAGATCCGCGACGTGCGACCGTCGTGGGAGTGCTCCCCGCGCAAGCGGGGATGATCCGGCCAGGTCCGAGGGGCGAGACCTCACGGACGAGTGCTCCCCGCGCAAGCGGGGATGATCCTGTCACGGACGGAACGTTCGGGGCGGTCCGTGCGTGCTCCCCGCGCAAGCGGGGATGATCCTGTCACGGACGGAACGTTCGGGGCGGTCCGTGCGTGCTCCCCGCGCAAGCGGGGATGATCCGTGACAGAGGACCAAGGCGCGCAGATTGTCGAAGTGCTCCCCGCGCAAGCGGGGATGATCCGGTCCTCGACGCGATGGCCAAGCCTGCACTCATGTGCTCCCCGCGCAAGCGGGGATGATCCGGATTGCGCGCCGGTGGTGCTGCGCTGCCCGGCCGTGCTCCCCGCGCAAGCGGGGATGATCCCCACGCCGGTCGTGGCGGCTGGCGTGGCCTGTCGTGCTCCCCGCGCAAGCGGGGATGATCCGCCAACGGCATCGAGGTCAAGAAGACCGCGAAGGTGCTCCCCGCGCGAGCGGGGATGATCCTCGGAGAGGGAGGCGGCGTGAATGCCGAAGATCGTGCTCCCCGCGCAAGCGGGGATGATCCGACGTCGAGCCAGGCGTTCGACTCGACGACCTCGTGCTCCCCGCGCGAGCGGGGATGATCCCGACCCGCCTCGCGATTTCGCGTGTAGGAACTTGCGCTCCCCACGCGAGCGGGGATGATCCCGACCTCGTTTGCTGCGAGCAGCGGATGGGCGTGGTGGGAGCACCGGCCGGAACTCGGGACGACTTTACGAGGCGTAGGACTCCAGTGCCTCCCGCGCGAGCTGCGACAGCGTCTTGCCCTCGCGCTCCGCCCGTTCCTTCAGTCTGTCCCGGATGTCGGCGGGCACGCGAACGGCGATCTGCGGTGAGCGCGCGCCGACGCCGGTCAGCGATGGCCGACCCCGTTTGCGGTTGACCCTCTCGATGATCTCTTCGGCACTGTCCTCGTCAAGGGGCCGACCGTCGTGCAGCCGAATATCCTCGTGGGGACCGGCGTTCCGGATCTCTGCCTCCGGTCCGACGATGTAGTCCTTCGGATCGATCTTGCTCATGTCTTGCTCCTGTTGCGCCACTCGTTCGGTGTGCAGTGGATGACCGCCAGGCCGCCAGGGCGGCGGTTGTCGGGGCCGCGATGATGTACAAGTCGATCCCCCGGTCATCGGTGCCGATGTAGACCAACGCATCCCCGCCATCTTCGACCTCGAGTTCGCCAGCGTCCATCATGGCCGCGAGGATGTGGGCGTTGCCGATTCGGTGCTTCCGTCCGTTCTGAGTCACTCTAATTATGACAGACATAAATACTTTGTCCAACAGAATGAGATGGTCCCAGCTGCGTTCCGTGAGTGGTGTGGTCCGACTGGACGAGCTGCGTGGAGGCCCCGTTGAGGGCGGCCAGGATCAAGAGCCGAAGACCTTGGTGGGAAGGTCGTCGAGGGGCAACGGCGTGATATCGCCGCCCGCACAGAGGTGGATGACCTCGCATCCCGCACCCGCCTTCAGGGTCGCGCCCCTCACAGTGGCTGCCCACTCCAGGTCGGCCTCACTGACCGGACTGGCGTCAGGACGACACAGCAGGAAGCCGATCCGCCACCACGTGGGCTCATGATCGACCAGATCGATGAGCCAGTCCGCGAACGTCATCGAGCGCTCCGGGGTCAGCGGACCCGTGACATCCATGAGGCTTACCAGTGTGCGTACCGTCCGGCCGTCACGGGCGATAAACAGGCATTTCACACAAGCCGATGGCTCACGCCCGCCCCTCAGCAGCCGACGCCAGAGGCGCAATAACTCGGCTTGTGAGTGAACGGTTGAAGGTAGGGCACGAAGAAGTGGCATGGGCTCAGCTTCGACGCGGAACACAGAACACGCGAACGATTGTCCACAGGCCCCGTATGGCGTGCGGGCCGAACATGAGGAGGAATCATGGATGAGCCCGCACAGAGGTGCGTCATCAACCTGTCCGTCCCGATGAGGTTGACGGCCTACCGCTCCCGCCGGAGTCAGAAGTCCTGGGCGCGCGACTCCCGCGTCCGACGCCAGAACGCCCACACGACACCGAGCACCAGCAAGGTGTAGAGACCGATCGTGATCGGACTGCTCACCAGTGTGAGGGGATCGTTGTTCGAGTTCGCCATCGCGTCGCGCAGCGAGTACTCGGCGAGCGGACCGAGGATGACCGCGATGAGGATCGGCGCGAGGGGCACGTCATTACGGCGCATGACGAATCCCAGCAGGCCCAGTGCACACATGATCGCCAGGTCGACGGTGCTCGCACTGGTCGCGTACACGCCGAGGCTCGCGAACACGGTGATGCCCGCGTAGAGATGCGCCTGCGGGATCTTCAGCAGCTTGGCCCATAGCGGCGCGAAGGGCAGGTTGAGGATCAGCAGTGCGATCATGGCGATGAACAGGCTCGCGAGCAGCGCCCAGACGATCTCGCCATTGCGCTCGAACAGCAGGGGACCGGGCTGCATGCCGTACTGCTGGAAGGTCGCGAGCAGTAGCGCTGCCGTCGCTGAAGTGGGCAGGCCCAGGGCCAGCAGAGCGCCCATGGCGCTGCCCGCGGTCGCATTGCCGGCCGCCTCGGGGGCGGCCACGCCGCGGATCGATCCGGTGCCGAAGGTCGGCTTGGCGCGCCGCCGGTCCAACCGCCGCTCGGTGCCGTAGGCAAGAAAGGTAGGCACCTCGGCCCCGCCAGCGGGGATGATGCCGAAGGGGATGCCGAAGGCGCTGCCCCGCAACCAGGCCGGCAGGGCCTCGAAGAACTCTGGCCGGGTGAGCCATGGGCGTCCCTGCGAGGGCACGAGTTCGGCGGCATTCGACCGGCCGAGACGGCTTGCGACGTGCAGGACCTCGCCGATCGCCAGCATCGCGACCGTGATGACGACGATGCTGATGCCGTCGAACAGCGCCGGCACCTCGAAGGTGTACCTCGCCGACCCGGTGGACTGGTCGATACCGACGAGTGCGAGAGCGAGGCCGAAGCCGAGCGCGGCGAGTCCCCGTGCGGCCGACTCCGACACGATCGTCGAGATCGCCACGAAGGCGAACAGTGCGAGCGCGAAGTACTCACCGGGGCCGAACTTGGTCGCCAGCTCGGCGAGCGTCGGAGCGAAGAACACCACGAGCACCGTCGCCAGCATGCCGCCCGTGAACGCGCCGATCGCCGACGTGGCGAGGGCCTGTGGCGCCCGTCCGGCGAGGGCCATGCGATGCCCCTCGAAGGTCGTCGCGATCGCGGTGGAGTTGCCGGGGGTGTTCATCAGGATGCCCGCGGTGGAGTCGCCGAAGAGCCCGCCGAAGTAGATGCCGCTGAACATGATGAGCGAGGCCAGCGGGTCGAGCGTGAAGGTCATCGGCAGCAGCAGCGCGACGGCCATGGCCGACCCGAGGCCGGGCATCACGCCCACCGCCGTGCCGAGGAAGGCGCCCACCACCACCCAGATCATGTTCTGCCAGGTGAAGACCTCGCCGAACCCTCCGGCGAGGTTGATCAGCTGATCCATGCCGTCACCACCGATCCAACAGCCCGGCCGGCAGCGCCAGTCCGAGAACACCACCGAAGACGATCTGGATCACGCCCGCGAGGATGAAGCCCACGAGGAGGTTCCACAGCACACGGCGGTTGCCGAGTGCGGTCGCGACCATCCCGAAGAGGAGCGTGGCGGCGACGAGCCAGCCGAGGAACTCCAGGAGCGCGGTGAAGGCGAGCAGCCCGGCGAAGGCGGAGAGCATGGCGCCCCAGTTGGTGTCCTTCGCCTCGGCCGCCGCGACCCGCCGCTCGTCCTCGGGTTTGCGGAACGCGCTGATGGTCAGCGATGCGGCGACGGCGACGCAGACGGCGGCCACCAGCCAGCCGAAGCCCTGGGGGCCCAGCAGGCCACCCTCGCCGACCACGTCCATCGTCAGATTGCCGTAGGCGAGGACGAGGGCCAGCACGATCAGCAGCGCCGCGACGACCAGCTCGCCACGTCCAGCCCACCAACCGCGCGGCGCCTGCTCGGCGCCCGTCGCCTGCTCGCTCCGCTCGTTCATGACAGCCCCAATTCCTCGAGGATCGCGTCGATCCTCTCTTGTTCGCCGACCAGGAACTCGCGGAAGTCGTCCGGGCCCTGCCAGCTCTCCTCCCAACGGTTGCGCTCGATGGCCTCGTCCCAGGAGGTGGTCTGCGTCATCTCCTCGACGATGTCGAGCAGCTCGTCGCGCTCCTCGTCGGTAATGCCCGGGGCCGCCACGATGCCGCGCCAGTTGACCATGTCGACCTCCGGGTAGCCGAGGTCGATCATCGTCGGGGCGTCGACTCCCTCAAGGGGCTCGGGCGCGACGACCGCGACGGCGCGCAGACGACCGCCGTCTATCAGATCGCGGAAGTCGTTGTAGCCGCTGATGCCGACGTCGACGGTCCCGCTCGCGTCCGACAGCAGCGAGAGCGTCAGCTCGCCACCGCCCGCATGCGGTGTGTAGTGGAGCTCGGCGGCGCCCACGCCGGTTGCCTCGGCGAGCTGGGCCGCGATCATGTGGTCGATACCGCCGGCCGAGCCGCCACCGATCGGCATCGTGGGATTCTCCTGCCACGCGGTGACGACGTCCTCGAAGGTCTCCAGGTCGGAGTCGGCCGGCACCGCGACGACCTCGAAGTCCTCCGCGAGCCGCGAGACCGGGGTGACCTCGGTCAGCGTCGTCGAGGAGTCGCTCATACCGATACCCCCGACCATGACGGTTCCCGTGACCATGATGGTGGTCGGGTCGCCGTCCATCCGCGCCAGCTGGGACAGGCCGATGGTGCCCGCGGCTCCCGGGACGTTGACGACCTGCACATTGCCGACGATGCCGTCGGTGCGCAGGGCCTGCTGCATCTCGCGCGCGACGAGATCCCATCCGCCGCCGGCAGCCGCCGGGGCGATGATGGTGAGTGAGGAACGGGCTTGGGCCCCGTCGCCCGTGCCGCGTGCCTCGTCGACGGCGAACCAACCGACGAGCCCTGCGAGCACCAGCCCGATGGCCCAACGCAATGCGGACACAAGCCCCCCTGGAGTGTGGCGTGGGACACTATCCTGACATGACCCGGCCTACTGGCTCGTACGCTGGGGGCACGTACTTCGCTCGGGAGGAAACTCATGACCGTCGCCGTCGCTCACCACGACTCACCAGAAGGTCACGCGGCACTGCGTGCCGGTGCCGAACTGGCTCGCCGGCTCGGCGGCGATCTGGCGATACTGCACGTCCTCGACGACGACCTCACCGGCGATGTCGAGGCGGCGAGGCTCGACGCGGGAGGGCGCGTCGCTCGGGCCATCGAGGGTCTCGGAGAGGAGATCCGGCACTCGGTGCACGTCGTGGCCGCCGGAGGCGATGTCGCGCAGGCATTGATCGATCTGTCGACCGAGTCCGATGCCGAGATGCTCGTCATCGGTTCGCGCCGGCGCTCGCCGGTCGGCAAGCTCCTGATGGGCAGCGTTGTCCAGCGGGTCGTCCTCGACAGTCCGGTGCCGGTTCTCGTCGTCAAGCCGTGAGGCGCGTCCCCACCGTCGTCTGGTGCATCACCGCGATCGTCGCGCTGCTCGTCGGTTGGGGCCCGGTCGCCGTCGCCTCGGCGAGCGCCGAGCGCGCCCGGGGAGAGCTCGAGCTGTATGAACACTGGGCCGACGAGACCGTGGTGGTGAGCGGCAGGCTCGTCGAGGTCGGACGCAGCCAGGAGGTGCTGACGGATATCTGGGACACCCCGGTGACCTATCTGGCCGATCTGCGAGGCGAGCCGGTGCTCGTCGCCACGTCTCTGCAACGGAAGACCGGTCCGAGCGATGTTCCCGAGCGGCTCCAGCTGCGGGTGGCCCCCGGACGGGTGCACGCGGACGAGGTGGCCGCGGTGCAGAGCGGTCGCGAACTGGAGAGCGCGGAGGATCTGGCGCAGCGTCAGGTGCAGCGCGTCGAGGACAGCCGTACGACCGCCACGCTGATCGCCGGCATGTGGTGGGTCGCCGCTGCCGCCGCGGTCGTCGGGCTGCTGCTGATCGGGCGGGTGCGAGGCGCCGCGGGTTTCGCGGGTGAGCGCGACATGTCGGCGCCACTGGGACGCTACGACGCCGTGGACCGTGCAGCGCGGTCGACTGAGTTCCCGCTCGTCCTGGGCAGTTGGGCCCTGTTGACCTGTCTGGCGGGCTGGAGCTTCACGAACCTCCCCGCCGTGATCGCCTGGGTGGCGCTGACGGGCTGCGTCCTGGCCGGGACGACGGTGCGCGAGGTTCGGGCGCTCCGGACCTTGGTCTTGGCGCCGCCGGGGATCGTCCGCAGACGACGGCGCGGCCGGGCGATCGGACTGCGCGCACTCGGGATGGTGCCGCTCCTCATGGGTGCGCTGCTGCTCGCGACCGTGGCGGTGATGGCGAGCACGATCGGCCCCGAGGTGCGCCGGGAGCTGACCCTCGGTGTCATGCTGGCCGTCGTCGGCATGGCTCTGTGTGCCGCGGCGGTGGCCCAGAGCCGCGTTCCACAGGCGCCCGTGATTCCGCCCAGGGCGAACAGCGGAACACTGCGCGCTGGATGACAGTTGAGTTAAGCATCTGGACACGCCGGTTCGGGCTCATCGCCTGGCCACTAGACTGAATGAACAGTCCAGCAGAGGGGACGACATGTTCGAGAGATTCACCGACCGGGCCCGTCGGGTTGTGGTGCTCGCGCAGGAAGAGGCGCGGATGCTCAGCCATAACTACATCGGGACCGAGCACATCCTTCTCGGCCTCATCCACGAGGGCGAAGGCGTTGCCGCCAAGGCCCTCGAGAGCCTGGACATCTCCCTCGACGCCGTCCGCGGCCAGGTCGAGGACATGATCGGCCAGGGTCAGCAGGCACCGAGCGGGCACATCCCGTTCACGCCGCGGGCCAAGAAGGTGCTCGAGCTCAGCCTCCGTGAGGCGCTGCAGCTCGGCCACACCTATATCGGCACCGAGCACATCCTTCTCGGCCTCATCCGCGAGGGCGAGGGCGTGGCTGCGCAGGTGCTCGTCAAGCTCGGCGCGGACCTCAACCGCGTCCGCCAGCAGGTCATCCAGCTGGTGAGCGGCTTCCAAGGCAAGGAGGCTGAGACCGCGGGTACCGCCCCGGAACCGGCTGCCGCCTCGTCGGCCGTGCTGGACCAGTTCGGTCGCAATCTGACGCAGGCCGCGCGCGAGGGCAAGCTCGATCCGGTTATCGGCCGCGATGATGAGGCCGAGCGCGTCATGCAGACGCTCAGCCGTCGCACCAAGAACAATCCGGTGCTCGTGGGTGAGCCCGGCGTCGGCAAGACCGCCGTCGTCGAGTCGCTCGCTCAGGACATCGTGCGCGGGGACGTGCCCGAGACGCTCAAGGACAAGCAGATCTACACGCTTGACCTCGGTGCCCTCGTGGCCGGTTCGCGCTACCGCGGTGACTTCGAGGAGCGCCTCAAGAAGGTGCTCAAGGAGATCCGCACCCGCGGTGACATCATCCTGTTCATCGACGAGATCCACACCCTCGTGGGCGCGGGTGCCGCCGAGGGCGCGATCGATGCCGCGAGCATCCTCAAGCCGATGCTTGCGCGCGGTGAGCTGCAGACCATCGGTGCCACCACGCTCGACGAGTACCGCAAGCACTTCGAGAAGGACGCGGCTCTCAACCGTCGCTTCCAGCCGGTGATCGTCAACGAGCCGACCGTGGCCGACAGCGTCGAGATCCTCAAGGGCCTGCGCGATCGGTACGAGGCGCACCACCGTGTCTCGATCACCGACGACGCACTGTCCGCCGCCGCGACGATGGCCGATCGCTATATCTCCGACCGGTTCCTGCCGGACAAGGCGATCGATCTTATCGACGAGGCCGGCGCGCGCCTGCGCATCCGTCGTTCGGCGACGCCGCCGGAGTTCAAGGAGTTCGACGAGAAGATCGCCGACGTCCGCCGGCGCAAGGAGGGCGCGATCGACGCCCAGGACTTCGAGCTCGCGGCCAGCCTGCGCGATGAGGAGAAGAAGCTCATCACGGCCAAGAACGAGCGCGAGCGTGCCTGGAAGGCCGGCGACCTCGACTCGGTCGCGATCGTCGACGAGCACCTCATCGCCGAGGTTCTCGCCAAGGCCACCGGCATCCCGGTCGGACAGCTCAGCGAGGAGGAGTCCACGCGTCTGCTCCACATGGAGGAGGAGCTGCACAAGCGGGTCATCGGCCAGGACGAGGCCATCAAGGCCCTCTCGCGGGCGATCCGTCGTACGCGCGCCGGGCTGAAGGATCCCAAGCGTCCGGGCGGCTCGTTCATCTTCGCCGGTCCGTCCGGTGTCGGTAAGACATGGCTGTCCAAAGCGCTGGCCAACTTCCTCTTCGGTGACGACGACGCGCTGATCCAGCTCGATATGAGCGAGTTCAGCGAGAAGCACACCGTCTCGCGGCTGTTCGGCTCGCCCCCCGGCTATGTCGGCTACGACGAGGGCGGTCAGCTCACCGAGAAGGTGCGTCGCAAGCCGTTCAGCGTCGTCCTCTTCGACGAGATCGAGAAGGCTCACCCGGATATCTTCAACTCGCTGTTGCAGATCCTGGAGGAGGGCCACCTCACCGACGGTCAGGGCCGTGTCGTCAACTTCAAGAACGCCGTGATCATCATGACCACCAACCTCGGTGCTCGTGAGATCGCCAAGGGCGTCAACCTGGGCTTCGCTCAGGCCGGTGACGCCGTGGGCACCTACGAGCGGATGAAGGAGCGTGTGGCCACGGAGCTCAAGCAGCACTTCCGGCCTGAGTTCCTCAACCGTGTCGACGAGGTCGTGGTGTTCCCGCCGCTGACGCAGGAAGAGATCCTGCAGATGGTCGACATGATGATCGGTCTGCTGGAGGCTCGCCTGCTCGAGAAGGACATGAGCGTCGAGCTCACCACCGCGGCCAAGGAGAGGCTGGCCGAGCGCGGCTTCGACCCCGTGCTGGGTGCCCGGCCGCTGCGCCGCACGGTGCAGCGCGAGATCGAGGACACTCTGGCCGAGAAGCTGCTCTACGGTGAACTGCGTGCCGGGCAGATCGTCCTGGTCGATGTCGAGGGCGAGGGTGCTGACGCGCACTTCACCTTCACCGGCACCGACAAGGCCGACCTCGAGCTCGAGGGTGTCCGTCCGGCCGTCGAGGCCGGTACCGGTGGCACCGAGGAGTAACGCTCAGCAGAGCTGAACGAGGCGGGTCCGGGATTCCGGGCCCGCCTCGTCGTCTCCGTCAGTGCCCCGGGAGGGCGAAGAGATCGTCGTCGACGAGGACGGCGAGTCCGTCGTCCAGGAGCGAGGCGAGACATCGGTCGCGTTGCCCGGAGTCCTCCCAGACGAGGTCGAGGGTCGCCTTGTGGACCGGGCCGGGAGCATCGCGCAGCACAGCCATGAGGCGGCCCCGCACCTGACGATCGGTGCCCGCCCAGGCCTGGCCCGTCGGCCGCTGCTCTCCCTCGGGGTAACCCGCCACCCGCCAGGCGCACAGATCAGTGACAGGGCAGGCCTCGCAGCGCGGTGCCCGGGCCGTGCAGACGAGAGCGCCCAGCTCCATCGTCGCGGCGGCCCAGAGGTCGGCATCGTCCTCGGGGAGGAGGTCGGCCGCCAGCGTGCGTTCCGCCGCGGTCACGGCCTTGGCCGGATACTGCTCGCCTGCGATGACGCGGGTGAACACACGGCGCACATTGGTGTCCAAGACGACGTGGCGGCGTCCGTAGGCGAAGGAGGCGATGGCGGCCGCCGTGTAGTCGCCCACGCCGGGAAGCTCCCTCAACGTGGTGTAGTCATCGGGCACGCGGCCGCCGTGCTCCGTCGCGATCGCGATGGCGGCCGAGTGCAGACGCTGTGCCCGTCGGGGATAGCCGAGTCGTCCCCAGGCGCGGATGGCGTCCCCCGAGCTGGCGGCCGCGAGATCGGCGGGCGTCGGCCAGCGTTCCATCCAGGCCTCGAAGACAGGCAGGACACGGCTCACCGGGGTCTGCTGCAACATGAACTCGGAGACCATGACGGCCCACGGGTCGGGGCGCCGGCCGTCCCGACCACGCCAGGGCAGATCACGTCGATGGGCGGCGAACCAGGTGATGACTCGGTCGTGAAGCATCGGGAGGGAGGTCGTCATGGCGCGTCGATCCTTTCATGGCAGGTCGGATCGGTAGCGTTGGACCGTGCCACGAGGACCCTTGCCCGCCGCGATCTACTGGCGCCGTCGGTTGTTGTTCGTGACGGTCCTCATCGCCGTGACCTGGGTCTCCATCCAGGTCTGGAACTGGTCCCAGGAGCGGGGTGACGATTCCCCGGCCGCGTCGCCGAGTCCCTCGGCCACACCGACCGAAGCCGACCCCAGTCCGGAACCGGAACCGGAACCGGAACCGACTGATCTCGTGCCGGTCTCGATGCAGGCGCCCCAGGACGCGTGCACGCCCGAGAACGTTCGTATCGTGCCGTCGGTCGCCGATGGCCAGCCCGGGGGTGCGGATGTCGAGATGAAGCTGCTGGTCTCGACCGTGGACGGGGAGGGATGCGTGCTCAACCCGACCGATGCCGAGCTCCTGGTCATCATCGCGGCGGACGGCTCACCGGTCTTCGACTCGACCGTCTGCCGTGAACCGCTGTTGAGCGAGCCCATCGCCGTTCCCGCCGGGTGGGCCGTGCAGGCCTCCATGCCGTGGAACGGCCGGAACTCCGGAAGCGCCTGCGGCGACGGCGAGCCCCCTGTGGGACAGGGTGACTACACGGTGCAGATCGGCACCCTCGGTGGCGAACCGGGGGAGACCTCGTTCCGCCTCGCCGAACCTGAACCCGAGCCGGAGCCTGAGCCGAGCGAAGAAGCGGAGGAGGAGACCCCGGACGACGAGGACCCGCCCGCGGAGGAGTCTCCGGTCGAGGAGACTCCCGCCGAAGGGTGACGTCGCGCGGCTGAGACGTCAGACGTAGCGTTCGAGGATGCTGGACTCGGCGAGGCGTGACAGACCCTCACGCACCCCGCGGGCCCGCAGATCGCCGACACCCTCGACGGCCTGGAGATCGTCCAGACTCGCGGCCAGCAGCCGCTGCAGCGATCCGAAGTGCACGATGAGCCGCTCCACCACGGTGCCGGGCAGGCGAGGAACACGCGCGAGCAGCCGGTAGCCGCGCGGTGAGAGCGCGGCATCGAGGTTGTCCCCGTGCCCGATGCGCAGGGACTCGGCCACCCTTCCGAGGTCGACGAGGTCGCTTGCGGAGAGACCGCGCAGGTCGGCGAGCACGTCGGGGACGGCGACCTTGCGACGCCCCTGCGGCAGGTAGTCGCGCACCACGAGCTCGCGCTCAGCCTCGACGCCACCCACGAGTTCGTCCAGCTGCAGGGCGAGGAGTCGGCCGTCGGTACCCAGCTCGAGGACGAATCCGTCGATCTCCGCAGCGATGCGCGACACCATCTCCATGCGCTGTGCGACGGCCGCGACATCGCGCACGGTCACGAGATCCTCGATCTCGAGTGCGGACAGCGCATCGGCGACCTCGTCGAGCCGGGTGCGGTAGCGCTCGAGGGTCTGCAGAGCCTGATTGGCCCGGCCGATCACGGCGGCGGTGTCCTCCAGGACATAGCGGCTGTCGTCGAGATAGAGGGCGATGATGTGCATCGACGCCGAGACCGAGATGACGGGCAGACCGGTCTGGCGCGCGACGCGATCGGCGGTGCGATGCCGCGTACCGGTCTCCTCGGTGGCGATGGCGGCATCGGGCATGAGGTGCACGCCCGCACGCAGGATGCGCGTGGCGCTGCCGTCCAGAATGATCGCGCCGTCCATCTTGGCCAGTTCGCGTAGAGCGGTGGCGGTGAAGGCGACATCGAGCACGAAGCCGCCGGTCGAGATCGACTCGACCTGCCGGTCCATGCCGACGACGATGAGGGCACCGGTGCGGCCGCGCAGGATGCGTTCGAGTCCTTCCCTCAGCTCGGTGCCGGGGGCAACTGAGCCGAGGGCGCTGCGCAGTTCATTCGACAGGGCCACAGGCGACAGCCTAGGCTGCGACATCCCTGCGACGCGAGTGGACTCGGCCGAACGGCGCGCCCCCGACGGAGGGGGCGGGGTTCACGAGCCGCTGCGGGCGGCGGCGATGGCTGCCGAGATATGGGAGACCCGGGCGATGGCGAGCTGCCCGCCGACGGCGTCGAGGTCCTCGGTGTTGTCCGGGACGATCGCATGAGTGAAGCCGATGCGGGCGGCCTCGCGCAGGCGCGCGAGGGTGTTGTTGACGGCGCGCACCTCGCCGGCCAGTCCGACCTCGCCGATCGCGACGAGCTGCGGGGGGAGGGGAGTGTCGGCGATCGCCGAATAGGTGGCGAGTGCGGCGGCGAGGTCGACCGCCGGCTCGTGGAGGCGCGCGCCGCCGACTGAGGCGGTGTAGACATCGACATCGCCGAGTCTGAGATTCGCATGCTTGGTGAGCACGGCCAGCACCATCGCGATCCGTGACGAGTCGAGACCGCTGGAGGTGCGGCGCGGCGACGGGGTGGTGGCCCCGACGGTGAGCGCTTGGACCTCGGCGAGCAGGGGCCGGCGGCCCTCCATGGTGACGGTGACACAGGTCCCGGGCACCGGCCGCTCATGGCGGGACACGAACAGACCGGTGGGATCGGGCACCTCGATGATGCCGTGGTCGACGAGGTCGAAGCAACCGATCTCGTCGACCGGCCCGAAACGGTTCTTCACGGCGCGCAGCAACCGCAGGCGCGAGGTGCGGTCACCCTCGAACTGGAGGACGACATCGACCAGATGCTCCAAGACGCGTGGGCCGGCGACGGAGCCGTCCTTGGTCACGTGGCCGACGAGCAGCGTGGCGATGCTCTCGGCCTTGGCCCGGCCGATGACGGTCGAGGCGACCTCGCGGACTTGGGTCACACCGCCGGGGACGCCCTCCACATCGGAGGAGCCGATGGTCTGCACCGAGTCGACGATCAACAGACTCGGCTTGACGTGGTCGATGTGGGTGAGCAGAGCACCGAGATCCGTCTCGGCGGCGAGGAAGAGCTCGTCATGGACGGCTCCGGTGCGTTCGGCCCGCAGGCGGACCTGGGCGGCCGACTCCTCTCCCGACACGTAGAGCGTGCGCCGGCCGGCACGCGCCCACCGCGCCGCGACCTCCAGGAGCAGGGTGGACTTGCCGACGCCGGGCTCTCCGGCCAGCAGCATCACCGCTCCGGGGACCACACCGCCGCCGAGGACGCGGTCGAGCTCGGGGATGCCGGAGCCCGCGGCCGAGGCGGTCTCGACGCCGACCTCGGAGATCGGCACCGCCGGGGACGACACCGGGGCCGCGTTGGTGCGTGCGCCGCGTGTCGCCGTTCCCGCGACATCGACCGTTCCCCACGCCTGACACTCACCGCAACGGCCGACCCACTTGGTGGTGGTCCACCCGCACTCGGCGCACACATACGGGGTCTTGGTCTTGGCCATGGCTCTCAGCGTAGATGCCGCCGCCGACAGTCGAGCATCTCGTTCCTGCGGCGCTACCCGGTCAACCTCATCGGCGACCGACAGGGGTGATGACGTACCCGGGCCGGGTGGGAAGGGTTGCTGAGCTACCGCTCCGCCGGCCGCCCGAGCACGAAGTCCGCGACCGTGGCGGCGCGCGTGTTCAGGGCGCCGCCGATGATGATCAGCGCGGGATCCTCGCCGAGGTCGTCGTAGACGACGCGAGTGCCGTCGAGGGAGGCGATCTGCGCCATGCTCCCACGGTACGCCGGTCGCCGGACCTCAGATGCGGATCGTGTCCCCGGGAGTCGCGAACTCCGCGACCGTGATGCCCGGCAGGGCATTCGGCGCGACCCAGCGGACCTCGATCTGCTCGAGGGCGCTGATCGCGCCCTCGTCCAGCCAGTCGGAGACACGCTGCGGGCTTCCGGCGATCTCGAGCGCCACCAGCTCGATATCGGCCGGTGCCATCTGCGAGGGGTGCTCAGCCGGCTCGATCAGCCACTGCATGACCTGCGGCAGCTGCGGGTCGGCGGCCATCGAGCTGGTGCCGATCTGACGCCATTCCAGGTTGAACCCGTCGGGACGGCGGCGGTTGCCGGGGACCGAGTGGCGACCGATGAGCCGCTCGACCGGGGTGATGTCGTCGACCGCGATGCTCCAGCACAGCCAGCCCCCGCCCAACTCGGAGCGGGCGCGCACGGCCTTGCCGAAGGCGGCCTTCTCGGCGGCCGGATGTTCCAGCACCTCGACGATCTCCATGTACTGGCGGTTGGCCAGCGGCAGGATCATGTTGCGGGTCCCGAAACGGGGATGGATCCCGCCGTCGAGGAAGGGCGTTCCGAGACGTTCGCTCAGCTCGGCGGTGGTCTCGGCGAGGCCCTGTGGCCCGGCGGCGAAGGTCACATGGTCCAGATGCATACGGCATTGTTACGGGCGTCCATCGAGTCCTTCACACTTAGGGTCGGCTCAGTCTCGAACGGTCCCGGGACTAGTGCGAGTCCGAGCGGATGGCGGTAGGCCAGCGACCCTTCTCCCGCTCGGGAGGTGTGTCAGCAACCTCATCGGCGGGCGGTGAGGTTGACCGGATACCGCTGGCAAGTGGGCGGGTGGGTGTCAGTCGGGGTCGGCGGGGTGGGGTTCGGGTCGCCCGTCGGCGAGAAAGCGCTCGCACCGGGCGGCGAGCTGGTCGTAGGCCTTCTGTCCCATCAGCGCGACGAGCTCGGGGCCGTAGGACACGAAGACCGGGTCCGCGCCCACGTGGGCGTCGGTGTTCGACGAGCAGTACCAGTCGAAGTCCTGGCCTCCCGGGCCCCAGCCGGCTCGCACGTACTCGCCGATGGTCACCTCGGTGTAGGTGTCCCCGTCACCGGGGTCGACCTCGCGGAACTGGCGTCGCAACGGCAGCTGCCAGCACACATCGGGCTTCGTCTCCAGCGGCTCGAGTCCTTCGGCGAGGGCATGCGCGTGCAGGGCGCATCCGTAGCCTCCGGGAAAGTCCCGCGAGTTGTGGAAGATGCAGGCGCCGTCGACGACGCGCGTCTTCAGCTCACCATCCTCGAGCTCAGTCCAACCGCGCTCGTGGCCTTCGTCGTGGAGTTCCCATTCGGTGGGGTCGAGCACCTCGACATAGTCGGAGACGCGAGTGACATCGTCGTCGTCGCTGAAGTGGGCGCCGTGGGCGCAGCAGCCGACATCGGGGAGCGAGGCGTAGACGCCCGGACAGCCCTGACCGAAGATGCAGGCCCAACGGGAGGTGAGCCAGGTCAGGTCGACCCGGAAGCGTTCGGTCGAGTCGTCGGGATTCGCGAACTCCACGAAAGCGCGGGGGAAGCCCAGGTCGATCTCCGGCATCACTCCACTGTAGGAGGTTCGAAGGCGTGGCGCGGTGGAACGGCGACCGCGGTGCCCGTGGCCGGGAGCGCCGGCTGTCACACTGGAGGTCATGCGCATGGGTGTGCTCGACATCGGTTCCAACACCGGCCATCTGCTCATCGTGGACGCCTATCGGGGCGGTCCGCCGATTCCCGCGCATTCCTTCAAGGAGCCCTTGCGGCTCGCTGAGCACCTCGACGAGGAGCAGCGGGTGACGGATGAGGGTGTCGCGCGGCTCGTGAAATACGCGGTCGAGGCGACCCATGAGGCTGCCGAGAAGGGCTGCGACACGGTGCTGGCCTTCGCCACGTCCGCGGTCCGCGATGCGGTGAATGCCGATGAGGTCATCCAGGCGGTCAACGAGGCGACCGGACTGGATCTGCAGGTGCTTCCGGGCGAGGACGAGGCCCGGCTGACCTTCCTCGCGGTCCGCCGCTGGTTCGGCTGGTCGTCGGGACGGCTGGGAGTGTTCGATATCGGCGGCGGGTCGCTGGAGCTGGCGGTCGGTGCCGACGAGGAGCCCGATGTCGTGTCCTCGCTGCCGCTCGGTGCGGGCCGGCTCACCCGCGAACGGCTTGAGCGAGGGGTGTCGCTGCCCGAGCTGAAGCTCCAGGTGCGCAGGGAGATCGGCCAGCCGGCCGGACCGCTGCTGCGTGGTGGAGGATTCGACCGGGCGGTCGCGACCAGTAAGACCTTCCGTTCCCTCGCACGGATGTGCGGGGCCGCGCCGTCGGCGGAAGGGCCGTACGTCCGACGGGTTCTGTCCCTGCAGCGGCTGGGCCCGCTGGTCGATCAGCTGGCCACGATGACCCCCGATGAGGTCGCTGCCCTCCCCGGCGTGACGGCGGATCGTGCCCATCAGATGCGAGCGGGAGCGGTCGTGGCGGAGGCGGCGATGGATCTGTTCGGTGTCGAGGAGCTGGAGATCTGCCCGTGGGCCCTGCGTGAGGGAGTCTTGATCGAGCACCTCGACCACCTCTGATCCGGGCGGACGAGATCTTCTGGCTTCTTTCGTCCATTTTCCTGCGGAGGACGATCCCAGTGTGATCCGATCGAGCTAGTGGCGTTGTTCAGCCCAGTAGCAGCGTCGTTCGGCACCAGGTCGCTCGCGAGGCGCGAGGCACCTGGTGGGGGATCGGCAGGTGCCGCTGTGCGCGCACGTCTCATCGGTGTTGTTGCCGGATCGACCGTGGCGATCGGTGGGATGCTGGTCTTTGTGCCGGCGGTCGCCGAGCCGGGAGGCGGTGAGCGTCCCTCCTCGGTATGGGAAGCGCCTTCTGAGGTGAACCGCGAGCCGGTCGGCGACGTCCCGGAGGGTGAGTGGTCAGCGGATCTGATCGTCGAGGAGGTCGTGGAGGACGAGCCCGAGCTCCAGTCCCTCCTGTCGGCGGGTGATGACGAGGTGGCGGCTCCCGGCCTGGGGGTGCAGGAGCACTACGGGTTCGAGGAGTTCGGCCTCGACGACATCCATACCGCGGCGGTGAACCTCGGGAACGGGAACCTGGTGGTCCGTGCGGAGGATCTGGCGATCAACGGTCCTGGCATCGGGCTCTCCCTGGATCGGTTCTACAACGGTCTGTCGGACCGATTCGGCGGATACGGGCCGAAGTGGTCGATCTCGGCGGCACATGACATCGGTCTCGAGGTCGGTCCGACGGCGGTGGTCTTCCGGGCTCCGTCGGGTTTCCGGGCTCACTTCACCGAGGCCGACGGCGGCTGGCAGACGCCCCCGGGGCTACAGGCCGATCTCGCCCAGCAGGACAACGGCGAATGGGTGATGACCTATCGCCAGAACGGCGAGCGGCTGGTGTTCACCGCGGGCGGATTCCTGCTGCGCAACGAGGACCGCAACGGCAATGCGCTGACGTATGCATACGGTGCGAACAACCGCGTCGCCTCGGTGACGGACGCGGCCGGACGTGTGTCGAGCTATGAGTACACCGGCATGCGGGTCTCGAAGATCACCGATCCGGCAGGCCGGGTGTTCGAATTCGGGTATGACGACGACCAGCGGCTCACGAGCGTGAAGGGCGCGGATGGCGGGACTCGCCACTACGGGTACGACGATGCCGGACGTCTCACCAGCATCACGACGGCAGAAGGCTCGGTGACTTCGTTCGGGTACGACGATCGGAATCGTGTCAGCGCGGTCCACCGTCATCTCACGTCCGGCGACCCGGACAGCACGGCCGCTACGACGAGCTTCGTGTATGCCGCGGGGCAGACGACGTTGACCGACCCGGATGGCAACGACTCGACCATCGAGCTCGATGACGACGGCCGGGTGACCTCGGTGACAGATCCGTTGGGACGCACACGTTCGCAGGAGTGGACACCCAACTCGCAGGTCGCGACGCAGACCGATGCGTTGGGTGGTGGTACGGGCGAGGGCAATGTCACCAGCTACAGCTACGACGATGCCAACAACCCGACACAGGTTCAGCTGCCGACCGGCGCTGCGGCCAATGCGACGTATGGCATCGAGGACGGTTGTGCCTCTCCGACCTCAGGTCATCCGCATCTGGTCACGTGCTCGACCGACCCTGAGGGGAATCAGAAGACCTTCGCCTATGACGGGCCCGGCAACCTCACGAATCAGACCGACACGACGAACGGGTCCGGCGGCCAGGAGCTGTCCTACACGCACCACGGCATCGACGGTGCGAGCTGCGGCGGCAAGCAGGGCCAGCAGTGCTCCTCGACCAATGGCAACGGCCACACCACGCAGTACACCTATGACGGCGACGGCAATCTCGCCACCGTCACACCCCCGGGGCCTGTCGCGCCGACAACGTACGGCTACGACTCCGTCGGGCGGGTCACCAAGACGGAGCAGGGCGATCAGGTCATCGGCTACGTCTACGACGCAGCGGACCGCCTGGTTCAGCAGACCGAGGAGGTTGCCGGTGAGGGGACCTGGGAGTCCGACACGGTCTATGACTTCGATGACGACGGTCAGCTGACCGCTGAGGTGCGGTCGGGGGAGCCGATCGGTGGTGGAGCGTATGGGGTCCAGTCGCGACGTGACCACAGCTACGACACCCGCGGCAACACGACGTCGGTGCAGACGCGCGTTCCTTCGGACGGGTCCGAGTTCGATGTGACCATCGCGATGGAGTACGACTCGCGAGGGAACATGACGAGCCATGATGACGGAGTCACGGGCGCTCGTACATACGCCTACGACGCGGCGAGCCAGCTTACCCAGCTGACGGATCCTGGTGGATCGGTGACCTTCACCTATGACGACAACGGCAACGAGACGGGCCGGTCCCTGCCGGGTGGCGCGAGCATCAGCAAGGAGTATGACGATTCCTCCCGTCCGATCCGCATCAGTTCAGTCGACGGCGATGGGGAGGCGGTGTCGGACTACTCGTATTCCTTCGATGACGACGGGGTGGACCGCAGCAAGATCCAGGCCCGCACCGATCACGTCGGCATCCACGCCCCGACCGGCTCGACGATCAGCTACGCCTATGACAGCCTGGGTCGACTCATCGACGCTGATGAGAGTGGTGGTGAGCATTGGACCTACGAATACGACCTCAACGGCAATAGAACGAAGTCCGGAGGTGCGACGACCACGTACAACGAGGCGGATCAGGTCGTCGATCCGGGCGGCAACCCGTCGGTCGTCCGGCAATATGACGATAGGGGAAACATGGAGGGTTCGACGGCCTCCGGGGACATGATCTACAACGCTGCCAATCAGCTCTCGGCCACGCGTGTGTTCGGGACCGGCGGAGCAGTCCCGACAGCGGCCGCTTATATCGACAGCAGCAACACATCACTCGTCAAAGACTGGACTCGATACTCGAACCTGGGGCGGACGGTCGAGAGGACCAGGTTCGAGGCTGAATCTTTCGGTGGTCTAGCGTTGCGCCTGACTGAATCAAATCCTGTTTCAGAGGAGCTTCACGAGTCAATTACGCGTTTGCCTGATGGGCGCGCGGTGTCGATCTCTCGTGATTCGGGGACTGAATATCTGGTGGGAGATCATCAGGACTCCACCACCGCGAAACTGAACGCGGACGGAAGTGCGGCGGCTATTTACGCATATGAACCCTATGGCAGCCGACGCGCCACCCCGGCTCCGGACTCGCTTTCCGGCTTCGTCGGGGCTCAGGCTGGTCTCGGAGGAAACCTCAAGCTCGGGGCAAGGTACTACCAGCCCGGCTATGGAACCTTCACCCAAATGGACCCTGCCGGAGAGGAGCAGAACCCGTACCTCTACGCCGCGGGCGACCCCATCAACAACGTTGACCCCACGGGTCTGTCTTGTTTCGATGCGTCTCTCCGAGGTGTAGCTAACGGTATTGGCTTCGCTGGTAGCTTCGCCTCCATGATTTCAGGTGTGGGCGCGGGCTGGGGCGCAGCTGGATTTCTCGCATCTTCTTACGTGCTGCCGGGGACCATCGATTTCATCGGAGAGGAGTGTTTCTAATGGAGTCGAGACGTCGCATCTCCGGCGCGGCGTTAGCGCTGTGTAGTCTGGGTTTGATCGTTGTCGCAGGTGTTGGCATTATATCTGGCGGGGGCTCGGAGCCTCCCTGGGTGATGTGGGGTCTGGCAATAGTAGGAGTGTTTATCGGAGTTGCTGGAATACGGCTCTGCTTCACTAGGTCGTAACCTACCTGCCCGATGAGGCATTGGGCGCATGGGACGCTCGTTGTGCCAAAAGTGTCGGTGGTGGCGGATAGATTGTGAGCATGTCGGTCGTTGCTACCTCGGATGTCGGGCTCGTTGAGCTCCTTGGTGTGCGTCGGGAGAGTGCGGTCGCTGACTTTCGCCGGGTCGACGGCATCTTGGAGTATGTCGGTGGTTTGGAGGCGTCGGGGTATGAGTTCGCGGCTCGGGTGTCGACGGTGGCGCAGGCGTTGAATTGGTCGGAACATCAGGTGCAGAACCGGGTCTGTGAGGCCGAGACCGTCCGGGACAACCTGCCGCACACCTGGGCTGCGTTCGGTGAGGGCCGGGTCGATGGTCAGCAGGTCGCTGAGATTGGTCGCCAGGCGGGCAAGCTCGACCACGCTGAATCCTTCGAGCGGCTGGATGAGCGGATCGCAGCGTATGCCGAGTTGCACACGGTGGGTGAGTTGCGGTCGTGGTTGAAGCGTCGGGTGGCGATGGCAGAACCCGAGCACGCCGCGGAACGCTACGAGGCCATCTACGCCGAACGGTCCATCCGCGTCACCCACCACGAAGACGGCACAGGTGACTTGTACGCGAATCACCTGCCCTCGATCATCCTTGCGGATATCGAAGCGCGGCTGGATCGTGCCGCGAAAGCCATCTGTGATCCTCAGGATGATCGGACGCTGGATCAGCGGCGTGCCGATCTGTTCGTGGGAGCGTTGACCGAGATCGACCCGGCCCACGACGGCGCAAAGACGCCGGCGGTGACGATCGGGGTCATGGTTCCCGCCTCCACGTTGGCGGGTGTGGATGATCAGCCGGGTGTGAGCGCGGATCGTGAGTGGACCATCCCCGCCAGCCTCGTCCGCGAACTCGCCATCAGCGCGAATCCGTTCTGGTACCGGCTCCTGGTCGACGACACCGGGGAGAACATCCTCCAGACCGTCTACACCGGCAGATACCCACCCGACCACCTGCGTAATGCGATCAGATTCCGAGACGGCACCTGCCGATATCCGGGCTGCCAGGTACGCGGGTCACGATGCGAGATCGATCACCGCATCCCGGTACCTGACGGACCCACCGCCGGAGACAACACTTGGTGCCTGTGCAAGAAACACCACCAACGCAAGACCTTCCGAGCAGCCCTGCCCACCCGCGACGGCGAACACTGGCTCATCACCGACACCATCCTCACCGAATAACTCAGGCGGTGCGGTCCAGCGTTCCGATCTCCTCGCCTTCACGGTTGAAAACCACCAGGACGTCGCCGTCGACGCGTGCGGACTTGAGCTTCGCCAGCCACGGATCGACACCGGGGCAGGCCATCATGGTCGACATCTTCATCGAGAACGTGAGCTCATCGCCTTCCAGTTCGTAGGTTCCGCTAAGGCTGTTACAACCGTCGCTGCCTGTGACCTCGCCATCCGCGATCTCAAGATATGGAGAACGCTCAGCCTTCACTCCCCACGTCGCCTGTGGATCGGCTGAACCCCCGCTGGTCTCGCTGTTACCGCAGGCCGACACGACCATGAGAGCAACCATAACGATTGCGACACGGCCCATCGTGAGCATTGACATCAGGGCTCCTCCCGATCGTTCCACCCGGGCGGGTGTGACTTTTTCTCAGGTTACAGATAGGTTGAGTGCGTTTGTGACAGAGAAGCTTGCACTCGGGGACCGGACGACGGGGACGCTGCGGGGTGCCAGCAGGAGAGGAAATGCATGTCGATCCACATGAAGCGAGGTGTCGCGGCCCTCGGAGTGGCGGCCCTGACCCTCACTACGGGGGTGCTGTCCGCGACGGCGGCCTCCGGCGAGGAAGGCGCACCGACCGTCACCGGTCTGATGAGTGCCCTCTCGGGTGACGACTCCATCCAGGCGATCGGGCAGGGCGAAGCCGGCAAGGTCGTGCTGGTCACCGACAAGGCGGAGGAAGAGCTCGACGGCGCCGCTGCTGAGGCGGCCGCGCACGAGAATGTCGACGTCTTCGTGGTGCCCGACCGTTTCACCGCTTTCGCTGATACCGATGTCGTTGGCGGGGCTGGTTACTTCGCAGCTGCACCGGGATCCGACTCGGGCGGTCTCTGCTCCGTCGGTTTCACTGGTTGGAGCGCTGAGGGCGACCCGGCCATCATCTCCGCAGGCCACTGCACCGACGATGACAATGCGACTGACGCTGCGCTCACGGTCCCCTCGGGCGATCCGGCGGGTGGCGGAGAGGCTGATAACTCGGAGGTCGGCATCCTCCATCCCCTCGGAGTCCTCGGCGGTTCGCAGTACGGCGGCCCGGGCAATACGGCCGGCGCCGAGAACGATCCCTCCAGCGTCGACATCGCCGCTTACGACGTCACCAACGACGAGCTGAACCTCCTTCCCGAGGTGACCGACTGGTCCAACACGTCGGACCTCGCTGCGTCGACCACGCCCGTCAAGGCCGTCGGCACCGCCAGCATCGGTGACACGATCAACCGCTCGGGCCGCTCCACGCAGCCCTCCAGTGGCCAGGTCGTCATCGAGGACGGCTGGGCGCAGATCTCCAAGCCCGGTGATCCCTCGGATGTTCGCTGGGTCCACGGTTTCGGCGTGCTCGGCATGGCTGCCACGTCCGGCGACTCCGGCGGCTCAATGGTCCGCGGTGAGACCGCGGTCGGCGTTCTCTCCGGCGGCGGCGAGACCGACACCGGAGAGCTGATGGTCTGGGGCGCTGACCTGCAGGGCGGCCTCGCGCAGCTCGACGGCTACACCGTCGCTCTCGATCTCGACGAGCCCGCGCTGACGTCCCCCGAGGACGGCGGCACGGTCGGCCGCGGCGATGCCATCACCGGCACCGGCCCCGCGAACGGCGAGCTCACCATCACCTCCGAGGGCCGCCAGGATCAGACCGTCGACATCGACGGCGAGGGCAACTGGACCTTCAACGCTCCCGAGGAGCTCGGTACCTACGAGTTCAGCCTGACCGCCACCCGCGGTTTCGACACCTCCGACACGGTCGACTTCAGCGTCGAGGTTGCCGCGACCGGACCCGCGATCACCGCTCCTGAGAACGGCTCGACCGTCGTCGGCAGCGTGAGCGCGATCTCCGGCACCGGCGAGCCGGGCGCCGAGGTCACGGTCGCCGGCGACGCCGAAGGCACCACCACCGTCAATGATGAGGGCAACTGGTCGGTCGAGGTCGACCTCGGCCCCGGTGAATACCGCGTCAGCGCCACCCAGGTCGTCGACGGCGATGAGTCCGCTGTCACCTCCAGCAGCTTCACGGTGATCCCGGACGCCCCGGTCATCACCACGCCGGAGGACGGCGTCAGCTACCGCGCCGCCACCGCCCCCACGGGCGCTGAGGGCACCGGTATCGACGACGCGACCATCACGGTCTTCCTGAACGACGAGGAGATCGGTGAGACCACCGTCGACAACGGTGAGTGGAGTGTCGCCTTCGAGGACGGACTGGCGGCGGGCGACTACACGCTGCGCGCCGTGCAGACCGTCAACGAGCAGTCCAATGACGCCGGTGTGAGCTTCGCCCTCCTCGAGGACGCGGCCGCCCCCGGCCCGGGTGACGACCTGCCGCGCACCGGTATCGCAGCGATGCTGCCGTACATCCTCGGTGGCGCAGCGCTGCTCGCCGCCGGTGGAGCCGCGATGGAGATCCGTCGCCGCCGCGGTCTGGGCGATATCGCCTGATCCGGTAGCTGATTGAGCACGAAGGCCGTGCGTCCTCCGGGGCGCACGGCCTTCGCGTTGTCCAGGCGAGTACCGCCTGTGCCGTGACCGATGAAGGACTAGCCTGGTGGAGTGAATGACCACGAGCCGATCACGGTGTCGCTATCGACATCGTCGGTCTATCCCGACTCCACGGCGGCAGGCTTCGACGCCGCCAAGCGACTGGGATACGACGCCGTCGAGGTCATGGTCGGTATCGACGAGATCAGCACCGAGATCGATACCGTGCAGGCGCTCAGCGACGAGCACGACATCCCCATCACCTCGATCCACGCCCCCTGTCTGCTCTTGACACAGCGAGTGTGGGGCTTGGACCCATGGGGCAAGCTGCACCGCAGCGCCGAGATGGCTCTGGAGGTCGGCGCCGAGGTCGTCGTGGTGCACCCGCCGTTCCGCTGGCAGCGTGACTACGCTCGCGGCTTCGTCGACGGCATCCGCGATCTGGAGGAGAAGTACGATCTCGTCTTCGCCGTCGAGAACATGTACCCCTGGCGCAGTGGCAAGCGCGAGTTCCAGGCCTACGCCCCCGGCTGGGACCCGCGCCTCCACGACTACGCCCACGTGACCCTCGACCTCTCGCACAGCGCCACCGCCCACGCCGACCCCCTCGCGATGGCCCGCGAGCTCGGCCCGCGCCTACGCCACATCCACCTCGCCGACGGCAGCGGCTCGGGCAAGGACGAGCACCTCGTCCCGGGTCGCGGCACCCAGCCCTGCGCGCAGCTTCTCGAGGAACTGGCGACCAACGGATTCGACGGACAGGTCGTCGTCGAGATCAACACCCGCAAGTCCACGGGTCCCGAGGGACGGGAGAACGACCTCCTCGAAGCCCTCGCATTCGCCCGCCTCCACGCCGCAGCCTTGCCCTGCTGACCGGCTCAGCGGGACGTGATACTAGTCTCATGGCATGAGCGAGCGCAGCGAGCGACCGTTGGAGTCCACCTCATGCCGTCACCGGCCTATCGTGGGTTTTCTTCAGGCGGTGGCGGCATGAGCGAGCGCAGCTCTGGACTGCGCATCTCCGTGATCGGCGGAGGGGTGATGGGCGAGACGCTCATCGCCGCCTGGCACGCCGCCGGCATCGACCGGATCACTGTCAGCGAGCCGCGCCCCGAACGCGCCGCTGAACTCGCTGACCGCTACGATATCGCCAGTGCCGATGCCGAGACCGCCGTGACGGGCGCCAATGTCGTCGTCCTCGCCGTCAAGCCACACCAGGTCGCCGAGGTGGCCGAGCAGATCGCCGGAGCCGTGCGCTCCGATGCTGTGGTGGTCTCTGTCGCGGCAGGGGTCACCACCGCCACCATGGAGAGCCGCCTCCCCGATGGCATCGCCGTCGTCCGGGCCATGCCCAACACCCCCGCCGTCATCGGCCAGGGCATGTTCGGTGTCTCACCCGGCTCCAGCGTGAGCTCGGAGCAGCTCGACCTCGTCGTCGAACTGCTCGAAGGCGCAGGCAAGGTCGCCGTCGTCGACGAGAGCCGACAAGATGCCGTGACGGCCGTCTCCGGCTCCGGACCGGCCTATGTCTTCTACCTCGCCGAGGCGATGATCGACGGAGGCGTCGCGGCCGGGCTCGACGAGGCGACCGCCCGGCAGCTCGCCCAGCAGACCCTCATCGGTGCCGCGGCGTTGCTCGCGGACAGCGAGGAGTCGCCCGCCGAGCTCCGTCGCCGCGTGACCTCGCCGAACGGCACCACCCACGCCGCGATCACGACCTTCGACGAGCAAGGCGCGGGAGAGGCGCTCCGCGCGGGCGTCGCCGCGTGCGCCGCCCGCGCACACGAGTTGTCCCAGGGCGGGTCATGACGCTCTCGGAGTCCGATCGCGCCGCCGTCGTCTTCGACGAGCGGCTGACCGACTACGACTTCGGCCCCTCGCACCCGATGGCCCCCGTGCGGGTCAAGCTGACGATGCAGCTGGCCGAGGAGCTCGGGGTGCTCGACCACCTCGACATCGTCGGGGCCAGCGCCTGCACCGAGGACCAGCTCGCCGAGGTGCACACCCCGCAATACATCGAGAAGGTTCTCAAGCTCAGCAAGCACCCGACGCACGCCGACCCGTCGATCGGACTCGGTACCGAGGACAATCCGCTGTTCGCCGGCATGCACGAGGCCAGCTCGCTCATCGCCGGGGCCAGCGCGGAGGCCGCACGCCTCGTCTGGACCGGTGAGCGTCAGCGCGCCATCAATGTGAGCGGCGGTCTGCACCACGCGATGCCGGGTCGTGCGAGCGGCTTCTGCATCTACAACGACGTCGCCGTCGGCATCCGCTGGCTGCTCGACCACGGAGCATCGAAGATCGTCTACATCGATGTCGACGCGCATCACGGTGACGGCGTGCAGGCGATGTTCTACCACGATCCCCGCGTGCTCACCATCTCCCTGCACGAGTCGCCCCAGACGCTCTTCCCGGGTACCGGCTACTCGACCGAGATCGGGGCCACGGGAGCCGAAGGCTCGGCCGTCAACGTCCCGCTGCCGCCCGGCACCTCCGATGCCGGGTGGTTGCGTGCCTTCCACGCGGTCGTCCCGGCCATCGTGCGAGAGTTCGGCCCCGAGATCATCGTCAGTCAGCACGGTTGCGATTCGCACATGGACGATCCGCTCACCAATCTCATGCTCAGCGTCGACGGTCAGCGCGCCTCCTATCTCGCCGTGCGCGACCTCGCCGATGAGATCACCGGCGGCAAGTGGATCGCCATGGGAGGCGGCGGCTACGCGGTCATCGACGTCGTCCCGCGCGCCTGGGCGCACCTGCTCTCCATCGTCGCGGGCAGGGAACTGGACCCCGCGACCGAGACGCCGGAGCACTGGCGTGCCGAGGTCGAGCGCCTGCGCGGACAGCCCGCCCCGTCTCGGATGACCGACGGGCGCCGGGCGGCGTTCCGGCCCTGGGAGGAGGGCTACGACCCAGCCAGCTGGCTCGATCGCTCGGTCAACGCCACCCGCACCGAGATCTTCCCGCTGCTCGGACTCGACCCGCTGTACTGATCCCCGGGGACTCAGATGAGACCTTCTTCTTTAATTGCTCCCCGGTTCTCCACTAGGCTCGACCCACCCCCTCATGAGGATGGTGTCCGATGGCACAAGAACCGAAGTTCCTGACGGTCGCAGAGGTCGCCGAGCAGATGCGTGTGTCCAAGATGACGGTCTACCGCCTCGTCCACTCCGGTGAGCTCGCCGCCGTGCGGGTCGGACACTCCTTCCGGGTGACCGAGAAGGCACTGCGCGAGTATCTGGAGAAGTCCTTCTATCAGGCCGGATGAGGGGAGCTTGCCGGTGCGTCGTATCCTGAAGCGATCGTTCTTTTCCCAACCGACCAAAGGTGAATCGTGGGTTCTGTCATCAAGAAGCGCCGCAAGCGCATGTCGAAGAAGAAGCACCGCAAGATGCTCAAGCGCACGCGCGTCCAGCGCCGCAAGCTCGGCAAGTAAGAGCACGACCCGATGAGCAGGGTCGTCCTCGTCACGGGTGTCGCCGATGGTGCGGTGGCCCGGACGGCCCGGCTGATCGCCGAACGGGGTGCGGAGTCCGGCATCGAGAAGGTGGTCGGCGTCGACACGACCCTCCCCTCACATGAGCTGGGCAGCGTCAAGTTCATCCGCGCGGACATCCGCACACCCGTCATCGGCAAGGTGCTCGCCGTGGAGGACGTCGACACCGTCGTCCACCTCGGGGTAGCACCGTCCTCCAGTCGGCTCAGGTCGACCAAGGAGCTCAATGTCATCGGCACGATGCAGGTCCTCGCGGCCTGCCAGCGCAGCGAGACGCTGCGCAAGTTCGTGCTCGGATCATCCACGGCGGTCTACGGCACCTCACCGCGCGACCCTGCCGTCTGGTCCGAATCGGGCACCGCACGGGGCGGGATCCGCTCCGGTTACCCCAAGGACACCGTCGAGGTCGAGGGGTACACCCGCGGTTTCGCTCGTCGCCGCCCCGATGTGCTGGTGACCATCCTGCGGATGTCCCAGATCCTCTCACCGCGATCGAGTGCGCCGCTGGCCGCCTATTTCCGAGGGCCAGTGCTGCCCTCGGTGCTCGGCTTCGACCCGCGACTGCAGTTCCTGCACCTCGCCGATGCGATGGAGGTCGTCCGGCAGGCCGCGAGCCATGACCGTCCCGGCACGTTCAATGTCGCCGGTGACGGCATCATGCTGCTGTCACAGTGCGCCCGTCTGCTTGGCAAGCCCACTGTGCCGCTGCCGCCGGTCGGTCTTGGGAGCGCCTTCACGCGCGTCGCCCGGCTCGTCGGGACCGAGACCAGCCCCGATCTTCATCGACTGCTGACCTACGGGCGCGTCGTCGACACCACCGCGCTGCGGGACATCTTCGGCTACGAGATCCGTCACTCCACGCGACAGACCTTCGCCTCCTTCGCCGGCGCTCTGCGTCCTGGTCTTCTGCACGTGGGGGTGCGATGAACGACGACTTACGCACGATCGGCTCCGCGGGACGACCGGGGCGCGGCAATCGACGCACCTCGCCCTCCGCTGCGGCGCGCGACCTCGCAGGCGGCGCTCCCGCTGGTCCCGCGCGCAAGAAGAACGGGGGTGAGCGTCCTCGGCTGCGATCGGTGACCGATGACGACGCGGCCGCCGCCGCGGCTGCTGCCGAGGAGACCGCATCGGGCGCGAGCGGACACGACCACGAGCAACACGAGCCACGCCTGGAGGAGCTGCTGAGCGCCCTGCTGAGCGGTGCTCAACGGCTGCTGGGAGAAGACTGGGAGGAACGCCTCCAGGGGCTGACCGCAGGGCTCGCGCACCGTCTCTCGGGCGACTACGCGGTCGACGATTTCGGATACGACCCCGAGGTCGTCGCCCTGCTCGACCATCTCATCGAGCCGATCGCCGAGAAATGGTTCCGGCTCGAGGTCCGCGGCATCGAGAACATCCCGTCCGAGGGTGGAGCGCTGCTCGTGGGCAATCACTCGGGCACGGTGCCCGTGGACGGTGTGATCACCGGTTTCGCGGTCCGCAAGCACGCTCAGCGGTCACTGCGGCCCCTGGGTGCCGATCTGGTCTTCGCGCTGCCCTTCGTGAGTCAGCTCGCCCGCAAACTCGGCGCGACCCTGGCGTGTGCCGATGATGCCGAACGACTGCTCACCTGCGGGGAGCTGGCAGCTGTGTGGCCGGAGGGCTTCAAGGGGGTCGGCAAGCCGTACAGCGAGCGCTACAAGCTGCAGCGTTTCGGCCGGGGCGGCTTCGTCTCCGCGGCGATGCGCGCTCAGGTGCCGATCATCCCGGTGTCGCTCGTGGGGGCTGAGGAGATCTACCCGCTCGTGGGCAATATCCCGTCCCTCGCACGGCTGCTCGGGGTCCCGTACCTCCCGATCACGCCGTTCTTCCCCTGGCTGGGCCCGCTGGGGATGATCCC
Source organism: Aeromicrobium sp. PE09-221 (assembly GCF_002174305.1). Classification (GTDB taxonomy): domain Bacteria; phylum Actinomycetota; class Actinomycetes; order Propionibacteriales; family Nocardioidaceae; genus Aeromicrobium. The sequence continues at coordinate 122,707 of NZ_MIJB01000024.1, read as the reverse complement.
GCTGCCGAGCAAGTGGATCATCGAGTTCGGTGAGCCGATCCGTACGGATGCCTATCCGGCCGAGGCGGCCGATGACCCGATGCTGCTGTTCAATGTGACCGATCAGGTGCGCGAGACCATCCAGCAGAACCTCTACGCGCTTCTCAGCGACCGCGGCAACCCCTTCATCTAGGGCGTATCCGGCGGGTTGGCTCAGCGGCGCAGTCCCAAGACGCCCAGGACACTCGGTACGAGGCCTTCCTGGCGATCATCGCCCAAGACCGCGCCGACGACCGGCGACAGAACGTCACCGACGCTCGAAGGCGGCTTGGCCTCGGGGAGCGCGATGATCGGGAGGCTCTCGATGGGCGGAGCCGTGGTCCGCGGCCGCGGCTGCTCCGAGGACCCGGAGTCCCCACCGCTGGGGGAGCCGTCGCGTCCGATGGTGCCGGACTGCCCGGCCCCCTCGGACGGCTGTCCGGTGCGGCCGGCGTCCTCCGTGGTCGCGCCAGGCCCACCCTCGGCGAGGGTGCGCTGAACATCGGAGAGCAGGTTGTCGACCGACTCGGCGACGCGCTCGGTGTCTCCGGTGCACTCCGGACAGACGGTCCCGATGTCGACACCCAGATCGGCGAGGGTGCGGACCGCGCGTTCGGCGCTGGCACGATCGGCCAGTGACAGGCGCTCCAGGAGCGCATTCAGTCGCAGGGTGGAGTCCTCGGCGAAAGCAGCGACGTACTCGGCATCGGTCGGATCGATCTGGCGGCTCGTGCCGCCCAGCAAGAGCGCCGAGCCGCGCTCGGCGCTGTCGGAGAAGGCTTCCAATGCCGAGCTGACCCGCGTCCGCGCATTCGTATTGCTCTGCTGACCGAGGACCTCGGCCTCGCCCAGCCGGGTGCCGGCCTGCGTGAGATAGAGCCGGCCGAGGCTCTTATCGTCGCCGGCGAATGTGCGCTCGACGTGCTCGGTGCCCATCTTGACCGGATACAGGATGTCGCCGGGAACGGCGCTCGCACTGGCGCTCACCGAGCCGACCAGCGCCAGCGTGGCAGCCACGACGGCCCCCGCCCAGCGAGCCCTGCGGCGTCCGGGGCTGACGGGCTGTCCTTCGACCACGCGGCGAGGGGGCCCGGCGACCATCGTCTGCCCGGCCGCGGCTATCAGCTGCTCACGCAGACCCTCCCGGAAGGCCGGATCGGGGTGTGCCGTCGCGCTGACCTCTAATCGCCGCGCCAGCGCCACGAGCGCGCCGATCTCCGCGTCGTCGGGGCGACGACGCGATCCCCAGGCATCGGCGAAGGCCTGGGCGGCGCGGCGGCGGATGAACACGGGGCGGGGGCCTTTCGGATCGTCTGAAGTGATCTAACGACGGAGTTCGGCGAAGGTTACGGCTGAGGGCGCAGCTCCGGGGGCACGTTCTTGGCGAGATTGCGCAGCGCTCGCAGCTGCAACTGTTTGACGGCGCCCTCGCTCCGATCGAGGGCCGCGGCGGTCTGAGCGATCGTCATACCGGACAGGAATCTCATGACGATGCAGTCCCGTTGCTCGGAGGACAGCTCGCTGATCGCGTGATGGAGAGCATGATCGCTGAGGTGCTCGAGGGCCTCGTCCTCGGAACTTTCGGCGGCCGGCCCACGTTCGGGCACGATATCGGAGGTCAGCTCCATCCGGACCCGGGCCGACTTGTAGTGGTCGGCGATCAGATTGCGCGCGATCGTAGTGAGCCAGGCGCCGAAATCCTTGCCCTGCCAGGTGAAACGGCCGACCGCCTTCATCGCGCGGACGAAGGTGTCGCTGGTGAGGTCCTCAGCCAGCTGCCGAGAGCCCACGCGGTAGTAGAGATAGCGGTACACGGTGGTGACATAGATGTCGTAGAGCTGTCCGAAGGCCTCGGCATCTCCGGTTCGGGCGAGCTCGACCAGGGCATGGACCCGCTCGGCGTGGGTATCGTCCGAGCCCGGGGGCGTGCGGGAGGAGTGTCCCGTTCCCGTGCGTATCTGGGCGAGAGCGATCCAGAGGGCGGACACGTCGAAGGGCGGCGCCAGGACGGCGACGCCGATCGGATGCCTCGCTTCGGTCACGTTTCCCTCCCGCAACTGCCCTGACTCTACGGTGTGACACCGCAGATGTCACGAAAAAGACCGGCGATACAGACGGCGGCCGAGGGCGACCGTCGCCCATAGCGCGAGGACCGCCAGCGCAGTCCTGACGCCGGTGAGCGCGAAGCGGCGTCCCACCCGATAGTCGCGGATGAGCCACCCCTGTCCCCGAGCATGGGCCCGGAGCCGCGCGTCGGGGTTCACGGCGCACGGGTGGCCGACGAGCTCGAGCATCGGCAGATCGTTGCTGGAGTCGGAGTAGGCATAGCAGCGATCGAGGTCGAGGCCTTCCGCCGCGGCGAGCCCTCGCACGGCGACGGCCTTGCCCTCGCCGTGCAGCATCTCGCCGACGAGCCGCCCGGTATAGACGCCGTCGACCGATTCGGCCACCGTGCCGAGCGCGCCTGTGAGCCCGAGCCGTCGGGCGATCACCTCGGCGACCTCCACCGGGGCCGCCGTGACCAGCCAGACCCGGTGCCCCCGGTCGAGATGCCACTGCGCGATGGCCCGGGTGCCGGGCCAGATCCGCATCGCCATGAACTCGTCGAAGACCTCCTCGCCGATCTCGCGGAGCTCGTCGACCCGATGGCCGGCGACGAAGGAGAGGGCGGACGACCGGGCGTCGTCGATGTGATCGCTGCGCTCGCCGCCGACATACTGGAACCACACCTGTTTCCAGACCGCGGCGGCGATATCGCGGGTGGTGAAGAACTCGCGCCGGTGCAGACCTCGTGCGAGGTGGAAGATCGAGGCGCCCTGCATGATCGTGTTGTCGACATCGAAGAAGGCCGCGGTGTGCGGGTCGAGCACCGGGGCCAGGGCACGCTCCACCTCCGGCGAGGCGGCGGCCGCCTGACCTGCCAGCACGGAGCGAGCCTGGAGATTGCGCGGGATCTCGCGGCGGCCCGGTGACATGCAGCACAGCGTATCGGGCCGGCGAAGACCACGGATGTGGTTGACTCGACATGTGCCCGTGAACTTGAGCGACTATCTGCGTGATGCCGCCCGTCGGTCGCCCGACGAGAGCGCCCTCAGCGAGCCCCGGAGCCGCCGCGAACTCACCTGGGCCGAGCTCGATGCCTGGGTTGATCGAGTCGCCCAGACCCTCCTTGGACAGGGCCTGGTCGCGGGACACCGCGTGGCCCTGGTGATGAGCAACGGCATCGACCTGTGTGTGGCCTATCTGGCGGTATTGCGGGGTGGACTCGTGGCCGTCCCGATCAATCCGCAGGCACCCGCACGGGAGATCAGCCGCATCGTCGCGGACTGCCAGCCCAAGGTCGTCGTCGCCGACGCGGCGGCCGCCGCACAGGTCCGGCAGGCCGAGACCGCCGGTGCCGTCATCGCCGTGCACCGGGTCGCGGCCGAGACCGGTGAATTGACCTTCGACGCGCTGCAGGAGCAGCGCTCCGGGCAGGTGCCGGTGGCGCCGCAGGATGCCGAGTCACTGGCCGTCGTGCTTTACACGTCCGGTGCCTCGGCACTGCCTCGCGGCGTCCAGCTGACCCACCGGGCCCTCATCGCCAACATCGAGCAGGTGGGTCGGATCGAGCCCCCGGTGATCGGTCCGGGGGACGCGGTGCTCGGTCTGCTGCCGCTCTTCCACGTCTACGGTCTCAACGCGGTGCTCGGCCAGGCGCTCCGGGAGCGGGCCCGGGTGGTGCTGGTCGAGAGCTTCGACCCCGATGCCGTGCTCCGCCTCATCGCCGACGAGGGGATCACGGTCGTGCCGGTGGCTCCGCCGGTGATCGCGGCCTGGGCGCGCCGCGAGAACGTGCGCGAGGCGCTCACCGGGGTACGCGTGGTGTTGTCCGGTGCGGCCGCCCTCGACCCGGATCTCGCGCGGCGTTTCGAGGAGGTCTCCGGCCACCGAGTGGAACAGGGTTACGGACTGACCGAAGCGAGCCCCGTCGTCACCACGACCCTCGTCGATCGCGAGGCTCCACGCGAGCCGTACACGGTGGGCTGGCCGGTGCCCGGCGTGGAGGTGGAGGTGCGCGACTCGCTCGGACAGCAGGCCGACCCCGGGGACCCCGCGCAGGTATGGATCCGCGGCGACAATCTCTTCTCCGGCTACTGGCCCGACGGTGCCGGTGGACCGGGCGACGACGGCTGGTACGCCACCGGCGATATCGGCATCATCGACGCCTACGGCGCGCTGGCCCTCGTCGACCGCCTGCGCGAGCTGATCATCGTCTCGGGATTCAACGTCTACCCGACCGAGGTGGAGGAGATCGCGGCGCACACTCCGGGGGTCGCGCAAGTCGCTGTCGTCGGCATGCCCGACGAGCACACGGGTGAGGCCGTGGTGGCCTTCGTCGTGCCCGAGGACGAGGCTGCCGACGAGCATGCCCTCATCGAGGCCGTCGCGACCGTGTGCCGTGAGAACCTTGCCCGCTTCAAGCAGCCCTCGCGCATCGTCGTCGCCGCAGGTCTGCCCCATTCGCCGACCGGCAAGGTGGCCAAGGGGCGGTTGCGCGAGCTGGCCCGGGAGACCCAGTGACCGGCGCGGGAGGAACGCGCGTGGTGGTCTACAGCCGGGATGGATGCCACCTGTGCGAGGTCGCCGAGGCCCAGGTGGCGACCGTCGTGGCCGAGACGGGCGACGACTGGGAGCGCATCGACATCGACACCGATCCTGAGCTCGTCAGCCGCTTCGGCGAGCAGGTGCCGGTCACCTTCGTCGACGGACGCCAGCACGACTTCTGGCGGGTCGATCCCGCGCGGCTGCGGGCGGCCCTGGCCCGCTGATCCGTCAGCCGAGGTCGATCTCGATCCAGACCTGCTCGGCACGCCCGACGAGCTGAGCCTCGGGCGTGTAGAGCGCGGTCGAGGTGTAGAACTTGCGGCCCTCGCGCCGGTCGAGCTGTCCCACCGCATGGTACCGCTGACCGGCCGCCGGGGCCGCGTAGACCTCCGCCGTCATGGTGCCGAGGAGCATCGGCTGCTGGGAGAAGTCCGCGGCCCACCCGCCGGGACAGTCGAGGGACGCCCACGTCACCGGCTCGTCGATCGTGCCGTTCTCGCCGGCGAAGCTCTCGTGCGCGTCCCAGGGAGCCGCGGTGAGACCATCGTCGATGGGACCGGAGAAGATGCGCAGCCCGTCGCCGTCACCGCGCTGCGTCCCGCAGGTGAAGCACATATCGAAGGGATGGTGCACGAAGCCGGGATAGCTCGTGGCTCCCGCCTCGATCTCGTCCGCCGACGCGAAGCGCGGTGCCTCCCGCAGGAACCCACCGGGACGGGCGTGCCCGACGAGAGCGCCGCCGTGGGTGACGAGGCGGACCTCGTCGCGATCACGCTCGTAGGCAAGCGGCGTGTCCAAGGGCGGCGGTGTGGTCAGCCGCACCTCCACCGGGCCGTCGTGCTCCAGGCCCGCGGCGATCACGCCGCTGGCATAGCCGCCGTTACCTGAGCCGGGGGGACCGTTGAACTGCCGCGCGATCGTCACCATGCCCTCACCGTAACGGGATCCCGCGCCTATCGGGTGAGGGCCTCGAAACGGCGGAGGGCCTCGCGTCGTTCCTCCGCGTGATCGACCAGGGGAGCGGGGTAGCCCCGCGGCGGATCGGACATCGTCCACGGTTCGTGTATCGCCGGCGCGGGCACCTCGGCCAGTTCGGGCACCCACCGCCGGATGTAGACGCCGTCGGGGTCGAACTTCTTGCTCTGGGTGACGGGATTGAAGACCCGGAAGAAGGGCGATGCGTCTGTGCCGCACCCGGCGACCCACTGCCACCCGTGCTGATTGGATGCCAGGTCGGCATCGGCCAGGCGGTCGAGGAAGTGCGCCGCGCCGTGGGTCCATTCCAGATGGAGGTCTTTGACCAGGAAGCTCGCGACGATCATGCGGACCCGGTTGTGCATCCACCCCTCCGCCAGGAGCTGGCGCATCCCGGCATCGACGATGGGAAAGCCGGTCTCCCCACGTCTCCAGGCATCGAAGTCGTCCCCGGGCTCGTCGTACTGGAGGTGCTCGAAGCGCCGGTCGTAGTAGCCGAAGGCCGAGTCCGGACGTTGGTGGAGGATATCGGCGTAGAACTCGCGGAAGGCCAGCTCCCGCCGATATGCGGAGGCGCCGTCCGAGCGCAGCGGCCCGAGATCTGCCAGCAGGGTGCGAGGGTGGATGCTGCCCCATTTCAGGTGGACGGACATGCGCGAGGTCGTGTCGAGGCCCGGGTGGTCGCGCTCGTCGGCATAGTCGGTGACATGGTCCTCGAGCCAACGGCGCCAATGGTCGCGTGCGGCTCGCTCGCCGACGGGCGGCAAGGTCACGCCCTCCGGCGGCCCGGTCTCGGGGATCCGACGGGTCCGGCCGTCCGGCCTCAGCCAGGGCACGTCGTGTACCGCAGGCGCCGGCTCGCGCCAGCCGTGCGCGAGCCACTCCTTGTAGAAGGGGGTGAAGACGCGGTAGCCCTCGCCATCGCCCTTGAGTACCCGGCCGGGGGAGACGGCGTAGGCCGATCCCGTCCGCACGAGCGGGATGTCGAGGGCCTCCTCGACCCTGGCGTCCCGTCGCGCGCCGTAGGGCGTGAAGGATGCCGACACGTGCACGCTGCTCGCCCCGACCGCGTGCGCGACGCGCGGAACCTCACGCTCCGCAGGACCGTGTACGACGTGCAGTCCGCCGATGCGCTCGTCGAATTCCGACAACAGTCGCGAGAGATATGCCGTCCGCACGCCCGCTCCGGAGGTCCACAGCCGGTCGTCGAGCACGTAGAGCGGAACCACGCCGTCCGATCCGGCCTCGACGGCTTCTCGCAGCGCCGGCTGGTCCATCAGACGCAGATCACTGCGGAACCACATCACCGAGTTCGCCATCGCTCCATCGTGGCGGCGGGACGGTGTGTTCGCACATCGGAACACGCTGTCGGCGGGACGTGGAACAATGGAGGGGTGAGCGACCTGATCGATACCACTGAGATGTATCTGCGCACCATTTTCGAGCTCGAGGAAGAGGGCATCGTACCGCTGCGTGCCCGCATCGCCGAGCGTCTCCACCAGAGCGGGCCCACAGTGAGCCAGACCGTTGCCCGCATGGAACGCGACGGTCTGCTCACCGTCGAGGGGGACCGTCACCTGGAGCTGTCGGAGAAGGGCCGTGCGCTCGCCACCCGCGTGATGCGCAAGCACCGGCTCGCCGAGCGGCTGCTCACCGATGTGATCGGGCTAGAGATCGAATACGTCCACGATGAGGCGTGTCGATGGGAGCATGTGATCTCCGAGCAGGTGGAGCGCCGTCTCATCGACCTCCTCCAGCAGCCCACGGAGTCGCCCTACGGCAACCCCATCCCCGGTCTGGCCGAGCTCGGTCAGGAGGTGGGCGAGGCGGACTTCCTCGCCGGTGTGCAGACCCTCCCCAAGGCGATCGCCGGATCCTCCGAGCCCACCCGGTTGGTGGTACGGCGCATCGCCGAGGAGCTGCAGAAGGACACTGCCGTCATGTCGGTCCTGCGGCGTGTGGGCGCCCTGCCGGGCAACGACATCCTCGCCTCGGCCGGCCACGACGGCGTCATCGTCGCGCGCCAGGGTGAGACGGCCGAGATCGACACCGAGGCGGCCCAGCACCTGTTCGTCTCGAACTGATCGCGCGGATACCTCAGCCGAGCCAGGCCAGTGGGGTCGCGGGCATCGCGCTCGACCCATCGGTGGCTGGCTTGACCAGGAGCAGTTGATCCACGCCCATCCGGTTCTGCTCGAAGGCGAGCGCACCGCCCGCCAGATAGAGCCGCCACACGCGAGCCGTCTCCTCGCCCAGCAGGTCGACCGCTTCCTGCCAGTGCTGTTCCAGCTGGTCGGCCCAGAAGGCCACTGTCCGTGGATAGTGTTCGCGCAGCGCCTGAACATCGCGGACCTCCAGACCGGCTCCCGCGAAGAGCTCGAGTGTCCGGTGCAGCGGTTTCATGTGCATGTCCGGCGCGATGTACGTCTCGATGAAGGGGCCTCCGCCGGGGTGCTCGCCGCTGCGTGACATCTGCTGGATGAGGGCTCTGCCGTGCGGACGCAGGTAGTGGTGGATGGCGCCGGCGAAGTCGACATACTCCGCGTCACCGACGTGCTCGCCCATCTCGATCGAGGAGATCGCGTCGATGCTTCCGGGCTGCAGGGCGAGTTCGCGGTAGTGTCGCAGGCTGACCTCCACCCGGTCGCCCACACCCCTCGCGGCGGCGGCCGCCGCGACGTGATCGCGTTGTTCGCTGCTGAGCGTGACCCCGGTGACGGTGACGTCGTAGTGCTCGGCGGCGTGCAGGGTCAAAGACCCCCAGCCGCACCCGATGTCCAGCAGGTGCATGCCGGGCCGCAGGCCGAGCTTACGGCATACCAGATCGAGCTTCGCTCGCTGTGCCTCGCCCAGGGTCATTCCCGCTGCGGAGAAGTAGGCGCACGAGTAAGCCATGGTCTCGTCCATGAGCAGTCGATAGAACTCATTGGAGATGTCGTAGTGATGGGAGATCGCCGCGCGGTCGCGCTCGGTCGAATGCCTCTCGCCGGTCAGTGCCGATTCCGCCGCCGGAGGTGCCGGACGAGGACCTAAAGCCCCCAGCCGTAGGGCGAGTCCCGCCGCACGCGCGAGGGTGCCGGGACGGATGCGGAGCCGGGCCGCGCGAGGGTCCCGCGCGCGGGCCTCGTCGATGGCCGACCACACCTGGCGGAGGGCGTCGACCAACTCCATGCCCTCGACGTCCAGCTCGCCGGTGACGTAGGCGCGCGCCGCTCCCAGTTCGCCGGGACGGTACAGCAGATGGCGCACGGCCCGGCGGGAGCGGAGCACGACCCGCGGCGCGTTCGCGGGACCGTGCTCCTGTCCGTTCCAGAGACGGATCCGCAGCGGTACCTCGAAGCCGAGGACGTCACTGAGCAGTCGGTACGCATGAGAGGCAGAAGACACCCCTCCATCGTCGGGGCAGTGCGTTCTCTTCGCATCCATTCAGCTTCGGCTGGCATGCTGTCTTCATGGCTATGCGCTCTCGCCTGCTCGGATGGTTTCATCGCACCGGCAGCGAGGTGCTGGGTTGGACACTGGTCGTGCTGGGGCTCTTCATGCTCGTCCTTCCCGGCCCGGGGCTGCTCGGCCTCGTCGCGGGCGTGGCCCTGCTCGCGCGGCACTATCACTGGGCGCGTCGCTCGCTGGAGCCCCTGCACGCGAGGGCGATCGAGGCGGCCCGGTACGGGGTGGCCACGTGGCCACGGATCATCCTCAGCGCGCTCGGGGCGGCATGCGTGTTCGCGGTGGGCGTCGTGTGGTGGGTCGATGTCATCATCCCGGAGTTCTCGGTCTTCGGGTTCGAGTTCGGTCCGCGACTGCCCGCGGGCGGACCGGTGACCGCCCTCGGCATGTTCCTCTCGGCCGCGATCGCCTGGTTCCTGCTGGGCTACAGCGTGTGGAAGTACCGCTATGCGGTGGCGAGGATGGCCAACAGATCCCGCTCGGCCGAGGAGGTCACCGACTGACCCGGTGACGGGATCCGGTGGCGTGGATCGAGCGTGATGCCCTGCTCGAACAGATCGACGACCCGCGGGTCCACATAGGACGACTTGGCGATGGCCGGGGTATTGCCCAGATGCTCGGCTACCTCCCGCATGGCCGCCGGCGCCGCGCGTCGTCGTGACGTGGCCGTGGATCTGTCGGCATGGGCCAGCGAGAGCGCGGCGATGACCGTGCCCCGCCACGTCCGGAAGTCCTTGGCGGAGAACTCCCCGCGCAGGACCTGCTTGATGTACTCGTTGACCTGCTCGGCGTTGAGGTCGTGCCAGCCCGCGTCGTCTCGCCAGGCCAGCAGCTCCTCGCCGCCGCTGCGCCGTCGCAGCATCGGGAGGAGTGCGTCGACGATGAGCGGATCGCTCACGGTGACGTGGACCTCCTGGCCGGACTTCGCGGCGTAGTCGAAGACGAGGCCGTCGGGGGATGCGTGCACGTGCTCCTTGCGGACAGTGGTCAAGCCGTACGATCCGTTCTCGTCCGCGTAGCGATCCGAGCCGACGCGGAACATGCCGAGGTCGAGCAGGGCGAAGACCGCCGCCTGCGCTCGCGGCAGGCCCTCCGCCTCGCGGAGCTGACGACGGACCACCCGCCGCCTGCGCAGCAGCGCCTCGGCGAAGTCGAGCATCCCCGCGAACTTCTCGCGATCACGGTGCTCCCGCCACGCCGGGTGATAGAGGTACTGACGACGCCCGGCATCATCGGTGCCGGTCGCCTGGAGGTGTCCGTTCTCCACGGGGCAGATCCACACCTCGGTCCAGGCGGGTGGGATGACGAGCTTCTTGCATCGTTCGACATCGATTCTCGCGAGAGGCTGCCCGTTCTCATCGAGGTAGCGGAATCCACGGCCGTGGCGGACCCGCGCCCAGCCCGGCATGGACGCCGAGACCCGGCGCAGTCTGGCCATCTCAGCGATCCCTGGAGGCGGGAACAAGGGTCCGGAGCTGATGCTCGACGGCGCGGCGCAGCCGGCCGCTGAAGGGCACGTCGACGCAACGGTAGAGGACATAGGCCGCGGCGAAGACCGTGGCGACGGCGGCGAGCATGGCTGGCCACGCGGCCCAGTCGTGGCGCTGGAGCACTTCGATGACGTACCAGCCGAGCCGCTCGTGGACCAGATAGAGCGGATAGGTCAGGGCCCCGGCCGTCGTCAGCCAGCCCCAGCGGACATGCTGGAGCCGGGTGCAGGAGAAGGCCCAGATCGTGACCACACCGACCAGCAGGATCACGGCGATGATCCCGCCGTTGGCCGTGATCTCGTCCGTGCGTGTCATGAAGGCCGCATACGGTCCATTGCTCTGGTACGCCATGAAGGCGAGGTTGAATCCGAGCGCGAGCGTCGTGTCCGGCCGGAAGCGGCCGTCGAGGTGGACGAGGTAGAGCACCATGCCGATCGCGAAGAGCGGCGCGTAGTGCGGCATGAGGATCTCTGCGAGGACGTCCCCGCCGTTCTCCTGGGCGAGGGCGCCGAGGACGGGCCAGGCCAGGACGAAGGCGAGGATCCGGTGGCGGGTGATGCCGATCAGCATGAACAGGGCGATCAGGACATAGAACTTGAGCTCCATGTAGAGCGTCCAGTAGATGCCGTCGATATTCTCCGCGCCGAAGGCCGAGTGGACCATCGTGAAGTTGAGCGCCCAGTCATCCCATCCCAGCTCCTTCCAAGGATCGCCGGGGAAGGAGGGGCGCAGCGCGAAGACGATGAGTCCGGCGATCAGCACGGCGGCCCAATAGGTGGGGAACAGCCGTCCCACGCGGGAGCCGATGTAGTTCGGGAGGTCCCGTCCCCAGGCGGTCATGAGGATGACGAAGCCGCTGATCATGAAGAACAGGTAGACTCCGACCGCCGCATAGGTCGTGACATGGGCGAACCAGCCGAAGTCCTCGACCTGGCTCGGATAGCGCCCCGTGTAGTGATACAGAATGACCCCGATCGCGGCGCCGATCCTCAGGCCGTCGAGCAGTCTCAACCGTGGAGCAGGGGTCGTCGTACTCACGCTTCGACCCTACGGTGACGGTCGAGGGGAGGCTCGCCGAGTGGGCCGGTGTGCCATCCTGGAGTCAGGACCTTCCCGGTCCCCGGACGAGGAGAGCCGTACCCGGAGTGCGACAAGACGGCCATCGAAGGAGTAATGGTCGTGTCGTGGTTGATCCTCGTGGTGTCCGGTGTGTTCGAGGCCGTCTGGGCGACGGCGCTCGGCAGGTCCGAGGGCTTCACCCGGCTGGTCCCCACCGTCGTATTCGCGGTCTCGGTCGTGATCAGCATGGGGGGCCTGGCCTGGGCGATGCGCGATCTGCCGACCGGCACGGCCTATGCGGTCTGGGTGGGCATCGGCGCGAGCCTCACGGTGGTCTACGCGATGGCGACCGGTGTCGAGCCGGTGTCGCTGGCCAAGGTCCTGTTGCTGCTCGGTCTGGTCGGCTGCATCGTGGGGCTCAAGCTCGTGCAGTGAGCCCCTTCGCAGGCGTGGTCCACGTCATCCTCTCTTCCGCTTGGCGAGACAGGTGTCTCGACATATGGTTGACAAAGGTCAATTATTGACTTTGATCAACTACTGAGAAGAGTGTGCTTTGGCTGAGTCGACAGCGCCATCGATGACGCATCGTGAAATCCTGCGGGCCTTGTCCGGCCTGCTCATGGGGATGTTCGTGTCGATCCTCGCGGGAACCGTGGTCTCCACCTCGCTGCCGCTGATCATCGCGGACCTGGGGGGCTCTCAATCGTCGTACACCTGGGTGGTGACGGCGACGATGCTGGCGATGGCGGTCTCGACGCCGGTCTGGGGCAAGCTGGCCGATATCTTCAACCGCAAGCTGCTGATCCAGCTCGCCTTGTCGATCTTCGTGCTCGGCTCGGCCGCGGCCGGATTCTCGCACAGCACCGACTTCCTCATCGGAGCCCGCGTCGTGCAGGGTCTGGGCGCAGGCGGTCTGGCTGCTCTGAGCCAGATCATCCTGGCCGACATCATCTCCCCGCGAGAGCGTGGCCGCTACGCCGGCCTCTTCGGGGCGGTCATGGCGGTCGGATCGGTCGGCGGACCGTTGCTGGGCGGCGTCATCACCGATGCGATCGGCTGGCGGTGGAACTTCTTCGTGGCGATGCCCGTCGCGATCGCCGCGCTGATCATGCTGCAGCTGACCCTCCACCTGCCCAAGCATGGCCGCGCCAAGCCGAAGATCGACTATCTCGGCGCGGTGTTCATCACCGCCGGCATCTCGATGCTGCTCATCTGGGTGAGCCTCGTCGACCACAACTTCGCGTGGGCGTCGGTCGAGACCGCCTGGATGGTGGGCGGCTCGGTGCTGCTGCTCGTGCTGGCCGTGGTCACCGAGCTGCGCGTGGCCAACCCGCTCGTGCCGATGACGATGTTCCGCGATCGCACGTTCACCCTCACGGTGATCGCCAGCCTGGCGGTCGGCGTCCTGATGTTCGGCACGGCCGTCTTCCTCGCGCAGTACATGCAGCTCGCACGCGGTGCTACGCCGACCCAGTCCGGGCTCCTCACGATCCCGATGATGGCCGGCCTGTTCACCGCGTCGACCGTGTTCGGCCAGGTCATCACGCGCACCGGCCGCTGGAAGCCGGTCATGGTGACCGGCGCCGTCACCGCGATCGTCGGCTCGGTCATGCTGGGCCGCCTCGACGGGGACTCGCCGATGTGGTTCGTCTCGCTCGCGATGCTGGTGCTGGGCGCCGGATTGGGCATGCTGATGCAGAACCTGGTGCTCGTGGTCCAGAACTCGATCGCCGTGGAGAATCTCGGTGTCGCCACGAGTGCGATCACGTTCTTCCGCACGATCGGCGGCACGGCGGGCGTCTCGGTGCTCGGATCGGTCCTCGCGCTGCAGGTCAAGGATCGCATCACCGAAGGCCTGGCCTCGCTCGACCCCGAGCAGCAGGCGCAGGCCGCGCAGGCGCTCGCGGGCGGAACGGTGCCGAAGATCGCAGATCTCCCGCCGGCGGCGGCGAGCATCGTCGAGCATGCCTACGGCTCGGCCATCGGATACGTCTTCCTCCTCACCGTCCCCCTCGCGATCGTGGCCCTCTTGGCGATCGCGCTGCTCCCCAGGCAGGATCTGGGCACGATGACGGCGGTGCAGGCGCGCGCGAAGGCCGAGAAGGTCGCCGCGGACATGGCCGGGGTCGAGGGTCCGAGGAGCGCCGAGGAGCATCGGGTGGACGACGACGAGGCGACACCCGCGACAATGAGGTCGTGAACATGACGACGCCCGATCCGCTCGCCCACGCCGATCCGCGGGTCGCCGAAGCGGTCGTGGCGGTCGAGGACGCCATGAGTGCCCTGGGCAGCCGTGTCCGGGTGATCCTCCGTGACGCCGCGGGGCAGGTCGACGAGAACCTGCAGCCCTTCGGGCTGCGGATCCTGCGGATGCTCGAGCGCCATGGGGCGCAGTCGGCCGGGCAGCTGTCCGAGTGCCTCGAGGTGGACCCGAGTTCGACGAGCAGGCAGGTGCGTCAGCTCGCCGATCTCGGACTCGTCGAGGTCACCGCCTCCGCATCGGATCGGCGCTCGCGCATCATCGCGCTGACTGAGCACGGATCCGAACGGCTCGCGGCGATCGGCCCGTCCAGTCGGATCCTCATGCAGCGCGCACTGAGCTCCTGGGATCTGGACGATCTGCAGCGGTTCGCGGCCTATCTGGAGCATCTCACCGATGCGACCGTGCCCGTTCCGCCCGCTGACGCTGATCGGTCGTGAGCTCGGTCAGCATCCCGATCACCCGCTGTGCGGCGGGGGAGAGTGAGCGGTCCGCGGCGCGCGCGATCCCGAGTCGGCGATCGACCTGCGGATCGACCAATGGTGTCGTCGACAGGTCGGCGAAGGACATCAGGGGCAGCACGGTCGCCGGTGCCGCCGCCACCCCGAGCCCAGCGGCCACCAGGCCCGCGATGACCGCGAGGTTCTGAGCTTCCAGGACCTCCTCGGGTCGCGTGCCGAGGGTCTCGAAGGTGCGATCGGTGAGCGCGCGCAGGCTGGAAGCGGGGCCGAAGGCCACCATCGGCTCGGCGGCCAGCGCATGCCAGCTCACCGTCGGGTGGTCGCTGAAGTGGTGATCGCGGGGATGGACGGCGTGGAAGCTGTCGCTGTAGAGCGGGAGGAAGACGACCGACTCGGGAAGGTCGTCGTCGCTGGTGATGGCGAGATCGGCCCGACCGGCCAGCAGATCCTCCGTCGCGTCATGTGCGAGGGTGTCATGAATGTCGACGGTGACATCAGGAGCGCTGGTCCGCATCCGCGCGACGACGCCCGGCAGTATGGTGGCGGCCACCGATGGGAGCGATGAGATGCGCACGATCCCGCCCAGGCCATCGCGGTAGAGGGCGAGCTCGCGCATGTCGCGCTCGTGCTGGCTCACCATCCGGCGCGCGATCCGCACGAACTCTGCGCCGGCGGGTGTGGCGCGCACCGACCGGGTCGTGCGGTCGAAGAGACGCACGCCCAGGCGCCTCTCGACGTCGTTGACGGCGCGGCTCAAGGCGCTTTGTGAGAGGTGGACTGCTTCGGCGGCTGTGGTGAAGCTGCGGTGCTCGGCGACCTCCAGCACGAGTCGCGCGGAGCGGAGTTCTACGTCGGGGAGAGCCATGGGGTGATTATCCCACTGAGCGCATTAATCGATGCATATTGAGGCGTGCAGAGTGTCAGCGAGAGCGCGTAGCGTGACGGCGGTTACATCGCCGATGTGACAGGTGACACCCCGAACAGCGTCCTGCGGGACCAAGAGAGTGAGTGATGAGTTCAGCCCTCGCCCGCCCCGGTGCGGACCCCGATATCCACGCCATCAGCACCGCCTCCTCCCCTGACTTCCAACCCCTCGCGGGGGTGCGGGTCATCGACTTCACCCGAGTGCTGGCCGGCCCCTACGCCACGATGACCCTTGCCGAGCTGGGTGCCGATGTCATCAAAGTGGAGATGCCCGAGGTCGGCGATGAGACCCGAGCATGGGGTCCGCCCTTCATCGATCACTCCAGTGCCTACTTCCACGCGGTGAACCGTGGCAAACGCAGTATCGAGGTCGACCTCAGCGTCGAGGAGGGTCGCAGAACCGTCGATCGGCTGCTTGCCTCCGCGGATGTGGTGGTCGAGAACTTCCGGCCGGGTGTCCCCGAGCGTCTCGGGCTCGATGCCGAACAGGTCATGGCGCGCCACCCGCAGCTGATCTACGCGTCCATCACGGGATTCGGCCGCAGCGGGCCGATGGCTTCGGATGCGGGGACCGAGGTGATCGTCGAAGCCGAATCGGGATTGATGAGCGTCACGGGTGAGCCGGGAGCAGCACCCGTCCGCTTCGGTGTCGCCATGGTCGATATCGCGACAGGTCTCACGATGATCAACGGCATCCTCGCTGCCCTGGTCGAACGAGGCCGGACACACCGCGGCCGACGCATCGACGTGTCGCTGTACGCCACCGCCCTCAGTTCCCTCGGGACGGTCATCACGGCATCCTCCGCCGGAGGCGGGCCACCGCGATCGTGGGGGAGCGCCCACCCCTCGATCGTTCCGTATCGCGCCTTCGCCGCCGCCGACGGGTACGTGGTGCTGGGCGCGACGAATGACGCGATGTTCCGGCGCCTCGTGGTGGCACTCGACCTTGCCGAGGAGCTCGGTGGACCCGAGTGGGCCACCAATGCCGGACGGGTCGAAGGCCGCGACGAGCTCGAGGAGATCGTGCAGGGTGCCGTTGCCCCGGTGAGCGTCGACCAGGTGGTCGCCCGGTTGCGCGCGCAGCGTGTCTTGGTCGCGCCCGTGCTGCGGCCGGACGAGGCTGCGGCCAGCGAGCAGGCCCGCGCGCTGGGATTGCTCGTGGAAGAGGACGGCGTGCTCATGACCCGAGGTCCACTCGCCGCGGGCCAGGGAGTATCGATGAGCGCGGCACCAGCACTCGGCCAGCACACGCAGGAGATCCTCGCTGAGCTGTCCGCCTCGGATACGGAAGGTCGGGAGGCCACATCATGACAACCGGACGTGCAGCGGTACTGCATTCCTTCGGCGGGGACTTCTCGATCGAGGAGTTCGCCCGTCCCACGGCAGAACCAGGCGGGCTCGTCGTCGAGATCGATACGGCCACCATCTGCGGATCGGATGTTCACGCCTGGAAGGGCCACCTGTCCCTGGGCGTGCAGTTGCCGATGATCCTCGGCCACGAGATGACCGGACGGATCGCCGAGATCGGTGCGGGAGCCGATGTCGACAGCGTCGGCCAGCCCTTGCGGGTGGGTGATCGCGTGGTGTGGGCGCACATGTCCTGCGGTCGCTGCCATGAATGCACGGTCGAGCAGACCCCCGTGTTGTGCGCGCACCGGTACATCGGCTACCTCAATGACTGCTCGGTGCCTCCGCATTTCACCGGCGGTTTCGCCGAGTACGGCGTCATTCGTCCCGGTGCGGGGCGGGTCCGGGTTCCCGATGGAGTCGAGTCATCGTGGGCCTCGGCGGGGAGTTGCGCTCTGCGCACCGTCGTCAAGGCGCTCGACCTTGCCGGGCCGATCGACCGCGATGACACCGTCGTCGTGCAGGGGGCGGGTCCTCTTGGTCTGTTCGCCACGGCGCTGCTGTCACTCCACGACCCCCGTCGCCTCGTAGTGGTCGGGGGTCCACAGGAACGTCTCGACCTCGCCGAGGAATGGGGGGCGACGCATACGGTGCTGGTCGATCCCTCGGCGGACCCCTCCGAACGCGTGGAGCAGGTCATGTCGATCACCGGGCGCGGCGCGTCGGTCGCCTTCGAGCTGGCCGGTGCCCCGGGGGTCGTGGG
Organism: Aeromicrobium sp. PE09-221; assembly: GCF_002174305.1. Lineage (GTDB taxonomy): Bacteria > Actinomycetota > Actinomycetes > Propionibacteriales > Nocardioidaceae > Aeromicrobium. The sequence continues at coordinate 105,376 of NZ_MIJB01000024.1, read as the reverse complement.
CGAGGGGGTGCAGCTGATGGCTCGCCATGGGCGCTATGTCCTGATGGGCACGCTGGGCGGTCAGCCCCAACCCGTCGATGTGGCCACTGTGGTGACCCGTGGTGTCACCATGATCGGTTCGATGAGCGGCGCCATCGGGGACTATCACCGCGCGATGACCGCCCTGGACCGCTACCAGGATCGGTTCGCGTGGGATCGCATGCTCGGGAACACCTACGACCTTTCCACGCTCGCTGACGCGATGGACGCCATGGTCTCGATGCGCGAGGTCAAACCCGTCGTGCGGCCGGCTGCCAGCTGAATCCGAAGGAATCCACCATGAACACTCTGTCTTCATCCACCCCTGCGCCCGACGAGCTGCGCTCGGCGCTCGACGATCACCGCACGAGACTGCCGGGACGCTTCGGCTTGGCCGTCGGCGGAGGCATCCGCGACCCCCAGCGCTGGAAGGACACAGTCGACCCGGCTACGGGCGAGCCACTGGCCACGGTCGCGAGCGCCACCCCCGAGGAGGTCGATGCAGCGGTCGTCACCGCCCGCGCGGCAGCACCACAGTGGGCCGAGAGATCACCCGGTGAACGCGGTGCCGTGCTGCGCCGGTTGGGCGCATTGGTGCGTCGAGATGCCGACGTGCTCGCCCGCCTCGAGACACGTGACACCGGCAAGCCGCTGGCCCAGGGGCGAGCCGATATCGCGGCCGCAGCACGGTACTTCGAGTTCTATGGATCGGTCGTCGAGGGATTCCTCGGTGATTCGATCCCCCTCGGACCCGGCTCACTCGCCGTCGTGGAACGGGTGCCCCATGGCGTGACCGGTCATGTCGTGCCGTGGAACTATCCTGCCCAGATCACTGCGCGCTCGGTCGGAGCCGCCCTCGCGGTCGGCAACGCCGCCGTGGTCAAGCCCGCCGACGAGGCACCTCTGGTGGCATTGGCCTATGCCCGGCTCGCCCGCGAAGCGGGAATCCCCGACGGAGTGCTGAATGTGCTGCCCGGGGGCGCTGAGGCAGGGTCAGCGCTAGTTGCCCATCGCGATGTCGACCATGTCTCCTTCACCGGATCGGTGGCCACCGGCCGCGTGGTCGCGGCCGCCTGCGCCGACCGTGGTCGCCCGGCGCTCCTCGAGCTCGGCGGCAAGTCCGCTCATCTCGTCCTCGAGGGAGCCGACCTGGGCCGAGCCGTTCCCGTCATCGCCCGGGCTTTGCTGTTGCACGCGGGTCAAACCTGCACAGCGGGGACACGAGTCGTGGTGCACGAGTCGCTCCACGCCGACCTGGTGGCAGCCCTCGCGCCCTTCTTCACGGCCGCCACGGTCGGTCCCGGACTCGGAGACCCGACGGTCGGCCCGGTCGTCTCGGCGATGCAGGCCGAACGCGTCAGGGGCTTCATAGATCGGGCTGAACGCGAGGGCGCTGTGGTCGCCGCGCAGACGCCGATGACCGACACCGGCGGTGGCTACTTCGTTCCGCCGGTCCTGTTCGACCAGGTGGCGCAGACGGCCGAGCTCTTCTTGCAGGAGGTCTTCGGTCCCGTGCTCGCGGTGACATCCGTCTCTTCGGATACCGAGGCGATCGACGCCGCGCACAACAGTGATTACGGCTTGACGGCAGCGGTCTGGTGCACCGATGTCGACCGAGCGCTGCGTACAGCGCGCTCTTTGGACGTCGGACAGAGCTATGTCAACGGCTATGCGCCCGGGGGCGGAGTCGAGCTGCCGTTCGGGGGGACACGCGACAGCGGATACGGCCGGGAGAAGGGTGTCGAGGCGCTCCGTGAGTACAGCCGCACCCGCACCTTGTTCATCGATATCGCGAGCCACTGAGGGTCGCGTCATGGAGAGGAAACACATCATGTCCGAGGCAGAATCCTCGACGCACCTCCCTGAGGAGGGCCTGGTGGAAGTGTGGGGTGACGTCGTCAGCGAACGTCACGTGAAGGTCTCGGTCCTGCTCGGTGCCGGGCTCGCGGTCCCCACCTTCTTGCTGGCACACCGTGGATTCGGCGCGGCGATGGACAACCAGGACCTTGCCAAGACCTTCGCGATGCTCGCCGGTCTGGCCGCTTGCCTGGTCGCGGCGCTGATCAGCGCGCGACTCTTCGAACCGAAGCGGATCGTCAGTGAACGCACCCTCGATCGTGAGCAGCAGATCGAGGCGGCCTTGGACCTGGCGCGTCAGCCGCTCGGCATGGGCCGGCTGGCGGACCTGGACGACGAAGGACGCGAGGAGCTGCGACGCATCGGCCTGTATGAGGTCTTCGAGGAGGCCGAGCGTCGTCTCGCGATCGAAGAAGGTGCCCAGGCTGGCGAAACAGAAGCGGTCGACGGTTCGAGCACTGGTGCGGGAGGAGCGCGATGAACCCGGAGCTGGTCGACGGCATCCTCACCGCACTCGCGGCGGGACTCGCCGGCGCCGTCATCTTCTCCCTCCTCGGCCTGGTCTCGGGAACCGATGAGACGGCCACGCTCGCACCGTTGACCCTGGCGGTCGTCCTCCTCGGCGTGCCGCCCGCAGGGGTGTTGACCTTCTTCATCGCCGGGGCCGCGGCCAAGCACATGACCCATGCGGTGCCCACCACCCTGTTGGGAATCCCCGGCGACACCATGGCCATCGCTTTGATGGAGGAAGCGAACTCGCTGCGCCGGCTCGGCGTACCGCATATCGCCCTGCGCAAGATGATCTCCGCGGCGGTGCTCGCGGCCTTGATCGCTGTGCCGGTATCTGTGCTCGCCGCCAGCGCTCTCGCGACGATCTCCGAGGACATCAAGAAGGTCATCCCCTACCTCTTCCCGCTGATCGCCATCGTGATCGCCTATCTGTCGAAGGGGCGGTGGGCGTCGGTGATCGCACTGGTGCCGCTCACCGCGATGATCACCGGCCTCAACTCCTTCGTCTCGGCCGAGACCGGGAAGACGCTGGCGATCAGCTTCTTCGTCGGACTGGCCGTCGGCCCGATGATCGTCGACATGGTCGGACTGGCCTCACCCGGGCTGCGGGACTCTCTGCTGCGTGATCGGCGGCCCACTTTCTGGCTGGCACCCGAGACCGACGCCGGTGGTTCGTCGCGTCCGGCCCGGAACCCGCTCCGCGTGCTCAACCGCAAGGAGGCCTCCACGACGGCTGCTGCCGCCACCGTCACGAGTCTGACCTTCGTGGTCAGTCCGCTCGCGATGGCGATCCTCGTCGGCGATATCGTCGGCGCCCGGATCAAGCACGCTTACCAGCGCCTCACCCGGGTGATCTCGGTCCGCAACGGTGTCACCGACTCGACGTATCTGGCCGAGACCCTCATCCCGCTGGTCGCCGTCGGGTTGCCGCTGAGCCCGATCGCGGCCGGCGCGGCCGCACCCCTCTTCAACGCCCCGCCGATCTTCTCCGTCGGTGGGGACGGGAGCGAGCTGCACAATCTGCATACCCTCCTCAGCCCCTCTCAGTTCCTGGTATACAGCCTGATCGGCGTACTGGCCGCGGCGCTCGTGGCGTATCCGCTCACCATCAGATACGCCCGCCGCGCGGCCTTCTTCGTCGCCCAGCGGCTGAGCCACGAGGCGGTCGTCGGCGCCTTCGCCGGACTCGTCTTGGTGGTCGCTCTCTACGAAGGCGGATTCTGGGGAGTCGTGGTGATGTTGACCGTCGGCCTCGTCGGCGGCGTGCTCAACAAGGTCATCGGCATGCACGTCGGCGTGCAGTGCATGGCGTACTACGTGTCAGTGCTCTCGGTCCCGGTGTTGCTGGGATGAGCGGGCAGCATCCGGCCGTCCATCGCGATCCAGCCCTCCCACGGTCGGTGACGGTCTACGAGGTGGGGGCGCGAGACGGTCTGCAGGCCGAGTCTGCTCTCGTGCCCTCCGTCGCCAAGATCGACTTCATCAGGCAGTTGCGGGCGGCAGGTCTCCCCTGGGTCGAGGCCACCAGCTTCGTCTCGCCCCGACGGGTCCCGCAGCTCGCGGACGCTGCCGAGGTCATGGCCGGCCTCGGCGGTGAGCTGTCGGCCCATCCGGTGCTGGTGCCGAATCGGCGCGGACTGGAGCGGGCCCGCCTCTCAGGCGCGCGGGCAGTCGCCGTCTTCGTCAGCGCCACGGAGACCTTCGCGCGGCGCAATCTCAATGCGGGACGCGATGAGAGCCTCGAGATGGCGCGACGAGTGATAGAGGAGGCCTCCGGGGCGGGCATGCGGGTGCGCGGTTATGTCTCGATGTGCTTCGGCGACCCGTGGGAGGGGGAGGTAGCCATCGACGACGTCGTGTCGGTCTCGCGCTCCCTCGTGGACAGCGGATGCGCTGAGATCTCCCTCGGCGACACGATCGGCGTGGGAACCGCCGGGCACGTCACGGAACTGATCGCGGCACACGGTCGAGCCGGTATCGGCCCGGAGCTGCTGGCCTTGCACTTCCACGACACCTACGGCCAGGCGCTGGCCAATGCCGCAGCGGGCCTGAGGTCGGGGGTGACCTGTTTCGACGCCTCCGCAGGAGGCATCGGCGGATGTCCGTTCGCCGGGTCGGCCACGGGCAATCTGGCCACCGAGGACCTGCTCTGGATGCTGTCCGGCCTGGGGATCGAGACAGGGGTCGACCTGGACAAGGTCGTCGCGGCGGGAGCGATGATGACCGATCTACTGGGTCGCCCGCGCAGCCGCGTCGCCACCGCGATGCTCGGCTGAACAGCGGCCCAGGTCATGTGCCGTCGGTGGCGACATCGTCGACGACGATCTCGACCGATGAGGGACCGAACCCCGGATCCCGGCCGAGGAGGTCCTTGATACATGCGAGGGTCGCGGCGCGAGCTCGTTCGGCGCTGGCGAGCAGGTCGTCGCCATAGCGCCCGCTGATGGTGAGGATGACCGATGTCAGTCGTTCATCGACCACCTCCAAGTCGATCCCCTCGACCTGATAGGCCGGGTCGTCGATACGCCGTCGGATGGCCGCGACGACGACGCGGCCTGCGACGAGCACGCGGGAGAATCGCGCGCCGTGTGTGGGATCCCCGTCGGCGCTGAAGGCGATCATCGGCACCGAAGGACGGACGATGCGGCGGACCCGTCGCATGATGTCATCGGACAGCGTGAACCAGCCCTCCGGCGTGGGCTCCTCGCGGGCGGCGCGGATGGCGGCGCTGGTCTGGTCGCCGGGATTCATCGCCAGGCCTCCATCCTGTCGGTGACGTGACGCCGTGCACGGTACAGCTGGCCCCGTACGGCATCCGGGCTCATCGAGAGCGCCTCGGCGATCTCGTCGTAGCTGAGCTCCTCGATCTCACGCAGTACCCATACTGCCCGTTGCCGCCACGGTAGTGCGGTCAGCGTCGTCTGCAGTGCGGCGAGGAGATCGTGTTCGAGGACCACTCGAGAAGGGTCGGCCAGTGCGCCAACGGTACGCCCCGCCAGGATCTCGTCGTCGGTGGGCGTCGGACGACGGCGTCGCCGGATATCGACCGCGCGCCGGTGGGTCAGGCTGAACAACCAGGTGCGGAGCGTCGAACGCCCCTGGAACGACTCGATGTTCTTCCACGCGGAGATGAAGGCGTCCTGCACCGCCTCACCGGCGTCGTCGTCATCGGCCAGCATCCGCCGGGCGAAACGGAACATGCTCGGGCCATGCCGGTCCACGATCGCCGCGAAAGCCGCGTCATCGCCGAGGACGGCGGCACGTACCAGGTTGGCATCGTCCACATAGCGATCGTCTCTCCTTCGGACCCGGAGCGCTCGTCGAAGAATGTGACACACATCACGTTGGCTGGCGCGTGAGGAATACCGGGGGTACAGCGACTCACCTGATGTCAACCCATCGACCACTTGCACAGAAGGGCACATTATGGCTGAGAAGACCACCACGGATGTGGAGAAGCGCGGCAGTACCGGGGCTTTGGTGACGGAACAGGGACGGACGACGATCGCGGACTCGGTCGTCTCCAAGATCGCGGGAATCGCCGCGCGCGAGGTCGCCGGCGTACACGACCTGGGCGGCGGTGCGGCCCGCACGGTCAGCGCCATCCGCGAGCGCATTCCCGGAGCCTCGGTCGATCGCTCGCAGGGCGTGGCCGTCGAGGTCGGTGAGCGGCAGACCGCCATCGACATCGATCTGGTCGCCGACTACGGTGTCGCGATCGCCGATCTGTCGGCCGCGGTCCGCCGCAATGTCATCACGGCCGTCGAGCGGATGACCGGCCTGGAGGTCACGGAGGTCAATCTCACGGTCCACGATGTCTTCCTCGACGAGCCCGACGAGCGAGACGATGACCGACACGTCGAGTGACCCGAGCGCGGAGACGATCGCCGAGGCCGTACGGGCCATCGACGGCGTCCACGGCCTGCACGGGGGTGTCTTCGGGGAGGTCGCTACCTATCTCCCCGGGGGCCGCGTGCCGGGCGTACGGATCGGCGATGACGGCGTGGAGGTCCACATCGTCGTGAGGGCAGGGCGCCCGGTGCTGCCCGTCGCGAATGCGGTACGTACCGCCGTCGAGGCGATCACCGCCGGACCGACCCATGTGACGGTCGAGGACCTCGCCGACATCAATGGCGATTGACCTCGCGAACCATCGGAGTGAAGGACAGATCATGAACAGTTCGACTACCGGCCTCATCGCCGGACTCCTGATCGCGGTGGCGATCACCACCGGGGGTTTCCTCGGATTCCTGCTGGCGATCGTGCTCGGAGGCGGGGGGATGCTCATCGGGCGCCAGCTCGCTGGCGAGATCGACTTGGGCGATGTGTTCGCGGGTCGTCGCCGTGAGTGACGTGCTGTACGCGGCCGCCGACCTGCCCGGCACGGGCGCCGATCGCGCGCCGGAGGAGCGCGGCGACCTCCACGTGCACGACCGGGTCGTCGAGAGGATCGTCCGGCACAGCGCCCTCGAGGTCCGCGGTTCGGTCGTCGGGCACTCCGGCCTCGCCGTGGTCGGCACCGACTACCCGTCGGTTCGGGTCGACCTCCGGGCGGGTCACGCGTGGATCAGCATCGACATCGCCACGGGCTGGCCCGCGCCACTCGAACGGATCGCCGAGCAGGTGCGCGACCACGTACGCGAGCGCACTGAGGCGCTGACCGGCGTCACCGTCGAGCGCGTCGATGTCACGGTCCACGTGGTGGAGAACGCCTCATCCCCGAGGAGGGTGCAATGAGCAGATCCAGGGTGCCGACCGCTCGCCCGCTGGCTACCCGTGTGGTGGCGGTCTACGGACTGCTGGGGATCGCGCTGGGTGTGGTGACCGTGCGTGACCTGGCGGTCGCGCGGGGATGGTCGGCGGGGACCCCGTGGTACGAGAACGCGGTCAACGGACTCGACGGCCTCACGTCCGGCGGCGCGACGACTGCCGCGGGGACGGTCATCGGCGTGATCGGGCTGGTCGCGCTGATCTGCGCGCTGCTGCCGGCACGCCGTACACATGACCGTACCGATGCGACTCCCGGACTGTGGCTCAGCCGTCCGGCGATCGCGATGCTCGCCGAGCGTGCCGCCGAGCGCACGCCGGGTGTGTACGAGGCGTCGGCAACTGTGCATCGTCGCCGGGTCGTGGTGAAGGCCGCCGGTGCCGATGAGGAGGCGGCCACACGGGTCGAGGACGCCGTGAGGCGGGCGCTCGACGGGGTGACCGGCCGACGGATCGTCGTCAAGCGGACGGAGGTGGAGGTCCCATGAGAAGACACGGACGCGTCACGGACCGGATGCTGGCGGCGCTCTTGGGTCTGCTCACCGTGGCAGCGGGAGCGATAGTGGTGGCGTGGAGCCTCGGCCTGGTGCCCCAGTGGTCGTCCACGCTCGATCTCTCCCGGTTCTCCGGTTCAGTCGTGGACACCGAATGGTGGCCCTGGATGTCGGCGGGTGTCGGCGTGCTGCTCGCCCTGCTGGCACTGGTGTGGCTCCTGCGACGTGCTCAACCGGTGCCGCGTCCCCCGGCCCTGTCTCGGGCGAGTACCGATGCCGGGGCGGTGAGGGTCGATCTGGATGCGGTCGCTCAGGCGGTGGCACGCCGGCTGGAAGCGGGGGCACCGATCAGCTCGGCGCGCGGCAAGGGCGTCGACTCGCGTGGAGTATTCCTGGTCGATGTCCGCGCGTCGATCGACGAGATCTCCGATGGGCCGGCGATCATCCGTGCCGTGGAGCGTGCGCAGCAGGAGTTGGACGATTCCTTCGGCGAGGGCAGGGCGGTGTGCCAACTCGTGGTGTCCGCGCCGGGTCGCTGGCGATCCATCGTGCGTCGCGGCAGCGCGACGCCACGGGTGCACTGACCGCCGGTGGGGCGAGGCAGGGAACCCCGCCCCACCGGGACGTCAGCCCTCGAGGCGATGCCTCGCGGCGTCGCGCAGCGTCTCCGCGAAGGCGGGACTGTGCGTGGCCAGTTCCTCGAAGGCATCGGCCGTGAAGTGGAGTGCCTGGACATCGGTGGTGGTGACCACCGTGGCACTACGGAGGCGACCCGTCACCAGGGCGATCTCGCCGACGACATCGCCGGGCTGCAAGGTGGCGACGACCTCTCCGTCCTTGCGGATCTCCACGGAGCCGTCGAGCAGGATGTAGGCCTTGTCGGCGGGCTGATGTTCGACGACCATGGCCCAGTTCGCGGGGATGTGCACGGGCTGTCCCGTGCTCGCCAGTGCTTTGACGGTGGCGTCGTCGAAGTCGGTAAGACGCTGCAATGCCGAGATGACGTCGGCATCGGACTTTCGTGCCATGCTGGTTCCTTTCGGTGCGTTGAGCCCCACGGTAGGCCAGTTCCTGCTTTGATGTGGAGCGATGCGTCGAAGTTCAGACGTTCATCTGATGACCGCACAAGGAGCAACGGACATGGGACGCGCGGAGTCACGCATGTTCGGGTCACGTCTCCTCGGTCCCCCGGATCAGTCGACCCGCCGTCTGCGGGTCCGAGTCCAGCTGCTCTTGAGCGTTCTTCTGCTCGGGACCCATCTCATCGGAGTCGGCATCGTGGTGGTGCTGTCGACGGTCGTGATCCCCGCGCCGCCCCCGACCCGTGCGACGGTGATCGCGCTGGCGATCGCCGTGCCGGTCTATGTCGCCGTCGCGGTCTTGGTGGGCCTGGGCTGGGGCACGGCGCGGACATTGTCAGCCTTGCAGTGGGCCTTGCGTGGCGAAGTTCCCACACCTCGTGAGCTACGGCGGTCGCTGCGTGTCCCGGTCGCCCTGACCACCGCCCAGGCACTGCTGTGGCTCGGCGGTGTCGTGCTCTTCACGCTCCTAGCGGTGATCATCCAACCGGACCGGGCGATCACGACCGGGTTCACGGTGACGATCACGATGGTGATCGTCTCGGCCATCGCCTTCCTGCTGAGCGAGTTCGCGCTGCGCCCGGTCGCGGCCAGGGCGCTGGCGGCGGGCGCTGTGCCGCAGGCGCGTCTCGGCGTCGGGGCCCGGATGCTGGTCTTCTGGACACTGGGGACCGGGGTGCCGGTCGCGGGATTGCTCGCGGTGGCGCTGCTGTCGTTCATGCTCGATGACATCGACCTGCGGCTCATGGCGGTCACGACCCTCGTCATCGCCGCGGTGGTGCTGGTGTTCGGATTCTTCGTCACCTGGCTCAATGCCCGAGCGGTCACGGCTCCGGTGCGGACGGTCCGCGATGCCATGCGCGACGTACGGGCCGGACGCTTGGACACCGAGGTCCCGGTCTACGACGGCACCGAGTTGGGGGCGCTGCAGGTCGGCTTCAACGAGATGGTGATGGGGCTGCGTGAGCGCGAAAGGCTCCGGGATGTGTTCGGACGCCAGGTCGGCCAGGATGTCGCTGAGGCCGCGCTCGCTGATATCGAGCTCGGGGGTCAGGCGCGGGAGGCGACGGTGCTGTTCGTCGATCTGACCGGATCGACGGGATTCGCGACGGATCGCGATCCGGCCGAGGTGGTCGATGTCCTCAACCGGTTCTTCGGGGTCGTGGTGCAGGAGGTCGACGCCCACGAGGGCCTCGTCAACAAGTTCATGGGTGACGCGGTCCTGGCGGTCTTCGGGGCGCCCGCCGAGCGGGACGACCATGCGGCCCTGGCCCTCGCGGCGGCCCGGTCGATGGCGTTGCGGTTGCCGCGGGAGATGCCCGAGATCGACTTCGGCATCGGCGTCGCCACCGGTCGTGTTGTTGCCGGATATGTCGGGCACGAGTCACGTTTCGAATACACGGTCATCGGCGATGCGGTGAACGCGGCGTCCCGGATCACCGACCTGGCCAAGCGGGCCGAGGGGCGCGTACTGGCCGATCAGGCCAGTATCGAGGCAGCCGGAGCCGGCAGCGAGTGGGTCGAGCACGAGACCGTCACCCTCCGCGGCCGGACGACACCCTCACATCTGTTCGCGCTGGCGGAGCTGGGGAGATCCGCCCATTAGCACACGCGACATCGCAGCGAGCAAGACCACTTAGGTTAGCCTTGCTTCAGCTGGGCTATAGTCACTCGCTGTGTCCGACTCCCCTCGCTCAGTCTCCTCCCGTGCGCCCCTCTCACGGACGCGATTCCTGCGTCGCTTCATCGTCATCCTGACCACCGCCTCCCTCCTGGCGGGTGTGATAGGCGCCGCCCTCGTCTTGCATGGCACCGGATCGGCCCCGGTGGCCGCCGCGCCGCGCGAAGCCCCCGACGAGCGCCTCCTCGAACCGGCCGTCGAGGTCCAGGCGCCGGTCGAGGGCCCCGGAGCGGGCGACGACTCCCGCCAGCCGGGCTCGGATGCTTCGGGGGGCGACCCCGCCCAGCCGGGTCGCCTGCTTCCCGAGGGCGAGGACCCGGAAGAGGCCGTGACGATGATCGTCGTCTCCAAGCCCCGCGGATTGTTCGATTTCCGGAGCACCGAGAAGCGGGTATCGGATGCGGTGGTCGAGGCTGCGAGCACCGCGGGCTATGAACATGCCGAGACATCGGTGGTGCGTCGCTTCGAGAATGCCTTCACCGGATTCGCGATCGAGGCGCCACGGTGGGCGCTCGAAACCGTGCGGCAGTCCGCGGGGGTGGAATCGGCCTTCATCGAGACGGTCTACCCGGCCCCCGTCAAGACCCAGGATGCCGCCTTCGAGACGGGCCCCTATGAATATGTGAACGGTTCATCGCTCGCGATGACCGGGGCAGATCGCGTCGACGAGCAAGGCGAAGGCATGCTCATCAGTGTCATCGACACCGGGCTCGAGACCGGGCATGAGGCCTTTTCCGGCGATATCGACCCGGAGGAGGCGCGACTCGACGAGGACGGGCTGGAAGGCCTGCGAGACGACCTCGGGATCGGTAACCAGGCCGCATATGTCAGTCCGAAGGTGCCCTTCGCCTACGACTACGCCGATGATGATGCGGAGGTGAACCCGCCCGACGGCGACGGCATGTACCACGGCACACATGTCGCCGGAATCGCCGCGGCCAATGGGGGAGAGCAGATCCGCGGAACAGCACCAGACGCGCAGATCATGGTGCAGAAGGTGTTCCGGGATGGAGACGGAGCAGCGACTGATACGGCCCTCCTCGGAGCCCTCGACGATGCAGCCGTCGTCCTCCCCGATGTCGTCAACATGTCCCTGGGATCCACGGCGGGGTTCAGCACGGACAGTGAAGGACTCTACGGCTCCATCTACGCCGAGCTGCGCGCCGAAGGCGTGATCGTCAACGTATCGGCCGGGAACTCCGATACAGCCGCCGTCAACAACACCAGCGGCGCGTCACTGCCCTATGTCACGGACCCCGATTACGGCATCGTCGGCTCGCCCGCCAGCTTGAACGACACCCTCGCGGTGGCGAGCGTGGACAATGCCGAGGCCCGGCCATATGTCCGGGGCAGCGACGGCACCCGCGCGCACTACGTCAGTGCCCAGCCGACGGCCGGCGGTGTCGCGGTGGCCTTCTCCGAACTCGCTGACGGCACCTATCCCTATGTCGATGCAGGAGTTGGAACCTCCGCGGACATGCGGCGCGCCTCACAGGAGATCGCAGACTCCGGTACCGCATCGACCGAGACCATCCTGCTCGTGCGTCGAGGAGGCGAGGAAGCCGGCGAGCGCCTGTCCTTCGAGCACAAGCTCGTCAACGCTCAGGGCATCGTCGATCCCGCGGCGGTGATCTTCATCGACGACGAGGACAATAAGGTTCTCGCCACGCCTGCTGTCAGCTCCGGTACCATTCCCGCCGCCCTCATCTCCAAGGCCGCCGGCGAGGCACTCCTCGCGGCCGCCGATCGCACCCTGACAGTCGACAGCTCGCTGCTCGATGTCGCGGGGGACCACTTCACCATGTCGGACTTCACCAGCGCCGGTGTGACACCGGAACTGGAGTTGAAGCCCGATTTCACCGCACCGGGTGGTCGGATCTACTCTGCGGTTCCCGGCGGCTATGACTGGGAGTCGGGCACATCGATGTCGGCCCCCCAAACCGCCGGCATTCTCGCTCTCGTCAAACAGCATCTCGCGCAGAGCGATGAATTCCAGGACGTGAAGGAGTCCGAGTACTCGTCACTGGCATCGCAGATCCTGATGAATACCGCGGTTCCCATCGAGAACCCCCGCACCGACGGGATCCTCTACACGCCTCGTGTGCAAGGCGCCGGGTTGGTCAACGCCCCGGGTGCGATGACGACACCGGTCGTCCTCTCCGTGGAGGGCGCCCCCAATGACTCGCGCCCATCGGCCTCGCTCGGCGACAGCAGCGAGGGAACCTATGAGTTCACCTTCGAAGCGCGCAATTTCAGCGACGCCGCGCAGAAATACGAGCTCGATGCCACGGCCCTGTCGGACCGGATCGCGGATGGACTCTTCCAAAAGGACCAGGTCGACTGGACCGATCAGGGTGTGGACATCACCTTCGGCGGCGATGCCGAGGCGAACTCGCTGACGGTACCGGCGAATGGTTCAGCCCGGGTGAGCGTGACGATCACCGCGAATGATGCCTTCAAGGAGGGGGTCAAGGAAGCCGTCAACGGCACCTTCATCGATGGCTTCGTGCGGCTCAATTCCGACACCGTCCCTGACCTCACGGTGCCGTTCGTCGGATTCTACGGCGACTGGTCCGATGCTCCGGTCTTCGATGCTTCGATCGCGAGCGGGGAGGCGCACATCTACGGGTCGGCCCTCGCCAAGCTCGGCGACGGCATGCCCCTGGGTGTCAACCCCCTGGACCAGCAGGCGCAGGACATGGCGCTTCTCGAGCCCGAGAAGTACGTCGATGAGGACCGTTTCGTCATGTCGCCGACCCGCTACGGTCCGAGCCCGAACCAGGTGCAACCGGTCACGGGACTGTTGCGCAATGCCGAGAAGCTGACCTATGAGCTGATCCGCGACGAGGACGATGCGTCCATCCTCGACCGTTCCTATTCGAAGGTGGCGAAGTCCTATTACGAGCCGAGAATAGACAGCATCCTCTACGCCGAGAGCCGGCTCTCCCCCAAGCCCGTCCTCAGCGCCTTCGATGCCGAGGACACCGAACTCGAATCCGGCACCTACACACTGCGCCAGACCGCCACATCCAGTGGGCCCGGTAGCGCCACCCAGAGCGTCGAGTCGAACATCTATTACGACAACACGCCAGCCAAGGTGGAATCCGCTGAACTCGTCGGCAGCGGAGATGACGCGGCGCTCAGCGTGGTACTCAGCGACGACAGCTGGATCGCCGCGGTGGATCTGCAGGAGTACGCCGGTGCAGGGTACTTCCATCGCACCGTGCTCGACGATCCGACGTCGACTGACGACTCGGGCAAGAAGCGGTATGAACTCACCATCCCGCTGAGCGAGATCAGCGAGTCGTGGAAGTACTCGGAAAGTGAAATGAACCGTGACCGTGAACTTCCGTCGACCGCGGTCCTCTACGTCTGGGACTACGGACTGAATGCGAGCACGCCGCTGACGGTGACGCTCTTCGAGTCGCCGGTCTCGGGGATCGAGATCGACCAGACGGATGTGCAGTTGTTCGCGGGCCAGACCCAGCAGCTGACGGCATCGCTGCTGCCGGAGAATGCCGTCGCCACCGAGATCGACTGGGTCTCCGATCATCCCGATGTGGTGATGGTCGACGGTGGCGGCATGCTCACCGGCGTGGCCGAAGGCGAGGCGTTGGTCACCGCGACAGCTCGCGGCACCGATTTCGCTGCCACGACGACGGTGACAGTCGCCAATGTGAGCGAGGAGACGGGCGTCGTCATCAGTCCGGGGGCACTGACCCTGGGAGAAGGCGATGAGCAGACCCTGACGGCACTACTCGCGCCGAGCCTGCGCGACCGAACGCCGGTATGGAAGAGCTCGGATGAGGACATCGTCACCGTGGATGACGAGGGCACCGTCTCGGCGCGAGCCCTCGGCGAGGCCGAGATCACCGCGACGGTCACGAATGCCGATGGCCGGGACTTCGTGGCGGCCGTTCCGGTCTCCGTCCGGCAGGCCGACTATGCCGACTATGCCATCGAAGATGGAGTGCTCCTCGGCTACCGGGGGAGCCGCTCTGTCATCAGCATCCCTACGGGAGTCCGCGAGATCGCCGAGGGAGCATTCGCGCAAACCGCTCTGACATCGGTGCAGATCCCTCACACTGTGGAGCGCATCGGTGACGCGGCGTTCGCGGCGATGCCCGTGCTCCAGAAGGTCGTGATCGAGGACGCCCCGGAGGAGGGCCGGGCAAGTCGCCTCGAATCGATCGGTGCCGAGGCCTTTGTGTCCTCGCAGGCGTTGAAGTCCATCGAACTGCCCGATTCGGTGCGGAGCATGGGTCACCGTGTCTTCGCGGAGACGCTACTGCAGCAGATTCGGTTGCCCGAGAACCTGACGGAGGTCCCTTCCCAGGCATTCGAGGCCGTGAACACCCTCACCGAGGTGACCTTCGGCGATCAGGTCACGAAGATCGGCGAATCGGCATTCTCGCGTACCTCCAGTCTGGGCGAGGTGCATCTTCCTGAGTCACTCGTCAGCATCGAACCGTACGCTTTCACCGCTTCCGGGCTGCGTGCCGTGTCGATTCCCGAGAGCACCCGAACGATCGGCGACGGCGCTTTCGGAGGTGCACCGCTGCGGTCGGTCGACCTGGGGCAGGTGGAGTCGGTCGGCGCGCAGGCCTTCGTGCAGACCGCGCTGGTATCCGTGACACTGCCCGCTTCGCTGACGGATGTGGGACATGCCGCCTTCGCCTACAACCCGGCACTCGAAGAAGCAGTCATCGGCAAGAATGTCGGCAAGGATCAGCTGATCGGCGTGTTCACGGCTGAGGGTTCGGGTCCGGCGACCCCGAGCCTCGAGCGCTTCGTGGTCGCTCCCGGGACAGCCCACTACAGTGAGCGCGACGGCATCCTCTATGACCGGTCCGGTGAGCGGATGATCGCCTATCCGGCGGCGAAACTGACCGGGGACACCCTCACCGTGCCTGAGGGGACCACCGCGATCGAGTCGTGGGCGGTCCTCGGAACCCGGGCGAAGCGCCTGGTGCTTCCCGAAGGGCTCGAAACGATCGGTTCGAGTGCCTTCAGCGCCGCACAGCTGACGGAACTACAGGCCCCGCGATCGCTGCGGACCCTGCACGCGAGTGCCTTCGTCAACAATGGCCAGCTCGCGCGGATCTCCCTCCCTGGTGTGGAGAGCATCGGCGCCGATGCTTTCGCCTATGCTGACAAGCTGTCGCAGATCGAGTTCGGAGATCAGCTCCGAGAGATCGGCGCGAGCGCTTTCGCGTACAACAACTCACTGACCGAGTTCGTCGTGCCCGATTCGGTCACGAAGGTCGGCGATTCGGCTCTCATGAACTCGGTGAATCTCACGAGCATTCACTTCGGAGCTTCCGTGGCCGAGATCGGCACGAATGTGCTGACCGGGAATCCCAAGCTCAAGACGCTCACGGTCGACCCGGCGAATGAGACTTTCTTCGCCGATGACAATGTGTTCTATGGGCGGGAGCCCGACGGTCTGGTGCTGAAACTCTCGCTGCCCACGCGTGAGGGCACCGAGTACACCGTGGTGGACGGAACCGTCGAGATCGGCTCACAGGCGTTCCGGAACAACAATTCACTGGAGCGGGTGGTGATCCCTGAGGGGGTGCGCAAGCTCGGTACGGGAGCGTTCAACTCCGCATCGTCTCTTCGTGATGTCGTGTTGCCGGACAGCCTCGAGTCCGTCAACGGGTTCTATTTCAACAGCTCTCTACGAGAACTCGATTTCGGTACCCAGATCCGTGAATTCGATAGCTTCTGGATGATGGGCACGAGTCTTGAGCATCTCGTCGTCCGCGGGGCGAAGGGTGCAGTCTTCCACGATAGCTTCGGTTCGGGGAATGTCGTGAATAAGACGGCGTACTTCGGGCCGGGCATGAAGGAAGTGGATGTCACCCAGCAGACACCGCAGACCATCGTGGTGTCCGGGGATCTGGAGAAGCTGAGCATGAGCGCGTATGCGACCCCGTCCAGCCCGGTGGTGTACGCCCCCGAGGGCACGCCCGGCTGGGATGCGGCGGTAGCCGGACTCGCGAATGCGGGACTGGATCCGGCTACCCAGCTCAAGCCCTACTCGCCGCTCGGCGTGACGCTCACGGCAGCAGGCGAGGAGCAGGCACCGGAGTTCACCGCCGTGCCTCAGGGTGGTGTGACCGAGGCCGCCGGTGAGACGCGCGACTATGAGTACCGTTTTTTCACCGTCGATGGCAGCGGGACCTCCACGCTGGCGCGTGACTGGAGCACGGAAGCCACCTACTCCGGCGGCATAGCGGAAGGAGCCGTGCTCCGGGTCGAGGTCCGTGACATCACGCGCCTGACGGCGACTGCCGATTGGGCGGCCGAACAGACGGCTCCCGTGGTTGTCGAGCAGCCTGTCGATCAGACGGCACGCCCGGGTGAGACGGCACGGTTCATGGCCAAGGCGGTCGGATCCCCGGAGCCGACCGTGCAGTGGCAGACCCGCACTGCCGATACCGAATGGGCCGATCTCGACGGTGCCACGGGATCCACGCTCGCACTTGAGTCGGTCTCGCTATCGCAGAGTGGGACTCAGGTGCGCGCGGTCTTCGCCAATTCCGTCGGCACCGCTACCTCTGAGGCGGCGACGCTCACCGTGCAGGACAACGACGGTGGTGGCGAGGAGCCGGGCAATCCGGGTGAAGAGGAGGAGCCTCAGGGGACTCCCGATGCTCCCGTGCTGACCAGCGATAACCGCGGGCAGCTGCTCGTGACCCATGTCGAAGGCGACACCTATCAGGTCGTGCTCCCCCGGGAGTATGCCGACACGTGGGTCGGCACCTTCTTCCACGGGGCGCCGGAGTTCCTGGGATGGACGCGGGTGACCGGCACCGGGAGCTACACGGTGACGATCCCCGCGGGGACCACGGGTACTCATCGCATCTCCGCAGTCGATGCCGAGGGCGAGCTGATCGGCTGGGGCGACATCCGTATCGACGACCCCGGCGCTGGTGGTGGCGACGACGGTGGTTCCGGGAGCGACCCCGGAAACCAGAGTCCGCAGCCCGCGCCGTCTGATGCGGACGATCCCGGGAAGGTCGCGGTGCCCGGTGGCGGTCTCCCGAGGACGGGCGCCTCAATGGAAGATCTCGGCTGGACGCTGATCATGGCGGCCCTGCTCGGGCTCGGAGGCAGTGCCGTGTTGATACTCCGCCGTCGCGCGGTATAGCGCGCGACGGATGCGCCGCCCCCGGGGATCCCTCCCCGGGGGCGGCGCACACGTTCTAGGTCTAGAACTGACCGAAATCGTTGACAGGTCGGGTCTCTGTTCTATAGGAGCATCCACTCCCTGGGACGTCACCTGGGAGCGGATGCGGCGGTGAGGCGCTGTGCCCGGCGGAGGGCGGCGTCGGCGCGCTGCCGGTCCGCGCGTTGAAGTTGCGTCCCGGTGGCGGGTCCAAGCGCGGCTGACGGATCGGTGATGCCGTAGCGGTCGCGGTAGGCGATCACGGTGGCGAGTTCCCGTTCCCACGAAGCCCGGTTAGCCACACGAGTGGGCGCGGCTCCGAGGTCGCGTAGCCACGCCTGCCCGCCGCTGACCGCGGCGGCGGCGAGGGCGGTGGCGCGGTGCTCGATGAGTTCTCTCAGCTCACGAAGGGCTTGGGTCATGTCGGCGGGCATGGGACCGGTTGCTTCGGGGATGAGTCCGGCGATGTAACGGGGGCGGCGTGGGCGGCGGGTGCCGCCCGATGACGTGGTGGCGAGGCGTCTGACGCGGTTGCGCAAGGTCGCGGCGAGGTCGGCCTGGCCTTCCAGCCCTCCGGCGGCCACGGCTCGGGTGATGAGATTGGCGGGATCGGCGCCGCCTGCCTGCCCGCGCCGAAGTTCGGCGATCAGGGAGCCGAACGCCTCGGAGTCGATCAGGTCCTCCACCTGGGCGAGCGTGAGCCCGGAGCCGGCGAGAACGGTCTCCACCTTCTCGGCCTGGGCTTGCTGGGCGATGGTCTCTTACTGGTCGGCCAGATGCCCGATCGAGGACCATGCTTCGTGTTCGGCGGTGATGGTCTCGTGTGCGGACTTCTCGGCGCCCTCGTGTTGGACCACTGCACGCGCGACGGTGGCGGCGGTCACGGGCCCGTCGTGCTTCTGGTGTTCTTCGAGGTGGGCAGCGTCGGTGGCGACGTAGAACGCGGTCGGTGCCGGCGCGGGCGTTGAGGCTGGTGACGGTATCGAGGGTCTCGGCGATCAGCACGCTGGTCTTTCCGGCGGCGGTGTCGTGCTGCCAGGCGGCGTAGGCGTTCTCGAGGATGTCGTCATGGTCGCCGCCGAGTAGTCGGCCGTGCTGATCGTAGGGGTCGATGACGTCGGCGTGCCCGAGCCGCAGACGCAGCGAGGCGGTCTTCTCCCACTCATGGCTGAACCTGCGCACGTCGGTCAGCTCGGGAGCGGCGCCGCGGTCACGGACCAGCATCCCGAACGCGCCGCCGGCGTCGATGGCGGTCAGCTGACCCCAATCGCCGACGAGCACGATCTTCGCTCCGACCTCGGCCGCATGGGAGGCGATTTCCTCCAACGCGAGCGTGCCCGCCAGGGAGGCCTCGTCGACCAGCACGAGCTGACCGGCCGCAAGATCCCAGCGGCCCTCGCGATGCTCGTGACGCCACTTGGCGGTGTTCTCCGTGCCGATGCCCAGGTCCGCGGCCCACACGTCGGCAGCGGCAGCCGACGGTGCCAGCCCGACCACCGACCCGATTCCGTGCTCGCGTTCCCACGCACGGCGCAGCGCACCGAGTGTGGTGGTCTTCACGGTCCCGGCCGGTCCGGCCAGCAGATCCAGGGTTCGCCCCGGGCGTTGGCAGTGGTCTTGAACCGGGGATACGCCCGCCCCAACGCCTCACCCGTGACCGGGTAACGCCCCTGGCCGAGCAGACGGCGCAATTGCTTCTCGGTAACCTCCTCGCCCACGCCGATGTCGCCGCCGAAGCCCGGCAGACCCCGACCCGAGCCAGCGACCCGGCGGAGTTCCCTTCTCCGCGTAGTAGCGGGTCAACGGGAACGACATGTCCCGATCACCATCACCGGCCGCGACCGTCTTGAGCAGGTAGCGATAGCCCTCACCCGCGCTGAGCACCGTATCGACGCCGTCACACCAGTCAGGTACGAGCTCTGTGAGGAGACTCTGGTCGCTCCCGGCCCGGACGGGTAAACTCGGAGTTCTCAAGAATCGAGTGTCCTGATGAACCTGGCGAAGCTGTCGGCCAACGGGCAGATCACCGTGCCCGCCGAAGTACGACGTCGCCTGCGGCTGATGCCTGGCGACAAGGTGCTGTTCGTGGAGAAGCCCAACGGTGAGGTCGTCGTGGCGAACGCGGCCTTGGCGGCGCTGGCTGGCGCGCAGGAGACGTTCGCCGACGCGGCCGAGGACTTCGGCGTGCGTGACGACGGGGACGTGCAGGCGCTGGTCGATGAGGTCCGAGGTTGGGGCCGCGCTTCGTGATCCGAGTGCCGGTCGACACCAACGTCGTCATCTCGGCACTGCTGTTCCCGCGTTCGGCTCCCGGCGAGGTGCTGGCTCACGTGCTGGCCGGCGAGCGACTGGCGCTGACCCAATGGATCATCGACGAGCTGCACGAGGTCGTCTCCCGCAAGCGTCCCGATCTGCTGCCCGCGCTCGACACCCTCTTGGCGAGCATCGAGTACGAGCTGGCCGAGCCCGACCAACCTGATTCAGAGGGTCTGGCGATCGCCGACGTAGACGATCAGCCCATCCTGGACGCCGCGCTCGCCGCCGACGTCGATGTCATCGTGACCGGTGACAAGCATTTCCTGGTACTCGACGTGGATCGCCCGCAGATCATGACGCCCCGCGCGTTCCTCGACTCCCGCACACCCTGATCACATCTCCCGGTCATCGTGTCGCCCTCACGTCGCTGGTGATCAGGTCGTGACGTACTTCCGGGTGAGCTGGAGGCGGCGGTCACGTGTCCAGACCTGACGCGGCTGGTCCTCGTTGGCTGCAACGCGCTGTTCTTCACGGATGGCGCGGCGCACGGCGAGGTTCTCTTGTGCGCGGACGGTCGGCAGGATGACTGTGGCGTACAGGGCGTTGCCGATGAGCTTGAGCGTCGTCCACCAGCACACGGCCATCCGCAGGTACCACCAGCCGTCGCCGGTCTGTGCCATGCCCGCGCAGGCGACACCGGTGGCGAAGTAGGCGAGCCCGAGCGGCGCGACGGGGATGCCCCCGCGCAGGCCGGCCCGGGTGCATTGCAACCGCGCGAAGGATCCCAGCTCGTACACCGGGCTCGCTCAAACATGCGACACCGCTGATTGCGGTGTCGCATGTTCAAACTTCGACCATTGTGTGCCCCCGGCAGTGTGCTGGTTCAGGACATCGGCGACACATCTCTCAAGACATCGGAGACACCCGGGGTGGGTTGATGCTCGGGCATGTCGAAGGCTCGTCTGGTCATCACCGCGTTGTTCGTCGAGCACCAGTCACCTGCTGAGGTCGCCGTCCGCTACAACGTGCACCGCTCCTGGGTCTACAAGCTCAAAGCCCGCTACGAAGCCGAGGGCGACGCAGCCCTCGAGCCACGGTCCCGTCGTCCGAAGAGCTCACCGAGCGCGATCGCCCCAGCGGTGGTCGAGCTGATCGTGAGCCTGCGACACGAGCTGTCCGAGCAGGGCCTGGACGCCGGCCCCGACACCATTGCCTGGCACCTCGAACACCACCACGACACCACCGTCTCGCCAGCGACGATCAGCCGCTACCTGACCCGCGCCGGCCTGGTCGAACCCTCACCGAAGAAGCGCCCCAAGTCCTCCTACGTCCGATTCGAGGCCTCCCTACCCAACGAGTGCTGGCAATCCGACTTCACCCACTACCGCCTCACCGACGGCACGGGCGTCGAGATCCTGACCTGGCTCGACGACTGCACCCGCAAAGCCATCGGTGTCACCGCCCGCCGCGTCGTGACCGCGATCATCGTGCGCGACGCGTTCCGCGAAGCCGTCAGAGCTGCTGGAATCCCAGCGTCGACCCTGACCGACAACGGCATGGTCTTCACCACCCGATTCGCGAGCCGGCCCGGCCGCAACGCCCTGGAGAACGAACTCCGCCGCCTCCACGTCATCCAGAAGAACGGCCGAGCGAACCACCCCACCACCCAGGGCAAGGTCGAACGGTTCCAGCAGACCCTCAAGAAATGGCTCCGCGCCCAACCGCGGCAGCCGGCCACGCTCGCCGAGCTGCAGGAACTCCTGGACGAGTTCGTCGAGCACTACAACCACCATCGGCCGCACCGCTCACTCCCGCACCGAGCGACCCCCGCCAGCCGATATGACGCGCTCCCCAAAGCACTGCCCTCGAGCAGCCGCGACGCCGAAACCCACACCCGGATCCGACACGACCGCGTCGACGCCAGCGGCGTCGTCACCCTGCGCATCGCCGGACGACTCCACCACATCGGCATCGGCAGAACCCACGCCCGAACCCACGTCATCCTGCTCGTGGTCGACCTCCACGTCCGCGTCGTCGCAGCCGCCACCGGAGAACTCCTCCGCGACCTGGAAATCAACCCAGAACGCGACTACCAACCCCAGAAATGACGACACCCGGACCTGCATCCGCAGGTCCGGGTGTCTCCGATCTCTTGAGAGATCACAAAGCGCCCCCGGCAGGATTCGAACCTGCGACACCCGCTTTAGGAGAGCGGTGCTCTATCCCCTGAGCTACGGAGGCGACGCGAACATCATCCCACGGGGGATCGTCGCGTCGAATCTCGGCGTCGACAGTGGCACACTCGTGGCGTGCTTCGACGGATCATCGTGCTGCTCGTCCTGAGCGCATCGGTGGCGGCGTGCGCGAGGGAACCCGCTCCGGCCCCCTCGCCGCCGCCGGCTCCCAGCTGGAACGCCGGGCCAACGGGGGCGTGCGAGGTGCCCGAGCCCGGCACCTCCACCCACACGCTCGATGTCGACGGCGAGGAGCGGCGCTTCGTAGTCGACATTCCCGACGGGTTCAACGGCGAGCGTCTTCCCGTGGTCTTCGTCACGCACGGCCGCGGGGGAGAGGCGACCGCCGCGATGGCCTACACCGGCTTCCCCGAGTACGGGCAGCAGTACGGCTTCATCGTGATCGCCCCCCAGGCCGAGGGGACGCCCGCGCTCTGGGACTTCTCCACCGGACCGGAGGTCGACGGATCGGACTTCGCCTTCATCGCCGACCTGCGCGAGCACGTCGTCGACGCCTGGTGCGGTGACGACGAACGCGTCTTCATGACCGGCTTCTCCAACGGATCGGCCATGACCTTCGCGGCCGCCTGTCTCCCGAGCTTGCGATTCAAGGCCTTCGGAGCCGTCGCGGCTCCCGGTTACGTGCCAGAACGCTGCGGTGGCGCGCCGCCCGCGTCGATCATCTACGCCCACGGCACTGCCGATCCCGTGGTGCCCTTCGTCGGCGGTGAGACCGTCATCCAGTGGGTCGAACCGGCCACCGAGGTCATGAACGCGTGGGCCGTGCACGACGGTTGCGCGCACGTCGAACGCGAGCAGATCGCCGAGGACGTCCAGGTGACCCGATGGGATGTCTGTCGCGACGAGAGCCGCCTTGTGTTCTACGTGATCGACGGTGAAGGGCACCACTGGCCCGGAGGCCCCTCGCTGCCCGGCCTCGGCAGCAGCACCCGCTCGATCAACATCACAGCACTCATGACCGAGTTCTTCGGCCTGTCCGGCTGAGCCGGTAGGCGACAATGGGTGACATGGACAAATCGATCGAGAACTGGCTGACCGACATGGACGGCGTCCTCGTGCACGAGGAACGCGCCATCGACGGTGCGGCGGAGTTCATCCGCGCCCTCCGCGACAGTGGCCGCAAGTTCATCGTGCTGACCAATAACTCGATCTACACCCCGCGGGACCTGCGCGCCCGGCTCCGCACGAGCGGCATCGACGTACCCGAGGGTGCGATCTGGACGAGCGCCCTGGCCACGGCCAAGTTCCTCAGTGAGCAACGCGAGAACGGCACCGCCTATGTCATCGGCGAGTCCGGGCTGACTCAGGCGCTCTACGACGTCGGGTACACGATGACCTCCCGTGATCCCGAGTACGTCGTGCTCGGGGAGACCCGCACCTACTCCTTCGAGGCGATCACCCGCGCGATCCAGCTGATCGTCGGCGGTGCCCGCTTCATCGCCACCAATCCCGACACCACAGGGCCTTCGCCGACCGGACCGCTGCCGGCCACCGGCTCCGTCGCGGCGCTCATCACCCGGGCCACGGGGATCGAGCCCTACTTCGTCGGCAAGCCCAATCCGCTGATGATGCGCAGTGCCCTCAACCAGATCCAGGCCCACTCCGAGACCACGGTCATGATCGGCGACCGGATGGACACCGATGTGCTCTCCGGGCTGGAAGCCGGCCTGCGCACCATCTTGGTGATGACCGGCTCCACGCGCCGTGAGGAGATCGAAAGGTTCCCCTACCGGCCCAGCCGCGTCGTCGACTCGATCGCCGATATCGTCGACCTGGTGGGGTAGGCCGTGCGCGTCTTCTTGACCGGCGCCAACGGCGTCATGGGTCTGGCCACCGTCGACGCCCTGGTCGAGGCCGGGCACGATGTCGTCGGTCTGGTGCGCAGTCCCGGTGCTGCCGAGCTCGTGGAGCGTCATGGAGGACAGGCCTGGTACGGGGACGTGTTCGATCCGACCGCGCTGCGGGCGGGCATGGATGGCTGCGATGTCGTGGTCAACTTCGCCACCCGCATCCCGATCGGCGCGACCGCCTACCGTCCCGGTTCGCTGACCGCCGTCAATCGCCTGCGCCGAGAGGGCGCGGCGACCGTGGCCGAGATGGCGCGCGAGCTGAGGATCGCGCGGTTCGTGCAGCAGAGCCTCAGCTTCATCTACCAGGGGCGGGGGGACGAGTGGATCGATGAGTCCTCGCCGGTCGACGTCACCTGGGTCACCGAGGCTCTCGTCATCGCCGAGGACCATGCCCGGTCGATCGAACAGACCGGCGGTGTGTCGGTGCGGCTGCGCTACGGGCTCATCGTCGGCGATGACCGCAATACGCGCTATGTGCTGAGCCGCGCCCGGCGCGGCAAGCCCTTCGCCCTCGGCGACCCGGACGGATGGATGCACGTCATCCATCCCGACGACATCGGCACCTCCGTGGTGGCGGCACTCGGGGCCCCGCCCGGCGCCTACAATGTCGGAGCGGAGCCGTTGCGCCGACGGACCTATGCGGATCTGATCGCGGTGGCCGCCGGACGCGAGCACGGGGACTTCCTCGCTCCCTGGATCGTCGAACTCGGCGGTGACAAGATGGAGATGCTGACCCGTTCGCATCGCGTCAGCTCAGCACTCTTCACCGAACGCACCGGATGGCGACCGCGCCACCGTGAACTCACCGAGGACTGGTTCCCCGCCCGTGACTGACGAGACCGCATCGCAACGCCGGCAGCGGTTGCGCCGCGCCGCGGAACTGCTGGGCGATCTGATGCCCGAGACGACGAGCGACGAGCGCGATCCGGGAGGCGACGACACCGGATCGCGCGAACGCGAGATCCTACGCGATCGGCCCCCGCACCACGGGAGCTGACCGCTACGTGCGGTCGGCCGGGGGAGTATCGGACCCGCGCTCGAAATCCCCTCCGGCGAGCGCGTCGCGGATCTCGCGCAGCAGCAGGATGTCCTCGGTCGGGCCTTCCGGCTCGGGCTCCTCGCCGCGCTGCAGGCGCTCCAGCAGTCGCTTCGAGGGCACGACGAAGATGAAGTACACCACCGCGGCGGTGATGATGAAGGTGATGACCGCGTTGATGAAGCCGCCGATATCGATGAAGGTGTTCGGGTTGTCGCCGAGGACTCGGAAGCCGAATCCCTGAGCGTCGACCCCGCCGAGCGAGGCGATGAGCGGGTCGATGAACGACGAGGTGAAGGCCGCGACAAGCGCGGTGAAGGCCGTGCCGACGACCACCGCGACCGCGAGGTCGACGATATTGCCGCGGAACAGGAAGTCCTTGAAGCCCTTGAGCATGTCTGCGTTACCCCCTGGTGGAGAAAGCCATCAGGTGAACTGTAATGCCCCAGTGCCGTGATGGACCAGTCACCCGAGGGAGTGGACGAGCGTGAGCCTGCCCACGAGGGTGGCACGGGCGATCGCGGCGGCGGCCTCCGGGGCGGCCTCGACCCCCACGGCCGTCCCAGCATCCGCCTCCTCGATGAGGACGACGGAGGCCGCCGTGGCGAGGGTCAGCTCCTCCTCGTCGGTTCCGTCGGCGATCGCGAGGACATCGACGCGATCACCGGGCCTGACCAAGGCGGCCACCTCCGGCTCGACGACCACGCTCGCGAGCACCATGCCCTCGGGCAAGGACCGCGGGTCGATCACCCGATGGTCGGTGAAGGGCTCGCCCGCACGCATCCGGCCGGCGACCTGACGCCCGGCGATCTCCTCGGGCCGGTGCTCGACGGCGGCCTCCTCGGGTACCTCGATGACGCGGATGTCATCGGCGGTCAGCCGGTGACCGCTCGGCAGATCCCGCGCCGCGACCTCGACCTGGGTGGTCGCGGGGGATTCCGACAGGGTCGCAAGGGCGAAGAAGACCGCCAGTCCGGTGAGCACGGCGCACAGCGAGCGGCGGTGATCGGCGATCAGGCGTGACAGGCGCTCCATGCCGCGACCCTAGGGCGGAGGAGGCCGATCCGTCCTCGGTCGTCCACAGGGTCGGCGCAGCGGCCCCGGCTCAGCTGCCGGTCGAGGCGGCGCCGCTCGAGGGGGCGGAGGAGGATGTCGTCGAGGAGCTGCTCGACGAGGACGACGAACTCGAGGACTCACCGGAAGCGGACGTACTCGATGACGAGTCACTGGATGGGGATGACGAGCCCGAGCGGCTGTCGTTACGGTAGAAACCGGAGCCCTTGAAGACCACGCCGACGGCGCCGAACACCTTGCGCAGGCGGCCCTTGCACGCCGGGCACTCGGTGAGCGCGTCGTCGGAGAAGCTCTGGCGGACCTCCAGGCCTTCCCCGCAGTCGGTGCACTGGTACTGGTACATGGGCACGGTAGGTTCTCTCCCCACGGTAGAAATGCTGCCATCTGAGGGTACAGTGGCGACCTAGCGGACCACCGACGTGGGACGTGACGATCCGTCGAATGAGGACATCACCGCCGTGACCGAATGGCTGCTGCTGGCCGCCTCCCTGTTGCTCATGATCGGCTGCGGCGTGTTCGTCGCCGCGGAGTTCTCCTTCGTCACCGTCGACCGCGCGACCGTCGACCGACGCGCGGCCGCGGGGGAGCGCGGCGCCGCGGGCACCCGCAAGGCGCTGACGACGCTCTCCACTCAGCTCAGCGGCGCGCAGTTGGGCATCACGATCACCAATCTGGCCATCGGCTATCTGGCGGAGCCGGCGATCGGCCGGTTGCTGCACGACCCGCTCGCGGCCCTCGGTCTGTCCGGCGGGAGCCTGCGTGCCGCCGGCTACGGGATCGCCCTCGCGCTCAGCACCATCGTCACGATGCTCGTCGGTGAGCTCATCCCGAAGAACTTCGCCCTCTCCCTGCCCTATCGCACCGCGGTGGTGACCCAGCTGCCACAGCGCTGGTTCACCCGGGCGATGGGCTGGCCGATCCGCGGCCTCAATCAGATGGCGAACAACACCCTGCGGTGGCTCGGCGTGGAGCCGCAGGAGGAGCTGCGTTCGGCCCGTTCGCCGATCGAGCTGCGATCGCTCGTCCTGCGTTCGGCCGATCACGGTGCCATCGACGACCAGACGGCCGAGCTGGTCGCTCGCAGCATCGCCTTCGGCGACCGCACCGCCGCGGATGTCCGCACGCCTCGCGTGCGAGTGCGCTTCCTCGACGAGCACGACACCGCACTGGACCTCATCGAGGCGGCTCGTCAGACCGGGCACTCGCGGTTCCCGGTGATCGGCAGGTCGCCCGACGACATCGTGGGCATCGCGCACATCAAGCGGGCGGTCGCCGTGCCGGTCGACCGCCGTCGTTCGGTCCGGGTCGAGGAGATCGCCGACCCGCCCACCACCGTCCCGGACTCGATCGAGCTCGATCCGCTGCTCGCGCTGCTGCGTGAGGAGGGGCACCAGATGGCGATCGTGCTCGACGAGTACGGCGGTACTGACGGTGTGGTGACGCTGGAGGATCTCGTCGAGGAGATCGTCGGCGATATCGCCGACGAGCACGACCGGCTGTCGGCGCACAGTCGGCACCGTCGCGATGGCACCTGGTCGCTGTCGGGGCTGCTGAGACCCGATGAGGTCTTCGAGAGAACCGAGATCGCCCTCCCCGAGAGCGAGGACTACGAGACGATCGCGGGGTTGGTCCTCGAGCGCCTGGGACGCCTCGCCGACCGCGGGGATCAGGTCGTGCTGGAGCTCACGCAGACCCCGGACAGCGATGAGGAGTCGCTCGTGCCGCTGCTGGTCACGCTGACCGTCGAACGAGTCGACGGACGCCGCATCGACCGCGTGTCGATGACCGTCGAGGAGTCGATCGGCGGTGAGCAGTGAGCGAGCGTAACGAGCGAAGGTCCGAGATTCGCTCCGTTTTCGTCAACAGGAACGGGCTCCGATCGACGAATACCCAGCACATCTCGGTCCAGGTGAGGGGCGAGCAGTGAGCTATTGGTGGGCGATCGGACTGACCTTCGTGCTGCTCGGGCTCAACTCGCTGTTCGTGGCCTCGGAGTTCGCGCTGATCTCCGCGCGGCGCACACAGCTGGAGCCCCTCGCGCAGTCCGGACGGCGTTCCGCGCGGCTCGCGCTCAAGGCGATGGAGAATGTCACGCTGGCGATGGCCGCGGCACAGCTCGGCATCACGATGTGCTCACTGGGGCTCGGAGCGATCAGCGAACCGGCGATCGCCCATCTGCTGGAACCGGGCTTCGAGCTATTGGATGTGCCATCCACGCTCGTCCACCCGATCTCCTTCGTGATCGCGCTGACGCTGGTGGTGTTCCTCCACGTGGTTTACGGCGAGATGGTGCCCAAGAACCTCGCGCTCGCCGCCCCGGACCGGGCGTCGCTCGTGCTCGGTCCGTTCATGCTGGGCGTCATCGGGGTGCTCAAGCCGCTGGTCATCGCGCTCAATGCGATCGCCAACGGCGCGGTCCGGCTCATGGGCATCGAGCCCAAGGACGAGGTGGCATCGACCTTCACGCATGACGAGGTCGCCGGCCTGGTCGAGGAGTCGCGCCGCGAGGGACTCCTCGATGAGGACGAGTACGACCTCGTCACCGGAGCACTGGACTTCCACGACGCGACGATCGCCCGCGTCCTCATGCCCCGTGACACGATCGTGACCATCGATCGCGCTGCGACACCCGCCGATGTCGAGGTCGCCTGCGCGCGGACCGGATTCTCGCGCTTCCCGGTGGTCGACGCCGAGCAGGAGCTCGTCGGCTACCTGCACATCAAGGATGTCCTGGCGACCGATGACACCATCCGTACGTCCCCGATCGCCGACAAGTGGGTGCGGCCGCTGGCAACGGTGGGATCGACGGTCGGCCTGCTGGACGCCCTGCGCACGATGCAGGCGCGTGGATCGCACATGGCGCGGGTCGCGGAGGAGAGCTCGGGGACCGTACTGGGTGTGGTCATGCTCGAGGATGTGCTCGAGGAGCTCGTCGGAGAGATCCGCGATGCCGGGCGGTACGGGAGCCGTCCATGACCGAGGCCCACGCGATCACCCTGGCCACGGTCGCCGATGCCGAGGTCGCGGCCCGTCTGCAGGTCGACTTCGCCGTCGAGTTCGAGACGCCCACCCCGGCCTACGAGCAGCTGCTCCCGCGCTTCCGCGCCCTGTTGGCCCACTCCTCGGCCTTCGTCCTCCTCTCCGGGCCTCCTGCCGATCCGACGGGATACGCCGTGGTGACGCTGAGACCTACCGTGTACTGCGACGGACCGCTCGCCGTGCTCGACGAGCTCTACGTCGTGCCGTCCCTGCGTGGCGGTGGCATCGGCACGATGCTGCTGCGACGTGCCGTCGACGAGGTGATCGCCCGTGGCGGCGGCGAGATGCACATCAATGTCGACGAGATCGATGTCGACGCCCGGCGCTTCTATGAGCGGCACGGCTTCGTCAACATCGAGCCTGGCACCGACTATCGGATGCTCTGTTACCTGCGGGAGCTCGACGACCGCTGCTGACGGACGAGAACCCGACCCGAAGGGAGTGATCGGGTCGGGCTCTCTCGCGCCCCCCGGGCGCGGGGTCCGGCCGGGAGGGAGGGAAATCGGTGCCGAACCCACTGTGCCCAACGACACGTCCGTGGGGAGGTTACGGCCGCATTCCCCGCCGCAGCGGGGGCTCCCTAGAATCGAGGGGTGAGCCCAGAACATGACCTCGTCCTCGTCGTCGACTTCGGCGCTCAGTACGCCCAGCTCATCGCCCGGCGCGTGCGCGAGGCGAAGGTGTACTCCGAGGTCGTCCCGCACACGATGCCGGCCGAGGAGATGCTCGCCAAGCAACCGAAGGCCATCATCCTGTCCGGCGGACCCTCGTCGGTCTACGAGTCCGGGGCGCCGCGACTGGATCCGACGGTGGTCGAGTCCGGATTGCCGGTGTTCGGCATCTGCTACGGCTTCATGGCGATGGCTCAGGCCCTCGGCGGCGAGGTCGCCAAGACCGGTCAGCGCGAGTACGGCCGCACCCGGGTGTCCGTGAGGGAGCCCGGCACCCTCCTCGAAGGACTGCCCGATGAGCTCGTGTCGTGGATGTCCCACGGCGACGAGGTCGTCGCGGCACCTGATGGGTTCACCGTCAACGCCACCTCGCCGCGCGCCACCGTCGCGGCCTTCGAGGATGTCGGCCGCGGTCTCGCCGGGGTGCAGTGGCATCCCGAGGTCCTGCACTCCGAGCACGGACAGCGGATCATGGAACGCTTCCTCCTCGAGATCGCCGGCTGCCGGCAGACGTGGACAAGCGTCAATATCGTCGACGAGCAGGTCGAGCGGATCCGCGAGCAGGTCGGTGATGCTCGCGTCATCTGCGCCCTGTCCGGGGGAGTCGACTCCGCGGTCGCAGGCGCCCTGGTCCAGCGTGCGATCGGCGACCAGCTCACCTGCGTGTTCGTCGATCACGGGCTGTTGCGCGAGGGGGAGGCCGAACAGGTCGAACAGGACTTCGTCGCCTCGACCGGAGTCAAGCTCAAGGTCGTCGACGCCGTCGATCGTTTCCTCGGCCACCTCGCCGGTGTCTCCGACCCGGAGGAGAAGCGCAAGATCATCGGCCGCGAGTTCATCCGCGTCTTCGAGCAGGCCGAGCGCGAGGTCGTGGAGGCGGCCCCCGAGGGTCAGCCGGTGCGCTTCCTCGTGCAGGGCACGCTGTATCCCGATGTCGTCGAGTCCGGTGGCGGTGAGGGCGCGGCCAATATCAAGAGCCACCACAATGTCGGCGGGCTGCCCGAGGATCTCGAGTTCGGTCTGATCGAGCCCCTGCGGACGCTCTTCAAAGACGAGGTCCGCGAGGTCGGCCGTCAGCTCGGCCTCCCCGCCGGCATCGTCGAGCGGCACCCGTTCCCCGGGCCCGGTCTCGCGATCCGCGTCGTCGGTGCGGTCGACGCCGACCGTCTACGCATCCTGCGGGCTGCGGACAAGATCGTGCGCGAGGAGACCACCAAGGCCGGTCTCGATGCCGAGATCTGGCAGTTCCCGGTGGTCCTGCTGGCCGACGTGCACTCGGTGGGTGTCCAGGGCGACGGCCGCACCTACGGCCATCCGATCGTGCTGCGCCCGGTCACCAGCGAGGACGCCATGACCGCCGACTGGGGACGGCTCCCGTACGACGTGCTCGAACGGATGTCGACCCGCATCACCAATGAGGTCGACGAGGTCAACCGCGTCGTCCTCGATGTCACCAGCAAGCCCCCGGGCACGATCGAGTGGGAGTGACCCGCGCCTGACTAGCCGAGAGAGCCGAGACGGCGGAGTCGCTCGACGCGGGGATCGTCGGCACCGACGAACTCGGTGATCCACCCGGCGTGGTCCCCGTACGGGGAGGGCCAAGGCGATGGCCCCTCCCACAGCGTGATCGATCGAGTACACCTCGCCGGTGTGTAGCGTGAAGGTCGTGAGCGCACCGACCGTCATCGCGCACCGCGGAGTCCCCGGCTCCCGGCTTGAGCACACCGCGGACTCCTATCTGCTCGCGATCGAGCAGGGGGCCGACTACATCGAGCCTGATCTCGTGGTGAGCAGGGACGGAGTCCTGGTGGTGCGCCACGAGAACGAGCTCTCCGACACCACCGACGTGGCCAAGCGACCGGCCTTCGCCGACCGCAAGACCACCAAGCGGGTCGACGGGGCCTCGGTCACCGGCTGGTTCGCCGAGGACTTCACCGTCGCCGAGCTCAAGTCCCTCGGTCTGCGGGAGCGCTTCCCGGCACTACGACGGCACAACGAAGACGGTGCCGGGGAGATCCTCACCCTCGACGAGGTCCTCGACATCGCCGCGGCGGAGAACACCCGCCGCGGACGTGACGAGCCCCGCGTCGGCGTCTGCCCCGAGACCAAGCACCCGACCTACTTCGCGGAGAACGGCATCGACATCGACGGACTGCTGCTGGCTCGGCTGGAGGCCTGGGATCTGAACCACGAGGATGCGGACTTTCCCGTCATCCTGCAGTCGATGGAGCCGGGCAATCTGCGCCGGCTGCGAGCGCGGACGCCGCTGCCGCTGATCCAGCTGCTGGAGCATGCGGGGGCCCCTTATGATCTCATCGCCGCGGCAGACACCCGGGACTACGCCTTCCTCGCCTCCGCCCCCGGCCTGGCCTTCATCGCGGAATATGCCGACGGGGTCGGCGCGCACAAGAGCCTGGTGATCGGCCGCGATGGCAACGACCGTCTCAGCGGCCCGACCTCTCTCGTCCGGGACGCGCACGAGCTCGGCCTGGCCGTGCACGTGTGGACCCTGCGCGATGAGAACCGCTTCCTGCCCGCGGAAATGAGGATCGGCCAGGACGCCGCCGATCATGGCGACGCACTGGCCGAATACCTCGCGTTCTATGACGCAGGCGTGGACGGGGTCTTCAGCGATTTCACCGCCAGCGCGATCACGGCACGGGACCGCTGGGAGCGTCGGTCCCCGTCTGCCACGGGGTCGCCGGCTCCTGGGGCATGATCGCCCACGCCACGATGTAGGCCACGATGCTCACCGGCAGGGTCACGAGGACCGCGACGAGGGCGATCAACCGCACGAGCGTCGAGTCCCAGCCGAAGTAGGCGGCGACGCCACCGCAGACGCCACCGAGCATCTTGTCGCGGGTGGAGCGAGTCAGCTTCTTGGCGGTCATGTTCTCCTCCTGAAGGTCAGGGCCACGCCGATCAGGCCGATCACGATGAGGGCGATCGGTCCGGCGAGCCGTAGTTGAGCGCCGGTCATGATGTCGTACTCGAGTGCTGTCCATCCTGCCCCGACGAGCAAGAAGAGCACGCCGAAGACGACAGGCGTCACGCGGAAGGGATGGATGTTCATCGTCGGATCACCTCGATGGCTCCGGCCGAACTGCTGATGGACAGGCTGAATGCCTCGGATCCGGTGTCGCCGTAGTCGAGGCGTGGTTTCCACCCGTCGGCGGTGCGCTCGAAGACCTTGACCTGCCCCGCCCACCGGATGGTGGCGTCGACATGGACGTCGAGGTCCCGGGGCACGATGACCCTGACCAGGCCGAGCCCGTGATCGATCTCCACGGACTCCCCGCCCAGATCCTCCGGCTCGGGGACAGCGCTCAGGTCGTAGGTCACCTGGCCGGCACCGGTGTCGATCGCACGCGTGGCCTGATCGACCGAGGTCGGCGTGAAGGTGAAGTCGCCGGCGCGAGTATTCGGCAGCGCTGAGGTCGCTGCCAGAGCGACGCACAGCAGGAGGCCGACCGGGATGAGGAGACCCGGATTGCCGATCTTGCTGCCCACGAGCAGGCCCAGTGCGGTGATGCCCAGACCGGTCACCGCGTAGATCTCCGGAGCGATCTCCGAGACCTGCTCGGACCACAGCCACAGGCCGCCCCAGGCGAGCAGGATGAGCGAGACGGTACCGAGGAACAGGGCCGGTGACCAGGTGTACGGAGGCCCGGAGGGCGTGGGTGGGCCGTGGACGAGAGGAGGTCCGGAGGCCGGCGGCTGCACGCCATCGTCCTCGTCGTCCGGTCCGGAATCTCCCTCGAATGTCGTCGTGGCGGAGTCGTGACCAGCCGGAGCGGAGGTCGCGGCGAACGGTGGCGCCGCCGAGCTCGGCGGATCGTGGGGCGTCCCCGGGGTGACTGAGGCCGCGACCGTGCCACGACGGTGCCGCCCCGAGACGAACCAGTACACCAGGGCGATCGGGACGGCGATCCAGAACAGCACCCAGAGCGTCACCCAGGCCCAGCCTCCGAGTCCCCAGGCGCTGTCACCGAGAATCGCGGCGATGGCGATCGCTCCAGCGATCACCAGGCCCACGAGCCGGAACTGCTTCTCATTCTCTTCGAGGCCGAAGGCCTCTCCCAGCGCACTGCGGTCCTTGCCCTCCTCGGGCATGAGGAGCCAGCATGCGCCATAGAGCACGAGACCGGACAGCCCGACGAGGGTGAGCACGACGAAGCCGACGCGCACGATCACCGGATCGATGCCGAGCCAGCGGGCGATGCCGGTGGAGACGCCGGCGATCATCCGGTCCGAGTGCGGACGGCGTGCGTTCTCGAAGTCCTGCAGTCGGCGCGGCGACGAGGACGCGTCCCGGGGCGCCGATGTGTCCTGATCGTTCATGTCTCCATCGTGGCCGCCCAGCCTGCCGGGGACCATCGGGTGTTTCCCTGATTCCTCCCGGTGTCGTATCAGGGCCGCGCCGGGGTCGTCCCTGGTGGCGCGCTCGCGCGGCCGCGTGTGAGGCTTGGTGCCGTGACCAGCTCCGCCGCCCCGCCGCATCCCCGAGCGACGCGGCCCGCCGACCGGCGGATCGTCGGCGGCGTCGCGGCGGGGCTGTCCGACCATCTGGACGTGCCGGTGGTGTGGATCCGCATCGGCTTCGTGGTCGCGTCATGGTTCAATGCCGCCGGCATCATCGGTTATCTGCTGCTCTGGCGCTTCTTGCCGCTCGCCTCCCCCGATGACACACCGGGCATCGCCTCGGCCACGCGAGCCGGCATGCGCGGCGCGGAGCGGACATCGGCCCGCGAGATCGCCCAGACGGTCGCGATCGGGGCCGTCGGACTGGGTGTCTTCGCGCTGATCTCGGTCCTCGGCGGCGGAGTGTCCTCTCGTCTGCTGATCCCTGTGCTCGTCGGAGCCCTCGGTGTCGCCCTGATCTGGCGTCAGCTCGACGATGCCACCTGGAGTTCCTGGCTGCGGCAGACGCGCGGTGCTGGCTACTGGGCCCGGATCGCCGCCGGTCTCGGTCTCATGGGACTCGCGGCCGTCTATGTCATCTCGGAGGGCCGAGGCTGGAATGCCACCCTCGATCTGGTCGCCGCCGTAGTGGTGGCGGTCTTGGGCATCGGACTCATCCTCGGCCCTTGGATCGGGAGTCTCTGGCACGATCTGGAGAGTGAGCGACGTGAGCGGATACGCTCGCAGGAGCGGGCGGACATGGCCGCCCACCTGCACGACTCGGTGCTCCAGACCCTGGCGCTGCTGCAGAAGAACGCCTCCGACCCCCGCACCGTCGCCACCCTGGCGCGGCGCCAGGAACGTGAGCTGAGGTCCTGGCTGTACGGTGACGAGACACCCGGTGACGGCACGGCGGTGCGCTCGCTGCGCACTGATGCCGAGGATGTCGAGACCACGCACCGCGTCGCGGTCGAGCTGGTGGCGGTCGGCGACCATCCGCTGTCCCCGGATGCCGTGGCGCTCCTCCGGGCCGCCCGGGAGGCCATGGTCAACGCCGCCAAGCACGCCGGCGTCGAACGCGTCGACGTCTATGCCGAGTTCGCCGCGGACCGGGGAGAGGTCTTCGTCCGTGACCGCGGGGCGGGCTTCGATCCCGACACCGTCGCCGACGACCGGCAGGGCATCCGGGGCTCGATCATGGAACGGATGCGCCGCCACGGTGGCGAGGCGGCCGTCAAGAGCACGCCGGGGGAGGGCACGGAGATCGTGTTGACGATGCCGTGGGACGATCCGGCCGAGGAGGACGAGGATGGATGAATTGCGAGTCGTGGTCGTCGATGACCACGCGATGTTCCGGTCCGGGGTGCGTGCTGAGCTCGAACGCGTGGGAGCGGGGCGGGTGCGGGTGGTCGCGGAGGCCGAGGACGTCCCCTCGGCGGTGCGGGTCATCGCCGATCATCGTCCCGATGTCGTGCTGCTCGATGTCCACATGCCCGGCGGGGGAGGTCCGGAGGTCATCGCACGGGCCCCGGGTGCCACGTACCTCGCGTTGTCCGTGAGCGACGCCGCGGAGGACGTCATCGGCGTCATCCGGGCCGGTGCGCGCGGCTATGTGACCAAGAACATCGCGGCGGACGAGCTCGTCGACGGTATCGAGAGGGTCGCGGCGGGCGATGCGGTCTTCTCGCCGCGGCTGGCCGGATTCGTGTTGGACGCCTTTGCCGGCACGATCGCCGTGGCGCATGTCGACGAGGACCTGGACCGGCTCACCGAGCGTGAGCGCGAGGTTATGCGTCTCATCGCGCGGGGGTACGCCTACAAGGAGGTGGCCAAGGAGCTCTTCATCTCGATCAAGACCGTCGAGACCCACGTCTCCAATGTGCTGCGCAAGCTGCAGCTGTCCAGCCGCCATGAGCTCACCCGCTGGGCCAGCGACCGTCGCTTGATCTAACCGAACCCGTTGAGTGTGACGTTTGGACGGTGGAAAAGCCTTTTCCACCGTCCAAACGTCACACTCAACGGGTTCGGGTCACCAGACGCTCTCGAGGAGGGCGACGGCCTCGGCACGGCCCATGCCGCGGCTCTGTGCGGACTTGGCGAAGGCGATCGCCGCATTGCGTGTGTCGTCGTGGGTCAGGGTGGTGCTGGCGATGAAGGACCCCCGGCGCCCCTCGGTGCGGATCACGCCCATCGCCTCGAGCTCGCGATAAGCGCGAGCAACCGTGTTGACCGCGAGCCCCAGCGTCTCCGCCAATGCCCGGACCGTGGGGAGCCGTTCACCCTCCGGCAGCTCGCCGGAGGCGGCGGCCTCGGCGATCCGCTGACGCAGCTGCTCGAACGGCGGAGCCGCCGCGTCGGAGTCGATCGTCCATTCCATACCTCCATTGTGCTGCGGCGGTGGTAACGGTGCCGACCGCCTCCCGGAATGATCGCTCTGGCCCGAGAGGGCCACTCGCCGGCGCCGCTCGGGCGCGGAAGCGTCGGCGCGAGCCACTAGTCTGGAGGACGATGACTCTGCCGTTCCCCGTGCCCTCCTCGCCGGCCTCCGACCGCGCCCCACGTGTGGCCACATCGGACCGTCTCGTCGAGGGGCTCAACGATGCCCAACGCGAAGCCGTCACCCACACGGGCGGGCCCCTGCTGGTGGTGGCGGGCGCGGGCTCGGGCAAGACGCGGGTGCTGACCCGGCGCATCGCCTGGCTGATTTCCGCGCGGGGTGCGCATCCGGGATCGATCCTGGCCATCACGTTCACCAACAAGGCCGCCGCGGAGATGCGCGAGCGCGTGGCCGAGCTCGT
Source organism: Aeromicrobium sp. PE09-221 (assembly GCF_002174305.1). Classification (GTDB taxonomy): domain Bacteria; phylum Actinomycetota; class Actinomycetes; order Propionibacteriales; family Nocardioidaceae; genus Aeromicrobium. Next base: position 68,416 of record NZ_MIJB01000024.1, on the reverse strand, counting down.
CGGAGGCCGGGCCCGGATGATGTGGGTCTCGACCTTCCACTCCGCCTGTGTGCGGATCCTGCGCCGCGAGGCGGACAAGTTCGGATTCACCTCGTCCTTCACGATCTACGACGCCGCGGACGCGCGCCGGCTCATGACCCTCGTCTGCCGCGACCTCGACCTCGACCCGAAGAAGGTCAACCCGCGCGCGGTGCTTCACCACGTGTCGAATCTCAAGAACGAGCTCGTCGACCACGAGGCCGCGTCCAGCCGCGCGCAGACGCCCACCGAACAGCAGTACGCCGAGTGCTACGCGCTCTACCAGCAGCGTCTGCGCGCGGCCAATGCGATGGACTTCGACGATCTGATCATGAACACCGTCCACCTCTTCCAGGGCTGGCCGGACGTCCGTGAGACCTATCGGCGTCGATTCCGCCACGTCCTCGTCGACGAGTACCAGGACACCAACCACGCGCAGTATGCGCTCATCCGTGAGCTCTGCGACACCGAGTCCGATCTCATGGTGGTCGGCGACTCCGATCAGTCGATCTACGCCTTCCGCGGTGCCAATATCCGCAACATCCTGGAGTTCGAGTCCGACTTCCCCGATGCCCACACGGTGCTGCTGGAGCAGAACTACCGCTCCACGCAGACCATCCTGACCGCCGCCAATGCCGTCATCAGCCGCAATGACGACCGCAAGGACAAGAAGCTCTGGTCCGCCGAGGGGGACGGAGAGCAGATCGTCGGCTATGTCGCCGATGACGAGCGCGACGAAGCGCAGTTCATCGCCGACGAGATCGATCGGCTCACCGACGAGGGCGCCGCGGAGCCCAAGGATGTGGCGGTCTTCTACCGCACCAACGCCCAGTCCCGCGTCTTCGAGGAAGTGTTCATCCGGGTCGGCCTGCCCTATCGCGTGGTGGGCGGCGTGCGGTTCTACGAGCGCAAGGAGGTCAAGGACGCGCTGGCCTACGTGCGGGCCCTCGTCAACCCGCGCGATGACGTCTCGCTGCGCCGGATCCTCAACGAGCCCAAGCGCGGTATCGGCGATCGCGCCGAGAGCGCCCTCGACCGCTTCGCCCAGCGACGGCAGGTCAGCTTCTGGGAGGCGATGCACCGTGCCGACGAGGTCGAGGAGCTCGCCACCCGGTCGCGCACCGCGGTCCGGCAGTTCGCCGAGGTGATGGGCGGACTGAAAGAGCTCGCCGACACCGGCGCTCCCGCCGATGCCGTGATCGAGGCCGCCCTCACGCGGACGGGCTACCTCACGGTCCTGGAGGAGAGCCGCGATCCGCAGGACGAGACCCGCGTGGAGAACCTCGCCGAGCTCGTCGCGGTGGCCCGCGAGTTCGTCGCCGGCGCCGCCACCTTGGCCGACGAGGCCGAGACGGCCCGGGAGGATGTCGATGCCGGGGACCTGACGCCCGGGTCCCTCGCCGCCTTCCTTGAGCAGATCGCCCTCGTCGCCGATGCCGATGCGATCCCCGATGACGGCGAGGGCGTCGTGACCCTCATGACGCTGCACACGGCCAAGGGGCTCGAGTTCCCCGTGGTCTTCCTGACCGGTCTCGAGGACGGTGTCTTCCCGCATATGCGCTCCATGGGCGACGCTAAGGAGCTGCAGGAGGAGCGCCGGCTCGCCTATGTCGGCATCACCCGGGCTCAGAAGCGGCTCTACCTGACCCGCGCCTCGGTACGGTCCGCGTGGGGCGCGCCCGCGTACAACCCTCCCTCGCGGTTCCTCGAGGAGGTGCCCGATCACGTCATGGACTGGAGGCGTCTCGGATCGTCCGCCGCACAGTGGACCCCGAGCACGCCTTCGGCATCTGCCCGGCGCGAGAGCGGCTCGTTCCGCTCGGCGAATGTCGCGGCGCGCTCCAAGCGGGCCACCCGCGATATCATCCCGCTCGAACCCGGCGACCGGGTCACCCACGACACCTTCGGCCTAGGCACGGTCGTCGCACTCGACGGCTCAGGGCAGAACTCGGTCGCGAGCGTGGACTTCGGCTCCCAGGGCGTCAAACGGCTGCTGCTGCGGTACGCGCCGCTCGACAAGCTCTGACTATGACTGTGCCCACATGACGGTCCGATCGGGCCCTTCCGTGGAACAGACGACTTCGGTGCCGCGTTGGCATCTTCTGTGACCACGATGACTCAGACCCGGCGCCCTACCCATCTCGGTCTCGCGATCATCGCGCTCGCGCTCGGCGGGTTCGCCATCGGCACGACCGAGTTCGTGACGATGGGGTTGCTCGCCGACATCTCCGAGAGCATCGATCGGTCGATCCCGACGACGGGTCACATCATCACCGCCTATGCCTTCGGCGTCGTGGTCGGCGCGCCGCTGATCGTGTCGCTCGGGGCCAAACTGCCCAAGCGGGAGCTCGCGATCGGACTGGTCGTGGCATTGGCCTTCGGCAATGCGCTGACCGCACTGGCCTCGGGTTATCTTCCCGTCCTCGTCTCGCGATTCATCGCAGGACTCCCGCACGGCGCGTACTTCGGTGTGGCCTCGCTGCTGGCCGCGTCCATGGTGCCGGCATCGATGAAGGGGCGAGCGGTCAGCCGGGTCATGATGGGCCTCTCGGCGGGCACGGTCGCAGGAGTCCCGCTGAGCGCGTGGCTCGGTCTGCACTTCGGGTGGCGCTCGGCGTATGTGTTCGTGGTGGTCGTCTCCTTGCTGACCGCCGGGTTGATCTGGCTCTTCGTCGAGCGCGTGCCGGGCACGCCCGAGGCCACCATCCGCCGCGAGCTCGCGGCGCTCAAGCGACCGCAGGTCCTCCTCGCTGTCGCCGCCGGTATGGTCGGCTTCGGCGGCATCTTCGCGATGTACTCCTATATCGCTCCGATCGTCACCGATGTCGCCGACCTGCCGCGGACCACGATCCCGTGGTTCCTGTTCGCCTTCGGCATCGGCTCGGTCGTGGGCACCTGGCTGGCGGGAGTCCTCGCCGACTGGGACAACGTGCGGCAGATCGTCGGCGGTTTCGCCGTGAGCGTCGCCGTGCTGGTGGGCTTCTACGCCGTCATGGACCAGCCGGTCTTCACGATGGCGGGGGTATTCGCGATCGGCGCACTGGGCAGCATCGTCGCGGTGGGACTTCAGATCCGTCTCATGCACGCGGCCGGGGACGCGCAGATGCTGGGCGCGGCGCTGAACCACTCCTCGCTCAATGTCGCCAACGGTCTCGGTGCGTGGCTCGGCGGCATCGTCATCGCCGCGGGCCACGGTTACCGCGCGCCGAGCCTGGTGGGCGCCGGACTGGCCGCGGGCGGTCTCGTGATCGTCCTGGTCGCCGTCCTGGTCGAACGCCGCACCCCCGCTGACCATTTGGGCCGAGGTCAGGGCGTGGGAAGCGACTGAGCACCGACGGAGGGACGCAGCCAGACGTGGTCGCCCTGGTGGAGATCCAGGGCCGTCGCCTCACTGCGTGTCACCGTCACCTGAACCGGCTCGGTGTAGCGCGGATCGGTCGGGGTGACCTCCAACCGGATCTCGAAACCGATACGTGTCCACCGGGTGATCGGCCCGTCGACGACGGCAGCCTGCTCCAGCCGCGAGATCTCGATATCGTGCGGGCGGATCAGCTTGTCGCCGAGGGTCGTGACGGGCCCGAGGAAGCTCAGTACGAACTCGCTCGCCGGCTTGTCGTAGAGGTCATCGGGCGTGCCGATCTGTTCGATACGCCCGTCGTTGATGACCACGATGCTGTCGGCGACCTCGAGGGCCTCCTCCTGGTCGTGGGTCACGAACACGGTCGTCACGTGGACCTCGTCGTGCAGCCGCCGCAGCCAGTCGCGCAGTTCCTTGCGCACTTTGGCGTCCAGGGCACCGAAGGGCTCGTCGAGCAGCAGCACGCTCGGCTCGATCGCGAGCGCGCGGGCAAGGGCCATCCGCTGGCGCTGGCCGCCCGACAGCTGCGCCGGCAGACGGTGGGCGAACTGCTCGAGGTGCACGAGCTCCAGCAGCTCATCGACCCGGCGCTTGATCTCGGCCTTGGGGCGCTTGCGGATCTCCAGCCCGAAGGCGACATTCTTCGCCACCGACATGTGTTTGAAGGCGGCGTAATGTTGGAACACGAATCCCACATTGCGCCGTTGGGCGGGTACCCGGGTGGTGTCCTGGCCCTCGATCTCGATCGTCCCGCTATCGGAGGTCTCCAGGCCGGCGATGATGCGCAACAGCGTCGACTTGCCGCCGCCGCTGGGGCCGAGCAGCGCGGTCAGGCCACCGCTCGGGATCGTCAGGTCGATATCGCGCAGCGCGACGAAGTCGCCGAAGTTCTTGTTGACGCCGCTGATCTCGATGCCCATGCTTACTTCTTCTCCTTGGGTCGCAGGATCGTGACGATCACGAGGGCCGCCACAGCGATGAGGGTGAGCAGGAAGCTCGTCGCATAGGCCGCGCCGCGCTCGAACTCCAGGTACTTGTCCTCCACGACGAGGGTCGCGGTCTGGGTCTGCTGGGTGATATTGCCCGAGACGATCTTGACGGCGCCGAACTCGCCGAGCGAGCGGGCGAGACTCAGCACCACGCCGTACACGAGGGCCCACCGGATCGAGGGCAGGGTGATGCGACGGAAGGTCTGCCAGCCGCCGGCGCCGAGAGAACGCGCCGCCTGCTCCTGCTCGGTGCCCACCTCCTGGAGCACCGGCACGATCTCGCGGATCACCAAGGGCAGGCTGACGAAGGCGGTCGCCATGATGATGCCCGGCACCGAGAAGATCACCTGGAAGTCGATCGCGCCGAGCAGGGGAGCGAAGGTCCCATCGCGCGGGCCGTAGGCGAGCAGCAGCGCCAGGCCGATGACCACGGGGGAGACCGACAGCGGCAGGTCGAGCAGCGAGTTGAGCAGGCCCTTGCCGGGGAACTCGTAGCGGACCAGCAGCAGGGACATGCCGACCCCGAAGACCGTGTTGATGATCACGGCCCAGAAGGCGACGACCACGGTCATCTGCAGGGCGAATACCACTACCGGGTCCTGTAATGCGGCGACGAGGTGGTTGCCATCACTGAAGGTGTGGATCACCACGAGCGAGACCGGCCAGACCACAAGGAAGAACAGATAGGCCAGCACGATCGCCCGGCGCACATAGGTCGCCCGCGTACGGCGGGGGTGGCGGACGGTGGAGAGCTCAGTCACGACGGGCCACTCTCCGGGAGATCAGGTTCAGCGTGATGATCGCCGCCAGCGCCACCGCGAGCAGGATGACGGCGACCGCCGAGGCAGCGGCCGGGTTGTCATTCTCGATATAGGTGAAGATGCGCACCGACGCGACCTCGGACTCGAAGGGCAGGTTGCCCGAGAGCAGCACGAGCGAGCCGTACTCGCTGATCCCCCGCGCGAAGGACAACGTCGCGCCGGCTGCGATCGCGGGCGTCAGGCTTGGCAGGATGACGCGGCGCCAGGTCGTGAAGGTGCTGGCGCCGAGCGACGCGGCGGCCTCCTCCACCTCGGGCTCCAGCTCCATGAGCACCGGCTGCACCGCCCGCACCACGAAAGGCAGCGTCACGAACAACAGCGCGAGGAACACCGAGTGCGAGGTATTGGAGACATCGATCCCGAGCGGACTCGCGGGCCCGTAGAGGCTCAGCAACACCAGTCCGGCGACGATCGTCGGTAGTGCGAAGGGGATGTCGATGATGATCTCGAGCGCTCGCTTGCCGGGGAACTCATCGCGGACGAGAACCCATGCGATGAGCGTGCCCATGACGACATTGAGCGCGGTCACGAGCAGGGCCTGGCGAACGGTGAGCCAGATCGCCGCCGCCGTCTGGGAGCTGCCGAGGGTCTCGGCGAAGACGCCCCAGCCGCCGCCGGCCGCCTGGAAGACGATGAGGGCCAGCGGGATCAGGACGAGGATGCTGAACCACGTGACACCGATCCCCAGACCGATCGCGGCGGGGCGGTCGAGGGTGGACCGCGCCCGGCCGCGACGGCGCGTTCGCACCGTCGCGGCCGGATCGAGCTGCTCGATCGTCACGAGTTCAGTCCCGCGGCGGTCTGGAGCCGGGTGATGATGCCCTCGTTCTCATCGAAGAAGGTGTCGTTGACCTCGTCCCACCCACCGAGGTCGTCATCGATCGTGAACAGCGTGGTGATCTCCGGGAACGGCTCCTGCGGATCCATTGCTCCCTCGACCTCGCCGACCTCGATTCCCTCCACCGAGCGCAGCGGCCGGAAGCCCTTGCTCACGTACTCGGTCTGGCCCTCGGGCGTGAGCACGAAGTCCAGGAAGGCCTCCGCCTTGGGATCGGCATCGGTGAGGACCGCCGCGGGATTCTCGATCAGCAGGGTGTCCTCGGGCACCACGTACTCGATCGGCTCGCCGTTCTGCCGCGCGAGGATCGCCTCGTTCTCATAGGAGATGAGGACATCACCCGTGCCGCTCTGGAAGGCCTGCGTGGCGTCGCGGCCGCTGCCGGGGAAGGCCTGGACGTTGTCGAGCACATCGGCGAGGAAGGCCTCGGCCTCCTCCGGCGAACCGCCCTGGCCCACGATGTGCAGCCAGGCGCCGAGGATATTCCAGCGCGCCGCTCCGGACGATCCCGGATTGGGCGTCACGATGCCGATATCGTCGCGGGCCAGATCGTCCCAGCCCTGGATGTTCTTCGGATTGCCCTCGCGCACGGCGAGCACCACGACCGAGTCCGTGACGATGCCCTTGTTCGGTCCGTCGTCCCAGGACTCGTCCACCAGTCCGGCATCGACCAGGCGCGTGACATCGGGGGTCACGGAGAAGTGCACGTAGTCGGCATCCAGGCCGCTCGCGACCGCGCGGCTCTGGTCGCCGGAGGCGCCGTAGGACTCCTTCCAGCTGACCCCGGCACCCTCGTCGGTCTCGGCGAAGGCGGCCTGTGCGGCGTTGTTGCCGGCCTTCGGCACCGCGAACCCGACGAGGGAGAGCGACGTGGCATCCGCGTCGGTGCCGCCTCCGGCTCCCGAAGGCGCGCACGCGGCAGTCGCGATCAGCGAGGCGAGGGCCGCTGCAGCCGCCAACCGGCGACGGTACCGAGAAGTCATCGAGGTGCCTTTCTGGGCTTTCGGAGATCCTGACGAGCCCTCACGTTAGGCGCCGGATGCGCTTTTGAGACGCGCGTCCGCCTGGTGGACAGGCTTCCCGAGGTCGTCGAGTTCTGGTAGGAGCGGGGGCTCTCCGGGCGCTCAGGGCCACGCCAGCGACCGTCGTCGCCTCGATGGGCGGTAGGTTGGGGCCGTGAGCGAATCGACGATCATCTACACGCACACCGACGAGGCCCCCGCCCTCGCCACCCACAGCTTCCTGCCGGTGATCTCCGCGTACGCGGCCACCGCGGGTGTCGAGGTGGAGACCCGCGACATCTCCCTGGCCGGGCGCATCATCGCGGTGTTCTCGGACCGGCTGCCGGTCGAGCAGCGTACTGACGACGCCCTCGCCGAGCTCGGTGAGCTGGCCAAGCGTCCCGAGGCCAATATCATCAAGCTGCCGAATATCTCGGCCTCGATCCCGCAACTCAAGGCCGCGATCGCCGAGCTGCAGTCGCAGGGCTACGAACTGCCGGACTATCCCGACGAGCCGACCACCGACGAGGAGCGCGATATCCGCGCCCGATACGACAAGGTCAAGGGCAGCGCCGTCAACCCCGTGCTGCGCGAAGGCAACTCCGACCGCCGCGCGCCGGCCTCGGTCAAGAACTACGCGCGCAAGAACCCGCACCGTATGGGCGCGTGGAGCTCGGATTCGAAGACCAATGTCGCCACGATGGGCGAGCACGACTTCAAAGCCAACGAGCAGTCGGTGACGCTCGCCGCCGACGACACGCTGCGGATCGTGCACGAGGCCGCCGACGGCACCACCACCGTCCTCAAGGACGGTCTGAAGGTGCTGGAGGGTGAGGTCGTCGACGCCACCGTCATGCAGGCCGCGCCCCTGCGGGCCTTCCTCGCCGATGCCATCGCCCGGGCCAAGGCCGAGGGTGTGCTCTTCAGCGTGCACCTCAAGGCGACGATGATGAAGGTCTCCGATCCGATCATCTTCGGCCACGTCATCAAGACCTTCTTCGCTCCGGTCTTCGAGCAGTACGGCCCCGACCTCAAGGCCGCCGGCCTCTCGGCCAATGACGGCCTCGGCGGCATCTACGCCGGCCTGGAGAAGCTGCCGAACGGCGCCGAGATCAAGGCGGCCTTCGACGCCGCCCTCGCAGAGGGCCCGGAGCTCGCGATGGTCGACTCCGATCGCGGCATCACCAACCTGCACGTGCCGAGCGATGTCATCGTCGACGCCTCCATGCCGGCCATGATCCGCACCTCTGGCCACATGTGGGGCCCGGACGGCGACGAGCACGACACCCTCGCGGTCATCCCTGACAGCTCCTATGCCGGCGTGTACCAGGTCGTCATCGAGGACTGCCGGGCACATGGCGCCTTCGATCCCTCGACGATGGGGTCGGTCCCGAATGTGGGTCTGATGGCGCAGAAGGCCGAGGAATACGGCAGCCACGACAAGACCTTCGAGATCGAGTCGGCCGGCACCGTGCGGGTGCTGAACGCCGCCGGCGAGGTGTTGATGGAGCATGATGTCGAGGCCGGGGACATCTGGCGCGCCTGCCAGACCAAGGACGTCGCGATCCGCGACTGGGTCAAGCTGGCCGTCACGCGCGCCCGCGCCACCGGCGATCCGGCGGTCTTCTGGCTCGACGAGAGCCGTGCGCACGATGCCAGCCTCATCGCCAAGGTCAATGCCTACCTGCCCGAGCACGACACCGACGGTCTGGAGATCCAGATCCTCAGCCCGGAGCTCGCCACGGCGTACTCACTCGAGCGTATCCGCAAGGGGCAGGACACGATCTCGGTCACGGGCAATGTGCTGCGTGATTATCTGACCGACCTCTTCCCGATCCTCGAGCTCGGCACCAGCGCCAAGATGTTGTCGATCGTGCCGCTCATCGCGGGCGGTGGTCTGTTCGAGACCGGTGCGGGGGGTTCGGCTCCCAAGCACGTGCAGCAGCTCGTCAAGGAGAACCACCTGCGCTGGGACAGCCTGGGCGAGTTCCTCGCTCTCGCATCGAGCTTCGAGCACCTCGCCCAGACCACGGACAATGCTCGTGCGCAGATCCTCGCGGACACGCTGGACCGGGCGACCGGCACTTTCCTGGATGAGAACAAGTCGCCCAGCCGCAAGGTCGGCGAGATCGACAACCGGGGCAGCCACTTCTATCTGGCGCTCTACTGGGCCGAGGAGCTGGCCAAGCAGACCGAGGATGCTCCGCTCGCGGAGGCCTTCGCCGGGCTGGCCTCGACACTGCGGGAGAAGGAGGAGCAGATCAATGCCGAGCTGCTCGAGGTCCAGGGCTCGCCGGTCGATCTCGGTGGTTACTTCCGGCCCGATGTCGAGAAGGCGGCTCAGGTCATGCGCCCCAGCGCCACCCTGAACGAGGCCCTCGCCTCCCTCTGACCCCCGGTCCGACCCTCCGGGTCCAAGATTTGCCGGGTTCTGGCCCTTTCCGAGCATCGGAGAGGGCCAGAACCCGGCATTTATTTGTTGTCCACAGAGTTGAGACCACGATCCGGACATCCACAATCGTTCCGCGAGGTCTGGTCGATCCCTCGGCCCGGGATGACGCTCTGAGAATGAAGCTTCCTGCTGATGTGGCCGACCGTCCCTTCACCCGTGCGGAGGCACTTGCAGCCGGGCTCACGCCCAAGCAGTTGAGATCGGTTCGATGGCGCCGGCTGCTGCGAGGGGTCTATGTCAACGCTGATCTCGTCCTCACCGTCGTGGTCTGGGCACGTGCCGCCTTGTTGGCAGCGCCACGAGGTGCCGTGATCTCCCACTACACGGCGCTCGCTCTCTGGGGGCTCGATGTGCCCTCGGACGGCAGGATCCATGTCTCGACACGCACGAATTGGGACAGCGAGCAAGCTCGGATCGCCAGTCACCGCCGCCAAGGCTCGATCGCGAGCCGTGAGCGACACGGCCTGCCTGTGACGAGTCCGGAGCGCACCTTCGTCGACCTCGCCACCAAACTCAGTTGGCCCTGGCTCGTGGTCACGGGGGACTGGTTGATCACGCAGAGGTTCACCACGCTCCAGCGGCTGGTCGAGTACGCCGATGATCGGCATCTCAGCGGTGTGCGTCGAGCTCGCCGGGCCTTGAGGTGGGTCCGCGAGGGGGCGGAATCTCCACGAGAATCGTGGGTGCGGCTGCTCCTCGTGACGGCACGATTTCCGGAACCCGAGCTCCAGGTCCGGGTCCTCGATGGCGACGGGCATTTCATCGCACGGGTGGATATGGCCTATGTGCGCTGGCAGGTCGCGGTCGAGTACGACGGTTACTGGCACGAACGTTCGGCTCGACAACGTGAGCGGGATCGTGATCGACGCGAGTGCCTCGAACGTCTGGGCTGGACGGTTATCGTCATTTACGACACCGATCTGTCGGACCCCCGGAAGATCCCCTGGCGGATCTTCCACGCACTCCGCGAGCAGGGTTACCTTGGCCCCGCACCGGTGACGTCCGTGATGTGGGAACGCTGGTTCGCCGCGAGCAACTTTCGCCGGGCAATGGCCCCTCGAGCGGCCGCCTGAGGGCCACAACCCGGCAAAAGCTGGACCCGGAGGGTCGGGTCAGCGGGGGCGGGGGAAGAGCTGGACGATCAGGAGGCCGAGGAGGAAGGCGGCGGCGGGGACGAGGAGCGCCTGGCTCATGGCCGTCGAGAAGGGCTCGACCGCCTCGGGGGGCAGGACCGTGGGACCCGCGCCCTCGGCACCCGCTTCGGCCGCCTGCGGGAGGTGGGCCGCCAGCCGGCTGGAGATCGCCGCGGCGATCGCCGCGCTGCCGAGCACCGCGCCGATCTGCCGGGTCGCGTTGTAGACCCCCGAGCCAGCCCCCGCGGACGACATCGGCAGACGACGCGTGGCCGTCGCCGCGAGCGGCGACCACAGGAAGGCATTGCCGAAGCCCACGAGCGCGGTGGCGATGAGGATCAGCCAGATGGGACTCTCCTGGGCGACCGTCTGGCTCATGAACAGGATCGATCCTCCGGAGACGCCGAAACCGATCGAGGCCAGCAGCCGCGGTGCGACGCGATCGGTCCAGCGGCCGACGATCGGTGCCATCGCGGCCGTGACGACGGCCATCGGGATCAACAGCATCCCCGACTCGGTCGGAGACCAGCCACGAGCCGTCTGGGCCCACAGCATGAAGGGGAAGGACATCGCGGTGACCGAGAAGGAGACCATCGAGATCGCCGCCGTGGAGACCGAGAAGCTGCGCTCGCGGAACAGTCGGAGCGGGACGAGAGGCTCACGACGGACCCGGGACTGCCACCACAGGAAGACCGCCCCGACCACCAGGCCGAGACCGATGAGCGCGGGTACCGAGACGATGCCGGTGATCTGTCCCCAGTCATAGCGCTCACCCTCCTGGATGCCGAAGACGATGAGGAACATCGCGGCGGCGCTGAGTGCGACGCCCACCCAGTCGAAGGAGTGCGCATGGGTCTCCAGCCGCGGCACCAATCTCCAGGCCAGTACGAAGGCGATGATCCCCACGGGCACGTTGACGAAGAAGATCCACTCCCACCCCGCGGAGTCGACCAGGACACCGCCGAGCACGGGACCCACCAGCGTGGCGACGCCTGCCGTGGCACCCCACAGCGCCATCGCGCGCCCGCGACTCTCGGGAGGGAAGGTGCGGGTGATGACCGCCATGGTCTGCGGGGTCATCATCGAGGCGCCGAGTCCCTGGAAGACCCGCGCGATGATCAGCATCTCGACCGTCGTGGTGACCGCGCACCACAGTGATGCCAGCGTGAACAGCGTCAAGCCCACCAGATACACGTTCTTCGGTCCGATGCGATCGCCGAGCCGCCCGGTGATGAGCAGAGGCACGGCATAGGCCAGCAGATAGGCGCTCGTGACCCAGATGACGGTGTTGTAGTCGGTCTCCAGCGCCTCACGGATGGCGGGGGTCGCGACCGAGACGATCGTGGTGTCGACCAGGATCATGAAGAAGCCGATCACCATGGCCCACAGCGCCGGCCAGGGATTGGCGGGCAGGGTGGTGGTGTCGCGGTGCGGGGATGCGGTCACAGGCAGAGTCTGCCACCGACGCCCGACGTTCTGGTCGCTGCGAGGGTCGCGGTCAGGGGATTGCCACGAGAGAGGCCGGATTGGGGACGGTGCCGAACCTGTCCAGGGGCAGGATCCTGAAGTTCAACTTGGCCTTGATGGCATCGGCGGCGAAGAAGCCGTAGACGCGCGAGTCTTCCGACGCGCCCCAGTTGTCGCCCACCAGCCAGTACTCGCCCTCGGGCACGACGAACTCGCTCGTGCCGCCCTCTGTGCCGTCTACGGTGCAGCACGCGCCGCCGCCCGGTTGGTCGTCCCATCGTGGGTTCTCCACGCGGTAGACGGCTGTCTTCCCCTCGGGCCGCACGGTCACGACCGGCACCAGGCCGGTCGACTCGACGGTGAGCATGTCCCCCGGGAGCCCGATGACGCGTTTGACGATCGCGACCTCGTCGGGCGTGCGTGTCTCGACGAGGTCGAAGCGCTCGATACTGGAGCGGTTCCAGAACTGCGCTTGCAGGCGGTCACCGTGGACGAGAGTCGGATGCATGCTCGTGCCGTTCACCTGCACCGAGAAGGCGAGTGCGGCCACGGCTCCCACTGCCAGCACGAAGAATCCGATGAGGGCGGCGATGCCGAGGATGCGGACGGCGGCGGTGCCGCGTTCATAGGAAAAAAGCATGGGGTCCTCGGTGGTTCGTCCGGCGGCACCACTGTAGTCGGGGTGGAGAATCACGATCTTGGTGGACTGCAACTGCGAGTTATGCCTACACTCTGACCGTCGCCTCGTGATCTGGGTCACTGAGGGAGTTACCAGTAGGGCGACACCGCTGCTCGTTGAGGGACGAGCGGTCAGAGGGAGACATAGATGAAGACAGAGGGAATGGGTCGCGCACGCCTCGGGCGGTTCGCGGCCATCACGGTGCCTGCCACGCTGGCGAGCGTCGGACTGGGGATCGCGATCGTGCAGGGCATGGTCGCGGCCACCATCTCATCGGCCGGAGGCTTCGATCTGGACACCAGCCTGAGCGCCGATGCGCTCAAGGTCCGTCCGGGGCAGACGCAGGTCGGCGATGCCGACACCGGCAAGGAGACGATCTTCGCCGAGACCGAGAACGCGCGGGCCGACGGTCTGACGGTCAAGAGCCCCACGGTGAACCTGCCGCTGGTGCAAGGCGTCCATCTGGAGATCGCGTCGACGGACAGCGATATCGGCCTCGGTAATGTCGCGCTGAACGCGGCCACCTTGCGGACGCCGGATGGAGCGAGCCTGAACAACGTCACGCTGGGGCAGGCGCAGTCGCGCTCCGGCTTCTCGGACACGAGTCAGGCCTCGGGCTATGACGCGACCGGCTTCTCCCTGGTGAGCGGCGAGTCGACATTGAACAACATCTCGGCGAAAGCCTATGCGGTCACGCTCAGCGGCCTGTCGCTGAACAACCTGTCGCTGTCGGTCAAGCGCAGCTGATCATCGCTGGCGGCGTGGCGGGCTCCGGCCCGCCACGCCCTCGACGGCAAGGGAGACGACGATGTCCACATCGCAGAAGCCGAATCTGTTCGTCCGCGCCTGGCGCGGTATCACCCGTTGGCGGCGCACCCGTCCCTTCTGGGGCAGCCTGGCGCTCCTGGCAGGAGCCTATTTCGTGGCCAATCCGCTCTTCGGCGCGGAATGGGCCTTCTATGTGCACATGGGAGTGCGCGGAATGACCCCACTGCTGCTCGCCGGAGGCATGGCGGCCGCGGCGCTCGTCGCGCTGTGCGCCCCGGCGCAGCGGCACTTCCCGGCCATCGTCGCCTCGATGTTCTCGGTGGCCTCGCTGCCGCTCGCCAACCTGGGCGGATGGATCATCGGCATGATGTTCGGCATCATCGGCTCGGGACTGATCTTCGCCTGGACCCCGTACAGCGAGAAGCAGCTCGCGAAGTTCGCCGCACGTGAAGAGCGTCGCGGCCGTCGCCGAGCACTCCGCACGAGCGCCGCCTGAATCACACGAAAGCACGGCATGCTCACGGGGCTTGAGGGAGCCCGAGCGTACCGGGAGGGAGTACTCGATGTCTCGTCGTGCACGACGCGGCCAGCGGATCACCGGCTGGTCCGAAGGACTGGTCCGGCGGCTGTCCGATCGGCGCAACCTGATGATGGCCGAGGCGGAGGCCGTCCAGCGCGGCACCCGGCTGCGGGCGCTGCCGATGGCGACCGCGGCCACGGCCGCGCTCGCGGTCATGTTCGCGATGGTCGCGCAGAATGTGCTGGCGGTGAACTTCACCTCGGCCAATACCCCGCACCAGGTCTATACCGATCGGATCAACGGCACCGATGCCGCCGCCTATCTGAAGGCCCAGCCGTTGAACGACGGCCAGGAGGCGCTGGCGCAGTTCGGGTTCAACCAGGCCACCCTCAACGGTCTGTGCCTCGTCGCGCAGCAGGAGATCGGGGGCATCGGCCGTGTGTCGATGATGGTCATCGCGGGTGAGAAGGTCGACGGGACGGTGGAGGGCAGTGACGAGATCTCCGCCGACCAGTTGTTCTTCGCGTCCAAGGACCTCACCGGACAGGGCGATCAGATCGCCAAGCTGACGCTGGGACAGTCCGCGGACACCCTCGGGATGGGCTCCTATCAGGGGGACTGGCTGGACGGGGGCACACCGGGGGCTTTCGGACTGCAGGCGCAGACGATGAACATCTCCCACCTCGACGGTGAGTCCTATGGCGTCGATCTGCAGGGGCAGATCAATCTGCCGAAGCTGAGGATCAAGGTCCTGCCCGGCGCCAAGGACCAGTCCGATTGCGCGGCGCAGTACTGATGGCGTTCTCCCTGGTCGCCGAGGACCGTGGCCGGGTGCGCCGCGCCTGGCGCTGGTTCGGGGCCTTCCGGCGGACGCGTCCTTTCTGGGGTGGGCTCTGGCTGCTGCTCGGCGGATACGTGGTGATCGACCTCGCCTCCTCCTCGATCGGCTTTGCCGTGCAGGGAGGGTGGAGCGCGTCATCGGGGTACATCCTCGGCGGCGCGATGGTGCTGTTCGGCCTCGTCGCCTGGTTCACCCCGCACTATTCAGGCCTCGTGGGGCTGCTCGGCGTGCTGACCGCGCTGGCGGCCTTCGTCGGAAGCAATCTCGGGGGATTCCTCATCGGCACGCTGCTGGGCATCATCGGCGGCTCGATGGTGTGGGCCTGGGGTGAGAAGAAGCCCCCCGGTCGCGGTCGCCGCGCCCGGTCGCCCGAGGAGGAGCACCGCGCGCCGATCACGCCGACGACGGCCGGGGAGGTGACCGATGACGACCGCCTCGACGCCTAGCCGCGGCCTGCAACGGTTCATCGTCCTCGGCGCCCTGCTCGCCCTCGTCACCGGACTGGTGACCTGGGTCGCGGGTGATGCTGACCCCGCGGAGGCGAACAGCCAGAGCAATGCTCACCAGCCCTTCGACTGCAGCCAGCCGGGCACTGGCAATCCGCAACAGCGACGGCAGACGATCCCGTTGAAGTCCACGAGTGGCAACGGTTTCGAGAACCGCAACAGTGGAACCCGGATGTTCCCGTGTCTGTCGGGCGTGCAGTGGCGGATGACCGCCGGCGATCCGAGCACCAGCGACACGGGAGCGATCGTCGCGGACGTCAGAGGCATCAACACCCAGAACGCGCACACCTACTACCTGGCGGCTGACGGCAGCAGGAGTCTGTACCAGCTCGCCTTTCGCGATCTCACCTTCCGGCCGAATGTCGCCCAGCACGGGGCACCGGTGCTGACGGCCGATTCGCGGACCGCGCCCGACCCCAGGCCGGCGGCGGGTCACACGCTGACGATCAAGCCCGACGGCCCGATGACGGTCGGGGGACCGGGCGTGCGCACCGAGCTCATCGCGACCGGGGACAGCTGGTTCGCCTTGCCGTGGTCGCAGATCACGGCCATGAGCTTCCTGGCCAATGTGGTGGGCAAGGGTGCCATCTGCACGGCGGGCTCGAGCGGTGATGTCTGCCGGATCCGGCTGCAGACCCTCGCCGGCGGCGGGTCTGGGCTGTTGGGCCAGCTGATCGCCGCCATCGTCTCGGGCCTCGCGCAGGGAGGCGATTTCAGCATCATCGCATTCGACCTGACATTCGACTATCTGTGGACCCACGACATGGACGCCTCGCGCGATCCCTATGTGCATCCGCCCGGTGGCGCGAATCCGCTCAACTCCATCCGAATGCCCAACACGACGATCATGGTGCGATGACCGACGCGACCTACGGAACCCGGTGGGGCCGGGCCACGATAGCCGTGGTGGTCGGCATCGGCCTGTTGGCGACACTGTCGACGGCGATGCGCACGGAGCTGATCAGCGCTTTCGACTCCACGATCACGATCAACAACGGCAACGCGACCTTCGCCTCCTCACGCATCTATGCCGCGGACGCCGGCTTCGGCACGGCGGTGGTGGGACGTCACGACGGGACGACGCAACCGGTGCTGCGCGCCGGATTCGCGAGCGCGACCATGAACGGCTTCTGCCTGACGAAGACCGAGTCGGTGCCCCTGCTCGGCGATGTGACCTTCCATCTGCAGTCCGGGGACGGGGAGGCAGAGACTTCGGAGATCAGTGCCCGGTCGGCAGCCTTCGACATCACCTACCTGCGGGCGGCGTCGAGTCCAGGGATCGATCTGAAGGGCTCCACGCAGATCGGCCTCGCGACGACGGATCTGACCACGATCCCCGGTACGGCCCCCTTCGATGCCAATCCCTTCGAGGTGCCCAAGACCTTCGATCCGCGCTGGTACAACAGCTCGCGCAACGGCGGGCACAACAACGGCCAGGGGTACACGGCGATCGATGCCACGACCGCTGACCTCAACATGGTGTACGGCGATATCTGGCAGGCGCAGATCGAGGGCGATATCGTCCTGCCTGATCTGCGGATCCGCGTCGTCCCCGGCAAGGTCTCCTGCCGCGAGCTCGCCGAACGCGGTGAGTTCCCGCGTTAAGAGCGGACGAGCTCGTACCCGACGAGATCGTCGAAGCTGCCGTCGCCGAGGGGCTCGGCGAGATGCTGGGTGCCGAAGACGGTGAATCCCGCGGCTCTCGCGATGGCATTGCTGGCACCGTTGCTCGCGGCCGCGTAGAGGGTGAGGCGCCGGCGATCCAGACCGGCGGCGGAGAACGCGTGCTCGACCGCCGCGCGCACGGCGGCGGTCGTGAGACCGCGCCCGCGGGCCGAGGGATGAGTCCAGTAACCGACCTCTCCCGAGCCGTCATCGACACCGCGTAAGCCCATGACGGCCACGGTGCCGAGCAGCTCATCGGTCGCCACATCGCAGAAGGCCCAGATCTCCTTGCTGCCGGTTGCCGCCTGCCAGATCGAGTCGGCACGGTACTCCTCTGCCTGCGCGATGCCGTAGGGACGCGGCAGCCAGGACAGGTAGCGACGGGTCAGCGGATCATTGCAGGCCTCGACGATGCGGTCGAGATCGCGTTCCTCGAGGGGACGCAGTCGCAAATCCGCCGTCTCGATCAGCGAGGACCTCCACCGGGTCTTCGGCATCGGCGCGTCGCCGAAGCGGATCGATGCCGTCCAGGCATCGTGCACCCGCCCGCGCTCGTAGAGGAGTCCCGGTTGGAGTCCGTGCATGCTGAATCCGCACGCGTGGGCCACGCGCAGTGAGGCCTCGTTGCCGACTTGGGACCGCCAATGCACGACCTCCTTGCCGCCTTCGGAGAAGGCATACTGCACGGCGAGATCCACGGCCGCTCTCATGGCACCGCGACCGCGTGCCCAGGGGTGCAGGGCGAAGCCGATATCGGTGACCGGACCCGGACCGCGAATGTCGACATTGCCGGCGAAGCGTCCGTCGAGCTCGATCGCCCATGAGAGTCCCTGCGCGGTGTCCCAGCCCCGCGGGATGATCCGCGTGACGAACTCCTCGGCGTCGCTGCGGCGGTAGGGCACGGAGATCGCGGTCCACCGCTGCATCGCGGGATCGGTCGCCATCTCGTAGACCGGGTCGATATCGGCGGGTGTGTGCGCCCGGAGCGTCACGGAGCCGTCGGTCAGGACGGGGACACCGAGTGGGAACGGCAGCCCGGTCATCGGCACCCGCGAATCTCGGCTCTGGGTGTGCTCACGAGGTGGCGAGCCGGTAGGGGTCGGCGGGGTAGACGCCCATGATCTTGACCTCGGTGGTGAAGAAGCGCAGTTCTTCCAGGGCGCGGGCGAGGGCAGGGTCCTCGGGATGTCCTTCCACCTCGGCGAGGAACTGCGTGGCGGTGAATTCCCCGCCCACCATGTAGCTCTCGAGCTTGGTCATGTTGACGCCATTGGTGGCGAATCCGCCCAGTGCCTTGTACAGCGCGGAAGGCAGGTTGCGGACGTTGAACATGAAGGTCGTGACGACGGGTCCGTTGCCGGCGGCGGTGCGTACCGGATCGGGGGAGAGCACGATGAAGCGTGTGGTGTTGTGTGCTTCGTCCTCGACGTCCTCCGCGAGGATCTGCAGTCCGTAGATGTCGGCGGCCAGAGGGGGCGCGAGCGCGGCCTGCGTGACGTCTCCCGCCTCGTGGATCTCGCGTGCGGCTCCGGCGGTGTCACCGGCGATCACGGAGGTCCAGCCGTGCATGCGGATGATCTTGCGGCACTGGCCCAAGGCGTGCACGTGGCTGTGCACGGTCTTGATCGAGTCGAGGGAGGCTCCGGGGGGAGCCATCAGCGCGAACTGGATGCGCAGGAAGTGCTCGGCGATGATGTGCAGGTTGGTCGTGGGCAGGAAGTGGTGGATGTCGGCGACGCGGCCGGCGAGGGAGTTGTCGATCGGGATCATCGCGAGGTCGGCGCCGTCGGACTCCACCAGCGCGAACGTGTCCTCGAAGGAGGCACAGGCGATGGCCTCGGCGTCGGGATAGTTCTGCTTGATCACCAGATGCGAATTGGCTCCCGGCTCACCCTGATAGGCGATGCGTACACTGCTCACCGTCCTAGGCTCTCACGCCCCGCGCAGGGTGGACCGTCAACCTCATTGCGGGTGGATGAGTTGATGAGCTACCGCGGGGCGGGCATCCGGTTGATGGGCTACCGCCACCGGGCGCGATGACGGCGGGGCCGGGATCAGGTGCGGCGGGCGGCGCCGGCGACCGGGGCGACGGTGAAGACCTGTGGCGGCTTCCAGCCGAGGCGCGTGTAACGGGCCTCGACCCGCGTCCGCAATGCCTCGACATCGCCGGAACCGATGAGCGCGATGGCGCTGCCGCCGAAACCGCCCCCGGTCATCCGGGCACCCACTGCACCCGCCTCGATCGCCTCCTCCACTGCTACGTCGAGCTCGGGACAACTCACCTCGAAGTCATCGCGTAGGGACTCGTGCGAGGACGAGAGCATCGCGCCGAACTGCTTCCATTCCCCGGCTCCGAGTGCTTTGACGGTGCCCCGGACGCGTGCGCTCTCGGTCACGACGTGTCGGGTGCGTCGCTTGAGGATGTCGTCCTCGAGCCTCAGCACGGCATCGACCTGGGCGCGTGCGAGGGCGGTGAGGCCGAGCCGACCGGCAGCCTCATCGCACTCGCGACGACGTGCGGCGTACTCGCCCGAGGCGAGAGCATGAGTAACGCCGGTATCGATCACCGCGAGCACCAGACCGTGGTCAGACCAGGTGGCAGGGACCGAGGCGAGGGCGGGCGAATCGGGATCCGCGAAGTCGATGTGCACAGCGTTTCCGGACTCACCGCAGAGCACCGCCAGCTGGTCCATCAGACCAACCGGGGCGCCGACGAAGTCGCTCTCGGCGCGCTGACCGATCCGGGCGAGCTGGAGCCGGGAGAGGGCCGTGTCGGCGAAGTCGTCGAGGGCTGCCGCCAGACCGCAGGTGAGGGCCGCCGAGGACGACAGCCCAGCGCCCGGCGGGAGGGTCGACTCGATGACGATGTCTGCCCCGGGCACCGGGATCTCTGCCTGGCGGGAGGCCCAGACGGCTGCGGCGGCGTAGCGCGCCCAGTCACCGATCTCCCCGGGGGCGATATCGACCCCGAAGGAGGCCTTGCGTCCGCCGCTCCAGATGTTCACCACACCGTCATCGCGCATCCGGACCTTGATCAGCAGGCCCCGATCGATCGCGATCGGCAGTACCGCGCCACCGTTGTAGTCCAGGTGCTCCCCGATGAGGTTCACCCGGCCCGGGACCGTCCACTCGCGTACCTCGTTCACGGTCCCGAGCCTACGGCTCCGTGCTCAGGCGAGGCTGGCACAATGCCTTCATGCCCGCAGATCGCCAGCCACGCGTGCTGTCCGGTGCTCAGCCGACAGCCGACTCGTACCATCTCGGCAACTACATCGGGGCGTTCAAGCAGTGGGTGGCGCTGCAGGACGAGTTCGAGGCGTTCTACTTCATCCCCGACATGCACGCGATCACGGTCGAGTACGACCCGGCCGCGCTCCGCGAGCGGACCTATATCGCCGCGGCACAGCTCATCGCCGCCGGCGTGGATCCCGAGCGCAGCGCGATCTTCGTGCAGAGCCAGGTGCCCGAGCATGCGCAGCTCGCCTGGGTGCTGCAGTGCATCACGGGATTCGGCGAGGCCAGCCGGATGACGCAGTTCAAGGACAAGAGCAGCAAGACCGGGGCCGATTCGGCGAGTGTCGGGCTGTTCACCTATCCGACGCTGATGGCCGCCGACATCCTCATCTACCAGGCCGACCGCGTGCCGGTGGGCGAGGATCAGCGCCAGCACATCGAGCTGACCCGCAATCTCGCTCAGCGCTTCAATCACCGCTTCGGTGAGACCTTCACGGTGCCGGAGCCGCACATCGTCAAGGACATCGCCAAGATCTACGACCTCCAGGATCCGAGCGGCAAGATGAGCAAGTCCTTCTCCGGGCCCAGCGGTGTGGTCAACATGCTCGACGATCCGAAGGCGGCCGCCAAGAAGATCCGTTCGGCGGTCACCGACTCGGGCAGCGAGATCCGCTTCGATCCGGAGAACAAGCCCGGGGTCTCCAACCTGCTCACCATCTTCTCGGCGCTCACCGGACGGCCGGTCGACGAGATCGTCACCGAGTTCGAGGGGCAGCAGTACGGTCACCTCAAGGTGGCGCTCGCTGAGATCGTCGGTGACCTCGTCCGTGACTTCGGTGAGCGGACCCGGGCGCTGTTGGACGATCGGGCCGAGCTGGACGCGCTCCTCGCCCGTGGTGCGGAACGCGCTCGTGCCGTCGCCTCTCCCACCCTCGAGCTCGTCTACGAGCGGTCGGGATTCGTCAAGGCCCGCTGATGCCGACGATCGGTGTGGCGATCCCCGTTCCCGAGCCCTTCGGAGAGCACCTGCGAGCCAAGCGGCTCTCCTACGGCGATTCGATGGCTGAGACCGTGCCCACGCACGTGACCCTCGTGCCGCCGACCGAGATCGGCCATGACGACCTGGCAGCGGTCGAGCAGGCGCTCGCGGAGGTCGCGGCCATCGTCCCGGCCTTCCGCATGACGCTCCAGGGTACGGGCACCTTCCGGCCGATCTCCCCGGTCGTCTTCGTGGCGGTCTCCGAGGGCATCTCCGTCACCGAGCTGCTCGAGAGGGCGATACGCGAGGCGGTGCAGCTCCCGACGGCGTCCTTCCCCTTCCACCCGCATGTGACCGTGGCGCACCACCTGGATGAGGAGAGCCTGGACCGTGCCTTCGAGGATCTCGCGGAGTTCCGCTGCTCCTTCGACGTGGAGCACGTGACGCTGTACTGTCACGAGGCAGTCGACGGGTGGGTGCCGCAACGTCACTTCGCCCTGGCGTGAGGGTGGCGCTGCTCAGCCGAGCTTGCGCAGCAGCAGGTCGCGGAAGGTGCGGGCCGCCAGCGGAAGTGAGCTGACATCGCGGTGGGCCACCGCCACCTCACGTGTCAGCGGTGGTTCGACGATCCAGGATCGGGCGAGATCGGTCCGGCTGGAGAGCACGATCTCGGGCACGACCGCGTGTCCGAGGCCCGCCTCGACGAAACGCAGGACCGCTCCCATCTCGCCGCCCTCGACCGCGAAGCGAGGCTCGAATCCGGCCCGATTGCACGCTCGGACGGTCACATCGCGCAGATCGTAGCCCTCGCGGAACATCACCAGGGGCAGGTCGTTCAGATCGGTCACCGCGACCTCCTCGCCCAGCCAGGCATCGTGCGGGCTCGCGAGCACGAGCCGTTCACGGAAGACGAGGTGTGTCTCGATATCCGGTGAGCTCACGGCGAGCGGCACGATCAGCACGGCGATGTCGAGGCGTCCGGCGAGCAGATGATCGGTCAGCACCCGCGAGCCGGCCTCCTGGACCTCCAGCTCGATATCGGGATAGGTGAGTCGGAACTCGCGCAGGACATCGGGCAACAGTCCGTCGATCATCGAGGGGGTCGCGCCGAGGCGCACGCGCCCGCGGCGCAGCTGGGCGATCTCGTGGACGGCGCGCTCGGCATTCGCGACATCGATGACGATACGGCGGGCGTGGGGGAGGAGCGTCTCACCCGCGGTGGTCAGCTCGGCGCCGTGGCGGGTGCGCGTGAACAGCGCTGTGCCGAGGGAGTTCTCCAGCGCTCGGACCTGCTTGGAGAGCGTGGGCTGTGAGACGCCCATGACATCGGCGGCCCGCGTGAAGTGGCGTGCCTCGGCGACGGCGAGGAAGTAGGCCAGCTGCTGCACTTGCATGGTCCCAGTGTGTCATGCCCATCGTCTATGAAAGTCGGCCTCAGTTGGACTTAGCGTGAATCGCCACCTTGGACTTAGTGTGTCCTCGTGGCCAGTACCCAATTGACGAAGAAGCGCGTCCCGGCCTCACGGTCGACGGTCGCGATGAAGTACGCCATGGCGGTATCGGGGCTCATCATGGTGGGCTACCTGATTCTGCACATGTACGGCAATCTCAAGGTGTTCGGAGGTCAGGAGGCGTTCGACGCCTACGCCCACCACCTGCGCACCTTCGGTGAGCCGATGCTCCCGTACGAGGGGTTGCTGTGGATCGTGCGCGTCGCGCTCCTCGCCTCGGTGCTCGTCCATGCGTGGGCCGCGATCACCCTGTGGCGCCGTAACAAGGCCGCTGCGGGCTACAGCGGTGGCAAGCGCTACCACTCCTCGAAGGGTGCCACGGGCGTCCAGCGCTCGTATGCGTCGTTCACCCTGCGCTGGGGCGGCGTCATCATCCTGGTCTTCATCGTCTACCACCTGCTGCACCTGACGGCCAATGTCATCAGCCCCGGCGGCGCCTCGGACAGCCCCTACCAGCGGACGGTCAACGGTTTCGAGATCTGGTGGGTCGTGCTGTCCTACACGATCGCGGTGCTCGCGGTCGGCCTCCACCTCTGGCACGGCATCTGGAGTGCGCTGACCACGCTCGGCCAGAACCGCAGCAAGACGCGTCTGGCCTCGCGGCTGACCCCGCTCGCGTGGTTCGTCTCGGCCGTCATCACCATCGGATTCCTGCTTCCCCCGTGGGCGATCCTGCTCGGGATCACCGGCTGAAGGGCTACTGCACATGACTACTGATCAGATCCTCAGCGACTACATCACCTTCGGTGACGACATCCACGACGATGCCGCCCCGTCGGGGCCGATCGAGAAGCGGTGGGACGAGCGCAAGTTCTCCGCCAAGCTCGTCAACCCGGCCAACCGCCGCAAGCTGAGCGTCATCATCGTCGGCAGCGGCCTGGCCGGTGCCTCGGCGGCGGCCACGCTGGGCGAGGCCGGCTACCACGTCAAGAACTTCTGCTACCAGGACAGCCCGCGGCGCGCGCACTCGATCGCGGCACAGGGCGGTATCAACGCGGCCAAGAACTACCGCAACGACGGCGACAGCATCTACCGGCTGTTCTACGACACGGTCAAGGGCGGCGACTTCCGCTCGCGCGAGTCCAATGTCTACCGTCTCGCGCAGGTCTCGGTGAACATCATCGACCAGTGCGTCGCGCAGGGCGTCCCCTTCGCCCGCGAGTACGGCGGCCTGCTCGACAACCGGTCCTTCGGCGGCGTGCAGGTGTCCCGCACGTTCTACGCGCGCGGCCAGACGGGCCAGCAGCTGCTCATCGGCGCCTACCAGGCCCTCGAGCGGCAGATCGGCCTCGGCACCGTCGAGATGAACACGCGTCACGAGATGCTCGAGATCATCATGGTCGACGGCCGCGCCCGCGGTGTCGTCGTCCGCGACATGATCACCGGCGAGATCGAGACGCACACCGCCGACGCGGTCGTGCTGGCCACCGGTGGCTACGGCAATGTGTTCTTCCTGTCGACTAATGCGATGGGCTGCAATGTGACCGCCACCTGGCGGGCGCACCGCAAGGGCGCCTACTTCGCCAACCCCTGCTACACGCAGATCCACCCCACCTGCATTCCCGTATCGGGCGACTACCAGTCCAAGCTGACGCTGATGAGTGAGTCGCTGCGCAACGACGGTCGGATCTGGGTGCCCAAGAAGGCCGGCGACGACCGCCACGCCAGCGACATCCCCGAGGACGAGCGCGACTACTACCTGGAGCGCATCTACCCCTCCTTCGGCAACCTGGTGCCGCGCGATATCGCCTCGCGTGCCGCCAAGTACCAGTGCGATGCAGGCAAGGGCGTCGGTCCCGGCGGGCTCGGCGTCTACCTCGACTTCGCCGATGCCATCGAGCGCATGGGGCGCGACACCGTCGAGGCCAAGTACGGCAACCTCTTCGACATGTACGCGCAGATCACCGGCGAGGACCCCTACACCGAGCCGATGCGCATCTACCCGGCGGTGCACTACACCATGGGCGGGCTGTGGGTCGACTATGACCTTCAGAGCAACCTCACGGGCCTGTTCGTGGCCGGAGAAGCGAACTTCTCCGACCACGGCGCCAACCGCCTAGGCGCCTCGGCGCTCATGCAGGGTCTCGCCGACGGGTACTTCGTGCTGCCGTACACGATCGCGAACTACCTCGCCGATGGTCCCTTCGAGAAGATCGACGACTCGCATCCGGCGGTCGTCGAGGCCCGCCAGGCCGTCGAGGAGCGCGTCCAGACGCTGCTGTCGATCGACGGCAAGCGCACGGTCGACTCCTTCCACAAGGAGCTCGGCCACATCATGTGGGACTACTGCGGCATGGAGCGTACGGAGGAGGGGCTGGTCAAGGCGATCCAGCTCATCCGCGACCTCAAGGCCGAGTTCTGGAGCAATGTCAAGGTGACCGGCGTCAACGAGGAACTGAACCAGACCCTCGAGCGCGCCGGCCGCGTGGCGGACTTCTTCGAGCTGGGCGAGCTCATGTGTATCGATGCGCTGAACCGCCGCGAGTCCTGTGGTGGTCACTTCCGTGCGGAGAGCCAGACCGAGGACGGTGAGGCGCTGCGTCACGATGACGAGTTCGCCTATGTCGCGGCCTGGGAGTTCGGCGGGGACAAGCCGGTCCTGCACAAGGAGCCGCTGGAATACGAGTACGTCGAGATGAAGGCCAGGAGCTACAAGTGAAGATCACCGTTCGAATCTGGCGCCAGAAGGGCCCGGAGGCCAAGGGCACCATGGTGCCCTATGAGCTCGACGATGTCAGCGAGCACATGTCCTTCCTGGAGATGCTCGACGTGCTCAACGAGCGACTCACGCTCGAGGGCGAGGAGCCGGTCGCGTTCGACTCCGACTGTCGCGAGGGCATCTGCGGCATGTGCGGTGTCGTCATCAACGGCATCGCGCACGGCCCGGAGGTCACCACGACCTGCCAGCTGCACATGCGCACGTTCAACGATGGCGACACCATCGACATCGAGCCCTGGCGTGCAGGCGCCTTCCCGGTCGTGAAGGACCTGGTGGTCGATCGCGGCGCCTTCGATCGCATCATCGCGGCGGGCGGCTATATCACCGCGCCGACGGGATCGGCCCCGGAAGCCAATAACCTTCCCGTGCCGAAGATCGACGCGGATCACGCCTTCGAGGCCGCCACCTGTATCGGTTGCGGCGCCTGCGTGGCGGCGTGCCCCAATGGCTCGGCGATGCTGTTCACGGCCGCCAAGATCACCCACCTCGGACTGCTGCCGCAGGGCCAGCCCGAGCGGGAGTCGCGGGTGTTGAACATGGTCGAGCAGATGGACGCCGAGGGCTTCGGCAGCTGCACCAATATCGGCGAGTGCACGGCGGCATGCCCCAAGGGCATCCCGCTGGATGTCATCTCCCAGCTGAACCGCGATCTGATGGGCGCCCTGGCCAAGCCCGGCTCCGCCTGATCCCGACCGCACACGAGGAAGCCCCGCCGGACGTTCGGCGGGGCTTCCTCCTTTCCAATGTCGCCCGGTTGGTTCCGCAAGCGGGGCAAATTCGCGCCGATCCGGTCCTTTCGAGGGCGAAGCTGCGCCACTCGCGGGCACGATTGCATCACTCGGGCGAGACGATCGGCGCTGGGGCGACATAGCGGGGTATGCGAGTGATGCGTCCGGAGACCTGGCTGGTGGTGGCGATCGTGGTGGTCGCGGGTTGTGGCGTGCGCGGAGAGGTGGCACAGCCCGCACCGGTGACGCCATCGCCGACGCCCGGTCCGGCTCTGCCACACGGTTTCCGTTGGGAGTCCTATGGCTCGGCCCAGGTCGCGGTCCCGGACGAGTGGGGCTGGGAGTCCGGGAGCCAGCGTCTGGGCCAGTGGTGTCTGGGCATCGATGCCGGACCACGGGACCCTGCCGTCGGGCGACCGGGCTCGTCGACCGAGGTTGGATGCCCCGCCGGCGATCCCCGCGAGACGCTCGTGGATGCCACCGGCGAGTTCGTCGCCTTCCTTCCCGTGGGTGACCATACGGCGGCGGATGCTCACACGGCGGAGACGGAGGGCGACCGTGCCGTCGTGGAACTCGGTGAGACGCGGCTGATCGTGCAGGCCGAGGCCGGGCTGCGGGAACGGATCCTCGAATCGGCCCACCGGATCGACACGGACTATCTGGGCTGTCCCGTGTCGCCGCCGTTGGTCGACGACGCGGACTGGACGCCCACCACGGAGTTCCCCACCGAGGCCTCCGAGGACATTCGGCTGGTGGCGTGCGGGTACACGGCTGGTGGCGGCGAACCCGGTCTGACGGGCTCGATCGAGCTGGCCCCCGAGGTGGTCGGCGCGATCGCGCGAGCCCCCGAGGGTAGCGGGCCGAATGACCCGAGCAGCTGTCTGTCGACCGGCGGGGCCCGTGAGGTGGTCGTACTGCGAGCCTCATCGGGCGGCGGACGGTCCGATGAGCTGCTGGTGCGCTACGGCGACTGCCGCGACGCGGGCTTCTATGACGGTGGCGGAGTCCGCCAGCTCACTCCGGAGTCTGTCGCCGGCGTGTTCGCGGGGCCACTGCTGCCAGACTATTTCGCGGGACATCACCGGGAGCTGTTCCGCCCGCTGCTCGAATCACGGTTCTCGTGATCGGATGGGCACTCCGGCTCCACCTGATCGAGCGGGCACGATTGCACCACACTCGCGAGCGGGAGGAGCGCTACGGGCGGTGAGGGCTGATCAGTTCGCGGGCTGCTCGCTGGTGGAGAGCTGGAGCGTGCGGTCGGTCCAGTCGCGCAGATCGGCGAGCAGGCTCGGATTCTCGGCGAGGGAGACGCCATAGGACGGCACGATCTCCTTGAGCTTGGGCTTCCACGCCTCGAACTGCGAGCCGAAGCACTTCTCCAGCACCTCGAGCATGGCCGCTACGGAGGTGGAGGCGCCGGGAGAGGCACCCAGGAGGCCCGCGATCGAGCCGTCAGCGGCGCTGATGATCGAGGTGCCGAATTCCAGGCTGCCGCCCTTGCCCTTCTTGCGGACCACCTGAACCCGCTGACCGGCGGTGATGAGTTCCCAGTCGTCGGCATCGGCCGATGGGGCGAAGACGTTCAACTCGTCGATCCGGCTCTTGGAGCTCTTCAGCACCTCCAGGACGAGGTACTTGACCAGAGGCATCGAGGTGACGCCCACGCCGAGCATCGGCATCAGATTGTTGAGGCGGATCGACCGCGGCAGATCGGTGAAGGAGCCGTTCTTCAGGAACTTGGGGGTCCATCCCGCGTAGGGGCCGAAGAGCAGGCTGCGCTGGCCATCGATCACCCGGGTGTCGAGGTGTGGTACCGACATCGGGGGAGCGCCCACCGCCGCGAGACCGTAGACCTTGGCCCAGTGTCGGTCGGCGATATCGGTGTTGAGGCACCGCAGGAACTGCCCGCTCACCGGGAAGCCGGCGAAGCCCTTGATCTCCTCGATGCCGGACTTCTGCAGCAGGTGCAGCGCCCCGCCTCCGGCTCCGACGAAGACGAAACGCGCGTTGAGCTGGTAGGTGGACCCCTGCTGCCTGTCCTTGACCTTCGCGACCCAGGTGCCATCGGTCTGCTTGGAGAGGTTCTTGACCTGCTGGCCGTAGCGGATGTCGGCGCCGCGGCGTTCGAGGCTGTCGATGAACTGACGGGTCAGCGATCCGTAGTCGACATCGGTGCCGTTCTGCGACCAGTTGAGGGCGATCGGCTCGTCGTCGTCACGTCCGTCAGCCATCAGCGGGAGACGCCGTGCGAACTCCTCACGATCCTCGATGAGCTCGATGCCCTCGAAGAGGGGGCTCTCGGCAAGGGCGTCGTACCGCCGGCGCAGGTACTCGGCGTTCTCCGCTCCACGTACGAAGCTGACATGCGGCACGGGATTGACGAAGGAGGAGGGATCGGCGAGCTGCCCGTTCTCGACCGCGTAGGACCACATCTGGCGCGAGAGCTGGAACTGCTCGTTGATCTTGAGCGCCTTGCTGACATCGACCGACCCGTCGGCCAGCTGGGGGGTGTAGTTGAGCTCGCACAGCGCCGCGTGCCCGGTACCGGCGTTGTTCCACGGATCGCTGCTCTCGAGGGCTGGGCCGTCGAGGCGCTCCAGGACGGTGATGCTCCAGTCCGGCTCCAGCGACTGGAGGAGCGCGCCGAGGGTCGCGCTCATCACTCC
Source organism: Aeromicrobium sp. PE09-221 (assembly GCF_002174305.1). Taxonomy (GTDB): domain Bacteria; phylum Actinomycetota; class Actinomycetes; order Propionibacteriales; family Nocardioidaceae; genus Aeromicrobium. The sequence continues at coordinate 39,523 of NZ_MIJB01000024.1, read as the reverse complement.
CGCCCCGACCAGCAGGACATCGGTCGTCTGACGAGAAGGCTGACGGGTGGTGCGGATCTCAGGGAGGTTGGCCTGGCTGGACAAGCGAGAATCACTCCTGCATCGCGTGAAGGGACCCGACACGTATGGGGCCACCGGCCATTCTCGCTCGATGACACGCCGGGGGCCTACCCGCAGCCAGGTGATCTTCGCCTCATTACCCGCAGGTCATCAATGCGGCGTACGGCCGCCCGTCGCGAGGGGCATGTCCTAGGACGTCCTAGGATGTGCGGGTGAGCGATATCTACGCACTGAGTGACGAGCACCAGGCCATCCGGGAGACTGTCCGAGCGTTGGCGGAGGCCAAGATCGCGCCTTTCGCCGCCGCGGTCGACGAGGAGGCACGCTACCCGCAGGAGGCCCACGACGCGCTGGTCGCCGGTGGCTTCCATGCGCCCCATGTGCCCGAAGAGTACGGCGGCGCGGGTGCCGATGCCCTCGCCACCGTCCTCGTGATCGAGGAGGTCGCGCGGGCCTGCGTGTCGAGCTCGCTCATCCCCGCGGTCAACAAGCTCGGATCCCTGCCGGTGCAGATCGGGGGCAGTGAGGAGCTCAAGCAGAAGTATCTCGGCAAGCTGGCGGCTGGAGAGGGCGGCTTCTCCTATTGCCTCTCCGAACCCGAGGCCGGCTCGGATGCAGCCAATCAGAAGACCCGCGCGGTCCGCGACGGCGACCACTGGGTGCTGAACGGTACCAAGCGGTGGATCACCAATGCCGGTGAGTCCGAGTACTACACCGTGCTCGCCATGACGGACCCCGAGAAGCGCAGCAAGGGCATCAGCGCCTTCGTCGTGGAGAAGTCCGACGCGGGCGTGTCCTTCGGCGCCCCGGAGAAGAAGCTCGGTATCAAGGGCTCGCCGACGCGCGAGGTCTACCTCGACGATGTCCGGATCCCCGAGGACCGCATCATCGGCGACGAGGGCAAGGGTTTCGCGATCGCGATGCAGACCCTCGACCACACCCGGGTCACCATCGCGGCGCAGGCCGTGGGCGTGGCGCAGGGCGCCTTGGACTACGCGCTCGTTTATGTGCAGGAGCGCCAGCAGTTCGGCAAGCCGATCAGCGACTTCCAGGGCCTCCAGTTCATGATCGCCGACATGGGCATGAAGGTGGAGGCCGCGCGGCAGATCACCTATGCCGCGGCGGGCCGCTCCGAGCGAGGGGACGAGGACCTGACCTTCTTCGGAGCTGCCGCGAAGGCCTTCGCCTCCGACACGGCGATGCAGGTGACGACCGATGCCGTGCAGCTGCTCGGTGGGTATGGATTCACGCGCGACTACCCGGTCGAGCGGATGATGCGCGATGCCAAGATCACCCAGATCTACGAGGGCACCAACCAGGTGCAGCGCATCGTCATGGCCCGCCAGCTGCTTGCGGGAGTGCAGTCCACGCTCTGAACCGCCGGGCCGCCGCTCAGTCGGGCAGGCCGGTGGGCGTGCAGAGCTCGCCGAGGTCTGCGCTGGTGTCGTTGATCAGGTGGTCGAAGAAGGCGGGGGCGCGGGTGCTGTCCCAGTTCACCTGCATGTCCGCGATCGGGACCGTGCAGTTGAGGCCGCTGCCACCCATCGCCCCGGACAGTGCCCATGCGAAGCGTACGAAGGAGAAGAGCGAGACATCATCGCCGACAGCGAGCGAGCTGCCGGTGTCGACCGCCGCGCCGTAGTAGCGCAGCGGGTTGAGGACGGTCCACGGCGAGCGAGCCTTGGCGCCGATCGCGCCGATCACCTCGCGCTGAGCCTCCCCGCGCGCGATGTCGCCGGCGGCGTAGGCCTTGCGATTGCGTGAGTAGGCGAGGGCGGTCTCGCCGTCGACCGTCTGGCAGCCTGCCTCGATGTCGAGCCCGGAGTCCTCGTCCTGCAGAGCGTTCTCCGGGCAGAGCTCGATCCCGCCCAGGGAATCCACCACGTCGACCAGGCCTTCGAAGCCGATCTCGACGAAGCCGTCGATCTGCAGGCCGGTGTTCTGCTCGATCGTCTGCACCAGCAGGGGAGCGCCGCCGAAGGCATAGGCAGCGTTGATCTTGGTGCTCCCGTGCCCGGGGATGTCGACGATCGAGTCGCGCGGGAACGACGTCAGCACCGTGGGTCCACGACCCGTGTGGAGCACCATGATCGAGTCGGTGCGTCCGCGGCCCTCCTCGCCCGGTCGGGCATCCGATCCGACGATCACATAGTTCGACCCGCGCTGACCGTCCGGGCGGTCCCCATCGGGGGTTGCCGGGACCTTGGTGACCTGGGCCCAGGCGATGAAGGGCACAGCGACCAGGAAGGCGAGCCAGAGCACCAACAACAGCCACAGATAGCGGAGCTTTCCCCGCTTCTTGCGCGGACCTCCTGCCGAGCCGCTTCCCGACCCCGGCGGCGGCAGCTGCGGGGGTGGGAGATCATCGCCTCCGCGAGGAGCAGGCTCGGGCGAGGACGACCGTCGGCGATCGTCCTCATAGAGCCAGTCGTAATCGCCGGAACGGCCGTCGGAGGACATGGGTCGAAAATAGCCGAGCCGGCATCGAGGGAGAAAAACACTGCTGTGCTCGGCGCGTCTCGTGGCCTCGCCCGGTTCCGGCCTCGATACTGGGCGGGACCTACGGACCCTTCCCCACCGTAAGGACGACGATGTCGAACGTGCCCTCCAGCGTCATGGGCGGGAGCTACCGCGACCCCGAGGCCGCCACCTCCCGTATCCGTTTCCGACGCTCCCTGACCCTCGCGGCCATGTCGGTCGTGATGCCCGGATCGGCCCAGCTGGTGCACGGCAATCGCGCCGTCGGCCGGATCGCCGTGCGGATCTGGCTCGGAGTCCTCGTCCTCGTGGCCCTCCTCGCTCTCATCGCCCTCAGCTCGCGTTCGATGCTCTTCGAGTTCGCCACCAACGGCCTGATCCTGGGCTTGGGACGCTGGCTGCTCATCGTGGGTGCTGTCGCGTGGGCCGCTCTCATCGTCGATGCCTGGCGACTGGGACGCCCGCGGGAGCTGCGTCGCGGCCACCGGGCCATTTCCGCGGGCGTCAACGGCGCGCTCTGCTTCCTGGTCGCGGGGGTCATGTTCTTCGCCGCGCACACCGTCTCGGTCGTGGACGGATTCGCCGGCGCGGTCTTCGCCTCCACCAGTTCCGTCGATCCCCACGAGGGCCGGTACAACATCCTCCTGCTGGGATCGGATGCCGATGACGACCGGACGGGCATGCGGCCGGACTCGATCAATGTCGTGAGTGTGGATGCCGACACCGGAAGGGCCGTCATCATCGGCCTGCCGCGCAATCTGGAGAACGTGCCCTTCCCGAAGGACTCGGTGATGGGGAAGGAGTTCCCGAACGGCTTCGACTGTGACGACTGCTATCTCAACGGGGTCAACACCTGGGCCGAGGATCATGCCGACATGTTCGACTCGTCCTCACCGGGCATCGGCGCGACGATGGGGGCCGTCGAGGAGATCACCGGCCTGAAGCTCAACTACTACGCCCTCATCAACATGCACGGCTTCGAGGGGCTCGTCGATGCGGTGGGCGGTGTGACGATGAACGTGCGCGAGCGCACCGCGATCGACGGCATCGGCAGTCCGATCAGCGGCTACATCGAGGCGGGGGAGCAGAAGCTCAACGGCTACGAGGCCCTCTGGTACGCCCGGAGCCGGGTGCTCAACGACGATTGGTCGCGTATGGGCCGACAGAAATGCGTCATGAACGCGATGGCACAGCAGCTCAGTCCGCAGACGGTCGTCATGAACATGCAGAAGATTGCCGACTCCGGCGAGGCCATGCTGGAGACCGACATCCCGCGCCAGGACCTCAACATCTTCATGGATCTGGTGCTCAAGACCCGGAGTGAGCCGATCTCCTCGGTCTCCCTCGTGCCGCCTGAGATCAACACCGGAGATCCGGACTATCCGAAGGTGCGCCGGATGGTCGAGGATGCCATCGCGGTCGCCGAGGGGCGGCCGGAGGCCACCTCGCTCATGGTGTCGTCGTCCCTGTCGATGGCTGACCCGGATCCCGAGACCTTGGATCCGCGCAAGGCCAATCAGACCGAGGACCTCGACCAGACGTGCTGATGGGGTTCGAGGGCACCGCCACCGGGGCGGTTGATCGGTGACTGGCACACTGGGCGACGACCCGGAACCGTCCGAGAGGAGCGCTGCCCTGGAATCGCAGGACGTGCGCCCCGGCCGACGCCGGATGTCACCGGATCGTGCCCTGCGCCGTGCCCTCTCGCTGATGGCAGCCACGATCATCTGGCCCGGCAGCGCGCAGTTCCTCGCCGGTGCGAGGCGTCTCGGGCAGGTCGTGATGGGGTTGTGGGCGCTGGCCGTCATCGGCTTCCTGGTGGCCGTGCTCGTGGTCCGTCCCGAGCGCGAGACCCTGATCGGATGGGTGACCGACCCGGCGACCCTCGACATCGCCCGCTTCGGTCTCGCGATCGTCACGATCGGCTGGTTGGCGCTCTTCATCGACGCATGGCGTCTGGCGGTGCTGCCCGGCCTCGATCTCCGGCGGATGGCGGTCGTCAGCGTTGTCAACATGGTGGTGATCGCCCTCGCGAGCGGCATCGTGACGGTCGGTTGGAACACGGTCTCGGCCTCTCGACAGGTCGTGACGCAGGTCTTCGACGCCACCGCGACGACACCACCGCTGGAGGGCAGGTACAATATCCTGCTCCTGGGCGCGGACTCCGGGGACGGCAGGGAGGGGCTGCGCCCGGACTCCCTGAACGTGGTCAGCATCGACGCCTCGACGGGCGACACCGTGATGATCTCGCTGCCGCGCAATCTGCAGAACGTTCCCTTCCCCGAGGACTCGCCGATGCGGGAGGTCTACCCCTACGGCTTCAACTGCGGCGAGGAGTGTCTCCTCAACGCGGTGCACACGGCGGGGGAGGATCGCTCGGATCTGTACCCGGACAGCGCGGACCCCGGGTTGGACGCCACGATCGACGCGGTCGAGGGCGCCACCGGTCTGACGATCAACTACTACGTGCTCATCAACATGGAGGGGTTCGCGTCCCTCGTCGACGCCGTGGGCGGGGTCACGGTGGACGTCCCCACACCGATCGCGATGTTCGGCGAGACCGACCGTAGACGCGACGAGTACCTCCCCGCGGGACGACGGAAGCTCGACGGCAATGAGGCGCTCTGGTTCGCTCGCAGCCGGATCCAGAGCGATGACTTCGACCGGATGGCGCGGCAGAAGTGCCTGATGGTCTCGATGCTCGACCAGCTCAGTCCGCAGACGGTACTGCTGAATGCCGGCAAGATCGCCGATTCGAGCGCTCAGATGCTGGCCACGGATCTGCCGGGATCAGAGCTCGCCGCCTTCGCCGATCTGGCGCTCAAGGCGCGCGGGACCCAGATCGCCACCTTGTCGGTGGTACCGCCGGAGTACAACACGGCCAATCCCGATTTCGCCCAGATCCACGCTGATATCCAGGCGCTCATCGAGGGTGTCGCGCCCGCGGGCCCCGATCCCGCCGAGGAGACCTCCGAGCCGGCTCAGCCGGAGCCGACCGAGCCCGGCGAGACCGAGCCGACCCCGGACGCCAATATCACCGACGATCTCGCCGCCGCCTGCTGATCTCGGGTCCCCGGCCGGACGGTGAGCCATCCCGCACTCGTCCATCGGGCGGTGAGTTGTCCCCGACCTCAGCCCGGGAACCGCGCACGGGTGCTCAGCGACGGTGGTTGGTGGCTCACCGCGATGGTGCGGGGCGGGCGGGTCTTCCGCGCACCGCCACGCGGAGACGCGATCAGGGACGCTCGGCGTGCTCCTGCGCGGCGATCCGGGCGCGGTCGTCATCGGTCCCGCCGACGGTGATCACGAGGGAGCCGGTTCCACGGCAGGCGGCGACGAGGGCATCGATCTCCTCGGCCAGCTCGGGGTCGCCCAACAGCAGACGACGATCATCAGCCGCGACTGCGAGGACCTCCGCGTGCGACCGCTCGGCCCCGCCGAGATCGATGGCGACATCATCGGGACCGGGGGAGTCGATGGTCAGCAACACGTCGGGCTGCGGGGGCACGACTGCGGCGATATCGGTGAATCCCTCGGGAGGCTCGGCGAAACGGGCACCCAACGGGCGTAGCGAGGCGGCGAGACGGATGGGCTCGTCGGCATCCAGGTCGGGGCCGACGACCGCGACCTCGGCCTCGCTGTCGGCCACGACGGCCCCGGCGGTCCAGGTCGCCAGCACCCAGACCGGCCGCAGCCAATGCGGCGGCAACCCGATCCGCACCCGGGCACCGGACTCGATCTCGAGGTCCTCGGTGAGGTAGTTGGTCGCCTTGGCAACCCAGTTGCCGAGCGTGATGCCGCTCAGCTCGACCCGTTCGCCGGTGGCGAGGTCGTAGAAAGTGACGAGCGGTTGCGGGCTGACGGGGGCGAGCGAGGACAGGGTCGAGGGCACCCCTCGACCGTACAACCTGTGGACGACACGCCGAAGATATCCCCAGGATTGCTTTTCAGCTTGACGTTTGGCATGCGCACCGTTGTAATTTCAGGTATGTCATTAGAGGTTTGGCCACCGCCCAGCGATCCAGAGCTGGCCTGGCAGGAGCGTGCCCTGTGTGCCCAGACCGACCCAGAGTCGTTCTTCCCTGAGAAGGGCGGCTCCACTCGCGAGGCGAAGCGCGTCTGCACGACGTGCGAGGTCCGGGACGAGTGCTTGGAGTATGCGCTCGCTCATGACGAGCGCTTCGGCATCTGGGGCGGTCTCTCGGAGCGCGAACGCCGCAAGCTCAAGAAGCGCGCCTGACCCACGGCGCGCCTCTTCTCCTCGTCCACTAGCCTCGGCTGAGTGGACGAGGAGGAACAGCTGCCCGCGTGGCGCAGTTCGCCACCGCGCGTCGTCGCCGTTCTGGTGAGTCGCGGCGGTGAGCGTTGGCTGCCGCAGACCCTGGCATCGCTTGCGCAGCTGAAGCATCTGCCCGCCGAATGGGTCGCCGTCGATGTCGCTCCGCACGAGGACGCCTCCGGCACCCTGCTGCGCGATGCCCTCGGCGAAGCGCACGTGGTCGATGCCCCCGCGGGCACCGGCTTCGGTGACGCGGTCCGTCGGGGCCTCGATCACGCGAGCGGGCCGGCGGAGTGGATCTGGCTGCTGCACGATGACGCGATCGTCGACCCCGGGGCCCTCACCGCCTTGCTCGACGAGGCGACGAGTGCCGAGGACATCGCGGTCGTGGGCCCGAAGATCCGCGAGTGGCCTTCTCTCCAGCGCCTGCTCGAGGTGGGCCGCACGATCACCGGCACCGGTCGCCTCGAGACCGGGCTCGAACCCGGCGAGCCCGATGCCGGCCAGCACGACTGGCCACGTGACGTCCTCGCCGTGAACACCGCCGGCATGCTGGTGCGCGCCGACGTGTGGGAACGCCTCGGTGGTCTCGACCCCGCCCTCCCGCTGTTCTTCGACGATGTCGACTTCGGCTGGCGGGTCGCGCGTGCCGGTCTTCGCACCCGCACCGCACCGGCCGCCGTGATCTTCCACGCCGAGGCGTCGGCCCGGCGTACCCGGCGTCGACGGGCGGTGCCCGGTGAGCAGCGTCGCGCCGCGGTGTACACGGTGCTGGCCAATGAGACCGGTTTCCGGTTCTGGTGGCAGTCCGTGCGCTTCGTCATCGGCTCCCTGCTGCGGATGATCGCGGATCTGGTCTTCAAGGACACCCGTGGAGCACGGGGAGAGGCCGCCGCCCTGCGTTCCGTCTTCGCCGCCCCGCGGCGCATGCGCGGTGCGCGCCGCGACCGAGCCGCGACCGCCACGGTCGCTCGGCGCGACATCCGGCACCTGTTCCCGTCCGCCTGGCTGCCCTATCAGCACGGCTGGGATGTCATGGTCGAGAGCGTCCAGGCGATGGTGCGGCCCGAGGCGGTGCAGACACTCGGCCGCCGCTCGTCGTCCCTCGACCTCCTGGACGAGGAGATCGTCGTCGAGGACACCGATCGCTGGTATCGGCGCTACCCCTGGGCCACGACCCTGCTCGTGCTGGTCCTGCTCGCGCTCGTCGCGGCCCGTGGCCTCTGGACGGGAAGCGTGGCGTCACCTGTGCTGCCCGCGTCGCCGGACACGGTCGGGGACTGGTGGCGCGACCTGATGGCTCGCACGATCGACGGCGCGGGTCTGCCCGGGAGCTCGTGGCCGGCGGCCTATCTCCCCGTCATGGCCGTGGTGGGGCTCCCCTTCGCCTTCGCACCGGGGTTGCTGCCGTGGGTGATCCTGGTGCTCGCGGTCCCCCTCGCCGCGATGACGGCCCACCGCTTCGGTCGGCTCATCACCGATCACCGGGTCGCTCGCATGATCTGGGCCGTCTCGTACGGCCTGCTGGTGGCAGGGACCGGTGCTGTCGCGCAGGGACGTCTCGGCACCGTCGTGGCGCTCGTGCTCGCCCCGCTGCTCGCGAATGTCGTCACGCACACCCTCGTGACTCCGTCGTGGACCCGGGCCGCCCAGGTCGGGCTCTGGCTCGCCGTGATCTCGGTCTTCGCCCCGGCCGGTTTCCTGGTCGCGATCGTCGCCATCGCGGGACTGTTGATCATCGCTCGCCTGCGCCCCCCGCGCGAGCTCGTCGCCGGTGTCGTGGCCGCAGCGCTCGTGGCCGGCCCCTCGTGGTGGGCGAGATTCCTGCATCCATCGCTCTGGTGGTGGGAGGCGGGGGTCCCGCGCGGTGTCGACACCACGGCGCTGGACATCCTCGGGGGCCTCGGCGGCGGCCCGGGCACCACGCTGCCCTGGCTGTCCTTCGGTGTGCTCGTGCTCGGTGTGCTCGCCCTGGTGCCCCGGGCGTCGCGGTACGAGGTGACCGTGAGCTGGGTCGTGGCCCTCAGCGGACTGGTGATCGCCGCGATCGGCATGTTCGTCCCCGCGGTCGCCGGACCGCCGGGCTCGTCGGCCTGGTCGGGACTCGGCTCCGCGATCTGGATCGCCGGCCTCGGGACCGCGGCACTCCTCGCGGCCGGTGAAGCGGCCCGCGCGGGCCGCCGGATCGCGGTCGGGCTCACGGTCCTGGCGCTCGTCTTCCCGATCGGCGTCGGCGCCTGGTGGGTCGTTCGCGGTATCGAGGGGCCACTCGTGTCGACAGCCGAGCCGACCGTTCCGGCCTACCTGGCCGATCAAGACCTCAGGACGCTCGTGGTCTCGGGCGATATCGAGGACGGCGTCGCGATCGACGTGGTCCACGGTCCGGGGCCCCACCTCGGGCAGGAGACCGCCCGGCCTACGCCGGAGGACCGCGACGATTTCGCCGCCGTGGTCGCCCGCCTCGTCGCTGAGCCATCGGCCAGCCCCGTCCAGGAGCTGGCCGACGCCGGTGTCGAGGCGATCTACCTGCCGGACGCGAGCACCGATGCCGCCGTGCGGATCAGTGCCGCGCCCGGACTCGCCCCCGCTGGCAGCGACCGGCCGGGCTCGCGTGTGTGGACCGTCGAGGTCGAACCCTCCGATGATGCTCATGTCCCCGAGGCCTCTGCGGCCCGTCCGGTCCTCGTCGGGATCTGGCTCGTCGGCTGGGGAGCACTGGTCATCGGGGCGATCCCGGGTCGAGGACGCGTCGAGCAGGAGGAGGAGCTGTGAAGGTTCAGATCGCGCCCCGTTTCCTCGCACCCGTCGTGGCGGCGGCTGTGATCGTCGTCGCGGCGGTGGGGCCCTCGATGTCTCGCGATGCCGACGAACGATCCCCCGAGGCACTCGATGTCGCGGCCACCACCTACACCTGTCCGTCCGGTGATGGACTCTCCGTACTGGCGGGTCAGGTCTCGCCCGGCGACGCCGTCTCCGCACGTGCTCTGCCCGATGACACGGAGATCACCGATCTGGAGGATCCGTCGGTCTGGAGATCCGTCGGCAGCGCGGGCGAGGCGGTGGCCGTCACGCAGACCGGCGCGGCGTCGGGGGCGGTCGGCTTCACCTCCGGCATCGCCGACGGCAGTGGCGACGGCCTGGTGGTCGCGCCGTGCGCCACACGCGCCGATGACGCCTGGTTCACCGGTCTCGGAGCCGTCGACGGACACGAATCGCAGCTCGTGCTCGTCAATCCCGCCGGCGGCCCGGCGGTCGTGCGGCTCTCGGCATGGGGGGAGTCCGGAGCCTTGTCGATCGCCGGTGACGACACCATCACACTCGATGCCGGCGAGGTCCGGCGCATCGTGGCCTCGGACCTCGCGGCGGCGGAGACGACCATGGCCGTCCGGGTGCAGCGTCTGAGGGGCGAGGCCACGGCCCAAGTCCTCGATGCCGGCAGTGCGGACGTCCGGGGCAGTGAGCTGATGACGGCATCGGCGGCGCCGGCTCGCGAGCTGGTCCTCGCCGCGGCGGACGGCGAAGGTGATCGAGCGCTCCTGCTGACCAATCCGGGCGAGGAGACCGCCAACGTGCGGGTGTCGGCCCTCGGCGCCGACAACGGCACGTACGTGCTGGAGGGTCTCGACGATGTCGCGGTCGACCCTGGCACGGTTGCCCGGGTCGAGCTCCCGGCCGTCGATGTTCCGCTCTTGGTGAACGCGGATAGGCCGGTCACAGCGGCGAGCCGGCGGCAGGGGGAGAACGACCTCGCCCTGGGCACGAGTCTCACCCCCCTCGAGGATCGCGCCGCGGTCATCCCGGTCGTCGGAGACACGCGACTGACGCTGGCGAGTCCCGGACGCGCCGGAGACGCGACCGTCGAGGCCTTCGACGCCGATATGAGTCCGTTGGGTGAGCAGGCGTTGGACATCCCCGAGGGCGGGAGCGTCGCGCTCGGGGCGGGCGAGATCGCCGATGGAGCGTCCTATCTGCTCGTGACGGGGCCGGGGATGTATGCCCAGGCGCGATACGCCGAGGGAGACGGGGTCGCCCTGATGCCCGTTCTCGCCGCACCGACGGCCGTACTCGCCCCGCACGTCTCCTGGGGCGGGCGCTGGCACTGACCCGGTGCGCAGCCTCGGCGCTGTCGGTCCTCACGCAAGATGCGTTTCGGTGGTTGCTATGGCGGCTAAGAAAACACATCCCGCGTGGGAGGGGTCGTGTGAGGCGGGCCACTGTCCGGGGTTCGGGCCGGTGGTCGCGATTTTCGCAACATCGGTCTAGCCTTATTCGCATGGGCCACGGACACCAGCACACAACCGGAGTCCAGCACCGTGGCCGGCTCGCGGCGGTGCTCGCGATCGCCGTCAGCGTCTTCCTGGTGCAGATCGTCGTCGCTACGATCACCGGCAGCCTTGCCCTCTTCGCGGACGCCGGCCATGTGCTCACCGATGCGATCGGCGTGCTCATGGCGCTCATCGCGATCACCATCGGACAGCGCGGGGGAGGGCGCGACGCCCGATCGTCTTATGGCTTCCACCGTGCGGAGGTGCTCGCGGCCGGGGCCAACGGCCTCATCCTGATCGGTCTCTGCACCGTCATCGTGGTGGGTGCCGTCCGCCGGCTGAGTGCTCCGGTGGAGATCGACGGCGGTCTGGTGCTGGCCGCCGGCACCGTCGGCCTCATCGCCAATATCGTCGCCTTGCTGCTCCTGCGCAGCGGAGCACGAGAGAACCTCAACGTCCGAGGCGCGTACCTCGAGGTCCTCGGGGACGCGCTGGGCTCGATCGCCGTACTGGTCTCCGCTGTGATCATCGTGGCGACCGGTTGGTCGGCCGCGGATCCGATCGCCTCGCTGGTGATCGCCGCGCTTATCGTCCCGCGGGCGATCTCGCTGCTGCGAGAGGTGGGTGAGGTCCTGCTCGAGACAGCCCCCCGCGGCGTCGACCTCGCGGCCCTGCGCGACCACATCATCGGCATCCCCGGTGTGGTGGACGTGCACGATCTCCACGTCTGGACCATCACATCAGGCATGCCCGTGATGAGCGCGCACGTCGTGGTCGCCGAATCGGTGGACCAGATGAGCGAGGCGCACGAGGTGCTCGATCGGCTCCGCTCGTGCCTGTCGGAGCACTTCGATGTCGAGCATTCGACCTTCCAGATTGAGCCGCTGGGGCATGAGGACTCCGAGTCTCACGTCCACGTCTGAGCCATCGTCCGCCCCACGCTCCCCGGGGCGGTGACCTACGCACCTCTCAGCGTCGGGGCGGTGACTTACGCACCCCTCACGGCTGCCGAGGGGTGCGTCGTCCACCGCTGCTCATCGTGAGAGGTGCGTCGTCCACCGCCCGGGACACCGAGGGGTGCGTAACTCACCGCTCGCGGAGGGAGACGTGAGGGAGCGCACGATGACCCCGATTTGTGTCTGTCAGGGCGCCTATGTCAAGATAGACAAGTTGCCTCGGCATGGTCGTGGTGACGTATGCGCTCAGGCATCTCACACCTGGCGACGGCGCGTACGTCGGATCCGCGCTCGTGCTCGTCCGGCCAGTCGAACCCTCCGGGGGGCGGAGCCGGTCCAACCACCTAACTCGAGAAGTGTGTGAATCTGCGCGCGGTAGCGCTGCGACACGCCCGACCTCGGGGGACGGAGAAGGAGCGCAACGGTTACTCCTCCCAGCCGGGGGCGAGTGAAGCGAAGACGAACGTAAAGGACGAGCAGAGCATGGCGGGACAGAAAATCCGTATCCGGCTCAAGGCCTACGACCACGAGGTCATCGACTCCTCGGCGAAGAAGATCGTCGACACCGTGACCCGCACCGGCGCGAAGGTGGCCGGCCCCGTGCCGCTGCCGACGGAGAAGAACGTGTTCTGCGTGATCCGTTCGCCCCACAAGTACAAGGACAGCCGCGAGCACTTCGAGATGCGCACCCACAAGCGGCTCATCGACATCATCGACCCGACGCCGAAGACCGTCGACTCGCTCATGCGTCTCGACCTCCCGGCCGGTGTCGACATCGAGATCAAGCTCTGAGGAAGGACACGCACGCCATGAGCAGCACCATCAACGCGCGCGGTCTCCTCGGCCGCAAGCTCGGCATGACCCAGGTCTGGGACGCCGACGGCCGCGTCGTGCCCGTCACCGTCCTGGCGGCCGGCACCAATGTCGTCACCCAGATCCGCACCCGCGAGGCCGACGGTTACAGCGCCGTCCAGCTGGGATTCGGCGAGATCGACGGTCGCAAGGTCAACAAGCCGCAGTCCGGCCACTTCGCCAAGGCCGGTGTGACCCCCCGCCGTCACGTGGTCGAGATCCGCACCGAGGCCGTCGCCGACTACACCCTCGGTCAGGAGATCTCCCCGGAGATCTTCGCCGCGGGAGACAAGGTCGACGTCACCGCCACCAGCAAGGGCAAGGGCTTCGCCGGCGTCATGAAGCGTCACGGCTTCGCCGGCGTCTCCGCCTCGCACGGCGCTCACCGCAACCACCGCAAGCCCGGCTCGATCGGCGGCTGTGCCACCCCCGGCCGCGTCTTCAAGGGTCTGCGGATGGCCGGCCACATGGGCACCGACACCGTGACCACCCAGAACCTCACCGTCCACTCGGTCGACGTCGAGAAGGGAGTCGTCCTGGTCAAGGGCGCCGTCCCCGGCCCCAAGGGCGCCCTCGTCGTCATCCGCAACGCCGCGAAGGGAGCCTGACCATGGCACAGACGATCGACGTCGACGCTCCCGTCGACATCTTCGACGTGCAGGTGAACATCCCGCTCATCCATCAGGTGGTCACCGCCCAGCTCGCCGCGGCGCGCCAGGGCACACATGACACCAAGACGCGTGGTGAGGTCGCCGGTGGCGGCAAGAAGCCGTACCGCCAGAAGGGCACCGGTCGCGCTCGTCAGGGCTCGATCCGCGCGCCCCAGTTCGCCGGCGGTGGCGTCGTCCACGGCCCGACGCCACGCAGCTACGAGCAGCGCACCAACAAGAAGATGAAGGCCGCCGCACTGCGGGGCGCCCTCTCCGATCGTGCCCGCGCCGGTCGCGTGCACGTGGTGGAGTCGCTCGTCAGCGGTGACAAGCCCTCGACCAAGACAGCCCTGGCCGCTCTGCGCGAGCTCACCGCTCGCCCGCGCGTCCTCGTCGTCGTCGAGCGTCAGGACGAGCTGACCCTCAAGAGCCTGCGCAATGCCGAGGCGATCGCCCTGCTGTCCTTCGACCAGCTCAACACGTACGACGTGCTGCTGTCCGATGACGTGGTGTTCACCCAGGCCGCGTACGAGGCTTTCGTCGCCGCCCGCTCCGCCGAGGGTGTCGCCACCCTCAAGCTGAGTGAGCTGGCCCAGGCAGCCCCGGCGGCCCCGGCGCCGAAGAAGGCCGCGAAGCCTGCTGCCGACGCGTCGCCGACGGGTGCCACCAAGACCCAGCCCTACGGTCCCGGCTCCAAGGCCCCCCTCGCGAGCGGCAACGCTCCGAAGGGCCACGAGATCAAGGGCGATGCCGCCAAGGCGTACTTCGTGCCGGGTGGCGCGGGCTACGACGCTGCCGAGCCCGAGGTCTGGTTCGACACCGCCGAGTCCGCCGAGGCCGCCGGGTTCGCCCCGGCTCAGGAGGAGAACTGATGAGCAGCCTGCACTCGCACGCGCGCGACATCATCATCGCGCCGATCGTCAGCGAGAAGACCTACATGCTGATCGACGACAACAAGTACACGTTCGACGTCCACCCCGACGCCAACAAGACGCAGATCAAGATCGCCATCGAGGAGATCTTCGACGTCAAGGTCGTCTCGGTGAACACGATCAACCGCAAGGGCAAGGCCCGCCGCACGCGTAACGGCATCGGCAAGCGCAAGGACACCAAGCGCGCGATCGTCAGCGTGGCACCCGGCCAGAGCATCGACATCTTCTCGAGCCCGAGCTGAGACGAGGACCATCATGGCTATTCGCAAGTACAAGCCGACCACGCCGGGCCGTCGCGGCTCCAGCGTCGCGGACTTCGCTGAGATCACCCGCACGACGCCGGAGAAGTCGCTGCTCGAGCCGCTGCCCAAGAAGGGCGGCCGCAACAACCAGGGACGCATCACCACGCGTCACCAGGGTGGCGGTCACAAGCGCGCTTACCGCATCATCGACTTCCGTCGCTACGACAAGGACGGCGTGCCGGCCAAGGTCGCGCACATCGAGTACGACCCCAACCGCACGGCGCGCATCGCGCTCCTGCACTACGCCGACGGCGAGAAGCGCTACATCATCGCTCCTGACGGTCTGCGTCAGGGCATGACCGTCGAGGCCGGCGTCGGGGCCGACATCAAGCCCGGCAACAACCTGCCGCTGCGCAACATCCCCGTCGGCACCGTGGTGCACGCCGTGGAGCTGCGCCCCGGTGGCGGCGCCAAGATGGGCCGCTCTGCCGGGGCCCGCGTCCAGCTGGTCGCGCGTGAGGGCAATCGGGCGCAGCTGCGCCTGCCCTCGGGCGAGATGCGCTATGTGGACGTCCGATGCCGCGCCAGCATCGGCGAGGTCGGCAACTCCGAGCAGTCCAACATCAACTGGGGCAAGGCCGGCCGCAAGCGCTGGAAGGGCGTTCGCCCGACCGTCCGCGGTGTCGTCATGAACCCGGTGGACCACCCGCACGGTGGTGGTGAGGGCAAGACCTCCGGTGGCCGTCACCCGGTCAGCCCGTGGGGCAAGCCCGAGGGCCGTACGCGCAAGCGCAAGGCCAGTGACCAGATGATCGTCCGTCGCCGCAAGACCGGCAAGCGCTGAGCCCGGCGTAGGAACTGAGGAAGAGACATGCCCCGTAGTTTGAAGAAGGGTCCCTTCGTCGACGGCCACCTCGAGAAGAAGGTGGACGCTCAGAACGAGGCCGGTACCCACAACGTGATCAAGACCTGGTCGCGGCGCTCGATGATCCTGCCGTCCTTCATCGGACACACGATCGCCGTACACGATGGCCGCAAGCACGTGCCGGTGTTCATCACCGACTCGATGGTGGGTCACAAGCTGGGCGAGTTCGCCCCGACCCGCACGTTCCGTGGCCATGAGAAGGACGACCGAAAGGCGAAGAGGCGATGAGCGCAGCGACCCGCGAGAACATCAGCGCCCGACGTGAGCGTCTGCTGGGCGATGAGCCCGGCGCGTTCGCCGTGGCCCGTTTCGTGCGCGTGACGCCCCTCAAGGCTCGCCGTGTCGCGGATCTGATCCGCGGCGCCCGTGTCGAGGACGCGCTCGCCACGCTCCAGTTCGCGCCGCAGGCCGCGGCCCAGAACTTCTACAAGCTGGTCGAGTCGGCCGTCGCGAATGCCGAGACCACCGAGGGCCTCGAGACCGATGATCTGATCGTCAGCATCGTGACCGTCGACGAGGGGCCGACCATGAAGCGCTGGCGTCCGCGCGCCAAGGGTGCGGCCAACCGCATCCTCAAGCGTACGAGCCACCTGACCGTGGTCGTGCAGCCCGAAGACTCCATTTCGAAGAAGGGTGGGAACTGAGCTATGGGCCAGAAGATCAACCCGCACGGTTTCCGCCTCGGCGTCTCGACCGACCACAAGAGCCGCTGGTACGCCGACAAGCTGTACAGCAGCTACGTCGGTGAGGATGTCAAGATCCGCAAGATGCTCACCAAGGGCATGGACCGGGCCGGCATCAGCAAGGTCGAGATCGAGCGCACCCGCGACCGTGTCCGCGTGGACATCCACACGGCGCGCCCGGGCATCGTCATCGGCCGCCGTGGAGCCGAGGCCGACCGCATCCGCGGCGACCTCGAGAAGCTCACCGGAAAGCAGGTGCAGCTGAACATCCTCGAGGTCAAGCAGCCCGAGATGGACGCCCAGCTCGTCGCGCAGGGCGTGGCCGAGCAGTTGAGTGGTCGCGTGCAGTTCCGTCGCGCGATGCGTAAGGCGATGCAGACCACGATGCGCTCGGGTGCCAAGGGCATCCGGATCCAGTGCTCGGGTCGCCTCGGTGGCGCGGAGATGAGCCGTTCGGAGTTCTACCGTGAGGGCCGCGTCCCGCTGCACACGCTGCGTGCCGATGTCGATTACGGCTTCTACGAGGCCAAGACGACCTTCGGCCGGATCGGCGTGAAGGTCTGGATCTACAAGGGCGAGGTCGCCGGCACGCGCGCTGAGCGCGAGGCCGAGGCCGCCAAGCGTGCTGCCGCCCCCGGCAGCCGCCGTCCCGGCCGCGGCAACCGCCGCCCCGCCCGCCAGGACGCCGCTGCCGGTCAGCAGGCGCCCGCTGAGAACGCCGCCTCGGCCGAGGCGGCTCCCCAGGGAGGGACGAACTGATGTTGATGCCCCGCAGGGTCAAGCACCGCAAGCAGCACACGCCCAAGCGGCGTGGCATGGCCAAGGGCGGTACGGAGCTCGCTTTCGGCGACTACGGCATCCAGGCGATCGAGGGACACTTCGTCACCAACCGGCAGATCGAGTCGGCCCGTATCGCGATGACCCGTCACATCAAGCGCGGTGGCAAGGTCTGGATCAACATCTTCCCGGACCGCCCGATCACCAAGAAGCCCGCCGAGACCCGCATGGGCTCGGGTAAGGGCTCGCCGGAGTGGTGGGTCGCCAATGTCAAGCCCGGACGCGTCATGTTCGAGCTGTCGGGCGTGAGCGAGGACGTCGCCCGCGAGGCGATGCGCCGCGCCATCCACAAGCTGCCGATGAAGGCCCGCTTCATCACCCGTGAGACAGGAGACCTGTGATGTCGACAACGACAGCCGCAGAGCTGCGCGGTCTCAGCGCCGACGATCTGGCGAGCAAGCTGAAGGAGGCCAAGGAAGAGCTGTTCAACCTGCGCTTCCAGAACGCCACCGGCCAGCTCGACAACACCGCGCGACTGAAGTCCGTTCGTCGCGAGATCGCCCGCATCTACACGGTCATCCGTGAGCGCGAGCTCGGCATCATCGAAGAGGTTGAAGCATGAGCGACACCAGCGACGAGAACAAGAAGGAAACGACCGTGAGCGAGCGTTCGACCCGTAAGGTCCGCGAGGGCCTCGTGGTGAGCGACAAGATGGACAAGACCGTCGTCGTCAGCATCGAGGACCGCATCAAGCACCCGCTATACGGCAAGGTCATGCGTCGCAATACCAAGCTCAAGGCCCACGACGAGGCCAATGCGGCCGGCGTCGGCGATCGCGTGCTCCTGGCGGAGACGCGACCGCTGTCGGCGACCAAGCGCTGGCGCGTCGTGGAGATCCTCGAGAAGGCGAAGTAGGAGACAAGCGATGATTCAGCAGGAGTCGCGACTCAAGGTCGCCGACAACACCGGTGCCAAGGAGATCTTGTGCATCCGCGTGCTCGGCGGCTCGGGCCGGCGGTACGCCGGCATCGGCGACACGATCGTCGCCACGGTCAAGGACGCCATCCCCGGCGGCAACGTCAAGAAGGGCGATGTCGTCAAGGCGGTCGTCGTGCGCACCGTCAAGGAGCGCCGTCGTCCCGATGGTTCCTACATCAAGTTCGACGAGAACGCCGCCGTCATCCTCAAGACTGACGGCGACCCGCGTGGCACGCGCATCTTCGGCCCGGTGGGCCGCGAGCTGCGTGACAAGAAGTTCATGCGTATCATCTCGCTCGCTCCGGAGGTGCTCTGAGATGGCAAGCATTCGTAAGGGCGATCAGGTTCGCGTCATCGCCGGCAAGGACAAGGGTGTCGAGGGCAAGGTCCTCGAGGTGCTCACCGACAGCGATCGGGTGATCGTCGAGGGCGTCAACCGCGTCAAGAAGCACCGCCGCGCGACGCAGGCCGGGGGCGAGGCGGGCATCATCACCGCCGAGGCCCCGGTCCACGTCTCGAACGTGGCCCTGGTCGTCGAGGTCGACGGCGAGAAGACCACCACCCGCGTGGGCTTCCGCCGCGACACCGTGACCAAGACCCGTCCCGACGGGTCGGAGTATGAGGCGCAGCGCAGCGTGCGCATCGCCACCAAGACCGGAAAGGAGATCTGAGTTCTGTGAGTACTGACACCATCACGGGGCCGCGCCTCAAGGCGAAGTACCGCGAGGAGATCATTCCGGCGCTCCAGGAGCAGTTCGGCTACGCCAACCGCATGCAGATCCCTGGCCTGACCAAGATCGTCGTCAACATGGGCGTCGGTGAGGCGGCCCGCGACGGCAAGCTGATCGAGGGTGCGATCCGCGACCTGACCGCCATCACGGGTCAGAAGCCGCAGGTCACGCAGGCCCGTAAGTCCATCGCGCAGTTCAAGCTGCGCGAGGGCATGCCGATCGGCGCGCACGTCACGCTGCGCGGCGACCGGATGTGGGAGTTTCTCGACCGTCTGCTGACCCTCGCTCTGCCCCGCATCCGCGACTTCCGCGGTCTGTCGGCCAAGCAGTTCGACGGTCGCGGCAACTACACGTTCGGTCTGACCGAGCAGGTCATGTTCCACGAGATCGATCAGGACAAGATCGACCGTTCGCGGGGCATGGACATCACGGTCGTCACCACGGCGACCACCGACGACGAGGGACGCTCCCTCCTCAAGCTGCTCGGCTTCCCGTACAAGGAGAACTGACATGGCGAAGACTGGCCTGAAGGTCAAGCAGGCGCGCAAGCCCAAGTTCGCGGTCCGCGGATACACCCGCTGCCAGCGCTGCGGTCGTCCGCAGTCGGTCTACCGCAAGTTCGGCCTGTGCCGTATCTGCTTGCGGGAGATGGCCCACCGCGGCGAGCTGCCCGGCGTGACCAAGAGCTCCTGGTAACACCACCACCCACGACGCGACAGGTCCTCTCCCACCCAGTTCGGGGACGAGATGTGAAACCGGCGCGAGAACGGAAACACCACTTATGACGATGACCGATCCGATCGCGGACATGCTGACGCGTGTGCGCAACGGAAACCAGGCGTTCCACGACTCGGTGACGATGCCGCACTCCAAGTTGAAGGCTGGCGTCGCCCAGATCCTCAAGCAGGAGGGCTACATCACCGACTTCGAGGTCGCCGAGCCCGGTGAGGGCGAGGTCAGCAAGCAGCTGACGATCACCCTCAAGTACGGCCCGCACCGCGAGCGCTCGATCGCCGGCATCCGGCGCATCAGCAAGCCCGGTCTGCGGGTGTACGCCAAGTCCACCAACCTGCCCAAGGTCCTCGGCGGACTCGGCGTGGCGATCATCTCGACCAGCCACGGTCTGCTGACGGACCGTCAGGCCACGATCAAGGGCGTTGGCGGGGAAGTCCTCGCCTACGTCTGGTAACGGGAGGAGAACGAATATGTCACGTATCGGCAAGCTTCCCGTTCCGGTGCCCTCGGGCGTCGACGTCACCATCGATGGCCAGACCGTCACGGTGAAGGGTCCCAAGGGCCAGCTCTCGCACACGGTCGCCGAGCCGATCACCGTCTCGCGGGCCGAGGACGGCTCGCTTGCGGTGGATCGTCCCGACGAGGAGCGCAAGAGCCGGGCGCTGCACGGCCTCTCGCGCACGCTCGTCAACAACATGGTCATCGGTGTGACCCAGGGCTATGAGAAGAAACTCGAGATCGTCGGTGTCGGTTACCGTGTGCTCTCCAAGGGTCCGTCGGAGATCGAGCTGAACCTCGGCTTCAGCCACTCGGTGCCGTTCAAGGCTCCCGAGGGCATCACCTTCACGGTCGAGTCGCCGACCAAGCTCACGGTGACCGGCATCGACAAGCAGGTCGTCGGCGAGGTCGCGGCGAACATTCGCAAGATCCGCAAGCCCGAGCCATACAAGGGCAAGGGTGTTCGTTATGCCGGCGAGCATGTCCGCCGCAAGGTCGGAAAGGCTGGTAAGTAAGCCATGGCAATCTCGATCAAGCACAACAAGCGTCTCCGGGGTCGTCAGGCTTCGCGGGCTCGCCGCCAGCTGCGTGGCCGCAAGAAGCTGCACGGATCGGCCGAACGTCCTCGCCTGGTCGTGACCCGCTCGAGCAAGCACCTGGTCGTCCAGGTCGTCAACGATCTCGAGGGGCACACCCTCGCATCGGCGTCGACCATGGAAGCGGACCTGCGCGCGCTCGAGGGCGACAAGACCGCCAAGGCGCGTCGGGTCGGCGAGATCGTCGCGGACCGCGCCAAGGCCGCGGGGATCGACGCGGTCGTCTTCGACCGTGCCGGCAACAAGTACGCCGGCCGTATCGCGGCGCTCGCCGACGGTGCCCGCGAGGGCGGTCTGGAGTTCTGATGATCATCACCACCAACATGAGGAGTTCGGCATGAGCACGCGCCGTCAGGGCAGCGGACGCGGTCGCGGCGACCGCGGAGCCGACAAGTCCAACTACATCGAGAAGGTCGTCACGATCAACCGTGTCGCCAAGGTCGTCAAGGGTGGTCGGCGCTTCAGCTTCACCGCCCTGGTGATCGTCGGTGACGGCGACGGCATGGTCGGCATCGGTTACGGCAAGGCCAAGGAAGTCCCCACGGCGATCGCCAAGGGTGTCGAGGAGGCGAAGAAGAACTTCTTCCGCGTCCCGCGCATCCAGGGCACGATCCCGCACCCGGTCACGGGTGAGAAGGCTGCCGGTGTGGTCTTCCTGCGCCCGGCTTCGCCCGGTACCGGTGTCATCGCCGGTGGTCCGGTGCGCGCCGTGCTGGAGGCCGCCGGCGTCGCGGATATCCTGTCCAAGTCGCTCGGTTCCTCCAATGCGATCAACATCGTCCACGCGACGGTCGAGGCCCTCAAGACGCTCGAGTCCCCCGAGGCGGTCGCCGCCCGCCGTGGACTCGATGTCGAGCAGGTCGCTCCGGCCGCGCTGCTGCGGGCCGAGAAGGGCGAGGACACCACCGCGCCCGCCGAGGCTCCGGCCGAGGTGGGTGCGTGATGGCCAAGCTCGAAGTCACCCAGGTCCGTTCGGCCATCGGCCGTCAGCAGAATCAGCGCGCCACCCTGCGCTCGCTGGGACTGCGCAAGATCGGCGATACCTCGACGGTCGAGGATCGCCCCGAGATCCGCGGCATGGTCGCGACCATCCCGCATCTGATCACCGTCAAGGAGGTGGACTGAATGGCGCCGCTGAAATTGCACCATCTGCGTCCCGCCCCCGGCGCCAAGACCGCCAAGACCCGTGTGGGTCGCGGTGAGGCGTCCAAGGGCAAGACCGCCGGCCGCGGTACCAAGGGCACCAAGGCGCGTTACCAGGTCTCGGCGGCCTTCGAGGGCGGTCAGACACCGCTCCACATGCGTCTGCCCAAGCTGAAGGGCTTCAAGAACCCCTTCCGCGAGGAGTACCAGGTCGTCAACGCCGGCCGCATCGGCGAGCTGTTCCCCGAGGGCGGTGCCGTCGATGTCGACGCGCTCGTCGCCAAGGGCGCGGTCCGCAAGGGCCAGCGCGTCAAGGTGCTCGGTGGCGGAGATCTCTCGGTCGCCGTGCAGGTCACGGCAGACAAGTTCTCGGCCTCGGCCAAGAGCAAGATCGAGGGCGCGGGCGGTTCGATCACCGAGCGGTGATCGAATGATCGTCTGAAGAACGGCGGGATATGCCATCGGCATGTCCCGCCGTTCTCGTCCCCTGTTAGAGTCAGCGTCTGTGCCCTGATCGACACATCAGAGCACAGCCATCACACGAGTCAGCACTGAGGAGGCTGCTGAAGAATCCTGGCCTACTGCGCGCCGCCCCGTGGGCGCCTCGCTACGTTGCAGTCGCTCGAAAGGCCTCCCAGCCTGCCAGCGCTCCTGCGCATCGCGAGCCATCCCAGGGATACGCCGCTCGCGACGACCACGATTCGTCAGCAGTCTCCTAGCGCACGAGGAGGAACCCGGTGCTCAGCGCCTTCGTCAACGCGTTCAAGACACCCGATCTGCGGCGCAAGCTCCTCTTCGTGCTGTTCATCATCGTGCTGTTCCGCTTCGGATCGATGCTGCCGGCGCCGGGGATCAACGTCCCCAATGTGCAACAGTGTGTCGACCTGGCGGCCCAGAGCGAGCAGAGCAGCCTGTTCGCCCTCATCAACGTCTTCTCCGGCGGTGCGCTGCTCCAGCTGACGGTCTTCGCCCTCGGCATCATGCCGTACATCACCGCGAGCATCATCCTGCAGCTGCTCGTGGTGGTGATCCCGCGACTGGAGGCCTTGAAGAAGGAAGGCCAGGCCGGGCAGACCAAGATCACCCAGTACACCCGCTATCTCACCGTGGGGCTCGCGATCCTGCAGGCGACCGGCATCGTGGCGCTCGCGCGCAGCGGCCAGCTCTTCGGCGGCATCCAGTGCGGTGACCTGCTGTATCGCCCCGACAATGTCCTGTCCTTCCTGCTGATCGTGACCGTGATGGTGGCCGGCACGACGGTCATCATGTGGTTCGGTGAGCTCATCACCGACCGCGGCGTCGGCAACGGCATGTCGATCCTGATCTTCTGCCAGGTCATCGCGACCTTCCCGGGTGCCATGTGGCAGATCCGCCTGCAGAACGGCTGGACGACCTTCACCCTCGTCACGCTCGTCGGTCTGGTGATCGTCGCGGCGGTCATCTTCGTCGAGCAGGCGCAGCGCCGCATCCCGGTCCAGTACGCCAAGCGGATGGTGGGCCGTCGGATGTTCGGTGGCTCCTCGACCTATATCCCGATCAAGGTCAACCAGGCCGGCATCATCCCGGTGATCTTCGCCTCCAGCCTGCTGTACATCCCGGCGCTCGTGGCGAACTTCAACCCCGCTGAGTCGTGGTCGACCTGGATCCAGGACCATTTCGTGCGCGGCGACCACCCGTACTACATGATCACGTTCTTCCTGTTGATCGTGTTCTTCACGTACTTCTACGTCTCGATCACGTTCAACCCGAACGAGGTCGCGGACAATATGCGCAAGTACGGCGGCTTCATCCCGGGTATCCGCGCGGGTCGGCCGACCGAGGACTACCTCGCCTATGTGCTCAGCCGGATCACCGCGCCGGGTGCGACCTATCTCGGGGTCGTCGCGCTCATCCCGATGGTCGCGATCGCGCTGCTCGGCGCGAGCCAGAACTTCCCGTTCGGTGGTACCTCGATCCTCATCATCGTCGGCGTCGGTCTCTCGACGGTCCAACAGATCGAGAGCCAGCTCCAGCAGCGCAACTACGAAGGGTTCTTGAAGTAATGCGTCTTGTCATCATGGGTCCGCCGGGGGCGGGCAAGGGCACGCAGGCTGAGGCGCTGGCGCGCCGTATCGAGGGTGCTCACATCTCCACCGGTGACATCTTCCGCGACAATGTCTCGCGGCAGACCGAGCTGGGGAAGACGGCGCAGCGCTACATGGACGCGGGGGAGTACGTCCCCGATTCGGTCACCAATGCGATGGTGCGCGATCGTCTGGCGCAGCCCGATGCCCGTGACGCCTTCCTGCTCGACGGGTACCCGCGTACGCCGGATCAGGTGACCGAGTTGGACTCGATCCTGGCGGACCTCGGGACCCAGCTCGATGCCGCATTGGCGTTGACGGTGGACCCCGAGGAGCTCATCGCGCGACTGCTCAAGCGCGCCGAGACGAGCGGACGCAGCGATGACACAGAGGAGGTCATCCGCCACCGCCAGGAGGTGTACGCGGCCGAGACGGCTCCGCTGTTGGATGTCTATCGTCAGCGCGGTCTGCTGGTCGAGGTCGACGGCATGGGCAGTGTCGACGAGGTCGCGTCGCGCATCGACGCCGCCCTCCCCAAACCTTGACCGTGCGGCCTCAGCGGTACGAGTCCACGTTGAGTGTGACGTTTGGACGGGAAGAACGGCGTTTCAGCCGTCCAAACGTCACACTCAACGAGGGCGGGAGCTGAGATGTTCGGGCGGGGACGGATCGAGACCAAGAGCGAGGCCGAGCTGATGCTGATGCGTCGGGCCGGCCTCGTGGTCGCCCGGACGCTGCAGTCGCTGCGCGATGCTGCGGCGCCAGGCGTCACCACGGGCGAGCTCAACGACTTCGCGCACGAGCGGATCCGTGAGCAGGGTGCGACCTCGAACTTCCTCGGGTATCACGGCTTCACCGGTGTCATCTGCACCTCGGTCAACGAGGAGATCGTCCACGGCATCCCCGGTGACCGGGTTCTGCGCGACGGTGACCTGCTGTCCATCGACTGCGGGGCTATCGTCGACGGCTGGCACGGTGACGCGGCGATCAGCGTGGAGATCGGCACCGTCTCCGAAGCGGCCACCGCGCTGTCCCGGGTAACGGAGGCGGCGCTGTGGGCCGGTATCGCGGCGATGGCGACCGGCGAACGCGTCGGCGACATCTCCCACGCCATCGCTGCGAGCGTCGACGCGGCCGGCGATTACGGTATCACCGAGTCGTTCACCGGGCACGGCATCGGCCGGGAGATGCACATGGACCCCGATGTGCCCAATACCGGTCGCGCCGGCAAGGGACCCCGGTTGACCGCGGGGGTGACGCTCGCGATCGAGCCGATGGTGACCCTGGGCTCGGCGCAGGCACGCATCCTCGAGGACGGCTGGACGGCGGTGACCCCGGACAGCTCGCTGGCCGCGCACTGGGAGCACACGGTGGCCCGTACCGAGTCCGGTATCTGGGTGCTGACCGCCGAGGACGGGGGCGCCGCCCGGCTCGCCGACGAGGGTGTGCCGCTCGGCGCCCTCTGAGCGAGCTCCGCTCCCGAGCGTCTGGAAGGCGCGTAACCGGGGTGGGTCTGATGGTTGACTGCTCACCGGACTCGGGCCCGGGTACATCGCGGTGAGCTGTCAACCAGTGACGGCCGCGCTCTCGTCGTTCGCGGGGCGACCGAAACACATCGTTCGTTCCCTGGAGCCGTGGTTCCGTCGAGTCGTCGAGCATGGACTCGACAGGACGACAGATCGACCCGATTTGAGTCGGGCATGACGGCCAGCGTATGATAGGGAGTCGGCCTCGTCAGCCGCGTCCCTTCCTGCCCTCGGGTCGGTGGCGGACGTGTGTGCCGAGGTCTGGTCGACGTAGTCAACCGAAGAAGAGGTCATGGCGAAAAAAGAAGGCGTCATCGAGATGGAGGGCGCGGTCATCGAAGCCCTGCCGAACGCGATGTTCCGCGTGGAGCTGGCCAACGGCCACAAGGTCCTCGCGCACATCTCGGGCAAGATGCGTCAGCACTACATCCGGATCCTCCCCGAGGACCGGGTCGTGGTGGAGCTGTCGCCCTATGACCTCAGCCGCGGGCGCATCGTCTACCGCTACAAGTAAACCCGTCACGTTCGTACCCAAGAGAGAGATTTCTCGATGAAGGTCAACCCGAGCGTGAAGAAGATCTGTGACAGCTGCAAGGTGATCCGTCGCCACGGCCGCGTCATGGTGATCTGCTCTAACCCGCGCCACAAGCAGCGCCAGGGCTGATCGCGGCTTCTTCACCGTGAATCACATCGTCTGACGGCTCGTCCGCCTCGTGCGGACGCCACCCCCGGCGCGAAGGCCGGGGCCCGGTTCCATGACGGCCACCTAGGGCCGCTGTGGGAGGCAACCGGGGCGCCACGGACGCCAACACCTTCGCTGATCGAAAGGAAATGCCACCATGGCACGCCTCATCGGAGTCGATCTCCCGCGCGAGAAGCGCATCGAGATCGCACTCACCTATATCTTCGGCGTCGGCCGCACGCGCGCCGCCGAGACCCTTGCCGCGACCGGCATCGACCCGAGCACTCGTGTCCACGAGCTGAACGACGACCAGCTCGTCGCGCTCCGTGACCACATCGAGACCAACTACCAGGTCGAGGGTGACCTCCGCCGCGAGATCACCGCCGACATCCGTCGCAAGATGGAGATCGGCAGCTACCAGGGTCGCCGCCACCGGGCCCACCTGCCCGTCCGTGGCCAGCGCACCAAGACCAATGCCCGCACGCGCAAGGGCCCCAAGCGCACCGTCGCCGGAAAGAAGAAGTGATCTGACGATGCCTCCCAAGAGCAATGCAGGCGCCAAGAAGGTGCGCCGCAAGGAGAAGAAGAACGTCGCGCAGGGCCAGGCGCATATCAAGAGCACGTTCAACAACACGCACGTGACGATCACCGACCCCAGCGGTCAGGTGATCTCCTGGGCCTCCGGCGGAACCGTCGGTTTCAAGGGCTCGCGCAAGTCGACGCCCTACGCCGCAGGCATGGCCGCCGAGGCCGCGGGCCGCCAGGCGATGGAGCACGGCATGAAGAAGATCGACGTCTTCGTGAAGGGCCCGGGTTCGGGCCGCGAGACGGCGATCCGGTCGCTCAGCGGCGTCGGCCTGGAGGTCGGCACCATCTCCGATGTGACCCCCACGCCGCACAACGGCTGCCGTCCGCCCAAGCACCGTCGTCTCTGACGCGTCGATTTTCTAGGAGTTTTCACCCATGGCCCGTTACACCGGACCTCTCACCAAGAAGTCGCGCCGCCTCGGCGTCGACCTCGTCGGTGGGGACAAGGCCTTCGAGCGCCGTCCGTACGCGCCCGGCCAGCACGGCCGAGCCCGCGTCAAGGAGTCGGAGTACCGCACCCAGCTGCAGGAGAAGCAGAAGGCGCGGTACACCTACGGCGTGCTGGAGAAGCAGTTCCGCAAGTACTACGAGCACGCTCACCGCAAGCCCGGCAAGACCGGTGACAACCTGCTCACGCTGCTCGAGACCCGCCTGGACAATGTCGTCTACCGTGCAGGCCTGGCCCGCACGCGGCGTCACGCCCGCCAGCTGGTGACCCACGGTCACTTCCTGGTCAACGGTGTCAAGACCAATATCCCCTCCTTCCAGGTCTCCCCGCACGACATCATCGACGTGCGTCCCAAGAGCCTGGAGATGACGCCCTTCATCGTGGCGCGCGAGACCCATGACCAGGACACCGTTCCCGGTTGGCTCGACGTCTCGCCGGAGCGCGGACGTATCCTCGTGCACCAGAAGCCGGTGCGTGAGCAGATCGTCGTCCCGATCCAGGAGCAGCTGATCGTCGAGTTCTACTCGAAGATCTGATCCATCCCCTTCCCTCGACCCGAGCCGTCAAATAGTGGGCGGTTCGGAAAGGAACAGTCACCATGCTGATCGCCCAGCGTCCCGTCCTGACCGAAGAGTCCGAAGGCGACTACCGTTCGCGGTTCGTCATCGAGCCCCTCGAGCCCGGATTCGGCTACACCCTCGGTAACTCGCTGCGTCGCACGCTGCTGAGCTCCATCCCGGGTGCGGCCGTCACCTCGATCAAGATCGACGGTGTCCTGCACGAGTTCTCGACGATCCCCGGAGTCACCGAGGATGTCACCGAGATCATCCTCAACCTGAAGAACCTCGTCGTCTCCTCGGAGAACGACGAGCCGGTGGTCATGTACCTGCGCGCCGAGGGTGCCGGCGATGTCACCGCCGCGGCCATCACGCCGCCGGCGGGTGTCGAGGTGCACAATCCTGACCTGCACGTCGCGACCCTCAACGACAAGGGCCGGCTCGAGATCGAGCTGGTCGTCGAGCGGGGCCGTGGCTACGTGTCGGCCGCGCAGAACAAGACCGGCGAGGAAGAGATCGGCCGCATGCCGGTCGACTCCATCTACAGCCCGGTCCTGAAGGTCACCTACAAGGTCGAGGCCACCCGAGTCGAGCAGCGCACCGACTTCGACAAGCTGATCATCGACGTCGAGACCAAGCAGTCCATTCTGCCGCGCGATGCGATCGCCTCGGCCGGATCGACCCTGGTCGAGCTCTTCGGCCTCGCCCGTGAGCTCAACGTCGAGGCGGAGGGCATCGACATCGGCCCGTCGCCGGTCGATGAGGCGATGGCCGCTGACCTGGCCCTGCCGATCGAGGATCTGGACTTCACGGTTCGCTCGTACAACTGCCTGAAGCGCGAGGGCATCCACACCGTGGGTGAGCTCGTCGGACGCAGCGAGCAGGATCTGCTGGACATCCGCAACTTCGGCTCCAAGTCGATCGACGAGGTCAAGGCCAAGCTGGCCGAGATGGGCCTGTCCCTCAAGGACAGCCCCGCCGGCTTCGACCCCAGCGCGGTCATCGACAGCTACGACGACGATGCGAGCTTCGCCGAGGACGAGCAGTACTGATCTGCCCGCCGCGCGCTGATTCTTTGAAACGGAGAACTGACAATGCCCACCCCCACCAAGGGAGCCCGTCTCGGCGGTAGCCCCTCGCACCAGCGTCTGATCCTCGCCAATCTGGCGCAGTCGCTGTTCGAGCACGGCAAGATCACGACGACGGAGGCCAAGGCTCGCCGCCTGCGTCCGTATGCCGAGCAGCTCATCACCAAGGCCAAGACCGATTCGCTGGCCAACCGCCGCCAGGTGCTCAAGGTCATCCGCGACAAGGGTGTCGTGCACACCCTCTTCACGGAGATCGGCCCGGCGATGGAGAACCGTCCCGGCGGTTACACGCGGATCACGAAGATCGGTCCGCGCAAGGGCGACAACGCCCCCATGGCCGTGATCGAGATCGTGGAGGGCGGCTTCGCGCCGACCTCGAAGGCCGAGAAGTCCGCCCCGAAGGCCGAGGCCGCTCCGGCTCCGGCCGAGAAGGCACCGGCCGAGGAGACACCGGCCGAGGAGACCGCCGCTGCCGAGGAGGCGCCGGTGTCCGGCGAGGCCGAGGAGACCTCGGACGTCGAGGCCCCGGTCGAGGACACCGAGGAGTCCACCGACGACAAGGCCTGAGCCGTCTGAAGGAATGGCCCGGAACCCGAGAGGGTTCCGGGCCATTCGTCATGGTGGGCCCCTCTCTTCGGTGTCCCGCTGCGCGAACGATAGTGGACCATCTTAGTCCACTGGACTAAGATGGTCCTATGAGCATCACGGTCAACATCCACGAGGCCAAGACGCAGATGTCGCGGCTCGCGCGTGCCGTCGAGGCCGGGGAGACGGTCATCGTGGCCCGCGCCGGCACGCCGATCATGGAGTGGCGGTCGGTGCGCCCCCGGGCCCCGCTGTTCGGCTCGATCCCCGGCTTCGGCGGGCCGAATTGGGAAGAGGCTTTCACTGAGGAAGCCGATGCCGAGATCCGCGCCATGTTCGACGAGGATCTCGGGCTCGATGATCCTGCTTGATACGCACGCTCTGTTGTGGGCGTTGCGGGGTGAAGAGCGGCTCGGGTCTAGTGCGGCGGAGCTCATCGCCACCCGTCACCCCGCCCACTACTCGTCGATCAGCGTCATGGAGATGACGATCAAGACGATGCGGGGTCGCTTGGAGATCCCTCGCGACGTGTGCTCGATCCTGGACGATGTCGGGCTTCGGCAGCTCCCCTGGGTCGGTGAGCACGCCGAGGCGATGGGAGAGTTCCCCGAACTCATCGGACACGACCCCTTCGACCGTGCCCTGCTGGCGCAGGCGGCCGCCGAACAGCTGGCCTTCCTCACCGCCGACCGGCGGCTGCTCTCGCTCGGGCGGCCGTGGATCCTCGACGCCACCCGCTGAGTCTCACGAGCGGCAGGTCCCGTCGTATCAGCACGCACAGAGGTGGTATCCGCCGCGTAGGTGAAGCCGGCGCTCGAAACAGGGTGCGAGTGCCGACATGGCCCATGATCAGATCGTCTTTCTCTCCGCGGTTGTCGACGGGATGGCCCTCGACCGCCCCGGCCACGAG
This sequence comes from Aeromicrobium sp. PE09-221, assembly GCF_002174305.1. GTDB lineage: Bacteria > Actinomycetota > Actinomycetes > Propionibacteriales > Nocardioidaceae > Aeromicrobium. Next base: position 9,296 of record NZ_MIJB01000024.1, on the reverse strand, counting down.
GCGCCCGTCGCCGAAGAGGAGACGGGCCCCTGTGCTGCTTTGCGGGTGGTGCCCGGCCCTGGGCGGTAGGCCATCAACCTTTCCGTCACGTTGGCGGTAGCTGGTCAACCTATCCGGGGCTGAATGGGGTTGACGGACTGCCGCCCGGCTGCCGGGGTCAGCAGAGCTTGGCCGCTCCCCGGATGAGGGCGACTGCTCAGCGATTGAGGGCGGCGGCCTCCTCGGCGAGCTCGTGCTTCCGCACCTTGCCGGTGGCGGTCATGGGCAGAGCGCCGACGACCTTGACGAGCGGGACCTTGTAGGTCGCCATGTTCTCGCGGCTCCAGGAAACCAGTTCCTCGGCCGTCACCGTCGCCCCCTCAGCGGGCAGGACGAAGGCCACGGGCCGCTGACCGGATTCCGGATCATCGGTTGGGACCACGGCCACCGACTCCACCAGCGGATGCTGAGCGAGCAGCACCTCGATCTCTGCGGGGAACACGCTCATGCCCTTGACCTTGATCATCTCCTTGCGACGACCGAGGTAGTGCAGCAGGCCCTGCTCGTCGATGCGGCCGTTGTCGCCTGTGTGGATCCAACCGTCGACGAGCTGGTCGGCCGTCGCCTCGGGGTTGCGCCAGTAGCCGTCGGTCACCGAGGGACTGCGGACGATGATCTCGCCGACCTCACCCAGCGGCAGAGGCGTCTGGGTGCCGAATTCGACGACCGCGATATCGGTACCCGGCACCGGCAGGCCGCAGAACACGGGCTCGGCCAGAAGATCCTCGTCATCGGTCGCGAAGCCATAGGGCACGCAGTCGATCGTGTGCGTCTCGGTCATGCCATAGGACGACTCGCGCAGCGTCCCGCTCGTCGGCGCCGCGGCGGCCCAGTCGGCGCGCACCTGCGGCGTCATCTTGCGGACGAAGGAGACGGCCTGGGGATCCACCAGCGACGACAGATCGCGCTCACCGATATCGGGACGTGCCATCAGCTCCAGGTAGTTCTCCACCGTGCCGGTCATGACGCTGACGCCGAACTCCTCGATCGCATCGAGCACGGTCGCGGCATCCCAGCGGGCCAACAGCACGCTCGTGCCGCCCAGCACGAAGGGGAGCAGGATCCCGAGGTCCTCGCCGGCGATCCAGAAGATCGGCAGATAGCACAGGCTGGTGAAACCGGGATCGGCGGAGAGCTGGGTCGCCGTGGCCGCGGATGCCGCGGTGTAGAGCATGTGTCGCTGGGTGTGCTGGCAGCCCTTCGGCAGGCCGGTCGTGCCCCCGGTGTAGTTGAGCGCGGCGAGGGCATCGAGGTCGCCGTCGTCTCCCGCGAAGGGCTCGTGGGTGACGGCCTCGGCCCAACCCTCCTCGATGGTCAGCACGGGAACCCGCTGCTGGAGACGTCCCTGCACCTGCTCCACGGTGTCGGCCAGCGCACGACTCGTGACGATCAGGATGGGCTCCGCGTCGCGCAGCTCGTGTGTCAGCTCAGCGGGTGCGAACATGGGGTTGACCGGCACATGCACGGCGCCCAGCCGCAGGATGGCCAGGAAGGCGATGACGAACTGCGGGCTGTTGCCGAGATAGACCGCGACCCGATCGCCTCGCGAGATCCCCTGCTCGGCCATCCAGCCGGCGAGCCGTCGGTGGAGGTCGTCGAGCTCGGGGTAGGTGTAGCCGGTGCCGTCGAAGGTCAGCGCCGTGGTCTCGGGTCGCTCGACTGCCCAGTGGCTCACATGCGCGGGGATGGTGATCTCGCCGGCCGGGTAGATCACGTGGTCGGGTATCCCGGCGGGTCGTCGTCGTGCCTGCAGTGCTCGCAGGTTGTCGATGTAGGCGTCCAAGGTGGTCATGGGGTTCCTCTCTTACCAGGTGTCGACGTAGCGACCGCCGGGGATGGTGCCGGGCACCCAATCGCCGATGACCGCCGTGATCCAGCGACGGGTGTCGAGAGGGTCGATGACCTCGTCGAACTCGTGCTTCATGGCGCCGTTGATGGCCTTGCCGGTCTCATAGTGGGCGTCCAGCAGCTCGTTGTAGCGGCGCTCCTTGGCCTCGGGATCGGCGATGCCGTCCAGTTCTTTGGCGAAGCCGAGCCGGACTGCTCCCTCGAGTCCCATGCCCCCGATCTCGCCGGTGGGCCAGGCGATGGTGGCCGCGGTCCGGGCGAAGCTGCCCGCAGCCATGGCCTGCGCGCCGAGGCCGTACGCCTTGCGAAGGATGACGGTGATCATCGGCACGCGCAGGTGGGCACCGATCACGAACAGGCGGCCGAAGTGGCGGACCGTAGCTGTCTCCTCCGAGTCGGGTCCGACCATGAACCCTGGGGTGTCGCATAGCGAGACCACCGGCAGGCCGTGGGCATCGCAGAGCTGCAGGAAACGGGCCATCTTGTCGGCGGCGTCGGCATCGATCGCGCCACCGAGGTGGACCGGGTTGTTCGCCACGAGGCCCATCGGTCGACCCTCGACGCGGACCAGCGCGGTGATCGCCCCGATGCCGAAGTCACGGCGCAGCTCCAGGACGGAGTCGTCATCGGCCAGGATCGAGATGAGCTCGCGCTGGTCGTACACCTGCTTGCGGTTCTCACCGACGACGTGGCGCAGGCGACGCTGATCGGTGGCGGTCCACTCGGCGGTTTCTCCGCTGAAATAGGAGAGATAGCGTTGTGCGGTCTCGATGGCCTCGGCATCGTCCTCCACGAGGACGTCGACGACGCCGTTCGGGGCCTGGACGCTCATCGGGCCGATGTCCTCGGGGCGGTAGTTCCCGAGCCCGCCCCCTTCGATCATCGCCGGTCCGGCCATGCCCACATTGGCATCGGCGGTGGCGATGATGACATCGCAGCTGCCGAGGAGTGCCGCATTGCCGGCGAAGCATCGTCCGGTGAGGATGCCGACACTCGGCACGACGCCGCTCAGGGAACCCATCATGGCGAAGGTCTGGACGTTGAGCCCGGCCGCGAGGGTCAGCTCGGTGTCGGTGTCCCCGGGACGACCGCCACCGCCCTCGGCGAAGAACACCACGGGGATGCGCTTGTCCTTGGCGATCCCGAGCAACCGGTCGGTCTTCTTGTGGTTGAAGTAGCCCTGTGTTCCAGCGAGAACCGTGTAGTCATAGGCGAGCACGCCGATCTGCTGGCCGTTCACGCGGCCTAGGCCGGTGAGGATGCCGTCGGCGGGGGTGTTCACGACGAGATCATCGAGTGAACGGCGTGACCGCTGCGCTGCTACGGGGAAGGAGCCGTATTCGACGAAGGAGTCCCCGTCGAGCAGCTGATCGATCCATTCGCGCGCCATGAGGTGACCATGGGCGTGACGCTTGGCCACCGCCTCGGGGCGCGCGTCGTCGAGCGTGAGGCGTTTGCGCTCCTGGAGCTCGGCGAGATCGGGGCGCACGTAGTCGAGGTCGACACCAGCGCCGGTGTCGTCATTCTCCACGTGCTCGTGGGCGGGTGAAAGGATCGCGAGAACCTCGCCGGGTGCCACCTGATCGCCGACCTTCACGAGCAGTTCGGTCAGCACCGACGGCGTGGTGGGCCGCACCGGGTGTTCCATCTTCATCGCCTCGAGGGTGATGGCGGCAGTCCGGGTCCCGATGACATCGCCGGGTGCGGCGCCGATCGCCACGACCGTCCCGGGGAGCGGCGAGATGAGATGTGTGTCGCCCCCGGCGGGTGCCTGCGCCTCGGCCTCGCGGGCGAGCCACGCGTCCAGGTGGGCGGTGGTCACGCTGCCGGCGAGGACTTGCGGGTCGGTCAGCAGTCGGCGCAGCAACGGTGTATTGGTCTCGATACCCCGGATCGTCAGGTGGTCCACGGCCGTGAGCGCGTCGGCGCAGGCCTCGCGCCAGGAGCCCTCGGTGCGGGTGATGACCTTCGCGAGGAGGGAGTCGAAGGTGCCGTCGACGACCGTTCCCTCCCGCAGATAGGTGTCCACGCGGATGCCTTCGGGCCATGCGAGCTCGGTCACGGTTCCGGTGGTCGCCACGCTCGCCCCGGCGTGGATGCGCTCGGCGTTGACGCGCGACTGGATGGCGAACACGCCGGCCGCCGGAAGCCGGTCCTCGGCCAGGCCGAGCTCGACGAGCGTCGTGCCGGTGGCCACGCGCAGCTGGGCGGCGACCAGATCCACGCCGACCACTTCCTCCGTCACAGTGTGCTCGACCTGGACGCGGGGATTGACCTCGATGAACGCCAGATCGAGTCCTGAGCCGTCCGCGGAGCCGAGGCTGGCCGTGGACACCAGGAACTCGACCGTTGCCAGGCCGCGGTAGCCGAGCGGTGCGATGAGTCGGCGTGCGTGGTCGCTGAGCAGGGCGCGCTCCGCGTCGTTGAGGCTCGGGCTAGGGGCGAACTCCAGGATCTTCTGGTGACGGCGCTGGACGCTGCATTCGCGTTCGCCGAGGATGCTCACGGCCCCGGTGCCATCGCCCAGCACCTGGATCTCGATGTGCTTCGCATCGGTCATCAGTCGCTCGGCGTACACGGTGTCGCCACCGAAGGCGCGCCGCGCCTCCGAGCGGCAGGACTCGTAGGCCTCGGCGAGGTCCTCGGCGCGGTAGACCTCGCGCATGCCGCGCCCACCGCCGCCGGAGGTCGCCTTGATCATGATGCCGTCGCGGTAGGTGGAGAAGAGCTCGGTGACGTCCTCGAGCGTGGCGGACGCTCCGGTAGCAGCCATGACGGGCAGGCCCAGGGAGACGGCGTGATCTCGTGCGGTGCCTTTGTCGCCGAAGAGGCTGAGGATGGAGGGCGACGGGCCGACGAAGATGAGACCGGCGCTCTCGCAGGCGCGTGCCAACTCGGGGCTCTCACTGAGGAATCCGTAGCCGGGATGCAGCGCATCGCAGCCGGTCGCGATGGCCGTGTCGATGATGCCTTCCACGTCGAGATAGGCGGTGATGCCGTGGCCCGGCAGCTCCGCAGAGCCAGGTGTCTGCGGTGCTTCACCCCGGGCATGGACCGGCTGGGCCGCCCAGCCCAGCTCGTCGAGCGCGCGGCCGATGCGTGCGGCGATCTCGCCTCGGTTAGCGATCAGGACTCTCATCGAGCTGCCTCCATAGACCAGTAGTGGGATCATCATAACAATGACATTGACGTTAATGTCAACGAAATGTGCGGCCATCCCCGGAAGACCAGGGGAGTGCTCTAGTTCTGGCGTTGCTGCGACACGGTGTCCGCCCGCATCGTGGCGAGCTGCGGGCGGTCCGTGACGGCGGCCCACACTTGCATCATGTGATCGATGGCCGTCTCCCGGTCGATCTCCCCGAAGACGACCAGGGCGGCGTACCGCTCGTTCATGCTCGACCCCATCATGGCCAGTGCGTGCGGCTCGACCGAGAGCTCGAGCACGCCCTTGTCCACTTGCCCCTCGAGGTACCGCGTCGTGCGCTGGATGCCCCTGGTGCGTATCGACGTGCACAGAGCCCGGATCTCGGGATCGGAGAGCGCCTGGTGATCCAGGATCGAGATCAGCGCGATGTGATCGATCGCGAGTTGGAAGGTCGACTCCACGGTGACGGTGAGCACCGCGTCGACGTCATCGGGATCGAGGTCGTTGAAGCGCTGAGCATCGCGGAAGGCATCGCGGACCTCCTCGGCGATGACCGAGAAGACATCCTCCTTGGATGCGAAGTAGACGTAGAAGGTCGGGCGGCTGACCCCGGCCTCCTTGGTGATGTCGGAGACCGTCGCCGGACCATAGCCCTTGCGTTCGAAGACCGTGCGGGCAGCGTCCACCAGCTGGCGGCGGCGCCATGTTCCTTCGCGATCCTTCTCGTCACGGATCGACCACGTATTTCCCGACACAGCCTCATCCTATTCGTGTTGGCCGACTGGGTGTGCTCATATGCGGGCGACGTGGCCCTCGCCCAGGTCCGTGAAGGGCGTGTCATCACCGGGGTCGTCCACCTCGCCCTCGCGGACCTCGCCCGCGGTGCCGCGATCGTGGTAGCCGGCGAGGGGGTCGCCGATCGAGTCCACGAGGCGCCGAGTGTACGGATGGCGAGGATCGGCGACGAGTTGCACCGTCGGACCCGACTCGACCACGATGCCGCGCCGCATGACATAGAGGTAGTCGGTGAGGTGGAAGATCGCGCTGAGATCGTGCGAGACCACCACATAGGTCACCCCGGAGTCGGTGGCCTTCCTCTTCAAGAGATTGAGGATGGCCCCGCGCACGGAGATATCGAGGGCCGTGACCGGCTCGTCCAGGAGCACGACCTCGGGCCCACAGCCGAGGGCGCGGGCGATGGCGACGCGCTGCTTCTGGCCGCCGCTCAGCTCATGCGGGTACCGCGAGATGAAGCCAGCGGGAAGGTCGACGGAGCGCAGCAGAGTCTCCCCGTGATCCACCCGTTCGCTCGAGCTGAGGGACTGGCGCGTGGCGAGAGGCTCGGTGATGATCGAGCCGATGCGCTGGCGCGGGTTGAAGGACCCCGAGGGATCTTGGAAGACGGCCTGGACCCGGGAACGGTACTGCTTCATCCCCGCCCCGCCGAGACTGTTGAGGTCCACGCCCTCGAAGCGGACGGACCCGGAGGTCGGACGGTCGAGGGCGAGCAGCAGTTTCAGCAGCGTCGACTTGCCGCTGCCGGACTCGCCGGCGATACCGACCGAGCGCCCGCGCAGCACGCTGACATCGACCCCGGCCAGAGCCGGCACCGGCTTCTTCTTGCCGAAGACGCGTTCGACATCGACCGCCGACAGCAGTTCATCGGTGGGTGCGTTTACGGATTCCAACACCAGAAGGTCCTTCCGTGGTCGTCGGTCTGAGCTGGGGGGAACTCCTGTGAACAGATGTCACTGGCTCGGTGGCACCGTTCACGGAAGGGGCAACCACTGGACACGGGTACGTACTCGCCTGCGATCGTCGGCAGATCGTGACCGCGCGAATCCGGGTCGAGGGTGGGGATCGAGTTCATCAGCGCACGCGTGTACGGGCTGGCCGGCTCCGCGAGGACCACGCTCGCCGGTCCTCGCTCGAGCGCACGGCCGCCGTACATGACGACGATATGATCGGCGACGGCCTCGACGACCGCCATGTCGTGGCTGACCAGCACCAGCGCATTGCCGGTGGCCCGGGTCTCGTCGATGAGCAGGCGCAGCATGCGTCCCTGGAGCGAGACATCGAGGGCCGTCGTCGGCTCGTCGGCCAGCACCACATCGGGCTCGCCGGTGTAGGCGATGGCTGCGCAGACGCGCTGGCGCATGCCGCCGCTGAGCTCATGCGGATAGGCGCGCAGGATGGCATCGGGGTCGGTGAAGCCCAGCGACGAGAGGCGCTTGCGGGCCCAGTCGCTGGCGGCCTCGCGGCCTCCGCTGTTGTGCTTCTGCCAGGCCTCGCGGAGTTGGAAGCCGATCGTACGCACCGGGTTCAATGCTGCGAGCGAGTCCTGGAAGATCATTCCGACGGTGTTGCCGCGCTGCGAGCGCCAGGCCCGCTCGTCGAATCCGGCGACATCGGTGCCCGCCAGATCGATGACCCCTGATTCGATCTCGAGGCCTTCGCCGAGGAGTCCGATGATCGCGAGGCACGCCGTCGACTTGCCGCTGCCGGACTCACCGACGATGGCGAGGATCTCACCCGGCTCGACCTCGAAGCTGAGGTCGTCGACGATGCGCCGCCGCGAGGAGGATGCGGTGACGACGAGATTCTTCACGGAGAGAACAGTCACGGTGGTCACGCTCCCGCGGGGGTGTCGACGGTTCGGTTGGAGGTGGTGTGGCGGGGATCGAGCCGGTCGCGCAGCGCGTCACCCACCAACGTCACACAGAGCACGACCAGGGTGAGCATGGCGCCGGGGAACACGACCAGCCACCAGGATTCGAGGTACTGGGTGCCCCCAGCGAGCATGTTGCCCCAGTCGGCACGGGGTGCCTGCACGCCGAGTCCCAGGAAGGACATGGCCGCCGAGTAGATGACGGCCACGCCGAGATTCAGCGTGCCGACGACCACGACGACGGTCGAGACATTCGGCACGACATGGCGCCGGGCGATGGTGAACTGACTGAGACCGGCGACCCGCGCGAGGGCGACGAAGTCCGAGGACGACACCCGCATGACATCCGCGCGAACCACCCGGGCGATCTGCGGCCACGTCACGAGGGGGATCGCGACCATCGCACTCTTGACGCCGGGACCCATGCTGGCGGCGAGCAGCACCGCGAGGGCGATCGGCGGCACGGAGAGCTGGATATCGGCGATACGCATGATGACCATGTCGGCACCGCGCCCGAGGAAGCCCGCGGCGAGGCCAGCGATGACGCCCACGATGAGCGCGGCCGTGGTGCTGACGAAGGCGATCAGCAGGATCGGCCGACCTCCGTAGATGAGCCGGGAGAGCACATCGCGACCGAGCTCGTCGGTGCCGAGCAGATGGCCGGCGGTGAACGGAGGAAGCAGTCCCGCCGTGAGGTCCTGCTGATTCGGCGGGCTGGGGGTGAGCAGGGGAGCGGCGACCGTCATCACGAGCACGAGGATCAGCACTGCGCCCGCGATCACGCCGCTCTTGTGGTTCTTCATGTCAGGCCTCCGCCTTCCGGAGTCGCGGGTCGACGATGCGGTAGAGCAGATCCACCGTCGTGTTAATGAGTACATAAGCCAGCGCGAACACCACGGTGATGCCCTGGACCAGGGGAAAGTCGCGTTGTCGGACGGCATCGACCATGGTCGAGCCGATACCTGGCCAGGCGAAGATGACCTCGACCACGATGGCGCTGCTGAGCAGATTCGCGAGGGCGAGACCTGCCATGGTCAGCACCGGTAGCAGGGTGTTGGGGAAGACATGGGCCAGCGCGAGCTTGGCGCCGTAGACCCCCTTGGCCCGAGCGAGCCGGATGTGGTCCTGGGAGAGGATGTCCAAGGCCACGCCGCGCGTGATCTTGAACAGGATGGCTCCCTGCAGGCCTGCCAGCGCCACGGCCGGAAGGACATAGGACGAGATATCCGACCGCCCGCTGGGCGGGAAGATCGGGATCGTCACGGAGAACAGCAGGATCAGCACCGGAGCCATCCAGAAGGTCGGGATGGCATTGCCGAGCATGCTGCCGGACACGAGGAGCCGGTCGACCGCCTTGTTGTGGCGGAAGGCCGCGAGCAGTCCGGCGGGCACCGCGATCAGCAGGGCGATCGCCAACGCCATGAGCGTGAGGCTGAGGGTCGCCCAGACGCGTTCGCCGATGATGCTGGTGACATCGATGCGGAGCCAGTAGGAGGTCCCGAAGTCGCCGCGGACGACATCCCCGAGATAGGTCAGGTACTGCTGGAACACCGGCCGGTCAAGGCCGAGCTCGGTGCGGACCTGGTCGACCTGCTC
>NZ_MIJB01000023.1 GCF_002174305.1 Aeromicrobium sp. PE09-221 | reverse complement strand
TCATATCCCGCCGGGGTGGGCCTCACCGTGATCTCATCGAGGACCGCTCCGGTGCGGGCATCGACGACCGCGGCCGTATGGGTCTCAACATGGGTGTCGACGCCGATGACGACATCGACCACATCGCGTAGATCGGTCACACTGGTCATGCATTCTCTCCTTGCCTGGGAGCGGATGTGGTTCCGGTCCGGGGCGGAGATTCGGCAGGACTGTGATGAGACACGACCGGTGAGCGAACACCGGTCGGTCAAGCTCCTGATCAGGCCAGCTACTCCGACCGGGCCGGGGCCGGCGACTACGAGCGGACAAGTCGCGGCAAAGGCACGAGGCCAGTCAGGCGAAGGGTCACGCTCACAGCCACCGACCACAGCCCAGCACCATCAGGCTGCGCTGTAAATCCTCACAGTCAGGTGAGGAGTCCTTCGGCGATCGCGCGGGCCCGGAGGACGGGGGTGATGTCCCCGGCGAGCCCACGCTGGACGATCGCCCCTTCGAGCAGGAGGAAGAGATGGTCGGCAGTGGCCTCGACGGACGTGCGGTCCTCCTCGGTCACGGCATCGGCGCGGATCAGCTCGCCCAGCAGCCGACGGACTGCATGCTTATGTGCGCGGACGACACGATGGGCGGGATGGTTGACGGGCAACTCGCCAGCGGCGTTCCAGAAGGCACAACCGCGATGCGAAGAGAGCTCGTCAGCCGCATAGGCATCGAAGACGGCGAGCGCGCGAGGGCGGTCGGCCACCTCCAGGCGCTCGAGGAGCCGGTCCCACCACTGGGCGTGACGAGCCTGGAGGTAGGCGATGACCAAGCCGTCCTTGGAGCCGAATCGGTCATACAGCGTGCGTTTGGTGACGCCGGACTCCTCGGCGATGGTGTCGACCCCGATGGCGTGGATCCCCTGCTCGTAGAAGAGACCCGAGGCCACCTCGAGGAGACGCGCCGCGCCGGGCGTCAGGGGAGGTGGACATAGGTCATCGGATGCCTGCTCTGTGGCGTACATGGTCGTCCTCCTCCGTTGACTTCACAGATCAGTGTACCTACGCTGGCTCGCATGGTTCACAGATCTGTGAAGTTCGGCTCGGTGATGCGCGCGAGGGAGATGTCTGCCGCGGGGCCCCGCGCCGTGCGGCTGGCCGCAGCGGGGATGTCCTTGATCGCCGTCTGCTACGGCTTGGCACGCTTCGCCTACGGCCTGTTCGTGCCCGCCTTCCGGGACGAGTTCACGCTGAGTGCGACGGTCATCGGGGTGATCGCCGCGGGTTCGTATCTCTCCTATTGTGTGGCGATCGCCGCCTCCACTCTTTTGATTCCTCGCTGGGGATCGCGACCGCTCGTGGTTCTCGCCGGTGGCCTTGCCACCGTGGGGACCTCATTGATCGCAGCAGCATCCCACGGGGTCGTGTTGGCGATCGGGGTGATCGTGGCCGGGGCGAGCACCGGTGTCGCGTCGCCGCCACTGGCGCATGCCGTCGCCCACACAGTGCCGGGTGAACGGCGTGATCGGATCCAGGCCGTCGTCAACGCGGGCACGGGACTCGGGGTCGCCGTCGCGGGACCCGTCGCGTTGCTGGTCCGTGACCACTGGCGGATCGGGTGGCTCATCTTCGCGGTGATGTGTGCGGTCGCGACGACGTGGGCCGCTGTCGTCGTCAGAGGCCCGGCGTCGAAGAACCGAGCGTCTCGCCTGGTGCTTCTACCGCGACCACTCCTGCCGAGCGGTAGCCGGCGTCTGCTCACCGCCGCCGCGACGATGGGGCTGGCCAGCTCGGCGATCTGGACCTTCGGTCGGGAGCTGCTCGTGACCGAAGGCGGCCAGAGTGAACTCTTCTCTCTCATTGCCTGGATCCTTCTCGGTGTCTGCGGCCTGGCAGGGGCTGCGGCGGGTGATCTCGTCGTGCGCCTGGGTTTGCGCCGGGCGTGGCAGTCCGTCGCCGCGTCCCTGGCTGCGACCACGGGTCTGCTCGCGGCGTGGCCGGGAGCCGGTGGTGCGTGGACGATGCTCGCGGTGTTCGGCGCGGCCTACATCGCCCTCACCGGGATCGTGCTGATCTGGGGCAGTCGCGTCTACGGGGAGGCGCCCGCCGCCGGCGTCGGACTGTCCTTTCTCGTGCTGGCTCTCGGGCAGGCACTCGGCGCCCCGGCGATCGGTCTCCTCGCCCAGCTGACGGGGATGCCGGCGGCCTTCGCGATGGCGGCGGTCGTCGCTGTCATCGGGGTGGCGCTGGCACCGCTCGGGTCTCCCGAGGGCGGGTGAAAGGCGTGTGTGAGCGGGCTGGTAGAGTCGTCTCCTGCTGGCCCCGTTGTGTAGCGGCCTAGCACGCCGCCCTCTCAAGGCGGTAGCGCGGGTTCGAATCCCGTCGGGGCTACCAGTCGCAGAAAGCCCCCTCGCAACCTCGTTGCGAGGGGGTCTTCTGCTCCATCTGCGTCACGCATTCGGAGGACGGGACGGGCGATCTGTATCCCCATCACCCGCCGTCGAGCGTGTTGGCCGATATCGCGGCCAGGTTGGATCGTGCGGCGAGAGCCATCGTCGATCCCGACGACGACCGGACTCTGGATCAGAAACGCGCCGACCTCTTCGTCGGCGCATTGACGGAGATCGATCCGGCCCACGTGTCGACGCTGGCGAGCGGGATGACCAGCCAGCTGTGAGCGCGGATCGGGAGTGGACGATCCCCGCTGATCTGGTTCGCGAGCTGGCTCCTCGTCGACGACACCGGCGAGAACATCCTCGAAACCTTCTACACCGGCAGATGCCCATCTGAGCATCTCCGTAATGCGATCAGATTCCGGGACGGGACGTGTCGATACGTGGGCTGTCAGGTCAGAGCAGCCCTGTCCACCCACGACGGTGAACACTGGCCCATCGCCGACACCATCCTCACCGAATAACGAGGTGCGGTTCTCGGCCTCCTCGCGCGGCCTGGTAGAGTCTTCCCTCGCTGGCCCCGTTGTGTAGCGGCCTAGCACGCCGCCCTCTCAAGGCGGTAGCGCGGGTTCGAATCCCGTCGGGGCTACCAGCTGGAGACCCCGGTCCGCCAGGGCCGGGGTCTCGCCTTTCAGGACGCTATGGCGCTAGATGGTCATGTCCGATTCCCGCCAGTACGGGGCAGGGTCGCGCGGCATCATGGAGTCATGACCGATGACGACCGCTACCGCGCTGTGCAGGCCCGAGACGCGCGATTCGACGGCGTCTTCTTCACGGCGGTCCGTACGACGGGTATCTTCTGCCGGCCCTCGTGCCCCGCGGTCACCCCCAAGCGCGAGAACGTGACATTCTACCGCGACCCGGCCTCCGCGCAGGCCGCCGGCTATCGGGCCTGCCGCCGCTGCCGCCCCGATGTCACGCCCGGATCGCCGGAGTGGAATATCCGAGGTGACCTCGCGGCCAGGACCATGCGTCTCATCGCCGACGGGGTGGTCGAGCGCGAGGGCGTGACGGGTCTGGCTCAGCGGCTCGGGTACAGCCAACGGCAGGTCCACCGGACCCTCGTCGAGGAGCTCGGCGCCGGCCCGCTGGCCGTCGCACGCAGCAACCGCGCACATCTGGCACGCACACTCATCGAGTCCACGGACTTCCCCCTGGCAGATATCGCCTTCGCCGCCGGATTCGGGTCGATCCGCCAGTTCAACGATACGATGCGCAGCGCCTACGCCGTGGCCCCCAGCGCCTTGCGGCGAGGTTCGGCGCAAGGCGGGGGCCGACTCGAACTCAGGCTGGCGGTCCGACCCCCGTTCGACGGAGCCGCCCTCACCGCCTTCCTCGCGGCACGAGCCATGCGGGGTGTGGAGCACGTGGAGGAGAGACGGTACGCCCGGACCGTCATCCTCCCGCACGGTCCCGGCGTCATCGACCTGAATCTGCGGGACGACGCGGTGCACGCCCGATTGGAGCTCACCGATCTCGCCGACCTTCAGACGGTGGTGCACCGTTGTCGTCGTCTCCTGGACCTTGACGCCGATCCGGTGACCATCGACGACGCCCTCGCCGCCGATCCAGGACTCGCTCCTCTGGTGGAGCGCCATCCCGGCTTGCGGCTTCCGGGGCAGGTGGATGGATTCGAGGTGGTGGTCCGCGCCGTCGTCGGACAGCAGATCTCCGTAGCGGGAGCGCGGACCGTGCTCGGTGACCTGGCCCGTCGGTACGGTGCGCCCGTCGGTCTGCCGATGGCCGATGAGCTCGGGCTGTCACACGCGTTCCCCTCGCCCGAGGACCTCCTGACCGCAGCCGAGGCCGAGGTCCCGATGCCGAGATCGCGGGCTCGGACTCTGTTGACCGTGGCGCGGGCGTTCATCGCCGGTGATGTGGTCGTGGACGCCGGCGTCGACCGGGCCGAGTCGCGACGCATGCTGCTAGGCATCACGGGTATCGGGCCGTGGACGGCCGACTACATCGCGATGCGGGCGTTGGGGGACCCCGATGTCCTGCCCCTGAGCGATCTCGTGGTGCGCAGAAGGATGGCCGCGCGGGGACTCGATGATCGACGAGCCGAGAGATGGCGCCCGTGGCGCTCCTATGCGGCCGTGCACCTGTGGCAGAGCGCCATCGACGAAAGGACGGACTCATGACCACACGATGGATGGACTCGCCGATCGGCGGACTGCGATTGCACGTCTCCGCCGGTCTCCTGACCCGCATCGAGTTCGACGCGGTCCCGCGCGGACGTCGGGTGCACGACGATCTCCTCGACGTGGTCGAGGGGCAGCTCGGTGAGTACTTCGCCGGCGATCGGCGAGACTTCGACCTGCCTGTGGCGAATGACGGCACCGAGTTCCAGCAGAAGGTCTGGAGCGAGCTGCGCACCATCCCGTACGGCGAGACGGCGAGCTATGGCGAGATCGCCGTTCGGCTCGGGTACCGACCGGTCGTCTCGCGAGCGGTGGGAGCGGCGAACGGGGCCAACCCGATCCCTGTCGTGGTCCCCTGTCATCGCGTGGTGGGATCGAACGGCACGCTGACCGGCTATGCCGGTGGTCTGGAGCGCAAGAGGATCCTGCTGGAGTTGGAGAGCCCCGGCCTGTTCTGAGATCCGCGCCGTCGAGGAGTTCTGTGCTGTCCTCGGCGCGGGGCCGAGCGGTGAGTGTGCGTTCTTTCCCGAACGAGGCCTGTGGACGAAGCCCTCGACGGATCGGCGCCTCCAGGTGAGGGTGTCGCCATGAGACTGTTGCAGACCGAGGCCGATATCACCCGTTACTGGCGCGCCGTTCGCGAGACGCTCGAGGTTCCGTCAGCCCAGCTGAGCTTTCTGGCGATCGACGAGCGAGGAGTGGCGCAGCCTCAGCTGACCACCATCGACGGGCTCCCGACCACGCCGCAGCAGCATGTCGTCGACGACATCGTCGACGTGCTGGCGGCGGTCAACCACCAGCTGGTCCCGCGCGGCAGCGTCGCGGTGCTCTGGACTCGGCCGGGCCGGGGGCCGATGAGGCCTGAGGAGAGCACGTGGCTGCGTCTGCTCGATGACGAGCTACGGCGCCGAGGGGTCACCGCCTGGCCCCCGCACTACGCGAACGAGGCATACCTGAGAGTGGTGCTGGCGGACGATCTCGCGGCCTGACCCGCCGGTTCAGCGACGCAGGTTCTGGGACAGCCGTTCGGCGGCGGCCACGACGGCCGGTGCGTGCATGCGTCCGGGCTGGCGGGTCAGACGTTCGAGGGGGCCGGAGACCGACACCGCCGCCACCACCTTGCCCGAGGGGGAGCGGACCGGCGCCGAGACCGATCCGACGCCTGGCTCGCGTTCGCCGACGCTCTGCGCCCAGCCGCGTCGGCGGACGGCTGACAGTTCCGAGGCGGCGAAGGTGGCCTTCAGCAGTCCCTTGTTCATGCGCTCGGGGTCTTCCCAGGCGAGCAGGATCTGCGCGGCGGAACCGGCGGCCATCGTCAGCTGGCCGCCGACGGGGATCGAGTCGCGGAGGCCTGTCGGGCGATCGGCGGCCGCGACACACACGCGGAAATCGCCTTGGCGGCGGAACAGCTGAGCGGACTCGCCGGTGATGTCTCGCAAGCGCGCGAGGACGGGTCCTGCCGCCGCGAGCAGGCGGTCTTCGCCGGCAGCCGCCGCGAGCTCGCCGAGCCGTGGTCCGAGGATGAACCGGCCCTGCATGTCGCGGGCGACGAGGCGATGGTGTTCGAGCGCTACGGCGAGGCGATGGGCAGTCGGGCGGGCCAGCCCTGTCGCGGCGACGAGGCCGGCGAGAGTGGCGGGCCCGGGCTCCAGAGCGGCCAGTACGAGTGCCGCTTTATCCAGAACCCCGACTCCGCTAGAGTTGTCCATGACTTGATACTGCCGTATCGCATGTTGAGACGCAAGTCAGTAATCCGGAAGGCACCACATGTCGAAGACACTCGCTGAGAAGATCTGGGACGACCACGTCGTCCGCCAGGCGACGGGAGAGCCCGACCTGCTCTTCATCGACCTCCACCTCCTGCACGAGGTGACCAGCCCTCAGGCATTCGACGGGCTTCGCCTCTCCGGGCGCGCAGTGCGTCACCCCGAGCTCACGCTCGCCACCGAGGACCACAATATCCCCACGACCGACCTCGACAAGCCGATCGCGGACCCCGTCTCGCGGACTCAGGTCGAGACCCTGCGACGCAATGCCGAGGAGTTCGGCGTGCGGCTGCACCCGATGGGCGATATCGAGCAGGGCATCGTCCACGTCGTCGGCCCGCAGCTCGGACTGACGCAGCCCGGCATGACGATCGTCTGCGGCGACTCGCACACCTCCACGCACGGCGCCTTCGGCTCGATCGCCTTCGGCATCGGCACCAGTGAGGTCGAGCATGTGCTCGCGACGCAGACCCTCCCGCAGGCCAAGCCGAAGATGATGGCCGTCGAGGTGACGGGGCAGCTGTCCAAGGGGGCCACTGCCAAGGACCTGATCCTCGCGCTCATCGCGCAGGAGACGACGGGAGGCGGGCAGGGCTACATCGTCGAGTACCGCGGGGAGGCCATCCGTGCGCTGACGATGGAAGAGCGCATGACGATCTGCAACATGTCCATCGAGTGGGGTGCCAAGGCCGGCCTCATCGCCCCCGACGAGACGACCTTCGAGTACATCAAGGGACGCCCGCACGCCCCGGAGGGCGAGCAGTGGGACGAGGCCGTCGCGTACTGGCGGAGCCTGGTCACCGATGACGGAGCCTACTTCGACAAGGTCGTGACCCTCGATGCCGCGCAGGTCACCCCGTTCGTGACGTGGGGGACCAACCCGGGTCAGGGCGTTCCGCTGTCGGAGGCGGTGCCCAGCCCGGCGGACTTCGACGATCCGATTCAGCGCGAGGCCGCCGAGAGCGCCCTGCGCTACATGGGGCTCGAGGCGGGAACGCCGATGCGCGATATCAAGGTCGACACCGTCTTCATCGGATCGTGCACCAATGGCCGGATCTCGGATCTGCGGCGCGCCGCTGAGCTCATCAAGGGGCACAAGGTCGCCGACGGCACCCGTGTGCTCGTGGTCCCCGGCTCGGTGCGGGTGCGCCTGCAGGCCGAGGAAGAGGGCCTCGACGTCGTCTTCAAGGACGCCGGGGCCGAATGGCGGGGCGCCGGCTGCTCGATGTGCCTGGGCATGAACCCCGATCAGCTGACACCGGGTGAGCGCAGCGCCTCCACCTCCAATCGTAATTTCGAGGGCCGTCAGGGCAAGGGCGGGCGTACCCACCTGGTCTCGCCGGATGTCGCCGTCGCCACCGGGGTCCTCGGTCACCTGGCCAGCCCCGCCGACCTGGAGAAGGCAGGAGCCTGAACATGGAGAAGTTCACCCAGCACACCGGAGTCGGCGCACCGCTGCGGCGCTCGAATGTCGACACCGACCAGATCATCCCCGCCGTCTACCTCAAGCGCGTCACCCGCACGGGCTTCGAGGACGGGCTGTTCGCCGCCTGGCGCAGCGACCCGGAGTTCGTGCTGAACCAGGACTCCTATCGTGACGCCACGGTACTCGTGGCTGGTCCGGACTTCGGTACGGGCTCTTCGCGGGAGCACGCCGTCTGGGCGTTGCAGAACTACGGCTTCAAGGTGGTCATCAGCCCCCGCTTCGGTGACATCTTCCGTGGCAACTCCGGCAAGGCCGGCCTGCTCGCCGCGCAGGTCGACGACAAGGTCGTCGCTGCGCTGTGGGACTACCTCGAGGCCAACCCCGGTGCGTCGGTGAGTGTCGACCTCGAGGCGCGCACCGTGAGCGCGGGGGAGGGTCCGGACCGGATCGAGGACTCCTTCACGATCGACGACTACACGCGCTGGCGGCTGCTCGAGGGCCTCGACGACATCGCCATCACGCTGTCCCATGAAGACGACATCGTCGCCTATGAGGGCCGTCGGCTGAGCTTCAAGCCTGCCACGCTCTAGGCGTTCTCGCAGATGAGGGGCCGTCCAGCAATGCGCTGGGCGGCCCCTCCTGTGTCTGCGTCACCTCGAGGTTGTACCTTGTATAGGAGACAATTCATAAGAGGTCAAGGCTCGGGTGTGGACAACCATGCGATGACGACGCGATCTGTCTGTCCACCGTCCTATGGTCAGCCACACCCAGCCCGCCGACGGAGGAAACAGTCATGTCGTCCCTACCCCCATCCCAACACTTTCCGCTCTGGTGTGAGAAGGCGCACGCGCCCGATGACCCCCCAGAAGCCCGATACCACGAGCAGATCCTCGCCGACTTCGCAGCGATCGTCGGTACCCAGGACGATATGGAGCATCCGCCGGTCCCCGATGCCGACGGACTCATCGTGCGCCGGATCCGCCACTTCGACTCGCCGTCGACCTGGATCGCCATCGAACCGGCAGAGACCGGCAAGAACGGTCTCCTGGTGCACGAGGACGCCGCCATCCTGCTGCACGACGCTCTCTCAGCCGTGACGCGCGAGCTGGGGTGATCAGGGGGCCGGCCCGGGACCGGTAGTCTCAGGGCATGGCCGCTCGTTCCATGCCGCGTACGCTGCGCGTCGTCGTGTGGATCCTGAGACCATTGCTGATGGTCCTGACCAAACGAGACTGGCGCGGAGCCGAGCGTCTCCCCGAGCCTGGCTACGTGATAGCGGTCAACCACCTCTCGTGGACCGATCCCGTACTGTTCGGTCACTGGATGGTCGATCACGGCATCGTGCCGCGCTATCTCGCCAAAGATCCGCTCTTCCGTGTCCCGGTGCTCCGGCGCATCCTGCTCAACACCCAGCAGATCCCGGTGTACCGGGGCACCGAAGGGGCCGCGGAGTCGCTGCGCGCCGCCATCGACGCCGTGGCAGCGGGTGGCATCGTCACGATCTATCCCGAGGGCACGATGACGCGCGACCCTGATGTCTGGCCCATGAGCGGACGCACGGGAGCAGTCCGAGTGGCGCTCGCCACCGGACGTCCACTCGTGCCGATCGTGCAGTGGGGTCCTCAGGACATCCTGTTCCCCTACGACAAGCGTCTCCGGCTCTTTCCTCGGCGAACCTACCGCGTGATGGTCGGCGCCCCGATCGATCTCAGCGAACTGGGCACCGAGCCGAGCGAGGCGCAGATCGTCGCGGCGACAGAGCATCTGATGGACGTGCTCACCGACCTGCTGGCCGGCGTACGGGGTGAACGGCCCACCGGCCCGCGCATCGACATCCACACACTCGGTGCGCCGCGCACCGGCTACCGCCCCGAGGAGGAGCGTTGATGGTGACGACCGCTGTGATGGGTGCCGGCTCGTGGGGCACCGCGTTCTCGATCGTCGTCGCCGACGCTGGGAACGAGGTGCGTCTCTGGGGACGTCGTGAGGAGCTCTGCGAGGCGATCAACCGCACACATGAGAACCCCGACTATCTCCCGGGCATCCGGTTGCCGGAGACCGTCATCGCCTCGCACGACGAAGCCGAGATCCTGCGTGACGCGCAGGTCGTGGTCCTTGCGGTGCCCTCACAGCAACTTCGCGAGAACCTGACTCGTTGGACGCCAATGTTGCGCGATGATGCCGTGCTCGTCAGCCTCATGAAGGGCGTCGAGCTCGGCACGCACAAACGCATGACCGAGGTGATCGCCGAGATCACCGGAGCCGGTCCGGAGCGCATCGCGGTCGTCACCGGACCGAACCTCGCCAAGGAGATAGCCCGCCGCGAGCCGGCGGCCAGCGTCGTCGCGTGTGAGGACCCTGGTGTGGCCGAGTTCCTGCAGAGGTGGTGCCATACCGAGTCCTTCCGTCCGTACACCAATACCGACGTGATCGGCTCCGAACTCTCCGGTGCGACTAAGAACGTCATCGCTCTCGCCGTCGGTGTCTGCGATGGCCTCGGCTATGGAGACAACTCCAAGGCTTCGGTCATCACCCGCGGTCTCGCCGAGACCACCCGACTCGGTGTGCGGATGGGTGCCGACCCGATGACCTTCGCAGGGCTGGCGGGCCTCGGCGACCTCGTCGCGACCTGTTCGTCGCCGTTGTCGCGTAACCGCACCTTCGGGCAGAAGCTCGGTGAAGGGATGAGCGCCGCGCAGGTCGCCGAACAGACCCGCCAGGTGGCGGAGGGGGCCAAATCGTGCACGTCGATCGCTGAGCTGGCGAGCCTGCATGGTGTCGACATGCCGATCGTCGAGCACGTGCGGACGTTGGTCAACGACGAGATGACCCCCGACGAGCTCGTCGCCGCGCTCATCAGCCGCGAGGCCAAGCCCGAGATCCGATGACGCCGCTGGGGCTCGGCCGCGTGGCGCTGGGCCTCGCCGTCATGGTGATCGGCGGCCTGCTACTCGTCACCGACTCCGTCGATCCTCTGCTCGCGGTGCCGCTGGGAATCACGGGCCTGCTGCTCGTTCTCGCCGCGTCGGTCCTGTCGCGACGTTCCTGACGCCTTCAGGTGAGGGCTGTCTCGATATCGGCCCAGAGGTCCTCGACATCCTCGATGCCGACCGAGAGACGGATGAGACCAGCGGGAATCGTGGGTGCCTCGTTCACGTGGCGTCGGCGACGCTCCCAGGTGGACTCGACGCCGCCGAGGCTCGTCGCATAGCGCACCAGACGGCTCGACTCCGTCGCACGTTGGGCGCGCCGATCATCATCGAGCACCAGACCGACGATCGTGCCGAATCCGGGATAGCGCACCTCATCGACGAGCGGACTGGACTCCAGGCGCCCGGCCAGGTCGCGCGCATTGCTCTCCGCCCGGTCGAGGCGTACCGCCAGCGTGCGCAGCCCTCGGGTCGTCAACCAGGCCTCGAGGGCCCCGGGGATGGCCCCGTGATCGTGACGATGGGACCGCAGCGCGGCATACAGTTCCGGGTCGCGGCAGATGGCGAGACCCAGGATCACGTCGCTGTGTCCGGCGAGCAGTTTCGAGGCCGAGTGGGTCACGATATCGGCGCCGAGCTCCAAGGGACGTTCGCGCAGGGGCGTCCGGAAGGTGTTGTCGACTGCGACGAGGGCTCCGGCGTCATGAGCGGCCGCGATCAAGGTCGGCAGATCGGCGATCTCCATCGCCGGATTGGTCGGCGACTCCAGCCACACGTGCGTGGCACCACGCATCGCGTCGACGGTGGCAGATGTGTCCGACACGTCGACGAGCCGCAGCTCCACGTCACCGCGCTGGCGCAGTTGGTGGGTCGTCCCGTAGTAACCATGCGCCGGGGCGACGACCACGCCGCCGGAGGGAACGAGGGAGAAGACCGCCGCCGAGGCGGCGATACCGGAGGAGAAGGCCAGCGCATCCCCGCCTTCGAGCTCACCGACGATGGTCTCCAGCGGCGCCCATACCGGGTTGCCGGCCCGCGCGTACTCCGCGTCGCCGCCCGGTACGAGCGCGCTCGCGAGAGTGATGGGAGCACTGAGCGGATCCCCTGGAGCGTGGGGTCGCCCTGCGGACACGGCGATGGAGGCGGGCGAGAGGTCGCGTGGCGTCATGGGTCCATTCTCCTCACACGGGTAGTGTGCTGTTCGATGACCGGTACAGAGCGTGTGCGCGTGGCAGTGGTGTTCGGTGGGCGTTCCAGTGAGCACGGTGTGTCGTGCTCGACCGCCCGTGAGGTGATGGCGGTGATCGACTCCTCCCGCTACGAGGTGCTCCCAGTAGGGATCACCCAGAGCGGGCACTGGGTCGAGGAAACCGGTGTGTGGGATGACCTCCCCTCCGGCACTCTGCCGTATGTCCGTGATGACCGGCCCGATTTCTCCTGGGACCGACTGCAGCACGAGGTGGACGTCGTCTTCCCGCTGTTGCATGGACCCTGGGGCGAGGACGGCACCATCCAGGGCATGCTGGAGATGGCGGGCGTGCCTTATGTCGGTGCCGGTGTCCTCGCGAGTGCCGTGGCGATGGACAAGCCCTTCACCAAGACCGTGTTCTCCGCGGCCGGGCTACCGCAGCTGCCCTATGTCACCATCCTGCCCTGGGAGTGGGATGCCAAGCGAGAGCGCACCGTCGCCCGTGTGCATGCCCTCGGCCTGCCGGTCTTCGTGAAGCCGGCGCGCGCGGGATCGAGCTCGGGTGTCACGATGGTGAGTGACTGGGGACACCTGGACGATGCCGTCGAGGGGGCCCGCAAGCTCGATCCGAAGGTGATCGTGGAGACGGCCGCTCACGGCAAGCGCGAGGTGGAGTGTGCGGTCATCCAGGACAGCGACGGCATGCCGATCGCGAGCGAGGTCGGCGAGATCGTCGTCGACGACAGCATCGGCCACACTTACTACGACTTCGAGGCCAAGTACCTCGACGGCACCAGCCAGAACGTCATCCCCGCGGATATCGGTGCTACACAACGCGACCGGATCCGGGCGTACGCGTTGCAGGCCTTCGATGCGATCGGTGGAGAAGGACTGGCGCGGGTGGACTTCTTCTTGACCGACTCCGTGGACGGAGGCCTGGTCATCAATGAGATCAACACGATGCCCGGTTTCACGCCCTATTCGATGTTCCCGAAGGCCTGGGAGGCCAGCGGGATCGCGTACCCGGAACTGGTGGAGCGACTGCTCGCGCTCGCGCTGGGCCGGAGCACCGGCCTGCGCTGAGGTCGGCTCCTAGATCCGCACCACCGGGCACGTGAGCGTCCGGGTGATGCCGGGGACCTTCTGGATGTGGGAGACCACCAGCGCGCCGAGCTCGTCGACGCTGGGCCCTTCGATCCGTGCGATCACATCATAGGGACCGGTGACGTCGTCGGCGACGACGACACCGTCGACATCGGCGATCGCGCGGGCGACCTCCGCCGCCCTGCCGACCTCCGTCTGAACGAGGATGTACGCCTGGACAGCCATCGGGTATTCCCTCCTGTGAGACCGCCACGACACGCTATCGCAAACGGCTCAGTCATGCCCCTCTCGGCTGGGACAATCGAGTTGTGAGCAACGACGATCAGACCATCGCCGCCATCGGGGAGTTCGGACTCATCGACCGAGTGACGAGGTCGATCGGGTCGAGCGAGTACGTCCTGCTGGGCCCCGGCGACGATGCCGCACACGTCGCGACTGCGGACGGGACCTTCGTGGTGAGCACCGACATCCTCGTCGAGGGCCGCCATTTCCGTCGCGACTGGTCGTCCGCCCTGGACATCGGGCATAAGGCGGCGGCAGCGAACCTGTCGGACATCAACGCCATGGGCGGCGTCGCCACGGCCCTGACGATGGCCTTCGCGGCTCCGGCGGATCTCCCGGCGCAATGGGCCGATGACATGGTGCTGGGTTTCGAGACCGAGTGCGCCACAGTGGGTGCTCACTTGGTGGGCGGAGATGTCTCGGCCGCCGATCAGGTGGTCATCTCGGTCACTGCCTTCGGCGACGCCGAGTGCCCGGTCACTCGAGGCGGCGCACGTGCCGGTGACGTGGTGGCGTGTGCAGGCACTCTCGGGCTGTCGGCTGCAGGCTATGCCGCGCTCAGCCGCGGTTTCCGTTCGCCCAAGGTGGCCGTCGACGGGCATCGGCGTCCTGCCCCGCCGTACGCCGCTGGTCCCGCGGCATCTGCGGCCGGAGCAACGGCGATGATCGATGTGAGTGACGGCCTTCTGGCCGATCTCGATCACATCTCGCGTTCCAGCGGTGTGGCGATCGACATCCAGGCCGAATGTCTCGACATCCCCGAGGCCGTGGCGACGTTGGCGAGCGCCCTGGGCGGTCTCGATCCGCTCGGTTTCGTCCTGGGCGGAGGTGAGGACTTCGCACTGGTCGCCACCTTCCCCGGCGATGCCGAGGTCCCCGACGGTTGGACCGTCATCGGCGCTGCCTTCGAAGGTGAGGGCGTGACCGTCAACGGCGAGACCTACGCCGGCTCGACGGGGCATCGCCACTTCGCCTGAATCCAGGTGCCGGACATGAGGGTGGCGTGCCACGCGGAGGGGGTCGCGTGACACGCCATGGAGGTCATCCGGCGGCCGACCGGAAGGACCCCGTCAGAGCCGAGCGGTGCCGAGCTCCACGTCGGTCTCCAAGGCCTTGACGATCGCCTTAGCCACGACGGGCTCGATCTTCTTGCCGACGAGCGGGATGGAGACCTTCACATCGCCGTCGACCACGAACTCGGTGGCGTCCCCGCTGCCGTTGAGGCTCGCGGTGCCCTTCATCTGGGCGGGCTGACCGAGGATCTCGACCTTCACATCGGCGGTACGCCCGCCGGCTGAGTCCGCTGGGCTCCACTTCTCGGTCTGTACTACCTTGACCGAGTTGCCGGTCAGCTTCTTGACGAACTCTGGCATGTCATCGGCCGGCATGGTGCGCTTGATCGTGACGGTGTGGCCGCCGCCGTCGGCGACGACGTTCACGTCGTAGTCGGTGGAGCCTTGGGCCTCGCAACCGGATTCGCGGAACGAGGCGTCGGTGATCAGCGCGTAGACGTCTTCGGTGGCAGCGGGATAGGTGTAGCTCTCGGTCAGCTTCATGCGGGGTTCTCCGTCTCGTCCGGCTGGCCGGTGAGGGATCCCTGCGGTGCGCTGGACCCGGTGCCGAGCTGCTTGAGCTCGGCCAGGCGTGCCTCGACCTCGAGCTGTGTGCTGTCCAGCTCGAGCTCCTCGAACTGGGCATCGATGCTCGAGGCCGCGAGCTCGGCCTGTCCCGCCACCTGGGCCTCGACCCGGCGTACCTTGTCCTCGAATCGCGACAGCTCGCTGGTGGGATCGAGGATGTCGATCGATTGGACCGCGGACTGCACGCGTGCCTGCGCCTGGGCCGTCTTCTGGCGGGCGACCAGTTCGTCGCGCTTGACCTGCAGCTCGCCCAGCTTGCCGCGCATCTGCACGAGTCCGGTCTTGAGCTTCTCGACGACCTCGTTCTGCGACTCGATCATCGGAGCCGCCTGCTTGGCCTCGTTCTCGTGCTGGATCTGCTTGCCGAGCGCGACCTTGGCGAGATTGTCGAAGCGGGCGGCCTCGCCGTCCTGGCCGTTGGAGCGCAGCGCGTCGGCCTTCTGCGATGCGGCGAGAGCCTTGGCGCCCCAGTCCTTGGCATCCCGGACGTCCTCAGCATGATCGGCCTCGGCGAGACGCAGGTTGCCGATGGTCTCCGCGACGGCCTTCTCGGCCTCCGCGATCGAGTTCGTGTAATCGCGGATCATCTGATCCAGCATCTTCTCGGGGTCCTCGGCCCGGTCGATCAGCGCGTTGATGTTGGCGCGGGTCAATTGGGCGACCCGGCCGAGGATGGACTGCTTCTGAGCCATCGGTCACTCCTTCATCTGGACGATGGTCCGAACCTACCGGGTGGCGACGACTCACGTCAGGGCATCGGTGGCAGTGGGCGACGACCACCCGGTCTGGGCCGCGCTAGGCGGTGGGCAGGACCAGCACCGCCCAGGCGACCACCGGAGCGACGACGACGATAGACATGCCCCATTGCATCAAGCGTTTGAACACCATGTCGCGATCGCGTGGCTCGGCATTGGCCACCACGAGTGCGCCATTGGTGGAGAACGGACTGCAGTCCACGACCGAGCTGGCGATGCCCAGGGCGGCGATCAAGGCGATCGCATTGACCTGGTCGGTGAGGAGGAAGGGCACGGCCAGGGGGATGAGCGCGCCGATGATGCCGGTGGTCGAGGCGAAGGCCGAGACCACGGCGCCGATCAGGCAGATGAGCAACGCGGCGACCAGGGGACTGCCGACATCGGCGACGCGGTCGCCGAGCCAGTCCACGACGCCCTGGTTCTGCAGTAGCGTCACGTAGGTGACGATGCCGCCGATCAGCAGCACGGTGCCCCAGCTGATCTTCTCGACCGCGCCCTTGGCCGACTTCGGGTAGACGAGGGTCAGGACGACCGCGATGGTCAGCGCTGTGAAGCCGACATCGAGGTCGAAGCCGAGGGCGCCCACCATGAGCGCGACGAGGCCGAGGAGGGTGACGATCCGCTGCGGGTTGAGTCGGTAGTCGACCTCGGCCGGTTCGTCGGAGGCGACGCTGCGACCCGCCTCGACCGCCGAATGCGGTGTTCCGGACGGACCGGGACGGGTCGCCTCGTGGCTGGCGGCCTCCGCCTCGGCGCCCATCGCGTTCACCGTGGCCTGCTCACGGCCCCGGGCGACGAGTTCGCGCCCGCCGAAGGCCAGGTAGGTGATCACGGCGATCAGTGTCGCGGCGAGGAAGGTCACGACGAACAGGAAGGCAGGGCTGCCGGGCAGTCCGTTGGAGTCGACCACGCCATTGGTGATGGAGCCGAAGATGCCGATGGGGGAGAAGCTGCCGGCCGTCGCGCCCTGCACGACCATCATGCCCATCATGACCGGATGGATCTCGTAGCGGAGCGCGAAGCCCATCGCCACGGGAGCCACGATGGCGACCGCGGCCGGACTGACGGCGCCGATCGCGGTGACGAGTGCGCAGACGGCGAACATGGCCCAGGGGACGAGGGCGACCCGCCCGCCGACCGCGCGGACGGCGCCGTGCACCAGCCAGTCGACGGTGCCGTTGTTCTTGGCCAGGGCGAAGAGATAGGTGACGCCGACGAGGATGACGAAGAGGTCGGCGGGGAAGCCGGCCAGCACATCGTCCGTCGTGGAGCCGTAGACGCTGAGGCCGACGACGAAAGAGGCCACGAGCGCCAAGGCGCCCATATTGACGCCGCGGATCGTCGCGACCAGGAAGACGATGGCGAGAACCGTCAACGCAATGAGTGCGTGAGACATGGAATTTCTCTCAGAGGGTCGGGGTCGGATGGGTTCGTGTGACCGAGGTCATATGACGAACGGCGTCTACTATGGCAAGTGGCTAGGCCACTTGGCAACTCGGCCACCGAGGTATCTATGATGAGACCGTGGCAAAGAACCCCGTCAACCGCCTCTCGCCGGTACGCCGTGAGCGCCTGTACGAGAGCCTGGCGGCCCATATCTCCGACTTCATCGAGGCCCAAGGCCTGGTCGGTGGCGACCGGCTTCCGCCGGAGCGTCAGCTCGCGCAGGAGCTCGGAGTCAGCCGCGCGACGGTCTCGCAGGCGCTTGCGGCGTTGGAGACCCGGGGCCGCGTCGAGGTCCGTCACGGGGTGGGGGCGATGGTGCGCGATCCTGCGCCCTCCAGCTCCGACGCAGGGGGCGGGGTGCGGCTGGAGGGGCGGCCGGTGCGCGAAGTGGTGGTCGCACGGGAGGCGATTCTTGCCGGAATGGCAAGAGCTGCGGCGGTCAATCCGCAGTCCTCACTGCGGTTGGCGATGTTGGCTGACGACGGTCGGCCGCGTTCCTTCGAGCACACGATGCGGAGCATCCGCAAGCTCGCCGATGCCCCTTTGCTGGCGGAGTTAGATGACATGATGAGCGAACAGGCCCCTGCTCCGCCGATGTCGCCGGAGCTGTTGCGGACTCTCGACGCGGTCGCCGAAGCGATCATTGCGGGTGACCCGACGGCCGCTGCGGTCGCGTGCCAGGGCATGCTCGACTGAGTCCATCGTCGGTCGGGCTCGTGCTGACCGCGGGTCGTCCGCGCGGGGTCTTCCCGGCGGTTCAGTGGCCTAGCCAATAGTCGTCCGAGGAGGGCCCGATGGATGTCGCCGAGATCGTGCTCGTCCTCGCGGCCGGCTTCGGTGCGGGCATCCTCAGCTCGTCGGTCGGCGTCGCGTCGCTGCTGAGCTTCCCGATCCTGCTCGCGGTGGGACTCCCGCCCGTGGTCGCGAACACGACCAACACGATCGGTCTGATCCCTGCGGGGGCGGGCGGGGTGCTCGGATATCGCCAGGAGTTGCGCCAGGTGCGCGGTCTGGCGGTGCGGGTGGTCGTCCTGACCGGGTTGGCCGGGAGTATCGGCGCCGCGCTATTGCTCGGCCTGCCGTCCAGCGTCTTCGAATGGGTGGCGCCGTGGCTGATCCTGGGCACCTGCCTATTGGTGGGAGTGCAGCCGCGGATCTCCCGTTGGCTCGCGGCGCGCCATCCCGAGGGGGAGGATCGATCCGCGCGGGTTCGGCTCTCGCCGCTGACCACCGCGTTCGTGGTGCTGACGGGTGTCTATGGAGGCTACTTCGGTGCGGGGGCCGGGGTCATGATGATCGCGGTCCTCGCTCTCGGGCTGGATATCGACCTGCGGATCATCGGGGCATTGCGGACGACATCGGTCATGGCGTCCAATGTCGTGGCCGGCGCGGTCTTCGTGGTGGTGGCCGATATCGACTGGACGGTGGTGGCCCTGCTCGCCGTCAGCTCCATCTTCGGTGGATATGTCGGTGCACGGATCGCCCGGCGGATGCCGGCGTCGCCGCTGCGGGCGGGTGTTGTGGCTGCGGGCATCGTCGCTGCGATCACGCTCTGGACCTGATCCCGTCTCTGTCGGCCCTCGACCTGATACAGGTCGGTGTTGTCCACATTCTGACGACGGAGCCTTCCAGAAACGGACCTTCTCGTGCAAGATCAGCTACAAGGGTCCGTTTTCTCATCGGGGGGTGAAGGACCGTGGACCAGGCATTGGCGCAACAGGTGCGTCGGCTCGTGCGCGAGCGGCGTATCGATCCGGCCGACGATGTCGAGGCCGTGCGTGCGGCGGCGGTCGATGTGGTGACCGAGCACGAGGCGCGCAGCCTCACCGGCGCCGTTCGTTCCCTCGATGATCCTGACATGGTGGTCGGCCAGCTGGTGGCCGATGCGGCCGGCTTCGGCCCGTTGCAGCGATTCTTCGAGGACGATGAGGTCGAGGAGATCTGGATCAACGAGCCGGACCGGGTCTTCATCGCCCGCGACGGCCGACACGAGCTGACCTCCGTCCGGCTCACCGCTGAGCGTGTGCGGGAGCTGGTCGAGCGGATGCTCTCCAGCACCGGGCGTCGGCTCGATCTCAGCCAGCCCTTCGTCGACGCGATGCTGCCTGGGGGGCACCGTCTCCACGTCGCATTGAGCGGCATCGCGCGCGACTTCACCGCGGTCAACATCCGCAAGTTCGTGACCAAGGCATCCTCGCTCGAGGACCTCATCTCGCTCGGCACGATCGACACCGAGCTCGCCGGGCTGCTGCGCGCAGCGGTCGTGGACGGCGACAACATCATCGTCTCGGGAGGCACCCAGGCGGGCAAGACCACGCTGGTGAACTGTCTGGCCGGCACGATCCCGGGAAGCCAGCGGCTGATCTCGGTCGAGGAGGTCTTCGAGCTGCGCTGTGCTCATCCTGACTGGGTGGCCCTGCAGACGCGGCAGGCCGGCCTCGAGGGCACCGGTGAGATCACGCTGCGCACCTTGGTCAAGGAGGCTCTGCGGATGCGACCGAGCCGGATCATCGTCGGCGAGGTGCGCGCAGCAGAGGCCCTTGACCTGCTGTTGGCCCTCAATGCCGGCCTTCCGGGCATGGCCACGGTGCACGCGAGCTCCGCGCTGCAGGCGCTGACCAAGCTGTGCACGCTGCCGCTGCTCGCCGGGGAGAACATCTCCGCGCGGTTCGTCGTACCGACGGTCGCCTCGTGTGTGGACCTCGTGGTCCATACCGCCATCGGCGCGGATGGTCGGCGCGCGGTACGCGAGGTCATCCGCGTCACCGGCCGTATCGAGGGCGATGTAATCGAGACCGAGACGGTGTACGACGCGCTGGCGGACTGCCGGGTCCGGGAGGAGCCGACGTGGGCGCACTGATCGGCTTCACCGCCGGGGTCGGGCTCCTGCTCATCCTCACCGCCGACAGCTCCCAGGCGCCTGCCCGGCGTCGGACCCGCTCGCGGAACGTGCCTTGGGCCTGGATCGGCGTGGGCGCACTGATCGGGCTCATCGGCGCGCTGGTGGTCACTGCCGTGACCGGTGTCCCGGCGATCGGCGCGATAGCCGGCCTCGCCGGCGCGGTGGCGCCGATGACGATCACCCAGAGCGTGGAGAGGCGCCGGCGTCGCGAGCAGGCTCAGGCGTGGCCGGACGCGGTCGACCAGTTGGCCTCGGCGGTGCGCGCCGGCATGTCGCTCCCCGAGTCGGTCATCAGCCTGGCCGAGCACGGTCCCGAACCCTTACGCGAACCCTTCGCGGCGTTCGCCCGCGACTATCAGTCCTCCGGCCGTTTCGTGGAAAGCCTCGAACTGCTCAAGGAACGCCTGGCGGACCCGACGGGTGACCGGGTGGTCGAAGCGCTCCGGCTCGCCCGCGAGGTCGGTGGAGGCGATCTCGGTCGCATGCTTCGCTCCTTGGCGGGATATATCCGTGACGACCAGCGCACCCGAGGCGAACTGGAGGCACGCCAGTCGTGGACCGTCTCCGGGGCGCGGTTGGCCGTCGCCGCGCCGTGGCTGGTCCTCGTGTTCATGAGCGGCCAGCGTGAGGTGATCGGAAGGTTCGGTGAGCCGACGGGCGTCGTCGTGCTCGTCGGCGGTGCCGTGAGCTGCCTGGTGGCGTATCGGTTGATGCTGCGTGCGGGCAGACTGCCCCTCGAGGACCGGGTGTTGGCGTGATCGGCGCGCTCATCGGCCTCCTCTTCAGTACCGGACTCGTGCTGGTGGTGGTGGCCTGGCGCGAGAGTCGTCGTCCGGCGCTGATGGTCCGTGTGGGGCCCTATGTACGTGATCTGCGGGTGCACGATCCCGCGATGGAGACCTTCGGTCCCCGGCTGGTGGCGATCTGGCGGGCTACCACCACCAGGGTGGGCGAGCTCGTCGGTAGCGGTCCGAGTGTCTCCCGGAGGCTCGTACGTGCTGGGGATCCGGGTGAGCTCGAGGAGTTCCGCATGCAGCAGGCTCAGTGGGGTCTAGCCGGCTTCGGAGGAGCCTTCGCCATCGCGCTGGCGGCATCGGCCCGCGGCGCGTCCCTCGTGCCGATGCTCGTCCTCTGCCTCGCCGGTGGACTGTTCGGCGTCTTCGTCTGCGATCGACGGCTCACGGCCCGGGTCCGCGATCGAGAGCAGCGCCTGGTGAGGGAGTTCCCCGTTGCTGCTGATCTGCTCGCCCTGGCTGTCGCGGCGGGGGAGAGTCCACGGGCCGCGGTCGAGCGGGTCGCCGCGCGACTGCGTGGTCCGCTGGGCGATGAGTTCGTGCGGCTCCTCGCCGACATCCGTTCGGGCACGCCGGTACCGGACGCCTTCGCCGCGCTCGGCCGCCGGACGGGCGTGCCGAGCATCGCGCGTTTCGCCGAGGCGATGGCCGTCGCGGTCGAACGTGGCACGCCTCTCGTGGATGTCCTGCACGCCCAGTCCGCCGATGTCCGGGATGCCGGGCGTCGCGCACTCGTGGAGTCCGCGGGCCGCCGGGAGATCACAATGATGATCCCCGTCGTCTTCCTCGTTCTCCCGGTCACCGTGATCTTTGCCTTCTATCCCGGGTGGGTCAGCCTCACCCTCACATCCGGTCTCTGACAACACCGAGAGGAAGAACGATGCTGCGACGATGGATCGACCGTCCCCGAGACGAACAAGGGGACGTGCCCGGCTGGGTCATGGTGACGATCATGACGGCGGGACTGGTGGCGGCACTGACGGCGATCGCGGGGCCCCGGCTCAGCGCGATGCTCGACAGCGCGTTGAGCGCCGTCGGAGGGTGAGCCGTGAGCGCGGTGCCGCCGTGCCGGAGTTCGTCCTGGCGCTCGTGGTGGTCCTGCCGATCGTGATCGGCATCGTCCAGCTCGCCCTGCTCGCGCATGTGCGCTCGACCCTGACGGCGGCGGCCGCGGAGGGAGCCCGAGCCGGTGCACCGCTCGGAGCCAGTGTCGCCGATGCCGAGCGGAGCGCGCGTCGCCTCGCCGACACGACGCTGGCGGCGCGCTTCGCCGACGACATCACCGCGACCCGCACGACCCTCGATGGGCTCCCCGTCGTCCAGGTGACGATGCATGCGGAGGTCCCGCCGCTCGGCGTGGCCGGTCCGGGCATCCCGCTCACCATGTCGGGCCATGCCGTCGTCCAGGAGCAGCCGTGAGGGAACGGGGGAGCGCCACGATCGAGCTGACGTGGCTCGTCGTGCTGTTGCTGGTGCCCTTCGTCTACGCCGTCGTGGCCGTCTTCGACACACAGCGCACGGCCTATGCCGCGACCACCGCGAGTGCCGCTGCCACGCGAGCCTTTGTCCAGGCCTCCGACGAACCCACCGCACACCGCCTGGCCCAGCGGGCGGTCGAGGTGACCTGGCGTGATTTCCACGCCGGCGAGCGGCCGCAGGTCGAACTGCTCTGCATCCCGGCCTGTTTCGAGCCCGGTGGTCGCGTCGAGGTCGTCGTGACGACACGGCAGTCGCTCCCCTGGGTGCCGGACGCCTGGGGAAGCTCGTTGGCCGGGATCGACATCAGCTCGACGCATGCCGAGCCATTCGGCGCCTATCGCGGTGCGCCATGAGGCGTGATGCCGGTAACACCACGATCCTGGCCATCGGCCTGCTGGTGGTGCTCGGGCTGCTGACCGTCGTGGTGGTCAACGCCTCGGCCGCTTTCCTCGAGCGACGCGACCTGATGAACCTCGCGGACAGGGCGGCACTCACCGCGGCCGACGGCCTGGCCCGAGACCAGCTGTATCTCGGCGGGGATCCCGGCTCCGCGATCGTCCTCGATCTGCGTGAGGCCACGGCGTTGACACGGTCGGTGGTCCCCTCCGACACCGGGGTGGACGTGGTGGTGCAGGGTGACATGGTGACCGTTCGCCTCGATCGTCGCTACACGCTTCCACTCCGCCCGCCCGGATGGAGCGGGGACGTGGGTATCGCCGCCGAATCGACCGCGCAGTTGCGCTTCGCCGGTCAGTGACCGCCGTGGGACACGTGAGTGGCTGCCGGTTCGTGCCAGGCGATAACCTGCCAGGGTGGCTCTTCCTGATCTGTCCGAACGTCTGAAGCACCTCGACGCGACCATGGCGTCGATCGAGAAGGTGCTCGATCTCGACGCGATCCGCGCCGAGATCGCCGAGCTGCAGGAGCAGGTCGGCGCTCCAGACCTGTGGGACGACCAGGCCAATGCGCAACGGGTTACCGGTCGGCTGTCCGTCCTCCAAGCCGAGCTCGAGCGCGCCACCTCTCTGCGCCAGCGCCTCGAGGACGTGGGGGTTCTCCTCGAGCTCGCGGCTGAGGAGGGCGATGCGGACTCGCGCGCCGAGGCCGAGGCGGAGATCAACCGGCTCGCCAGCGCTATCGAGAGCCTCGAGGTGCGCACGCTTCTCTCCGGTGAGTTCGACGAGCGCGAGGCACTCGTGACGATCCGATCCGGTGCGGGCGGCGTCGATGCGGCTGATTTCGCGGAGATGCTGCAACGGATGTACGTGCGATGGGCTGAGCGTCATGACTACCCGGTCGAGGTCTACGACACCTCCTACGCCGAAGAGGCGGGGCTCAAGTCCACCACCTTCGCCGTCAAGGCTCCCTATGCCTACGGCACGCTGTCGGTCGAGGCCGGCACACACCGCCTCGTGCGCATCTCTCCGTTCGACAACCAGGGCCGTCGGCAGACCTCATTCGCCGCGGTCGAGGTCGTGCCGGTGCTGGAGGCCACCGATGACATCGACATCCCCGACGAAGAGATCCGCGTCGACGTTTACCGCTCCAGCGGTCCCGGCGGGCAGAGCGTCAACACGACCGACTCCGCGGTCCGGCTCACCCATATCCCCACCGGAGTCGTGGTGAGCTGTCAGAACGAGAAGTCGCAGCTGCAGAACAAGGCCAGCGCGATGGTCATCTTGAAGGCCAAGCTGCTCGCGCTGAAGAAGGCCGAGGAGCGGGCGCAACTCGATGAGTTGCGCGGCGATGTCGCGGCCTCATGGGGCGACCAGATGCGCAATTACGTGCTCAACCCGTACCAGATGGTCAAGGATCTGCGTACCGAGCATGAGACCGGCAATACCCAGGCCGTCCTCGATGGCGAGATCGACGACTTCATCGAGTCCGGCATCCGTTGGCGTCGCGGCCAGCAGGTCAAGGCCTGACCATCTGGCGCGGGGGCGCGGGGCGGACGTAGGCTCGCGGTATGGACGAGTCGGACCTCGCCAGAGCGTTCGCCGAGGTCGATCGGGCGGACTTCCTGCCGCCGGATCGACGCGCTGACGCGGGCGTCGACGAGCCGGTGGCGATCGGTCACGGACAGACCAACTCTCAGCCCTACACGGTCCGGGTCATGCTGGAACTCCTCGATGTCCGTCCCGGTCACCGGGTGCTGGATGTCGGCAGCGGCTCGGGATGGACCACCGCTCTGCTCGGCCATCTCGTCGGCCCTGATGGTCTCGTTATCGGCGTGGAACTCGAACCTGAACTGGTGCGCTTCGGTGCTGGGAACCTCGCCCGGTACGGCATGGACTGGACGAGTATCAGCCCTGCCGAGGAGGGGGTGCTCGGCGCTCCCGACCAAGCCCCCTACGACCGCATCCTCGTCTCCGCCGCCGCGCGAGAGCTGCCCTCCGCTCTCGTAGGCCAGCTGGCCGAGGGCGGCGTGATGGTCGTGCCCGTGGGCGCCGACATGCTCCGTGTGCAGCGCGGCGGAGAGGACATCGACATCACCCGTCACGGCACGTTCAGCTTCGTGCCCCTGCGTTGAGCGATCAGAGCCCGTCCTAGGTCAGGGCCGCGTCCGCGTCGCCCATCGCCCGGTGCCGGTACCCGTTGTCGGACTGCAGCTGGTGCTGATCCTGTCCACCGCCGACAGCAGGTCCCCTCGGACCGCTGGGCGAGTGGTCCAGGTCGGCTGGGCCGCGCTGGTGACGGTCGTCGGGGTGGCTCTGATGGCCGTTGGGATAGCTGGCCCGGCACCCGTCTCTCCGCTCGGCCTCCCGGTGAGACGCCCCGAGCGACCGGTGCCTGCGTCGTTTTCTCAGGTCCTCCACCTACACTCGGTCGGGTGATTCGCTTCGACAAGGTCAGCAAGACCTATCCCGGGCAGAAGCGCGCGGCCCTCGACGGCATCGACCTCGAGGTCAGCAAGGGCGAGTTCGTCTTCCTCGTCGGCGCCTCCGGATCGGGCAAGTCCACCTTCTTGCGGCTCATCCTGCGCGAGACACGTCCCACCACCGGACACGTCTACGTCGCAGGCAAGGAGATCGACAAGCTCTCGTCGTGGAAGGTGCCGAAGCTGCGCCGTGAGGTGGGCACGGTATTCCAGGACTTCCGGCTGTTGCCGAACAAGTCCGTGACCGAGAATGTCGCCTTCGCGTTGCAGGTCATCGGCAAGCCGCGCGCGGAGATCGACCAGCTCGTCCCCGAGACCCTCGAGATGGTGGGTCTGGAGGGCAAGGGACATCGCATGCCCGAGGAGCTCTCCGGCGGTGAGCAGCAGCGCGTCGCGATCGCGCGCGCCTTCGTCAACCGGCCGAAGATCCTCATCGCCGATGAGCCCACCGGCAACCTCGACCCGACCACGAGCGTTGGCATCATGAAGCTGTTGGACCGCATCAACCGCACCGACACCACCGTCATCATGGCCACGCACGACTCCTCGATCGTCGACCAGATGCGCAAGCGCGTCATCGAGCTCGACGAGGGTCGCCTCGTCCGCGACGAGGCGCGCGGCATCTACGGCTACCAGAACTGAGAATCATGCGAGCGATCCTTTCCGAACTGCGCGCGAGCCTGTCCCGCAACACGTCCATGACGATCTCGCTGATCGTCACGATGTCCGTCTCCCTCCTCCTGGCTTCGCTGGGTCTGCTCATCCAGGCACAGGCGGACCGCACGGAGCAGTACTTCGGCGATCGCCTGCAGCTGCAGGTGAACCTGTGCACCCAGAACTCTCCCGCCGCGACCTGCGTCAACGGCGTCGCGACGGAGGAGCAGCAGCAGGCCGTCCAGGAGGCGCTCGACTCCAACCCCGAGGTACGTAGCTTCGAGGTGCGCAGCCCCGAGCAGAACTACGAGCAGGCCCGCGAGCTGCTCGGCCAGACCGAGACCGGCCAGCGCCAACTGGAGACCCTCGGCCCCGACTCCTTCCCGGAGTCCTACTATGTGACACTGACCGACCCACAGGACTTCGACGGTGTCGTCAGCCAGGTGTCCGGCATGGACGGCGTCGGCAATGTCAACTCGCTGCGTGAGCTGCTCGGTCCGCTGTTCGAGATGCTCGACAAGCTGCAGTGGGCCTCGCTCGGCACGGCCCTGCTGCTCATCATCGCGGCGATCCTGCAGGTCTCCAATACGATCCGCATGACCGCCTTCGCGCGTCGTCGCGAGATCGGCATCATGCGTCTGGTGGGTGCCTCCAGCTGGCACATCCAGCTGCCGTTCGTCCTGGAGTCGCTGGTGGCGGCGCTCGTCTCGGCGGCTTTGGCGGCCAGCGGGATGGCGGCCTTCATGTACTTCGTCGTCTATGGATATCTGCGCGACACGCTGGGCACGATCACGACCTGGGTCCGCTGGCAGGACGCCTTCGTCGTCATGGGCTGGACCACGGCCCTGTCGATCCTGCTGGCCCTGATTCCTACGCTGGTGATGACGCGCAAGTACCTGAACGTCTGAACACCGGGTTTCGATCTGAGACTTTCCGCGCGCCCCTGGACGTCAGGGGGTGGTGATGACGTAGAGTCACATCCGTCACACGAGTTCGATTCCGTCCCAACAGGGACCTTCCCCGGATCGAGGATGTTCAGACGATGCTTGCGACTGCTCGCAAACCGTTGCTCGCGGCGGTGCTGGTGCTCGGCCTCTTGGTCGGGTTCGCCGCGCCGTCGGCCTTTGCCGACTCCAAGGACGATATTCGTCGTCAACAGGGTCAGAACGACCAGAAGCGCCAGCAGGCGCAGGCCGCCCTTGAGCACTCCACCAAGCGTTACCAGGACGCCAGCGCCGCGTTGAACGCGGCGAGTGCTCGCCTGGCTGAGGCCGAGGGGGTGCTGAGCGCCACCCGAGGCGAGCTCGCCGTCGCCCAGGCGCGCGATGCCGAGCTGCGTGAGGAGCTCGCCAAGGCCGAGGCCGACCTCGAGGCCGCCGAGGAGCGGGTCGACAAGGCCGAGAAGGATCTCGCCGCATCGGAGTCCGAGGTCGAGCAGTTCGCCGTCGACAGCGTGATGGAAGGCGACCGGGGCTTGCGTGCCTTCAGCGAACTGCTGCAGGGTGAGGACCCGAACACCTTCTCCGATCGTGTGCAAGCCAATGATTCTGTCGGTGATGCTCAGATCGGCAAGATGCAGGAGCTGGACGCCTCACGGGTGATGCTCGAGCTCGAGCGGCAGCGCGTCGAGGAGCTGCGCGACCAGGTGGCTGCCCAGAAGAAGGAAGCCGAGGCCAATGTCGTGCGGATGCAGGAGCTGACGGCTGCTGCCGAGGCGCAGGCGGCGGAGGTCTCCGAGCTGGTCGATACACGTCGTTCGGCCGAACGCGAGGCCGCATCGGCGAAGGCCGAGGACGAGCAGCTCGCGGCATCGCTCGAGGCTGAGCGCGCGTCGCTGGAACGTCAGATGCAGGCCGTCGTGGCTGAGGAGCTGCGCAAGCAGCGTGAGCGCGAGGCTGCCCAGAACCAGGGCGGTGGTGGCGGCGGTGGTGGCGGCAGCGGTGGCGGCGGCGGAGGAAACTCCCTGAGCGCCCCGATCAATGCGCCGATCACCTCGCCCTATGGCATGCGCCGCCATCCGATCACAGGTGTGTACAAGCTTCACGACGGCACCGACTTCGGCGCGGGTTGCGGTACGCCGATCCGCGCAGCCGCGTCGGGCACCGTGATCCAACAGTATTTCAACGGGGCTTACGGCAACCGCGTCATCATCAACCACGGCGTCATGCGTGGAGTCAGCGTCATCACGACGTACAACCACCTCTCGCGATACGCGGTGGGTCAGGGTGCTCAGGTACAGCGTGGCCAGGTCATCGGCTACGTGGGCACGACCGGCTACTCGACCGGTTGCCACCTGCACTTCATGGTGCTGCAGAACGGCCAGACCGTGAACCCGATGGGCTGGCTCTGACTCTCGCGGCTCCCTCACCGCCCTCGGACCGGAGCAGGTCGGCGAGCCCGCACATGATCGTGTCCGTGCGTCTCGGCCTCCCCGCGAGGAGCCGACGGGCGTCCTGGGTCGTTCTGAGAGAATGGTGGGTATGGCCAAGGAGACCGGTCGCAAGCTGATCGCGCAGAACAAGAAGGCACGTCACGACTACCACATCGAGGACACCTTCGAAGCGGGCTTGGTGCTGACCGGAACCGAGGTCAAGTCGCTGCGGGCCGGACGCGCCTCGCTGGTCGACGGCTTCGGCGATATCGAGAACGGCGAGGCCTGGCTGCTGCAGGTGCACATCCCGCAGTACGACAACGGCACCTGGACCAACCACGAGACGCGGCGGCGGCGCAAGATGCTGCTGCACCGATCTGAGATCGACAAGATCGAGCAGCGCACACAGGCCAAGGGCCTGACCCTCGTGCCGCTCTCGCTGTACTTCAAGGACGGCCGCGCGAAGGTCGAGATCGCGCTGGCTCGCGGCAAGAAGGAGTACGACAAGCGTCAGGCGATCGCGGAGCGCCAGGCGAAGCGCGATGTGGAGCGTGAGTTCGGTCGCAAGTTCAAGGGCATGTGATGCGCGACGAGGACATCCCGGCGTATCTCGATGCTCTGGGATTGCCGGGCATCGTCGATGTGCATGTGCACTTCATGGCGCCTCAGGTGCTGAGGAAGGTGTGGGCCTACTTCGATGCCGCCGGTCCGCTGCTCGGCCGCCCCTGGCCGATCACCTATCGGTGGAGCGATGAGGAGCGGGTGGAGCACCTGCGTGCGATGCGGGTCAGGGCCTTCGGTGCTCTGTCCTACGCCCACAGGCCGGGTGTCGCGCAGTTCATGAACGGTTGGAACCGCGACTTCGCGCGTCGCGTTCCCGACAGCCTGTGGTCCGGCACCTTCTACCCCGAGCCGGAGGCGGCCGACTATGTGCCCGAGCTGATCGAGGCGGGTGTCCGCGTCTTCAAGGCTCACCTGCAGGTCGGCGAGTTCGCCGCCGACGATCCGCTGCTCGAGCCAGTGTGGGCGGCGCTGGACGATGCCGGCACACCGTTGGTGCTGCACGCCGGTTCGGGTCCGGCACCGGGTCCCCACACGGGGCCGGGGGGAGTGGGCGCCGTCCTCGAGCGCCATCCGGGATTGAGACTGATCATCGCGCATCTCGGCATGCCCGAGGTGCACGAGTTCCTGGACCTCGCGGAGCGGTACGACGAGGTTCGTCTCGACACCACTATGGCCTTCGTCGACTTCTTCACCGATCGGCAGATCCCCGACGGGGTGGTCCCCCGGCTCGACCGCCTCCGCGACCGGATCCTCTTCGGCACCGACTTCCCCAATATCCCCTATGTCTACGCGCATCAGATCGAGGTCCTCGAACGGCTCGGCCTCGGTGACGCCTGGATGCGCTCCGTGCTCTGGGAGAACGGCGCCGATCTCTTCGCGATCGACCCATGAGACTCGCCTCGGCCCAGGGTCGGTGGCTCGTCGCCGCGATGGTCCTCGGTTCGGGCATCGTCTTCCTCGACGACTCGATCGTCTCGCTGGCGCTGCCGGCGATCGATCGCGACCTGCACGCAGGGGTCGCGGGGCTCCAATGGGTGGTCAACGGTTACACGCTGATGCTCGCCGGACTCATCCTGGTCGGAGGGTCGCTGGGCGACAGCTGGGGCAGACGCCGGGTGTTCATCGCCGGCACCGTGCTGTTCGCGACGGCGTCAGTGCTCTGTGCCTCGGCTTGGTCGGCCGAAGTCCTCGTGCTCGCGCGAGCGCTGCAGGGCATCGGCGGTGCGCTGCTGACCCCAGGAAGCCTCGCGATCATCACCGCATCGATCCACCCCGACGACAGGGGGAGGGCGATCGGAGTGTGGTCCGGGTTGTCGGGCGTGACCACCGCGATCGGACCCTTGCTCGGAGGATGGCTCGTGGACACCGTGGGCTGGCGCTCGGTCTTCTGGGTCAACATACCGCTGGCGGTCGCGGTCGTCGCGATCGCTCTGCGCCATGTCCCGGAGTCACGCGGCGGCGTCTCGCGGCTGGATTTGATTGGCGCTGGGTTGACGATCTCGAGCCTCTCGGCCCTGACCTTCGGGCTCGTCGATCAGAACTGGTGGCTTGTCGGCACCGGTGTGATCGTCCTCGGGCTCTTCGTCTGGCACCAGCTGCGCGCTCCGGCACCCCTCGTGCCGATGGCGCTGTTCGCTGATCGTGTCTTCGCGGCGGCCAATCTCTCGACCTTCGCGATCTACGCGGCCTTGACCGGCTCGATGTTCCTGTTGGTACTGCACCTGCAGTACGTCGCCGGCTACACACCGCTGCAGGCAGGCTTGGCGACCCTCCCGGCGACGATCCTCATGCTGCTGTTCTCAGCCACCGCCGGTGAGATCGCCTCGCGGATCGGTCCGCGGCTGCCGATGACCGTCGGCCCCCTGGTCGCGGCCGGCGGTCTGTTGCTCTATCTCCGGATCGGCCGCGACGCTGATCTGCTGACGGACGTGCTCCCGGGAGCCGTCGTGTTCGGCATAGGTCTGACGATCCTCGTCGCTCCGTTGACGACCGCGGTTCTCTCCTCGGCACCGCCCGATCAGACAGGCATCGCGTCCGGTATCAACAACGCCGTCTCGCGTACCGCGGGCCTGCTCGCCGTGGCCGCGATCCCCCCGCTGGTGGGGATCTCCGGCCCGGACTTCGCTCGCCCGGAGGTCTTCGGTCCGGGATTCCGGGCGGGGATCGTCCTCTGCGGGGGGTTGCTCGTCGCCGGTGCGATCGTCTCAGCCGTCCTCATACGGGGGCCGGGACGATCGGACCGACCGCAGCCCGGTGAGGAATAGGCGGTGTGGTCGTGGAGTTGTAGACTATGAGAGCCGGTTCGCCGGTGTTGATAACTCAAGAGGGGCTGATCGGTTTCGACTGTGGTCGTTCGACCTAGGAGAAGCGGGTAGAGAAGGCAACGTCATCTCTTAAACGTTCGTTGCAAACCAATAAGTGCCGATTCCAAGCGCACTGACTTCGCCCTCGCTGCCTGACAGCGATTGGTGAAGGGCAGACCCGGGAGCGTCCCCGTTCCGGATCGTCTGTCTCATCAAGGGGACTTGCTGATCACTGCCCGCCGTAGGCGGTGATCGGGACTCAAGTACGGCTGAGCCCGTCGGCGACGTGTTTGTCCGAGCGCCGGGGCTGAGAAAACGACTCCCGACAAACTGCACCCGGAGAAGACCTAGCTCAGCGCCAGAGGACCCGGGTTCGATTCCCGGCAGCTCCACGGCATCACTCGGCACCCCACCTCCTTGTGAGGTGGGGTGCCGCGCTGTGTCTGGGGCGTCGGGTGATGCCGTGAATCAGGCAGAGTGAATCGAGTGGGCCCACGGCGAGTTCTGCGAGCCGGGGATCCCGGCAACTCCACGATGGGTCACAACGCCCCGCCTTCTCGCGAGGTGGGGCGTTGTGCTGTGTCCGGGCTATCGGGTGATGCTCCACAACGACGATGTGCCGCACCTGTCTCGTTGGGGGCGGTAAGTGTCCTTAGTTGAACTCGGCTGTGTCCGTCTTGCTACCTACGCTGAGGCTGGTGAACGGATCGGTGCCGGGCGGTAGTATGAGCACATGTCCTTGATGGATCGTATCTCGATTGCCCCAGATGTCGTACACGGCCGTCCGGCGATTAGAGGTACCCGGATGCGGGTCGGCGACGTTCTCGCGCTGTTGGCGGCAGGGGCTGACGAGACCGAGATCTTAGAGGACTACCCGTATCTGACGACAGAGGACATCCGTGCCTGTCTGGAGTACGCCGCAGCTCAAGCCGACCACGCAATCGTCATCGCTTCCTGAAACCATGCGGTTTCTGGTTGACGCCCAGTTGCCGCCGGCGTTGGCTCGATTGCTCCGCGAGCACGGCCACGTAGCCGAGCATGTGACCGACATCGGTCCAGGTGACGCGCCGGATCGGGACCTGTGGCGGTACGCGCTGGACCATGAGGCGGTCATCATCACCAAGGACGAAGACTTCTCCCTCATGTTCGCCATGCGCGGCGAAACGCCTGCCGTGGTGTGGGTCAGAATCGGAAACACTCGCAGGGCAGCGTTGCTCATATGGTTCGAACCGTTGATCGCCCGGATCGTTGAGTTGGTCGGGAGCGGACAGAGGTTGATCGAACTTCGGTGATTGTTGGTGAAGGTCTGGCATGTTGGCGACTCCAAGTTCAAGGTGCAATCCGAGTCAGGCTGGGAGACCGCGACGGTCGCTTTAGCATTCCGAGTACGTGCCAGCCGGACTCGAAGACAGGAGAGTGGTGCTGCGTGGCACTCTTCGGATCCGACGGTTTCGGCTGACCGACGAGTCTCAGGCGATGTGGGCGTCGAGCCACTGCACGATGGCCGCTTGGATGATGCCCGTGCCCCAGGTCGACGTGCCGAACAGGCTGCCGCCGCCATGATCGGTGGCGGGGATCGAGGTGTAGCGGGTCGTCACGCCCTCACGGCGCACCGTAGCCACGAACTCCTCGACCGGTCCGGGGAGGACGAGATGATCGCGGGTGCCGTGGTAGACGAGGGTCGGTGGTGAGTCCGCCGTGACATGCGTGGCCGGTGCGATCGCCGCATAGCGCTCGGGGAATTCCTCGGGGCTTCCGCCGATGTAGACCTCGCCCATCAACCGGCCGAGACCGGTCCGTGCTTCCTCCCCGGCGAGGTCCACGACGGGATAGCCGCCGATCACCGCGCTCACGTTCGGAATGTCGTCGGCAGAGCCGCATGAGGGCTCGAGATTGCCGGACTGGCTGCGATAGGCGGCGTTGAGGGCGAGGTTCCCACCCGCAGACTCGCCGAGGATGGCGATCCTCTCGACGTCGAGTCCGAAAGCCGCTCCCTCGCGCCCCAGCCACGAGAGCGTGCATCCGATATCGGCCGTGGCGAGATCCCAGGTCGGCCGATCCGGTCGTGCGAGCCGATAGTCGACATCGAGGACCGCGTAGCCACGGTCGGCCAGGTAACGGTTGAGCGCATTGGGGCTGCGGGCGCCGCCGTCGAAACCGCCACCATGGACATAAAGCACCACCGGAGCGGGTCCGTCTGAATCGGCGCGATACAGATCCGCCCGCAGAGGCTCACCGTCCGCGCTTCCGACGGCGAGCGTCTCATCAGGTCCCCCATGACTGGCCATGGCAGGCAGGAGCGGAGCGAAGGGCCGGACCCCCGCGCCCTGGTCGATCGATGTGTAGACGAGCAGCCCCGAGGTCACGAGCGAGGCCGCAAGCCCGAATCCCGCCACCGCCCCCACCGCCTTGCGGGGCAGGGACCGTCGCGTGCCGAGCGATCGCCAGGCCAGGAGTGCCGCGACGACCGCCAGCACCACGACCCAGCCACCGATCTCGTCACGGGCCACGGAGAGCGAGACGATCCCGTGCTGGGTCCACGATGAGGCGAGCAGGGGCTGCAGCCACGAGGGCGGGAGGACCGCCAGCAGCTGACTTAGCGCGATGACGATCGCGAGCGCCGTGGCGGCGATGAGCGAGGGAACACGACGGGGTGCGGCGGTCACCGACTCGACGCTACCCGGCGATCGAGGAGCGCGCGTCTCGACCGCTCCCGGACCGGACGATCAGGCCCAGAGCGTGTCGCCGAAGACGAAGAAGATCGTCGCGGCCACGGCGATGTACCAGAGCGCGATGATCAACCCCGACCAGTTGCGCAGGAGGCGACCGGGGACATTCCGTGCTGTGACCAGCACGAAGACCGGGATCATGACCGTCCAGACCACCATGCACCACGGGCAGAGCTTGCCGATATTGAAGATGCTCTGGTACTGCAACCAACTCACGAAACCGATACCGAAGACCACGCCGGCCTGCAGACCGCCCCACACCCAGCCGGGCAGTCGCATGCCCGCGGCGAGCAGCACGCCCAAGGTCGTGACGACGGCGAAACCGGCGATCCCGATGAGCGGGTTGGGGAAGCCGAAGGCCGAGGCCTGATCGGAGGCGATGACACCACTGCACTCGACGAAGGCGCTCAGGTCGCACCCCAGGCTGAGGTCCTCGCCATCGACCTGGGATTGCAGCAAGGTGATCTTGTCGATCGTGAGAACCGACGACGCCAGAACGCCGATCGCACCCGCGAGCGCCAGGAAGGCCCCGAGGACACGGTGCTCGCCGAGACGTGAGGGGTTCTCCACCGGGGCGGTGCCTTCCGGCCTGGTGGGTTCCGTAGCCGTCGTCATGTGCACATCCTAGGCACTCGGGGGTCATCACGGTCGAGATCGAGGGACTTCCCGATACTCTCGGTATCTGTTAACGTGACATTGGCGATGTCATATAGTCCGATGGTCGGACCCCGTGGAGGGAGAACGAGGCACATGAGCACAGACCGCGTGGATGTCCTGATCGTCGGCG
Organism: Aeromicrobium sp. PE09-221; assembly: GCF_002174305.1. Lineage (GTDB taxonomy): Bacteria > Actinomycetota > Actinomycetes > Propionibacteriales > Nocardioidaceae > Aeromicrobium. The sequence goes on along the minus strand of NZ_MIJB01000023.1, from coordinate 87,399 downwards.
CCGGGCTCTCGGGGATCGGTGCCGCCTACCGCCTCGAGCTGATGAGCCCGAACAAGACCTACGCCATCGTCGAACAGCGCGAGCGCACGGGCGGCACCTGGGATCTCTTCCGCTATCCAGGCGTCCGGTCGGACTCCGACATGTACACGCTCAGCTACCCGTTCCGCCCCTGGACCAATGAGAAGGCGATCGCCGACGGTGGCGACATCCGTCAGTACATCGCGGACACCGCGCGCGAGAACGGCATCGACCGGCACATTCGCTTCGGGCGGCGGGTGCTGACCGCGGACTGGTCCAGCGACGACGCCACCTGGACGGTCACCTCGCGCCTGTCCGATGGCACCACGGAGACCACCGTCGCCTCGTTCCTGTACCTCTGCAGTGGGTATTACAGTTACGACGAGGGGTACACGCCGGACTTCCCCGGTATCGAGAACTATGAGGGTGATGTCGTCCATCCGCAGTTCTGGCCGGAGGACCTCGACTACACGAACAAGAATGTCGTCATCATCGGCTCGGGCGCCACAGCGATCACGCTGCTTCCGTCGATGGCGCGCGATGCCGCCAAGGTGACGATGCTGCAGCGCTCACCCACCTACATCCTCTCCCAGCCGGGCAAGGATCCGATCGCGAATGTCGCCCGCCGCGTGCTCCCCAAGAGCATCGTGCACCAGGCCACCCGACTGCGGTACGCCGTGATGACCGTGGGCTTCTACGTCTTCTGCCGGACCTTCCCATCGTTGGCCCGCAAGATCCTGCTCGGCCTCGCACAGCGTCAGGCGCCCAGCGTCGACCCGGCCAGCCTCACCCCGCGCTACAAGCCCTGGGATCAGCGGCTCTGTGTCGTTCCCGGCGGAGACCTCTGGCGGGTCGTGCGCCAGGGCAAGGGCGAGATCGTCACCGACCACATCGAGGAGTTCACCCCCAAGGGCATCGCCCTCGCCTCCGGAGAGCACCTCGACGCCGATGTCGTGGTCACCGCGACCGGACTCCAGCTGGTGGCGATGGGCTCGATCGACATCTCGGTCGACGGCCGTGCCATCGATCCGCACGAGGTCTACACCTACAAGGGGCTGATGTTCAGCGGTCTGCCGAATATGGCCTGGTGTGTCGGCTACACCAACGCTTCCTGGACGCTGCGTGCTGACCTGACGTGGAAGTACGTCGCACGCTTCCTCAACCATCTCGACGAGAACGGCTACGCCTACGGCATGCCCAATCCCGAGGGCGAGAGCGGGCCCTCGGCGCCGATCCTCGATCTCGACTCCGGCTATATCCAGCGTGTCGCCGACAAGCTCCCGCAGGCCGGTTCGCGCAAGCCGTGGAAGATCCGGCAGAACTGGTTCCTGGACGCCTGGGACGCGCGGACCACCGACCTGGACGAGGAGATGGTCTGGGTGCGTAAGAGCGAGCTCCCGGTCCGGGACAAGGTCGCCGTCGGCTGAATCGGCGGTAACTGCTCCCTGACGGGGGTCACTCGGCCTGGCAGCTCGGGCACCAGAAGCAAACGCGCTCGCGGGTGGGGTCGTCCCCGTACTCGCCCTCGGCGATCGATGTGCCGCACCGGCGGCAGGGCAGGCCCGCGCGGCGGTAGACCCAGCGTTCCTCGCCGCCCCGGGTGCTGCCGGTGAAGGACCGCTCGACGCGTCGGGCATTCGCGCCGAGAACCCGACGGGCCAGGGCGACGAGGCCTGACAGGTCGCTGACCTCGCCGATGGGACGTGCGGGCGCGATCCGCCGCATGAACAGCAGCTCGTTGACGTACTCATTGCCCAAACCGGCGAGATTGCGCTGGTCGAGCAACGCGAGGAAGACGGGGCGTGTCGGATCGCTCTCCAGGCGCTCGACCGCTTCCGTGGCAGCGAACTCCTCATCGAGCAGATCGGGTCCGAGATGACCGACCGCGTCCACTTCCCGCTCGCGCGGCAGCACCTCCAGCAGTCCCAGCGAGAACCCGACCGCCTGCCATCTGGAGTTCTCCAGGACGACGCGTGCCGAGTGGCCCGGACGGCGCCACCGCGGCCGGGGCAGCCGGTAGAGATGCCACGCCCCCTCCATCTTGAGATGTGAGTGCACCACGTACTCGGGGGTCCGCAGCAGCAGGTGCTTGCCGCGGCTGACCACATCCTCCACCTGCTGCCCCCGTAGGTCGACGGTCGCATAGCCCGGGACGCGGAAGTCCGTCAGAGTCAGCTCGGTACCGGTGAAGGCGGCGTGGAGGTGGTGGGCCGTGCGCCAGACGGTGTCGCCCTCAGGCATCGAACCGCAGCCCCTTCAGATGGGCCTCGAAGCCTGCGGCTGCCAGCGCTTCACCCGCCGCCGTCGACGCTACGGGCTCGCCATCGGCCGTCTGCACCGTGAACCGTCCGAGACGCAACCGTCGCGCGGTGGCGACGAAGGACTCGGCCGCGCGTGCGAGACGTACGGGATCATCGGTGAAGGTCAGCAGGGTCTTGCCTCCTCGTTCGAGGAAGAGCACGAGCAGGCCGTCGTGGAGCACGACGATCGACCCCGCCTTGCGTCCCGGACGATGGCCGAGCTCGCGCTCCGGCCAGGGAAGGGCGGCACCGTAGGGATTGGCCGGGTCGGTAGCGGCGAGGACGACTGCGTCGTCGTCGCTGGGCCGGTCGTCATCGCGCTGGAGCGCGCGAAGCCGGTCGATGGCCCCGTTCGCGGCGAACTGAGCACCCCCGAGGCCGTCGACGAAGTACCCACGCAGGGCCCCGCCCGACTGTTCGAGCTCGCGTAGCACCCGGTACATCGCCGCGAACCCGCCTGGCTGTTGCTCGGTGCCGACCGCTCCCTTGGTGATAATGCCGTGGCGGCCGAGTGCGAGCTCGGTGCGCAGCAGAGCCCCCTGGGTGCTCTCTGGGGCGGGATCGAGGGCGAACCAGCGGCCCGCCGCGGCGGGAGGCAGCACGGGGCGTGTGGGACGAGCACGACGCCCGCGGTGAAGCCGTGCCCGCGGCGGCTGGCGCTGCCCACGATGGGCGCCGCCTCCGCGCAACAGGGCACGGATCGGGGCGAAGGTGTCATTGGAGACCGTGCCCGACCAGGTCAGCTGCCAGAGGACATCGACCAGGGATTGCTCCTCGCTCGTCTCGACGAGTCCGTGCAACTGTCCGAACAGGAAGGCCCCGGATCCGCGCATCGCGCGGAGCAATCGGTCCGCCGCCGAATCCGCCAGGGGGGCCTCGGCCGAGGGGTCGGTGACGGGGTCGACATCGGCGGGGAAGATCCGGATCCACCCGTCATTGCCGGCGAGGGTCCCGGCACCGGACCACCAGATCTCCCCGGAGGCGAGGAGCTCGTCGAGCATCGGCGGTTGATAGTCGGCCACCCGCTGAGGCAGGACGAGGGTCTCCCACGCCGACGCGGGGATGGGTACACCGGCGAGCTGGTCGATCGCGGCCAGTAGTGCATCGGGGCCCCGGTGGCGGGAGCCGATCTGCTGCCAGGCCGGCAGGAACCGGGCGAAGGTCTGCCGGTCGACCGGTTCGACCTGGTGTCTCGCCGCGGCGAGGGATCGTGCGCGCAAGCGTCGCAGGATCTCCGCGTCGACCCATTCCTCACGTCCTGAGGCCGCGGGATCGAACTCGCCGGCCACCACCCTGCGATGTTCGGCCAGACGGGTGAGTGCCGTCTCGGCGACAGCGCGCCCCAGACCGTACCGCACGGCGATGTCCTCGGCGGTGAAGGGACCGTGGGTGCGCGCGTAGCGGGCGACGAGATCGCCGAGCGGATCGTCGGGACTCTCCAGGTGGGCGGCGGCTATGCCCATCGGCAGTGCTGTGCCGAGCGCGTCGCGCAAGCGAGCGGCGTCCTCGACGGCTGCCCAGCGTGGACTGCCGGCGATCGGCACTTCGATGAGCCGCCGCTGGTCGCGCAGAGAGCCGAGCCAGCCGGGAACCTCGCCACGGTGCTCGGTATCGGTGCGCGCGGCGATCTCCTCGGCGCTGAGGGGGCCGATGGTGCGGACCAGGTCTGCGACATGCTCGAGCGACCGCGCGGCACGTTCGGGTACGAGCCGCTGCAACTCGCGTTCGGTGGCGGCCACGACCTCCGGATCGAGCAGCTCGCGCAGGTCGGTGCGGCCCAGCAGCTCCGCGAGGAGATCGGGGTCCAATGAGAGCGCCGCCGCGCGCCGCTCGGCGAGTGGTAGGTCGCCGTCGTACAGGAAGGCGCCCACATAGCCGAAGAGCTGCGTCTGGGCGAAGGGGGAGGCACGCTCGGTGATGACCTCCACGACCGCCACCTCCCGGCTGTTGACGGCACGCGCCAAGGCGGTCAGAGACGGCAGATCGTAGACATCCTGCAATACCTCGCGAGCGGTCTCCAGCAGGATCGGGAAGGTGGGATGCCTGCGAGCGACGTCGAGCAGCTGCGCGGACCGCTGACGTTGCTGCCACAGGGGCGCACGAGCACCGGGATTGCGCCGGGGGAGTAGCAGCGCGCGGGCGGCGCACTCGCGGAAGCGCGCGGCGAACAGTGCGGACCCGCCGACCTCGTCGGTGACGATGCGCTCGAGCTCATCGGGTTCGAAGACGAAGAGCTCCGCCCCGGGAGGTTCGGCATCGGTATCCGGCACTCGAGCCACGATGCCGTCGTCGCCGGCGACGACCGATCCGTCGACCCCGTAGCGCTCCTGGATCCGCGCACCGACCGCCAATGCCCACGGAGCGTGGACCGACCGGCCATAGGGCGACAGCAGGACGACTCTCCAGTCGCCGAGCTCATCGCGGAAACGTTCGACGACCAACGTCGTGTCCGTGGGCACGCGGCCGGTCGCTTCGCGCTGAGCTGCCACCAGCTCGCTGAGATTGGAGCGGGCATTGGCATCGAGACCCAGGTCGGCGCCGATGACATCCGCGCCGGACTCGAGGCCCCGCAGGAAGGCGCCGATCGCCGCTCCCAGCTCGTACGGCCTCCCGACCGCGTCACCGCGCCAGAACGGGAGCCGGGCAGGAAGCCCGAAAGCCGGGGTCACGATGACGCGATCGTGCGTGATCTCCTGGATGCGCCAGCTCGTGGCGCCCAGCGCGACCACGTCGTTGACGCGCGACTCGTACACCATCTCCTCATCGAGCTCGCCGACCTTGCGGCCACCGCGGTCGTCCTCGCCCGCGAGGACGACGCTGAACATGCCGCGATCGGGGATCGTGCCGCCGCTGGTCACGGCCAACCGCTGCGCCCCCGGCCTCCCGGTGAGCGTGCCCGCATCGCGATCCCAGACCACTCGCGGGCGTAGCTCGCCGAACTCGTCGGAGGGATACCGACCGCTGATGAGATCCAAGGTGGCATCGAAGGCGGACCTGGGCAGTGCGGCGAAGGGAGCGCTGCGCCGCACGGCATCGAACCATTCCTCGACATCGAGGGGTTCGAGGGCTGCCGCGGCGATCGTCTGCTGTGCGAGAAGATCGAGCGGATTGGCCAGTACGCGTAGCCGTTCGATCGCTCCCTCGCGCATGCGCTCGGCGGTGACGGCGCCGACGAGGAGATCGTGCCGATTGGTGGGGAAGACCAGACCGCGCGACACCTCTCCGACCTGGTGGCCGGCGCGGCCCACGCGCTGCAGGCCAGCGGCCACGGACGGGGGAGAGGAGACTTGGATGACGAGATCGACCGCCCCCATGTCGATGCCCAGCTCCAGACTCGATGTGGCGACCACGCAGCGCAGGCGACCGGACTTGAGGTCGTCCTCGATGAGTGCGCGCTGCTCCTTGCTGACCGAGCCGTGGTGGGCGCGGGCGAATGCCGGGGGTGCGCCGTCCGACTGACCGGACAGGCCGCCCATCCGCGCGGGACTGCGGGTCTCCGGCTCGATCCGCTCACCCTCGACCCGCTCGGCGTAGACCTCGTTGAGCCGGGCCGTGAGTCGCTCGGCGACGCCACGCGAGTTGGCGAAGACGATCGTCGAGCGGGCCTTGAGCACATGGTCGACCACCGCCTCCTCGACATGCGGCCAGATGGTGTTGCCGGCCTGTCGATCGACCTCGGGATCGAGGAGCGACTGGGCGGCGGATCCCTCGGGCGGCCCACTCTCGTGGCGCGGCGCGATCTCGGTCATGTCCTCGACCGGTACCACGATGTCGAGCTCGAGACGCGAGGGCGACTCCGGTGCCACGATGCGGACGGGGGACTGCCCGCCGAGGAACCGGGCGACCTCATCGTGCGGGCGTACGGTGGCGCTCAGGCCGATGCGCTGGGCCGGACGATCGAGCAGTGTGTCGAGCCGTTCGAGGGAGAGCGCGAGATGCGCACCGCGCTTGGAACCGGCGACGGCGTGGATCTCGTCGACGATGACGACCTCGACCGTGCGTAGAGTCTCACGTACCGACGAGGTCAGCATCAGGAACAGCGATTCCGGCGTGGTGATGAGGACATCGGGTGGATGCGACTGCAAGCGGCGGCGCTCCGCGGGAGGCGTGTCACCCGAGCGGAGCCCCACCGTCACCTCGCGGAACGGCTCGCCGTGCCGAACCGCGGTATTGGAGATGCCCACGAGCGGAGATCGCAGGTTGCGCTCGACATCGACCGCGAGCGCCTTCAACGGAGAGATGTACAACACGCGGACACCGGCGGGCGCATCATCGGGACGTGGCCGGAGCAACCGGTCGATGGCTGACAGGAAGGCCGCGAGGGTCTTGCCGGAACCGGTGGGTGCGACGACGAGGGTGTGCTGACCGGCCCCGATCGCCTCCCACGCGCCGCGCTGTGCCGGGGTGGGTGCGACGAAGGAGTCGGCGAACCATTCCTGGGTGGCGGGCATGAACCCCAGATGTTGCAGCCCGGCCTCGGTCATGGCATCTATCGTGGCAGGAGCGGCCGACACTCGCCGCCGAAGCCGACCGGCTGCCGCGGCCGTCACCAGCGGTGCGGCATTCTGGCGCTTATGAAGTTGCGTGCTGTACTCGTCGCGTCGACCGCTGCCCTCCTGCTGGCGGCCTGCTCGTCCGGCGACGATTCCGAGCCCGACCCGGACCAGAAGGAAGGATCCGAACTCGTGCAGTCCTCGCCGCTGACCGGCGAGCGTCTCGAGGACGGGCTGCCCCAGAACGCCCCCTTGGCGGTCAAGATCGACAACACCTCGGCCGGAGCTCCTCAGGTCGGTCTCGATCGCGCCGACCTCGTGGTGGAGGAGACGGTCGAGGGCGGTGCCACCCGGCTCGCCGCGATCTTCTACTCGGACATGCCCGAGGAAGTGGGTCACGTGCGCTCGCTGCGTGCCACCGATATCGGCATCGCCAAGCCCGCCAATGCGCATGTGGTCGCGTCCGGTGGCGCCGGTCAGACGATGGACCGGATGCGTCAGGCCGAGGTGCCGGTGATCAGTGAGGACGGCGGCAACGGCGGTTTCAGCCGTCAGCCCGGGAAGGCTGCGCCGTACAACGTGCTGGCGAATCTCGCGCAGATCAGCGGCGACATCGGTCCGATCGCTCCGACGGTCCCCTATCTTCCGTGGGCGGAGAATGAGGGCGACGTGACCTCCTCGGAGACTCCCGCGACGACCGCTACGGTGCGTTTCGCCCCCTTCCACACCACCGAGTGGGTGCACGGAGACGGCGGCTGGACGAGGTCCAATGGCATCGCCGATCCGGAGTTCGCCGCGCGCAATCTGATCGTGCTGTTCGCCGATGAGCGGGATGCCGGCTACACCGATCCGGCGGGCAACCCGGTGCCCGAGACCGACTTCGTCGGTGAGGGACGAGCCGTGGTGTTCGCCGGCGGCTCGGTGATCGAGGGAACGTGGTCCAAGGAGGACCACGGCTCGCAGATCAAGCTCGCCGACGCGGAGGGCACAGAGGTCCAGCTCGCGCCCGGCAAGGTGTGGATCGAGCTGGTCAACAACAGCACTGCCGACGTCACCTGGGGCTAGGCTAGGGCGGTCAGTCGCCCATCTGCTGCAGTTTGTCGCCGATCTCGGTCTCGATCGAGGCTCGCAGTTCGGCGCGGAAGATCGCGAGCATCACCTGGCTCGCGATCGGCAGCAACTCCTCGACGGCGCCGAAGACCCGCGGCCAGTCCTGCTCGGGCAGGCCTTCGTCCAGGAAGGGCTGGACGATCTCCTCGGAGGTGCGGTGCACCAGGTAGCGGGCAATCTCGCCGAGGTGCTCGCGCAGCAGCGGCACCGCGCCGATGACGGTCTCCGGCGACAGCCCGAGTGCCACGGCAGCGGCACCGGGGCGCACGATCGCCGGGTCGAGGATCCGCAGCATCGTATCGTCGACCTTCTCGATGAGCTCGAGGTCGACGAGGGCGTCGATGAGCGCGTCGTCCTGTGGAACCCCCGCCAGCGCGGCGAGATCCGCGCGCGGCATGAGCACACTGGGATCATCGGCATCGTCGCCGGTCTCGAGCAGCGTCATGAGCTCGAGCGCATGGCCGGGAGCAGTGGTCGGCGAGCGCAGGATCGCGTCCTCGACGGCCGCGAGGGTGAATCCGCGTTCCAGGAGCTGCCGGATCAACTGGAGTCGCTGGAGGTGCGCCAGCGTGTAGTAGCCGGTGCGGCCTTCCAGTCGCGGGGGATCGATCAGGCCACGGCTGGCATAGGCGCGTACATTGCGCACCGTCATGTTGGCGCGCTGCGCGAGCTCATCGACGGTGAACTCCTCGGCGCGGAGCGTGGGTTCACTCATGTTCGCGATCATAGGGGACGGCTCCGCCCTCTCCCACGTCACGACCTGCCATCGCATGTGCTGATCGGCGAGCGGGGATGATCGAACGAGGCATCATAGGTTCATGGAACCGGTGAGCATGCGAGGGTCGCTCCTCGTCGCCACGCCCGCGATCGATGACGGGCCGTTTCGTCGTAGCGTCGTGTTCTTGCTCGACCACGATGAGGAGGGCGCGCTCGGCGTCATCGTCAACCGGCCGTTGGACTCCGGTGTCGAGGAGGTCTTGCCCGAATGGGGCCGAGCGGTCGACGCGCCCGGTTGCCTGTTCGACGGAGGCCCGGTCGCGATGGACTCCGCGCTCGCCGTCGGTGTCGTCGACGGGTTCGAGGTCCCGCCGCAGGGGTGGCGCCACATGTCCGGGCACATCGGTCTGATCGATTTGGACGGTCCCGTGCCCGCGCACGGCGTACTGCGCGGCCTCCGCGTCTTCGCCGGCTATGCCGGATGGTCGGCCGGGCAGCTCGAGGAGGAGATCGACGAGGGCGCGTGGCTCGTCGTCGAGGCGCGCGACCACGATGTCGTCTCGCCGTGCCCTGACCTGCTGTGGGCACAGGTCCTGCGTCGCCAGCGCGATGAGCTGCGCCTCTGGGCGACCTTCCCCGACGACCCCACGCTGAACTGAACGCCCCTTCCGCTGGGCGGTGAGTTATCCCGTGTCCAGGGCCCGAAGTCCGTGGAGGGGTGAGCTGTCACGCACCGACGACGATCTGGCGCGTGATGGCTCGCCGCCCACGTCGACCCGCCGATGGCGTCGACCCCTGGCGTGTCGCTTCGCGGTCGCGGAGGACATGAACGAGCGAGACCGGTGTCGGGTCAACCCCTTAGGATGGGTTCGTGGGATTCTTCGGACGCGGAACGCAGACCGTTCACGACGAGCGCACTGAGCAGCGCACGGACAACGGCGATCATGAGCGCTTCAGTCACTACGTCCCCAAGGACAAGTTGACCGAGGCGATGGTCATGGGGACCCCGGTCGTCGCTCTGTGCGGCAAGGTGTGGGTGCCCAGTCGTGATCCGCAGCGGTACCCCGTCTGTCCGGAGTGCAAGGACATCTGGGAGTCCTTCGGTGACAAGAACAACGACGACGACTCCTCCGACGAGTGAGCACGCGCCCGCTGCGCACCTGGCAGCGTGAGGCCTTCGAGCAGTACCAGCGCACGCAGCCGCGAGACTTCCTCACGGTCGCCACGCCCGGTGCCGGTAAGACGACCTTCGCGCTGACCATCGCCGCCGATCTCCTGCACCGCCGTGTCGTCGAGCGCATCGTGGTCGTCGCGCCGACCGAGCATCTCAAGACCCAGTGGGCGCTCTCGGCGGCTGCGATGGGCATCTCGCTCGATCCGGACCTGAGTGGCGCTCTGGCCCCGCAGTTCCAGGGCTATGCCGTGACCTATGCCGGATTGGCGACCAATCCCATCGCCCATCGCGTGCGTATCGAACGTCAGCGCACCCTCGTCATCATCGACGAGATCCACCACGCCGGCGACGCGCTGAGCTGGGGTGACGCTGTGCACGAGGCCTGCGAGCCCGCCGAACGACGGCTCGCCCTGACCGGCACCCCGTTCCGCTCCGATGACAATCCGATCCCGTTCGTCACCTATGCCCCCCAGGGCGACGGCTCGATGGCGAGCGTGGCCGACTACTCCTACGGCTACGGTGCGGCCCTGCGCGATTCCGTCGTGCGCCCGGTGCTGTTCATGGCCTATTCCGGCCAGATGCAGTGGCGTACGAGCGCCGGCGACGAGGTCAGCGCCCGCCTCGGCGAGCCGCTCACCCGGGACCAGATGGCGCACGCCCTCCGAACGGCCCTCGACCCGCAGGGGTCGTGGATTCCGGCGGTGCTCCAGGCCGCCCACCGTCGCCTGCAGGAAGTGCGCCGTGACATCCCCGACGCCGGTGGTCTCGTCATCGCCACCGATCAGACGACCGCCCGTGCCTATGCCGCGATCCTGCGTGACCTCACCGGCAGCGATCCGACCGTCGTCCTGTCGGACGAGGCCGGGTCGAGCCAGCGCATCCAGGACTTCTCGGCAGGTTCGGACCCGTGGATGGTCGCGGTGCGCATGGTCAGCGAGGGCGTGGACGTGCCCCGGCTGGCGGTGGGCGTCTATGCGACGACCACGGCCACGCCGTTGTTCTTCGCGCAGGCGGTGGGCCGTTTCGTGCGGGCGCGCCGTAGGGGCGAGACGGCGTCGATCTTCGTGCCGAGTGTCCCAGCCCTGCTCGGTCTGGCCGCTGATCTGGAGGCCGAGCGCGACCATGTGATCGGGCGCCCGGTCAAGGACGAGGCAGATCTCTTCGCTGCCGAGGCGGAGCTGTTGGCACGGGCCAATCGCGAGGAGCCGGCCATGCCCGAGGAGCTCGGCACCTACCGGGCGCTGGGGAGCGACGCCTCCTTCGACCGTGTGGTCTACGACGGGGGCGAGTTCGGCTATGACGCGATCGCCGAAGACCCCGAGGAGCTCGACTTCCTCGGCATTCCCGGTCTCCTCGAGCCCGATCAGGTGGCCGAACTACTGCGATCGGCGCGCTCCAAGAAGGCGCGCGAGGACATCGCCCAGCGAGCCTCGGCGTCGAGCCCGGCCGACGAGGACGTCGCCTTCGAACGGCGTTCGGAGCTCCGTCGCGAGCTGAACGCTCTCGTCGGTGCCTGGCATCATCGCACGGGCACGCCGCACGGGGTCGTGCACAACAAGCTCCGCTCCGAGTGTGGCGGGCCACCTGCCGCGGCTGCCACCATCGAGCAGTTGCAGCACCGTATCGATCGTCTCCGGGACTGGGCTCTGCGCGCCTCCGGCTGACGCGGAACCGATCTCGATGCATTCTGGTTGCCAGGACGACCACGACGCATCACCATTCGTCCCCGCGTGACACCGATGATGATGCGTTGAGGTCCTCATAGCGACCAGAATGCATCGTCATCAGTCCGCCAGGCGGCGGATGTGAGCGACTAGGCTCGCGCCATGAACATGCCCTGGCGTCTGCGCGTCCTCGGAGCGGTCCTCAATCGGGCCGCCGAGCCGGTGGAGGAGGTGACGGATCACGCTGCCGTCCGGGCGCGTCGTCACAAGCTCTGGGCTTCGCCCGTGGGTGCCGTGATCTTCGGCCGCGCGGACAGCCGCGTCACGGTGGAGGATCTCGACATCTCCGTGCCCGGCCGCACACTGCGAGCACGTGTCTACCGGCCGAGCGGTGTCGGCACGCGGCCCCGCCCCGTGGTGGTCGACTATCACGGCGGTGGGTGGGTCCAAGGAGAGCCGGAGCAGTCGGAGTGGTTCGCCAGCCGCGTGGCGGCCCGGACGGGTGCTGTGGTCGTGTCACCGTCCTACCGACTCGCGCCGGAGCACCCCTATCCCGCTGCTGCGGACGATGCCTGGGATGCGTTGTGTTGGATCGCCGAGCATGGCGGACGATTCGGCCTCGATCCGTCGCGGATCGCGGTCATGGGTGACAGCGCGGGTGGCAATCTCGCCGCCGTCACCGCGATGACCGCGCGCGACAAGGGCGGTCCGGCCGTCCGGGCACAGGTGCTGATCTATCCGGCGGTCGAGATGTACGAGAAGTACGCCTCGGAGATCGCGATGCCCGATGCCCCGGTGCTCACCTCGGCCAATATGCGCGCCTTCGTGCGGCTGTACCTGCAAGACGCCTACGGCACGGAGGACCAGCAGGCCTCGCCCCTGCGCGCGGTCTCCCACGAGGGACTGGCACCCGCGTTCATCCTCACCGCATCCGCCGATCCGCTGCTGGACAACGGCGCCCACTACCGCGAGGCTCTACGACGAGCCGGAGTGCAGGTCCGGTACCGCGAGTACGACGGGGCGATCCACGGCTTCATCAGCCTGCCCGGGCTCATGCGCGGTCCGGCGCACGCGGCCCTCGACGATGTCACCGGGTTCCTCACGGAGCGCCTCATCCTCCCGTGAGCGGTGACCTGCGCACCCCTCACCCCGGTTCTCCACGGACGGCGGTGGGTGGCGCACCTCTCGACCGTCAGGAGACGTGCGTAGGTCACCGCTCACGTGGAGGAGACGTGCGTAGGTCACCGCTCGGGCGTGAGGCGAGGACGTTGGCGCGCGGTGACACGATGGAGGGGTGAAGCTCTCGGTCCTGGATCTCGTCCCTGTCCGCAGCGATCAGACCTCCGGTGACGCGCTCGCCGCGACGGTCGAGCTAGCCCAAGCTGCCGATGCCGCCGGATTTGAGCGCTACTGGGTCGCCGAGCACCACAACATGCCGGCTGTCGCGGCGACCTCGCCGCCGGTCCTCATCGCGCATCTCGCGGCGCAGACCGAGCGCATCCGGCTCGGATCGGGCGGTGTGATGCTCCCCAACCACGCCCCGCTCGCGGTCGCCGAGCAGTTCGCGCTGCTGGAGGCCGCGCACCCGGGACGGATCGATCTCGGCATCGGGCGTGCGCCCGGGTCTGATCCGGTGACCTCATGGGCACTGCGGGGTGCCGCGGGTCGTGACGACACCGATATCGAGAAGTTCCCGCAGTACCTTGATGACGTGATGGCGTTGATGGGCACCGAAGGCGTCCGCGTGCCGGTCCCGCGCCAGGAGTACATCCTGAAGGCCACCCCGGCCGCCGCCAGCCGGCCGATCATGTGGCTGCTCGGATCGTCGATGTACTCAGCGCACCTGGCGGCCGCCAAGGGACTGCCGTATGTCTTCGCGCATCACTTCTCCGGGCAGGGCACGGCGGAGGCGCTGGCGACCTATCGCAGCGAGTTCCGGCCGAGTGACTACGCGAGCGAGCCCCGCACCTTCCTGACCGTCAATGCGGTGGTGGCGCAGACGCAGGAGGAAGCGGCAGCGCTCATGCTCCCGAATCTCATCACGATGGCGCGTCTGCGGACCGGTAAGCCGCTGATCCCGCTACAGCTGGTCGAGGAGGCGCGAGCGATGGAGCTGTCGGAGGTCGAGCAGTCCGTCGTGGACGCGGGACTCGCGCGGGCGGTTCTGGGCACGCCGGAGCAAGCCGCGGCACAGACCCGTGAGCTGGCCGAGCGCTTCGAGGTCGACGAGGTGATGATCCACCCGGTCGCCTCCGCCCATGAGGGCACTGACCCGCGAACCTCGCCGGCGCGGATCGAGACCCTGCGGCTGCTCGCCGAGGCTCTCGGCTGACTCCGGCCGGCTGACGACCCGGCGTCTTAGTGCGCGGTCAGCCGGGCGCTCGAGAACGACGACAAGCTTTCCTGCCGCGTTCATCGCACTGTCGCCGGGGGTTCGTCTGAGGCGATGAGCCTGATCGCATGAGCGTGACACGTCATCGCCACATCGCCCGGCGTTCCCGCCTGGGCATCATCCTCGCGGCCTCGGGGGCGAGCGCGCTGGTCGCCGCCACGGTCCTGACCATCGGCCCGTCCGCCGCCCAGGCCGGACCGGGTGATCAGGCCGCCGACGGCGCCGCGCCGTCCACGGCGAGCGTCCAGGTGCTGACCCCGCGGATCGACGCGGGCGGCACGGCACGGATCGTCATCGGCGTGGTGAACGAGGGTGTGCGGCCTGAGGGCCGCGTCCAGGTGAAGATCGGGGATCGGGTGCTGACCCGTGATCTCACCGTCGGCACCGCGAGCGCCAGCGTGCGGATCGACGAACCCGGCACCATCGAGGTGCGAGCTCGGCACATCGACCACGGCGCCGCTGTCCGCGCGGCGTGGAGCGACGCGGTCACCATCGCCGTTCGGTGAGGGCAGGTCTCAGCTCCCGTCCCAGTCGGTCATCTCCTCCAGCGGGCGGATCTGCCCGATGCGCAGGGCATTGCCGAACGGATCCCGGATGCCCATGTCGCGGCCATAGCCCATATCGGTCGGCGGCTGGGTGATGGTCACGCCCGCGGCGGTCAGGCGCTCGTGCAGGGCGTCGACATCGTCGGTGGAGAAGCCGATCCAGCCGCCTCCGGCGCCCTTGGCCACCAGAGCGGTGATCTCCTCGGCGGTCGCCGGGTCATGGGCCGGCGGACCGGGGCGTTCGAGCAGGATCTCACGGTCGTCGCCGGGGGCGACGACCGTGAGCCAGCGCATGAAGCCGAGATCGGTGTCGACGGCGACCTCGAGACCGAGGACTCCGACATAGAAGTCGAGTGCCTCGTCCTGGTCAGCCACGAAGATGGAGGAGAGTCTGGTGCGTGTGATGGTCATGACGACAACCTAGGCGTTGGGTGCGCCGTCCCGCTTCTCCGAAATCGACGAGTTGGCCGGGTGGGTGGCGGTGGACGGACGCATCCAGCTCATGGCGAAGCACCCGAGGGACCGGGGCAGCGGGCCACGGCGACGATGTGCCGTCGGAGACTCGCCCACGATGGCGCGGAAGGTGCGGGTGAAGCTGCCGAGACTGGTGAACCCGACCTGCACGCAGATCTCCGTGACGGGCGTGTCGGTGGTGCGCAGCAGGAACATCGCCCGCTCGACGCGGCGGCGCTGCAGATAGCGATGTGGGGTCTCACCGAAGACGCGCGCGAAAGTCCGGATCAGGTGGTCCGGGGAGAGGTGCGCCGCGGTGGCCAGAGAATCCAGGTCGAGCGGCGCGGCGTAGCCGGCATCGATGCGGTCCCGGATGGCGAGCATCCGCCGGTTGGTCGGCGCGTCGCTCACGCGAAGCCGATGCCTGCCTCGGCCCACTCGGTCTCGACCCGGTCGAGCCGGTCGGGATGGACGGCCGCAGTGTAATCGCGCAACACCGTGACGGTGAGACCGGCCTTCGCGGCATCCAGCGCCGTCGCCCGCACGCAGTAGTCGGTGGCGATCCCGGCGATGTCGACGGTGTCGATGCCGTGCGCCCGCAGATAGGTGGGCAGCTCGGTGCCGGTGGCCGTGACGCCTTCGAATCCGGAGTATCCCGCGGAGTACTCACCCTTGTCGAAGACCGCGTCGAAGCTCCGTGAGGTGAGTGGTGCGTGCAGGTCGGCGCCGGGGGTGCCGGCCACGCAGTGCGGCGGCCACGAGTCGACGAAGTCGGGATGGTCGGAGAAGTGGGTTCCGGGGTCGATGTGGTGGTCGCGGGTCGCGACGACCACCGCGTATTCCGTGCGGGACGCGTCGATCAGTCCGGCGACATCCTGCGCGACCCGGGCTCCACCGGTCACGGCGAGCGAGCCGCCCTCGCAGAAGTCGTTCTGGACATCGACGACGATGAGTGCCTTGGAGGTCATGTCAGCGCTCCTCGTAATGGGTGGGGATGGCGGGGTCGCCCTTGCTCAGACGCAGGCCGGTGACGGGCAGCTCGCGCAGGGAGGCGTGGCGACGTGCACGCGCATCGTCGAGCGTGCCGATGTTCTGCGGCGTCCCGCCGAGCGCAAGGGGGACGAGCAGCTCGCGGTCGTCGCGATCGGTGGCGGGCGGCTCGCCGATCCCGATGACCTCGGCCGTGGCCACGTCGTTCTCGCGTCGACGGACCGGGTACTTGCGTCCGCCGATCGAGACCTTGTCCTTGCTCTTCTTGGCCACGGGGACCATGGTGCCGGTGTCGTCCTCACGGGCGACGATCTTGTAGACGAAGCCGCTGGTCGGCACCCCGGATCCGGTGACGAGGGAGGTGCCGACCCCGTAACCGTCGATGGGCGCGACGGCGAGGGCCGCGATGGCGTGCTCGTCGAGGTCGCTCGTGACGGTGATGCGGGTCGAAGTGGCGCCCAGCTCGTCGAGCTGCGCTCGCACCTCGGTGGCCACCAGCGCGAGATCTCCCGAATCGAGTCGCACCGCCCCCAGCTCGGTCCCGCCGGCGGCGACCGCATTGCGGACACCCTGGGCGATGTCGTACGTGTCCACCAGCAGGGTCGTGTCACGGCCCAGAGCGGCGACCTGGGCCTCGAAGGCCTCCCGCTCGGTGTCGTGCACGAGGGTGAAGGCGTGGGCCGCGGTGCCCGCGGTGGGGATCCCATAGGTACGGCCGGCCTCAAGATTGGAGGTCGCCGCGAAGCCGGCGATATACGCCGCGCGCGCCGCCGCGACGGCGGACTGTTCATGTGTGCGCCGCGAGCCCATCTCGATGCAGGGACGGTCCGCGGCGCTCGCGATCATCCGCGCCCCGGCCGTCGCGATCGCCGAATCGTGGTTGAGGACCGACAGCACCAAGGTCTCCAGCACCACGCACTCGGCGAAGGTGCCCTCGACGACGAGGACGGGGGAGCCCGGGAAGTAGAGCTCTCCTTCCGCGTAACCCCAGATGTCGCCGACGAAGCGGAAATCGGCCAGCCACGCGGCGGTGGCCTTGTCGACGACGCCGTTGTCCCGCAGGAAGCGCACCTCGTCCTCAGCGAAGCGGAAGTCCGCGATCGCCTCGAGAATCCTCCCGGTACCGGCCACGACGCCGTACCGCCGGCCTCCGCTCAGGCGGCGCGTGAACACCTCGAAGACGCTGCGCCGGGAAGCGCGGCCATCGGAGAGTGCGGCTTGCAGCATCGTCAGCTCATAGTGATCGGTGAGCAAGGCCGTCGAACGGTCCGGGTGCGTACCCATGCGCACGAGCATAGATCGGTGGACTGCGTGGTGGACGCGCCGTGGTCACCGCGCGTCCGCCACAATGGGGTGGTGACCGTCTCAGCCACCGGCCCCGCGCCCGCGGAGATCGCTCCCGACACCGACCTCGAGTTCGGTGTCGAGTTGGAGGATCCGTGGGTCACGATCGTGTGGAACGATCCGGTCAACCTGATGTCCTACGTCGCCTTCGTGTTCCGCACCTATTTCGGCTACACCGAGGAGAAGGCGACCGAGCTGATGCTCGCGGTCCACCACGAGGGCAAGGCGATCGTCTCGAGCGGCCGTCGTGAGGAGCAGGAGCGTCACGTCCAGGCGATGCACGAGTACGGGTTGTGGTCCACCTTGGAGAGGGCAGAGTTGTGACTCCGTTCGTCAGGCGGCGGGGCAGCGTCGTCGGGAGCTTCGAACAGAGCGAGGCCCAGCTGCTGGCGAACCTGGCCGCTCAGGTGGTCGAGCTGCTGCGTGACCGCAACGGCGAGTCCGAGTCCTCCGCGGACCCGCTCGCCGCGATGGTCGGCATGAACGGGCCGGTGCTGCCGCCGGAGGATCCGGTGCTCGCCCGCCTGTTGCCCGATGCGTACACCGACGACCCCGAGGATGCCGCGGAGTTCCGGCGTTACACCGAGCAGACGCTCACCTCGTCCAAGGTTGCCAATGCCGAGTCGCTCATCGGGGGCCTCGCTGAGGGTGGCATGGGAGCCGGCGAGGATGTCGACGTCGAGGTGGAGCTCGACGAAGGCCAGACGCTCGCTTGGCTGCGGGCCTTCACCGATGTGCGGATCGCCCTCGCGGTGCGCTTGGGCATCGAGAGCGATGAGGACGCCGAACGTCTGGCCGAGGACGATGACCCGGCCACGGCGGCGATGGCCGATGTCTACGACTGGTTGGGATTCGTCCAGGAGACCTTGGTCCAGGCCGCTGACTGATCGGTGCCGTCCGTCAAGCGGACACGATGCCGGAGCCCGTTTCGGCGCCGATAGGCTGGGCGATGTGTTGACCATCGACCGCGCCACCTACGATGCGATCATCGCGCACGCGCGCCGCGACCACCCGGACGAAGCCTGCGGCGTCATCGCCGGTCCTGCCGGGTCCGACCGTCCCACGCGGTTCATCCCGATGCTGAACGCCGCGATGTCGCCCACGTTCTACGAGTTCGACTCCGGCGACCTGTTGAGGCTCTACCGCGAGATGGACGACAACGACGAGGAGCCGGTGATCATCTACCACTCGCACACGGCCACCGAGGCCTACCCCTCGCGCACCGACATCAACCTCGCCGGCGAGCCGGGCGCGCACTATGTCCTCGTCTCGACCCGAGACGGTGCCGATGCCGACGGTACGCCGATCGACTTCCGGAGCTACCGGATCGTCGACGGGGAGGTCACCGAGGAAGAAGTCCGGGTCGTCGAGCGTTACACCGACAGCAGCATCCCCGAGTAGTCCAGCACTCACAGAGAAGGCAGAAGTCTGATGGCCATCGAGGTCCGTATACCCACGATCCTGCGCACCTACACCGACGGCGAGCGTGCCGTCGACGCGTCGGGCGATTCGATCCAGGCGTTGATCGAGGATCTCGAGTCGCGCCACGCGGGCATCGGCGAGCGTCTGCTGGAGGACGGCGAGGTGCGCCGCTTCGTCAACATCTACGTCAACGACGAGGACATCCGCTTCACCGGTGGTCTGTCGACCGAGCTCTCCGACGGCGACACCGTCGTCATCCTGCCGGCCGTCGCCGGCGGCGCGCGCTGACGTGACGCGATACGACTCGCTGGTCGACTCCGTCGGCGGTACACCGCTCGTCGGACTTCCCCGCTTGTCGCCCTCCTCCGAGGTGCGGTTGTGGGCCAAGCTCGAGGATCGCAATCCCACCGGTTCGATCAAGGACCGGGCGGCCCTCGCGATGATCGAGGCCGCCGAGGCAGAGGGCCGTTTGACGCCCGGGGCGACCATCCTGGAACCGACGAGCGGCAATACCGGCATCTCACTGGCGATGGTCGCCTCCCAGCGTGGTTACCGGCTGATCTGCGTCATGCCGGAGAACACGTCCGAAGAACGACGCGTGCTCCTGCGGATGTGGGGAGCCGAGATCATCTCCTCGCCGGCGGCGGGCGGCTCGAACGAGGCCGTGCGCGTGGCGAAGGGACTGGCGGCCGATAATCCGGACTGGGTCATGCTCTACCAGTACGGCAATCCGGCCAATGCCGAGGCGCACTACCGGGGCACCGCCCCGGAGATCCACGCCGACCTGCCGGAGATCACGCACTTCGTCGGAGGCCTCGGCACCACCGGGACACTCATGGGCGTGGGGCGCTACTTCCGGGAGCATCAGCCCGAGGTCCGGATCGTCGCCGCCGAGCCGCGCTATGGCGAGCTGGTCTACGGGCTGCGCAATCTCGCCGAGGGCTTCGTGCCCGAGCTCTACGACGAGTCGCTCATCGACTCGCGCTTCAGCGTCGGACCGCGCGATGCCGTGCGCCGGGTCCGCGAGCTCGTGGAGAGCGAGGGCATCTTCGCCGGGATCTCCACCGGCGCGATCCTGCACGCGGCGCTCGCTCAGGCGGCCAAGAGCACCAAGTCGGGCGAGCGGGCCGATATCTGCTTCATCGTGTGCGACGGCGGCTGGAAGTACCTGTCGACCGGTGCCTACGAGGGCACTCTCGACGAAGCCGAGGATCGTCTCGACGGTCAGCTCTGGGCCTGACATCATCCGCCCGTCGACGCGGGTACGGCATGTCGCAGTTCTCGATGGCTACCGCGAGGCGCGCGCGGCACAGATCGCACGTTCGAGCCAGGGCTCGAGGGTCCGCGAGGGTGTCGTCGCGTCGACTCCGAGTCGTACCCATCCCCGCAGCTCCTTGCCGCGCATGATCCACGGGCCGGCGAGGGGGTCGCCCATGAGCTCGTCGCGCTCCTCGGGGTCCACGCGCAGCAGCAGGCCGTCGTCGGTCGCCGCGACCGCCATGGCACCCCCGATGAGGAAGGCCAGACCGCCGAACATGCGCTTCTCGGTGAGATCCGGCTCCGCGATCAGCAGGTCGCGGAGTCGATCGGCGAGTTCGAGATCGTAGGCCATGGTCACAGGATGCCGTGCGATGACCCAGTCCACCCGCTTCCCGTGCTCAGGCGGCTCCGTTAGCCTTCGGAGCGTGAACCAGATCGCCGTGTTCTCCGGTAGCGCTCATCCCCAGTTCGCCGACGCGATCTGCGACAACCTCGGGATCACGCGATCGCCCGCCGACACGCAACGGTTCAGCAACGACTGCCTCCAAGCGCAGCTGCTCGACAACTGCCGTCAGCGCGATGTCTACATCGTGCAGCCGCTCGTCCCGCCCACGCAGGATCATCTGATGGAGCTGCTGCTCATGGTCGATGCCGCCCGCGGCGCCTCGGCGGCGTCGGTGACCGCGGTGATCCCGCACTACGCCTATGCCCGATCGGACAAGAAGGATGCCTCGCGCATCTCGATCGGCGGCAAGCTCGTCGCGGACCTGCTGATGACCGCCGGTGTGAGCCGGGTGATGACGATGACCCTGCACGCGCCGCAGGTGCACGGGTTCTTCGGCGTTCCCCTCGATCACCTGACCGCGCTCGGCGAGATCGCCGACTACTACCGCGGCACCGACCTGTCCAATGCCGTGATCGTCTCGCCGGACTTCGGCAACGCCAAGACCGCGTCTCAGCTCGCCCGTCTGCTGGGCATCCCGGTCGCGGCCGGAAGCAAGCAGCGCAAGGCCGACGACCGGGTCGTCATCGATGCCATCGTCGGCGATGTCGCCGGCAAGCGGGCGATCGTGCTGGACGACGAGATCGCGACCGGAGGCTCGATCATCGAGCTCGTCGCGATGCTCGAACAACAGCAGGTGAGCGATGTCAGCGTCGCGTGCACGCACGGTCTGTTCACCGGCTCGGCGGTCGAGCGATTGCGCGATCATCCGCTCATCCGCGAGGTGGTCGCCACCGACACGGTGCCCCGCCCCGACGACTGGCCCGAGCTCCAGGTCCGCTCGGTGGCGCCGCTCTTCGCCGAGGCGATCGCCAGGGTCCACGCCGGTGAATCGGTCTCAAGCCTCTTCGACGGCGTGGACCCCACGCACGCCCCGCCGCAGCCCAAGCTCCCGCTCTGACCGGCACACGACCGGCCTCGATTTTCGTATCGCGTGCACGGGGTCGTACTCTCAGATGTTGTGGCGGACGCACCCATCGGCATCTTCGACTCCGGCTTCGGCGGACTGACCGTCGCCCGAGCCGTGCTCGATCAGCTGCCCCATGAGCCGATCGTCTACCTCGGGGACACCGCCCGACAGCCCTATGGCCCCAAGCCCATCGCCGAGGTGCGCGAGTACGCCCTCGACTGCCTGGACCATCTGGTGCGCGAAGGGGTGAAGGCACTCGTCATCGCCTGCAACTCAGCGAGTGCAGCGGTGCTGCATGATGCCCGTGAACGCTACGACGTTCCTGTCGTCGAGGTCATCGTGCCGGCCACCCGGCGGGCCGTCAACGCCACCCGCAACGGGCGGATCGGGGTGGTCTGCACCGAGGCGACCGCTACCTCGCGGGCCTACGACGATGCCTTCGCCGCGAATCCGGCGATCGAGGTGATCACCCAGCCGTGCCCGCGTTTCGTGGACTTCGTCGAGGCCGGCGTCACCAGCGGGCCCGAGCTCATGTCCGTCGCGGAGAGCTACCTGCGGCCCGTCAAGGAGACGGGTGTCGACACGCTTGTGCTCGGGTGCACGCACTATCCGCTGTTGACCGGGGTACTGTCCTACGTCATGGGAGACGGCGTGACCCTGGTGTCCTCGGCCGAGGAGACGGCCAAAGACGTCTTCCGCCTGCTTGTGCGCGAAGGCCTCGAACGGGATCGCTCGCTCGCGGCGCCGCAACACCGCTTCCTCACTACCGGACAGCCGGAGGAGTTCGCGCGGCTCGGCCGCCGGTTCCTCGGTCCAGAGATCGATTCCGTCGACCAGTTTGCGTGGGTGACAGTGTGAAGTTGACGATCATCGGCTGTTCGGGCTCTTTCCCAGGCCCCGACTCGGCAGCGAGCTGCTATCTCGTCGAGGCCCCGCACGAGGGACGCACCTTCCGGATGCTGCTCGATCTCGGCAGCGGGGCGCTCGGTCCCTTGCAGACCTATATCGATCTCCGCGACATCGACGCCATCAGCCTGTCGCACCTGCATCCTGACCACTGCTTCGACATGAGCGGGCTCTACGTCGTCCGCAAGTACCATCCGACCGGGTTGCTGCCGCGGTTGCCGGTCTACGCCCCCGCGGGGAGTGACTGGCACCTGTCGGATGCGTACGGCACGACCAACCCGAATGGCATGACCCTTCCCTTCGAGTTCCGCGATCTGACCGACGGACTCGAGACCACAGTCGGCCCCTTCACACTGCGCGCCATGCTGACGACTCATCCCGTCGCGGCCTACGCGGTCCGTCTCGAACACGAAGGGCACGCGATCGTCTACACCGGGGACACGGGCCCGATGGACGAGCTCGCCGGCTTCGCCGCCGGTGCCGACCTGTTCCTGTGCGAGGCGTCCTTCGTCGACTCGGCCAGCAACCCGCCCGACCTGCACCTGACGGGATCCGAAGCCGGCCGCATCGCCGCCGAGGCGGGTGTCCGCCGGCTGCTCGTCACCCACATCCCGGCCTGGACCGACCGGGCCGAGGTCGAGCGCGATCTGCTGACGACCTATGACGGCGACTACGAACTCGTCACCGCGGGCCAGGTCTTCGATCTCTCGCCCGCCACGAACTGATCACAGAGGGGCCCACCACACATGAACGTCACCGAGACGCTGCGTCGTCGCTGGCTCTGGTTCGCCGGCGCACTCGTGGCCCTCCTCGCCGCGAGTGTGCTCGTCGCCGCCCTCGCGGGAGTCTTCGACTCCTCCGATGCCGAACCGGAGCGACCCCGCGCCTCGGCCGCTGTCGTGACGCCGTCGCCCGAGCCCCCTCCCGCCGATGTCGTCATCGACACCACGATGACGATGCCGTACAGCGAGGTGTGGAACCCGCCGGACGGTGGAGAGAACTTCTGGCAGGTCGTCGATCCGGAGAACGGCTATCCCGAGGACGGCGGAACCGATTACATCCTGGCGCACGCATGCGAGGACCAGGGATGCGCCGGCGACCAGATCCGTACGCTCCAGGCGGGCGACGAGCTTACCTACCGGGGCGAGCCGTATGTCGTGGAGGAGAAGCTCGAGATCGCCAAGACCGAGATCGCCGATCAGGACATCTGGACCCACGATCCCGCGCGCCTGGTCGTGATCACCTGCATCCTCGACCCGGACACCGGGGAGTACCACGAGAACGACATCATCGTGGCGACGCGAGCCGCCTGACGTCTGAGACCCGAACCATGTCTTGCTGAGAACGGATGGGAAACGGGACCTCACTCACCGCTTGGCGGGGAGGGGAGTGTCACTGTCGCGGTAGTGCCTGACCCAGGTGTTCCCCTGATCGTGAACGTGCCGCCTTCGACGGTCACGGCATGGTCGACCAGCAGCAGGCCCAACCCGTCCGATCCGCCGTCGTCGGTGAGTCCGATTCCGTCGTCGCTGACCGACAGCATCAAGCCCTCGTCGCCGCGGGTCAGCCGCACGTCGATTCGCGTGGGCCGGGCGTGTTTGAGGGCGTTGAGCACCAGTTCGCCGGCAACCCGCCACAACAGGGTCGCGGTCGCCGTGGCCGGCAGGTCACCGGGTTCCTCGACGCTCAACTCCACGCCGGACTCCTCGCGGCGGACGAATCTCGCCAGGTGTTCGGCCAGCGAGGTGTCAGGCAGGGGAGCCGACTCGTGGGCGAGCCGACGCAGGTCGTCGATGTCGGTACCGACGAGATCAGCGAGCCGACGGAGCATGTCGGCGGCCCTGGGGTGCTGCTCGGCCAGCGAGCCGAGCGTCAACCGGACCGCGGCCAGATCCTGGATGACCCCGTCGTGCAAGCGGTGGGCCAGATCGTGGCGCACCGCCTCCGAAGCGGTCAGACCGTAGGCGAGGGCGTCCTGGCGCTCCTTGGCGAGGCGGTCGATCCGCCGCATGGCCCGGACGCTGAGCGGCGTCAGCAGCGCGCCGAGCACGATGAGCCCGCCTGCCAGCAGCGGCACATGCACGCGCAGCGAACGCATGAGGGATTCACCCGGATCGGCCGTGACGTACAACTCCATCCGCATGGGCGTACCGGAGGCATCGCTGAAGCCCATGTAGGCCTCCCGCATTCGCCCCTCCTGCTCGTAGCGGTGCTCGTGGTCGTCGGGCACCGCATAGACGACGACCTCGCCGGCGTCGAGGCGTTCGGCCAGCTCGGCATCGAAGGGGCGTACCGTGTCGATGAGGCGGGGCTCGTCGGAGTACACGACGCGCACGTCGGCGCCCTCGACCCGCCAGATCTTGACCCGGTCGACGACCTTCGTCGTCACCAAGGGGGTCAGCACATCATGGGCGGCCTCCCAGGCGGCCGCCTGGTCGTCGAAGTCGATCTCGGCCAGGACGTCGGCCACGTCGGCCACCCGCTCCGCGGTCACGTGCGCATGGCGGTCGGATTCCTGACGCGTCACGCGGAACTCCGCAGCAGCCACCAGCCCGACCACGAGGATGGTGATGCCGACCGTGGCCAGGATGTGGCGACGGAGGGCTCGCGCGCTCGACCGCATCAGTTCAGCTGAGCGCTGATGCCCGAGTGGGAGGCCAGGGCCACGGCCTCCAGTTGCGACCGCACGCCGAGCTTGCTCAGCAGTGACTTGATGTGACTGCGCACCGTGAGGACCGATAAGGACAGCTCGTTGGCGATCGTCGTGGCGTCCTGACCGTCGATGATGTGCAACAGGATGTCGCGTTCGCGCGGGGTCAGGTTGCCGCCGGCCAGGGTGTCCTCGGGGAAGGTGTCGACCACCATCGGTGCCCGGTTCGAGGCCGATAGGACGGCGGTCGTCAACGTGGTGAACGAGGCGTCCTTGGCCAGATAGGCGCACGCGCCCAGACCGAGCGCCCGGTCGCATTCGGCGCGCCGAGGATATCCGGTCAGGGTCACCGCGCGCGCTTCTGCGGACATGGCCACCGGAATCAGGTCCAGCCCGGAGCCGTCGCCCAACCGGACATCGAGCACCGCGACGTCGACCGGTCGATCGGCCAGTTCGAGGCGAGCGTCCGTGGCGCTCGTGGCGATCCGCACCTCGGCGATGTCGCTGAAATGCCCGAGGGCATAGGCCAGGAGATCGGCGAACACGCGATGGTCATCGACGACGAGCACCGACAGAGGAGCGGTGTCCTGGGCCGGCGATGCGCTGCCGTGACGGTTGAACACTCCTCAATCTTAGGGATGGCACTTCATTTAGGTAAGCCTTACCGTCAATCAGGCATCTGCCCTGATTCTCCCCTGAAAGGGAAACCACATGTTCGGACTTCGCCGACGCTCGCTCGTCGCGCTGCCCGTCGCGGCCGCGATGGCGCTCAGCTTGAGTGCCTGCGGCAACACCGATGATGACGACTCTTCCGACGAGTCGGGATCGCTGGTGATCTACAGCGCCCGCGACCAGGAACTCGTGGAGGACCTCGTCGATCGCTTCGAGGAGGCCCACCCCGAGATCGACGTCGAGGTCCACTACGGCGACGACTTCGGTGTCGCCAAGGTCCTGGAGGAGAACGCCGTCGGCAATGTCCAGCCCGACATCTACTGGTCGCAGGAAGCCGGCAGCCTCGGCGTGCTGGCCAACGAGGGCGTGACCCAGACCCTGCCGGAGAACATCACTAGCCAGATCGACCCGGCATTCACCTCCGACGATGGCTCGTGGGTAGGTCTGACCGGGCGGATCCGGGTCTTCGCCCACAACAGCGAGCTGATCGACGAGGCCGAAGTGCCCGACACGATCGCGGAGTTCGCCGATCCGCAGTGGGCCGGCCGCTTCGACCTGCCCCCGACCAACGCGACCTTCCAGGCCTTCGTCACCGCGATGCGTCTGGTCGAGGGTGAGGATGCCACGCGCGTCTGGCTCGAGGCCGTGCGCGACAACCTGCCCGAGGGTGAGCGTCCCAGCAACAACGGTGGCACCCTTGATCTGGTCGAGGCCGGTACGGTCGAGATCGGTCTGGTCAACCACTACTACCTGTACGAGCGGGCCGCGGGCACCGAGAACGGCCTGGACGATCTGGCCACACGTAACAAGATCGCCGCGGTCGGCGACCTGGGTTCGATGGTCAACGTGACGGGGGTCGCTGCCCTGAGCGACAACCCCGCCGCGCTGACGTTCATCGAGTTCCTGCTCAGCGAGGAGTCGCAGGCATGGTTCGCCGAGACGAGCTTCGAGTACCCGCTCGTCGCCGGTGCGCCGACGCCCGAGGGTCTGCCGCCGTTGACCGACTTCATCGATACCAACGCGAAGTTCGACCTCAACGACCTGTCGGACCTGGAGGCGACGGTGGCATTGCTCCAGGAAGTGGGACTGCTGTAATTCCCGTGCTCGCACGATCCCCACGGCTCCCGCTGCTTTTGGCAGCGGGAGCGGGAGCCGCTATCGCCACCGTACCGCTGGTCTTCCTGCTCGTCCGCGTTCGGCAGGTCGACACTGACCGGCTGTGGTCGATCGTGCTGCGGCCACGCACGATCGACCTGATCACGAACAGCCTCGCGCTGGTGGGCTCGGTGACGATCTCCTGCATGGTCATCGGCGTGGCCACCGCGTGGGCGCTGGCCCGGCTCCAGCTCCCCGCTCGCCCGCTCTTCGTCGTGCTCGCCGCGCTGCCCCTGGCGATCCCGTCCTACGTGGCCGCGTTCGGATGGATGGCGATGGTGCCAGGCATCCGGGGATTCTTCTGGTCTTGGCTGGTGCTGACGGCGGTTTCCTGTCCGTTGGTGACCCTTCCGACGCTCGCCGCTTTCAGCAATGCCGACCACTCGGTGGTCGAGACCGCCCGTTCCCTCGGCCGGCGACCGGCGCGGGCGTGGTGCACGGCGATGCTCCCGCAGATCGCCCCCGCCGCGGCGGCGGGAGGACTGCTGGTGGCCCTCTATGTCCTGTCGGAGTACGGCGCGGTCTCGGCGCTACGCCTGTCGGTGTTCACCCACGCGATCATCGACAATTTCCGGACGCTCTTCGGCATCGACGCGGCCCTCGCCCTGGCGCTGGTGCTGGTGGCGCTCGCAGTCATGCTGGTGGTGCTGGAGCGTCTGGTCCGCATCCGTGGCGAGCGGTGGCGCGTGGGTTCAGGGGCTCCGGTGCCGCCGCCGCGTATCCGCGCCGGCGTGTTCACCCCCGTGGCCATGGCGAGTCTGCTGGTGGTGCCGGTCGTGGCCTTCGGTGTCCCGGTGTACGCGATGCTGACCGGCTTTACCGCGGGCGGCCGCTATCCGTTGGTCTGGTCCGAGTGGCTCGCCACGACGGGCACCACCTTGGGTGTCGCCGCCGCCGGTGCGGTCGTGGCCCTGTTCGTGTGCCTGCCGATCGGGGCGCTGGCCGCTCGCCATCGAGGTCGGGTCGTGAGCGTCATCGAGGCGGCTGGATTCACCGGACACGCGCTGCCGGGGGTCGTCGTGGGCCTGGCCTTCGTGTTCTTCGCCCTGCGGGTCGCCCCAAGCCTGTATCACACCGTCTACATCCTGATCTTCGCCTATGGGGTGATGTTCCTGCCCAAGGCGATCGGCGCCGCGCGGTCGTCGATCGAGCAGGCGCCACCGACGCTGACTGACACCGCCCGGTCCTTGGGGCGTGGGCCGATCCACGCCTGGTGGAGCACGACGGGCCGCATCGCTACGCCGGGCATCGCAGCCGGGGCATTGCTGGTGACGCTGACGATCATGAAAGAGCTGCCGGCCACGCTGTTCCTGCGGCCGGCGGACTTCGACACCTTGGCGACGAAACTGTGGGGTCTGATGAACGTGCAGGACTACGGAGCGGCCTCCGCCTACGCCCTGACCCTGATGGTCGTGGCGGCGGTTCCGGCCCTGCTGTTGTCGCGCCACAGTGGAAGGCAGGACTGACATGAGCACGCTCGAGGTTGCGGGGGTCACGGCCGGCTATGGACGCGAGAGCGTCCTCGACGGCGTCGACTTCACGGTGGATCCGGGCCACATCGCGGCGGTCCTCGGCCCCAGCGGGTGCGGCAAGACGACGTTGTTGCGGGCACTGGCCGGACATCATCGGATCACCGCGGGACAGATCCGGGTCGACGGCCGGGTGATCGCCGATGGCCGAGTGCACACGCCGCCGGAACGTCGGTCGATCACGGTCGTGCCACAGGAAGGCGGGCTGTTCCCCCATCTGGACGTGAGCGCCAACATCGGTTTCGGCCTCAGACGCGGCCCGGAGCGCAGCACTCGCATCGCCGAGATGCTGGAACTGGTGGGACTGAGCGGTGAGGCCAAGCGCCGTCCGCACCAGATCTCCGGCGGTCAGCAGCAGCGGGTCGCGCTGGCCCGTGCGCTGGCCCCGCGTCCATCGTTCGTCCTGCTCGATGAGCCCTTCTCGGCACTCGACGCGCATCTGCGCGAGGCGCTGAGGGCGGAGGTCAAGGACCTGCTGCGGGCCGAGGGGGCGACGGCGATCCTGGTCACGCACGACCAGGCCGAGGCGTTGGCAATGGGTGACACCGTGGCCGTGATGCGGGCCGGCCGCGTCGTGCAACAGGACACGCCGTCGCGCGTGTATGGTCGACCGATTGACGCGGGTGTCGCCCGCTTCCTGGGCGACTCGGTCGTCGTGGAGGCGCATGAGGTGGCCGAGGGGTTCGCCACGACGGTGCTGGGGCGTGTCCCAGTGGCGGGCGAAGGTGGCGCGGTGCTCCTGCGTCCCGAACAACTCGACGTGTCCGCCGAGGGTGCGCCCGCGAAGGTCGTCTCCACGGAATTCCGTGGCGCCTATACGCGGGTCGTGGCGGTGTTACACGGCGAGACCGACGAGGTCGTCGTGCACACACGTCGCGCAGTCGACGCCGGTGCCACGATCGGTCTGACGGTGACCGGCGAAGGCTGGTTGCTCCCGGGCTGACAGACTCAGGGCCACGCGCCCGGCTCACTCGGTATCGCGGAGACCTTCTCGACCATCCCGTGGAGTACAGGCGCGCCACCAGCGGCGCGTCGACCTGCTGCTCGGCGACGCGTGCCGCCTGAGGTCCGGAGACGAGTTCCAGGATGCGGACCCGGTGTGCATGCTCGGCCTTTCTTGTGTTTGGCTAAGCAGGCGAGCTTCGGCCTTCGATGACCGGGCTCGTTCTTCTGCCCCCTCGGCCACGCGGGTGACGTGTGGTCGCACGAAAGGACCACATGCGCATCATCACACGCACCGCCGTGGCTCTCGCCGGAGCGGCAACGCTCGGCCTGGGCCTCGTCGCGGCCCCGGCCACCGCAGCTCCGGCGCTGGGTGACGAGCCGGTCGTCGAGCTCGCGACCTCGACCTTCAAGGCCGGCAGCTGGGGCGATGGCGTCCAGTTCACCGTCACCGAGGTCCCTGAGGGTGTGGAGGCCGTGGAGCTGGCTGTCGGCTCCATGGGTGAGAACGGCGGCGGCTTGGTCGCCGAGCCCGTTCAGGCGGAGCGTCAGGTGGATGGTTCCTTCACCGGCACCGTCCTGCCCGATGCGGACACGCCTCCCGTCGCCCCCGATGCCAACGGTTACCCGGTCTACACCGCCAGCGCCGGTTACGAGTACACGGACGAGAACGGTGAGACGCAGTATGCGTCGACCTTCGTCGAGCTGACCATCACCGATGGTGTGTCCGTCACCGGCCCGGACGAGGCGACCGTCGCCGAGCTGGCCGCGGGTGTGCCGCTGCAGTTCGCGGGATTCAACTCCAATGAGACCGTGACCGGCGATATCCGGTACTTCAATGCCGAGACGGGCGAGGAGGAGTCGATCGGCGACTTCTCGGCTACGCTCGGCGAGAACGGCGCCGGCGAGGGCGTGCTGACGATCACCGGCGCCTCCGTCGGCCAGCAGTTCCGTGTCGTGGCCAGCGGCGAGGAGGGCACCGTCTCGCACTACATCACCGTCGTCGAGGGCAGCGACGAAGGCGGCGAGGATGGCGACGACGAGACGCCCGCCCCGGCGCCCGAGCAGCCCCGCAAGCCCGAGCGCGTCGACACGGGTGCCTGAGCACTAGCTCTCTGACACCCGTCATCTGACGGACTCCGCACGAAGGCCCCGGACCCCGGTCCGGGGCCTTCGTCGATCCCCGCCACCGCCGCGCGGGATCGTCGCAGCGACCCGATACGGTCGGAACATGACGCGTGAAGACGGCCGTACCCCCGATCAGCTCCGCCCCATCACGATCACTCGCAACTGGCTCGACCACGCGCAGGGCTCGTGTCTCGTCGAGTTCGGGCGCACCCGGGTGCTGTGCGCGGCGAGCGCGACCGAGGGAGTGCCGCGCTGGCGCAAGGGCTCGGGACTCGGCTGGGTCACCGCTGAGTACGCCATGCTGCCGCAGGCGACCCACGAGCGGTCGCCGCGCGAGTCCGTCAAGGGCAAGGTCGGTGGTCGTACACACGAGATCAGCCGGCTCGTCGGCCGCTCGTTGCGTGCGGTGATCGACTACGGGGCTCTCGGCGAGAACACCATCGCCCTCGACTGCGATGTCCTCCAGGCCGATGGCGGGACTCGCACCGCGGCGATCACGGGAGCCTATGTGGCGCTCGCCGATGCGGTCGCTCACCTCGGCCGCGCGGGCGCTCTGAGCGGCGAGGCGCTCACGGGCTCGGTGGCGGCGGTGAGCGTCGGCATCATCGACGGCACGCCGATGCTCGACCTGCCGTATGTCGAGGACGTACGTGCGCAGACGGATATGAACGTCGTGATGACCGGCGATGGCCGTTTCGTCGAGGTACAGGGAACCGCCGAGGGTGCACCCTTCGACAAGGCTGAGCTGGACGCGCTGCTCGACCTCGCGGCCAAGGGCTGCTCGGACGTGACTGCACTCCAGCGGGAGGCGCTGACCCGATGAAGGTCGTGCTGGCGTCGAACAACGCCAAGAAGCTCGACGAGCTACGGCGTATCCTCAGGCCCCTCGTCCCCGAGGTCGAGGTGCTCGGGTTGCGCGATGTCGCGGACTACGACGAGCCCGCCGAGACCGAGCCCACCTTCGAGGGCAATGCCCTCCTCAAGGCGCGAGCGGCGCTCGCGGCCACGGGGCTGCCCTCCCTCGCGGACGACTCGGGGATATGCGTCGATGCCTTGAACGGGATGCCCGGCGTGCTGTCGGCACGCTGGTCCGGTGTTCCCAAGGCCGAGGGTGGCGATGCGGCTAACAACAGACTGCTGCTGGCGCAGCTGGCCGACGTCCCCGATGAGCGCCGGGGTGCGTCCTTCCGTTGTGCGATGGCCTTCTGTGCGCCGGGTGTGGAGATCGTCGAGCTGGGTGAGATGCCCGGCCGCGTCCTGCACGAGGAGCGCGGCGAGGGCGGCTTCGGCTACGACCCCCTCTTCGCCGCCGACGGCCACGAGATCTCGACGGCTGAGTTGAGCCGTGAGGAGAAGGACGCCATCAGCCACCGTGGCCGCGCGCTGCGGGCCATCGCCCCCCGCATCGCCGACCACCTGCGCTGACCCATGCGCTGGGCGCACGGTCTACCGCCATTGACGGTGGGAGCCCCTAGGGTGGAGGCGTGGCTGAACTGGACCTGTCCCTGGACGTCGTCGACCTCACCGCAGCGCTCGTCGACATCGCCTCGGAGAGCCTGCACGAGGCCGAGATCGCCGATGCGGTGGAGCGCGCACTGCGCGAGCTGCCGCACCTGCGGGTGCGGCGAGATGGTCACTCGATCGTCGCCTCCACGTCACTGGGGCGTAGCGAGCGCGTCGTCATCGCCGGGCATCTTGACACCGTGCCGGAGAACGGGAACCTCCCGTCGCGCCTGGAGGGCGACACACTGTGGGGTCTCGGCACCTGCGATATGAAGGGTGGCGTCGCGATCGCGCTGAAGCTCGCCGCCGAGCTCGCCGAGCCCGTCCGCGATATCACCTTCGTCTTCTACGAGGCCGAGGAGATCGCCGCGGTCCACAATGGGCTCGGCCGGTTGGCCCGTGAGCATCCCGAGTGGCTCGCGGGCGATTTCGCGATTCTCATGGAGCCCTCGAATGCCGGAGTCGAGGCCGGTTGCCAGGGCACGATGCGTGTCGAGATCCGGACGCTGGGGGAACGGTCGCATTCCGCACGCTGGTGGATGGGCAGCAATGCGATCCACGCGCTCTCCCCGGTGCTGGACACCCTCGCCTCCTACGCCCCCCGCGAGGTCGAGATCGACGGTCTGCTCTACCGCGAGGGCCTCAACGCCGTAGGCATCGCCGGAGGTGTGAGCGGCAATGTGATCCCCGACGAGGCCGTAGTCACGGTGAACTTCCGCTTCGCCCCCGACCGCAGCGAGGACGACGCCTTCAGCCACCTGCAGGAGGTGTTCGAGGGTTTCGGCCTGGCGGTGACCGACAGCGCCCCCGGCGCGCTGCCAGGGTTGGATCGCCCCGCGGCCGCCGCCTTCATCGAGGCCGTCGGCGGCGATGTCGGCCCCAAGTACGGCTGGACCGATGTCGCCAAGTTCACCGTGCTCGGCGTGCCCGCCGTCAACTACGGTCCCGGCGATCCGTCCTTCGCGCACAAGGCCGATGAACATGTCCCCGTCGCGCATCTGCGCGCCGTCCAGACGAGACTGACGAGGTGGTTGACCCGATGAGCAAGCAACGACCGGCCGAATGGCGCCGCGGCCCGATGCGGCTGCGGCGCGACGCTGTGCCGGACTCCACGACCGACCAGCGACTGCTGGATCATCGCGGGCCGCATGACTGGGTCCACACCGATCCGTGGCGCGTCATGCGGATCCAGTCCGAATTCGTCGAGGGATTCGGCGGGCTCGCCGAGCTGGGCGCCTCCGTCACGATCTTCGGTTCGGCGCGCACCTCGCCCGACGACCCCATGTACGACGCGGCCCGGCGTATCGCCGAGGGTCTGTGCGCAGCCGGCTATGGCGTCATCACCGGGGGAGGCCCGGGCATCATGGAGGCTGCCAATCGCGGCGCGAGCGAATGCGGTGGAGTCTCGGTCGGCCTCGGGATCGAGCTGCCCCATGAGCAGACCCTCAACGACTGGGTCGATATCGGCATCAACTTCCGGTACTTCTTCGTGCGCAAGACGATGTTCGTCAAGTACTCCCAGGGTTATATCGTCATGCCGGGTGGTTTCGGCACGATGGACGAGCTCTTCGAGGCGCTCACGCTCTCGCAGACCGGCAAGATCACCACCTTCCCGATAGTGCTCTACGGCTCGGAGTACTGGCGTGGACTCGTCGACTGGTTACGCGACACGATGCTGCCCGCCGGGATGATCGCAGAGGAGGACCTGGACCGCGTCCATCTCTGCGATGATCCCGAGGATGCGGTGCGCTGGTTCGTGGCGAACGACTGATGGTGACGCGGTGCGCCTGGGCCGAAGGCTCCGATGCGCTCATGCGTGCCTACCACGATGAGGAGTGGGGGCGTGAGCTGCACGGTGAGCAGGCGTTGTTCGAGCGGATCAGCCTCGAAGCCTTCCAATCGGGTTTGAGCTGGGCGATCATCCTGCGCAAGCGCGAGGGATTCCGCGCCGCGTTCGCGGACTTCGACCCGGGGGCCGTCGCGAGCTTCGACGACCGGGATGTCGAGAGGCTGATGGAAGACGCGTCGATCGTGCGCAATCGGCGCAAGATCGAGGCGACGATCGCCAATGCCCGAGTCGTGACCGAGCTGGCCGGAGGTCTCGACGCGCTGCTTTGGTCCTTCCGTCCTGAGGTCACGGTCGCACCCCGTGACATGAGCGAGATCCCCGCCGCGACCGAGGAGTCGGCGGCCATGGCGCGAGCGCTGAAGCGTGCCGGGTTCCGCTTCGTCGGGCCCACTACGGCCTATGCCCTCATGCAGGCCACCGGCATGGTCAATGACCACCTGGTGGACTGTGTGGCGCGTTAGCGATGGCGGGTCCGGCTGATTTTCTCGAACCCTGTCGCCGATCGTCGTCGAGATGAGCGATAATAGATCGACACGTCCGGCGCATTCGCCGGACGTTGATGACGAGAGGGGAACACATGGCGGCCATGAAGCCTCGGACCGGCGACGGACCGATGGAGGTCACCAAGGAGGGGCGCTGCATCGTCATGCGTGTCCCGCTCGAGGGCGGCGGACGTCTGGTCGTCGAGCTCACCAATGACGAGGCCGAGACCCTCGGCGATCAGCTCAAGGCCATCTGAGCCCGGATGTTCGGACTCTCGGTCCGCTGGTCCCTAGCCGATGCCGGTACCGAGTCCCTCGAGGACCTGCGTAGCTACGTGGAGGAGGAATCCTTCGCGAAGTTCGCGGGTCTCGAGGGCCTGCGTTTCAAGACGTGGCGTGCGCGGGAAGGGGAGTGGTTCGAGGGCACCTATGTCTTCGTGTCCGATGCCGCTCGCGCTGCCTTCCAACAGGACTTCGAGGCGAAGGCGGCTACGGCCCCTGCCACAGAGCGATTGGGCGTCAGCCCCACGATCGAGCCCTTCGAGGTCGTCGCGGTAGTGCGCGGACCGGCGGGCTTCCGCTCCGCGGCGCGTTTCGAGTCCTGACGACGCCTCAGGAGCCGACCTGCACTGCCAGGAGGCCGTCTCCGAGCGGGATCACCACGCTACGCAGCGTCTCGTCGGCCCGGACCCGGGAGATGAGCTCGCGGATCGCCGTGGTCTGCGGATCCCGCTGGGAGGGATCGGCCACCCGGTCGTGCCAGAGGGCGTTGTCGAAGATGATCATACCGCCGGGGCGGATGAGGCGGAGGGCTTCATCAAAGTACTCGCCGTATTCGACCTTGTCCCCGTCGATGAGGACCAGGTCGTAACCGTGGTCGATGAGACGGGGGAGCACGTCGAGGGCGGAGCCGGTGATCAGTCGGTAGCGCTGCGGCGGGAATCCGGCCGCGACGAAGGCCTCCCGTGCGAGCCGCTGGTGCTCCGCCTCCAAGTCCACCGAGGTCAGCACGCCGTCTGCAGCCATGCCCCGCAGCAGATAGAGCCCTGAGACACCCGCGCCAGTGCCGATCTCGGCGACGGCCTTGGCGTGGACCGCGGCTGCGAGGAAGGTGAGGGCAGAACCCGCGCCCGGGCTCACGGGGACGGCATCGAGTTGTTCGCCGTGGGCGCGCGCCGCGGTCAGGTGATCGTCCTCGGGATGCAGGTCTTCGGCGAAGGCCAGGCTCGCTGCGGTGGTGATGATGCTCTCCTCGTCCGAACCGTTGTCGTGGTTCAGCCTAGCGTGCTGCCGCCGCCGTGCCGTACGGACTCGCGAGCCCTGCCCCGATCCGACGCTCGCGACGACAGGACTGTTCAGCAGGCTCCTCGCCGTGTCAGACTGGTCGTGAAGAACGTCACAAGTGGTGAGGGCGAACCGTCAGGAGTTTTTGGGGGTGCTCTCAGCATCGGGGCCGAGGATCTAATCATGGAGTCGAACGCCGTGCAGTGGGATGCGATCGTCCACGACCACTCAGCACAGGTCTACCGCCTGGCCTACCGCCTCACGGGCAATCGCCAGGACGCCGAGGATCTCATGCAGGATGTCTTCGTGCGCGTGTTCAATTCGCTGGAGACCTATGAGCCGGGCAACTTCGCCGGCTGGGTCCACCGGATCACCACCAATCTCTTCCTGGACAAGGCGCGCAAGGCGCAGCGGCAGAAGACACATCCGTTCTTCGACGATGCCGAGGAGCGACTGCCGAGTGCGGAGGTACTGCCTGAGTCGATCGTCCACGATGCCGGCTTCGATCCCGATGTCGAGGCGGCGCTCGCCTCCCTGCCGGCCGACTTCCGCGTCGCGGTGATCCTCTGTGATGTCGAGGGCCTCAGCTATGAGGAGATCTCGGACGTGCTGGGTGTGAAGCTCGGCACGGTGCGATCGCGCATCCACCGAGGCCGCGGGCAGCTGCGCGAGGCGCTGGCCCATCGTGAGCCGCGCAGGGGGCGCACCCGTTTCCTGGGTCCGGTCACCGTGTGACCATGGGGCATGAGCCGTGATCCCATCGTCGATGCCCTGACCACTGTCCTCGACGACGTGCGCGAGGACACGTCAGGCGAGGTCGCCGACTACATCCCTGAGCTCGCATCGGCGGATGCCGATGCGCTCGCCCTCGTCCTCGTCGCCCCCCACGGGGAAGTCCACGCAGCGGGCGATGCCGACCGGCGCTTCACGATCCAGTCGATCTCCAAGCCCTTCGCCTTCGCCCTCGCCTTGCAGACACTGGGACGAGACGAGGTTCTGGAGCGGGTCGGTGTGGAGCCGAGCGGTGAGCCCTTCAACGCGATCAGCCTCGAGCCGGACAGCGGCAAGCCCGCCAATCCGATGATCAATGCCGGTGCGATCGCGACGACGGCGATGGCACCGGGGTCCGATGTGGAGGAGAAGACCGCGAGTCTGCTGTCGTTGATGTCGGCGTGCGCCGGCCGCGACCTGAGCGTCGACGAGGACGTCTACACCTCGGAGTCGCAGACGGGGGAGCGCAACC
The DNA here is from genome assembly GCF_002174305.1 of Aeromicrobium sp. PE09-221. Classification (GTDB taxonomy): domain Bacteria; phylum Actinomycetota; class Actinomycetes; order Propionibacteriales; family Nocardioidaceae; genus Aeromicrobium. Next base: position 50,762 of record NZ_MIJB01000023.1, on the reverse strand, counting down.
GTGGCATCGCGCACCTCCTCGCCTCCTATCGCGCCTTCGACTGCGGCGTCGACACGGCCGTCGAGACCTACTTCCGTCAGTGCTCGACCTTGGTCGACGCGAAGGACGTGGCCACCATGGCCGCGACCTTGGCCTTCGGGGGACGAAATCCCGCGACGGGTGAGCAGGCACTGGCACCTGAGGTGACCCGCGACGTCGTCGCCGTGATGTCCTCGTGCGGCATGTACGACGCCTCCGGGCGGTGGACGCTGCGGGTCGGGCTGCCGGCCAAGAGCGGCGTCGCCGGCGGCGTGATCGCGGTCGATCCGTCGGAATTCGGTGTCGCCGCCTTCAGCCCGCGGCTCGATCGGTTCGGCAACAGCGTGCGCGGGGTGCGGGCACTGGAGGAGATCTCGCGTCGCTTCGGCCTGCACATGCTCGCCGATCGTCCGGAGACCTCGTCCCCGGTGGTCGATGTCGATCATCGCGACGACACGACCGTCGTCCGGCTGCACGGGCACATCAACTTCGGCACGGCCGCGCAGGTGGCCCATCGGATGCGCGAGGAGGCCGCCACGGCGCGGCTGACGCTCGATCTGCGAGACACTGAGAGGCTCGACGAGTCATGTGGCGTCGTACTGCGACGGGTGGCCGATGATCTCGACGCCGCGATAGAGGAGTGACGTGCCGTGCTGGCACCAACCTCGTGTCTCGTGGCGCGGTAGGTCATCAACGTCACGACGGCTCGATAAGGTTGAAGGTCTACCTCTCCCGGGACGGAAAGGTTGATGAGCTACCGCCGCCACATCAGCAGGGTGGGGAAGGCGGGCGTGAGTCAGGTGGCCTCGTCGTCGAAGGGCGGGATCTCGCCCGGACGCAGGATCCGTGCGGACGGGACCGGTGGAGGAGTGGCATCGCGGTCCTGTTCGGCGAGCACCTCGCGCACTGCCTGACGTGGGTCGAGATCCTTCCAGTCGTCTCCGACCTCTCGCTGCAGATCCGCCTTGGCATTGTCGGCCATCTGCTTGACGGTCCGCAGGAAACGGGCCGACTGGCGGGCCAGCTCCGGCAGCCGGTCCGGACCGAAGACGATCATCGCGACGATGAGGATGACCGCGATCTCCGGCCATCCCATCCCGAACACGGTTCAGGCTCCGCGAATCACAGCCGGCCGGCGGGGGACAGCCCGAGCTGCATGCCCGCCAGACCCCGCTGACGGCCGCTGAGGGCGTCGGCGATGCCCTGCAGCACTACGGCGGAGGGGGCCGAGGGATCGGCACCCACGATCGGGTCGCCGGAGTCCCCGCCCTCGCGGAAGTTCTCCTCCAGCGGCACCCGGCCGAGCACGTCGACCTCATAACCCAGCCGGGAGCTGAGCTTGGAAGCGACCTCGTCGGCGCCACCGGAGCCGAAGATCTCCATGCGCTCGCCGCTGGGCAGCTGGAGATAGGACATGTTCTCGATGACGCCCACGACGCGCTGATGCATCATCGAGGCCATCGTGCCCGCGCGCTCGGCGACCTGAGCGGCGGCCTGCTGCGGTGTGGTGACGACGATGACCTCGGCACCCGGCAGATGCTGTCCGAGGCTGATCGCCATGTCGCCCGTGCCGGGGGGCAGGTCGAGGAACAAGGCGTCCAGGTCGCCCCAGTAGACATCCGCGAGCATCTGCACGAGGGCACGGTCGAGCATCGGGCCGCGCCAGGCCACGACCTGGTCCTTGCGCGGCTTGAGCATGCCGATGCTGATGACCTTCATGCCCTCCGCCGCGGGAACGGGCATGATCATCTCCTCGACCTGCGTCGGTCGCTGGTCACCCAGGCCGAGCATGTCGGGGATCGAGTGGCCGTAGATGTCGGCATCGACGATGCCGACCTTGAGTCCGCTACGGGCCATCGCGAGGGCCAGATTGACGGTGACCGAGGACTTGCCGACGCCGCCCTTGCCGGAGGCGATCGCGTAGACCTTGGTCAGCGAGCCCGGCTGGGCGAAGGGGATCTCGCGCTCGGCGCGGCCGCCTCGCAGATGCTCCTGCATGGCCTTGCGCTGCTCCTCGGTCATGACGCCCATGTCGACCGTGACGAGGTGCGCTGGGGCCGCCTTGGCGACGGCCGCGGTGACATCACGGTTGAGTGTGTCCTTCAGCGGGCAGCCTGCGACGGTCAGCAGCAGACGGACGGTGATCGCCTCGTCGGTGATGGTGATCGTGTCGACCATCCCGAGTTCGGTGATGGGACGCTTGATCTCCGGGTCGTTGACGGCGGAGAGCGCCTCGCGGACCTGGTCCTCAGTCACGGCAGCCATGATTCCTATCGTACGTGCCCCCGAAACCGCCCCGACACCCCGCTGACCACGGGAACACCTTCTGCGGGCCCCCGTTGAGTGGGACGTTTGGACGGTCGAATCCCGGATTCGACCGTCCAAACGTTCCCCCAAGGACTCCGCTGCGCTTCGTCTCCCCCAAGCACTCCGCAGAGCTCCGTGCAGGGAGGTGCCCCCAGGGAGGTATCCCCACACTCAACGGGCTCGGTGTCAGTGGGGGGCGTCGGAGGTGTCGTCCGCGGGTTCCTTCATCTCGGCGACGAGCGAGCGGAGCTCGCCGCGCAGGAAGTCGCGGGTCGCGACCTCGCCGAGGCTCAGTCGCAGACTGGCGACCTCGCGGGTGAGGAACTCCATGTCGGCGTGCGCACGGCTCGCGGCGTCGCGATCCTGTTCGGCGGTGATCCGGTCCCGCGCCTCCTGCCGGTTCTGCGCCAGAAGGATCAGCGGAGCGGCGTAGGAGGCCTGCAAGGACAGCATCAGAGTCAGGAAGATGAACGGATAGGGGTCGAACCGCCAGGACGGTGGCGCCACGATATTCCACGCCAGCCAGGCCGCGATGAACATCGTCATCCAGGCGATGAAGGTCGCTGTGCCGAGGAAGCGCGCCGCCCCCTCGGCGAACCGGCCGAAGCGTTCGGGATCCGGATCGCGGCGGGGTCGCAGCGTTCGGCGAAGGTCGCGCGGTTGGTCCAGGCGCGCGCGCTCTCGTTCGGTCATCGGACCAGACCCCCTTCCAGTGCGGTGTCGTCCTGCTCCCGCCATCCCTCGGGCAGCAGATGGTCGAGCACGTCGTCGATGGTCACCGCCCCGAGCAGATGCTGATTCTCATCGACGACCGGGAGTGCGACCATGTCGTAGGCGGCCAGCAGGCTCGAGACCTGGGCCAGCGAGGTCTCGGGACGGGGCCAGTCGATGTCATTGTCGACGATCGCTCCCACGAGGGTCGAGGGCGGTTCCCGCAGCAGTGCCTGGAAGTGCACCACGCCCAGGAATCTGCCCGTGGGCGTCTCCACAGGCGGACGGCACACGTAGATCATCGCGGCGAGCGCCGGCGGAAGCTCGGGCTCGCGGATCAACGCGAGCGCCTCGGCGATGGTCGCGTCCGGCAGCAGCACCACCGGCTCCGTGGTCATCATTCCGCCGGCCGTGCGGTCCTCATACTCCATGAGACGCCGGACATCGTCGGCGTCATCGGGCTCCATGAGGAACAACAGCTGCTCGGCGGTCTGGGCGGGCAGGCCACCGAGGAGGTCGGCAGCATCGTCCGGGCTCATCTCCCCGAGGACATCGGCACCGCGTTCGGGGTCGAGCACGCCGAGAATCTCGGCCTGGAAGGTGTCGGGCATCTCCTCCAGGACATCGGCCAAGCGCTCGTCCCCGAGTTCGGCGACGATCTCGAGCCGGCGCTTGGGGGTGAGGTCGCGCAGGGCACTCGCGAGGTCGGCCGGCCGCATCTCGTCCATGGTCGCCAGCAGATGCGTCGCGCCCTGGCCGGTCTCGTCCTGCGCGAGGCCGCTCACCTCGTCCCACTCCAGCACGTGGCTCGCGCCACGACGGCTGAAACGCTTGCCTTTCTCCTGCACCGCGACGTCCGACACATACCAGTCCCGTCGCGGATCGGACTCGATCGCCAGATCGTAGACCGTTCCCTCGAGACCCTCCCCGAAGGAGACCGTGCGGTCGAACAGCTCATGCACGGCGAGGGTCTCGGTGCGGCGCTGCTCGAAGCGACGCAGGTTCAGGACACCGGTGGTGATGATCTGCCCGGAGTCCATCGACGTGACCCGCATGATCGGCAGGAACACGCGTCGCCGGCCCAGGATCTCGACGACGAGACCGAGGACGCGAGGTCGTTGACGGGCACTGCGGACCGCCAGGACGACGTCGCGGAGCTTGCCGACCTGGTCGCCCACGGGGTCGAAGACGGCCTGCCCGACGATGCGGGACAGGAAGATGCGTCCGGTGGTCGTACTCACGGTAGAACTCTAGTGGTTCGGACCCGATGGACGGCGATGCGAAGGAGCCGGGGGCCGTTGCTGCGTGCGCGCCCGGGAGACTGTTCCCGTGAGCGTCTTCCTGCTGGCCGTGGCGATCCTCGGCGTCTCCGCCTCGGGACCGCTCATGGCGGCCATCGCGGCACCGGCGCTGGCCATCGCCTTCTGGCGCAATGCGGCGGCGACGGCCTTGTTGGCCCCCTTCGCGCTGACGGCCGGACGCCGTGATCTCGCGCGCCTGGGACGCCGGCGGTGGGGACTCGTGGTGTTCGCCGGCGTGATGCTGGCCGGGCACTTCGCAACGTGGATCGCCGCGCTCAAGCTGACGTCCGTGGCCGCCGCGATCGCGCTGGTCTCCATGCAGGTGCTCTGGGTGGTGGTGATCGAGGCGTTCCGGGGCACCCGCACCGCGCCGGTCGTCCTCGTCGGGTGCGCGCTGGCGATCGCCGGAGTACTCGCGATCACCGGTGTCGACCTCGGTGTCTCGCGCGATGCGCTGATCGGTGATGCGCTGGCGCTCGCGGGAGGGCTGTTCGCGGCCCTCTACGTCGTCGCCGGCGGTCGAGCGCGAGCCAGCATGAGCACCACGACGTATACCTTCTGCGTCTACGGGGTGTGCTCGGTGACGACCGCCGCGCTCTGCGTGGTCCTCGGCGTGGGATTGACCGGGATCTCGGGGCGCGACTGGTGGCTCATCGCCGGCGTGGTGCTCTGCGCGCAGTTCCTCGGCCACTCGATCATCAACCATCTGCTGGCGGTGATGACGCCGGTGGTGATCTCCTTGGCGCTGCTCCTCGAAGTGCCGACCGCGGCGATGCTCGCGGCCGTCTTCCTCGGTGAGGCATTGCCGTGGGGCACCTATATCGGGCTGGCGCTCATTCTCGGCGGACTGGTGGTCGTCATCTCCGCGCAGGGCAGACGGGTGCCGCCGACAGCACCGGCATGAGCGAGCGAGCGTAGAACCGAGATTTGCTCCCTATTCGTCCACCGAGAGCTGCCGTGATCGACGAACCGGGAGCAAATCTCGGTCCGGGTGGAGAGGCGTGAGGCGGAACACGCTACTCGCCGGTCACCGGGACTGCCATTCGCGGTACAGTCGCGTCGATCACACCTGACACTGAGGAGGATCCCCATGGGTCGTCTTGTCCGTACCGAAGGCCTGACCGATGAGCAGGAGGAGATCCTCAAGCTCGTCCGGCAGTTCGTGGAGAAGGAGATCCTGCCGGTCGCCACGGATCTGGAGCACGCCGACGAGTACCCGACCGAGATCGTTGAGGGGCTCAAGGAACTGGGCATCTTCGGTCTGATGATCCCTGAGGAGTACGGCGGCCTGGGCGAGTCCCTGCTGACCTATGCGCTGGTGGTAGAGGAGATCGCGCGTGGCTGGATGAGCGTCTCCGGTGTGATCAACACCCACTTCATCGTGGCGTACATGCTGATGCAGCACGGCACCGACGAGCAGAAGCAGAAGTACCTGCCGAGGATGGCGACGGGCGAGGTGCGCGGCGCGTTCAGCATGTCCGAGCCGTCGCTGGGCTCGGATGTCTCGGCGGTGTCGACCAAGGCGACGAAGGTCGACGGCGGCTATGAGATCACCGGTCAGAAGATGTGGCTGACCAATGGCGGCTCATCGAATCTCGTCGCGGTGCTGTGCAAGACCGATGAGGGCGCCGACAGCGTCTACCGGAACATGACGACCTTCCTGATCGAGAAGGAGCCCGGCTTCGGTGAGACTGCTCAGGGGATCACGATCCCGGGCAAGATCGACAAGATGGGCTATAAGGGCATCGACACGACCGAGATGATCCTGGAGAAGCACAAGATCGGTGCGGACCAGATCCTCGGTGGGGAGCCGGGCAAGGGCTTCTACCAGATGATGGACGGTGTCGAGGTCGGTCGCGTCAACGTGGGCGCTCGTGCGGTGGGCATCGCGAATCGCGCCTTCGAGTTGGGCGTGGCGTACGCGCAGCAGCGTGAGACCTTCGGCAAGCCGATCGCACAGCATCAGGCGGTGCTGTTCCGGATCGCGGAGATGGCGACCAAAGTCGAGACCGCTCATTCGATGGTCGTCCGGGCGGCGCGCCTCAAGGACGCCGGCGAGCGGATGGATGTCGAGGCCGGGATGGCCAAGATGGTCGCGAGCGAGTACTGCAATGAGGTCGTGGAGGCGTCGTTCCGTATCCACGGCGGCTACGGCTACTCCAAGGAGTACGAGATCGAGCGGTTGTACCGAGAAGCGGCGTTCATGCTGATCGGTGAGGGCACCTCCGATATCCAGAAGATGATCATCGGCCGCAGCCTGCTCAAGGACTACAAGCTCTGAGCACACGGCCTTACCGGCTACGGCGCTTCCAGCGCGAGGCCCTCGCGGCGCTGACTGATCAGTGCCGCGAGGGCCGTCGCCGTCTCTGGGTCTCGCTCCCGCCGGGCGCGGGCAAGACAGTGCTCGGGATGGAGTTCCTCCGAGAGCTGGAACAGCCGGCTGTCGTCTTCTGTCCCAATACCGCCATCCAGGGTCAGTGGGCGCGGACGTGGGAGCGCTACGACTCACGACCGGCGTCGACGGCGCGTGATCTCGGCGCGCCGTTCACCGCGCTCACCTATCAGTCGCTGGCGAGCTTCGACTCCGACGAACTGAGCGGGGACGAAGTCCGGCTCGTCGACCGGTTGCACGAGAACGGCAAGGCGCTCGTGTCCGCACTTCATGCCGCCGGTCCGGTGACGGTCGTATTGGACGAGTGCCATCACCTGCTGGAGACCTGGGGTGCGCTGCTCGCCGAGGTGCTGGCCCAGATGCCTGAGGCGCAGGTCCTCGGTCTCACCGCGACTCCGCCGAGCACCCTGTCCCGGCGGCAGGCCGCGCAGGTCGAAGAGCTCTTCGGCGACATCGTCTACACCGCGTCGATCCCGGCCGCGGTGCGGGAGGGCGACCTCGCACCCTTCGTGGAGCTGGCGTGGCTCACCACACCCGATGCCGACGAGGAATGGTGGTTGGACGATTCCTCCAGACGGTTCGCGGAATTGACCACCGAGCTGCTGGACCCGGACTACGGCACGACATCGCTCCTGATGTGGTGTGACCGCCGATTCGGCGAACATCCGGCCGACTGGAACGGCTTCGCGCGCGAGGAGCCCGAGCTGGCGCGGTCGGCCCTGCGTCTCGTGCACGCGGGCCTGCTCGCCCTCCCCGACGGTGCCCGTCTCACCGAGGAGCACCGGGTGCCGCTGTCCACCGATGACTGGGCCGTGCTTCTCGATGACTGGGTCGGCGGCTGCCTCCGGCACAGCGATGATCCGATCGATGAGGCGGTGATCGATGACCTGCGGGCCGCATTGCCCGGCATCGGTCTGCAGGCTTCACGCCGTGGGGTCTCGCGCCCGGCGCAGTCGCGGGTGGACCGGGTGCTGAGCCGGAGTGTGAGCAAGATGCGCGCCGCCGCAGAGATAGTGGGGATCGAGCGGGTGGCGCTGGGGGACCGGTTGCGGGCCGTGGTGGTGTGTGACTTCGAGCGGGCGAGTGCGACCTCGGCGGAGTCGCTGGGGGCGCCGGCTGAGCACGGGTCGGCCTTCGAGGTGATGGCGGGGCTCGCGGAATCGCCCGTCGAAGCGGTGCTGATGACCGGCCGTACGGTCGCCGCGCGGCCCGCAGTCGTCGAGCGCCTGCAGGACTACATCACGACGCGGCAACCGGAGATCGCCGACCGCCTCGAGGCCAGGGAGATCGAGGGTGCGTCCGACCTGGTCGAGCTCGTCGGATCCTGGACCAGCCGGCGGTGGGTGCCGCTGGTGACGGACTTCTTCGGCGAGGGAGGCTGCCAGGTGCTGGTCGGGACCCGGGCGCTGCTGGGCGAGGGATGGGACGCGCAGCAGGTCACCACCTTGATCGATCTGTCGACGGCCAGCACGAGTTCCGCGGTCATCCAGACCCGGGGCCGGGCCTTGCGCATCGATCCGGCGTGGAGTCGGAAGGTGGCGCTCACCTGGAGCGTCGTGTGCGTCGCGCATGATCATCCCGGTGGGGACAGCGACTGGCGCCGCTTCGTGCGCAAGCACGATGGCTACTTCGGGGTTGACGACGACGGGCAGATCGTCTCGGGAGTGCCCCATGTGGATTCCCGGTTCTCGCCCTATACGCCGCCGGAGCTCGGTGAGCTGGCCACGATCAACGACGCGATGGCGGTCCGTGCACAGGAGCGGGAGGTGATCGCGGGGCGTTGGCGCGTGGGCGAGCCTTATGAGGACCGGTCCCGCACGGTGCTCCGTGTCGTCCCCGACCGGGAAGTGTCGGTGCTAATGGCCGATCCTCCGCGGGCGGTTCCGGTTCCGCCCTGGGCCCGGATGGGTGAGCAGGGCATCGAGGGCGAGGGAGTGAGGCGGCGTCCGTGGCGCGCCGCCCGAGAGACCGCGCGGGAGGTCGGGATGGTGGGGCATGCATATGTCGTAGCCGATGCGCTCGCCCTCGCCGGGCTGTACGAGCCCGGCGCCTCCGGAGTCGAGGTCTTGATCGATGCGATGGGCGCGTACCGCTTCTCTCTGCGTGACGAGTCTGAGGACGGGATCTTCGCGCAGGCCTTGGAGGAGTTGCTTGCCCCGATCAGCGTCCCTCGCTATCTGGTGGCCCGCCAGCTCGCGCCGCCCGCCGATGTGGGCACCGGGTGGGCGGTGTTGTTCGGGAGGGCTCGCCCGATCGGTCGTACGTGGTATGCGGTGCCCGGCGAGTTCGCCCGGCGTCGCGACCGGCGGGAGGCCTTCGCCCAGAGCTGGGCGCGTTGGTTCGGGCGCTCGACGCTCTATGCCGTGGACTCGCCCGAGGGGGAGGCGGCGCTGGCGGCCAGCGCGGGTCTTGCCCCGGCCGCCGTCCACACCCTCGTGCGTTCCGCCTGGTCCTGACCTCCCTCTCGCTGAGTGTGACGTTTGGACGGCTGAGACGGCGTTTTCACCGCCCCAACGTCACACTCAACGAGAGGCTCCCGAGCTCAGGCGTCTCCAGGTAAGCAGCCCACCGCCGGAGAGCAGAGCAGCGCCGAGGGCGAACCACCATGGCGAGACCGGGGATCCGGTGCCCGGCAGATCGCGATCGGGCCGAGCTGCCTCATTGCGGTCCGGCTGCCCCGTCTCCTCGGGCCCGGGCTGTGTCGGCTGAGGCTCGGTGGGAACAGGCTCGGTCGGTGCCGGCTCGGTCGGCTCAGGGCCGGGGCCGGCCCCACCGTCGTTTTCGGTGGTCACGGCGAAGAAGGTCGTGGTGCCCGAGACCTCGTTGCCCGTGATGACGAGCGGCTGGTCGATAGGGGAGTCACCCGCGTCGACGAAGGCGATGCCCTCGGGTCCGAGGTCACCGGCTCGGCGCAGCACCTCCGCGGGATCGGCCCCGCCGTCGATCTCCTGCTCGGCCGAGACGGAGAAGTCACGCTCATTGGTGTAGCGGACGAATTCTGGTGCGGTCGGATCGGTGATGTCGTAGACGATCACCCCTCCGACGCGCTCGAAGCCGATGAAGGCGTACGTCCGGTCACCGACCTGCCCGATGGCCAGGTTCTCCGGTTCGGGCCCCTTGTCGTCGCTGCGGCCGTCGAAGTTCGACTCGGAGTGGTTGGAGTTGAAGTGCTCGGGCAGCGCCGCGGCCACGATGCGCTCGAACTCGTCGCCCGAGTCGAAGACGAGCTCGCCGCCGGGGGTCCAGATCGAGAATGAGCGGCTGCCGAAGGAGTAGAGCTGCTCATAGCAGGTGCCGTCGGCGCGTAGCCCGTTCTCGAGGGTGATGTTCAACCGTCCGAGATCGGCATCACCGGTGAGACCGGCGGCTGGAGAGTCCGAGCAGATCGGCGGATTGTCCTCCGTGCCGAGATCCCTGACGCGGACGGCTTCGGCGTAGTCGCCCCATTCGCGGGCGTCACCCTCATTCGCGGTCACCAGATAGGTCTGGCCGCCGGTGGTGTAGGAAGCGATGCCGTCGGGCTGGTACATACCGAGCACCGGACGGGGAGCGATGTCGATGGCGCCATCGCGGTCGGAGGCGTCGAACCCCTGCCCGGGCTGACTGTGGTCCTTGAAGCCGAGGGGCCAGATGTCCGTCACCTGCGAGCTCGCCAGGTCCACGACGGCCACGGCATTGTTCTCCTGCAGCGTGACGTATGCCGTGCCGTCCTCGATGGCTACGTACTCGGGTTCGAGATTCGTGGAGATCGGGAACTCGGTATCGACCTCGGGCCCGAAGATGCGTACGTCCTCGGGCAGATCGCGGGGGCCGTCCGCCTCCCATTCGTGGAAGGTGGCCGTGCGAACGGCCTGCTGCGGGGGAGCGCTCACCGTGTCCGACAGCGAGACGACACTGACCGAGCCCTCCGGGTCGACGCCGTAGTCGTCGGCGGGTTCACCCTCGTTCGCCGAGACCGCGAATGCGCCGTCGGGGGACACGCTGACCATGTCCGGTTGCGCACCGACCTCGACCGTGCCGAGATTGCCGAGCGTGACGGCGTCGGCGAACAGCAGCTGCCCTGGGTCGGTCTTGACGGGTGCTTCGATCGCCGCGACCACCAGACCGTCGTCACGGACGGACAGGGAGTTCACGACGCCCTGCGGTGCCGCGATGGTGCCGACCTGCGACGGTGAGGCCGGGTCCGAGGCGTCGAGCACGTCGATCTGACCGGATAACGCGTTGACCACGAAGGCGCGCTGTGTACCGGCGTGGAAGGCCACGATCTCCGCGGCGCTCTCGTCGAACTGGCCGGTGTGATGCGTGCCGAGCGGGGTCAGCGATCCGGTCGGATCGGTATCGGCGGGGAACGTGGTGGTCGCGGCCGCGGTGACCGAGGCTCCGAGGACGATGGTCGCTGCGGCGGTCAGGGAGAGAAAGTGTCGATGCACGTGGCGAGACGTTAGGGATGAGCGACGACGAGTGGGCGGCGTCCGGGTGAACACGAGATGGAGGTGACGCGAAGCCTTCCATGCCGGAGCTGTCCCTGCGAGGATGGTGGGCGACGCAGGGAAGGGCCGATGAGGTGCTGCGATGCCGTTCGTCGAGCTGGAGGCCGGACCCCTTGCCTTTGAGGACACCGGCGGAGAAGGGCCTGTCGTCGTGCTCTGTCATGGAGTTCCGATGGATCATCGGATCTGGCGCAAGGTCATCCCGCGGCTGTCGGGGTTGCGGGTCGTCGCGCCCACTTTGCCGCTCGGAGGCCATCGCCTGCCGATGCGTCCCGGTGCGGACCTGTCGCAACGAGGCGTCGCACGTATCCTCGGGGACTTCCTCGACGCGCTCGAACTCGACGACGTCACCCTCGTGCTGAATGACTGGGGTGGGGGCCAGTTCCTCATCAACGACGGCCGGACCGATCGCATCGGCCGTCTGGTGCTGGTGGCCTGCGAGGCTTTCGACAACTTCCCTCCCGGGTCGGCGAAGATCATGAACATCGCGGGCAGGATTCCCGGCGGCTTCTGGTTGCTGTTGCGGTTGATGGCCCTGCGGGCCTTCCGGCAGATGGAGCGGGGCTACGGCGGCATGTCTGTCGTCGGTCTGCCCGATGAGCTGATCGTCGACTGGTTCCGTCCGGCGACGGTGGATCGGCGGATCCGCCGCGACTTCGTCGCCTTCGCGACGGGCAACCCGTCTCGTGCCGAGTTGCTCCGGCTTTCACAGCAGTGGAGGTCTTTCACCAGGCCTGTGCTGATCGTCTGGGCCGCCGAGGACCGGCTGATGCCCGCCGCCCACGGCCCGCGGCTCGAGGCGCTCTACCCCGATTCTCGTCTGGAGGTCGTCGAGGGCACGGCCACACTCGTGGCAGAGGACCGACCCGAGCTGCTCGCCGAGCTCATCGTGGACTTCGTCCAGGACGGTCGTTAGTCGTCGAGGCTGCCCGCGAGTTCGGCGAGGCGGTGTGCCAGCGCGTGAGCTTCGGCAGTGCGATCGCTCCAGTCGTCGACCACGATGCCGCGGTAGCCGTCTCGTGCCCAGGCGAGCAGTGATCGGCCGTGCCCATCGAGATGCTCGATCACCTCCTCGGCTGCGACGTCCTTGGCGACGATCCGTCCGTCGCGGATCGTCACGACGGCGCGGGCGAGGGTCAACAGGGTGTTGCGCTCGTCGCCGGCGATGTCATCGAGCAAGTCGGGGATGCCGGCCAGGACCGCATCGCGCAGCGCGCCGCGGGGGACCGCCGCGACGAGATCTGACAGGGCTGGACCGATCAATGCGCGATGTTCGGCCTGGGCGGTGGCTAGCAGGGTGACCACGTCGTGGTCCCTCGCCGGCGGCGAGAGCCCTCCCTCGACGAACTCGGCACGCATCCACTCGCCGTACTGGAAGTCGCGCGTCGGCCACTCGGGCCAAGAGGAGACGTCACCGAGAACGACGCTGGTGAGCTCGATCGGACGTCTGTCGGCGGCCTCGGGGAAGCGCTCCGCGTGGTCGTGCCAACCGGAGACTTCCAGGAGAATTCCTATGATCGCGGCGCGTTCCCCGGACGTGAGCGAGCGGTGGGTGAGCAACAGGAGATCGATATCGCTGTCGGGATTCAACCGGGTGACAGCTGATCCGTAGAGGTAGAAGCCCGCCAGGGCCCCAGGGTCATGTCGGCACACATGGTCGACGACGGGTGCGATCAGCCGCTCGACGGCAGCGTCTACGGGCGGCTCCATTCCTCGACACGGTAGTCGATCGCCGTCTGCTCTACTGGGCTCATGCAGCCCGCGTACACGAGTGACCTGGCCCGCGACCCCTTGCCTCTTCGTGGTCGATCCGTGGTCGTCACCGGGGTGAGCCGACGTGGGGGGATCGGCTATGCGCTCGCCTGCCGGCTCGCCGCCTATGGCGCGAGCATCCTCTGCCACCATTTCTCGCCTCACGACGATGAGCAGCCATGGGGCTCCGATGATCTGGCCCTCGTACTCGACGGCGTGCGCCGTCACCTCGTCGGTGATGCTCGGGTGGTTGACCTGCACGCCGATCTCGCGGAGGCTGACACGCCTGAGCGGGTGATCGAAGCTGCCGCGGGGGAGTTCGGCCGGCTGGACGCGCTGGTGTGCAATCAGGCGCTCAGCGGTTCGGACGGTGCTCTCGGCGAACTGACGGCAGTCGAGCTCGACCGCCATTGGGCTGTGGACGCGCGGGCGTCGATCCTGCTGGCACAAGCCTTCGCCGCGCGACACGAGGATGGAACACCTGCTTCGATCGTCTTCCTGACATCGGGGCAGGGACTTGGGCCCATGCCCGGCGAGGTGGCCTACGCGGCGGCCAAGGCAGCGCTCGCCGGCGTCACCACGACCATCGCGGATCAGTTGGCCGATCGCGGCATCCGGGTGAACACGGTCAATCCTGGTCCCGTCGACACTGGCTACCTCACCGAGGACATGATGCGAATGGTCAAGCCGATGTTCCCCTTCGGCCGCTTCGGTGAGCCCGACGATCCCGCCCGTTTGATCGCCTGGCTGTTGACCGATGAGGCCCGCTGGATCGTCGGCCAGACGATCAATACCGAAGGGGGCTTCGGCCGCTGGCGCCCTCGAGGCGGCGGTGGGCCTGGCGCCTCTTGAGCGCGTTGAGCGGTGCGCGTCTCACCGCCCCGCCGAGTGGTGCAAATTCGCCCTCGGACCGCCGCTTTCGTGGGCGAATTTGCCCACCACTGGATGGCCGCCCGACCTGACGAATCTGATCGGCTTGTGCCCCAGAAATGGAGTCATCGCACCAGGGGCATAGCCGCGATGGAGTACCGGGCAGTACACACCGGGACACTGATGGTCGACCCACGACCCACGAGTTCCGCGACAGACACCACTGCCTCCTGCCCGGCAGCCACCCACGCCACCGAAGACGACGCAACCTCGCCCGCCAGCGCGCCCTCCACCACCAGACCTACCCCACGCCAGCTGAACCGAGGCCCCTCGCGTCAGGCGTTCTCGACGGTGTCCCCCGTGGGATCGTCGGCAGCGGGGGCGGCCAGATGGGCACCGCCGATCGGTGTGCTGCTCCAGCTCACGAGCCGCCAGCCCGACCGAGGATCGCCCTCGATCTCGACGAGCCCGGTGTTCGCCAGTGGGGTCCGCTCGACCGTGTCGATATCGACTCCCTCGACACGTGCGCTCGCCCACGAGCGGATGGCCGCGCCGTGCGAGACCATGATCACCCGCTGCCAGCCGCCTTCTGCGATCTGCGCCACGGATCGGTCGAAACGGTCGAAGAAGGCGTGACCGTCGCTCCCGCCGGGCATCCGATGGTCGAGACGTCCTCGTCCCCACGCGAACACGGTCTCCAGGTAGGCGCGGTGCGAGGCACTGTCTCGGTTCATCTCCAGGTCGCCCGCCTCCACCTCCCGGATCCCTTCGAGGGTCTGCGGCGCGAGGGAGAGTGCCTGGGCGAGGGGCGCGGCGGTCAGCGACGTGCGGACCAGCGGAGAGATCATCAGCGCGTCGATCGACAGGTCGGCCAGCGCACCGGGGACCGCCTCGGCCTGTGACTGTCCCAGGGCGGTCAGGCCCGGGCCGGGGGCACCAGTGTCGAGGGCTCCGGCGACATTCGCCGGGGTCTGGCCGTGGCGGAGCATCAGCAGTCGCATCGTTCCATTCTTCCGGGTGGTTCCAGCCGGCTCGACCAGGCCCCGAGCCCCGGCGCGCTCCGCTGAACCCGGTCCGGGACTAGGCTGGAGACATGGCACAGATCTTCTCCCTGGAGTATCCGCAATCGCTCGGCATCTTCGACGACTACGCCGACGCGCAGAAGGCGGTCGACTACCTCTCAGATCATGGGTTCCCGGTCGAGAACGTCCTCATCGTCGGTACCGAGCTCAAACAGCTCGAACGCGTCACCGGGCGTATGACCTGGGGCCGCGCGATCCTCGGCGGGGTCGGTGCCGGTGCATGGCTCGGCCTCCTCGTGGGCCTCCTGCTCGGCATCTTCGCCGCGGAGGGCCAGTGGGTCGGTGCGGTCCTCACGGGTCTGCTGCTGGGCATCGTCTGGGGCGGCATCCTCGCCGCCGTATCGTATGCGATGCAGCGTGGACAGCGCGACTTCTCCAGCGTCAAGACGATCCTGCCCAGCAAGTTCGAGGTCTTGGTCGAGCACAAGTTCCTCGCGCAGGGCCAGGAGCTGCTCGCGCAGCGACCGGGTGCCGCCTCGGCCTTCTGACACCGTGGGGTGACGGGGCAGTAACTTCCTCGCGTCCGGTATCGGCCATGATGTGTGCCGTAGGCCACCGAACGCGAGGATGACATGACCAAGACGAATCCGGGCAACTTCTTCGAGGACTTCACCGTCGGGCAGGTGATCGAGCACGCGACTCCGCGGACTGTCACCGAAGGCGACCGCGCGCTATATCAGTCGCTGTACCCGACACGCTTCGCTGTGCCGTCCTCCGTCGAGTTCGCGGCTTCAGTGGGGCTCGATCCGGCTCCGGTCGAGGATCTGGTGGCCTTCCACATCGCCTTCGGCAAGACCGTCCCGGATGTCTCGCTCAATGCGGTGGCGAACCTCGGCTATGCCGAATGCCGCTTCCACCGCCCGGTGGTTCCCGGGGACACCCTCTCGACTCGTTCGGAGGTCATCGGCCTCAAGCAGAACTCGAACGGCAAGAGCGGTGTGGTCTACGTGCGCTCGACCGCCACGAACCAGCGTGGCGAGGTCGCCCTGGAGTGGGCGCGTTGGGTCATGGTGCACAAGCGCGATATCGACGCGCCGGCTCCCGAGACCGTCCTCCCCGAGCTCGCCGCAGTGGTTGCCGCCGACGATCTGATCCTCCCTGAGGGTCTGGACTTCACCGACTATGATTTCGTCGCCGCCGGTGAGCCCCATCGTTTGGACGACTACGAGGTGGGGGAGAAGATCGACCACGTCGACGGCGTCACGCTCACCGATCCCGAGCACATGATGGCGACCCGCCTCTGGCAGAACACCGCCAAGGTGCACTTCAACACCGAGGCGCGTCCCGATGGTCGCCGTCTGGTCTACGGGGGCCATGTCATCTCGATGGCCCGGGCGCTCTCCTTCAATGGGCTGGCCAATGCTCAGCTGATCGCGGCGATCAACGCCGGGGCCCACACATCGCCGGCCTTCGCCGGCGATACGGTTTACGCCTGGTCCGAGGTGCTCGACAAGGCGGAGACCACCGCGCCGGGTGTCGGTGCGTTGCGGCTGAGGCTCGTCGCCACCAAGGGACGCGATGAGTCGCTGAGCCTGCGTGGCGAGGACGGCAGGTATCTGCCCCAGGTGCTGCTCGATCTCGATTACTGGGTACTCGTTCCCCGGTGAGTGTCGGCCGGCCCCGGGCCATCGCGCACCGGTGCTCATGCAGGAGGCGACGTGACCACCGGGCTCTGCCAGTAGCCTGGCGGCGTGAACGTTCTTGCTCCCGAAGCTGAGTTGTGGATCGTCCGGCATGGTCAGACCGAGTGGAGCCGTGAGTGGCGGCACACGTCGTTCACCGATCTGCCGCTCACCGAGGAGGGGGAACGGCAGGCTGAGACTCTGCGGGACGCGCTGGCCTCCGTCGAATTCGACAGCGTGCTGTCGAGCCCGCGGATCCGCGCGCGCAGGACCGCGGAGCTGGCCGGCTTCCATGACGTCATTCTCGATGAGGACCTCGCCGAGTGGGACTACGGCGACTACGAGGGTCTGACGACCGAGACCATCCGGGAGCGTGTGCCGGACTGGACCGTCTGGACCCATCCGTGTCCCAACGGTGAGACCGCCGCGGAGATCGGTGTCAGACTCGATCGCGTGGTCGATCTGGCGCGTCGGCCCGGGCGCACGTTGGTGTTCGCGCACGGACACAGCCTGCGCGTCCTCGCCGCGCGTTGGCTGGGGCTCGAGGTCGAACAGGGGCGCATCTTCGACCTGGACACCGCCACCTACTCGGTGCTGAGCGCCGACCGTGGCACACCGGTGGTCAAGCGATGGAATGTCACCGGCTGGTAGTCGATGCCCTCAACCGCGAAGGCGTGACATGTCGGCGTTCCTCAGATAACTGAGTATTCAGAATCGGCACATCGTGGCATCTATTCCGATTAGGCTCGGGCCGGCAGTAGTCATCGGTGAGTATCGGAGAAGGCAATGGAGATCCGAGAGCGATTGTCGAGTCTTGCGTCCAAGATCGAGACGCAGGGAGCAGGCATCGAGACGGAGGAGGCGACGAAGAACGCCTTCGTGATGCCTTTCATCTCTCTGGTCCTCGGATATGACGTCTTCAATCCCCACGAGGTCATCCCAGAGTTCACTGCTGATGTGGGCACGAAACGTGGTGAGAAGATCGACTACGCCATCATGAACGGCGACGAGGTCCAGATCCTCATCGAGTGCAAGAGACATGGCGACGTCCTGAATCTGAAGCATGCTTCGCAGCTGTTCCGTTATTTCGCGGTGACTCATGCTCGGATCGCTCTGTTGACGAACGGCGACGACTACCATTTCTATACTGATCTCGATGCCCCGAATCGCATGGACGAGAAGCCGTTCTTAGTGCTGAAGGTGACAGACCTCGATGCCAACCTCATTCCGGAGCTGACGAAACTGGCCAAGGGAACATTCGACCTCGAATCGGTCCTGAATGCTGCCGAAGAGCTGAAGTACATCGGAGAATTGAAGCGAGTACTCGGCGCTCAGTTCGTCGAGCCGGACGTGGAGTGGGTGCGGTTCCTCACTTCGCAGGTCTATGGAGGGCCTTTCACGCAGCGCGTCCGCGAACAGTTCTCGGGGCTCGTTGTCAAAGCGCACAAGCAGTTTCTTGCGGACCGTGTCAACGATCGCCTCAAGGCAGCGCTGGGTGGGCAGCCGGTCGATGCCGTCTCGGTCGGAGACTCGCTCAGTGAGCCAGTGGCCGAGGCGGACCTGGAGAGGTCAGAGGCGGAAGCTGATGGCATCCTCACGACCCTCGAAGAGATCGAAGCCTTCCAGATAGTGCGGGCGATCGTGTGCAGCGAGGTTGCGGTAGGCCGGGTGGCCCAACGTGACACGAAGTCGTACTTTGGCGTGCTGCTCGACGACAACAACCGCAAGCCGATCGCAAGGCTTCATTTCAATACCTCGCAGCGCTACCTGGGTACCTTCGATAAGGACAAGAACGAGACGCGGCATCCGATCGCAACGCTTGATGAGATCTACGAGCACGCTGAGACTCTCAGGGAGACCGTGCACTACTACGACTGATAGATGTGCGCTCTGGGGCGAGCCGTGTCACAGAAGCATCGAAGGTTTGATGCCCTAGCCTGGGATCGTGCGCATCGACCTTCACACGCACTCGACCCGCTCGGACGGCACCGACTCTCCCGCCGATCTCGTCCGTCACGCGCGCGAGGACGCCGGACTCGACATCGTCGCCCTGACCGACCATGACTCCACGGCTGGCTGGGAGGAGGCGCAGGCCGCTGCCGACGAGGTGGGCGGTATCCGCCTCGTGCGCGGTATCGAGATCTCGACGCGCTATGAGGGCGCGAGTGTGCACCTGCTCGGCTACGAGTTCGATCCTGCGTATCCGCCGCTCGTCGAGGAGCTGGAGCGGGTGCTCGGTGGCCGCGACGACCGCCTTCCGCTGACGATCGCCCGGCTCAACGAGCTGGGTTATGCGATCACCGAGGACGACGTGCATGCCGTCGCGGCCGATGCCATCTCCTCGGGGCGGCCGCACATCGCCGACGCGCTGATCGCCAAGGGTTACATCGCCTCTCGTGAGGAGGCCTTCGCCACCCTGCTCTCGCCCGGCAAGCCGGCCTATGTCGATCGCTACGCCGCCGACCTCCAGAGGGCCATAGAGCTACTGGCCGCGGCCGGTGGACGTGCCGTGATCGCCCATCCGTGGGCGCGGGAGAGCAGGGAGGTCCTCGATCTCGAGGTATTCGCCGCGCTCGGGGAATCCGGACTCGTGGGCATCGAGGTTGACCACAACGACCACGATGAGCACGATCGGGCGACGCTGGCCGGCATGGCCGATGAGCTGGGTCTGATAGCGACCGGTTCGAGCGACTACCACGGAACCGGCAAGGTGGGGTTCCCCCTCGGGGCGAACCTGACCGATCCCGAGCAGTTCGCCCGGCTACTGGACTGAATCCCCATTTGAGCATCTGCTCAAACTGTCATATTCTCCTTTTTGATCGACTGCTCAAAAAGGAGAATCCATGATGCTGCCCCCGAGACGGCACGATGCACCGGCCCGGATCTATGTCGAGACGACCATCCATGCGCCGGTGGAGCGGGTCTGGGCACTGTCCCAGGATCCTCAGGAACACGCCCGCTGGGATCTGCGGTTCGGCAGCATCGTCGCCGAGGCGCCCGGCCGATTCCGTTACTCGACATTCGGCGTGCACGGCCTCGGTGCTCATGCGGGAACTCGCGAGCGTGCGGACGGGGGAGCGACGTCCTCGCTGCGCTTCACCTCCCCCCATCGGCTCTCGCCGATCGCCGAAGGGGCGGGCTACTGGCGCTACGTGCCCACCGATGGCGGACGGGTGAGGTTCCTGACCGGCTACGACTATGAACCGCGTTATCGCCGTCTCGACCGCCTCGTGCGTCCGCTCATGGGATGGGCGACGGCATGGTCCTTCGACCGGCTGCGGCTATGGGCGGAGATCGGCCAGACGCCGCGACGTTCAGTGTCGCTCGCCCTCGTGGACGTGGCAGCGCGGACACTGCCCTTCCTCCTCGTCCTCCGTCGGCCGTGGCTTCTGCCGGTCGCGACACTGCTCGCGCTGCGGCCTACGCCATCGCGTGTACCGTCCGCTCGTCGATGCCTTCGGACCCCGCCCGATCGGACATCGGCGACCGCGCCGGGGCAGCTCACCCGAATCGACGTGCCCCGATGAGCATCTTCCGGCAAGCATTGGGCACCTCATTCGACGCGTTGCATCCCGCGATGCAACGTCGCTTCGGACTGTCGTCGGGGGACCGGAGCATCGGGCGAGGCGTCATGAAGCGGCTCTGGCGCGGACCCGCCTATATGACCCCGTTCCTGGCGCTGGGGGCGTCGCGCCACCTGCTCTTCCCCGAGTCCGGCACCGATATCCCCTTCACCATCGAGAATTGCGGTTACCGAGACGGTCTCGGGCGCGAGGCCGTCTCCTTCGTGCGGACCTTCGAGGTGGCACCGGGCCTCCGGCGCCGTTTCGATGCCGCGATGGTCCTCGACCCCGACCACGGCATCGTGGATTTCCTCGGCACACACCACCACATCGCCGCGGCCCTCGCGCTCGAGGTTCGCGACGGTGGTCTTGATCTGCGCAGCACGGCCCAGTTGATCGCCGTGAGTCGTTGGTGGCCGCTGCCGCGCTGGGCGACCGGACACGCGCGGGTGCGCGAATCCTATGATGACGACTCCGATGAGTATGTGATCTCGGTACGGGTGGAGCATCCGGTGTGCGGGCCGGTCTTCGGCTACGACGGTCGCTTCAACGCCGAATTCGATCACGGACCGCCCCCCGCTGCGGTGCTGCCTACGCTCGAACGGCCGCTCCCGGTCCCGGGGGCAAGATCCTTCGCGGGGTCGTCCAGGTGACGATGATGCCGCGCTGGGAGATCGCCGGTCGAGCGCTGACCGCCGGATGCGTGACCGGTGGATTCCTCGGGGCTGTGGTCGGCTTCCTCGGTGGAATCGGCGCGGACGGGACACCTGGCACGGGGCTCGGGTACGCCGCTCTCGGGGCGATGCTGGGCATTCCCACCGGTGTCATCCTGTGTCTGCCCGGCATGATCGTGGCGACCATACTGTTTCCGCCGATGGTTGAGCGTTGTGGCGAGGTGGCCGCGCGGTCCGGGATCGCGGTGATCGTCGGGCTCATCACCGGTGGATGCCTCGTGTTGGCGGGTGCCGCCGAGCGCTCGCTCGCCCTCGTGCCGATCGCGATGATCGTCGCAGCGCTGGGTCTTCGCGACGGCAGGGGGTTCGCGTGCACGCTTCGCGGGGTGATGAAGGCGCTGGAACGTCTCGTCAGCGTGGCAGCCGCGGTCCTGGTGGGTCTGCTGCTTGCTATGGCAGTGGTCGCGGTCGGCCTCGCATGGATGCAGAGTCGTGGGGACAGTTCACTCGACCCCACCTTCACCCGGTACCCCGAGGAGTTCATGGCTCTGTCACCGCTCACCGTGGGGGTGCAGGCGGTGCCACCGAGTATTCCGTCGGGGGTTGTGGCTGTGGTGTCGTTCGGTGCCGGGGCGCGGTGGCTCGGTGCTGGCCGGGCGGCCGGGGTGGCTGCGCTGGGTGGATCGGCGATGGCGGTGCTGATGGCATCAGGTGGGTGGGGCGGCGGATCTGATCCGTCGCTCACGGCTGTCCTGGCGGGTATCGGAGGTGTCGTTGCGGGCGTCGGGGCGGCGGGAGCGTGCGCGCTGGTGCCGCCGCTCCGTTCTAGGGTGAGCGTGTGAGTACGCCCAAATCGGAGGAGACCAAGCGTCGGCTGGTGCGCGCCACGATCGCGAGCATCGAGGCCGATGGTCTGGCGAAGGTCTCGGCTCGGAGCATCGCCGAGCGGGCCGGCCTGGCCCAGGGATTGATCTTCTACCACTTCGGCAGCGTCGTGGAGCTCATCGGCGAGGCCTGTCTGACGGCCACGCAGGAGCGGGTCGACCGCTATGCCGAGCAGTTCGACGCCGTCGACACCTTCACCGGGCTCGTCGACCTGGCGACCCGGGTCCGTCGTGAGGAGCGGGAATCGGGCAATGTCGCGATCCTGGGCCAGGCGCTCGCGGCCGCGCAGACCGACCCGGCGATGGCCGAGGTGTCCGGTACCGCGCTTGACCTCTGGACCGATCAAGTCCGCGAGGTCACGCAGCGCGTGCTGGTGGGATCGCCCTTCGCCGAGCTGATCGCCGCGGACGAGCTGGCGCATCTGGTGTCGTCGGCGTTCATCGGCATCGAGTTGACGGCGCCGATGCGGACGGCAGAGGCCGACGGAGCGTTGACGACCCTCGGTTCGTTGGCGCACACGATCGACGGGCTGGGTCCGGTCGCGCGCCGGGCGATCCGCGCTGCCTTGAGGTGACTTTCCTCGGTGGCTTGCCATGATGGAAAGTAAGCAATAGAGTTTCCATCATGGAAAGTCGAGATGAGTTCAACGATGACGCCGCCCGCGAGGCGCTGGCCTCGATCGACGGCGTCCGCGATGGCGTCGCCGATCATGCTGCGGCGCCCACCGGCTATTACGCCTACCTCGGCGTGGGCGCCGGCTTGCTGACGGTCTCCCCGGCAGCCGATGCCTGGCAGCCGCTGATCGCCCTCCTCGGCGCCGTCATCGTCATCAGCTCGGTGTTCTGGTATCGCCGCAGCACCGGTGTCTGGGACTTCGGCAACCCCTTCGTCCGCGAGGCATGGCGTTACTGGCTGATGATCGTGCCGTTCGTCCTCGGCGTCCTCACCTCAGTGATCACCGAGAACCTGGCGGTCGCGACCATCTCCGGCGTGGCCGTCGTGCTCCTGTGGGCGATCATCGGGCCCCAGTGGGATCGCGACTACCGGCGCGCCCTGCGAGCCGCTTCATGACCACGGGGGTCGAGGGGTTCGACACGGTCATCCACGCCCCGCACCGACTGCAGATCTGCGCGGCTCTCGCCACCGTTGATCATGTCGAGTTCGCGGTCTTGCGTGAAGTGCTCGGTGTCAGCGAGTCCGTGCTCAGCAAGCAGGTCAAGGCCCTCGACGAGGCCGGCTACGTCAGCGTCACCAAGGGGACCCGCGACCGGCGGGTCCGCACCTGGGCGTCGCTGACGAAGGAGGGCCGTCGCGCCTACCGCGATCACGTGGCCGCCTTACGCGCGATCGTCGGCTGATCCGCCTGCGCGTCGCGATCCTTCCCCATCACCGAGTGGTGCCTTCATGACCCCACTCGCAGACAGGATTCCACCACTCGCGTGGGCGGATCGGAGTCAGCTGATGAGGAAGGGCAGCCAGGCGTCGACGAGCGTCCCGGGGGCTTCGACGGCGGGGGAGTGGCCCGTATCGGGAATGACGACAACCTGGGTCCCGAGTCGTCGCGCCATCTCGTCCTGCGCCTCGAAGGACCAGGCATCGTCGTTCTCACCCCGGCCGACCCAGACCGGGACACTCGTGTCCGCGACATCCTCGATGATGTCCGGGGCATCGATCAGCGCCTGCGTCATCGCCGCGAGCGCCGCCTGGGACTGCGAGGTGAAGCGCCGGGCCAGGAAGGCGGTGATCTGGGCGGGCCGCTTGATGCCCTGCTCGCGCAGCTGATGGATCTTCAACAGCGGGAGCTGGCCGATCGCCGCGACGACATGCTTGAGCGGACGAGTCGGCGAGTCCCCGAGAGCCCCGGGACCGGTGCACAGGAGGCTCAACGTCGCGACCCTCTCGGGTGCCGCGACCGTGGCCTGCTGCGCGACGAGGCCGCCGAAGGAATGACCCAGGAGGTGGAACGGAGTACCGAAGGCCGTCTCCGCGAGAGCGAGGGCGTCCTGGGCGAAACCGTCGAGGGTGTAGTCGTCGTCCGGCTCGCCGGGTGTCTCGTACTGGCCGCGTTGGTCATAGGCGAGGGCATCGAAGCCGTGTGCTGCCAGCAACGGCAGGATCGGGGTGAAGTCCTCCTTGCTCCCCGTCCATCCATGGACCAGCAGGATCGCCCCACGGGCCTCTCCCTGCGGTCTGGCCCGATGTACCGCGTGTTCGCAACGGACAGATGCGATACGGGTCACCTCGACCCCGTCGGGGATGTCCAGGGTCTGCGGGACGCTCATCAGCGACCTCGCTTGGCGACGGCCGCGACGAGACCGATCGGCGCATGCCGCGCGAGCGTCGAGAGCACGCGATAGCGCGTGGACGGTATCGACAACGCCCTGCGTCGCCGCAGATCACGCAGGGAGGCCGCGGCGACGTCATCGGCCTTGAGCCACATCCACTCCGGGATATCGGAGATGTCGGCGTCCATACGCTGATGGAACTCGGTGCGGGTGAAGCCGGGACAGAGGGCCTGCACGACCACGCCCGCGTCCGCGTACTGCAGATGGGCCCACAGCGAGAGGTTCACCAGCCACGATTTGTGGGCTGAGTATGCTCCGCGCGGGGTGAAGGCCGCGACGCTCGCGACGTTGACGATCGCCCCGTAACCGCGTCGGGACATCGCCTTGAGCGCCGCATCCATCAGGTGCATCGGGGCGCGAACGAGCAGATCGAGCTGGCGGTCCTCCAGCGCGATATCGGTCGTGCCGAACCATCCCGCGATCGACGCGCCGGCGTTGTTGACCAGCAGGCCGATCGGTCGGGACTCATCGGCGATCCGCGTGGAGACGCGGTCGAGCGCGTCGGGGTCGGTCAGATCGGCCGGCAGGATCTCGATGTCCACGCCGTGATCGCGGCGCAGTTCGTCGGAGAGCCGGTGCAGTCGATCCTCATCGCGTGCGACCAGGACGAGGTCCACGCCTTCGGCGGCGAGCCGCCAGGCGAAGGCGGCACCGATCCCCGCGGTCGGTCCGGTGACGAGGGCGCGCGCAGTCATGGCGCCAGCATGCCATCCCCGCCATGCGCTGTCCGATGTGGATACACCGCGCGGCGGGTGGGGACGATGGCACAATGGGCACGTGACGACGACCATCGCGCTGGCGAACCAGAAGGGCGGCGTGGCCAAGACCACGAGTGTCGCCTCGCTCGGTGCTGCGCTCGCCGAAGAGGGCCAGCGGGTGCTCGTCGTCGACCTCGATCCCCAAGGGAGCCTCACCTTCTCGTTGGGCATCGATCCCGAGGAACTCGACGTCACGGTAGGGGAGGTCTTGCTCGGCAAGGTGCCCGCCATCGAGGCCATCCTGGAGACTGATGACGGCGTCGACCTCCTGCCGGCGAGTATCGCGCTCACACAGGCCGAGGAGCAGCTCGTCACGCGCACGGGCCGCGAGCAGCGCCTCCGCGTGGCGCTCGACAAGGTGCGCTCGGACTATGACTGGATCCTGTTGGACTGCCCGCCGGCGCTGGGCGTGCTGACGGTCGGCGCGCTCTCCGCCGCCGACGAAGTGGTGATCCCCCTGCAGGCCGAGACGCTCTCACATCGCGGCGTCGGTCAGCTGCTGGACACCATCTACGATGTGCGACAGTTCATCAACCCCGCTCTGGTCATCCGCGGCGTGCTGGCGACGATGTACGACGGCCGCACCCGGCACGCGCAGAATGTCCGCACGGCGATCGCCGAGACCTATGACCTGAGGCTCCTCGAACCGCCCATCCCCAAGTCGATCCGCTTCGCCGAGGCCCCGGCGATCGGCCGCTCCATCCTCGCCACCTCGGTGAACCACAAGGGCGCGGATGCCTATCGAGCGATCGCCAGGGGGTTCCTCGATGGGTAAGCACCGCCGCTCCTCGCAGCGGATGCGAGCCCGGGGGACGATGTTCTTCGGTTCGGTCACCGTGTCCCTCGGCATCGGACTGACGGCGATCCTGGCGCCGTCGTCGAGTGCGGGTGACGACGACACGCCGGCGCTCGTGCGCGCGACCCTGCCCGTGCTCGCCCAGGAGGTCGTCCCGCCGGCCGAGCCGGAGCCCGAGGAGCCGCCAGCCGAGGAGGCGGATCCCGCGGTACCGGCGGACTCGGGGGAGGGCCGCCGGGTGGTGTTCAGCCAAGGGGACCAACGGGTCTGGCTCGTGGAGGACGACGGCACCGTCACGTCCACCTATCTGGTGTCCGGCAGCCGCTTCGACAATCTCGACCCGGGCTCGTACGAGGTGCGGGCACGCTATCGGCACGCCACGAGCTTCGACAATTCGGGCACGATGGAGTATTTCGTCGAGTTCACCACCGGCTGGAGCGAGCCGATCGGCTTCCACGCGATCCCCGTCGATCATGACGGTCAGCTGGAGCAGTCCCTCGACGATCTGGGCGTGGCGCTCTCGGCCGGGTGCATCCGTCAGGACATCGAAGACGCCGCTTTCCTCTGGGACTGGGCGCCGATGGGCACCCCGGTCATCGTCGTCTGACGCCTCCCCGCTGACACCCCTCACCTCCGTGGGCGGTGAGTTATCCCGTATTACGACGATGGGCGGTGAGCGGTCAACCACTACCGGCCCGCTCGCTCGTCGCTCGCGGTGCACGAGGCGACGGACGATGTGTTTCTAGGGCTGCTATAGCAACCGCAGAGTCACATGCTTCGTCCCACGGAGACTAAGGATGTGATTCTGCGGTTGCCATGGCGACCACGGAATCACATCCTTAGTCTCCAGACAGCCTGGGGCGTGAGCGGTCAGGTACGTGACTGCTCACCGCCCATCGAGACGTACGGGTATCAATTGTTGGAGGTGGAGGCCGGAGCCGAGGTGGCGTTGCCCTCACCCGAGCCGCCACCGCCGGAATGACGGCGGCGACGACGCCGTCGACGTGGCTGTCCGTCCTCACCGGTACGCGGCTGGGCGTCACCGGAGGAGGCCTGCGCCTTCTCGGTCGAGGGCTCTGGCGAGCCGCCGGAGCCACCGGAGGACCGGCGGTTGCGCTGTCGATTGCGTGACGAGCCGCCCGAACCGGAGGACTGACGATCACCCTGCTTGGGCTTCGGCTCCCGCGGGGCCGCCGGCTTCAGCCGGCCCTTGACCTTCGGGTCGATGCCGAGATCGCGGAACAGGTGCTCGGAGGTGGAGTAGGTCTCCTCCGGCTCCTCGAAGGGCAGATCGAGTGCGGTGTTGATGAGCTTCCAGCGCTGGATATCGGCCCAATCGACGAAGGTGACGGCAGTGCCGCTCGCGCCCGCACGCCCGGTGCGGCCGATGCGGTGCACATAGGTCTTGTCGTCCTCGGGGCATGTGTAGTTGATGACGTGCGTGATGCCCGCGACATCGATGCCGCGCGCGGCGACATCGGTCGCGACGAGGATGCTCACCTCGCCGTCGCGGAAGCCCTGCAGAGCCTTCTCGCGCGCCTTCTGCGCCATGTCGCCGTGCAGGGGAGAGGCCGGGAAACCGCGATCGGCGAGGTCATCCGCCACCCGCTGCGCCTGGCGCTTGGTGCGGGTGAAGATGATCACACGGCCGACGTCATCGGCCTGCAGGATCCGCGCCACGACCTCCGGCTTGTCCATATCGTGCGCCTGCCAGACGAACTGATTCGTGGCGGGCACGGTCTGGTTGGCCTCAGCGGACTCCGCCCGGATGTTCATGGGGTGGTGCATGTGCTTACGGGCCAGCGAGACGATCGCACCGGGCATGGTCGCGCTGAACAACATCGTCTGGCGGGTCTCGGGCGTGCGCGCGAGGATAGCCTCGACATCGGGCAGGAAGCCCAGATCGAGCATCTCATCAGCTTCGTCGAGGACCAGCGACTTGACGTGGCTGACGTCGAGGGCACCGCGATTGATCAGGTCGAGGATCCGGCCCGGGGTGCCGGTGACGATGTCGACACCCGATTCGAGCGCCTCGAGCTGCGGCTCGTACGGCACGCCGCCGTAGATCGTCAGATTGCGGGTCCCTCGGTGCTTGGACGCGGTGTCGACGTCCTTGGCGACCTGCAGGGCCAGCTCACGTGTCGGGGCGACGATGAGGGCTTGGGGCTTGCCCGGTGCGGCGAGCTCGTCGTAGTCGGCATCGCCGGGGATGAGGGTGCGCTGGATGACGGGAATGGAAAAGGCGAGGGTCTTACCGGTGCCGGTACGCGCCTGGCCGATGAGGTCGGTGCCCATGAGACCGACCTGCAGGGTCATCTCCTGGATTGGGAACGGCGTGGTGATGCCGACCTCGGCCAAGGCTTCGGCGATGGAGGACTCGACGCCCAGTTCGGTGAAAGTAGTCAGGGTTCTTCTCGGATTTCTTCTCTGACGTCCGCGGACGTCGCACGTCTGTATCGCTCGGGCGGCCTCACATGATGCATCGTGCCGCGCTACGCTGCGGTGCATGACCGCCGCCGTACCGAACGCCTTCGATGACCCAGCCTACCGGCAAGGCGTCGTCGAGCTGCTGGGACTGCTGGCCTACGGTGAGATCAGTGCCTGGGAGCGGCTCGCCGAGGACGCCAAGATGGCCCCCACGCTGGCCCAGGAGGCCGAGGTCGCGGCGATGGCCTCCGCGGAATGGCAGCACTTCACGCAGTTGCGCGATCGGCTCGTCGCGCTGGGGGAGGATCCCTACGAGGCGATGCTGCCGTTCCGGCCGATCTTCGAGCGATTCCATGCGCGGACGCAGCCGGGGGACTTCCTGGAGGGACTGCTCAAGGCGTATGTCGGAGACGGCCTCGCAGCCGACTTCTATCGCGAGATCGCCGCATTCCTCGATGCCGATACGCGCGAGCTCGTGCTCGACACGCTCAGCGGCACCGGACACTCCGAATTCGTCGTCGACGTCATCCGCGATGCGATCATGGAGGAACCGCGGGTCGGTGGGAAGCTTGCGCTCTGGGGCCGCCGGTTCATGGGCGAGGCCCTGAGCCAGGCCCAGACGGTCGTGGCGGAGCGCGATGCCCTGACCGCGGTGCTGGTGGGCAATGCCGACCGCCCCGGCGCGATCATGGACCTCACGGTCATCGGCCGTATGCTGACCCGACTGACCGAGGCGCACACCGCGCGTATGGACAAGCTCGGCCTCGCCGCCTGACCCTGACGCCAGGGACTCAGCCGCCGATGCCGAAGCCGACCTTGCGGCCGGTGTCGGAGGTGAAGTACAGGTAGGCGACCTTGTCCGCCGGGACGGCGACGGTCCGGCCCTTGGCATCGCTGAGGCTGAACACCGTCTCCTTCTCGATCGCGGCGTTCAACTCGCCCAGCACCTCCTCGGGTGCGGCATCGGTCTCGACGGACAGTTCACGGGAGGCGTTCTGGACGCCGATCTTGACCTCCACGGTCATTCTCCTTCGGTGGGTTGACGATGAGGATTGGGGAAACCGCCGATACCGCGCCACGCGAGCGCCGACACGAGCTGGACGGCCTCGTCGCGGCCGAGAGAGGACTCGGCGGAGAGCCAGTTGCGCGCGCCGACATGGCCCATGCCCACCAGGCTGACCGCGAGCAGTTGCGCCGCGGCATCGGGCAGATCGGTGTCCTCGCTGATGACCTCCGCGATGGCCGAGGCCGACTCGCTGATCACCCGGTCGACGATGTCGCGGACCTCGGGATCATTGGTCAGGTCCGAACCGAACACCAGCAGGAAGGACTGCCCCTGGGCATCGACATAGTCGAACCACAGCTCGATCGTGGCCTGCACGCGTCGGCGGTTGTCCGTCGTGGAGGCCAGCGCCGTGGTGACGCCCGCGATGATCTCATCCGCCGAGGTGGTCAGCAGGGCGAGATACAGGTCGAGCTTGCCGGGGAAGTGCTGGTACAGCACCGGTTTGGAGACGCCCGCGCGCTCGGCGATCTCGTCCATGGACGCGGAGTGGTAACCCTGCTCGACGAAGACCTCGCGGGCGACTCCCAGCAGCTGCGCACGGCGAGCATCGCGGGGAAGTCGACTGGTGCGGGGACGGGCATCGGGAGGGGAACTCACCACGCCAGCGTAGTGGGTGGGCGTTCATGATCTGGACAGCCTCCGGCCCGTGCTCGCCGGCAGGGAACAATAGGCACGTCCTCATGGTTGTACCGACATCAGCACCCCAGGGGAGAAGGAGAGACCTTTGGTAGCCCCACTCGTGGAACCCGCCGACGAACTCACGATCGACGAGGTCCGCCGTTACAGTCGCCATCTGATCATCCCCGATGTCGGGATGACCGGCCAGAAGCGCCTCAAGAACGCCAAGGTCCTCGTGATCGGCGCGGGCGGACTCGGCAGCCCTGCGTTGCTGTATCTGGCCGCCGCCGGTGTCGGAACCCTCGGCATCATCGACGATGACGTCGTCGATGAGTCCAACCTGCAGCGCCAGATCATCCACGGTCAGTCCGATATCGACAAGCCCAAGGCGCTCAGCGCCGCGGAGTCGGTGGCCGAGACCAATCCGTATGTGAAGACGATCGTGCACCAGGAGCGTCTGGACAACGACAACGTCCTCGACATCTTCAGTCAGTACGACCTCATCCTGGACGGCACCGACAACTTCGCCACGCGTTATCTCGTCAACGACGCGGCCGTGATCCTCGGCAAGCCGTATGTCTGGGGCTCGATCTACCGCTTCGAGGGCCAGGTGTCGGTCTTCTGGGCCCAAGAGGGTCCGCAGTACCGCGACCTGTATCCCGAGCCGCCGCCGCCGGGGATGGTCCCGTCGTGCGCCGAGGGCGGCGTGCTGGGCGTCCTGTGCGCCTCGATCGGCTCGATCATGGTCACCGAGGCGATCAAGCTCATCACCGGCATCGGCGACCCGCTGATCGGCCGTCTGATGGTCTACGACGCGTTGGAGATGCGTTATACAACGTTGAGGGTTCGGCGTTCACCTGACACGGCTCCTCCAACAGAACTCATGGATGATTACGTCGCCTTCTGCGGGGCGGTGAGTGAGGAGGCCGCCGAGGCGGCCGCCGGGTCGACCATCAGCGTCCAGACCCTCGACGGCTGGCTCAAGGAGCGCGCCGACGGCGGACGCGACTTCGCGCTCGTCGACGTCCGCGAGCCGAACGAGTACGAGATCAACAAGATCCCGGGCTCGGTGCTCATCCCCAAGGGCGACGTGCTCTCGGGCAAGGCCTTCGAGCAGCTCTCCCAGGACAAGCAGGTCGTGCTGTACTGCAAGTCCGGTGTGCGCTCGGCGGAGGCTCTGGCCGTGCTGAAGGGCGCGGGCTACTCCGACGCGGTCCACGTGGGCGGCGGGGTCTCGGCCTGGGTCGACCAGATCGATCCCTCGCAGCCCGCCTACTGATCGGTGAGTGAGCGGCTCTGAGCGAAGAGT
Source organism: Aeromicrobium sp. PE09-221 (assembly GCF_002174305.1). Classification (GTDB taxonomy): domain Bacteria; phylum Actinomycetota; class Actinomycetes; order Propionibacteriales; family Nocardioidaceae; genus Aeromicrobium. The sequence continues at coordinate 19,776 of NZ_MIJB01000023.1, read as the reverse complement.
TCGACGAACGTGTCCTGGCCCGGGTGGAAGCGATTCCCCCGGGCCAGGTGCTCACCTACGGCCTGATCGCCGAGGAGATCGGCCAGGGCGGGCCGCGTCAGGTCGGCCAGGTGATGTCGCGACTCGGCCATCTCGTGTGCTGGTGGCGTGTGGTGCGCGCCGACGGCACCCTCCCGGCCCCGCTGATGATAGAGGCGCAGGAGCACTGGGCCCGCGAGTCCACGCCCGTCAAGCGCGGAAGGGTGGATGTTCCCCGAGCTGTCGGTGGCATCTGATTGCATGTGAGCATGCCCCTGGAGTACCGCGTCGTCGCACCCGATGACACCCCCGCGATCGCCCCGCGGCTCGATGCCAGCCAGCAGGCCGTCGTCGATCACCGCGGCGGGCCGTTGCTGGTGCTCGCCGGTCCCGGGACGGGCAAGACCACCACCATCGTCGAGGTCGTCGTCGATCGGCTCGAGCGCGGTGAGCTGAGTCCCGACGAGGTCCTCGTGCTCACCTTCAGCCGCAAGGCCGCTGAAGAGCTGCGTGCGCGCATCGGCGCTCGCCGCACCGCCACCGCATCGGCCGTCTCGGCGCTGACCTTCCACTCCTTCTGCTACGCATTGGTCCGCGAGTTCAGCGACCCCGAGACCTACGCGGCCCCTGCCGACCTGCTGACCGCACCGGAACGCGATGCCGTCATCACCGAGCTGCTGGCGGGTCACGACATCGCCTCCTGGCCAGCCGCGCTGCGCGAGGCGCTCCGCACCCGCGGCTTCGCTGCCGAGATCGATGGGTTCATGAGCCGCCTCGCGGCCGAGGGCCTGACCGTCGATGATCTGCGTCAGCTGGCAGCGGAACGCGAGCGGCCGGACTGGTCGCGCCTGGCCGACGCCATCGAGGAGTACGAGCAGGTCACCGCGCTGGCCAATCTGGCCGACTACTCGACCCTGGTCACCTCGGCACGGCGGATGCTGGACGACCCGCGTATCGCCGCCGAGTTGCGCCGTCGCTTCCGGCTCGTGGTAGTCGACGAATATCAGGACACTGATCCGATGCAGGTCGATCTGCTGCACGCGCTCACCGGCGGCGGGCAGGGGCTCATCGCGGTCGGCGACCATGACCAGGCGATCTACGGATTCCGCGGCGCCGACCCCACCGGGATCCTGCGTTTCACCGACCAGTTCGGGGTGCCGGGTGCCGGGGCCGAGGTCATGGCGTTGCGCGTGACGCGCCGGTTCGGCCCCCGGGTGCTGGCGGCGGCGCAGACGGTCCTCGGCGGGGTCGGCCATCCCGGGAGCCTCGACCCGCAGGTCCTGCGCCGGCACCGGGAGGTCGCATCGGAGGCTCCGTACGAAGGCGAGGTCGTCGTCGAGACGTACGCCTCGGCCACCGCAGAGGCCGAGCACATCGCGGAGGTCCTGCGTCACGCTCATCTCGAGGACGGCTGGGCGTGGTCGCAGATGGCCGTGCTCGTGCGTTCGGGCAGCGATCTGTCGAGGCTGCAGCGGGTCCTCGTCCCGGCCGGCGTCCCGGTCGAGGTCGCCGGCGACGAGGTGCCCCTGGTCGCCGAGCCCGCCGTGCGGGCGCTCTTGTCGGCGCTGGAGGCGGCCGACCTCGTGGCACGGGGTTTCCCGCTCGATCCTGAGCACGCCCAGACCTTGCTGACGGGTCCGCTCGCCGGCCTCGACGCTCCGGCGCTCCGCCGGGTCGGGCGAGCGCTGCGCCGTCGCACCCCGGACCGCCGTTCGCCCGAGCTGATCGCCGATGCCCTGCTCGATCCGGCCATGCTCGGCCTCGGCAGACTGGAGCCGGCCACCGCCGAGGCGGTCGAGCTCACGCGCCGCCTTGCCGCCCTGCTGCGCCGGGCCGCTCGGCAGATCGAGCAGGGCGAGCCACCCGAGCAGGTGCTCTGGACGCTGTGGGACGGGACAGGATGGCCATCCCGCCTTCTCGGCCAGTGGGAGGAGGGTGGCGAGGGCCGGTTGGCGGCCGACCGTGATCTCGATGCGGTCGTCGCGCTCTTCCACCACGCGGCTCGTGGCGAACAGCGCAAGCGGCGGATGGGGGTCGCCAACTTCATCGCCGATCTGCGCGCCCAGCAGATCCCCGCCGATCAGCTCGTCGTGAGCCAGATGCGTCCTGCCGCCGTCCGCCTGATGACGGCGCATCGAGCCAAGGGACTGGAGTGGCCGTTAGTGGTCGTCTCCGGAGTGCAGGAGGAGCGTTGGCCGGACCTGCGCTTCCGTGGGTCACTGCTCGGCGCGGAGAACCTCGCGGGGGCGCATGCCAGCGAGCGGGCCGAGCGACTGCGCGAGGAGCGGCGGCTGTTCTATGTCGCCTGCACCCGGGCGAGCCGCCGCCTCCTCGTCACCGCGGTCGAGACGCCCACCGACGATGGCGACCAACCCTCCCGTTTCGTGCGCGAGCTGCTGGCCGCTGGCTTCGGTCCGCAGGATCGGTCCGAGCTGCCACGCGCTCGCCCGCACCGCCCGCTCTCGCTGCGAGCGGTCATCGCGCAGTTGCGCCGTTACGGCGATGCGACTGATCCCGCCCTGCGATCCGAGGCGGCGGCGATGCTGGCCGAGATCGCCCGGCACGATCTCCGGTCCGGTCGCGCCGCGCATCCCGACCGCTGGTGGGGTGTGCGGGAGTTGACCGTCAACGAGGAGCCGATCAAGGACACGGAGTCGGCTCTCGGCTTGTCCGGTTCGACGGTCGGCGATATCACGAGCTGCTCGCTCAAGTGGTTCCTCTCGCGTGAGGTGCGCGGCTCGCGCGCGAGTTCCGCGGCACAGGGATTCGGGCTCATCGTGCACGCGCTTGCCGCCGACATCGTCCGTCGCGGTGAGGATGCTCCCGATGTCGAGGCGATGATGGACCACCTCGACGCCGTCTGGGGGCGGTTGGATTTCGCCGCCCCGTGGATCAGCGAACGCGAGAAAGGCGCGGCTCGTGAGGCCCTCGTGAGGTTCGCGCGTTGGCATGTCGCCAATCCCCGCCGGGTGATCGCCGCAGAGCACGAGTTCTCGGTCGAGCTGGAGCTCGACGGTGAGCGCGCGGTCCTGCGCGGCTCGATGGATCGCGTCGAATTGGATGCCGATGGCCGAGTGCACGTGGTCGATCTCAAGACCTCCAAGAATCCTCCGCGTGGTGCTGATGTCGCCGAGCATCCGCAGCTGGGCGTCTACCAGCTCGCCGTGCAGCATGGTGCGGTCGACGATCTCGCCCCGGGAGCGCCCGCGGGCGGAGCTGAGCTGGTTCAGCTCCGCGCGGCGGCTGGGGCCAAGCATCCTGATGATCCCAAGGTGCAACCCCAGGACGCCCCCGGCGGTGACGAGCCGTTCTTCGCCGTCGACCTCGTCCGCACGTCGGTCGAGACCATGCGGTCCGAGCGCTTCGCGGCGATGCCCCAGACCTGTTCGTTCTGCGAGTTCGAGACCGTGTGCCCGGCCAAGAGCACCTTCACCGTCGGGGGTGAGGGGGCATGAGACTGCTGAGCTCCCCCGATCACCTGCGCGAGGTGCTGGAGATCCCCTTCAGCGACGAGCAGATGGCGGCCATCGTCGAGCCGCCGCACCACCAGCAGGCCATCATCGCAGGTGCGGGATCGGGCAAGACGGCGGTCATGGCGGCCCGGGTCGTCTGGCTCGTGGGATATGAGGAGATCGATCCGGCAACGATCCTCGGGTTGACCTTCACCGCCAAGGCCGCCGGTGAGCTGGCTACACGCGTCCGTGCCTCGCTGAATCGGATCGGCGACTTCTCCGAGCACGGCGAGCCCACCATCTCTACTTATCACGCCTTCGCCGGCACCCTGATCTCCGAACACGGACTCCGCCTGGGCGTCGAGCCCGATCTGCGTGTGCTCGCCGACGCCACCCGCTTCCAGATCGCCGCGCGTGTCGTGCGCGACCACACCGGCGCCCTCGCGCACGTCTCCGCCTGGATGCCCACCACGATCACCGATCTCCTCGCACTGGACGGGCAGCTCTCGGAGCATCTGGTGACCACCGAGCAATTGCGGGCCTTCGACGAACGTATGATCGCCGAGGCCGAGTCGGTGCCCAAGCAGCTCAAACTGCACCGCGATATGGCGGTCACCTCGCGCAAGCGCATCGAATTGTCCCGCCTCGTCGACGACTACCGCGCGGCCAAACTCGACGCCGGGGTGATGGACTTCTCCGATCAGATGGCCTGGGGTGCGCGACTCGCCCAGCTCCCGGAGGTCCAGCAGAGCCTGCGCGACCGATTCGGCGTGGTCCTGCTCGATGAATACCAGGACACGTCGGTCGCCCAGCGTGACCTGTTGCGAGCCGTCTTCGCCGGGCAGGGCATCAGTGCCGTCGGCGATCCTGCACAGGGGATCTACGGCTGGCGCGGCGCGGCCTCGGGCAATCTGGCGGCCTTCCTCGACGACTTCGCCGGCGAGAACGGGCTGCCCGGCACGCGGCACGCGCTGTCGGTGACCCGGCGCTGTGCTCCCGAGATCATCGATCTCGCCGCGGTCGTCGCCCGCGAGTACTACGAGGACGATGCCGTCAAGCCCATCGTCACGCCGCTGCGAGCGGCCCCGGAGAATCCGCCGGGTGAGATCACGGTGGCGCTGCACGCGGGCGTCGCGGAGGAGATCGACGCGCTGGTGGACGCTGTCGCGGCCGCGGGGGAGCGCGCCAGAGAGGGCGGGGCCGATCACCTCTGGCGTGACATCGCGATCCTCGTGCGGGCCACGGGGGAGAACACCGAGATCGTCCGAGCGCTCCGGGGCCGGCAGATTCCCGTCGAGATCGTCGGTCTGACCGGTCTGCTGAGTCAGCCGGAGATCCTCGATGTCCTCGCCGTGCTCGAGGTGCTCGACGATGTCACCGCCAATCCGTCCATGCTGCGTCTGCTGGCCGGTCCGCGCTGGCGCATCGGAGATCGCGATCTCGCCCTGCTCGGGCGTCGTGCGGCCGATCTCGGACGCGTCTGGACGGCCTCGGGGCCCGACCCTGAACAGCCCGATGAGCGCCTCCAGGCCGATCTGGCGGAGGCGACCGCCGGGGCCGATCCGACCGAGGTGGTCTCGCTGGCTGAAGCGGTCGAAGACCCGGGCGATCTGCCGTACTCCGATGAGGCCCGGCACAGGTTCGCCGATCTCGCGTCCCTTCTCGCGAGACTGCGGCGGCATGTCCACGAGCCGCTCGCGGATCTCGCTCGCCGGGCGGTCGCCGAACTCGACCTTGATGTCGAGCTCGCCGTCTCGGAGGCGGGGTCGGACAATCTATCGCTGTTGCTCGACGCTATCGGGGACTACGCGCAGCACGACCGCTATGCCTCGCTGGCCGGGCTGCTGGCGTACTTGCGCGCTGAGACCGATTTCAACCGGGGCATGGAGCTCTCGGCTCCCTCGGAGGCCGACTCCGTCAAGGTGCTGACGATCCACAAGTCGAAGGGTCTGGAGTTCGACGAGGTCTTCGTCCCCTTCGTGTCGGCCGGGGTGTTTCCCGACGACAAGGGGCGGTCCCGCTGGATCTCCAATGCGAGCGTGCTGCCGGTCGGTTTGCGTGGCGATGCCACGTTCGTGCCGGATCTCGAGGAGCTCTCGCGCGATGGAGAGGAGGACTTCAAGCGGCGCAACAAGGCCGATGCGCTGATGGAGGAGATCCGCCTCGGTTATGTCGCCTTCACCCGTGCCCGTTTCCGTCTCCATGTGAGCGGTCATCGGTGGGGGCGCACACAGGTCCGGCCACGCCAGGTCTCGCGTTTCCTCTCTGACGTCCGTGAGTGGCTCGCTGCGCGTGGGATCGAGCCGCTCGTCTGGGCCGCCGAACCGGAGCCGGATGCGACCAACCCGCATATCGACGACACCGTCTACGCCTGGCCGGTGGCTCTGCGGGGGATGGAATCGCGCCGGTCCTTCGCCGAGGAGGTTCGCTCGCACCTGAGTGCCACCGAGGCGCTACCGCTCACGGTGCATCCGGAACTTCAGCAGATCCGCACCGAGCTGGATCTGCTGATCGAGGAGGCGGAGCGGGCCCAGGACACGGTGGTCGAGGTCCCGTTGCCCGACACCCTCTCCGCGACCCAGACCCTCGCGCTCGCCGAGGATCCGGAGGCCTTCGCCCGCTCTCTCGCCCGACCGTTGCCGCGCCGCCCCTCGAGCGCCGCACGCTTCGGCACACGGTTCCACGCCTGGATCGAGGCACGCTATGGACAGCAGACCCTGCTCGATCCCGAGGAGCTGCCGGGGGCACCAGGCACCGATGTCGTCGACATCTCCGATGACGGCGAGCTGGAGGCGCTCAAGAAGGCCTTCGAGTCGGGGATCTTCGCCGACCGCGAGCCGATCGCCGTCGAGGTGCCCTTCACGCTGCGTATGGCGGGCCAGCAGATCCTCGGCCGGATCGATGCGGTCTTCGCCACCGATGACGGTTTCGAGGTCATCGACTGGAAGACCAATCACCGTGCCGATGCCGACCCCTTGCAGTTGGCGGTCTACCGACTCGCCTGGGCCGAGATGCGCGGTGTGGACCCGGACCGTGTGACGGCGGCCTTCTACTACGTGCGCTCTGACGAGCTCCAGCGCCCCGACGACTTCCCCGGCCGTGACGAGCTGGCCACCCGACTCGGGCTACGGTGAGCGGGTGGACTTCGCCTTCGACCGCACACATCATGACCGCCAGGGTAATCGGCGAGCCGACGAGGAATGGCGCAAGGACCCGACATTGCGGGTGCTCGTCCTCGGCGGGGAACATGTAGCCACCGTCGACGGTCCCGCCCTGCGATGGTTGGAGCCCGCCGATGCCCCAGAGGGGGAGTGGATCCTGCTCGGCGAGCACGAGGGCATCACCCACGCCGCGGTGATCGTCGGGAGGGTGCCGAAGGAACTGGCCCCGGTGAGCCTACGCATCCTCGCCCCGCTGCTCCGCGGGCCCGAGCTGTCCCTGGCGATCCACGCCGTCGGCATCGCCCGCTGGATCGCCGGCCACTCGTACTGCTCCCGCTGCGGCGAGTACCTCTCGGTGGAGAGCTCCGGGCATCTGCTGCGCTGTCACGCCTGCGGCACCGATCACTTCCCGCGTACCGACCCCGCGGTCATCATGTTGATCACCGATGAGAACGATCGGGCGCTGCTTGCGCGCAACCCGAGCTGGCCCGAAGGCAGGTTCTCCACGCTGGCGGGCTTTGTGGAACCGGGCGAGTCCCTGGAGGATGCGGTGCGACGCGAGGTCGACGAGGAGGTCGGCATCCAGGTCGGTGAGGTGCGGTACGCGGCCAGCCAGCCGTGGCCGTTCCCGGCGAGCCTCATGCTCGGCTTCTTCGGCCGCGCCACCACCACCGAGATCCATGTCGATGCCGACGAGATCGCTGAAGCCGCCTGGTTCACTCGCGATGAACTGGTGGAACTGGGGGAGCGGGAGGAGATCGTCCTGCCCCCGCCGCACGTCTCGATCTCGCGCTGGCTCATCGAGCAGTGGGCCGGCCGCGAGATCCCAGGAGCCTGGGCCTAGCACGCCGCCCGACGATGCAGCTCAGATGCCGAGCTTCTCCTTGACCTGCGCGACCGAAGGATTCGTCAGCGCCGAGCCGTCGGCGAAGACGAGGGTCGGCACCGTCTGATTGCCGCCATTGGCCTGCTCGACGATCAGCGCGGAATCGGGGTCCGCCTCGATGTCGACCTCCGAGAAGGTGATGCCCTCGCGCTGCAGCTGGCTCTTGAGCCGGTGGCAGTAGCCGCACCAGGGTGTGGAGTACAGGACGAACTGATTCTCAGCAGACACGACAAACCCCTCGGATCCAGTTGCGATGAGCGACTACCGCTCGTCGGCATCAACGCCATTCTCCACGTCCGCATTCCCCTCAACGAGGGCGGTGGGTTAGCGTCCATACCCGACACCGGGGCGGTGAGTGAGCGTCCATTCCCGCGCAGCGATGGACGCTAACCCACCGCTCCCTAGTGGGCCTTCCCGGCCCAGCCCGGGCACCGGCCAACTCAGCGCTCCTGCTTGTCGGGTGCGGCGTCTAGTCTGGGCCTGGCCGCTATCCGTCCCCGACCCGAGGAGCATCGTGCCCGACGCCGACGAGTTGCTGACCGGACTCGATCCCGAGCAGCGTCAGGTCGCCGAGGCATTGCGTGGCCCCGTCTGCGTCGTCGCGGGAGCGGGCACCGGCAAGACCAGGGCGATCACCCATCGCATCGCCTACGGTGTCGCCTCGGGCGTCTACAAGCCCACCGAGGTCCTGGCCGTCACCTTCACCACCCGCGCGGCGGGGGAGATGCGGACCCGCCTGGGTCAGCTGGGGGCATCGGGGGTGCAGGCCCGCACGTTCCACTCCGCTGCGCTGCGGCAAGCGCGCTACTTCTGGCCGCGGGTCTATGGGACCGAGTTCCCCGAGATCATCTCGTCCAAGTTCGGGCTCGTCGCGGAGGCGGCGCGTCGGGTCGGGCTGTCGACGGACACCGCGCTGCTGCGTGACCTGTCGGCAGAGGTCGAGTGGGCCAAAGTCAGTACGATCCGTCCCGACGACTATGCCGCCGAGGCGCCAAAGCGCCGTCGCCAGGTGGCCGATCTCGATGCCGCCACCACGGGGCAGGTGCTGCGCGCCTATGAGGACATCAAGCGCGAACGTGGCCGCATCGACATGGAGGACATCCTCCTGCACACCACGGCGATCCTCGCCGACGATGAACGTGTCGCCGCCGAGATCCGGCGGCAGTACCGCTGGTTCGTCGTCGACGAGTACCAGGACGTCAACCCTCTGCAGGCCACGCTCCTCGGCCTCTGGCTCGGCGGACGGGACGAGATCTGCGTCGTCGGCGATCCGCGGCAGACCATCTACTCCTTCGCGGGTGCGTCCCCGCGCATCCTGAGCTCGTTCACGCGCAGCTTCCCCCAGGCCACCCAGGTCGAGCTCGTGCGCAACTACCGTTCCACCCCCCAGATCGTGGCCGCGGCGAATGCCGTCTTCGGCCCCGGGGGCCGCGATGGTGTCGCCTTGCAGTCGCAGCAACAGTCGGGCAATCCCGTCTCCTACCAGGGATATCCCGATGAGCCCGCCGAGGCGCTCGCCGTTGCCAACGAGATCGCGGCGTTGCACCGGCAGGGAACCCCGTACAAGCAGATGGCCGTGCTCTTCCGCATCAATGCCCAGTCCGAGGCCTTCGAGGAGGCGCTCGGCCAGCTGGGGGTGCCCTTCGTGCTCCGCGGGGTCGAGGGCTTCTTCAACCGGGCCGAGGTCCGTCAGGCGGTCACGTTGCTGCGCGGCGCCGCTCGCGCCGGCGAGGGTGCTGGAGAGCTGGTGGCGGATGTGCGGGCGGTGCTGGCGACGATGAATCACACCGACGAGCCGCCGAGCGGTAGCGGCGCGGTCCGCGACCGCTGGGAGTCGTTGCACGCCATCATCACGATGGCCGGTGACCTCGCCGCCGAGAAGCCCACGGCCGATCTCACCGATCTCGTCGCCGATCTCGACCGCCGTGCCCAGCAGGCCCACGCGCCGACGGCCGATGGGGTGACCCTCGCGACCCTGCACGCGGCCAAGGGCCTGGAATGGGACGCGGTATTCCTCGTCGGCATGCACGAGGGCATGATGCCGAGTGTCCACGCCGATACCCCCGCGGCCGTCGAGGAGGAGCGCCGCCTCTTCTATGTGGGCGTCACCCGTGCCCGCCACGATCTCCTCATCAGCTGGTCGGCGACCCGTAACCCCGGAGGCCGAGGCAATCGCCAGCCGACGCGCTTCCTCGATGGGCTGCTGCCGGCCTCGCACGAGGCGCGGCAGGTCGCGCGTCAGCCACGGCGGCGCAAGGTCGCGACGTGCCGGGTGTGCCATCGTCCGCTGGCGGCCTCGGACCGCGCGCGAGGGCGATGCGCCGACTGCCCGTCGACCTACGACGAAGCCCTCTTCGATGCGCTGCGCGCGTGGCGCAAGGAGGAGTCCACCGACCAGTCGGTGCCTGCTTATGTCGTGTTCACCGATGCCACCTTGCAGACCATCGCCGAGGTCAAGCCTTCGAGCGTGCAGCAGCTGGCACAGGTCCGCGGTATCGGCCAGGCCAAGCTCGACCGCTACGGCGACGCTGTCCTCGCGGTCGTCGCCCAGCACGCCTAGACCCCTCCTCCGGACCACTTTTGCCGGGTTGTGGCCCTGGGAGAGACGTTCTGAGGGCCACAACCCGGCAAAAGTCGGACTGGGCGGGTCGTCAGTCGTTGAAACCGGGGAGGGACTCGGCGAGGATATCCCGGAACGGGGCGGTGGCGCCGAGCTGGCAGAGCACGCCGACGCCCCCCATCCAGACGCGGTGGATCAGCAGGTACTCGCGGGGGATGTTCAACTGGCGAGCCGTGCCGAAGCCCTCGGCATCGGGCCGGCTGAGCCGCTGGCCCTGCGAGCGCAGCCACGATCTGCTGAACGTGAAGCTCTGCTGGCGTGCGGGCTCGATCAGTGGGGCGAGATAGCGCTCCATGACCTCCGGGTCCAGATCGGTGCCGCGCAGGAATCCCTCATCGCGGAGCCCGTCGACGACCGTCCCGTAGTCGCCGTCCACCGCGGCCCGCAGCAGGCGACCGATGGTGTCGGGAAGTCCATCGGGTAGCCGGGCGACGGCTCCGTAGTCGACGACACCGAGCAGTCCGTCGTCGCGGATGCGGAAGTTGCCCGGATGCGGGTCGGCGTGCAGCAGTCCGACTCGTGCGGGACCGGCGAACAGGAAGCGCACGAAGGCCTCACCGTAGTCATCGCGCTCCTCCTGGGAGCCGTGGTCGATGATGTCCGCGAGCGATCCGGTGCTGTCGATCCAGCTGGACACGAGGGCGTGCTCGGTGTGCGTGATCGTCCGCGGAATGACGACATAGGGGTCGTCCGCGAAACCGGTCGCGAAGGCATCCTGTGCGGCGGCCTCGAGGCTGTAGTCGAGCTCCTCGGCGACCCGTTCGCGCAGCTCAGCCACCAGGGACTTGACGTCCATGCCCGGGGCGAGAATGCCGAAGAGCCGCGCGAGCCGGGCGATCTGTCGCAGATCCGACATGAGCGCCTCCCCGGCTCCGGGGTACTGCAGCTTGACCGCCACATCGCTGCCGTCCTCATAGGTCGCGCGGTGCACCTGTCCGATCGAGGCGGCCGCCGCGGGATGGTCCTCGAAGACCGGGAACCGGTCGTGCCAGCGAGGGCCGAACTCCGCGGCCATCACACGATGGACCGTCGAGGCCGGCATCGGCGGGGCGGCATCCTGGAGCTTGGTGAGGGCATCGCGATACGGGCCGGCGAGCTCATCGGGCAGGGCGGCCTCGAAGACGCTCAGTGCCTGCCCGAACTTCATCGCGCCACCTTTGAGCTGACCGAGGACGCTGAAGATCTGGTCTGCGGTCCGCCGCTGGACATCGGTCAGCACCGCCTGGGCCGGCGCTCCCACCATGCGCCTGCCGAGCCCCCAGGTGGTGCGGGCCGCGAAGGAGGCGGGCAGGCTTGCCAGTCGCGCTCCGCGGGCGATCGGATTGCCGCTCAGCGGGCGTTCGTCGTCGGACTCGTCGCGGCCGGACACGTTGCCAGGATAGGAGACCGCGGCAACGTGCGGGGCGGTTCGCCACATTCGCCGATGCTCAGGCCGCGAGCAGCTGACACGGGCAGGCATCGTCCCATCCCACCGGCTCGCTCACGCCAGCTTCACAACCTTGGCCCACAGTGACGACCGTGCCGATCCTGTCGAGCCGCAACAATTCCAGTGTGTGACCGACCGCCGAGAGCATCAGCGCGCGCGGCGGGGGACCGCCAGCGGGCCGACCGGCCCCCAGCTGCACGGCGACGACCCGCCAAGCGGGATCGGTGCGCGACCTGTCCGCGTCGTAGCAGTCCAGACAGGGTGAGCTGCCCGGATGCGTCAGCGGTCCGATCCGCGCACACCCCTGGATGAAGACGACGGGGAGGTGGGTGAGACCTCGTTCGCCGAGGTCACGGATCGCCGACCGGCGGGGTTCGCCGAAGCTCGCGAGGATCGTGACATCGTCGCCAGGACTCGAGGCGGCGGTCTCGAGGGTCGTGGCGAATCGGGCCGTCAAGGGCTCATAGGCGATGGTGATACCGGGGAACGAGCCCTCGCCGGGAACAGAGGGGACCAGCGCGCCACGGGAGAGCAGCGACGAGACGAGTCGGCGGCCGTTGCGGGCGCCGTCGCGTTCCGCGATCTCTGCTAGTGCGAGGGCACTCGTGGCCCCGTCGGCGTGGCGCAGGATCTGAGCGGTGCCCGGAAGATCGGGGACACGCAGGGGCGGGGTCGTGCCGACCTGGAGCTGACCGGGGCCGCAGCGCAGGACCGTCGCGCCGGGCGGGAGTACGGGGTGCATGAGCCCATAGTGACCGTCGAGGAGGGGAGGCGCCGGGGCCATCCACAGGCAGCGAAGAACCCCCGGCGGCGCGCCTTCCCCTGCGGCCACCGGGGGTTCGTCTGGCGTCAAAATTAGGGGTTCGGGGCCGGGTCGTCAAGCTGGCGCGGCACGGCGGTTGTCCACGCCTGTGGACAACGTTGTGGGCAACCTGTGCGCCACGCCGATCCCGGGTGTGGACGCCGTTGTGTGGATGGTGCTCGCGGACGCGGGAAGCAGCCCCTGACCTGCGGCGATGGCCGCCATCGCTGTGGAGATTGAAGGCGTGATCATCGATCGGATCCGGTCTGTCAGGGGTCTCGTCTACAGTCCACGTTATGGACACTCCGGAGCCCGTCATCGAGGTGCGGCGCAGTGCGCGCCGGCGTCGCACGGTCCAGGCGCGGCGCGAGGGCGAGCGCACGATCGTCATGATCCCTCAGGCGATGAGCGAGGAGGAGGCCGAGCGCACCGTCCGAGAGCTCGTCGCCAAGCTCGATGCGCGGGTCGCGCGGCGACGAGGTCCGCAAGGGGACGTCGAGCTGGAGCGCCGTGCCGTCGAGCTCGCCGATCGCTATCTCGACGGGTCCGTGCGGCCCTTCTCTGTGCGGTGGGTGTCCAATCAGAACAAGCGCTGGGGGTCGTGCAGCACCGCCGACCGACGGATCCGGTTATCCGACCGGCTCCGGCAGATGCCCGGATATGTCGTGGACTACGTTCTCCTGCACGAGCTGGCGCACCTGCTCCATGCCGATCACGGCCCCGCTTTCCGGGAACTCGTCAATCGCTACGAGAAGAAAGAGCGCGCCGAGGGCTATCTCGAAGCCGTCGAGCAGCTGCAGCGCTGAGAGCGCGGACCGTCGCATCGGTATCGGCGGGCAGATCGTCGATACCGAACCACCGGACCTCGGTCGACTCCTCGGAGACGGTCAGCGGTGCGTCGGCGGGGGCCACGGCCAGGAACTGCACGTCCAGGTGATGTGCCGGCCGCAGCGGACCGCAGGGCACCTCATGACGGGAGAGCAACAGCGGCGTGGGGTCGAGGCGCAGCGAGTCGAGCCCCGACTCCTCGCGGGTCTCCCTCTCGGCCGCGCCGGCCAGGCTCGTGTCCGCGGGCTCGCAGTGTCCTCCGAACTGCAGCCACCGTGCGAGTTTGGCGTGCAGCGTGAGGGCCACGGCCGACGCGTCCTCGGCGATGACGATCGCGCTCGCGGTCAGATGATCGGGGTGGCAGGAGCGCCACATCGCGTCCCCATGGATCTCCAGATGGGTCAGATACTGCTCGCGCAGTGCCTCCTGAGATCGATCCGGCGGCGACCACGCCGCGAGGGTGCGCCGGGCGTCGTCGTGCAGATTCACGAGGCGTCGTCGCGCCCGGCTTCGTCGTCGAGCAGCCGACCGAGGGCGGCGTCGAAGTCACCATCGCCGTGACGCTCGCTGTAGCCCAGCGGGTCGTCGAGATCCGTCGTGTCCGGTAACAGATCCGGATGGCTCCAGACCCGATCACGGGCTTCGACTCCGTCCCGGTCGCGCAATGCCGAGAAGAGCGTGGTGGCATCGCGCAGTCGTCGTGGACGCAGCTCGAGTCCGACCAGCGCGGCGAAGGTCTGCTCGGCGGGGCCGGCGGTCACCCGGCGTCGACGCATGGCCTCGCCGAGCGCGGCGGCGGTCGGCATGGTGTCGGCGGTCGCTTGCCCGACGACCTCGTCGACCCACCCTTCGGCCAGGGCGAGGAGGAGTTCGAGGCGTTCCTTGGCGTGCTGCTGCTCGGGGGTGGCCTCCGGCTCGAAGAGACCTCCCTCCATCGCCTCGGCGATGGCATCGGGCCGGCTGGGATCGATCGAGCGCATCTTCTCCTCGATGCCCTCGGTGTCGAGCCGTGAGCCTCGCCCGAACTCGGTGACCGCGTCGATGATGGCGGTGCGTAGCCACGGTGCGTGGGCATAGAGGCGCTGATGGGCGCATTCGCGCAGCGCGACGTACAGCAGCGCATCGGCCTCGGTGTGGTCGAGTCCCTCGGCGAATGCCGCGACATTGTGGGGGAGCAGTGCTGCTATGCCGTCCGGCCCCATCGGCAGGCCGATATCGGTCGACGAGAGGACCTCGGTGGCGAGCTCCCCGATGCCCTGGCCCACCTGCTGACCGAACATGGCCCCTCCGGCCTGGGTGAGCATCGCCATGAACGGACCTGCCATCGCCTGCGCCTCCTGGGGCAGCGCATCACCCATCGAGCTGACGACATTGGAGGCGATCGGTTCGACCAGGACCTTCCAACGGTCCATCGTCGACTCGATCCACTCGGCGCGGCTCCAGGCGGAGGCGGACGTGACACCGCTCGGCACCGCGGTCGCGCGATCGAGCCACATCTCGGCGAGCCGCACCGCATCGTCCACGGCGCCCTGCTTGGTGCTGCCGGGAGACGGGTCGGGACCGGATGTGGCGAGTTTCTGGCGGGCGGTGTCAGTGGCCAGCCGGTAGTTGACCGAGCCCTCATGGGGCTCGAACATGCGTTGCATCTGCCCGAAGATCGCCGAGAGGTCGACCTGTCCGGGGCCCATCTGGCCGAACAGGTTCTCCAGGGGCGTGCCCTTGAACGGGTTCTCCGGTTCTTCGCGGGGGTCGTCGCCAGCCATGACACCAGAGTAGTCACGCGGTGATAGCGGGGCTCTCGGCGTAGGGCACTAGGCTTCGGGTGATGTGCGTTCCCTGGAGCCGGCGATGAGCCGCCGCGTCGCCACCCTGACCGTGGCTCTCGTGACGCTGGTCGCTGCCACCAGCCTGGTCTTCATCCTGCCGGTGCCCTACTCGACCATGAAGCCCGGGCCGTCCTTCGACACCCTCGGCAGTCTCGACGACCAGCCGCTGCTCACCTTCGGCGAGGGTGTGGAGACCTATCCGACGGAGGGCGAGCTCGCCTTCACCACCGTCGCGGTCTCGCGTGCGGAGACGGAGATCAACCTGTTCAGCGCTCTTCAGGCGTGGGTCGACGCCGATGTCAATCTGGTGCCGCACGACTTCCTCTATCAGGACGGCGAGACCGATGACGATGCGAGCGAGGTCAGTGCCGCGCAGTTGAGCAGTTCGCAGGACTCGTCGCGTGCTGCGGCATTGCGGGCGATGGACATCGAGGTGCCGGAGACGGTCCAGATCGCCGATGTCGTCGAGGGCTCGCCCGCCGAGGGCGTCCTCGAAGCAGGGGACCGGATCGTCCGGGTCGAGGACACCGAGGTCCAGAGCAATCAGCAGGTGGCCGAGGTGATCAGCGCCCTGGAGCCGGGTGATCAGGTCAGTCTCGGGATCGAGCGCGAGGGCCGGCCCGAGGACGTCACCGTGGAGACGAAGGCGGCCGATGACGATCCGGATCGCGCGATGATCGGCATCACCGTCGGCGCGGGATTCGACTTTCCGATCGAGATCGAGAACCACATCGGCGACCGGGTCGGCGGCCCGAGCGCCGGGATGATGTTCGCGCTCGCGATCTACGACAAGCTCACTCCCGGGTCGCTGACCGGCGGACGGTCCGTGGCCGGGACGGGGACCATCACTCCTGACGGTGACGTCGGTTCGATCGGCGGCGTCCAGCAGAAGATGGTCGGGGCCGAGGAGGGGGGAGCCACGATCTTCCTCGTGCCCACGGGAAACTGCGCCGAGGCCGCGGCCAAGGACACCGACATGACCCTCGTCGACGTCGCGACCCTCGACGACGCGATCGAAGCCCTCCAGGCGTTGGCCGATGACCCGGAAGCGACGGTGCCCACATGCTCGAAGTAGCCCCCGACTCGCCCGTGCGCCAGGCGGCCCTCGAAGTGGAGCGGCACGTGGCCGAGGCCGGCTGGGACCAGCCTCCGAGGCTCTTCGCCCTCGTCTCGACGGAGCAGCTGCGCCGGTTACACCCGGAGCTCGCCGACCAGCTCGATGGCGACTACACGCCGGTCGAGCAGGAACAGCTGGGAGTCGAGCGTCCGGTCGAAGAGATCCTGCCGACGATCATGTGGCCGGAGACGGTCGACGGATGCGCCGTCGTGATCGAGCGGGTCATGCTTCCTCCCTCGGCCGAGGCGGATCTCCCCGATGACCCCGACGAGCTCGCCGACCACGTCGCCGCGCATCCCGAACGTCAGGAGGTGCGTATCGTCGCGGCCGTGCTGCGCGATGGCAGCGCGCACACCGGGGTCCGCGCACGCGATGGCGAGGACCCGCCGTTGCTCGAAGGTCCCGACCTCGTTCCCGGTCTCGTGGAGCTGCTGCGGGCGAGCATGTCGTGATTGGGGTCACTCGGTAGTATTGGGCTGCCATCGGCCATGCCGTGACATGACCCAGGAGAACTGTGAGCGACATCTTCGGTGCCCCCCGTCCACAGCCGGCCCCTGAGCCGCCCGACCGGCGCCGAAAGGTGCTCGTCCCCACCCTCATCACGCTGGCCGCGCTCGTTGTCGCTGCCAGCGTGTTCACGAATGTGTGGACGAATCGACTCTGGTTCAAGTCGCTCGACTTCTCCCACGTCTTCACCACCGTCATCTTGACCCGTACCGGACTGTTCGTGGTCTTCGCGCTGGTGATCGGTGCCTTCGTCGGGATCAATCTCTTCCTCGCCTATCGCACGCGCGCCGAACCGCATCTGCTGCGACGCGACGATCCGGCCGCCCGCTACCGCTTCGCGCTGGCTCCGGTCCGTCGCGGAGCGTTCATCGTCGTCGCCGTGGTGATCGGCATCTTCGCGGGGATCGTCGGGCAGTCGCGGTGGCAGACCTTCCTGCAGTGGTGGCACGGCTCCTCCTTCGGGCAGACCGATCCGCAGTTCGGCCGCGATATCGGCTTCTTCACCTTCGATCTCCCCTGGTGGCAGTTCCTGGCCTCCTTCGCCTTCACGATGCTGATCGTGACCCTCGTGGCCACCGCCTTCGTGCAGTACGTCTACGGCGGTATCCGCTTCGCCGGACGAGGGGTGAGCTTCACCCGCGGCGCGCAGATCCAGATCGCGGTCCTCGCGGGCGTGGCGGTGCTGATCAAGGCGCTGCAGTACTGGTTCGATCGCTTCGCCTATCTGACCGCCAGCGGCGGTGTCGTCGACGGCGCCACGTATACCGATATCAACGCGCGGATCCCGAGCAAGAACATCCTCATCGTCGTCGCGATCATCTGCGCGCTGCTGTTCTTCTCCTCGATCTTCCTCAAAGGCTGGACCCTTCCGGCGATCGGGCTGGGCGGTTTGATCGTCGCCTCGGTCCTGATCGGCGGACTCTGGCCGGCCTTCATGCAGCAGTTCCAGGTCAGCCCCTCCGAGGCCGATCGCGAGGATCCGTACATTGCCCGCAATATCGAGGCGACGAGGGAGGCCTACGGGGTCGCCGATGTCGAGGTCCTGCCGTATTCGGCCACCACGGAGCTCTCGGCCGAGGAGTTGAACGCTACCGCCGAGTCGCGGGTCAGTTCGCGTCTGATCGACCCGACGCTCGTGTCGCCGGCCTTCCAGCAGCTGCAGCAGGTCCGCGGCTACTACACGGTCAACGAGACCCTCGACGTCGACCGCTACGTGCTCGACGGCGAGGAACAGCCGCGCGATGTCGTCATCGCGGCTCGCGAGGTGAGTCTGGAGGGTCTGCAGGACTCGCAGCGCACCTGGTCCAATGACCACACGGTCTACACGCACGGCTACGGCGTCATCGCCGCGTACGGCAACGAGCGTGGCCCGCAGGGCGAGCCGGTGTGGGTCGCCCGCGACATTCCGCCGACCGGCGAGCTGGAGTTCGAGATCCCGCCGCGGATCTACTTCGGCGAGAACTCGCCGGAGTACTCGATCGTCGGCCGCCCCGAGGGTGCCGACCCGATCGAGGTCGACATCCCGCGTGGCTCCGGCGGCGGAGGCGGCGACGAGGACGATGCCGACAATGTCACCGCCAACACCTATGACGGTGAGGGCGGTGTCCCGGTCGGCAATATCTTCAACAAGGCGCTGTATGCGCTGAAATTCGCTGAGCCGAACATCATCTTGAGCGATCGTGTCAACGAGAACTCCAAGATCCTCTACGATCGCGATCCGCGTGAGCGGGTGCAGAAGGTCGCCCCGTGGCTCACGGTCGACGGTGATGTCTACCCGGCGGTCGTCGACGGCCGCGTCGTGTGGATCGCCGACGGTTACACGACGAGCAACGAGTATCCCTACAGCCAGCAACGCTCCTTGCGTGAGGCGACGTCCGACACGTTGACGCAGACCGCGGCGCAGGCGGCGCTGCCGACCGATCAGGTCAACTACCTGCGCAACTCGGTCAAGGCCGTCGTCGATGCCTATGACGGCACGGTGGACCTGTACGCCTGGGACGAGGACGATCCGGTACTGAAGACGTGGTCGAACGCCTTCCCCGACTCGGTGCAGCCGAAGAGTGAGATCTCCGAGGATCTCATGCGGCACCTGCGGTACCCGGTCGACCTGTTCAAGGTCCAGCGCGATGTGCTGACGCGGTACCACGTCACCGACTCGCAGACCTTCTACGAGGACGGCGAGCGGTGGCGCGTGCCGGAGGACCCGTCCAGCGGCAATGGCACGCTGCAGCCGCCGTACTACCTGACGACGGCGCGTCCGGAGCAGGAGGACCCGCAGTTCTCGCTGACGAGCGTCTATCTGCCGAACAACCGCGAGAACCTGGCCGCCTTCATGTCGGTCAACTCCGAGTCGTCCGATGAGGAGAACTTCGGCAAGCTGCAGATCCTGGAACTGCCGAGCGACACGCGTGTCGGCGGCCCGAACCAGATCGCGGCCGCGATCCAGGCCGACAACCAGGTGACGCAGACCCTGCTGCCCTTCGAACAGGCGTCCAATGCCACCATTCTGCGCGGCAATCTGCTGACGCTGCCGGTGGGCGGAGCCCTGCTGTACGTGCAGCCGGTCTATATCCAGCGGTCGCAGGCCGAGGGCTCGTACCCGGTGCTGCAGTACATCATCGCGTCCTTCGGAGAGGATGTCGGCATCGGCACGACCCTCGACGAGGCGCTGCGCGCTGCGCTCGGTCTGGAGGAAGGGGCCGCGCCGCCGCCGGAGGAAGAGGTCGAGGAGCCCGCCGAGGGCGATGAGGGCACGGAGGAGCCCGATGCGCCGGCCGGTGATGCCACTCCGGCGGAGCTGCTCGAGCAGGCCTCGCAGTACTACGACGAGGCCCAGCAGGCGCTGGCGGACGGTGATCTCGCGTTGTACCAGCGGCGCATCAATCAGATGGCCGATGCGATCGAGCAGGCGGAGCAGGCCCTGGGTAACTGACCTCCGGGTCCGATGACGGCCGGTCGTGGCCCGTCCCGAGATGAGCGGGCGGGTGACGACCGGCCGTTCTCATCTGTCGAGCTCATCGGCGACGCGGCGTAGCGCGCCGGTGCCACGCACGAGCGCCCGAAGGTCGTCGAGGTCGAGTCGATCGAACAGGTCGCGATTGGCATCGTGCGCGAGGGTGAGCGTCTCCTGCAG
>NZ_MIJB01000022.1 GCF_002174305.1 Aeromicrobium sp. PE09-221 | reverse complement strand
GATGATAGCGATAAACGGTCGATGTTCGTCGCTGCGTAGCGAAGACATTCGGAGAGATCGGAGTTTCCCTGATGGGTGCAGGACACGACCACGGTCCGGCGGTCGATGAGACCGCCGGGCTCCCCGGCGACTACCGCAAGAAGCTGTGGATCGCTTTTGGCATCACGGCGACGATCGTTGTCGCCCAAGCCGTCGGCTCGGTGATCACCGGAAGCCTCGCTCTGCTGACCGACACCGCGCACGCCATCACCGACGCTTCAGGTCTACTGGTGGCCCTGATCGCCGCGACCCTGATGCTGAAGCCAACTAGCCCCAGGCGTACCTGGGGCTTCCGGCGTGTCGAAGTCATCGCCGCCCTCGGACAGGCGACCTTGCTGCTCGTCGTCGGGTTCTACACCGCGATCGAAGGCATCCGGCGCTTGTTCGAGCCTCCGGACGTTCCCTCCACCGAGCTGCTCATCTTCGGGATCATCGGTCTCACCGCCAATATCACCGCGATCGTCATCCTGTCCTCCAGCAGAGGCGCGAACTTCAATATGCGCGCCGCGTTCCTGGAAGTCCTCAACGACGCACTAGGTTCCCTCGGTGTCATCGTCGCCGCGATCATGATCGCCACAACCGGGTTCCAGCGAGCAGACGCCATCGCCGGCTTGTTCATCGCCGCGCTTATCGTGCCGCGTGCGTTCAAGCTGATGCGCGAGACCACCAGCGTGCTGATGGAGTTCACGCCTAAGGGTCTCGACCTGGACGAGGTCCGTGCTCACATCCTGGAACTCGATCACGTCAAGGACGTCCACGACCTACACGCCTCCACCGTGGCGACCGGCCTGCCTACCATCACCGCGCACGTGGTCGTCGAGGACGAGTGCTTCACCGATGGGCACGCCGCCGAGGTTCTTCATGCCGTGAAGCAGTGCGTCGCCGAGCACTTCGAGGTGTCGGTAAGCCACTCGACCTTCCAAGTCGAGACCGGGCACATCAGCGACGACGAACCCGACTCCGTCAAGCACCCCTGACCATTCAAGAGAACACCGAGATCGATATCGGGTCTTGGGGCTGACCGCGATGAAGCAGCGCGGTCTGCTTGGAGCCATGCCGCCGATGGGATTGGCGCTGCGGCGGGCGAACCGATGTCGTTCCGGCAACGTTGTCAAGCAGGTCTCAGCGGACACCTTTGTGGCGACGGTTGTCGAATTGCCTCATAGGTCGCGGTGTTCGATTAGGTGATGGCCTTCGGGACTACGGCGCTCGGGAGTACCAAGTCCGACGGCACGTGACGGTCGTTTGCGGGTGGTTGGAATCGTGCCGCGGAGTTCGGTGATGTCGTTCGCGTTCGTCACCGCCCGAGCCGTGCCGTCGCGTAGCAGCGCGTTGGTGCCGGCGCTCATGTGCCCGAGCACCGATCCCGGCACAGCACCGACACCCCTGCCCAGCTCGCTGGCTCGTGCGGCCACGTCTAGCGCCCTTGACAGTGGTCCTGCCTCCACGATCGTTGTCGACGCCGACAGTGCTGCCTCGATCCGAGCGCGGGCGAGGACTCCCGTCCGGGTCGGTGGTGAACCGGGCGGCGTCTCGCTGACGACCAGTCCCACATCGGCGATGCGGTCCAGCAACGCCGCGTGCGGCCGGTCGACGACCGAGGCGATCACCGCGACCGTGTGCCCTGCCTCCATCAGCGCCGAACGATGTGCTGCGGAGTCGATGCCGAACCCACCGCCGGACACGACGACCTTTTCATTACGGGCCAGATCTGCCGCGATACCGACCGCTACCTCCACCCCGTAAGCGGTTCCATCGCGGGAGCCCGTGATCGTGAACCTGTCGTCCAACGAGCCTGACACCAGCGATACGTGGCCTTTGGTCCACAGCACATACGGCCTCTCGACACCGAGGTCATCCAGAGCGACAGGGAAGTCACGATCGCCAGGGATCAAGGTGCTGAATCCTTCTCGCTCGGCGCGTGTCATCGTCTCCGCGACCTGTCGAGCGTCGACCTGCCGGGGTAGACGTGATCGCCACAGCCAAGTCTCGACCTTGCCCAGCCCAGGGGCCACGCCTTCTGCCGTCAGCGCACGGACCGTCTCCACCGCGCCGGCGCGGGCGAGCACCCGACCGGTCAAGACGTCACCTGGGTCGACGATGCTTGCTAAGACCATGCGTCCGGACCGCTCGTCTGTGGCTAGCGCGCTCAACTCGTTCATCACCGCATCCCTTCGTCGATACCGCGAAGGTGAACGGGCATGCCCTGGGCAGTGGAGCGGTCCTGTCTCGGGTCTCGCTGTGGTGCATTTAGCGGGGCCGGGTTCGGTCCCTTTTTCGGTCCCGTTTTGCGTCCGGGGTCCACGGGTTGTCACGTTTCTACCCGTAGTTGTTGTATGCTGGGGGTGTCCGAAATCCTTGGAATGACGCGAGGAATCGGGCGGAGCACGTAGTGGCACGGGAGGCCGGACTCAATCAGTTGTTCTAGGTTCGAGTCCTAGTACCCCAGCCATCTCTCCCCGTTCTGTCGTGAACCCATGACCGTGCGACGCATCGTCCCCGATGTGCCGGCATCCGTCGAGTTCTACTCCGGTCTGCTGGGTATGGAACCCGTCATGGATCACGGGTGGATCGTGACGCTGGCCGATCCGGGCGACCCGGCACGGCGGCTGAGCGTGGCTTCCCGGGACGCGTGGAGGGCCGGGCTCTGGCCCTCAGATCACTAGGCCGTGTCTGGCGATCCCTGACCTGCTGCGCGCCACGCCACGGGCCCCTCGCTACGTGGGGGACCCCCGGCCGGTATGGCTTCGCTCCGGCGTGGGGGCACCTCCCTTTCCCCCACTCGCTAGCGCTCGCGGGAGGTACCCCCCTCCGCTCTGCGGAGTGCTCGGGGGATTGCGAGGCATCCCGTGGATGCGGCGCTCGCAACGGCCTTGGACTACCAGACACGGCCTAGTCGCGCACGAGGGCCGGTGGTGTGATCGGCAGGTCGCGTACGCGAGTCCCCGTCGCGTGGTAGACGGCATTGGCGATGGCCGCTGCCGACCCGACGATCCCGATCTCCCCGGCTCCGCGCGAGCCCATCGGCGTCGCAAGCTCGTCGGTCTCGTCCAGCCAGCTCGCGTCCATGTCCTCGATATCGGCGTTTACGGGAACGTGATAGGTGGCGAGATCTTGGGTGACCACGTGGCCGAACCGCGGGTCGCGGACGCTCTTCTCATGCAGGGCCATCGACAGGCCCATCACCATTCCGCCGAGGAGCTGAGAGCGCACGGTCCGGGGATTGATGACGCGGCCTATGGAGAACACCCCGCGCATCCGCGGCACGCGCACCTCTCCGGTGCCCGGATGTACGCGCACCTCCACGAAGTGAGCCCCGAAGGATGCAGCGGTGTACCCCTCGGCCAACGGATCCTCCGAGACGCCCCCGGTCGTCTGCGCTCCGGCCTCAGGGTCGTCCCCGTGCTGCCGGCGGAAGGCCTCGGCGGTCGCGACGATGGCCGAACCCCAGGAGGTCGTGCCGGAGGAACCGCCCGCAACGGTCGCGGTCGGCAACGACGAGTCCCCGATCTCCATCGTCACGCGTTCCCGTGACACCCGCAGCGCATCGGCCGAGATGAGCGTCAGCGTGGTCCACGCCCCCGTACCGATATCGGCCGCGCCGGTGCGCACGGTGTACCTGCCGCCGCCGTCGTGTCGGATCGTCACCTTGGTTCCCGGCGACATCACGTGCGGGTACGTCGCGCTGGCCATACCGGTGCCGATCAGCCACTCCCCGTCACGTCGGATACCCGGATGAGGATCCCTGTCCCTCCATCCGAACTGCCGGGCCCCCTCGTGCAGGCACTCGACGAGCCGCCGAGAGGTCCACCGGTTGCCAGTCGCCGGGTCGCGATCCGGGTCGTTGCGGATGCGTAGCTCGACGGGATCGATGCCCGCGGCCACCGCCAGCTCGTCCATCGCCACCTCCAGAGCGAACATGCCCGGGGCCTCACCCGGTGCGCGCATCCAATGCGGGGGCGGGACGTCGAGCGGTACGAGGTGATGGACGAGTCGACGGGCGTCCGCGGCATACATGCTCGCCGAGATCGACGACGCACTCTCCGAGAAGGTCCCGGCCGGTGACACCTGGGAGAAGGACTCGTGGTCTATCGCGGTCAGGGTGCCGTCGCAGCGAGCTCCGAGGCGTAGATGCTGCCGCGTGGGGGAGCGGTAGCCGACGAAGACGAAGCCCTGCTGCCGGGTGACCGCATACTTCACGGCCCGACCGGGCAGAGCCAGGGCGCCCAGAGCGGCGACGAGATCGTGCCCGTGGGGCGCTGCCTTGGACCCGAAACCGCCGCCGACGTGTGGTGAGACCACTCGCAGCTGTTGCGGTTCCAAGCCCAGCAGCGGTGCGAGGGTGTCGACGACGCTGTGCGGTCCCTGGGTCGCGGTGGTGAGTGTCAGGTGTTGCTCGGCGGGGTCCCAGAGGGCGACCGCCGTGTGCGGCTCCATCGGGGTGTTGTGCTCCTCGGGTGTGGAGTACCGCTGGTCGATCACGAGCTGTGCGGACGAGAGCTTCTCGTCGACATCGTCCCCGATGGTCTGTGGATCGTCCTCGGGATACCGATCGGGGTGGTCGGCGCGGAGGACGGTGTCGTGGTCGTCCGTCGTGTACTCGACCTCGACGAGCGACTGAGCATGCCGTGCGATCTCGGGGGTCGTCGCGATCACGGCACCGATGATCTGCCCCCGGAATCTCACCTCGGGACCCTGGAGAAGGCTCAGCTCTGGGTCGGAGACATCCGCGAGGCGGGGAGCGTTCCACGGCGACAGGACGGCCAGCACGCCGTCCACCGATTCGGCCTTATCGGAGCGGAAGGTGTCCACCGCTCCGCGGGCGACGGTGGCCTGCACCGGATGGAGGTAGACGGGATCGGTGAACGGATGCTCGTAGGCGTACTGCGCGGTCCCGGTGACCTTCGCGATGCCGTCGACCCGCGCGGTCGACGTGCCGATGGCGTTCGTCATGTGGTCTCCACGGCCAGTTCCTTGAGGGCCGCCACGATCATGGCCCGTGCCATCGGCACCTTGAAGGCATTGCCCTCCAATGGGCGGGCCTGTTCGAGCTCCGCCTTGGCCGCCGCCGTAAAGGTCTCTGTGATGGCGGGCGCGCCGTGCAACACCTCTTCGGCACGGCGTGCGCGCCAGGGCTTGTGCGCGACCCCGCCGAGTGCCAGCCGCGCGCTGGCGATGACGCCGTCCTCGACGACCATCTCCGCAGCCAGCGAGATGAGAGCGAAGGCGAAGGACGACCGCTCCCGAACCTTGCGGTATGTGTGCCGGGCACCTGCCGGCGGCGGTGGGATACGGACACCGGTGATGAGCTGACCGCGATCGAGGACCGTATCGCGCTCGGGGGAGTCCCCGGGAAGGCGGTGGAGCTCTGTCACGGGCATGCTCGTCACACCCTCGGGCCCGAGCAGTGAGACCTGCGCATCGAGCGCTGCGAGCGCCACCGCCATATCCGAGGGGTGAACGGCGATGCACTGTTGCGAGGCGCCGAAGATGGCGTGCTGCTCGGTATGGCCGCCGAGCGCGGAGCACCCGCTGCCGGGGCTGCGCTTGTTGCAGGGCGTGGTGACGTCCTGGAAGTAGACACATCGGGTGCGTTGGAGCAGGTTGCCCCCGGTGGTGGCGAGATTGCGCAGCTGTCCCGAGGCTCCGGACAACAGTGCGCGGGAGAGCAGGGGATGGCTGCGGCGTACCGCCGGATGGGCGGCGAGGTCGGCGTTGCGGACATTCGCACCGATATCGAGTGTGCCGTCAGGCTCCTGCTCGATCGCGGCGAGGGGCAGGTGGGAGATGTCGACCAGGAGCTCGGGCTCCACGAGACCGAGCTTGAGATGGTCGACGAGATTGGTTCCGCCGGCCAGGAAGACGGCCTCGGGCCGCGACGCCGCCCTCGCCACTGCATCGGCCGCGTCGGTGGCGCGTTCGTAGTCGAAGGGCCTCATGCGGCGCCCTTGTCCGAGTGCTGGGTCGCCTGACGGACGGCGGCCAGGATATTGACATAGGCGCCGCAGCGGCACAGATTGCCGCTCAGGCGCTCGCGGATCTCGGCATCGGTCAGCGTCGGCGGGTCCGCGAGGTCCTCGGTCACGAAACTGGGGGAGCCATCGGCGATCTCGGCCAGCATGCCGATCGCGGAGCAGATCTGCCCCGGCGTGCAATACCCGCACTGGAAGGCGTCCTGCTCGATGAACGCCTGCTGCATCGGATGCAACCCTAGGTCGCCATCGCTCAGGCCGCTCGCCGTGACGATGCTCGCACCGTCGTGGGCGACCGCGAGGGAGAGGCATGTGGTCACCCGTCGGCCGTCTTCGATGACCGTGCACGAACCGCACTGGCCGTGATCGCAGCCCTTCTTGGGCGCCGTCGCCCCGATGCGGTCGCGTAGCGCGTCGAGGAGCGTGGTCCGGGTGTCCACCTCGATCGTGTGCTCCTCCCCATCGACGGTCAAAGCGAGTCTCGACTCCATGCGCCACCTCTCGTGGATCGTGCGGATCGCCAGTAGGTCTCGAACCATTCAATCAACCGCGACGCGGATGCGCTGGGCGACAGAAAGGTCGAGAAAGGCTCTAGTCAATATCCAGAATATTGGATAGATTGCCACTATGACCCGGATGCACGTGCTCATGTCGAAGGCCGGTGCCGTCGCGCACCGCCTCGCGCTCGAGCTGTCGGCTGCTTCAGCAGGGGACCGGATGCCGACGGTGCAGGACCTCAGCGAGCGCCATCAGGTCGGCAAGGGCACGGTGCAGGCCGCCCTGGCATTGCTGGAGGAAGCGGGCGCCGTCGAGATCCGGCCGCGTGGGAAGCTCGGCACCTTCGTCACGAGCATCGATCATCGACTCCTCTGGGAGCTGGCCGGCGGGTCCAGCGTGTCCGTCGCGATGCCCTTGCCGTACTCGCGCCGCTATGAGGGTCTGGCCACGGGCCTGCACGCCGCCTTCGTCGAGGTCGGGGTTCCTCTCACGCTGATGTTCGTCCGAGGAGCCGCCGACCGCGCCGCGGCGCTGCATCGCGAGCGCGCCGACTTCGCCGTCATGTCGAGGCTCGCTGCCGAGGGCGACCCCGAGTTGGAGATCATCCGCGACTTCGGACCCCATACCTATGTCGGCGCCCACGGCCTCGTGCTCGCGGAAGGTCGCGATCCCGAGGATCCCGACCTGCGCGTCGCCGTCGACCCGTCCTCCACCGACCAGACGGCACTCACCATGGCCCGCTTCCCCCAGCTGCCCGATGACCGGCTCATCGAGGTCTCCTACAACCAGCTCGGTCGCTACTTCGCCGATGGCCTGGTCGACGCGACCGTATGGAATCTCGACGAGATCGACGCCCACATCACCGTCCCCGTCACCGCACACCCGCTCGACGGTGTGGACACCGTCGCGACCACCTCGGCGGTGATAGCGGCCCGCCGCGACGCCGGCCCGACCCCCACGCCCGTCACCCGAGCCCTCGGCGCCGACCTCATCATGCGGTCCGCCGAGGAGGTCGTGGCAGGCCGGCGTATCCCGACCTACTGAGAAGGAATTCGATGGACGACACGCTGCGCCAGCGGCTCGCGCTCTATGAAGCCATGGACGACACCCCCGATGGCGTCGTCGACTTCGTCCGCGAGGAGCTGGAAAGACTCGAACCGCGGTTCGAGGTCACCGAGCAGTCGGCAGGGGCCCTCGCCTCGCATCTCATCGCCGCGCTCGGCCGGATGATCCGTCGCGATCCGGATATCGACCCGCCCGGTGAGATCGTCTACCGCGAAGTCGTCACGCACTTCCCCTCCGCCATCGCCGATGCCGCCGCGGTGTCCGGGCGGGCCGAACGATCTCTCGGCGTCGCGCTGTCGCCGATCGAGCAGCAGTACCTCAGTCTCCACCTGGGCACCCTCGCCCTGACCTCTACCAAGGAGCAGTCATGAAGATCATCGCCGGAGGAGTCGCCAAGTCGGAGGTCGCGGACGCACTGCGACCACTGCTGGGCGACGGCGACACCGTCACGATCGGCACCGACATGGATGCGGCCATCCAGCTGCAGTCCGGTGCGGTCGACTTCTACCTCGGTACCTGCCACACCGGCGCCGGCGCGAGCCTGGGTGTCCTGGTCGGCTTCCTCGGCTCGCAGCGGACCCACACCTTCGGGCGCTCGCTCCCATCGCAGGAGCAGGTCAACGCCGCCGTCGAGGCGGGCAATGTCGCCTTCGGCTTCTCGATCGACCAGGTGCAGGAGATCGTGCCGATGCTGTGGAGGGCCCTCGAGGCCCGTCAGGGGGCTTGAGCCATGTCGCTGCTCGCCGCCGAGACGTCCACCGTCTCCTTTGAGCCCTGGCAGGGCATCCTCGTCATCGTGCTGTCGGCCTTCGCGGCCCTCATCGCCAACGCCGCGCTGGCGGTCTTCAACGACGGCGCCCGCCCGTTCCTCCTCGACTACATCCGCGGTACCTCCACGCGCCTGGCCACCGCGACGATCGTCTTCGGCCTCTCGGCCGGATTCATCTTCGGGCTGGGAGCACCCATGGCCCTCTCGACCGGCGTGCTCAACCCGTGGCTGGTCTTCCTGCCCGTCGAGATCCTTGGCCTCCTGGCACCGTGGCGCTGGCTCGCGGCCGTCGCCGGCGGCGCCTGGGGCGCTGTCTGCGTCTTCGGGCTGAACGCCGCGAACTCGGCCGCCACGGCCCTGCCGATCGACTTCATCACGTCGTTGCAGCAGATCTCGACCCCCATCCTGTGGCTCTTCACCATCTTCCCGGTCCTGGCCATCACGCGGCAGTTCGGTCGTCTCAAGGGTGTTCTCACGCTCGTCGTCGAGATCGCCGCCATCCTGCTCTCGATGAACCTGTGGCCCGACCTGTTCGCCGGATCGATCGCGATGGCGGCCGGCGTCATCATGCTGCTCGTGTTCGCGGTGACCCAGGACCGCACCACTCGGCGCCGAGAGATGGCCGAGCTCGCGGGCAAGAGCGCGGAGGAGCGGGAGGCCTACGAGACACAGCGCGCCGCGACCGCTGAGGTCTCCAACCAGCTCTTCGGTCCCAATGCGATCCGTCTGCGCAAGAACATCGTGTGGTTCGCGATCCTCGGCGGCCTGGTGTGCATGCTCGCGGCGAGCGGGGTCTTCGGCGGTGGCGAGGCCACCAGCTTCCTCGTGGCGGAGGGGTCCTACGCCGAGGCGGCACAGGTCGACTTCCTGCGTGCCTTCGGCTTCGTGCCGCTCATCGCGACGACGGCCCTCGCCTCGGGCGCCTACGCGATGGCGGGATTCACCTTCGTATATCCCGTCGGATACCTGACGCACCTGTTCATCGATTCCTGGCCCCTGGCGCTCGCGGTGGCCTTCGTGCTCGGCGCGGTGATCATGACCGTGGAGGTCTTCCTCCTCAGCGCACTCGGACGCTGGCTGCAGCACTGGCCGAGCGTGCGCGATGCCGCCGACCATATCCGCAATGCGATCACGGAGTCCCTCTCCCTCGCGATCCTCGTCGGCTCCCTGATGGCCGGTCTGGCCATGGGTGGCGGACTCGGCATCGCCCTGGTGGGCGGCCTCTACCTGCTCAACGAGTCGATGGGGCGCCCCGTCGTCCGGATGGCCGCCGGTCCGGCCGCGGTCATCGTGAGCGGTATCGCGTTGAATCTGCTCTATCTGGTCGGACTCGTGGCGCCGGTGGCGGCCTGATGCCGATCCGCACCGCGACCGGACGGCATCTCCGCACCGATGACATCGGCGGGAAGGTACTGGCCCACGAGCATCTGCGCCTCGACCTCCGCACGGACGGCGATGCGGAGGCGATGCTGCACGACACGGACGCGGTGACCGCCGAGCTCGCGGATGCGCGGCGCGAACACGATCTCGGACTGGTCATCGACCTGACCTGTCGGGGCATGCGCGGTGACCCTGGAGCGGTCCGGCGCATCAGCGAGGAATCCGGCGTCGAGGTGGTGGTCGCGACCGGTTGGTACTACGAGCGCTTCCATCCGCACGGCGAACCCGGGACCTCGGTCGAGGACGCGACGGAGGTGCTGCTCGCTGATATCCGGGACGGCCTGCAGGACGGCATCGTCCCCGGAGTGCTCGGCGAAATCGGCAGCCACGGCGAGCAGGCGAGCGATGCCGAGCGCATCGGTCTGCGTGCCTCGGCGCGAGCCGCGGTCGAGAGCGGATTGTCCCTCGGAACGCACGCGCATCTGGGCCGGGGTGCTCGCGAGCAGCTCGAGCTGCTGACCGGCGAGGGACTCCCACCGCATCGGATCTCGCTGGGCCACCAAGACCTCTGCGAGGACGGCCGCCAGCACCGCGAACTGGCGCGAGCGGGTGCCTATGTCGCCTTCGACACTGTCGGCAAGACCGGCTACCAGAGCGACGAGCGGCGGGTCGAGCTACTGCTCGACCTCCTGGAGGCCGGATTCGAACGGCACATCCTGCTCAGCAACGACATCTCCCGCGACAGCTATCTGCGCTACCGAGGCGGCCAGGGCTACGGCTATGTCCTCGGTCCCTTCCGCCGGATGCTCATCGACAGGGGAGTGGGTACGGACGTGCTCGACCTGATCTACCGAGCCAACGCACTGCGATGGCTCACCGGAAACGAGGAGCCATGAAACGTCCCGCCCTGCCTACCACCACACCGCTGCCGACCATCACCGCGGCGCAAGCCCTCGATGCCCAGCAGCGGTTCGTGGCCGGTGTCGCCGAGCATCTCTCTGAGGGCGCGGTCTTCCGCAGCGACGCCGGGGTCGTGCCCGGGCTGGGACAGCCGGACACCACCCGCCGTACCGAGCGAGTGCTCGCGGCGGCCTTCGGTGCGGATGACGCGTGTCTGGTACAGGGCGCCGGCACCGGTGCCATCCGCGCCGCGTTATCGGCCGGGCCGTGGACGGAAGGCCGCCGCCGGCTCATCGTCCACGACGCTCCCGACTACTCGACGACGGCCACCACGTTCCGCGACGGTCTCGTCGAGTGTGTCCGCGTCGACTTCGAGGACCTCGCGGCGGTGCGCCGCGTGATGGAGGAGGAGTCCTCCGCGTGGGTGTACGTGCAGCACACCCGCCAGCGTCTCGCCGACGCCCACCAGCCCGCCGATGTGATCGCCGTAGCGGCACAGGCCGGGCGGCGGGTGATCGTCGACGACAACTATGCGGTGTTCCGAACACCCCGGATCGGCATCGAGCTCGGCGCCGATATCTCGGCCTTCTCCCTGTTCAAGCTGCATGGACCCGAAGGCATCGGTGTCGTGCTCGGCGCGGGCGATGTCGTCGACCGCGTTCGGCACGCCAACTACTCCGGTGGCGGTCAAGTGCAGGGACATCAAGCGCTCGCCGCACTCCAGGCACTGGTCATGGTGCCGCTCAACTGGGCGGCTCAGGCGGAGGCGACGGTCGAGCTGGCTCGATCGCTGGCCGACGGTGAGGTCGAGGGTATCGTCGACGCCCGCCTGGCCAATGTCCAGGACCTGTGCGTCATCGCCCTATTGGATGAGCCCGTCGCCGAGCAGGTCCCACAGTGGGCCGCGAGTCAGGGGGCCGCACCCTTCCCCGTCGGATCGAACTCGCGCTACGAGATCACCCCGCTCGTCTACCGGTTGTCGTCGTCGACCCTCGAGGCACAGCCGGACCTGCGGGAGTGGGCTGTGCGCATCAACCCGATGCGCGCCGGGGCACAGCTCACCGCCGATCTTCTGCGCCGGGCTATCGCCGAGAGGAGGGCGTGAGTGTTCTTGACGACCACCCAGCGCCGCAATCCCGCTCTGATCGACGCGGCGATCGCCCTGCACCGAGACGGCACGATCGAGCCGGACACCTATGTGATCGACCGAGATGCTGTGGCCCGCAACGCGGCCGCCCTCGCCGCGGCCGGACGCGAGCACGGGGTCGACCTCTGGTTCGTCGCCAAGCAGTACGGCCGCAATCCACTGGTGAGCACGACCATTGCCGAGCACATCGAGTCCGCGACCGCGATTGACCACCGAGAGGCGCAGATGCTGCTCGGCGCCGGCGTACGACTGGCGAATCTCGGCCACCTCGTTCAGACCCCGGTCCGTCGTCTGCCGGCGCTCCTGGCCGCCGGTCCCGACTACGTGACCGTGACCGACACCGCGAATCTGCGGGCAGTCGCGCGAGTCGCCTCGGCACAAGGCCGGATACAGCGTCTGCTCCTCAAGATCCGCGGTGCCCGGAACGTCACATTCCCGGGTCAGGACGGTGGGTTCGAGCTCGACGATGTCGAGGGCGCGCTGCTGCTGGCACGGAGCATCGACGGTGTCGAGATCGCCGGGGTCACCGGCTTTCCCTGCATCAGCTTCGACGAGTCCGCACAGCGTCCCGAGCCGACCGACACCTATCCGAAGGTGGCCGAGGCCGCGGGCATCCTGCGAGGCCACGGCATCGAGGCTCTCCTGTCGCTACCCAGCCACACGAGCGTCAGCACGATCGGCCAGATCGCCGACCTCGGCGGTCGGTTCGGTGAGCCGGGGCACGCGTTGACGGGAACCACGCCGGAGCATGCTGTCCGCGACGACCTCGCCGAGCAGCCGGCGCTGGTGTATGTCTCCGAGATCGCCCAGCTCGGCTCCGCGCCGAGTGTCTTCGGCGGTGGGTTCTATTCACGGGGTCACGCCCGGCGGATGATCGTGCAGACCGACCGGGGGTTGCGGGCGGCCAGCCTCCACAAGGCCTCTGCGGCGAGCATCGACTACTACCGCCGATTCGACTGGGACGGGGACGGACCGGCGGCGCAGATCGGCGATACCGCCGTCATGGCCTTCCGTACGCAGATCTTCGTCACCCGATCCCAGGTCGCCGTGGTCTCGGGCGTCGGGATCGGTGCCCCTCGCGTGGACGGCGTGTTCGATGCGCAGGGGCGGAGGCTGCGATGACGCGGCGCTCGGCCACCGTCGTGGTCATCGACGGGTTCGGGATCGGGGCGATGCCCGATGCGGGGGTGCTCCGCGGCTCCGACGCGCATGCTGACACCCTCGGCGCGCTCACCACATGGTCGCGGCGCGAACGCGGCCGCAGCCTGCATCTCCCGTGGCTGAGCCGGCTCGGCCTGGGAGCCCTCCGTCCGGACCTGGCCGGTGACCTGGGTGTGCCGGCCATCGCACCTGGAATCGAGGCCGTCGCGCGGCGCGCCGCTCTGGGATATCCCGGAGCGGACTCCTTCGCCGGCCATCAGACTCTCATGGGCGCCGACATGTCCCATGTGACCTTGTGCTTGCTGGTCGAGCGGATCGTCGCCGTCGAGCAGGCGCTGCGGGCTGATGGACACATGGTCGAGAGGCTGGACGGGCTGCCGCTCCTCGTGGTCGACGGGGCCGCTCTCGTGCACGACAACCTCGAAGCCGATCCGGGCCTCAACTGGAACGTCTCCTGCCGTCTGACGGATCTGCCCTTCGAGGACATCGTCGCGATAGCCAGGATCGTGCGCTCCGTGGCACCCGTGGCCCGTGTGATCGCCGTCGGGGGGCACACCGATCGTCCACTCGCTGAAGCGGTCCGGGAGGGCTCGGATGGTGCCATCGGCATGGACACCCCTGCCAGCGGCCTCTATCAGCACGATGGACTCCAGGTCCTCCATCTGGGTGCGGAGGTCGATCACGGGCGGCAGCTGCACGAGGTCGCCGCCCGCGACGGACTGGACGTCACGCTCGTCGGCAAGGCCGCCGATCTGCTCATCGGCGGGCCGGAGCTCCGGCGGCTGCCCGCGGTCGAGACCGACCGGATCATGGATGCCGTCGCGGGTGTGGCGGGCTCGGGTCTCGTCGTCGCCAATGTCCAACAGACGGATCTTGCCGGTCACTCGCAGGACCCGCTCGCGTACGCCGACCTGCTCGAATACGTCGATGAGCGCATCGGCGAGATCGCCCGGGCCGGAGGGCCCGATGATCTGCTGGTGATCACCGCCGACCATGGCAACGATCCCTCGATCGGCCATCCCTTCCACACCCGCGAGTGGGTGCCCGTGCTGGCAGCCCGAGGAACGGCAGAGCCCGGTCGGTCCACGGGACGCGACCTGGCTTCCTTGGCCGATATCGGGGCCGGTGTCGGCCGCTGGCTCGGGCTGCCCGATGTCCTAGCGGTCGGTACCCCGACCGAACTTCTACTATCCGAGGAGAATGCTCGATGACCGTGCTCGGTCGCCAGATGAGCCAGGAAATGGACGAGCAGCCCGATGCGCTCGCCCGGATCGCCGGTCGATTCGACTCCTTCGTGCAAGAACTGCGCCGCCACGGCGCCGACTCCCGGCACGGGCTCGCCGTGCTCGCGCGGGGATCGAGCGACAATGCCGCGCGGGTGGCCGCCTATGCCGCCCAGGCCCGCAGCGGTGCTCCCGTCAGCTTCCTCACCCCGAGCGTGTACACCGCCTATGGCCAGTCACCTGAGGCCTACGCCTCGTGGCTCGTCCTCGCGTTGTCACAGTCGGGACGCACGCCGGAGATCGTCGACCTGGCCGTCTCCTGCCGGGAAGCGGGGGCACTCGTCATCGGCGTCACGAATGACGGTGATTCGCCGCTCGCGGCGGCCAGCGACGTGCCCGTGGTCCTCGGAGTGGGAGAAGAGAAGGCCGTGCCGGCCACCAAGACGGTGACGGCGCAGATGCTCGCCGGGCTTGCGGTCGCCAATGCTCTCGGTGGACCGAGGGTCGCTGCCGTCGAGCTCGATGCGCTCGCCGGACAGGCGAGACAGGTGCTCGACGACGGCGACGCTGTCCAGGCCCTCGGGATGGAGCTTGCCGCGTCCGGGGCGCTGGCGCTGGTGGGACGCGGTTTCTGCGACGCCGCCGCCTTCGAGTCCGCGCTCAAGCTCCAGGAGACCGCCGGCATCGCGGCCCACGGATTCTCGACTGCGGACTTCCGGCACGGTCCGGTGCACCTCGCCCACGCGGGCGTTCCCGTGATCGGATTCGCGGGGGATGGTCCAGCCGATGACGATACCCGAGACCTGATCGGCTCCCTGCGCACCGATGGCCGGTTGGCGCGGCTCGTGGGATCGGGGGAGGAAGCCGATATCGGTCTCCCCACGACGACCCCTGAGCTGACGGCCATCCTGGCCACGATCCGCGGGCAGCAGCTGGCACTCGCGGTCTCGCGTGCCCGGGGAGTCGACCCCGATCAGCCCGAGGGCCTGTCGAAGGTCACGCCGACGGTGTGACCTTCAGCTCGACTCTCGCAGCTGCTCGCGGGCGACCCGTTCCACCGACTCCGCGACCCGGTGGTGCACCTCGGGATGGAACACGCTGGGCACGATGTAGTCGGCGTTGAGCTCCTCGTCCTCGACGCAGGCGGCGATGGCCTCGGCCGCCGCGATGAGGACGGGCACGTCGATATCGTGCGCGTGGGCGTCCAGCAGGCCCCGGAAGATTCCCGGGAACGCGAGGACGTTGTTGATCTGATTCGGGTAGTCCGAACGACCGGTGGCCACGACCGTAGCGTGCTGACGAGCCAGCGACGGGTCGATCTCGGGATCGGGATTGGCCAGGGCGAAGACCACGGCGCGCTCGGCCATCTCGGCGACATCCTCCGCATCGATCAGGCCGGGTGCCGAGACCCCGATGAAGACATCGGCTCCCGGGAGGGCGTCGCGGAGCGTGCCGCTCAGGCCCTCGGGGTTGGTGTTCTCGCCGATCCACCTCAAGGTGGGATCGGCGTCACCGCGATCGGCCGAGACGATTCCGTCGATATCGCAGACGACGACATCGCTGAGGCCGGCGCCGAGCAGCAGGCGCAGGATCGCGGTCCCGGCTGCCCCCGCGCCCACCAGCACGACACGTACCTCATCGAGGGACTTCTCCACGACCCGCAGCGCGTTCCGGAGTGCCGCGAGCACGACGATCGCGGTACCGTGCTGGTCATCGTGGAAGACCGGGATGTCCAGCCGTTCACGCAACCGTTTCTCGATCTCGAAGCACCGCGGAGCCGAGATGTCCTCCAGGTTGATTCCGGCGAATCCGGGAGCGACGGCGGCCACGGTCTCCACGATCGCGTCGACGTCCTGGGTGTCGAGGCATAGCGGCCAGGCGTCGATGGCGCCGAAGGTCTTGAACAGTGCGGCCTTGCCCTCCATGACCGGCAGCGCCGCGTGCGGGCCGATATTGCCGAGTCCCAGCACCGCGGAACCGTCGCTGACGACCGCGACGCTGTTGCGCTTCACGGTGAGGCGACGGGCGTCCTCGCGGTCGGCCGCGATCGCCTGGCAGATACGCGCGACGCCGGGCGTGTAGACCATGGAGAGGTCGTCGCGGTTGCGCAGCGGGTGTTTCGAGGCGGTCTCGATGACACCCCCCAGGTGCATCAGGAAGGTGCGGTCGGAAACCTTCTTGACGTCGACGTCCGGGATATCGCGCAGCGCGTCGACGATGCGATCGGCATGCGCGGTGTCGCCGGCGGCGATGGTGAGGTCGATCCGCAGGGCATCGGACCGCGAGGCCGCGACATCGAGCGCGGTGACGATGCCGCCTGCCGACTCCACTGTCGTGGTGAGGTGGCCGACGGCCGTTCCGCCGGGCGGCACTTCGAGGCGCACGGTGATCGAATGGGAGATATTGGGGGACGGGTTCATGCCGATCGCGCTGTCCGTCGTCGAGTGACTCACCCGCCTTTTTTACGCGATGGACCCGGTTACCCGCGAGTCGCCACCATATCCGCGGCTCGATATCCCGTTGAGTGTGACGTTTAGACGGCAGATCGCTGAGTTTCACCGTCCAAACGTCACACTCAACGGGATATTGGCGTTGCGCGAGGTGCCGATGGAGGAGAGGGTGCTCGATGTGCCTTCTCACGTTCCTCGCCGCGCCCGGGCCGCGGCGATGGTCGCGTTCGCCACCAACGGAGCTCTCCCGGCGACGCTGCTCGCTCGCTACGCCGAGGTGAAGGACCACCTTGCGCTCAGCCCCGCCACCTTCGGGGTCGTCGTCGTGGGATTCACGATCGGTGCGGCAGGTGCGTTCCATCTCCCTGGGATGGTGTTGCGTCGGATGGGGATGAGATGGACGACCGTGATCGGCACCGCGTGGATCGCGTTGGCGCTCGTGGTCACGGCGTCCGGCGTGGCGGTCGGGAGCGCGGCGATCTTCGTGGCGGGACTGATTCTCGCCGGCTTCGGCGATGCCGTGGTCGACGTCGCGCAGAATGCCCAAGGTCTTCGTGTGCAGGAGGTCTACGGCCGGTCGGTGCTGACATCGATGCACGCCGGGTGGAGCATCGGCGCGGCCATCGGCGGCATGGTGGGGACGGCCGCCGCGTCGGCCGGTATGCCGCTGACGCTTCACCTGGTGACGTGGGGTGCGCTCTGCGTGATCGCTATGGCGACCGCGGCACGCCTCTTCCTCCCCGATGGCCGTCGGCCGACCGCTGAGGAGACGACGACCGGTCCGCTCAGCCGCCGTGCCATGCTGTCGCTGGCACCCCTGGCCCTGGTGGCGCTCGCAGGGATCTCGGTCGAGGACGTGGGCAACAACTGGTCGGCCGTCCTGCTGTCCACCGAGCGCGATGTGCCGGCGTCGTCGGCAGGCATCGGCCTGAGCGTCTTGCTGGCGGCTCAGTTCATCGGTCGTCTGGTCGGGGACCGTTACATCGACCGCGTCGGCGGCCGGACGGCTCTGATCACCAGCTTGAGCGCTGTGGCGGTCGGTCTGGCCCTGGTCGCATGGTCGCCAGGAGCCGTGTCGACGCTGGCTGGTCTGGCGCTGGCGGGGCTCGGATGCGCGATCACCGTCCCGCTGGCCTTCGCGCGTGCCGATGCCCTGCCGGGTTTGCGACCACACGCGGGAGTGACCTGGATCGGCTGGGTGATGCGCACGGCGACCATCGCTCTGAGTCCGGCCATCGGCGGCGTCGCCACAGCCTCTTCACTGCCGGTCGCCGTCTCTGCGGTCGCGCTCATCGCCGTGCTCGCGTTGGGGCTCCAGCTCCGGTCCGGCGATGCTCCTATGGTTCGTCAAGGTGTTGACGGAGGGTTTTCGAGGATTCGGTAGAGGTCTCGGGCGATGTATCGCTTGAGGCAGCGTTTGATCTCGCGGGGAGTCTTGCCCTCGCTGGTGCGGCGGGCGGTGTAGTCGCGGGTTGCTTGGTGGTAATGCTGTCGGGACAGGGCGATGGTGTGCAGGGCTCGGTTGAGCTGGCGGTCGCCATGGCGATTGAGCCTGTATCGCGTGGTGATCTGACCACTGTTGGCGGGGATGGGTGCGACACCGGCGAGCATGGCGAACGCGGCTTCGGAGCGCACGCGTCCGGGGTGGGACCAGGCACACAGCACGGTGGCGGCGACGATCGGCCCCACCCCGGGTTGGGCCAGCAGGTCAGGGCGCCAGGCCCGGACGATGGTGAGGATGGTCTTCTCGTGCTCGGCGGCCTCCTGGGTCAGGTCCTTGACGCGGCGGGCCAGTGTCCGCAGCACGGTCACGGTCGTGCGGGTCTCGGTGTCCCAGGACGGGTGCAGCCGCATCGTGGCGGCGGCAGCGACCATCGCGGGGATCTTCTTGCCACGAAACCGGGACCGGACGGGTTCGGGGGCGGCGATCACCAGGCTGAACAGCTGGCGCTGAGCGACAGTGGCTGCTTCGACAGCCGACCGGCGGGCAGCCAAGAGGACCGACAGGGCCTGGCGGTCCCCGCCCGAACGGGGTGTACCGAGCCGAGTGCGAGCCAGAGCCTCGCGGGCGGCGCGCTGGGCGTCGAGCGGGTCGGACTTGGCGCCGTTACGGCGCCGGCTGCGTTCGGGCCGGTCGAGCTCGATCACGATCTCCTGAGCGCGGGCGAGGTGACGGGCCAGGCCAGCACCGTGACCTCCCGTGCCCTCCACTGCCCATGCTCTGAGCGAGGCGTGCTCGTCGGCGAAGGCGCTCAGCTCCTCATATCCCGCCGGGGTGGTCTCCACCGTGATCTCATCGAGGACCGCTCCGGTGCGGGCATCGACGACCGCGGCCGTATGGGTCTCAACATGGGTGTCGACGCCGATGACGACATCGACCACATCGCGTAGATCGGTCACACTGGTCATGCATTCT
>NZ_MIJB01000021.1 GCF_002174305.1 Aeromicrobium sp. PE09-221 | reverse complement strand
GGGTGGTGCCGCGGTGGGTCTCGGCCACTCGCGTGCAGCTTCTGATCACCGGGTGGTCGACGGCGAGCAGGGCTCGCGCTTC
The DNA here is from genome assembly GCF_002174305.1 of Aeromicrobium sp. PE09-221. GTDB lineage: Bacteria > Actinomycetota > Actinomycetes > Propionibacteriales > Nocardioidaceae > Aeromicrobium. The sequence goes on along the minus strand of NZ_MIJB01000021.1, from coordinate 88,373 downwards.
CTGGCGGATATCGCCTCCCTGCTGCGCGACCCCGGCCGGGCGATCACCTTCTGAACACGAGACGAGGGGTCTGTCGCCGCGGCGACAGACCCCTCGTCTCATGTGGCTCAGGAGCCGGGACGCACCATCATGATGTTCACCGGGCCGCCCTCGGCCAGCACACCTACCTCTTCGAACCCGCGGCCGGAGTGGAAGGCCAGCGACGCGTCGTTGTGGTCGTATACCTCGAGGCCGATCGGCTTCTCTCCCTCGATGGCGTCGTAGAGCTGCGAGGCGACGCCCTTGCGTCGGTGATCCGCCGAGACGACGATCCGGTCGAGGTAGACGTACTCGGAGGTCTCGAAGTACTCGTCGAACCAGCGGTAGCGGCTGGAGTCGTAGTCGACCCCGGGAGGGAGTGTGATGACGAAGCCGGCGATGTCGCCTTCGTCGGTCATGACGAGGGCGTCGTCGGCCATCTCCACGAGCGCTGCCGTGGCGGCGCGGTCGAGAGGACCGACACCCTCGAGGGCGCCCTGGTTGATCTCGACGATCGTGTCGAGGTCCTCTCCGGTGATGGGTCGGATGGTCGTGGTCTGCGTCAGAACTGGGCTCATCGTCAACAGACGTTATGTCAGGCGCGGGGGTTTACGCCAGTCGAATACCCGATTAAGTGATAGAGATCACAGCATCTCGGCCGGCGGCGGGGTGATCTATCGCCGAGCGTAGAATGCCTTGGTGAATCAGGCTTTTCGAGATCGCCGCTATCGTGCGGCCCTCGTCGTCTGGGCCGTCGCCGTCACGACCTATCTGTTGGCGGTCTTCCAACGTTCATCGCTCGCTGTCGCGGGGTTGGCGGCATCGGAGCGCTTCGACATCTCGGCCGCACAACTGGCGACCTTCACGATGCTCCAGCTGCTGGTGTACGCGGCGATGCAGATCCCGGTCGGTCTGCTGGTCGACCGCTTCGGCCCGCGGGCGGTCATGCTCAGCGGCACGGTGGTGCTGGCACTCGCGCAGGCGGGATTCGCGGTGGCCGATACGTATCCGATGGCGATCGTGGCCCGTGTGTTCGTCGGCCTCGGCGACGCCATGACCTTCGTCTGCGTGCTGCGGCTCATCAACTCGTGGTTCTCGCCGCGGCGGATCCCGCTCATCACACAGATCACCGGCCCGATCGGACAGATCGGGGCCATCGCGGCTGCCGCGCCGATGACGTGGGCCCTCGGGACGATCGGCTGGACGTCGGCCTATCTCGTGGCGGCATCGACGAGCGTGATCGCAGCGATCGCGGTGGTGCTCCTCGTGCGCGACGAGCCCGCTCGCCGCAGCGTGCGCGGGGTCGAGATGTCCTGGTCCAATATCCGCACCAGCCTCACGGCATCGTGGGCCCACCCGGGCACCCGGCTGGGCTTCTGGTGTCACTTCACCACCCAGTTCAGCTCGACGTGCCTGGGACTGCTGTGGGGCTTCCCCTTCTTCGTGCGGGGCGAGCACACCAGCGAGGCTTTCGCCAATGTGCTGCTGACGATCATGGTGGTGGCGGTCATCGTGGCCGGTCCGCTGCTGGGCTGGTTCGTGGGTGCCTATCAGTGGCACCGGTCCTCGCTGGTCCTGGCGATCGTCTGGGCGATCGTGGCGGCGTGGACCCTCGTCCTCGCCTGGCCAGGCAGTGCGCCGAGCTGGATGCTGATCGTGCTCGTGGTCGTCGTGGGCGTAGGCGGCCCGGCATCGATGATCGGATTCGATCTCGGCCGCACGTCCAATCCGATCGAGAGGCTGGCGAGTGCGACCGGCATCATCAACCAGGGCGGCTTCACCGCGAGCCTGATCCTCGTCGTCGCGATCGGCATCATCCTCGATCTCGCGTCCCCCGCCTCGGGCACGTACACGCCCGGGGCGTTCAAGCTGGCGATGAGCTTCCAGTACGTGCTGTGGGGGATCGGCCTGATCCAGATCTGGCGCTATCGGCATAAGGCGCGCCACTACCTGCGGGCCGACTACCCCGAGCAGTGGAGCCGCTGGTCCGGCCGTGACTGGGACTGACCCGTCCCACCCCGGGCGGTGCGTCTGCGTCCATTCGTACCCCGGGCGGTGCGTCAGCGTCCGTTCACCGATGCGGACGGACGCTGAGTCACCTGCCGGCGGAGGGGTGCACGGAGGAGGTGCCTCTGGGGCAGCCATCGCGACCACGGAAGCACATCCTGCGCTCGCTCAGGTCACGTCGAAGACGACTCCCGTGGCGCTCTGCGAGGCCGACCACAGCGCATCGGCGAGGCGCGGATCGCGGGCCAGGCGTGTCGACCCGACGGTGCGGGGGTGGCGCCCGCGCAGCTGCTGGAACCCGTCCGGGCCTATGTAGTCGCCTCCCGTCAGCGTCGGATCCGTGGCGGCGCGCAGGAGTGGCAGGGCCCCATGCGCGGCGGGCTGGCCGATGATGCCGGTGACCTGGTGGATCGCGATGCCCGGCAGCGACCTGCCTCGCAGGTTGACTCCGGACTTGGTGAGGTTCGTGGAGGCGTAGCCCGGGTGGGCCGCGACGCTCACCACCGGAAGGCCCGCGGCCTCTGAACGGCGGGCGAGCTCCCATGCGAAGAGCAGATTGGCGAGCTTGGACTCGGCATACGCATTCCACCGCCGGTAACGACGGGGTGAGCCCTCCGGGGTCAGCGCGCGCAGGTCGATGCCGCGGGCGCTGGCATGTGCCAAGGACGAGACGGTCACGATGCGGGCGCCATGGCGCAATGCCGGCCATAGGCCGGCGGTCCAGGCGAAGTGGCCGAGGTGGTTGGTGCCCATCTGGAGCTCGAAGCCGTCTCGCGTACGGGCGAAGGGCGGGATCATGACGCCGGCGTTGTTCACCAGGATGTCGATCCGCGGCTCGGCTGCGGCGAGATCCTGGGCGGCGGCTGTCGTCTGGGTGAGGTCCGCGAGATCGAGCTCGACGACCGAGATGTCGCTGCCCGGAGCCTCCTCCCGCAGCCGGCGCACCGCGTCTTCGGCCTTGCGGGTGTCACGGGCCGTCACGACGAGTCGCGCGCCCCGGCGGGCCAGGCCGAGGGCCGTGTGCGCCCCCAGCCCTCCGGTGACGCCGGTGATGACCGCCGTCTGTCCGGAGAGATCGCCGATATCGGTCGTGCTCCACCGCTCACTCATGCTGTTGCCGCCTGGACCGAGATGTGCTCACTGCTCGCTCGCTCATGGTCATGAGACTACGCGTGAGGTCAGGGCGTGACAGCGAGTCCGGTGAGGACGCGGTGGGCCAGTTCGGTGTCGCCGTCGACCTCTACCGGCACCTGTCCGGGCTTGCGCCGTCCTCCGCCGAGGACGATGAACGCCTCTGTTGGCATCGTCAGCGTCGTCGCCGGATCCGCGTTGTCGTCCACGGCCGCGCGTCCATCGTCGTTGACGACGACGGTGGCGGCGAAGGGCAGGGGACCGGTCACGATGATGGCGACGGGATGGCCGGCGGGTGCCTGCGCACGCTTGCCGATCACGAAGGGGAGGGCCGCGCGGAAGGACTGGACGGTCACCTGGGCACCGGGGGAATCGAGGTTGCCGGTGCGGTTGAGGGCGCGGCGCAGATCCTGTTCGTGCATCCACGCGTCGATGACGCGGTTGCGCAGGAGCGTCTCCCACGTCCAGGGGGCGCCCGCGGGCGTGCTGGGCGCGGGGGCGGCGGGGTCATCGGGCAACACCGCCAGTTGGGCGGCGCGTCGGTCTACGACCTCGCGGAGCCGGACCAGAAGGTCGGGCAGACCCACATCGTGCAGGGCATCGACCCCGGCCTGCGTGTAGTCCTGGGGGACGGCCGAGGGCCCGGCGGTGTCGGCGGTCTCGGTGCCGTCGGCGAGGACCTCCTCGAGATGGACGAGGTGGGCCACGATGTCGCGGACGGACCATCCGGGCAGATCGGTGACTCGATCGGCATCCTCGGGGAGGAGCTCGAGATCGAGGATCGCGCCCATCGAGTGGCGCCACGCGTCGACATAGGTCCGCAGGCTCATGGCTTCAACCTAGGGCATCGCATTCGCTGGCGTCCCACTAGCGCTCACCTCCCCGTTGAGTGTGACGTTTGGACGGTGGAACGCGTCATTTCGCCGTCCAAACGTCACAATCAACGGGGAGGCGGGGGCTGCGGGGTCAGGGGGTGGTGCGGCGACGCCAGGTGGTGAGGACGGCGATCACGAGCGCGGCGGCGAGGGAGCCCCAGGCGATCAACGAACCCGTGAGGTCGCGTCCGTCGAGGTCGTTGACGAGCGCGTAGCCATAGCTCGCGCTGTCGGAGAGCTCGTCGCCGGGCGTGCACTCGACCGTCATGTCGGCTCGTCCGTCCTCCATGAGGGCGATGAGATGCCAGCGGGTCCCGTCTGTCATGACGGTGACATCGACGATGGAGTCGCTCGATATCTCCGTGCGCTCCTCGCCCGGTCCGACCGCCTCGCAGGTGATATCGCGACCGGGCTGGGGGAGATCGGTGAGGACGGCGACATCGTGGCCCTCCGCGTCGAAGGGCTGCCCGGACGGGATCACTGTGCTGTCGCGCAACTCGTCCCAGGTCCCGGCGGTGAAGGCCACCGCGACGATCCAGCCGAGGGCGGACACGAGGGCAGCGACGACGTACCACCAGCGAGACCTCACTGCGCCACCTTGCCACATGGACCGAGATTTGCTCCCTGTTGGTCAACCGTGGTGGTCGGTGGTTGACGTTTGGGGAGCAAATCTCGGTCCAGGGCGGGTCAATCGGTCAGAACGCGGACTCGTCGAGGTCCATGAGGTCGAGGTCGACGGACTCTGCGAGCTGTCGCTCCGAGGTGAGCTTGGGCAACACGGTCTTGGCGAACCAGGACGCGGCGGCGACCTTGCCCTCGTAGAAGGATCGGTCCGTACCCGAGGCTCCGGAGTCGAGTGCCGCGAGTGCCACCTCGGCGCCGCGCAGCAGCAGCCACGAGACGACCAGGTCGCCGAGCACGTAGACCAGGCGGGTCGTGTTCAACGCGACCTTGTAGACATTGCGGGCATCGCCGGTCTCCTCGGCCGGGCTCGCCGCCATCAGGTCGTTGAACATCGCGCCGACGATCGCCTGGGTGTCGGCGAGTCCCTGCGCGAGCAGGTCGCGCTCGACCTTGAGACGACCGTTGCCGGCCTCGCTGTCGACGAACGCCTGGATCTCGTTGTTCAGGAAGGTCAGCGCCTGGCCGTTGTCCTTGACGATCTTGCGGAAGAACAGGTCCTGACCCTGGATTGCCGTGGTGCCCTCGTAGAGGGTGTCGATCTTGGCATCGCGGACGTACTGCTCGATCGGGTAGTCCTGCAGGAAGCCCGATCCGCCGAAGGTCTGCAGCGCCTCGGTGCCCAGCAGCACCCACGAGCGCTCCGAGCCGTAGCCCTTGACGATCGGCAGCAAGAAGTCGTTGACCGACTCCGCCAGAGCGGCGTCCTCGCCGGCGGCCTTCTTGACCGCGATCTCGTCCTGCCAGGTGCCGGTGTAGATCATCAGCGATCGCAGGCCCTCGGCGAAGGACTTCTGCGTCATGAGCGACCGACGCACGTCCGGATGATGGGTGATGGTGACGCGCGGGGCCGTCTTGGCTGGATCGAGCAGGTCGGCGCCCTGTACCCGCTCCTTGGCGTACTCCAGGGCGTTGAGGTAGCCGGTCGAGAGGGTCGCGATGGCCTTGGAGCCGACCATCATGCGGGCGTTCTCGATGACGCGGAACATCTGATCGATGCCGTTGTGGACCTCGCCGAGCAGCCAACCGATGGCGGGCTCACCGTCGCCGAAGGTCACCTCGCAGGTGGTGGAGACCTTGATGCCCATCTTCTTCTCGACATTGGTCACATAGGCGCCGTTGCGCTCGCCGGTGAGCTCACCGGTCTCGAGATCGAAGTGCAATTTGGGGACGAGGAACAGGCTGAGGCCCTTGGTTCCGGGTCCGCCGACACCCTCGACCCCGTGGGGGCGGGCGAGGACGAGGTGCATGATGTTCTCGCTCATGTCGTGCTCGGCGGAGGTGATGAAGCGCTTGACGCCCTCGATCCGCCAGGTGCCGTCCTCATTGGGGAAGGCCTTGGTGCGTCCGGCGCCGACATCCGATCCGGCATCGGGCTCGGTCAGCACCATGGTGGTGCCCCAACGGCGCTCGACGATGTGTTCGGCGATCTTCTTGTCGCGCTCGGTGCCGTTCTCCCACACGATCCGGGCGAAGGCCGGGCCGGCGCCGTACATCCAGATAGGCGGATTGGAGCCGAGGATGAACTCGCCGAGGGACCAGATGAGCGAGGAGGGCGCGGGCTGGCCGCCGAGCTCCTCAGGCAGCTGGAGGCGCCACCATTCGGAGTCCATCCAGGCCTGGTAGCTCTTGGCGAACTCGGGGTTCATGGTGACCGTCTTGGCATCGGGATCGTAGACCGGCGGGTTGCGGTCCGCGTCGGCGAAGGAGGCAGCCAGGTCCTCGCGGGCGAGACGCTCGACTTCCGCGAGGATGCTCTTGGCGGTGTCGGTGTCGACCTCTGCGAAGGGACCGCTGCCCAGTACCGCGCTGCGGTCGAATAGCTCGAAGAGGTTGAACTCGACATCGCGGAGATTGCTCTTGTAGTGGCTCATGCCATCGTCCTTTGCACGAGATGGGGGGTGGTCCGGCGGACTCGGAACTACTGCCGGGTAACTTAAGTATCTCGCGAGTAACTTAACAACTCAAGGGCGGGGTCGGCAGGAGTTCGCCGAAAAAGGAGAAGGCCCCAGCTCCTCGGGGGAGAGCTGGGGCCTTCGCTGGTCGGCAGCGGGTGGTCACTGCCAACGCGCGGGCACGCGGCGGTAGCCGTCCGTGCGTACGAGCTGCACCGTGCGGGTGACCCCCACGGCGAGCGTGATGGCGGCCAGTGCGGTGATGGCGATCATGAGGGCTCCCTTCGTTCGAGTCGGTGTCACCCTCCATGATGGCCGCCACGACTGCCAAGAACAATCGAACTGAGCTACATGTATCGTGTAGTTTCTCTACATGGATATTCGCCGCCTTGGGATTCTGCGTGAATTGGCTGAGCGGGGGTCGGTGGCTGCGGTGGCCGATGAGATGAAGGTCACCCCGTCGGCCATCTCTCAGCAGCTCAAATTGCTCGAACGGGAGGCCGGATTCCAGTTGGTGGAGCCTGCTGGGCGCGGCGTTGCGCTCACCTCCGCGGGGCGGGCGCTGGCGCGGACGGCGACGGAGATCGCGGTGGCGATCGAGCGGGCCGAGGCGAAGTGGCGCGACTACATGACACGACCGGCCGGCGATGTCAGCCTCACGACATTCCCCACCGGCGGCGAGATGCTGCTCCCCGGCCTCCTGCGGCGGATGGAGGAGGAGCCCAGCGTGCGGTTGGTGTGCCACGACGTCGATCCCACGCACCTGGAGGACATGGCCGACCTCGTCCCCGATTACGACCTCGTCGTGGCGGACACGCCGAGCGCGCGCGAGACCTGGCACGACCGCGATCTCCAAGTCGTCCCGCTCATGAGCGAGCCGCTCGATGTCGCGCTTCCCGAGGACCATCGGCTGGCTCGGCATCAGACGCTGTCGCCCAAGGACGTCACCGGCGAGACGTGGATCGGGGTGCCGAAGGGATATCCGTTCGACGACGTCCTCACGCGGATCGTGACGGTGACCGGCGAGCCGGTGCGGATCGCGCAGCGCTTCAGCGACAACGGCATCGTCGAAACGGTGGTCGCGGCGGGGCACGGCATCGCGATCCTGCCGCGTTTCACCACCCGCGAGCACGGCAACGGCCTCGTGACCCGGCCGCTCGTCGGTATCCGCGCGAAGCGCGAGATCGCCGCAGTGCTGCGGCCGGACCGATTCGAACGACCCTCGGTGCGATTCGTCGTCGAGGCGCTACGCGCCGAGGCACGGGCGGTGGCCGCCGCGCACGGCGCGGCATGAGTTCCGGCTCTCAGGGGCGACGGACGACGAGGAGCGCGATGTTGTCCTCGACGAACTCGTCGCCGACGGTGCTGGCGATGAGCCGGCTGCAGGCGGTCTCCGGGTCGTCGTCCGCCGAGAAGTGCTTGCGGACGAGTTCCAGTTGCCGGTCCGTGGACCGACTGCGTGGATCCTGGGCGTCGATGGGTCGTTCGACCAGCCCGTCGGTGTAGAAGCACAGCGATGAGCCCGCCGGAAAGGCGATGGAGACCTCGTTGCGTTCGAAGTCTCCGATGCCGAGCATCGGGTCGCTCTCGATCGGGACCTCCTGCGGCTCCTCGTTCTGGCCGGCGATCAGTGGCGGCCAGTGCCCGGCCGAGCTGAAGGTGACGGTGTCGAAGGGCGGGTGGGTCACGGCATACACGACGGTGGCGAAGGCCCCGTCCTCGAAGTGGCGGATCTTCCGGTCCAGCCGATCGAGAACCTGGGCCGGGCGGACGTAGTCCAGCGCGTAGGCACGTAAGGCACTGCGAAGGCGTCCCATGATCACGGCCGCGGGGAGCCCGTGGCCGACCACATCGCCCATGACGAGACCGATGCCACCGTCGGGCAGGTCGAAGACGTCGTACCAGTCGCCACCGAGATCTCCCTCGGCGGGAACATAACGAGCCGCGGTCTCGAGTCCGCCGATCGAGCGGGGGGTGGTGGGCAACAGGCTCCGCTGCAGGACGAGCGCCGCATCGTGCGCGCGGTGCAGGCCGGTCGGCTCGACGAGAGCGGCGACCCGCTGCGCAAACTCGAAGAGTGTGGCGACGTCGTCGTCGGTGAACTCGTGGCCCTGGAAGGTGCCGACGTGCATCACGCCCAGGAGCTGCGACGGGGCCAGCACCGGGACGCCCAGCAGGGACTGCACGCCCGACGTGCGGATCAGGGGGTTGATGACGTTCTCGCGCGTCACCTGGGAGAGGCTGAGGGGCTGGCGCGACAGTGCGATCCGGCCGGCGAAGCCCTGTCCCACCGGGACGCGGGAGGCCGCTCGAAGGGTGTGGCGCAGGCCGACCGACGCGTACGGCTCGAGGACGGTGCCGTTCTCGCTGACCAGGAGGAGCGACGCGGTCTGCGTGCCCAGTCGCTCGCGGGCCTCGTGGAGGATCGCCAGGATGTCAGGGTCGACGGGGCGGGCGTTGGCGGACGCTGCGTGCGCGCCGACATTCGCCGTCCCTGCCCTGCTCGATGCCATCAGGGAACTGTAGCCGTTAGTGGCCCGCATCGAGAAGAAGGACTCCAGTCTCAACGACGGAAACGGGCCGCGAAGGCGGCGAACTCCTCGCTGCTGAGGGATTCGGCCTGCGCCCATGACTCGAAGTCGAGGGACTCGTTGAGGTCGCCCGTGGCGGCGATCTGAACCGATCGCTTGATGTCGCCCATGAGGTCGGCATTGCGGGAAGTGTACTGCTCGGCGAGCTCGCGGGCCCGGCCCTTGGGCTCCTCGACCAGCTCCTGGGCGATGCCGAGGCGCAGTGCCTTCTCGGCCTCGATGATCTCCCCGGCGTACAGCGCGGCGGCGGTATTGGCCAAGCCGATGCGCTGGGTCAGCATCCACGTGCAACCACCGCCGGGATGCAGGCCGATCTTCGAGAAGGTGGGGCCGAAGCCGGCGAGGGGGCCGGCGATGATGACATCGCAGCACAGAGCGATGTTGAGTCCCGCGCCCACGGCTGCGCCCTGGACCGCCGCGAGGGTGGGGATGGTCAGGCCGCGCAGTCCGAGGAACGAGCCGTAGACGTGCATGAGGTGCTCGCGCAGCTGCTCTGTCGGGCGGCTGGTGTCGCCGAACAGGCTGTCGACATTGGCGCCGGAGCAGAAGGCCTTGCCCTCGCCGGTGACGACGAGGGCTCGGGCATCGGGATCGGCGGCGACGGCGGCGATCGCCTCGCGTAGTTCGTCGAGCAACGGCATGTCGAGGGCGTTGAGCCGGTCGGGGGCGTTGAGGGTGATGGTGCGGATCGGGCCGTCGGCTTCCAGCAACACGAGAGGCATGGCGCTACCGTAGCGTGGAGCGGTCGCGCGGGGCGCTATAGTCGGGGGCGTTGCCGGTGTAGCTCAATGGCAGAGCGCTTGCTTCCCAAGCAAGATACGCGGGTTCGATTCCCGTCACCGGCTCTCGCGCGCAGCGGGCTCTTTCCCGGTGGCGGGAATCGAGTCGGGCCCCTCTTCCGCGCGAAGCGCGCTGGGCAGGGATCCCGTTACCGGCTCTCGGGGCAGTTGAGGTAATTCGCCTTGGATGGTTGAGGTAATTCATTGCCTGGAACTGCAGCCTAGAATGAGCCACCGCCTTCAGCGGTCCCTCGATGAGTAGATTCAGTGAGAGGCGGCGTGTATGGACACGATCAATACGACGGGTCCATTCATGTCAGCTATCCAGCTCGTTCGATACGAGAGACAGCCTTTGGGCAATCGCATCGACCGTTTCCTCGGATAGGTGTGCCTCGTCAGCGTAGGTTGGCCAGGCTCTCACGGCTTCGCGGATCTGGGCCGATCTTGAAGCGGTCGGCGACGGCCATGAGGTCGGTGGTGGTGATGCCCTCGCGGCGTCCGTTGACGGCCATCAGGTGGCGAGCGACCCAGGTGCTGCCCGGTCTGTAGGCGAAGGTCAGGTCGTAGGCGGGTGCGATCTGCCACATGCCTTCCTTTCTCAGGAGGAAGGAGTGGTTCTTCGTGTGGTCGTCGCAGTTGGAGGCGGCGACGTTGAAGGCCATGCGCCGGAACAGTTCCAAGAGCTGCATCTGGTCGACATCGAGATCTCGCGCGACGTTGAAGAGCTGTGCGTAGTCGTGCGTATCGATGAGGTTATAGTCGAGCCCTGCCATCGCGCAGAGCGTCTGGGTCAGCTGTTTCTCGCCCAGCTGACGATCGAATCGCTCGACGAGGAAATGTGCCCGATTGTTCTCTTCGAGTAGCCGAGTGCGGGGCACCTCGATTCCGGCATCACGAGCCATGAGGCTGTACGCGTACTCGATTCGCGTGTACTGCTGCGACGCGCCGAGTTGGGAGTCGGCGCCCATGCCGTCGAACTTCAGAATCCAGTGCTCGTAATGATCTGGCACCGTGATGTTCCCGGGGCGGACATCGCCGGTGTCCGGGTCGATGGCGACGACGGCTTTCGCTCGGGCACCGCCAGCTGATGTTCCCACGGCGATGATCTGACGTAGAGCGTCCTCGCTCGCAGTTTCGCTGCTGAGACTGCCTTCGATTGCCTCACGCGCCGCGATCACGAGAGTCGAGAGGTCGACCGCAGTTGGCCGCGGGTCGCTGGGGCCCGTGTCGGGCACGAACTCCAATGCTCCCATGGCTCGATTGCCCAGGTACGCGAGCCGGTCTAGCGCGGTGACCTGGCTCGCCGGGACACCCAGGCGCGCAAGATCCGCATCGATGACGGCGTTGCCGAAACGATCGGGTAAGGCATCGGCGATGGCAGGAGGTAGGCCCATGAAGGTGTCGTCTTGATAACGAAATCGGTACGGGGATGACCGCCCAGGCATGAGTAGGGGCGATATCTCGATGCCGTTCCGCAGCCATTTCGGGTCGTACGCGAAGACCATCACATTCGGCTGTGACGGAGATGGCGCTAACGCGCCTACGCGCTCTCCCCAAAGAACAACTTGTACTCGCTCGGTCGGCTTGAAGGGCATCAGCGGGCCCTCCTGCGCTTACGGTTGCCGCGGTCGATGGCATCGAGAGGGTTGAATCCCGCGTCCGGGAGCGACAGGCCGTCCAGCCAGTCTTCGAGGTCAAGGGCCCGGATGACCTTGATCAGCGTGATCAGTGCTGCCCCTCGCCCGTGTTCGAGGTTCTGCAGCGCGTTGACACTCACATTCGCGGAATCGGCCAGCTCGGCTTGCGTCACCCGCTGCAGGAGCCGGTGCTCGCGGACGCCCTCGCCGATGGTCGCCAGCCACTCCTCACTCGACCTGCGCTGCATAACACCCATGAAAACAAGTATATCGCCCATTTGCGACAGGTATGACTGTTTTTGAAGGTATGCCATCCGCTTGATGCAGGTGGCCGGTCGGTGGGGTTAGCTGAGTCTCTCGCGATCTCTTCACTATTCTCGTTCCCTGGGTTGGAGATCGTCACGGCAGGAGTCTTCTCACCGCCCTTTCTGAAAGATGTCGCGTGTATACCCGGCGCGTCTGAGACGTCCGCTGGCGCTCGTTGAGCTATACCCCCGCCGGACTCGGACGCTCCGCTTTGCTCACTGGAGATCGATCAGAAACGCTCTGGGGCGTCGGCCCGACACGCGAGACCACCTGCGAATCTCAACCACCCTCGCGCGCGAAGCGCGCTGGCCAGGAGGCCCGTCGTCGGGGCCGATCAGGCTCCTGGCGCGCTCTGCTGGGCCATGATCTGATTGATGAGGATGTCGCGAGTATCGCAGAGGTGGGCCTCGACGGCCGCGCCGGCTGCCTCGGGATTGCGAGCCAGGATCGCGTCGTGAATCGTCCGATGCACCTCGAGCACCTCGCTCAGCGGCCGGGACTGCGTCGTTCGCAAGATCCGCGAATCGATCTGCGCCCGCGCGCGGGCGACCGCTTCGGCCACCTGGGCGTTTCCGGCTGCTCGAAGGATCGCGTCGTGGAAGATCGTGTCGTGCTGATCGAAGGCCGTTTCGTCGTCACCTTCGGTCGCGGCGCTCATCTCCTGGAAGGCCCCCGCCATGCGTTGAAGCTGGACGTGGTCGGAGGACGTGGCTGCGCTGCGCGCCGACGGAACCTCGAGGAGAAGCCGAAGCCCGAACAGATCGCTGATGTCATGGGCGGAGACAGTCAGAATGCGAACACCCCGACTGCGTTCGAAGGCGACGACGCCCTCGGACTCGAAACGCAGCAGGGCTTCGCGGACGGGCGTTCGGGACACGCCGAGGGTCCGCGAGATCTCCACCACCGAGTACAGCTCCCCGGCGCGGAGTTCGCCATGCCGCAGCGCTTCGCGGATGGAAGCGTAGACCCGTTCGGTCAAGGAGCGGTCATTGCTCAGTGGTTGCAACGGGCCTCCGTCTCGTGATCGCGCCGGCGCTAGAACGATAGCCGATCGTCCTCACAAGAAGTCGAGATCGGCCCCCTGGCTCGCCGGCAACACCGTCTGAGCGTAGAGGCGACGCCATCCGCGTCTCGGGAGCGCCGGAGGTTCCCGATCCTCCAGCCGACGAGCCAGCTCGTCCTCAGCAACCAGGAGATCGATGCTGCGCTGCTTCACGTCGAGCCGGATCAGGTCTCCGTCCTCCACCACGCTCAACGGGCCCCCGGCGGCCGCCTCGGGTGCACAGTGGAGCACGACCGTGCCGTACGAGGTGCCACTCATCCGGGCGTCGGAGACCCGCACCATGTCGCGCACGCCACGTCGAGCCAGCTTCGCCGGGATGGGCAGCGCTCCCGCTTCGGGCATGCCGGCCGCGACCGGTCCGGCATTGCGCAACACCAGGACGTGCTCCGGCGTGACATCGAGCTCTGGATCGTCGAGTACGGCGGCGATGTCCTGGTCGAGATCGAGGACGAGGGCAGGTCCGGTGTGCTGCATCAGGTGGGGACTCGCGGCCGAGGTCTTGATCACCGCTCCCTCTGGAGCGAGGGACCCCTGGAGCACGGCGAGGGCGCCGGGTGGGCCAAGAGGGTCCTCGATAGGACGCACCGCGTGCTGCCATGCCGCGTGCTCTTCGGTCTGCTTCACCAGCGTGTCGAGCGGCAGGCCCGAGGCCCCGACGACCGTGAGGTCGAGATGCTCCGTGAGCTGCTTGAGCACGGCGGGGACGCCACCAGATCGGTGCAGGTCCTCCATGTAGAGGGTGCCGGAGGGTTTCAGGTCGACCAGGAGTGGGACCTCGGCGGCGATGGTGTCGAACTCGCCGAGGGTCAGCTCAACACCTGCGCGGCGTGCGACAGCCAGCAGATGGACGAGGGCGTTCGTGGACCCGCCGATGGCCGCGAGCATCTTGATGGCATTCTCGAAGGCCGCGCGCGTCAGGATCTCGGACGGTTTCGGCCCCTGCTGCGCCGCCAACTCGACGATGCGACGACCCGTCGCGGCGCCGTGGCGTAGCCGGGCGCCACTGCTGGCGGGAGGAGTCGCGCCTCCGGGGAGCATCATCCCGAGTGTCTCGGTCAGCACGGCCATCGTCGAGGCTGTGCCCATCACCGCGCAGGTACCGGCTGTCGTCACCAGCTCGCCTCGTGCCTCTACGATCTCGTCGGTGTCGAGGACCCCGCCTCGGTGATCGCCCCAGAGGCGTCGGCAGTCGGTGCACGCGCCCAAGCGTTGCCCCCGCCAGCTTCCGGTCATCATGGGCCCGACGACTTCGAGGAGCACGGGCTTCGTCGACGACGCTGCGGCCATCAACTGCGCCGGGACCGTCTTGTCACAGCCCCCGAGCAGGACGGCCCCATCCATAGGCAGGGCGTTGACCATCTCCTCGGTGTCCATCGCCATCAGATTGCGGTAAAGCATGGACGTCGGAGAGGTGAGGATCTCCCCGAGCGAGATCGTCGGAAACTCCATCGGGAGCCCCCCCGCCTCCAGCACTCCGCGCTTCACCGCCTCCACCAATGCCGGCATGTCGCGGTGACAGGTGTTGTAGGAGGACGTGGTGACCGCGATGCCGATGATCGGGCGGCCCAGATCGACGTCGTCGTACCCTGCTGACGCGAGGAAGGCCCGGCGCAGGAACCGCGAGAAGCCCTCGTCGCCGTACTTCGTGCGCGAGCGGTCGATGGCCGAACCGCGTTCGTTGGACATGTCAGCTCTTCCCTTCGACGCGGAGGGCGGGGGTGACGAGCGCTCCGTAGAGCTCCGGGCGCCGAGCTGTGAAGATCTCCAGCTCGTACTCGCCGCGTGTCATGGTGAGCTTCTTCTGGCGTGAGGTCGCGGGGGAGAACTGAGCGAAGAAGAGGCCGGGCTCCGTCCCGGCGTCGAGAACCACGTCGCCCCAGGGATCGACCAGCTGACTCCGTCCGAGGTAGTCGATGCCGGCCTCCTCGTCCGCGCGATCGGCGACCGCCAGGTACACGACGTTCTCGAGCGCGCGCACCCGCGTGACCAGATCGGCCAGGCGCGTCGCCGTGGAGGGCCACGCCGTCGGCATCACGATGATGTCGGCACCCTCCAGGGCGAGTGCTCGCGCAGACTCGGGAAACCGAAGATCGAAGCAGATCATCATGCCCACTCGGCCGAAAGGGGTATCGAACACACGAGGCTCGTTGCCGTCGCCCGTGCTCAGGAAGCGGTCCGCGCCCATGAAGGGCAGGTGTTGTTTGCGGTAGCGGCCGATTCGTCCTCCGGGACCGAGGGCGAGCGCGGTGTTGTACAGCGTTTCGTCCTCGGCTCGCTCGATGAGGCCGATGACGACGTGGATGTCGTACTCCGCGGCGGCGTCGACCAGCGGCTGAAGCTCAGCCGCCTGGCACGTGATCGCTACCCGCTCGACCATGGCGAGTTCGGAGAAGGCATAACCCTGGAGGAAGCACTCGGGGAAACAGATCAGGTCCGCTCCCTCCCGTGCGGCGTGGGCGATGAGGTCCACCGCTCGGCGGACATTGGCGTCGAGGCTCCCGAGGACGCTGCCTTCTTGGGCGAGGGCGATGACGGCAGTCGTGTCGGTGGAGATTGCGGGTGGCGGAGAGGAGGTGCTGAACACGGGATCATCCTGTCGAGTGACATGCTGCATGTCAATATTGACTGATTGCATGCAGCATGTCACTCTGACATGTCGTGGCGTGGGCCACACTGTTTCGTCTCGCCGATTGGAGATCCCATGAGCGTCATCCCCCTGAGCGACGCACACCGCCGCGACCTGTCGAAGAAGATCTTCCGAAGACTCGTCCCGCTGCTGTGTCTGGTCTATGTCATCAGCTTCCTCGACCGCACGAACATCGGTTTCGCCAAGGACCGGTTGGAGGTCGACCTCGGCATCTCGGCAGCGGCTTACGGATTGGGCGCCGGACTCTTCTTCCTGACCTATGCGGCCTGCGAGGTGCCGAGCAATCTCTTGATGCGCAAGGTGGGCGCTCGCTGGTGGATCGCCAGGATCATGATCACGTGGGGGCTGCTGTCCATGGCGATGGCCCTCGTCCAAGGCGAGATGTCGTTCTACGTGCTCCGCATGTTGCTCGGAGCGGCGGAAGCAGGCCTCTTTCCCGGGGTGATCTTGTACTTCACCTATTGGTTCACCCGCGAGGAACGCGCGAAGGCGAACGGGTTCTTTCTCCTGGGGGCGTCGATCGCCAACATCGTCGGCGCTCCGCTGGCCGGCGTGTTGTTGACGATGGACGGGATCGGCGGGCTCTTCGGCTGGCAATGGCTCTTCATCATCGAAGGCCTCCCGGCCGTCGTCCTGGCCTTCGTCGTTCTGCGCTTCTTGCCCGACTCTCCGGAGAAGGCGCACTGGGTCTCAAATGAGGAAGCAGCGGATCTGCGAGCCCGGCTCGACGCGGAGGAAGCCGAATCGGTGGACAAAGACGGGCGCCACGCCGTCGCGCAGGTCCTTCGCGATGTCCACATCATCATGGCTATCGTCGTCTACTTCTGCCACCAGGTGGCCATCTATGCCGTGGCGTACTTCCTGCCCAGCATCATCGGCAAGGACGCCTCCCTCAGCTCAGTGCAGATCGGCTTGCTCGTGATGCTGCCGTGGTTGGCTTCGGGAATCGGGGCGCTGCTGCTCCCACGGCTCGCTACCACGGCGAGCCGCGCTCGAGGACTCATCTGCGTGGCCTTGCTCGTCATGGCGGCCGGGTTCACCGTCGGCTTGCTGACCGGCCCGGTCCTGGGCCTCATCGGCATGTGCTTCTCGGGCTTCGTCTTCTGGTGTGTGAACTCGACGATCTTCACGTTCCCCGCGTCGCGGTTGAGCGGCGCCGCGCTCGCTGGCGGCATCGCCTTCGTGAACTCCTGCGGGATCCTGGGCGGATTCGTGGGTCCGTACCTGATGGGGCTCGTGGAGAGCGCGACAGGGAATCCATCCTCGGGACTGTGGGTCGTCGTCGTCCTCCTGTGTCTCGGCGCCGTCCTGACGTTGTTCCTGCGACAGGGGCATGAGAGCCCGAAGCGGGCGGCGCCCCCGCAGACGAGTGCCGCCGTGCGGGGATAGTCCCGGTCTCCGTCGCGCTGCTCTGGCCGTCATCGCCCGTGGGGCGATGACGGCCAGAGCCACGCGGCGTCTGAGTCTGCCCGGAGCACACATGCCGCGCGAGATCGGCGGTGGCATCCATCGGCAGTTCCCCGCCCGACCGCAACGAGGTCTAGGGATTTCCGGTGGGGCGGTGGCGGTGATGACCGCTCTTCTTCCCTGCCCCGGTCGGGCGATGCCCTCGCCCGATTTCCATACGTGGGTCCGGCCCTATACGCCGACTGTGACCGTCGTCTCGCCGTGGCGAGCAGCTCGCCTGGCCAGGGCGTCACCATGATCTGGAGGTTCGCCGCCGAGGAGTGGCGGGGTGATCAGTTCACAGTGATCGGCCGGTGCGATTGGTCCTGATGATGAGGTAGAGAAGATAGGGCGCGCCCAGCGCACCAGTCACCACACCCACCGGATAGCGCGTGTCGAAGGCGAGCTGGCCGATGAGATCGCCCGCGAGCACCAGCACGGATCCGACGAGTGCCGCCGGTATGAGCAGGGATCCGTGGCGCACGATGCGCGCTGCGATCGGGCCCGACAGGAAGGCCACGAAGGCGACGGGACCAGCCGCCGACGTCGCGAAGGCGATGAGTCCCACCGCAGCAGTGACCAGGAGTAGGCGTGTGCGCTCGACGCGGACACCGAGAGCGGCGGCGGTCTCCTCGCCGAGCTGCAGCTGGGACAGGTTGCGCGCCTGAGCCAGAAGGATCGGCCCGAACACCGCGAGGGCGACCGCGACAGGTACCACGCCGCTCCACCGGGTGCCGTTGATGCTGCCGGTGATCCACCGCATCGCCTCCTGCAACTCCCACTGCGGTGCCTTGCTCAGGGCATAGGAGGTGACGCTCTCGAGCATCGCGGCGATGCCGATACCGATGAGGATGAGACGTGTGCCGTGAACGCCCCGCCGGAAGGAAAGGAGGTAGATCGTGAGGGCGACACCCAGCGCCACCACGATCGCGAAGACCGAGAGCAGCGTGCCCGAGAGCCCCCAGAAGACGATCCCGACGACCGCGGCCGCGCTCGCGCCCGAGCTGATGCCGATGATGTCGGGGCTGGCGAGCGGATTGCGCAGCATCGTCTGGAAGGTGACGCCGCCGAGCCCGAAGCACACGCCGGCGATGACCGCGAGTGCTACCCGCGGCAGGCGCAGGCGTCCCACTGTGAAGGATGCTCCGGGGACGTCCTGGCCGAGCAGCACGCGGGTGACATCGCCGGGTGGGTAGAACGTGTTGCCCAACATGAGCGATGCCGCCACGAGCAGGATGACGAGCATGCTCAGGACGGTCAGTGTGATCGTCCGTCGGCGCCGACGACCGTCGCGCTCGCGTGCCACTGGATTGGCGCTGTGCGGGGTGGAGCTGAGGGTTCTCACAGCCCGCGGACTTTCTGCCGCCGGACGACAGCGATGAAGAAGGGAGCCCCGATGATCGCCGTGACGATGCCGACCGCCAGCTCGTCCGGACGCGCGACGATGCGTCCCACGATGTCCGATGCGGTGAGCAGCGCGGCACCGACCGCCGCGGAGAACGGCAACAACCACACGTGGTTCACGCCGACCATGAGCCGGCAGACGTGAGGGACGACGAGTCCTACGAAGGCGATCGGGCCGGCGACGGCCGTGATCGCACCGCACAGGATCACGGCTCCGAGCGCGGCGAGTCCCCGGACGACGGCGACCCTCTCGCCCAGGCCCGCGGCGAGCTCGTCGCCGAGGGCCAGCAGGTCGAGGGCGCGTGCCGAGGCCAGGCAGATCACCATGCCGACGATGATGAAGGGCACGGCGGGCGAGATACCGTCGAAGGTCGCTCCACCGACCCCGCCGATCTGCCATGAGCGGACGCTGCCCGCGATATCGCCCCGAGGGAGCACGACGGCGCTGATGAAGGAGGAGAGCGTGGCCGAGGTCGCCGCGCCGGCCAATGCCAGCTTCAGCGGGGTGGCACCACCACGGCCGAGTGACCCCATGACGTACACGAGCACCGCCGTCACTGACGCTCCGCCGATGGCCGTCCAGATCATCGATGTCTGCGTCCACAACCCGAACCAGGCCATACCGGTGACGATGGCCAGCGCGGCCCCCATGTTGACTCCGAGGATCCCCGGGTCGGCGAGCGGATTGCGGGTGACCCCCTGCATGACGGCCCCGGCGATCCCGAGCGCGGCCCCGGCGAGCAATGCCAGCACTGTACGGGGAATACGCTTGGCGATCGCCGCCTGCGCCACAGAGTCGACATCGCCCCGCAGCGCCGCGACGATGTCCGACCACGCGACCTCACGTGAGCCGATGCTCAGTGAGGCGGCGGCGAGTGCGACGAGCAGCGCGAGGACCACGAGCAACCAGAGGCTGCGGACCCGCGCCGGGCGTCGCATGACAACGACACCCGGCGCAGGAGGGGCAGATGTCACGACAACGCTTCGGCGATCAGGGTCACGTAGTCGTCGAGCACCCAGGAGATCGCCAGGGGAGTGGGGTTCGCCGCGGTGCCGAGCGGCCCACTGCCGTCGAGGAAGACCACGGCGTCGTTGGCGACAGCCGGCATCTGAGAGAGCAGGGGGTCGGCCTTCAGAGTGTCGACGAGCTCCTGGTCGCCGTAAGTGACGATCACGTCCACATCGTCGAACATGTCGATCTGCTCGGCGCTGACGCTCGAGGCGAACTCTCCCGCCTCGGATGCCTCCTCGACCGCGGCGGGAGTGCTGAGACCGAGATCGGCGAAGAAGGCCGCGCGCGAGTCGTTGGCGGTGTAGAAGTTGACGGTGCTGAGGTCGGAGCTGTCGACATGGGTCACGAACATGGCCGAGCTCCCCTCCAGCTCCGGATGGGCTTGGACGGTGGACTCGATCTCCTGCTCGAGCTCGGCCACCAGGTCCTCACCCTCCTCCTCGAGGCCGATCGCGGTGCTGTTCACGCGGATGAGGTCACGCCACGAGGTGGCCCAGGGGCCGTCCGGGTAGGCCACGACCGGTGCGATCTCGCTCAGGGTCTCGTAGTCGTCCTCCGACAGACCGGAGTACGCGGCGAGGATGACGTCCGGCTGGGTATCGGCGACGGCCTCGAAATCGATGCCATCGGTCTCGTCGAAGAGGGTGGGGGTCTCCGCGTCGAGTTCTTCGAGGCGTTCCTCGACCCAGGGGAGGATCCCATTGTCGTCGTCATCGCCGAAGTCGGCCGAGGCCATGCCGACCGGCACGACCCCCAGGGCGAGCGGGACCTCGTGGTTGGCCCAGGCCACCGTCGCGACCCTCTCGGGCTTTTCCTCGATGGTGGTCGTTCCGAGGGCATGCTCGATGACGATCGGGTAGTCCCCGTCGCCCGATTCCGAGGACGTCGATGACGAATCGGAGGAGCAGGCTGCTGTCAGGGCCAGGATAGTGCCCGTCGCGACGATGGTGGCGAGGGTACGAGAACGCATGCGTCGTTCACTCTCTGAGTAGGGTTCTGGATGTCGCTCGCCCGAAAGGTGCGAGGCAAGCCTTACCTTAGAGAGAAGGAGGGGCTGGCGCAATCACGCGATCGAGTCGAGCGATGTCGTGGATGCGACATCATGCATCCGGCCGGAGGATGGCCGGAAGCGGCCGGGTGTCAGGCCGGTGGCGCGCCGGAACGCGACCACGAAGGCACTCGGCGAGCTATATCCGACCAGACCGGCGACCTCCTCGACCGTGAGGTCATCGGCCAGATACGCGATCGCGTGCTGCGCCCGGACCGCGGTCTGCCACTGATGGAAGCTGAGTCCGGTCTGGGCGCGGAAGGAGCGCGCGATCGTGCGGGTGCTGACTCGGAGCTCGCGGGCCCACTCGTTGAGTCCGCACCTGTCGGAGGGGTTGGCGAGCACCCGCTCCGCGATCAGGGCGGGCATCCCGCTGCTCGGCACCTGCACGAGCAGTCGATGGGGCGAGGGCTGGATGACATCGAAGACCAGCTGCTCGGTGAGCGTCCGCGAACGATCGGACAACGACGTGTCCTCCAGTCGGGTGAGCAACAGGCTGAGCAGCGGCGTGATCTCCACGGTCATGGGCTCGTCGGCCAGTGCAGGAGTCTCCTCGATGTGGAAATGGGTGGCGCGCTGCGAGGTTCCGGCGCTCGCGACACCGAAGTGCACGGTTCCCGCCGGCATCCAGACGCCGATCCCCGGCGAGATGATCCAGGTCCGGTCCTCGACGGAGACGGTGGAGGCTCCCGTGGTGTTCCACAGGAGCTCGTGTGTGGGGTGGGCATGCGGGGCCCAGCGGGTGTCGCGGGTGATGACCTCCCTGACGCCTTTGATCGTGAAGGGCACATCGAACTCGCCGGCCGCGTATACGGGCAGCGTGCGCTCCTCATCGACCTGGGGGCCGACCGAACGACGGCTCCACGGATCCTCACTCACGTGCTCACTTTAGGCGGATGCGGGGCGGGGGTGGTCGGGGCCTCCCGAGACACCCCGACCACCGGTCTCAGACGGTCGCGGCAGCGTCCAGGACCGCCTCACCGACCCACGGCACGACCGCATCGCGCACCGTTACCCGACGCGGCAGGAGACGGTTGGCGTGCAGTAGATCGGCTGCGCGCTGCTGTTCGTCGAGGAAGGCATCGTCGACGGGGAGCACACCGAAGGGCCGTCCCCGCAGCGCCGCCTCCCACTCGTCCAGATCGGCGTCATGACCGCGGGCCTGCGCGTCATCGACGAAGAATCGCGCCGCCTCCCGCGGGTGCTCCGTGATCCACGCATCCGACTCCTGCAGCGCCTCGACGAGGGCGGTCAGCTCCTCGCGGCGCTGCTCGGCGACGTCGCGCCGGGTGAACCAGAGCGAGGGATGGGAGAAGAGCCCCTCGGTGTCGATGAGAGTGCGCACCGCGGTCCGCGCCTCCACGCCGGCGAGTGCCGGATAAGAGCCGACCCAGGCGTCGATCTCTCCGTCCTCGAACTCCCGGGCCGCATCCACCGAGCTGTCGACCGGCTCGATATCGTCCCAGGTCAGCCCCTCGCGCTCCAGCGCGAACAGGACGAGGGTGGTCTGCCACGAACCGTGCGCGAGGCCCACGCGCTTGCCGCGCAGATCCGCGATCGACGAGATGGAGGAGTCGGCCTTGACGACGATCCGGCCGTTCTCCACGCGCGGGCCCGAGATGCCGATGTACGCGACCTCTCGACCCTGCCCGAGCGCCGTGATCGGCGGCGTGAAGCCCGTGCCGATGACGTCATATCCCTCCTCGGTGAAGAGATGGTCGCTGTGGACCGTGGGGAGTCCCTCGCGGATGCCGGGACGCTCACCGGCGGGCAGGTCGCGCAGATCCACCCAGGTGACATCGGGGAGGCGCTTCTCCAGGACGCCGAGATGGCGCAAGACGAACAGCGAGTTGTTGTGCGGGAAGTATCCGACACGCAGGGTCATGACAGTGCTCCTTGGGGTGAGTGATGGGTAAGGCGAGGAAGGACGAAGTCGCCGACGCGGAACGCCTCCTCGAGATGAGGGACGCCCGCGAGGATGAAGGCGTCCACGCCGGCGTCGACCAAGCCGTTCAGACGTTCGGCGACCTGTTCGTGACTGCCGACGAGACCGAAGGACGGTCCGCCGCGCAACAGCGAGAAACCGCCCCAGACATGGGGTTCGACCTCCAGATCGCGCACATCGCGTACGGGGCCGTCGATGAAGGAGCGTGCCCGGGCGACCCCGACCGAATCGCCGTCGCGGCCCTCGGCGAGCGCCGTCAGGTCCACACCGCTGAAACCATCGCGCACGACCTCCCACGCCTCCGCCTCCGTGTCCCGGGAGACGATGTCGATACGGACCGCGAACCTGGGCGTGCGCCCGAGTGCCTGCGAGGCCGCCCGAACGGCCGTGAACTTCTCCGTCAGCGCGGTGTGCGGCTCCAGCCAGGAGAGGTAGTAGTCGGCAAAGGGTCCGGCGGCCGCGATCGCCGCGGGCGACGAGCCAGAGAAGTAGATCTCCGGGAACGGCTGGTCGGCCAGATCGGTGGGCAGGTAGGCGTCCGCGAGGCGGTAGAACTCACCATCCGCGCTCTGCGGTCGCGGGGCCCAGGACCGACGCAGGAGATCGAGGAACTCGGCCGTACGGGCATAGCGGCGATCGTGCTCAACCTCGTCGCCCCACCACCGCTGGGCGGGCCCCCCGCCACCGGTGATGACGTTATAGACCAGGCGGCCACCGGACAGCTGTTGGAGCGCCGCCGACAGACGAGCCGCACCCCACGGATGCACGAATCCGGGCTGGAAGGCGACCATGAACCGGAACGTCCGCGTCTCCTCGACCAGCGAGGCCGCCGCCGCGAAGGGATCGTCGGTGAAGGGGAATGAGGGCATCAGGCCGCCCACGAAGCCCGAGATCTCCGCCGCCCGGGCGACATCGGCCATGTGCTCCAGGTAGGGGCGGCCGTCGCCGTGCCCATCACCCCAGCCGGGGGCGAGGTGGCCAGGCGCCAGCGGAGCCCAGTCACCACGTGTCTCCGCCCGCCGACGTAGTGTGCTCTGGTCGCCGTGCATCCCGATGCGCCAGTAGACGTCAACCATGGATCAACGCTCCGATCCTCGGTGCGACATGCTCGCCCCAGCGGTAGATCTCCTCTACGCGGTCGCCGACATCGAGGTCCAGCCACGTAGCCCGCTCCGACAGCGGCGCGAGCCGCCCCGCCACGGCGTCGTACGTGCCGACGACCTCGGCCGTCGAGAGACGCTCGACCTCGGTGGACGTCGCCGCACTCGCGAGCGAGACGCGGGCCGCCAGCGGCAGACCGAGATCCGGCCAGGAGTCCGGGTCCAGGGTCTCGACGGCGATGCGGTCGGCCACGCGCGATGCCAGCAGCGCGTCGTCCTCGTCCCTGACGACGATCTCCAGTGGTGGGAGCGGCCGTCCGCTGAGGGGCGAGTCGAGACCGCCGCCCTGGACCCTGAAGTGCTCGCCGGAGAAGTCGTAGGGGCGCTCGCGCCACACGCCACGTGCCACGGTGACGAACTCCTCGATCACGTCGTGGCGTCCACGCCAGCCGCGCGGATCGATCCTCCACGCCAGACGACCGGCGCTGAAGCGCTGGAGCGATGCCGAGAGCTTCGCCGTGTAGACCGGCGTGGCCACGTCCTGGGTCAGCTCGACCGTCCATCGGGTCCGCTGGGTCGCTCGCAGTCCGACGGGCACGACCGCGAGCGCGCTCAATCCGTCGGCGGTGTCGAGCACCACGATCTCCTCGATGCCGACCGCCTCGGCCGCGCGCCGCGCATGGGCGACGAGCTCCCAGGCCCCGATATCGCGCGGACGCTCGTCGCGCACCCGCGGGAGATCGGTCCGATGGCGCCACCGCTTCCAACTCGTATCGAGCACCAATCTCTCGCTCATGCCGCCACCGCCTGGAGGAGAGAGATGGTAGGTCGGCGGCGGCATGAGATGGAGTGGTTGTTTCGCTCGCTCATGCCGCTCCCCGCTCCTCGCGGACGCGCTGGAGTGGCCGCGGGTCGGCCCAGGCGGCGAGATGGATGCTGGCGTCGAGGAAACCGTGCCGTTCGAGGAAGTCGTGCTGCTGCTGGAGCAGCGCCAAGCGCTCCTCGCTCAGCGTGGGCTCGAGGGAGACGTGCAGCGTGTCGCCATAGGCCCGACGTATGCCGTCGTCGCCCGCGCCGGTCTCGCGACCGATGAGCTCCCGCGCTTCGAGCGGATGTTCCCGCGCCCAGTCCGCGGCATCGAGGGTGCGGCGAAGGAAGGCGTCGACGAGTTCGGGGTGCTCGTCGAGCAGGGACGCGTGGACCGTGATGGGCCGGGGTGTCCCGTTGTTCACCCGGAACTCCGGGGCGAGGTCGTCGAGGCGGACTGCGGCCACGGCCCCGATCCGCGAGGCGTCCTCGAGCGAACGGCCTCCCTTCACGTAGACCGCGTCCACCTCACCGCGTTCGAGCTCGTCGATACCGGGCCACGCCGAGGTGGTCCAGCTGCCCCGGCCCACACGGCCGGACACCTCGACCTGGCGGACGTCCTCCAGCGAACGCCCGGCCGACCGCAGTGCGCCGTCGAATCCGTGCAGTGCCATGGCCCGGGGGAAGCTCTCGGCCTTGGTGGCAGCCCAGGCCGGGATCGCCACGCGTGCTCCGGCGAGATCCTCGGCGGACCGGATCCCCGAGCCGGGCAGGGTGAGGATCGACTGCCATTCCTCGATCCAGGTCAACCCGATGAGTCGGGTCGGCGAGCCCTCCGAGCGGGCGACCAGCGCAGGAACATTGCCGCCCTCGCGGATGAGACCGGGAAGTCGGTGGTCGAAGTGCCGGCCCGCGATCTCCGGAGGCGCGTCCTGCAGGATCGACAGGTCGATGCCTCGGTCGGCGAACTCCTCGGTCAGCCAGCCGAGATGATGGGCGACGCCGCTCGCGGTAGGCACAGGGCAGCGGGTGTACCAGAGGGTGTCGACGGTGGTCACGGTCATGCGGAGGCTCCGATGGGCAGGTCGAGGGCGGGCAGGATGGTCTCGGCGATGTGCCGGGATTCCTCCAGCAGGGGATTGCCGGAGAGGATGAAGGTGTCGACCCCGAGTGCCTCGAACTCCTGGAGGCGTTCGATCACCTGAGCGTGCGAGCCGACGATCGCGGTACCCGGTCCGGGGCGGATGAGGCTGAAACCGGGCCACAGATTGGGTGAGACCTCGATATCCCGGGCGTGGTCGGGGACCCGCCCGCCGTGGCCGGCGTGCTGACGTTGAGCGCCGACCGAATCGCTGTCGCGGCCGCGTGAAGCCTGCCAGGAGAAGGTCTGGGGGCTGGTGACCCGGAGGAGGTGATCGGCCCAGTCCCAGGCCTCCCGCTCCGTATCGCGGGCGATGATGTGCACGCGCAGGCCGAACTCGATCGAGCGCCCGTGATCGGCGGCTCGCTGCCGGAGCGCGTCGATCTTCGAGACGAGCTGCTCGGGCGGCTCTCCCCAGGAGAGATAGGTGTCGATGACCTCGCCGGCGAGGTCCAGACCCGCGGCCGACGAGCCGCCGAACCACAGCGGAACGTGTGGCTTCTGGGTCGGCTGCAGCGCTCCGAAGGTCGAGCCCGCGCCCCGGATGTCGTAGTGCTCACCGTCGAAGTC
The DNA here is from genome assembly GCF_002174305.1 of Aeromicrobium sp. PE09-221. Classification (GTDB taxonomy): domain Bacteria; phylum Actinomycetota; class Actinomycetes; order Propionibacteriales; family Nocardioidaceae; genus Aeromicrobium. Next base: position 62,270 of record NZ_MIJB01000021.1, on the reverse strand, counting down.
CACGATCTCACCGGCTGTGAGCCTCTTGAAGATCGTCCAGTACTCGCGGGCGAGGGCGTAGCGATCGTCGTGGGCGAGCTCCAGGCCGAAGGTGCGCAGTGTCGCGGAGTCCCCGTTGATGACATTGATGATGAGTCGGCCATCGAAGAGATCGTCGAAGGTGAGGGCCATCTTGGCGAGCAGGACCGGTGAGATGAGACCCGGGTGGACCGCGACGAGCGGACGGAGCTTACGGGTGCGCGCCGCGAGTGCGCTCGCGAGCACCCACACATCGTGGTGGGCGGTCGCGAACAGTGCGCCCGAGTAGGGCAGCGAGTCGATGCTCGCGGCGAGCTGGGTCAGGTAGTCCAGGTCCACGTCGCGCCGCCCCTCCGGCTCCCACGGATAAGCGCCGTCGGACGGGACGATGTACCAGAGTGCTTCTTTGGCCATGGGTCCTCCTTGATCGGAGGCTCAGTAGATCGTCACGATGCCGGGATGAATTCATGTCTCGACATGTGAGCAGGACCAGACGGTGGTTAGGGTCTGGTGCATGGAACAGAGCCCCACGCTGCTGGCCCGGCTGACAGCGCAGTCACGGTTCACGAGTCCTGGCTATCTGCTGGCCACCATCGGCAAGACGGCCGATCTGTGGATCGCCGAGGCGATGGAGCCGCTCGGTCTGCTCCCGCGCGAGGGCGCGGCGCTGCTGGTGCTGCGCAGCCACGGCGAGCTCACACAGGCGCGCCTCGGCCATCATCTCGGAGTGGATGCCAATACGCTGGTCATGATCTTGAAGAAGCTCGAATCACGGGGTCTGGTCGAACGCCGCCGTGACCCCGTCGACCGGCGCCGGCACCTGGTCGGCATCACCGTCGAGGGCGACGATCTGCGCTCGCAGGTCGACGCCGCCGTCGAGCAGGTGGAGGCGCGGCTGCTGCGCCGGCTGGACGAGGACGAGATGGTGACCCTCCGCGAGCTGTTATTCCTCGTCGACGATGTGGTGGGGCGTCATCGGCGGCTCGCTGAGGACCCGTAGAGCATCAGACGCCCGGTGCGGCGATATCTCGCATAGTGATCACCTCGACGTGATGAATCAGCGGGGCCGATCGTGGAGGCTCACTCGATCCGATCCACGGGAGTCCCCTCATGTCGAACACCCAGCCGAGGCGAGCCTGGGCCCGCCGTCTCGCCGCCCTCGTCAGTGCTGCCCTTCTCGTTCCGCTCGCCGCGTGCGGTGGAGGGTCGGCCGCCTCGTCCGGTGATGGGGAGCGAGTGACGCTGAAACTGGCCGATCCGGGCAACAACGGCCTCCTCGCCTATGCCAAGAAGACGGGCGTGCTGGAGGAGGAGCTGGACGAGGTCGGTGCCGATGTGGAATGGGGAGGCTCCTTCGCCTCGTTCACCGCCACGATCGATGCGCTGCGGTCCGGGGACGTCAACGTCCTCGAAGGCGCGATCTCCCCGGTCATCGGCTATCTGGCCGAGAACGACGACCTGAGGATCTTCTCCGTGGCCGATCGCACCACCGACCCCCAGGCCCCGATCGGCGACGGGCTGGTGGTGCCCGGCGACAGCGATATCGAGACGATCGACGAGGTCATCGGCCGCAAGGTAGCGGTCAACCGGGGCGGCCGGGGCGAGTACCTGCTGCTGAAGGCCCTCGACCAGGCGGGCATCGATCATGACGAGGTCGAGCGCGTCTACCTGAACCCGCAGGACGCCGCCGGAGCGCTCGCCTCCGGGAGCGTCGATGCGTGGTGGGCGATCGTCCGCGGCTATCCCGCGGCGGTTGCGAACGGTGCTCGCACGATCGTCACGAATACCGATGTCGACGATGACGATCTGAACATGTTCGCCGCCCGCGAGGAGATCGTCGAGGCGAATCCCGAGGCTTTGCGGACATTCCAGCGGGTGCTCGCCGAGCTGGCCGAGGAGGCCCGCGAGGAGCCCGAGAAGTTCCAGAACGTCTTCCAGGACTCGGGCCCGGCCGCGGTCGAGGGGGATGCGCTGAAGCGCGATATCGAGGTCCAGCGGTACACCCAGCCGCAGCGGCTTGTCACCGACGATGATCTCGCCACCGTGCAGGCGGTCGCGGACTACTTCGCGGACAACGGGCTGGTCTCCACGCGGATCGACGCGGCTGCCGCGGTGACGCACCTGGGAGCGGACGAATGACCGATGTCACCGGAGCCCTGGCCCCGCCGCGCTTCCTCGGGGTCCATCGGCCCACGCGGCGCAGGTCGCTGCTGCTGCGGGCGAGCGTCCCGTTGGCGCTCCTGCTCGTCTGGCAGCTGTCATCGGTCCTCGGGTTGCTCTCACCGCAGGTGCTGGCGGCGCCGAGCGAGGTGATCGGAGCGGTGCGTGAGCTCGCCTCGAGCGGTCAGCTGTTCGACTTCCTGCTGGCCTCCCTGCGGCGCATCGCCATCGGGGTCTCGATCGGGCTCGCCCTCGGGACCTTCCTCGGTCTGCTCGCCGGGGTCGGCAGCCTCGGCGAGCAGCTCATCGACCCGACGATGCAGATGTACCGAGCGGTGCCCTTCCTGGCGCTCGTGCCCCTGCTGCTCACCTGGTTCGGTGTGGACGAGACCTTCAAGATCGTGCTCATCGCGGCCTCCGCATTGGCGCCGATGTACGCCTACACCTATCTCGGGGTACGAGGCGTGGACCGCAAGATCATCGAGGCGGCGCGGGGCTACGGGGTGAGTGGGGTCGCCCTCGTCCGCGAGGTGATCACCCCCGCCGCGCTGCCGAGCCTGCTCATGGGCGTGCGCATCAGCCTGTCGGTCAGCCTGACCGGACTGATCGCCGCGGAGCAGATCGGCACCACGGAGGGCATCGGTTATCTGGTGGCGCTCGCACAGCAGTACTTCCGCACTGACTACATGGTGCTCTGCATCGTGTTGTACGCGATCCTGGGACTCGTCTTCGATGCCCTCGTCCGCGTACTCGAACAACGGGCGATGCCGTGGAGGAGGGAGAGCCGATGACGCACGCAGTGTCCTTGGACGGGGTCGTGAAGGCCTATGGAGACGTGCGCGTGCTCGACGGGGTCAGCCTGTCGATCCCGCGCGGCCAGCTGGTGGCTCTGCTCGGCCCCAGCGGCACGGGAAAGACGACGCTGTTGCGCCTGCTCGCCGGGTTCGAACGTCCCGACAGCGGTGAGATCGCCGTCGTGGAGCCGCGCACGATCGTGTATCAGGAGCCCCGGCTGATCGAGGGGCGGCGGGTGTTGCGCAATGTCCTGCTCGGACAGCGGCGCGACGCTGCGGCGATCGAGCGAGCGCGGTCGGTGCTTGTGGAGGTGGGTCTGGCCGGGAAGGAACGGGCGTGGCCGACGACGCTGTCGGGAGGAGAGGCGCAGCGGGTGGCCCTGGCGCGTGCGCTGTCCAATGAACCGCAGCTGCTGCTCGCCGACGAGCCCTTCGCGGCCCTCGACGCGCTCACCCGGCTGAAGATGCACGCCCTCGTCGACGCCTTGAGGGTCCGGCACGATCCGGCGATCGTCCTCGTGACCCATGATGTCGACGAGGCCGTGCGGCTGGCCGACCGTGTCGTGCTCCTGCGCGAGGGCACCGTCGCGATCGACGAGCTCGTCCCCGCTCCGCATCCGCGTTCGTCCGATGATCCGGCACTGGCGGCTCTGCGAGAGCGTCTGCTGGCGGCGCTGGGGGTGGAGGTCCGCCGGGCGACGCTCGCGTAGAGGCCGGGCGGGCGCCTCGTCCGGCCAGCTAACCGGGCAGCACCTTCGTCGGCACGAGCCGGATGTAGAGGATCATCGCGAACAACTCGACGATCGACTGCATGACGATGACGATCGAGGCGGCCTCCCAGCCGGGCGGCAGCGCGAGCGCGAAGGGCAGCACGAGAAAGGAGTTGCGCGTGCCGAGGCTGAACGCGAGCGTCCGACCCTCGCGCACGGGGAGCCGGGCGACTCGCCCTGCCACCACCGCGACCGCCAGTCCCACGGCCAGATAGCCGACCGCCACCGCGAATACGATCGGGAACAGCGAGAGCGCCTCCAAGGCCGCGCCCGCGTGGGCCGCCGCGACGAGCGTGATCACGACGGCCAACAGCGGCACGGGCCACCACCCGAGTCGCTCACGGGTACGCCGGCCCGTGCCGCTGGTGTTCAGCGGGCGCGCGACCGTGACCGCCACGGCCAGCGGGATGCCGATGACGAGCAGCGCCGGCCAGAGATCGGCGAGGACGAACACCGAGGTCGTCGTGCCACCGGTGAAGAGCGAGAGATACACCGGCAGCAGCAGAAGCTGGACCACGAGCAGTACCGGTGCGGATGCTGTAGCGCGCGAGGCATCGCCGCCACCCAGCTGCGTGAAGCTGATGAACCAGTCGGTGCAGGGCACGAGCAACACGAGGAGCAGTCCCAGCCTGAGCGCAGGATCATCACCGGGCGTCAGCGAGACCAGCGCCCACACCACCGGCGGCATCACGACGAAGTTCGCGACCAGCGAGGTCACGAGGAAGCGCCGGTCGCGCACCGCCGATGCGAGCGCTGTCACGGGGACTTGCGTGAAGGTGGCGAAGAGGAGCAGGGCGATGACCGGCCAGACGAGCGGCTCGGCCACGGCGGCCACGCCGGGAGCGAGAGCGCCGAGGAACAGCCCGGCGCCCGCTCCGCCCAGATAACACCAGACCTGATGACGCTCCAGCACCTCACGCTCGATCACGGATCACCCTCCTCTCGCCCACCGGCGGCGGTCGAGGCCATCGTAGGAGCCGCGCATCTCTCGGCCACGCCGGTCTCCCCGGAACTGGCGAGAGTCGAGATGTGACGCCCGTCAAGGTGGCCGTCGTGGAGCAGGAGAGCGGACTGCGGTGGTCGGCGATGCCGGTGTCGTGCTCTACGGCACCTTCAGCCCGATACAAGGCAGCGATATCGACGTGGAGCAGCTGGTCGGATCCTCGAAGGCCCGGCATCGTGTTCAGCCGGCACACCGACCCCGAGCTCGTGAAGACACGGTCAAGACCTGTATCCGCAGCCTATACGCGCGTATCGGGGTGACCACTCGAACGCAGGCGGCGCTCTGGGGCGTCGACCACGGCTTCCGTCCCTGGCCCGTCCGACGTATCGACCCCACAACCCTCTGACCCGGCCCCGAGGCGGCGTAGGTACCCGGCGAAACCACCGGGCGTACGGCCGTAGAGGCGTCCCGAGGTCAGGACATCGGGCGCCGACGCCACCCGCGCCCCGGCCTGGCGCAGCCGACTGACCAGATCGACATCCTCGTGTTCCTTCAGGTCGGCGAAGCCGCCGACCTGCCGATAGGCCTCCAGCGATACCCCGAGATTGGCTCCATGGATGTGCCGTGTCGCCGAGCCTCCGCCATAGTGCTGTGCCCACCGTCGATAGACCGGGATGCTCACATCGACCGGATCGAGACGGGCTCGGCCGAGGACGAGGTCCGCCCCGGCTGTGGCCTGCCGGCAGTGGGTGATCAACCAGTCGGCAGGGACTCTGCTGTCAGCATCCGTGCAGGCGATCCACAGGCGGGTGGTAGCGGCAGTCCGGATGACGTGATCGACTCCCTCGGCACGGGCCGCGCCCACGCACCGCCGGGCGATGCGCACCGTCTCCACCTGCTGTGCTGTGGCGATCTCCTCCGATCGGTCGCTGCAGGCGTCCAGGACCACCACGATCCGCGCGGCCGTGCCGAGGCGGTCCATCAGGCGATCGGCTGCCGTCCGGACCGACCTGAGACAGCGCTCCAGCAGGCATTCCTCGTCATGGACGGGGATCACGACGGCGACCTCGCGGGGTGAGCGGTTCGCATCACGCATCTGTGGCGATCCATTCCCGCGTCATCACGAGGATCTCCACGTCGTCGTCGCGATAGCGCGCCTGGACCGGCGGAAGCTCACCGCTCTTCTCCGCGCTCGCATGGACCTGCGGCCCGTCGAGCGGCCAGCCACGCACCTCGCCGCGCCAATGGCACAGCACGACCGTCCCGTCTGGCTCCAGGGAGGCCGCGATCGTCACCCACAGCCGCTCGAGCGCGACGGGGGACAGGAAATAACCGAGCTCGGAGACGACGATGAGATCGAACCGGTCCTCGGGCCATTCGTCGGGCACTCGCAGGTGCGCGACATCGACGGAGGAGGGGACGCGCTCGCGCGCCAGCGCCACCGCGTGCTCGCTCGCGTCGACCGCGAGCACCCGACCGGCGCGTCGGCTGAGCAGCGTGCTCAGGGAGCCTCGCGAGCAGCCGACCTCCAGTGCTCGGCCGTAGCGTTCACGGGGGAGGCAGGCCAGGAGGAGTTGGGCCTTGCGGTGTTCGTACCACCGATCGTCGAGCCCCCAGGGATCGTCGTCGTCCGCATGCAACCGGTCGAGGGCGTCGTCGAACGGCTGGTCGAGGATGAAGTACTCGTCGGCACCACCGAAATGCTCGAGAAAGGCACCGTCGAGCAGGACTTCATCCCCGGGCTCGGAGGACAGCGGGGCGATCTGCGAGCGGTGTGCCGCGATGGCTGCCGCCTTCTGCTCCCGCACCGTCGCGTTCGTACTCCATCGCCGCGCCGACGCGTACGGGAACTCCTCGGGCTCAGCCCAGTGCCACATCCAGACGGGGTACTCGGCGAGTATCGCCCCGGTGCGCACCGCGGCGGCCGCGGCTGCCCACCCTGCCGCCTCGTGATCGCTGTGACCGTCATGGCGCCATGGAGCCAGCAGCAGCGTACGGCGGCCATCGCCGACGATGTCCACGATCGTCGTGACGAGGGCATCGTGCTCCGTGGCCAGGCCGCCGTCGGCGAAGGACGCCGGATGCAGGCGGATGGAGGGGGAGAGGAGCCGGGCCGCGATCGCCGACTCCCTCGCGCGCATCGCGGCACGCTCTTCGGCGGTGGTCGTAGGGGATCCAGGATGACTGTTCTCGCCGCGCGTCAGGATCACCACCTCGACCTCCCATCCCTGCCCGGCGAGGTCCGCGCTGATGAGGCCGGCACCGAGTGTCTCGTCGTCGGGGTGAGCGGCCACGACGACGAGACGCTCGAGCTGCTCGAAACCGGACATGTCGGACAGGAGAGGCAGGGCCGTCTGTCTGAAACGTCGATGCCAGGAGACAGACGAGGTCCCCGGCAGGTCGTGGGTGAACGGTCGCGGGATCACGGCTCCCTCTCGTCCCGCAGCAGGAGCCCGAGGGCAGCGGCGTCCCGCTCGGCGTGGTGCTGACGGAGGTAGAGCTGGAGATCGCGGACCCGGTGGACGAGGCGAGCATCGGTCGTCAGCGGTCCGGGCCCCAGCGCGTGTCCGGCCGTTGTCAGTACGCGCTCCGCCGCGACCGCGGTCGCCTGCCGCAGCCTCGCGGCTAGGAGCTCTCGGGGCCCGGCACCCTTCGCTTCGGAGAAGTCGATGCTCGCCGCGGCACTCGCCATCGCCCTTCGCACCGGCCAGAGTGCGGCGTCGATCGCGCCGACGAGCGACCACCCGAGCGTGTCGGCGTCCCGGCGTGTCATCACTGCGAGCACCTCATCGGCGAGCGCACTCGCGGCGCCGAGCCACACCGCGGCTACCCCGATGCCACCCCACGCGAATCCCGGCCTCCGCAGGTACCAACCGGGGTCGCCCACCGGCGTGGCCGGGACATCGTCGCAGGACACCGAACCGGTCACGATCGGCTCCAACCCGAGGGGCGTCCAGGAGGAGGTGTCGATGGCGATCCCCGCGGACGACAGATCGAGGGCGAAGAGCGCGCGACGGGTGTCGTCGACCCACGCGGTGACAAGCGCGTGATCGACCTCTCCGGCGAGCGAACACCATGGCTTGACACCCGATAGCGACCACACTCCCCCGCGGTCCGTGGCGGTGAGCCGCGTCCCCGGGGCCTCGGCGGCCCACACGGCCCAGCGACCGGGCGCCGGCGTCATCCCGGCCTCGTCGAGGATGGCGAGCGCGTCGAGATGCGGCTCGACGGCGCGTGCGAGGACCAGATCGGCGTGGCCGAGGCGGGCGAGAAACTCCCAACGTAGGAGCGTGTTACCCGAGCCCGGCATCGGTACCTCGTCGGCGATGTCGGCGATCCAGTCCAGGCCGGTACGGGTATCGCGGTCGAGCGGTGGCCCGCCGGCCTCCCGGAGCCACCCGGCGACCACGTCGTCGCGCGCATCACCGGTTTCGAACAGGATGGGCCTGCCATCGCCGGTGGTGCTGGTCATCGGGCACCGCGGCGACGTGTGCTCCATCGATCGCGCTGGGGGAGCAGGTCGGCCAGTCGAGGAACGATCTGAGCGGGTTCGTCGAGGATCTCGACGCCGGCTGCGGTCTCGTCGATGCCGGCGATGGCGAGCGAGTCCGCGACCTCCCGAAGGGCGAGGATCGCGCATGGACGCGCGAACCCGTCGAGCAACAGGGTGATCAACCCGGTGTCGGGGTCCCCGTTCTCATCGGACGGTGCGCCGAGGAGCACGAGTGCGTCGAGCTGATCCGCGGTGGTCTCGGCGAGCGCGCTCTGGCCGATCCCGACCGCCTCGGCCTCCGCACCGATCACCTGTGGTCGGAGCTCGGCGTGCGCGAGTTCCGCGACGACCGAGCCGAGACGCCAGGAGTCGGTCTCCGGATCGACCACGAGACCCACGGTGCCCACCGCACCGGAGGCACCCCTGAGAGAAGCGGGTGGGACAGGCCGGATCGTCGAGGACATAGGCTCCATGTTGCTCTATCGAAAGCGTCATCTGCTCCACCCTTGAGGGTGAAGCTCTAGTTGCGGCTGGTGCGGCCCCGTCACCACCTTCACAGCGCATGCGATGGGTGAGGACGGGACCGGCTTCTCGTTGAGCTTAAAGCCGACACCACGACGGCGCACCCCGATGGAGGTGCGGCCACAGGCGACCGGGACGGGCGTAGGCTGACGATCTCAAGGACACCGACCGGCAGGAGTCCGACATGCCCCCCGTCGATCGCCGTCACCGGCTCCACCGGGGTCGGAGGGGGCCTGGTCGCCCGCGCTCTCGGCGTGGCCGGCCATACCACCCGGCTGCTCGTGCGCGACCCGGCGCGGACCCCTCGCGTGGAGCACAGCGAGGTCGCCGTCTGCGCCTATGCCGATGCGGCGGGGGCCCGTCGCGCGCTCGATGACATCAACACGGTCTTCATGGTCTCCGCCTCTGAGAGCGCCGATCGCCTGGACGAGCACCGCACCTTCGTCGACGCCGCCGCGGACGCCGGGGTACGGCACATCGTCTACACCTCGTTTCAGGGGGCCGCGCCGGATGCCACCTTCACCCTCGCACGCGACCACTGGGCCACCGAGCAGCACGTGGAACGGTCCGCCATGGCGTGGACCTTCCTGCGGGACAGCTTCTATCTCGACCTGCTCCCGCTCTTCGCCGGTGAGGACGGAGTGATCCGCGGGCCGGCCGGAGAGGGGCGGGTCGCCGCGGTGGCGCGTCACCGGCCGCACGGTCACCTTCCACGACGAGACGCTGGAGGAGGCTTACGCATCGCGGTCCGTGTGGCCCGCTCCGCCATGGCAGTACGACGCGTGGGTCAGTACGTACACCGCGATCGCCTGCGGCGAGGTCGCCGACGTCACCGGTGAAGTCGAGAGGCTCACCGGGCGCGCTCCGATGAGCCTCGAACGGGTGCTGCTCTCCGACCCCTGCTGACCTCCCCTCCGGCCCACATTGCGGAGGCGTGGGAGGATCGAGTCGAACCCCACCATCGACCTGGACTTCGAGGAGAAGCACGTGAGCAACAGCCAGACCGTCAAGGGCGTCGTCGCGCTGAAGAAGTCCGAGCCCGTGAGCGTCGTCGACATCGTCATCCCGGCCCCTGGGCCCGGTGAGGCGGTCGTCCAGGTGCAGACCTGCGGTGTGTGCCATACCGACCTGCACTACCGCGAGGGCGGCATCAACGACGAGTTCCCGTTCCTGCTCGGGCATGAGGCCGCCGGTGTCGTGGAGTCCGTCGGCGAAGGCGTCACCGAGGTGCAGCCGGGCGACTTCGTCGTGCTGAACTGGCGCGCGGTGTGCGGCGACTGCCGCGCCTGCGACCGCGGTGAGCCCTGGTACTGCTTCGCGACCCACAACGCCACCCAGAAGATGACGCTGACCGATGGCACGGAACTGAGCCCCGCACTCGGGATCGGCGCCTTCGCCGAGAAGACCCTCGTCGCGGCGGGACAGTGCACCAAGGTCGATCCCGAGGCACGCGCGGCGGCCGTCGGCCTGCTGGGCTGCGGCGTCATGGCCGGTGTCGGCGCGGCGATCAACACCGGTGCCGTCACCCGCGGCAAGAGCGTGGCCGTCATCGGCTGCGGTGGTGTCGGTGCCGCGTCGATCGTCGGATCGGCCCTCGCCGGCGCGTCGCCGATCATCGCCGTGGACATCGACGACCGTAAGCTCGAGACGGCTCGTCAGCTCGGGGCAACCCACACGGTCAACAGCAGCCGGGTCGATCCGGTGGAGGCGATCCGCGAGATCGTCGGCCACGACGGCTCGGAGGGTGCCGATGTCGTGATCGAGGCGGTCGGCCGTCCCGAGACCTGGAAGCAGGCCTTCTACGCCCGCGACCTCGCCGGCGTGCTCGTCCTCGTCGGCGTCCCCACGCCTGACATGACCGTGCCGGACATCCCGCTGATCGACGTGTTCGGTCGCGGCGGCGCGCTCAAGTCCAGCTGGTACGGCGACTGCCTTCCCAAGCGCGACTTCCCGATGCTCGTCGACCTCTACCGCCAGGGCCGGCTCGACCTCGATGCCTTCGTGACCGAGGAGATCGGTATCGACGACATCGAGGCTGCCTTCGAGAAGATGCACCACGGCGACGTCCTGCGTTCGGTCGTGGTCCTGTGAGCGCGCGGATCGAGAAGGTGGTGACGTCCGGGCAGTTCAGCCTCGACGGCGGCACCTGGGATGTCGACAACAATGTGTGGATCGTCGGCGACGACTCCGAGGTGATCGTCATCGACGCCCCGCACGATGCCGCGGCGATCGCGGAGGCGGTGGGATCGCGCCGGGTCCTCGCCATCGTCCTCACGCACGGGCACAACGACCACATCAACGCCGCGGTCGAGCTTCGGGGGCTGACAGGCGCGCCGATCTGGTTCCCCTCAGCGGACACGATGCTCTGGGAGGCCGAGAACACTCAGGCCTCGCCCGACCAGGACCTGACCGATGGCGCCCGCTTCGAGGTGGCCGGCAGCGAGCTCGTCGCCATCGCCACCCCCGGGCACTCGCCCGGCAGCACATGCCTTTACTCGGCCGATCTCGGCGTGGTCTTCAGCGGGGACACCCTGTTCAACGGCGGACCCGGCGCCACGGGCCGTTCCTATTCGGACCACGACACGATCGTGGCCTCGATCAAGGAACGCCTGTTCGCCTTGCCCGAGGACACCGTCGTCCACACCGGCCACGGGGACGACACCCGGATCGGCGACGAGAAGGCCGCCCTCGCCTGATCTCCCCTGCAGCCCGGCGCGGTGAGTAGGCGTCCGTTCCCGGTCTCGAGCGGTGGGTGAGCGTCCGATGACCTCGAGTCGATGGACGCCTCCCCACCGCTCGCTGCGTGCGGGCGGGTGACGCGTAGGGTCATCGGGTGTCGGTCGGTCTGATAGCGGTGCTCGTGGCGGTGTTCGCGGGTGCGATCGCCCAGCGGATCGCCGGTCTCGGCTTCGCCCTCTTCGTCGCGCCCTTCCTCGTGATGGTGCTGGGGGCGCACGAGGGTGTGATCGTGGTGCTCGTCTGCGGTCTCGTCTCGTCGGCGATCATCATGGCGCGGGTCTGGGCCGACGTCGAGTGGTCCTCACTGTGGTGGCTCGCCGTCCCGGCCGCGGCGGCCACGGTGCCGGCCGCCTTCCTGGCCCGTCGGCTGCCGCCCGCGCCCCTCGCGATCGTCGTCAGCGTGCTGGTGCTCGCGGCACTCGTCATCTCGCTGCTGCTCCATCGCACGGAGTTCACCGTGCGTGGGCGGCTCCCGATGTGCTTGACGGGAGTCATATCCGGCGCGACCAACGCGCTGGCCGGTGTGAGCGGTCCGGCGGTGAGTGCGTACGCGGTGATCTCGCGCTGGCCCCAACGCGGATTCGCCGCGACCCTCCAGCCGTACTTCGTGCTGGTCAATGTCGTCGCGCTGTCCGTCAAGTTCGCCGTGGACCCCGCGCAGAGCCCGTCCTTCGGGGTGTCGACCTGGTTGGGGATCGTGGCACTCATCGTGGCGGGTGTGGTGGTGGGTGATCGCTGTCAGCGCTATGTGCGTGACCACCACGCGCGCATCGCGCTGATCGTCATGTCGTTCATCGGAGCGTTCGCCGCGCTCGTCAAGGGCATCGCCGATCTGTAGGCCCGGACTCATCGGCGGGCGGATGCGTGGTCGGCATGCGTCCGGGAGCCCGGGCCGGTAGCTTTTCGCCATGCCCTTCGATACTCCGCGACGCTCGATGCTGCGCTGTGTCTGCGGTGCGATGGGGTGCGTCCACGCTGCTCAGCCTGGACGCGTGGTCGCCACCACGTGGGACGCGGACCGGTTCTTCGAGTGCTCCTACGGCGGACTGTGGCGTCTCGAGCCGCGGTCCCGGCACCGCCCGGCGGCCTTCTGACAGTCCGTCTCAGCCGTCGAGCCCCGCAGCGGAGCGACAGTAGCGCCACACCACGTCGGCAAGCTCCCGCGAGGTGTGCTGCCAGGGGAGGAAGTCCGTGGAGCGAGGACGGCGATCCTGCCAGAAGTCGCCGGTCCCCACCTCAGGAGCGGCGGTGAGCCAGACGGCGGTGTCGGCACCCTGCTCGGCGGTCCGGAGGATCGGCTTGGCGACCGCCGCGAACCGCGGCAGCGAGGCCGTGACACCCGGAGTGTCGGCCCACCCGGGGTGCATGGCGTGGACGGTGATGCCGTCACCACCCAGCTGTCGGGCTTCGCGTTGCGCCATGACGACTTGGAGGCGCTTGGTGCGGGCGTAAGCGCGGGTGCCGTTGTACTCCCCGTGCCGGTACTCGGGGTCAGCGACCAGACCCTCGGTCAGCGGCGCGGCGTACATGCCTCCCGAGGAGATCCAGACGATCCGCGCGTCGCCGTCTTCGCGGAGCCGGGGGCGGAGGAGATCGTTCATCAGCAGTGGCCCGAGGACATGCGTGGCCAATGCCAGCTCGTGGCCCTGGGCGCTCTCGGATCGCTCCGGCGGCATGATGCCGGCGCTGTGCACGATGGCGTGGAGCGGCTCCTCGATGGTCGAGCACCACGCCCGGACGGCGTCGAGATCACTCACATCACAGACATCGACCACCAGATCGGCATGCGGCAGGCTGCGGCGGATCGCTCGTGCGGCGTCCTCGAGGCGGGCTGCCGTGCGCCCGATGAGCCGCACGCGGGCTCCGAGCTGAGCGGCACCCGCGGCGGAGGCGCGACCGAGTCCGGAGCTCGCGCCGGTCACGATCACCGTCCGTCCGGTCAGCGATCCCGGCTCGGGGGAGGGCGGAAGCCACGGCTGTCGGATGTACCAGCCGATCGAGGAGTATCCGAGGACCAGGGACTTGTCCAGCAGGGTCTCGACGGCACGGACCAGCGGTGAGGGAAGGGGCATGTGATCAGCCTAGGAATGCTCATGGTCTCGTGCAGATCACCGCGGTGCGTGACCGTCCGCGGCGCGTGAAAGACTGGCCCGATGACCGACTGGACCGATGTCGCTCTCGACACGAGTCTCGTCCGAGGGGGCGCGGAGCTCCAACGCACCGCGCGAGGGTTCCTCATCCACCGCCTGCCCGCGATTGCGCGTGCCCTCGCCGACGCCCAGCTCGCGATGGTCGAGGAGCAGCCGGCTGGTGTCCGCGTGGCCTTCGGCACGCGTGCCGATCGGGTGGAGTTGACGGCGCACCGCACCACCGTCGTCTTCGCCGGCGTGCCCCCGCGGCCGGACGCCAGCTATGACGTGACCGTAGACGGCGAGCTGGTCGAGCAGCGCGTCTCCACAGGCGGTGACCGCAGAGTGGTCGATCTGTCGAGCGGGAGCACCGATGTCCGCGAGGGACCCTCGATGGTCCTCGACCTCGAGCTGCCGCCCGGTGAGCACGAGGTCGAGATCTGGCTCCCGCACTTCGAGCGGATCGAGCTGGTCGGACTGCGTGCGGACGCCCCGATACGTCCGCTGTCGGACCGGAGGTCGTGGCTGCACTACGGCAGCTCGGTGAGCCAGGGATCCAATGCCATCCATCCGACGGACAGCTGGCCGGTCGTCGCTGCCCGTGCGGTGGGGCTCGACCTGACCAACCTCGGATTCGGAGGCAGTGCCCTGCTCGACCCCTTCGTCGCCCGGGTGATGCGCGATGCCCCTGCGGATGTCATCAGCCTCGAGCTCGGCATCAATATCGTCAACGCGGATCTGATGCGGCGGCGCGCCTTCGGTCCGGCCGTCGACGGCTTCCTCGACACGATCCGCGACGGACATCCCGACACCCCCCTGCTCGTCATGTCCTCGGTTTACTGTCCGATCCACGAGCAGACCCCGGGGCCGGGAGCCTTCGATCCGCAAGCTTTTTCCGAGGGACGGTTGGCATTCCAAGCCACGGGAGATCCCGAGGAGGTCTCCGCCGGTCGCTTGACCATGGAGGTCGTGCGTGAGGACCTGCGCCGGATCGTGGAGCGACGGCAGGCCGACGACCCCCGCATCGCGTACCTCGACGGTCTGGCGCTGTTCGGCCCCGAGGATCATGAGCGCGAGCCCCTGCCGGATCGCCTGCATCCGAATGCCGCCGCGCACCGCCTGATCGGCGCCCGGTTCGCCGATCAGGGCCTCAACGGGTGCCTCGCCATACGTTAGGTTGAGCACGTGCTGCTCTCCGACCGTGACATCCTGGCCCAGATCGACGGAGGACGGGTCGCCCTCGATCCCTTCGAGCCGACGATGATCCAGCCGTCGAGCATCGACGTGCGTCTCGACCGCCTCTTCCGGGTCTTCGACAACCACAAGTATCCGCACATCGATCCGGCCGCCGATCAGTCGGATCTGACGCGTCCCGTCGAGGTGGAGGGCGAAGACGCCTTCGTGCTGCACCCAGGGGAGTTCGTCCTCGGCTCGACCTATGAGTATGTGACGCTGCCCGATGACATCGCGGCCCGGCTGGAGGGCAAGAGCTCGCTCGGCCGTCTCGGCCTGCTCACCCACAGCACCGCCGGCTTCATCGATCCGGGTTTCGGCGGGCACATCACGCTGGAGCTCGCGAACGTGGCCACCCTCCCGATCAAGCTCTATCCGGGCATGAAGATCGGGCAGCTGTGCTTCTTCCAGCTCTCGTCCGCCGCCGAACATCCCTATGGCTCGGAGAAGTACGGCTCGCGCTATCAGGGTCAGCGAGGCCCGACCCCGTCGCGTTCGCACGCGAACTTCTACCGCACCGAGATCGGCTGACCCTCTCCATCCGCCGACTGGGCCCCGGCACCGGGGTGCCGGAAGTCATGGGCCGGATCCCTGACCAGCGGCACATGCGCGGTGGCGGTCGTCGTCCCTAGAGTCGAGGCATGGGTGATCTATGGCCGGCTGCAGGTGCCGCACAGGGCACGGTGAGTCTCAGGCCGCCCGCGCATGCGGTGGAGCGGCGGGCTATCGCCTGGTGGATGCTGCAGTCACTGCTGTTCGGTGGTGCGCTGCTTGCGGTCTCTGTCATCGGCTATCTGTTCTGGGAGGGCGCCAGATCGTGGCTCGGCTTCGTCGTCGTGGCGGTGGCCGTGCTGCTCGTCGTCGATCTGGTGGTCGAGCCGCTGTGGCGCTACCGGGTCCACCGATGGGAGACCAGTGCCGAAGCCGTCTACGCCCGTACGGGGTGGCTGGTGCGGGAGTGGCGCGCCGCGCCGCTGGCCCGCGTGCAGACGGTGGACGCGGTCCAGGGTCCCCTCGAACAGCTCCTGGGGTTGTCGACATTGCGCGTCACCACGGCATCATCGCGAGGTGCCATCGATATCGGCGGATTGGACCGTGACACCGCGGTCCGCGTCGCCGAGGAGCTGACCCGGATCGCGCAGCTCACCCCGGGTGACGCCACATGAGCGAACGCAGCGAGCACGCGGGACGGTGGGAGCAGCTGAGCGTGCGGATGGTCTTGGTCGACCTGACGCAGAGCCTCCTGGCGACGCTGCCCGCGGTGGTGGCGGTCGGTCTCACAGGTGCGGGTCGCGGGCAGATCTGGCCGCTGATCGGGCTGGCGGCATTCGGGATCATCGGTGCCATCGCCGATGCCTGGAGGTGGGTGTTCACCCGCTATCGGATCAGTCCCGCGCATGTCGAGCTGAAGAGCGGGGTCTTCGTACGCAGGCATCGGTCCATCCGGCGCGACCGTATTCGCAGCGTCGACGTGGAGGCCCGACTGCGCCACCGCCTCGGTGGGTTGCGGGTCGTGAAGATCGGTGCGGGACAGCAGGCCTCCGATGGCGAGTCGGCTCTCGAGCTCGATGCCCTGAGCGCCGCCGATGCCCGAGTGCTGCAGGACCGGCTCCTGGACCCGCGGGACACAGCGATCGGCGATCCGGTGCCGTCCGAGGTGGGGCCGGGGCGCGACGAGCCGCTTCGCGTGTTCGCCCGATTCGATCCCCGCTGGGTGATCTGCAATGTGTTCAACGCCTGGGCGTATCTGCTCGCCCTCGGTCTCGGATGGGGCGGGTTCTGGCTGCTGGACAGCTTCGGGCTGGATGTCAGCGGGTTCATCCTGGGCCTGCTGGACTGGTCGGCCATCGGCTGGGCGGGCACGGTCGCGATCGTATTCTTCGCGGTCAGCGTCTTCGGCGCCGCAGGACTCGCCGTGAACTACTTCACCGAGTATTGGAACTTCGAGCTCGCCCGAGTCCGCGGCGCCGAGGGGACACTGCTGCGGACGCGTCACGGGCTGTTCACTACCCGCGAGGTCGGCCGCGATGAGAACCGTTTTCGCGGCGCCCAGATATCCGAGCCGGTGCTGTGGCGCTGGATGGGGGTCAGCGACACCACGGTGATCACCACGGGGCTGAGCATGTGGTCGATGAGCCAGCCCGCCGCGATCCTGCCTCGTGGGCCGGTGGCGTTCGCTCGGCGGGTCGTGACCGAGGTGCTCGGCACCGAGGAGAATCTCTTCGAGGCACCGCTCGCGAGGCATCCGCGGGCGGCGCTGTGGCGCCGGCTCTGGTGGGCCACCGGCCTGAGCGCAGCGATGGCGCTGCCATTGGTCGGGCTGGCGGTGGCCGGAGTCGTGCCCGTCGCCGTGCTGTGGCCGGCGGCCGTGATCTGGCCGGTGTCGCTGGGGGCGGCGGTCGTCGCCTTTCGTGCACTCGGCCACGCGATCCGCGGGCCTTATCTCGTCACCCGGTCCGGTCTGGTCAGTCGCGCCACCACGGTCCTGCAGCGCACGGCGGTGAGCACCATCGTGGTCCGTGAATCGCTCCTGCAACGGCGTCTCGGCCTGTGCACCGTCTCAGCGATGACGGCTGCTGGCTACGGCGGCTACGACACCCCCGACATCGACGCGCAAGACGGGCTGAGCTTCGCCCTCGAAGCCGCACCCGGTCTGCTGGATCCCTTCGTCACCGTGACCGGTGGTGAGGAGCCGGAGGGTTCGGCTCCAGGTGATCCGGGCCGACGAAGGGCGGGTGCCGCATTCGGTTGACCGGGTTGTCGGGCGTTCCCTGGGTGGTGGATAGCCTCGACGGATGAACGTCGATCTTGCCCCCGATGTCGCTGACGCCCTCGCCCAAGGCCGCCCGGTGGTGGCCTTGGAGTCCACGATCATCTCCCACGGGCTGCCGCGCCCGGACAATCTCGTCGCGGCGCGGGAGTTCGAGCAGATGCTGCGCGATGTGGGGGTCACGCCTGCGACGGTCGCGGTGCTCGATGGCCGGCTCAAGGCGGGCCTGACCGAGGACGAGCTCGACCGTATCGCCAATGAGGACATCGCCAAGCTCTCCGTGCGCGACCTCCCGGTCGCCGTCGGCACGGGTGCGAGCGGCGCCACGACCGTCGCGGCGACCTCGTTCATCGCCGATCGCGCCGGCATCCGGGTCTTCGCCACGGGCGGTCTGGGCGGAGTGCACCGAGGCGCCAGCCAGAGTTTCGACGAGTCGGCCGATCTCACCATCTTGTCGCGCGTGCCGATCACGGTCGTGTCGGCGGGGGTCAAGTCGATCCTCGACATCGGCGCGACGCTCGAACGCTTGGAGACGCTGTCGGTACCGGTGCTCGGCTACCGCACGACTGAATTCCCGAGCTTCTGGCTCGCGAGTTCGGGACACGAACTCGATTGGAGCGTCCCGGATGCCGCGGCGGTGGCGTCGGTGATGGCCGCCCGCGACGCTCTCGGGGAGGCAGCCGGCATCCTCGTCGCCAATCCGCTGCCGCTGGCCCAGCAGCTCGCCCCGAAGGTCCATGACGAGGCGCTTGCGGAGGCGTTGAGCCGTGCCACGGATGAGGGATTGACCGGCAAGGACGTCACGCCCTTCCTGCTGCAGACGATCGTCGACATCACCGGCGGCCAGAGCCTGCGGGTCAACCTCGACATCGCCCGCAACAACATCCGGGTGGCCGCGGAGATCGCCGCCGCGTGGGCGAGCCGATGATCCTCGTCGTCGGCGATGTCGTGGATGACATCGGGGTGCGTCCGCTGGAGCCCGTCACCCCGCGCAGCGACACCAATGCCGAGATCCGGATGACGGCGGGTGGCTCCGCCGCCAACACTGCCGCGTGGCTCGGCCACCTCGGGGCGCCCACGCGCTTCGTCGGCAAGGTCGGCGCGGACGGCGTCGAACGGCACGGAGACGCGCTGCGGGATGTGGGTGTGGACGCACGGCTCGTCGCCGATCCGCTGCTGCCGACGGCGACGATCGTGCTGACGCTCGACGCGGAGGGCGATCGCACGATGTACGTCGACCGCGCGGCCAATGCCACGCTCGCGCCGGAGGACATCGCCGAGGACGTCTGGGAGCGTGTGGAATGGTTGCATCTGACGGGATACACGTTCTTCGATCCGCAGACCCGTCCGGTCGCCACCGGGTTGGTTCGCGGCGCGCGTGAGCGCGGGATCGGCATCAGCGTCGATCCGAGCTCGACGGGCTTCCTGCGGCAATGCGGGGTCGCGGACTTCATGGAGTGGACCGCTGGGGTCGACCTGGTCCTGCCCAATATCGACGAGGCGCGCTTGCTCGCCGGGGCAACGGGACCGGTGGTCGACTTCGATGCGCTCGCGGCCGCCTACCGGCATGTGGTGGTGACGCTGGGGGTGATGGGGGCGGCCTATGTCGATGCCCAGGACCGCACCCAGGTGACGGCGCCTCGCGTTCAGGTGCTGGACACGACGGGTGCCGGAGATGCCTTCACCGCGGGCTTCCTCGCCGCATGGGTGCGGACCCGTGACCCGCGAACGGCGCTCACTGCCGGCACCGCGACCGCCGAGCGGTGCATCACGATGCGCGGCGCCCGTCCCTGACCCAGGATGTGATTTCGCGGTTGCTCTGGCAGCCGCAGAGACACATCTTCCGTCGGTCGCTGACGGAGAATGTGAGTTGACGGTCGTCATGACAACCGCGAGATCACATCCTCCCTGAACCAGGGACCGGCCGGGCCCACCGTAGATCGGCTCGCCGGGGACTGCTGCACGGATAGGTGTCAACTGATCTGTCTGGTCGAGAGGCCGGGCTGGAGGGATGTCACTGTGCCCAAGTCGTTCCCCAAGGAGTTCCGCGAAGACGTTGTCCGTGTCGCTCGGAACCGGGATTCGAAGACCACGCTCGAGGAAGTCGCGAAGGACTTCGGGATCCACGCCGCGACGCTCGCGGGTTGGTTGAAGAAGGCCGATGTCGAAGAGGGCGTGAAGCCCGGGATGACCGAGGACCAGGCGAGTGAGCTGCGTGAGCTCAAGCGCCGCAACCGGCTCCTGGAGCAGGAGGTCGAGGTCCTGCGCCGCGCGGCGGCCTATCTGTCGCAGGCGAACCTGCCGGGAAAATGATGTACCCGCTCGTCGGCGAGCTGGCCGTCGACGGGATTCCCGTCACGGTGACGTGTCGGGTGCTCGAGATCGCCCGCCAGCCCTACTACCGCTGGCTGGCGCAGCCGGTCACCGACGCCGAGTTGGTCGAGGCACACAGGGCCAATGCATTGTTCGACGCCCACGGCGAAGACCCCGAGTTCGGTTACCGGGTCCTCATCGACGAGGCCGCTGATGCCGGTGAGGTCATGGCGCAGCGGACTGCCTGGCGGATCTGCTCGGACAACGGCTGGTGGAGCGTGTTCGGCAAGCCCAAGAAGGGCAAGTCGAAGAAGCCCGGCCCGCCGGTCCACGACGACCTGTGCGCCTACGTCGATGAGCACGGCGTGACCCGCCACGCCTTCACCGCCGAGAAGCCGAACCAGCTGTGGATTGGCGACATCACCGAGCACTGGACTGCCCAAGGCAAGCTCTACCTGTGCGCGTTCAAGGACGTCTACTCCAACCGAATCGTGGGCTACTCCATGGACTCGCGGATGAAGTCACGGCTGGCGGTCGAGGCGCTCAACAACGCCGTCGCCAGACGCGGTGATGTGATGTCGCCGGCTGCGTGGTCCACACGGACAGAGGATCGCAATTTCAAAGCAGGAAATTCGTGGCCGCCCTCGGGCGTCACTGCATGGTCGGCTCCATGGGCCGGGTCGGAGCCGCGGGCGATAACGCTGCCATGGAGAGCTTTTTCGCACTGCTCCAGAAGAACGTCCTCAACCGCCGCGCCTGGGCGACCCGCGAGGACCTGCGCATCGCGATCGTGACCTGGATCGAACGCACCTACCACCGGCGTCGTCGCCAGGCCGGTCTCGCCCGATTGACCACCATCGAGTACGAGACCATCATGACCACGTCAGCCACTCAGGCTGCGTGACCCAACATGTCACACGATCGTGCAACAGTCCCCCGCGTACTAGTCGCCCTGTCATGCTGAAAGCACCCGATGACGAGGCCCGGTGACGGGTCGGTGAGGAGCGTGACGATGAGCGAGTCCCATGACACCGGTACACGGTACGAGGAGTTCAAGGTTTCTGGAGACGGTCTGGTCGCCAAGGTGCGCGAGCTGATCCGCGAGGGCAATGTCCGGCGCGTCTTCATCAAGAACGAGAAGGGTGATGTCCTGCTCGAGATCCCTCTCACCGCGGGGGTGGCGGTGACGGCTCTCGCAGCGGTGGTCTCGCCGGTGCTCGTCGCGGTCGGTGCGATCGCCGCACTGCTCACGCAGGCGACGGTGGGCGTCGAGCGCCGGGCATCGGCCGATGACGGTCCCGGCGACGATCACGTGGTCGTCGAGGACTGACCCAGGGCGGGTGTCCACCCTGCGCGGCATCTCCCCCGGTTCCCGGACGGACCACCGTGGGAGCATCGGGACATGAATCCCGGACAGCGCGAGAGACGGCGAGAGCCCATCGCGTTCCGCGTGGCGGCAGTCGTCGGGTGGCTCCTGTGCGTGACGGCGCTGTTCCTCGTCCCCTGGATCGAGCCCCGCGAAGCCGAGCTGACGTGGCCGGAGCTGGGGGTCCCGATGTGGTGGGCGACGGCGGCGGTGCTGACCGCCCAGGCCGTCGTCCTGTGGTTCGCCTCGCGCGGCCCTGTGAAGGCCCTGTCGCTCGTCGTGGCGGTGTCGCTTCCGCTGGCCTCTCTCGGCACCTGGGATCTGTACAGTCTCACGTCGCTGCCGACGGCGATCGGCGTCTATGTCGTCGTGCTCAGCGCGGAGTACCGGCGCCTGCGATTCATCCTCCCCACTGTCGTCATCGTCTCGGCCGGTGCCTACACCGTGGCCGGTCGGCCCGGCGAGGACCTCGCGGCCCTCACGGTCCAAGCCATGGTTCAGGCGGCCGCCCTCGTGGCGATCCCGGCCGCCGTCGCCGCCGTGGTGCGGGCGCGTCGTGACGTCCGCAGCGCGGGTGCCCGCGAACACGACGCCCTGATGCGTGAGCAGGAGGCCCGGGTCGAGTCCGCGGTGGCTCGCGAAAGGACCGCGCTCGCGCGGGAGTTGCACGACATCGCCGCGCATCACATGTCCGGCATCGCGTTGATGGCCGCGGCGATCGAGCGGCAGATCGACGCTGCTCCCGCGAAGGCGAAGGGCGGAGCCCGGGCGATCGGCGATCAGAGCCGTCTGGTGCTCGAGGACCTACGGAGGCTGGTCGGCCTCCTCCGCGAGGGTGATCAGGCCGAGATGAGCGTGTACACGCTGTCGACCATCCCCGAGCTCGTCGACGGCAGTGCGGCCGATGTGGAGCTACAGGTGCACCGCGGGCGCTGGCCGGAGCTGGGCACGGGCATCGGGCCGCTGGGTCAGCTCGTTGCCTACCGCATGGTGCAGGAGTCCCTCGCGAATGCCGTGCGCCATGCCCCCTCCGCCCCCTGCGCGGTCGTCATCGACGATCGTGAGGAGGCGGCGCTGGAGGTCCGTGTGCACAATGCCCCCAGTTCATCCGCGCCGACCGCGCGGGCACCAGGTTTCGGACTGCGCGGCATGGCCGAGCGCGCCGAGCTGGTGGGGGCGACGCTGGCGTACGGTCCGAGCCTCGACGGAGGCTGGGACGTGGAACTGCGGGTGCCGCGGGAGGCGACGAGTGTCGAGGAGGTGAGACCGTGATCCGAGTGATCGTGGCCGATGACCAGTTCCTGGTGAGGGCAGGGTTGAAGACCCTGCTCGACGCCGAGACGGATATCGAGGTGGTGGGCGTCGCGTCCGATGGCGACGAGGCGGTGTCCCTGGCGAGGGACCTGCGTCCCGATGTCGCCTGCGTGGACATCCGCATGCCGGGTCGGGACGGCATCAGTGTCACGCGGGAGCTGTGCGGGTCAGACGGCCCCGTACAGGTGCCGGTGCTGATCCTGACGACCTTCGATCTCGACGACTACGTCTTCGGTGCGCTCGAGGCGGGTGCGTCCGGCTTCCTCCTGAAGGACGCGCCACCCGAGCAGATCACGCAGGCCGTCCGCCAGGTCGCATCGGGTCGCGGCACCTTGGACGCCGCTTTGACGCGCCGTGTGATCCGTGAGTTCGTGGACCGCCGCAGGCTTCAGCCGGTGACCGGCAGTCGCGCCGACGAGCTGCTCACCTCGCGCGAACGGGAGATCCTGCTGCTGCTGGCCGAGGGCATGTCCAATGAGGAGATCGCGGGCGAACTGACGATCGAGGTCTCGACGGTGAAGTCGCACCTGGCGCGCATGCTGCCCAAGCTCGGCGTCCGGTCGCGCCTGCAGGCCGTGGTCTGGGCCTATCAGAACCGCATCGTGACGGTCCCCGACGAGCGTTGATCTACGGGCTTGCATCCAAGGATGCAAGCCCGAGGGTTCCTCCTCGCGCGGCTAGAGGACATCCGGCCCCGATTCCTAGCGTGGGGGTGACGGTGGACGTGCCACCGCACCACGCCCGAGGAGCCTCATGCCTTCATCGATCACCACGGCCACCACCACGGCCACCGCTGTACGCCTGACCGAGGTGACGAAGACCTATCCCAACGGCCCCGACACCGTGCGTGCCCTGGACCGCCTCTCCCTGGCGCTGAGACCGGGATCCTTCACCGCGGTGATGGGCCCGTCCGGGTCCGGCAAGTCGACCCTGTTGAACTGCATCGCCGGGCTGGAGCGCCCCGATTCCGGGTCGATCGTCATCGGCGACATCGATCTGTCGAGGTTGTCCCCGGATCGCTTGACCCGGTTCCGGCGGGATCACATCGGTTTCGTCTTCCAGGCGTACAACCTGATCGATCACCTCACCGTCGAGGAGAACATCCGGCTGCCCCTGATGCTGGCCGGGGCGCACCCGGAACCGGAATGGGAGCGGTGGTTGGTCCAGTCGCTGGGCCTTGGGGGCAAGGAACGGCGGGCGCCGTCCGAGCTCTCCGGCGGGCAGGCGCAGCGGGTGGCGATCGCGCGAGCGCTCATCACCCGTCCCAGCGTGGTGTTCGCCGATGAGCCCACCGGGGCCTTGGACTCGCACACGGGTGACGAGATCCTCGAGGTGTTCACGGCGACGGCCGCATCCCTCGGCCAGACCGTCGTCATGGTCACACACGACGCGCACATCGCCAGCGCCGCCGAGCAGGTGCTCTTCCTGGCCGACGGGCGCTGGGCCGGCCACCTGATCTCCCCGACCACCGCGCAGATCGCGGCCCGCGTGACGGAGCTGCGCGGATGAACGGCGCGGCATCCTATGCCCGGTCCTCCGCGTCGGCGAACCGCGGATCGCTCATCGGCGCCTTCGTGACGATACTGCTGGCAGCTCTGCTGCTGGCGCTCACCGGGACGTGGATCGACGCCGGTGTCCGACTGAGCGGAGAACAGGGGAGCGGTGAGCTGCTCGCCCTGGCCTCGTCCTTCGCCGGAACGACGATCGTCGTCGTGATCTTCATCGTGATGTCCGTCCTCACACAGGCTTTGCGGCCTCGGTCGCGTCAACTCGCCCTCCTGCGCACGATCGGTGCGACACCGAGCCAGGTGAGGTGGCTGGTGACGGGGGAGACGCTGGTGGTCTTCCTGATGGCAGCCCCTGTGGGTGCGGTGGCGGGGGGTCTCGCGGCGCGGGCGGTCAGCGGCGCGCTCGCGGCCAGCGGCGTCGTGCCCGAAGGATTCGTCCCGGCGTTCTCACCGCTCGCGATCCTCGGGACGCTGCTGGTGCTCACCCCGGCGGTGATGCTCGCGACCAGGCTGTCGGTCCGGTCCGTGACCCGTGCCGGCTCGGTCGAGGCGAGGACTCGCCGGGCCACCGATGACGTCCAGATCGCGCGGCCACGTGCGATCACTGCCGTGGTCTTCGCGCTGCTCGGCCTGGCGTCGGCGACTGTGCCGTTCGGCCTGGGCGGGGTCGCCGGACTGAGCGCGGCGGCGATGTCCGGGATCCTGTTGGTGATCGCCGCGGCGGTGGCGGGACCGGTGATCGTCCAGCGGGGCGCGCGGCTGGCCGGCCGATTGGCGCTCGACCGGGGCAGCGTGGGGGCGGACCTGGCGCTTCGCTTCGCCCGCGGCTCATCGCGTCGTCTCACCGCCGCGATCACCCCGTTAGCGCTGCTATTCGCCATCGCCCTCGTGCAGACCGGTTCGAATCACATCACCTTCCAGGGCGCCCGCCATCACCTGGACGCCGCGTTGCGGGTCGATCTCGTCGCCGAGACATCCGACGCCGGGGTTGCCGCACGGATCCGCGAGATCCCCGGTGTCGAGGCGGTCGGGTCCAGTACCGGCGTGCCGGCCTCGGTGTGGAGCGATAGCGAGGAACCGACAGGGGTCGGTCTCCTCGACGCGTTGTCGTGGGAGCACACGACCCTGACGGTGTTCCCTGGTGAGGAGTTCCTCGCTCCCGATCTCACGCACGGGTCATGGGAGGAGCTGCACGGCGCGGACACCATCGCGATGAGCTCGGATGCCGCGATGATGTCCTTCTCCTCGATCGGCGACTCGGTGGACCTCGACGTCGGCGAGGACGGCCGGCCTGCGCGGGCCACCATCGTCGCGATCTACGACGGCGGGCTCGCCTTCGGCGACTACCTCGTCGGCCCGCATTTCACGGGAGTCGCCGAATCGGGGGACTCGACGATCTTCGTGAACGTGCGGGACGGTGAGGAGTCCGCCGTCGGGAGTGAGCTCGCGGACCTCGGGCTGCGGTTGATGACCGGCGAAGGCTATGCGCAGGCGACCATGGAGGATGCCCAGGGCGAACAGCGGTTGTCGACCGGCGCGACCCTCGTCCTGCTCGTCTTCGTCGGAGTGGCCGCGGCCAATACGCTCATGATGATGACCGCCGCTCGCCGGGGCGAGTTCGAACTCCTGCGCCGAACGGGGGCCACGACCCGCCAGTTGCTGTCGACCGTGCTGGCCGAGTCGCTCTTCGTGGGACTCGCGGCCATCGGCATCGGTGCTGCCAGCGTTCTCCCGGCGCTGCTCGGCATGTCCTGGGCGATCCTGGGCACGTTCACACTCGGCGCGGGAATCGTTCCGGTGGCGATCCTCGCGGGAGTGGTCATGGGCATCGCCGTGCTGTCGATGGTGTCGGCCGCGGTGGTGGCGGGACGGTCTCGACGGATCCCGCTGGTGCTGGCGTCGTGACACGGAGGCGAGGGTCCCGCACCGGTCGGTGCGGGACCTCGTCATGGAACGACGATCAGGACTTGTCGTCGTCCTCGTCGGCGGCTGCCTGCGTCGCGCTATCGCTCAGCTCGCTCCCGGAGGGATTCCCCTCGCTGAGCTGGGCGACATCCTCGGCGACCGGATCGGGCTCCGCGGCGTCCTCGACCGGCGTGATAGCACCGCGCTCCTCCTCGCGATCGGAGTCATCATCGGACGTGGGGGAGCCGCCGAAGATCTCCTCGGCCGGGGATTCGTCCGGGTCGTTCTCCTTGGTGGCCGGGATCTCGGGACGGTCGTCCTTCGACGGGACCGACTCCTCCTCGGGATCAGTGGCGTCACCGGCCTCCGGCTCGGGATCGGGCGTGGGCTCCTCATCGGCGGCGGTGGCCCCGGTGGTCGTCAGAGTGTCGGACACGTTCTCAGTGTCCTCCGACTCAGACGACTTCGCAGGCTCCCCCGCCTCGGCGGTTTCTTCCGGCTCCTGCGTGGACGGAGCCTCCACGGCACCGTGGCCCTTGCCCTCATCGTCGACGACGATATTGCTCTCCGCCGCGATGGCGATATCCTCCTCGCGTCCGGCCGATACGGGCTCGTCGAGCTCGGCATTCGCCTCCGACTCGGACTCACCGGTCTCGGTCGCCTCAGCAGCGGCACCGACATCGGAGGTGTCGGTGAGGGTCCCCGGATCGGCCTCGGCCTCCACATCGGGCTCGGCCTCCGTGGCCTTGTCCTCGTCGCCTCCGCCGGTGGCGGCTGCGGCACCCGTGGCGGCCTCCGCCTCGCTGACGACGGCCTCGGACTCCTCGGCGCTGGGCTCGCGCTTGACCGAGGCCAGGAGCATCTGCGCGACGTCGAGCACCTCGACCTCCACGCGGGCCTCCCCATCGGCCTGCTTGGCGGTCAGGCCATCCGACAACATCACCCGGCAGAAGGGACAGCCCACGGCGATCTGGTCGGCCCCGGTGGCGATGGCCTCCTCGGTGCGGTTGATGTTGATGCGCGAGCCGATGGTCTCCTCCATCCACATGCGCGCGCCGCCGGCGCCGCAGCAGAAGGACTTCTCGCTGTGGCGGGGCATCTCGGCATAGGTCGATCCGGGGATCGCGCCGAGCAGCTCACGCGGTGGCTCATAGACCTGGTTGTGGCGGCCCAGGAAGCATGGGTCGTGGTAGGTGATCGTCTTCTCGGCCTCACCGGCGGCGGGGGCGACCGGCTTCAGCTTGCCCTCACGCACGAGACGGTTGAGCAGCTGGGTGTGGTGGACGACCTCGAGCTCGACGCCGAACTCCTTGTACTCGTTCTTGAGCGTGTTGAAGCAGTGGGCGCAGGTGGAGACGACCTTCTTGACCTTGGTCTCCTTGAAGACCTCGACATTCTCCATCGCCAGCTGCATGAAGACGATCTCATTGCCCGCGCGACGAGCGGAGTCGCCGGTGCAGGTCTCCCCGTCGCCGAGCACGGCGAAGTCCACGCCCGCGATGTTCAGCAGCTCGGCCACGGCCTGCGTGGTCTTCTTGGCGCGGTCCTCGAAGGCACCCGCGCAGCCGACCCAGAACAGCCACTCGACCTCGTCGAGGCTCTCGACGTCCTCACCGACCTGCTTGACCTCGAAATCGAGATCCTTGGCCCAGTCCATCCGGTTCTTGGGATTCATGCCCCACGGATTGCCCTTGCGCTCCAGGCCCTTGAAGATGTTGTTCAGCTCGGTCGGGAAGTTCGACTCGACGAGCACCTGGTAGCGACGCATGTTGTCGATGTGGTCGACGTGCTCGATGTCGACCGGGCACTGCTGGACGCAGGCGCCGCAGTTGGTGCAGGACCACAGGACATCGGGGTCGATGACGCCGAAGAGGTCTTCGTCGCCGATCAGCGGACGCTCCAGCTCGCGCTTCTCGTCCTCAGTCAGCGTGTCGGCGTCCTTCTCCAGCAGCGGCACCTTGGCGTAGGCGTGCTCGCGCAGACCCATCATGAGCAGCTTGGGGGAGAGCGGCTTCTCGGTGTTCCAGGCGGGGCACTGGCTCTGACAGCGGCCGCACTCGGTACACGTGGTGAAGTCGAGGATGCCCTTCCAGGAGAAGTCCTCGACCTTGCCGACGCCGAGCTTCTCGAAGTCCTCCTCCTCCAGGTCCTCCATCTTCTCCATGTCGAGACGCTCGCCGTTGAGGTACAGCGGGACGAGACCGCCGAGGGCGGTGCCGCCGTCGGCCTCGCGCTTGAAGTAGATGTTGAACCAGGCGCTGAAGCGGTGCCAGGCGACTCCCATGGTGATGTTGCGCGCGATGACCGCCAGCCACACCATCGCCATGAGGATCTTGGACAGGGCCACCAGCACGATGACGGTCTCGGCGCCCGAGGCGGAGAGTCCGCCGAAGAGGGTCTCGCCGATCCAGCCGGTCAGCGGGAAGTGCGCGAAGTTCGCGTGGTCCGAGCCCTCGACCTGCAGGAGGCGGTACTCCGCGGCGCGGATGAAGATGCCCGCGAGACCCTCGCCGAGGATGATCAGCTCGACGAAATAGGCCTGCCAGAAGGTGGAACCGAAGAAGCGGCTCTTGCGGTCCAGCTTGCGCGGGTGGTTCTTCTGGCGGATGTAGATGAGGTAGGCGATGCCGATGACGGTCAGCCAGGAAAGGATCTCGGTCAGCCAGACGAAGGGGTACCAGGTGCCGATGATGGGGAGCAGGAAGTGCGGATCCCAGACCTGGAAGTAACCGGTGAGCACGGCGGTGCTGAGGTAGATGAACCCCGCGAATACGAACCAGTGCATGATGCCGACCCAGGTCCACTGGAGCATGCGCGTGTGCAGCACCGTCTCCTTGAGCATGGTGCCGAGGCGCTTGGTGGGCTGGTCGGTACGGCCGACCGCGGGCTGGCCGGCGCGGATGACCCGGAGCATCTGGCGGATGCCGACGACGGCGAGAGAGACCGCGACGGCTGTGACGGCCAGCGAGATGATGCCTGCTACCAGGGAGATCGTGCTCATGCTGTCACCGCCTCAAAGAAGCCGCACGATAGGTCGCTCACTCGCTGGCGCTCATTCATGGAGATCCTCCGGATCGGACCGTACAGATGCTGCCGACACTAGCGCCGACCGGGCGACCTGCCTCACTAAGGCAAGCCAAACACGGTAGCGTCACTGCCAGCCACGGAAATGTTACCCGAGGGTAATCAAGTGAGGGTGGAGCGGCCCTGCGGGCTGGGAGCGTCACGAGGGAGCAAGGCCACCGCGAGTGCCGCGAAGACCGCGACTCCGCCGAAGGCCCATCCGTAACCCGCATGGGTGACCACGGCACCGAGCACCGGAGGTACGGCGGCGGCCGTCAGATACTGCCCGGTGTTCTGCAGCCCGAAGGCTCGCCCGGACCAGTAGGCGCCGGCCCGCTCGGCGACCGCCGTGAAGGCCAGCCCGTTGTCGGAGACCGTCACCACGGTCGCGAGGACGGCCAGAGCGATACCGACCGGCGAGGACTGCGCGACACCGAGCACGACCATGACCAGCGCGGCTGTCACGGCGATCCAGCGCAGGGGGCGTAACCGCGATCCGAGCCGATCGGACCACCAGCCCGCCGCGATCCGCCCCGCCGCTGAGAGGGCGTGGGTCGCACCGACGAGGATGGACGCCGCCGCCACCGACCAGCCGTGGATGTCGACCAGCCACAGTAGGAGAAAGGTCCATACCGCGTACTGGGGGATCACCAGGAGAGCCGACGCGAGGTGGATCCGCAACAGCACGGCATCCTGCCTGTAGGGATTGGCGGCGCGTGTCGCGGCTCCAGGCGCCGGTCGCGGGGGTCGCGGCGGATCCACGATGAACAATGCGGCGAGAGTGGCCGCGAGCGCCGCTGTCGCCACGACGATGCAGGCGGTCCGCAGGCCGGCAGCCGCGACGGTGTTGGGGATGATCAGGGCGGCGGAGCCGACGCCGAGGGGGAGGGCGGTCTGACGGATGCCCATCGCCAGACCCCGCCGATGGGCCGGGAACCAACCGACGACGAGCCGACCGCTTGCGGCATTCGTGCTCGCGACACCGACACCGCAGACGAAGAACCAGAGGGCCAGCGGCCCCAGAGACGAGACCATCGTCGTGCCGACAGCGCCCAGTGTCACCAGGCTCAGGCCGGCCAGCATCGCGCGGCGCTCGCCATAACGATCCACGACGAGGCCCCAGGCGACGAGCGTCAGCATCGTGCCCATGGCCGGAGCCGATGCGAGCGCACCGGCGCTCACCAGGCTCACCCCCTGCGAGAGGTGGAGATAAGGGATCAGGAACGGTGGTGCGCTGATGACCAGCGTGCCGGCCCACTGCCCGGCCATCCCGACCGTGAGCATCAGCCAGGGGTTCACTCGACGGTCGGGCACCCCCTCATCGTCGCAGGCGGGTCAGAGGCCGGTGCGCGGCACCGCGGGGAGAGGGGTAGGTCGAAGCGGCGCGGATCGCCAGCGTCACGCGGGCACGCCCAGGTGGGCGAGTGCCTGCTTCAGGAGATGCCCCCGTCCGCCCTCGAGCTGGTCCAGGACCGCGGGGCTCGCGGCGTCCTCGGGCGTCAGCCACGACAACTCGAGGGCATCCTGACGTGGAGCGCACTCTCCCGTGACGGGGACGACATAGGCGAGGGCGACAGCATGCTGACGCGGGTCGTACATCGGGGTCACGCCGGGCACCGGCAGGTACTCGGCGACGGTGAACGGCGTGATGGTGGCCGGGAGACGGGGAAAGGCGGTGGGCCCGAGATCCTTCTCCAGATTGCGCATCAGGGCACCGCGCACGGACTCACCGTGCAGGACCCGCCCGGAGACCAGCGTGTGGACGATGTCCCCGGTCTGCGGAGAGCCCCGCAGCAACAGCCCGATGTGCTCGACCTGCCCCAGTGCGTCCACGCGCACGGGCACGGCCTCGACATAGAGGATCGGGACGCGCGAGCGTGTCTCGTCGAGCTGGAAATCCGACAGCCAGCCGGGATTCGGGTCAGGGGTACGCACCGAAGACATGCCCCCATTGTGGTGGACGGGTCCACCGATGGAGCGGCGACGCGGCCAGGAGCCTGACCTCAAGAGCTGGTCGCGGCGATGACCGTGGGGGTGAACACTGCGACGGCGAGCGCGGTCTGGGTCGCGGCGATGGCGTCCTTCACGCCCGCGCTGGCCCAGTCCTCGGCGCTGATGGCTGCGGCGGCGGTCTTCGCGGTCTTGCGTTCGTCGCGGCTGGTCACCAGCTTGAGCTGATCGCTGGCCTGGAGCAGTCCGATGAGGGGACCCGAAGTGGCGTCGACGGGCAGCCCCTGCAGAAGGGCGTCGCGGACGCGGGCGATGAGGTCGTCACGGCGGGCGATGTCGAGCACCTCGTGACGGCGCAGTCCGAAGCCGAGGACGCTCTCCTGCCGATCGCGCACCTGCCCGGTGCCGACGAGGCGGCGATAGGCGTTCTGGACCCCGTTCTTGCCGAGGCGGGTCACGGCATCCGATGCCTTGCGGGTCTTGCCGTCACGCAACCGGCTGAGTGCCTCATCCACCTCCGGGTCGGGGTAGGGGGAGCCGTCGATCACCCGGACGCGCACCTTCTTGGCGGTCCCCTCGACGGCCACCCGGCGGGCGGCGACGAGGTCGAGGAGGTGGGCACCGCCGATGATCGCATCGTTGTTGACGCTGCTCAGGGTCAGTTTGTGGGTGATGGGATCGGTGGCCATCAGCACCAGATCGGTCGCGATGCTCATGCTCCGAGCCTAGGACGAGGAGGGCCCGACAGCAGACTCGGCGGCGCAGTCGTCGGCCCGCGTGGCGCGTCCCCGGTCGTTATCCTGGACCGATGGCGACCGAACCCGATCCGAAGCTCGTCGAGCTCGCTCATCGACTGTTCGACGACGCGCGCACCGGCGACGCGGAACGACTGGCCGCCTATATCGATGCGGGCACCCCGGTGGATCTGACGGACGCGGCGGGCAAC
Source organism: Aeromicrobium sp. PE09-221 (assembly GCF_002174305.1). Lineage (GTDB taxonomy): Bacteria > Actinomycetota > Actinomycetes > Propionibacteriales > Nocardioidaceae > Aeromicrobium. Next base: position 30,334 of record NZ_MIJB01000021.1, on the reverse strand, counting down.
ACCCTGCTCATGCTCGCCGCCTATCACGGGCACGGCGATGCGGTCGCCGTGCTCGCCGAGCGAGGTGCCGATGTCAACCGTGTGAACGACCGCGGCCAGAGTCCACTCGCCGGGGCGATCTTCAAAGGCGAGGACGAGGTCGTCCGGCTGCTTCGCGAGCACGGTGCCGACCTCGACGCCGGCACCCCCTCGGCACGCGCGACGGCCGAGATGTTCGGCCGCCCCGACCTGGTGGAGTGATCGCCTTAATAGATGATGATGCGTCAGGGTCGCTGGGGTGACCCGAATGCATCGAGTTTCGAGCTGGTGGGGACGAATGAAGATGCGTTGGGGTCGCCATGGCAGCCCCAACGCATCATCATCCGGCGCGCGATGCGAGAAGCGCACGCCCGCGTACCGGACGTGGCCGTGTACGGTGGGTGGCACAACGACAGGGGAGCGCCAAGCAGAGGGCGCTGAGAGTGCGGAGAAGCCGCAGACCCTTGAACCTGCTCCGGTTAGCACCGGCGAAGGGAGTCACGATGAGTTCTGCAACCCGTTCATCGACCGATCTGCGGTACCGCACGATCGATCTGGTCACCATCGCCACCCTGGGCGTCGCCTTCGGCGTCGTCTTCTGGGCGTGGGGCAAGCTCTATGAGCCGATCAGCAATCTCGCGCTGTTCGCCTTCCCGCCGTCCTCGGCCTTCCTCGGTGGCGTCTGGCTGCTCGCGGGTGTCGTCGGCGGCCTGATCATCCGCAAGCCCGGTGCTGCCTTCGCGACCGAGTTCATCGCGGCCGCCGTCTCGGCGATCATCGTCGGCGGTACGCAGTGGGGGTTCGGCGTCTTCGCCGCGGGCTTCTTCCAGGGGCTCGGTGCCGAGCTGATCTTCCTGCTGTTCTTCTACCGCCGCTTCGGGATCGGTGTCGCCGTCCTCGCCGGGGCGATGGCCGCTGCTTTCGAGTCGGTCTACGAGTGGTTCTCCTACTACGCCGACTGGGATTTCGGCTACAAGCTCGCGCATCTGGGCTTCTTCGTCGCCTCGGGTGTGCTGGTGGCCGGTGTGGGCGGCTGGGCCTTGACGCGTGCCTTCGCCAAGGCGGGTGTGCTCGACTCCTTCGCCGCGGGACGCGAGCACACCGTCGAGGTCTAGGTGAGCCGCGGGGCCGCGCGCTTCCGCGGATTCTCCTGGCGCCCGGTGGGGCGAAAGCACGCGACGATCGCCGGCGTCGACCTGGACATCCGGGCGGGGGAGCGCGTGCTCATGGTCGGGTCGAGCGGCAGCGGGAAGTCGACCCTGCTGCATGCGCTGGCCGGAGCGCTCGGCACGACGATCTCCGGGGAGGCGACCGGTGAGGTCGAGGTCGACGGACGGCTCGGGCTCGTGCTGCAGAATCCGGCGGATGCGATCGTCGCTGAGCGGATCGGTCGTGACGTGGCTTTCGGGCCGGAGAACCTGGGTCTGCCCCGTCGCGAGACCTGGCGTCGAGTCGATGCCGCCCTCGCGGCGGTTGGACTGTCGTACGGGCGGGATCGGTTCACCTCGGCGCTGTCGGGCGGCGAGCAGCAGCGACTCGTGCTCGCCGGGGTGCTCGCCATCGAGCCGGACCTCGTGCTGCTCGACGAGCCGACCTCGATGCTCGACTCCGCCACGGCGAGTCAGGTACGCGATGCGGTCGTCGGCGCCCTCGGCGGACGGACCTTGCTCGTGGTGGAGCACCGCTTCGAGCCGTGGCTCGACCATGTGGATCGCATCATCGTTCTGGCTCCCGGGGGCACCATCGCCTTCGACGGATCGGTGGAGGCCTTTCTCGCATCGGGTGGCGTCCCGGGTCTCTGGATGCCCGGCGCGCCGCCACCCGAACCTCTGGACGTCCCTCTCGATCTGGTGAAGCCGTCCGCCGATCCCGAGCCGGTGGTGGCCCGTGACTTGACGGTCGAGCTGGTGACGCGGACGATCCGCGGGTCCCGGCGTTCGACGGCCTTGAGCGGTTTCGACGCGCGGATGGATCCCGGCAGGGTGCTGGCGGTGAAGGGTCCGAGCGGGTCCGGCAAGTCGACGGCCCTCATGGCCATGACGGGGTTGGTACGGCCGGCCACCGGCACGGTCACGCCCGATCTCAGTCGTCTCCGCTCGCGCGACCTGGCCCGGGGGATGGGCTGGGTGCCGCAGAATCCCGAGCTGGGCTTCCTGACCACCTCGGTGCGTGAGGAGGTGGCGAGGACGGCGACGGGGCTTGGGGTATCGGTCGATGTCGACGCGCTGCTCGAGCTCGTCGGGCTGGCGCATCTCGGCCCCGCGCATCCCTATCGGCTGTCCGGTGGCGAGCAGCGGAGGCTGGCGATGATCAGTGCGCTCGCTCACCGACCGGGGCTGGTGGCGCTCGATGAGCCGACGGTGGGCCAGGATCGCGACACCTGGGCGATGGTGGCCGGCTGGTACACGGCAGCCGCCCGAGCCGGCGCCGCGGTCGCCCTCGCGACCCACGATCCAGACGCTCCCCGCGACGTGGAGGTGGTCCTGTGACCGCCCTCGCCCGTCCCTGGGAGACGAAGGATGTGACTCGATGGTTGTTATCGCAACCGCAGAGTCACATCTTCCGCTCCGCGACGGAGCATGTGACTCGGTGGTTGTCCTGGCGACCGTCAAATCACATCCTGCGTGAGCTCGCGATGGAAGATGTGACTCGCGGGTCGCTATGGCGACCACGGAAGCACATCTTCCGTTCCCCGGCGCGGAGGCGGGGGAGGTGAGGGACTGGGTGACGCGGGTCAACCCGCTGGTACTGCTCGCCGTGGGCGCGTGCTCGCTGGTCGGCTCGTTCGCGATTCGCTCGCTGCCGATCGCGCTCGCCGCAGTCGGAGCCTACGCGGTGGCGGCGTTGCTGCTGTTGCCCACCTGGCGCTATCCGCTGCTGTGCCTGGCGTTCTCGGGTTTCGCTGCGGTGACGATCGTGTACTCGACGTGGCGGCTCGGCGGACAGGACACCGAGACCGCCGTGGTCGCGGGTCTGCGCATCCTCGTGCTCGCCTGGCCGGGCTCGGTGGTCGTCGGCTTCCTCGATCCGGGACGTCTCGGCGACTACGCCGCTCAGACGCTTCGGCTGCCGGCGCGGCCGGTGGCGGCGTTCTCGGCGGCGCTCCAGCGGTTCGCCGGATTCGCGCAGACCTGGACTGACCTGGAGCGCACTCGTCGCGCTCGCGGAGTCGCCCCAGGTCGCAGTCCGATCGCGATGACCCGCTACAGCGGATCGATGGGATTCGCGCTGCTGGTGCAGGCGCTGCGCGGCGCGTCATCGTCCTCGATCGCGATGGACGCCCGCGGCTTCGCCTCAGCCGCGACCCGCACCTGGGCCGAACCCGCCATCTGGACCAGACTCGACTTCGTCGGCCTGTCCCTCGCCGTCGTTCTCGGAGCCCTGCCGATCATGCTCTTCTTCTCCGGGCTGTGAGCCGTGCGAGATGTTTCACCTCAGACATCCTGACGAACCGGATCCGGCGTTGGCCGGAAACGGAACCAGGCCCACACCGCTATAGAGACGATTCCGAAAGCCCCGAATACCACGCTCCACAGCAGCGTCTGTTCGTTCGCCTCCACCCAGGAGTCGGGCAGAGGCGCCACGATGAGACAGAAGGCCATCACCGCGACGATGGTCAAGCACCCCCAGACCGTCCTCGACCACGCGGCGATGCTTCGCCCCTCCATGAAGGTGACGGGCAGCAGGGAGATCATGGTGGTCCCGATGCCACCGATGGTGAGGCTGGTGAGGACTTCACGTTGTAGCTGGATCATGAAGCCGCCGGTCTCGGGGTCCAGGGCCGCATATGCGAGCCAGGACACCACCCCGAGGAGGAGGAACCCTGCGCTGATCGCCGCCGATGTCCTTCCCGCGCGGGCCCGGTCCAGACCCCTCAGCGCCACGACCGAGAGCAACAGCCCGAACAGTAGACCTGGGCGGAGGTCGAATACCCGCGAGGCAAGCACGCTGGCCGCAGCGATGATCAGGAATGCCGGCATCGCCCTCAGCCGAGTCGGGCTGCCGTAGCGGCCGTGCAAGATCACCCAGGACATCACAACTGCACCGACATTCATGATCGTCATCGAGAACAGGGTTGCCAGGAACAGGCGGATGACGACGGCGCCGCTCGCCGGGCCGGACTCGGAGAGAGTCGCCAGTGCCGCTCCCGCGGCCAGGACGCCTGCAATTCCCGTCCACTGACGGGAGGGTCCCGTCCATCTCGAGCTCGACCCGGTCCAGAGGCGACGCAGGCCCGTCGTCCAGCCGAAGGCTCGCGCATAGTTCTTCTGGAGTGTGGCGTAGAGCAATTCGGCGGGCAGCGCGACGAAGAAGACGAAGGCCGTAGCGACGGCGCCGGCCGAGACGATGTTCCGCACGAGGTCCTCGGTCAGCGTGGCGGGGGTCCTCAGTGCTGTTCCGTATTCCGTGGGGGTGTCCCAACCGGTCTCGGGACGCTCCGTGCTGTCGCCGACCGCAGCGGCGGGTGCATCCCCGGCTGCCGGCGCCTCATCCGTGCCGGAATCCTCCGTTGAATCCGGGAGAGGGTCCGGCGTGGTGGCGCTGTCGAAGCCCGGGGCCGGTTCGGGTCCCGGTGGAGGCGTGAGCTCCTGAGGCGGGGGCGGGTAGTCGGGCACGGGCGTTGGGTCAGGCGACGTGGGACCAGGCTCCGGCGCGGGTAGTGGCTCCGAGGGCACCGTCGGTGGCGGTGGCGGTTCAAGTGGCGGTGGCGGTTCAGGTGCGCCGATCCGCTCGACGTCGGCCCAGCTGAATCCTGACGGAACGTCGAAGTTGTCCTGAGAGCTGCCCTCGATGGGCACATGCCGGGCACTGAAGGGGTGGATTCCGTTGGTGTCCTCGGGCAGCGCGAAGGTGCAGGACCAGCGTGCCGAGGTCGGGTCGGCGTCGACACAGACGGCGCCGGAATCCGCGGGGGTGTCTCGACGAGAATCCAGTTGTCCGGGGTGCACCTCCACGGCCATGCCGTACTCGCGATCGCCGCTGAGTGTGACGGTTGAGGTGTCGGTGACGATGCGGGTGCTGTCATAGCTCGGAGGGGCAAGGATGCCTGCGTCGACCCACACGATGGTGTCGGGTGTGGTGGAGCCGTCGAGGAAGAGTCGCGCCTCGATCCAGTAGGAGCTCGGCAGGGGGCCGTCCTGGGTGAATGAGTGCGTGCAGCTCCAGGCGATGTCGCCGTTGGCGTCGTTGTCGGAGTCACCGGGGGTCCAGGAGCAGACCTCGAGCTCGGGGGCGTCCAGGACGATCGGCTGGATGTAGACGACGATCCGCGGTACCGCACCGTCGAGGTCGCCGGTGAGCCGTCCGCTGAATTCGATGCTCGGTTGGACGGCCGGATCGTTCGGGGTCAGGTACCCGAGACCGCTCAGCCCAGTGGCGATGCCTTCGGGCTCGTCGAAGAGGAGATCAGCGGCGTAAGCCACTCCGGTCGTCCAGGGAGACAGAATGGCGAACCAGGTCATGAGGGCGATGACAGTGAGCCGGCGGCCTCGGTGTCGGGGGTGTCGTTGCCCGATGAGGCGCCGTTCTCCGTCTCTGTGACTCATGGTCTTCTCCTCTGGGGCGGCGGTCATCTCGGCGTCGAGCGGTCTCGCGTCCGCGTACTGCTGCGCGGCCACCAGAGCAGCGCGGCGGTGCCGGCGACCAGGGCGCCGCGACCGATCGGGTTACTGACCGCGCCGAGCGCGTCGGCTGCCGGTCCGGTGAGTCGGGCGGTGGGGATGGCGTGGACGTCGGTCTGCTCGATCCAGCCGGGGTCGCGGACCGTATTGGCATCGCCTTGCAGACGTGCGACTACCGTGGCACCCCGATCACGGACCTCGACCACGCGATGCGTGTACAGGTCAGGTGGTGTGCCGATCACGAGGATCCGACCGACGTGGAGGTCGTCTCCGGTCGGTGGGCTGGTGATCACGATGTCGCCGGGCAGATAGGTGGGGGCCATGGAGCCTCCGTCGACCGCGATGAGCCGGTGGCCGGTCAGCGCGAACAGATGGGGTCCGGTGAGCACCAGCACTATCGCCGTGATGGCGATCCAACGCGCCTGTGGTCGTACAGCATGCGCGATGCGGGCGAGGATGGCCGTGCGCCGGGAGGATGATGGCGGAGTGGCGTCGACACGCGCTGGTGAGGAAGTCAGGGGCGGTTTCCTTGCATGTGGGCCTCGACCTGGGTTGAAACAGGGGCCTCCCAGCCGGCCTTGGTGTAGGCGAGGCGGTAGGTGACTGGGATGTCGGGGCCGGGGGCGCAGGCCTGTGGCTCGGGGTCGTCGGGGTCTCCGGTGAGCTGCCAGTTCTCCTCCTGACACGTCCAGCGGCCCAGCCCCCCGGCCGCGACGTGAACCTCGACCGGAACGCGGCTCCCGTCGGTGCTGTTGTTGCCGAGTTGTCCGTGGACGTTGTTGCCCCAGCAGTAGGCGTCGCCGGTGGTGGTGAGGGCGCACGTGTGGGTGACGCGGGCGGTGATCGCGGTGACGGGATCGTCGAGCCCGGTGACCTGGACGGGGACGAGGCTGGCGCCATCGGTGCCGTTGCCCAGTTGCCCGTCGCCGTTGTTGCCCCAGCAGTGGGCGGTGTCGGTGGTGGTGAGGGCGCACGTGTGGTACCAGCCGGCGGTGATCGCGGTGACCGGCTCGTCGAGCCCGGTGACCTGGACGGGGACGAGGCTGGCGTCATCGGTGCCGTCGCCGAGTCGCCCGTAGCCCCAGCAGTAGGCGTCGCCGGTGGTGGTGAGGGCGCACGTGTGGGTGAAGCCGGTGGTGATGGCGGTGACCTTGTCGAGCCCGGTGACCTGGACGGGGACGAGGCTGGCGTCATCGGTGCCGTCGCCGAGTCGCCCGTAGCCGTTGTCGCCCCAGCAGTAGACGTCGTCGGTGTCCGTGAGGGCGCACGTGTGGGTCCTGCCGGCGGCGATGGCGGTGACCGGCTCGTCGAGCCCGGTGACCTGGACGGGGACGAGGCTGGCGTCATCGGTGCCGTCGCCGAGTCGCCCGTAGCCGTTGTCGCCCCAGCAGTAGACGTCGCCGGTATCGGTGAGGGCGCACGTGTGGGTGACGCCGGCGGTGATCGCGATGACCGGCTCGTCGAGCCCAGCGACCTGGACGGGGACGAAGCTGTCGGTGGTGGTGCCGTCGCCGAGTTGCCCGAAGCCGTTGTAGCCCCAGCAGTAGACGGTACCGGCGTCGGTGGTGGTGAGGGCGCATGTATGCCAGTCACCGGCGGTGATGGCGATGACGGGATCGTCGAGCCCGGTGACCTGGACGGGGACGAGGCTGGCGTCATCGGTGCCGTCGCCGAGTTGCCCGTAGCGGTTGGAGCCCCAGCAATAGGCGTCGCCGGTCTCGGAGAGGGCGCAGGTCTGGACGCCGCCGGCGGCGATGGCGGTGACGGGTTTGCCGTCGATCTCGGCGGGGGCGGTCAGGTCGTCGGTGAACCCCGTCGTGCCGTCATCATCGACCGTGAGGTCGAGGCCCTCGACCGGGGCGGGGTCGCCGCCGATGGTGCGTTCGATGGTGTAGTCGGGGGCGACGTCGGGACGCACGGCCGGAGTGGCCCAGGACACCTCAGCGGTCCCGCCGGCCGTGCGGGTCGCCTGGGCCCCGTCGACGGCAGGCAGGGTGGCGGTGCCCGCCTGCTGGGTCTCCCCGGAAACGGTGGCAGTGAACACCGCCCCGGTCGTGCCCACACCGGCAGGAACCGCCAGGCTCACGAGCAGGCCGGCCAGCACCACTCGTAGCCGGGTGCGTCGGGTCTGGTGGGCGGGCGTGGTCATGGTGCCTCGGCTGCGGTCAGGACCAGAGTGAGGGGGCTGGTCAGGTTCTGGGCGGTGTCATCGGTGGTCGTGGGCACGGTGACGGTGACGGTGACCGGGGTGCTCTGTCCGGGCTCGAGGGTGACCGGTGCATCGGTGGTGCTCTCGAAAGCGACAGCGACAGTCAAGGCATCGGCGGTGGCGGGGTCCTCGATGGTGGCGGTGCCGGAGACCGAGATCGGAGCGTCGTACTCGTTGGTCACCACGGCATCGATCGCGGGTGCATCGTCACCGGGCAGCAGACGTGCGGCCTGCTCGGTGAACCGGACCTGGTCGACGCTGATCAGGGTGCAGCCGTCGCTGTAGTCCACGCGGGCGTCGCCCGCGGCATGGGCCGACGGTGCAGGAAGGAAGACCGCTGTGCCGGTGGCGATGGCCAGCAGCGCGACCGCGGCCAGAGTCGAGACTCCTCGGCGCCGGCGAGTCGCGAGCACTATGGTCACGCCGCCGACAAGCAGCAGGATCAGCCCGGCAGTCAGGACCCCGGTTGTCAGGGAGGCGCCGGTCTGGGGCAGGGCCGCGACCACCGCCTCGCAGACCTGGGGGTCGCCGGCTGAAGCCGCTGACAGTGCTTGCGTCATTGATCGTCACTCCACATCGTGGTCACGCTGGTATTCGGGGACTCCCAGCCGGCCTTGGTGTAGGCGAGGCGGTAGGCGACTGGGATGTTGGGCCCGGGGGCGCAGGCTTGTGGCTCGGGGTCGTCGGGGTCTCCGATGAGCTGCCAGTCCTCCTGGGCGCACGTCCAGTTCCTTCCGAGCACGCCGATCTCCACATCAACATCGACCGGAACGGCACGATCGATGGTGGTGCCGTCGCCGAGTCGCCCGTAGCCGTTGTAACCCCAGCAGTGGGCGATACCAGCGCTGGTGTCGGTGCTGGCGATGGCGCAGGTGTGGGTATCACCAGCGGTGATGGCGGTGACCGGGTTGTCGAGGCCGGCGACCTCGACGGGCACGGCGCTGCTGGTGGTGGTGTTGTTGCCGAGTTGCCCGTCGCTGTTGTTGCCCCAGCAGTGGGCGATACCAGCGCTGGGGTCGGTGCTGGCGATGGCGCAGGTGTGATAGAGACCGGTGCTGATGGCGGTGACCGGGTTGTCGAGCTCGGCGACCTCGACGGGCACGGCGCTGCTGGTGGTGGTGTTGTTGCCGAGTTGCCCGTCGCTGTTGTTGCCCCAGCAGTGGGCGATACCAGCGCTGGGGTCGGTGCTGGCGATGGCGCAGGTGTGATAGCCGCCGGCGGTGATGGCGGTGACAGGGTCGTCGAGCCCGGTGACGGCGACGGGCGTGCTGCTGTTCTCGGTGCTGTCGTTGCCAAGTTGCCCGTAGAGGTTGTAACCCCAGCAGTGGGCGGTGTTGGTGATGGCGCAGGTGTGGTAAAAGCCGGCGGTGATGGCGGTGACCGGGTTGTCGAGCTCGGCGACCTCGACGGGCACGGCGCTGTTGGTCGTGGTGGTGTTGATTCCGAGCTGCCCGCCGCCGTTGAGGCCCCAGCAGTAGGCGGTGCCAGCGTCGGTGACGGCGCACGTGTGGGCCCAGCCGGCGGTGATGGCGGTGACAGGGTCGTCGAGGCCGGTGACGGCGACGGGCACGGAGCTGTCGGTGGTGGTGTTGCCGAGTTGCCCGTAGGCGTTCCAGCCCCAGCAGTAGGCGCGGGCGTCGGCGATGGCGCACGTGTGGAAGCCCCCGGCGGTGACGGCGGTGACGGGTTTGCCCTCGATCTCGGCGGGGGTGGTCAGGTCGTCGGTGAACCCCGCGGTGGTGCCGCCACTGTCGGCGGTGATGTCGGGGGTCAGGGTCGTGGTGTCGTCGCCGATGGCGCGTTCGATGGTGTAGTCAGGCGCGACGTCGGTGCGCACGATCGGGGTGGTCCAGGAGAGGTCCGCGGTGCCGTCGGGAGTGCGGGTCGCCTGGGCGCCGTCGACGGCGGGCAGGGTGGCGGTCCCGGCCTGCTGGGTCTCGCTGGAGGTGGTGGCGGTGAACACCGCCCCGGCCGTGCCGACACCGGCAGGAACCGCTAGGGCCACAAGCAGGCCGACCAGCACCACCCGCATGCTGGACCGCACCGGGGCGCGCCTAGTCAACGACCCAGCCGGGGGTCGGCTCGGGCACGTTCCGCGCCTGGATCGCCTCGACCTGGATGCTGAACTCGGTGCTCAGGCCCTGGAGTTCATTGTCTGCGTTCTCCGGGAACTGGATCGAGACCTCGACCTCCTGCGTGGCTCCGGCGCTGAGCGGGTCCCCCAGCTGGAAGACACCTGATGGCCAGTCAGCCACTGTCTGGGTCTGCGACTGTTCGCCGACCTCGACCGTCACCTGCAGCACTTCTTCGAGTGCCTCATCGCCGCCCTCGGTGGTCTTGAGCGACACCGCGTAGTAGACGTCCTCGTTCCCCGTGTTGGCCACCTCGATGACTGTCGACTCCGAGTCACCGGGCAACAGGCTGTCGACGTCGATCGGAGCAGACGACGCAACGGTGTCCGCGGCGATCTCGACCGTCGCGGTGCCGACCTGCTGGCCCGCAACCGTGGCCTGCGAGGTGAACAGCGCGCCCGCGGCGAAGATCCCGCCAACCAGCGCGGCGACGCCCGCCAGCACCGCGACGGCGAGCTTGACCCACCGTGCTCGCTCGGTCTGCCGGGGCCGACCTTCCGGCCGGTTCTCGTCGACCATGTCCGCTTCGGGTGTACGCATCGAGATTCTCTCCGCTCGGCCGGCCGGTGCGCCGGCGATGGTGTTCCACGTGCCGCTGGAGCCCGTCCAGGAGATCGGCGCGAGGCCGAGACGGAGTGACGGGAACGGCGCCGGAACTCTGGCTTCCAGCAGCGTAGAGAGCGGGCACCTGTTCGCGCCTCAGTAAGTACTACGTAAACCGACCGCCACAGGCTCCACCAGCCCGACCGATCCGCTGACCGTCAGCCGGTGCCGTGGCCGCGCTCGGAACCCCCCCAGAACGCTCGCGAGGTCCGAACGCGTCCCGACGCCGAGACGCTCGAAGATATTGCCCACGTGCGTGTCGACGGTGCGCACCGACAGCGTCAGACGCTCGGCGATCTCCCGATTCGACAGCCCCGCGCGCACCAGGAGCGCGATCTCGCGCTGGCGCGACGTCAAGTGAGTGACACGACACTCGGGGATCCAGACACCACGCTCGGCGAGACGTCCGGCGAGACGTCCGGCGAGAACCGCGTCGCCCTCCGCGAGCGCCTGCGCATGCGCGACGACGAGCGGGCCGAGTGGCCCCTCAACGCGCCGAGCGGCATGCGTCAGGTGGTCGACCTGCATCCTGGTGGGTCGGTTCGACGCCGCCTCGACCACACAGCGCAGGTGCCTGGCGTGCATCGCCCACAACCACAGGCCCTGGTGGGAACTCCACGCGTCAAGATCGGCACAGCGCTGTGCCGCATCATCCTCGCCGAGAGCGACGGAGGCGGCCGCCACCCTCATCTGGCTGTCGCCGTAGACCACCCGGGACGCCCCGGACTGCGCGGTCTCGTAGTCCCGACGAGCCCGGGTGGCCCCCTCGCGGTCACCCAAAGCCGCCAGACTGTAACTGAGATTGGCCGAAGCCGTCGGACCGAAGCCGGAAGGATCGCGCACGGCGAATCGTGACAAGGCGCCGCGGAACTGCGCCGTCGCCAGGCTCCACTCCCCGCGAGCCGCGTGGTAGCGGCCGTGACCGACCTGGACCACCGCGTCATCGACCTTCGCCATCGGATCGTCGATGTGCGGAGGGTTCATCGCCCCCTCGGGGTCGCCGATCCACAACGCCGCCAGGAAGCGCGTGCCCAGCACCTCCCAGAGGAGCCAGGGGTAGCGCTCGGAGTCCGTCTGCCAGGATCGCAGGGCGTCGTCGGCGAGCCGGAGGGATTCCTCGAGGCGTCCCGCCTGCCCCAGCCCGGCGATCAGTGAACCGAGCATGCTGGCGCGCAGGGCCTGCGGATGATCCTTGCGCTCGGCGAAACGCTCCAGCTCGCCGAGTCCGCGCCGGTAGTCCCCGGCCCAGGCGAGCCGGACCAATCGGTCGACCTGGCGCGCCTGCCACAACGGCGGAGTCGTCAGTTCGACATGCTCGATCGTGGTCAACGCCGCATCGACATCGTCCGCGCCGTACTGCTGCAGATTCGCCACCAGACGGGCATGTCTCCATCGCAACTGCTCGCCCTCCACACCTGCAGGTAGATGCGCGGCGACCACGTCGAGGTCCTCACGTGCGGCGCGGAAATTGCCGGCGAACCGATCCGACTGGGCCCGCGTCATCCTCAGATCGAGGGCGCGCGGATCGGCGGGCTCCAGGTGCGCGAGAGCAGCCTCGGTGAGCCGTCGGACCAATCGCGCATCCGCGAGCTTCGCCGCCGCGCGGGCAGCGGCGATGAGATCCTCCACCGGCGGTGTCACGCCGCAGCTCAGTGCCCAGTCCACGGTAGAGAAGAGGGCTGCCGGATGCGTCACATCCGCGCTTTCGTTCTGTAGACGCTCATACAGGATTCGGCGTCGCCTTGGGGGAACGGTGGCGCGGATGACGTCGACATGCACCGGGTGGACGAGCCGGGCGCGCAGCACGCCGTCATGCTGATCGGCTTCGAGCACCACCAGGCCACGGTCGGTCATCGCCGTCAGCGCGGCGTCTTCGATGGCCCCTGCCAGGAGCTCGATCGCCGTCGGCCCGGCCAGGGCCAGCAAGTCGGCGACATCGCGTTCGGCCGGACTCAACGTCGCGAGTTCAGCTTGGATCAGGTCGGTGAGTCGGCGTCCCACCACGCCGCGGTCGTTCCACACCCAGGCGCCGTCCACCTCGACCATGGCCCCCGCATCGCGCAGCGAACGCACCAGCTCGCGCAGGTAGAGGGGGTTTCCGCCAGTCACCTCCCAGGTCTTCCAGATCGTCTCAAGGGCCACCGGGCCCTGCAGAGCAGTGGTGAGGACCGCCTCCACCTCGTCGTAGGTTAGGCCGGCGACGTCCACCTGGTGCAGGAGGTTCTGCCGCAACAGCGTGCCGACCGCGGCCGGAGGCCCGGGCTGGCGCCGGCAGGTCGCGAGGATCTGGGCGGCCTGGGTCTGCGCGATCTCCGCCACGACCACGGCGGTGACGGCATCGACCAGGTGAAGATCGTCGATCACCAGCAGGGGCCGCCCGGGCAGATCCCGCAGCGCCCGGCGACATCGCTCGATCAGCCGGCCGACCTCATCCACGCCGGGCTCGGGACCGTGTTCGGCACCGATAAGAGGCTCGAGGATGCCCCACGGGGTGGCGATGAGCTTGGCCGGCGTGCGCAGCCAGACAACGGTCTGCTCCGTCGCAGCGCGCTCAAGACCGGTCGTCATCTCGCGGACGAGGGTGGTCTTTCCTACGCCCGGATCTCCGACGATCACCGCGCCGGAGGCCTCATCGAGCGCCTGAACGGCCGCCTCTCGCAGCGGCGAGCGGTCCGCCAACGGCCATCCCGCTGTGGAGATCAGCCTTACCGCGCGTCCTCTGCTCGTTCCGTGCGGGGTCATCACGGCCATCGTAGAAGACGTCGTCACCGGTCCGGAACCGGCCGGTAGCGACCGGTGCCTCTGGACTTCACCGACCGTGCGTTGTCTCCTGGCTCAACCCCGCTTGCGGGCGGCACGGGCGCGGTCGCCGGCGTCGAGGATGACCTTGCGGATCCGCACATGCGTCGGCGTGATCTCGACGCACTCGTCCTCGCGGCAGAATTCCAGGCTCTGCTCCAGCGACAGCTTCTTCGGCGGGATCAGCTTCTCGAAATTGTCCGAGGTCGCCGAGCGGATATTGGTCTGCTTCTTCTCCTTGGTGATGTTGACGTCCATGTCGTCATCACGGGAGTTCTCGCCGACGATCATGCCCTCGTAGACCTCTGTGCCCGGCTCCACGAACAGCGTGCCGCGCTCCTGCAGCGAGGTCATCGCGTAGGACGACGCCGCACCTGCGCGGTCGGCCACCAGCGAGCCCGACGGGCGGGTCGAGATCTCGCCGAACCACGGCTCGTAGCCCTCGAACACGTGGTTCGCGATGCCGGTGCCGCGGGTGTCGGTGAGGAACTCGGTACGGAATCCGATCAGGCCGCGCGAGGGCACGAGGAACTCCATGCGCACCCAGCCCGTGCCGTGGTTGACCATCTGCTCCATCCGGCCCTTGCGGACCGCGAGCAGCTGCGTCACGGTGCCGAGGTAGTCCTCGGGGATGTCGATCGTGAGCCGCTCGACCGGCTCGTGCAGCTTGCCGTCGATCTCGCGGGTGACGACCTGCGGCTTGCCGACGGTCAGCTCGAAGCCCTCGCGGCGCATCTGCTCGACGAGGATCGCGAGCGCCAGCTCACCACGGCCCTGCACCTCCCATGCATCGGGGCGGTCGGTGGGGAGCACGCGGATCGACACATTGCCGATGAGCTCGGCATCGAGACGGTCTTTGACCAGGCGCGCGGTGACCTTGGTGCCCTTCTCTCGGCCGGCGAGGGGGGAGGTGTTGGTGCCGATCGTCATCGAGATCGCCGGCTCGTCGACCGAGATGAGCGGCAACGCGATCGGATTCTCGGGATCGGCCAGGGTCTCGCCGATCATGATCTCGGGGATACCGGCGATCGCGACGATGTCGCCGGGGCCGGCCTTCTCGCCGGGCTTGCGCTCCAGCGCCTCGGTCACCAGCAGCTCGGTGATCTTGACCCGGTCGATCGAGCCGTCGCGCTTCATCCACGCGACCTGCTGGCCCTTCTTCAGCTCGCCGTTCTTGACGCGGACCAGCGCGAGGCGGCCGAGGAAGGGCGAGGAGTCGAGGTTGGTGACGTGGGCCTGGAGCGGCGCGCCTTCGTCATACTCCGGCGCCGGGACGTAGTCCATGATCGTCTGGAACAGCGGGATGAGGTTGTCGTTCTCGGGCAGTCCGCCGTCGGCGGGCTGCTCGGTCGAGGCCCGACCGGCCTTCGCCGAGGCGTAGACGACCGGGAAGTCGAGGGCGTCATCGGCGGCGTCCTCGGGCAGCAGGTCCATGAAGAGCTCATAGGCCTCATCGACGACCTCGCTGATGCGCGCATCGGGTCGGTCGACCTTGTTGACCACGAGGATCACCGGCATCTTGGCCGTCAGCGCCTTGCGCAGCACGAACCGAGTCTGGGGGAGCGGACCCTCCGAGGCATCGACCAGCAGCACGACCGCGTCGACCATCGACAGACCGCGTTCCACCTCGCCGCCGAAGTCGGCGTGGCCGGGGGTGTCGATGATGTTGATCGTGACGCCACCCTCGGCACCGGGACCCTCGTAGCGGACGGCGGTGTTCTTCGCGAGGATCGTGATGCCCTTCTCGCGTTCGAGATCGCCGGAGTCCATGACCCGCTCGGTCACTTCCTGGTGTTCGGCGTAGGCGCCCTGCTGCTGCAGCATCGCGTCGACGAGGGTGGTCTTGCCGTGGTCGACGTGGGCGACGATGGCGACATTGCGGAGGTCAGAGCGTATGGGCACTCAGAAATCTTATGTCGGACTGTCGAATTCTCCGACGTCGCACCGTCACAGTGGTGACTGATGAGGAAAGGAACGACCATGACCACCCACTACATGATCCTCTTGCCGGGCGGCGAGGACGCCTGGAAGCAGATGACTGCCGAGCAGCGCGAGGCGGCGTATCAGCGGCATCGCGACTTCGCGGAGCAACTCACGGC
Source organism: Aeromicrobium sp. PE09-221 (assembly GCF_002174305.1). Classification (GTDB taxonomy): domain Bacteria; phylum Actinomycetota; class Actinomycetes; order Propionibacteriales; family Nocardioidaceae; genus Aeromicrobium. Next base: position 14,853 of record NZ_MIJB01000021.1, on the reverse strand, counting down.
CCGCGGACACGAGATCACCGGCGGGGCCGAGCTGGAGCACTCCGAGCATGCCCGGGTCGTCCGGGCCGAGGGCGACGGCCATATCGTCACCCAGGGCCCCTACACCGAGACGACCGAGCAGCTGAGCGGGTTCTACCTCGTGGCCTCCGAGGATCTCGACGACCTCCTCGATGTGTGCCGGCTGATGGCCTATGACGGCGGTGTCGCGGAGGTTCGGCGCCTCCTCGACGAGGAGTCCTGAGCCGGCGGGGGAGGAGATGGACGAGCAGGCGGTCGAACGTGCCTGGCGCGAGCACTGGTCGAGGCTCCTGGCGCTGCTCACGGCTCGGTTCGAACGGGTCGATCTCGCGGAGGACGCCCTCGCCGAGGCGTTCGCCACCGCCGCACGCAGGTGGCCGGCAGACGGGACGCCCTCGTCTCCGGCCGCGTGGCTGCATCGCGTGGCGCAGCGGGAGGCGATCGACCGGCTGCGGAGCGAGGCGGTCGGCCATCGGGCGCTGGCGCGCGCAGCCGATCTGCTGGCCGACCGGTGCTCCGATGAGCTTCCGGAGGTCGTCGACGACGAGATGCTGCGGCTGATCTTCCTCGCCTGTCACCCGCAGGTGCCGCACCATGCCCAGGCCGCTCTCGCCCTGCGATGGGTGCTCGGGCTGCGCACCGAGCGGATCGCCGGGCTCCTCGCGGTCTCCACTCCGACGATGGCGGCCCGCCTCACCCGGGCGCGACAGCGTGCGGTCGCGGCTCCGGATGGTCTCTCCCTGCCGTGGGGCACCACACTCGATGAGCGTCTCGCGGGTGCCCTGCGGACGATCCACCTGTTCTTCACCAGTGGCTACGCCCCCGACGAGGGGGACGATGTCGTACGGCCGTCGATTTGTGCGGAGGCCGTTCGTCTCGTGGCGGTGCTCGACGACCTGCTGCCCGGACGCACGGATATCCGCGCGCTGCGGTCGCTCCTGGAACTCCAACATGCACGCCGTGCGGCACGGGTCGACGCCGCGGGAGAGCTCGTGCTCCTCGCCGACCAGGACCGCGGGCGATGGCGGCACGATGAGATTGCCACCGCGATGACCCGCCTGCTGGCGTTGGAGCCCGACACTGGTCTCGCCGAGGAGCTGCGCCTCCAGGCATTGATCGCGGGCGTCCATGCCATCGCCCCTACCGAGCAGGAGACTGATACGCGGTTACTGCTTGTGTTCTACGACCGGTTGTGCGCGCTGAGCGGCGACGATCCGGTGGTCCGCCTCAACCGCGCGGTGGTCCACGCACGCGTGCACGGGGCGCGCCGAGCGCTCGCCGAGCTGGGTGAGGTGGAGCCGCGGGACCATCGGATGCTCGGCGCCCTGGCGGAGCTCACTGCCGATGCGGGTGAGTCCGACCGTGCTCGCGAGCTTTTCGGGCGGGCCGCGGCTACGTGCGCATGCGTTCCGCTGCGCCGACACTATCGCCGCCGAGCCGGGGAGCTCGCCCCGCCTCCTAGCTTCGAGCCGCCGCCCCGCGCCGAAGACTGACGATGATGCGTAACGGTTGCCATGGCGACCCGAAGGCACTGACGTGAGAGCGAGCGCGGACGGATGGTGATGCGCAAAGGTCGCTGTAGCCGCCCGAATGCATCGTCATCCGTCCGCAGGGCAATACTCACGCAGTGGCAAAGGTCACGGTTCCGTGATAGTTGCACGAGCGTTACTATTGCTCGGTGACTGCATCGGATGCCCGCGCCGCGGCGTTCTCGGACCTCGAGACCTTCCTCAGCCGGGTGTTCATCAATGCGGAGTCGGACGCCTATGAGGTCTTCCTCGCCATGGATCTGTCCTTCTCGCAGGCCCGGACCCTGTTCACCCTGGCCCAGGCCGACGACCCCCTCCCGATCGGCGAGATCGCGCAGCTGGTCTCCCTGTCGGTCGCCTCGGCGGGCCGCAATATCGACCAGCTCGTCAAACTCGGCCTCGTCGAACGCGACGAATCCGAGCACGATCGCCGCGTCAAGCTCGTCGGGTTGACCACGAAGGGCCGTGATCTGGCGCGTGCGCATCTGGACGCGAAGCGCGGCTCCCTGCGCGCCATGCTCGATCGCCTCGAGCCAGGCCAGTGCGAACAGCTCTCCGCAGCGCTCGCTCCACTCCTCGATCTCACGAAAGACGATCTGCATGACTAACGCTCAGTCGGCACCTGAGTACCCCGACAAGATCGACGCCGCCGTCCTCAAAGTGGCCGGTGTCGTGGTGCTCGGTGCCATCATGTCCATCCTCGACATCACCGTCGTCAATGTCGCTCTGCCGACCTTCCAGACCGACTTCGGCACCGTCGACCACCCGCTGGCCTATTCCACCGTCGCGTGGACGGTCACGGCCTACACGCTCGCCCTCGCGACCGTCATCCCGCTGACCGGATGGGCGGCGGACCGCTTCGGCACCAAGCGTCTCTACATGATCGCCATCGCGCTCTTCACGATCGGCTCGGTGCTGTGCGCGATGGCGTGGAGCATCGAGGCGCTCATCGCCTTCCGCGTCGTCCAAGGCCTCGGCGGCGGCATGCTCATGCCCCTCGGCATGACGATCATGACGCGTGCCGCCGGTCCGCAGCGGATGGGCCGTCTGATGGCCATCCTCGGTGTGCCGATGCTGCTCGGCCCGATCCTGGGCCCGATCCTCGGCGGCTGGCTGATCGACGTCGCCAGCTGGCACTGGGTCTTCCTCATCAACCTGCCCATCGGCCTGATCGCCATGATCTACGCCTGGCGCGTGCTCGACGCCGACCGAGCCGAGCCGAGCGAGTCCTTCGATGTCGTCGGCATGCTGATGATGAGCCCGGGACTCGCGCTGTTCCTGTTCGGGATCTCCTCGATCCCCGAGGAGGGCACGATCGCCGCCCCGAAGGTGTGGATCACCATGCTGATCGGTGCGGCCCTGGTGATCGGTTTCGTGTTCTACTCCTTCAAGCCCCAGCACCCGCTGCTGGACCTGCGGCTGTTCGGCAATCGCAACCTGACGGTCAGCATCATCACGATGTTCCTCTTCGGGGCAGCGTTCTTCGGCGGCCTGCTGCTCGTGCCCACCTACTTTCAGCAGGTGCGGGGCGAGAGTGTGCTGATGGCCGGGCTGCTGGTGGCGCCGCAAGGCATCGGCGCGATGCTGACGATGCCCATCGCCGGCGCGCTCGCCGACCGCTTCCCGGTCGGCCGCATCGTGCCGGTCGGCCTGGTGTTGATCCTGATCGGCATGTTCGGCCTGACTCAGATCGAGGCGGACACCTCGTACACCTTTCTCATCGGGACGCTGTTCGTCATGGGCTTGGGGATGGGCGCCACGATGATGCCGATCATGACCAGCGCGCTGCGTACCCTCACGCACCACGAGGTGGCCCGCGGCTCGACGTTGCTCAACATCACCCAGCAGATCGCGAGTTCGGTGGGCGTGGCGGTCATGTCGGTGCTGCTGACCAATGGTCTCAAGAGCAGCGACCTGGCAGGGCCGGCGATCGCCTCGCAGGCCGATCCCTCGCTCGTCGACCGCATCGGTGGTCCCGCGGCCGTCGCGGAGGGGCTCTCCGATGCCGCCGAGGCCTTCGCCCACACCTACTGGGTCGCCCTCGCGATGGTGGCCGTGACGGTCGTCTCCGCGCTCTTCCTGCCCAAGAAGCGGGAGGCCAGCCGACTGCTCGATGACGAAGGGCAGCCGCCGGTCGTGGTCCACTGACCGGTGTCGACGGCGAACGCCCCGGAAAGCACAGGCTTTCCGGGGCGTTCCGCGTGAGGGCGGTGCTCAGTTCTTGGACTGGCCGCCGCTCTCGTCCGTCGCCTCGAAGTCGTAGTCGTCGAGGGCGGTCGTGACGCGCTCGTCGACCTGATCGCCGAAGTGGTCGTCGAAGTTCTCCGACAACTCGTCGACGACGTGCTCGGTGAGCGCCGGAGCCATCTGTTCGGTGAGCTCGAGCTGGAGTTCGCGCTGGCGGGCACGTAGTCCGAGCCGGCGGATCTCCCGGTATTCGTCTTTGAGCGCCTTGTACGTGGCGAAACACATGGCGATCATGATGAGGCTGAACGGCACCGCTGTCAGGATCGCACCGGTCTGAAGCGCCGTGAGGCCACCCGCGAGCAGCAGGCCGATCGCCACACCGCCTTCGATGAAGGACCACAGCACACGGCTCCACGTCGGTGGTTCGGCGTGTCCGCCATGGCTGAGCATGTCCACCACGAGGGAGCCGGAGTCCGATGATGTCACGAAGAAGATGACGATCATGACGATAGCGATACCTGCCAGTAGGTTCCCGGCCGGGAGGTTACTCAGCATTTCGAATAACGCGTTCTCCGGCGTGACACCACCGTCGCCATCGGTCAGGTCCTGGCCGTTCATCTGCTGGAAGATCGCGGTACCGCCCATGACGGTGAACCACGCCATCGTCACGAGGACCGGCACGAGCATGACGCCCGCCACGAACTCGCGGACCGTACGCCCCCGGGAGATCCGTGCGATGAAGAGGCCCACGAAGGGGGACCAGGAGATCCACCAGCCCCAATAGAATGTCGTCCACGCGGCCTGCCACTCGATCCCGGCTTCACCGGTCAGCGCGCTGGTGTTGAAGCTCAACGGGATCAGGTTGAACAGATAGTTGCCGATGTTCTGCACGAAGTCGCGCAGGAGGAACAACGTGGGTCCGAGGACGAGGACGACCAGCATGAAGGCCCCGGCCAGACCGAGGTTGATATTCGACAGCCATTTGATGCCGCGTCCGACGCCCGAGACGACCGACATCGTCGCGAGCAGGGTGATCACGATGATCAACGCCACCAGATGCCAGTCGAGTGCCTCGTCGATGACGCCGAGGTGGACGAGTCCGGCGGATATCTGCTGAACGCCGAGTCCGAGCGAGGTGGCGACACCAGCGACGGTGCCGATGATGGCGAAGACATCGATGGCGTCGCCGAGACCACCCTTGACGCGTTCGCCGAGGAGCGGTTCGAGTGCCCAGCGCAGGGAGATCGGCCGACCTTTGCGATGGATCGCGTAGGCCATCGTCAGACCGACGACCACGTAGATCGCCCAGGCGTGGAACCCCCAATGGAGGAAGACCTGGGACATGGCCGAGTTGACCAGGGAGCCTTCGGAACCTTCGACACCGGGCTTGGGGTCCACGAAGAAGGTGAGCGGCTCGGCGGCACCCCAGAACACCAGGCCGATGCCCATGCCTGCGGCGAACAGCATCGAGAACCAGGCGAAGATGCCGAACTCTGGCTCGTCATCGTCCTTGCCGAGGGTGATGTCACCGAATCTGCCGGCACCTACCCACACGGCGAAGATGACGAATCCAGCGACGAGGAGGACGTAGTACCACCCGAGGCCATTGACCACATTGCTCTGCAATGTGCCGAGGGCATCGTCCACGGTGCCGGGGAAGATCATGCTGAGCGCGACGACCAGGGCGAGGAAGCCCAAGGCCGGGTAAAAGACGCCGCGGCGCAGGGCCGCGACGCCGTCCTTTGTGGCTGTGGCCACGGTCACTCCTTGGAATGGGGGCAAAAACCGTGCCCACTGTGGCATCGGGGGCGGCCGTCCTGCAAGTCCGCCCGACCCTCAGCGGGCAGTCAGCGGACCCTTCGCGACCTTATGCGCGGCAGCCTGTGCGAGCGGTTTCACGACGAGCAGGTCGACGTTGACGTGGGGTGGTCGGGTGGCGATCCAGCTGACGGTCTCGGCGATATCCGAGGCGAGCAGGGGCTGGTCGACCCCGGCATAGACCTGGTCGGCGCGTTGCTGATCGCCCCGGAACCGGGTGAGGGAGAACTCCTCGGTGTGAACCATGCCCGGGGCGACCTCGGTCACACGGATCGGTTCGCCGTTGAGCTCGAGGCGCAGGGTCTCGGTCATGGCCGTGAGCGCGTGCTTGGCGGCCGTGTAACCGCCCCCGCCCTCGTAGACGGCGTGACCCGCGGTCGAACTGATGTTGACGATCGTGCCGGTGCCGCTCGGAGCCGCTCGCAGTGCTCCGATGAGCGAGCGCGTGACGTTGAGCGTGCCGATCACATTGATGTCGTACATCCGCTGCCAGTCCGCGGGATCGCCGTCAATGACGGTGTCCAGGCCGATGGCACCGCCGGCGTTGTTGACGAGCACCTCCACCTGAGAGCCCGAGGCCTCCGCCAGGCGCACGATGTCCTCCGGGTTCGTCACATCGCAGGTGACGGGTGTGCCCCCGATGTCGGCGGCGAGGGCCTCGATGCGCTCGGTTCGGCGAGCCGCGCAGATGACGTGGAAGCCCTCCGCTGCGAGGGCGCGGGCCGTGGCAGCGCCGATACCGCTGCTGGCACCGGTGACGACGGCGACACGTGGTGAGGTCATAGGGCCATCGTCGCATCAGGCCGGAACGGTGGCGATCCGCAGCAGGGCCTCGGCCGTCGCCGACAACCGGCGATCCCACGACCACAGCACGGTCAGAGGGCGACGCAGGTCCAGGTCGGTCTCGACCTCCACGAGCTCTCCGCGGTCGAGCTGTCCCCGCACGGCGCGCGCGGAGACCACCGCGGGGCCGATACCCGCTTGCGCCGCTCCGATGAGACTGGCCGTGGAGCCCGCTTCGAGTGCGATATTCGGTACGCGGGCCAGTGCGGAGTCGAAGGTGCCGCGGGTCCCGCTGCCGGGCTCCCGCAGCACGAGGGGTTCTGCGGCGAGCTCCTCGGCGGTGACCGGTGAGTCTCGGGAGGCCCAGGGATGACCCGGCGCGGCCACGATCGCGAGGGTGTCTGTGCCCACGCGCCGGGTGGCGAGATCCTCGGGCAGGTCGGTGGTCTCGATGAAGCCGACATCGGCCGCCCCGGCACGGACGCGTTCGGTCACCTCGGCGCTGTTGACGACGGCCAGCTGGGGCGATGCGTCGGGGCGTTGGCTGCGTAGGGCGCCGAGCCAGGAGGGCACGAGGAAGCCGGCGATCGTGAGGCTTGCCGCGATGCGCACGTCCCGGTCGTGATCGCGGCGCAGAGCCTGCAGGCCCGCGTTCATGGCAGTCACCTGCTCCATCACGGCCGCAGCCCATCCGGCCACGGCGCGCCCATCCGCGGTCAGATGCGAGCCGCGGGCGGATCGCTCTACGAGGGTGAGCCCCCACCGCGCCTCCATCGACCGCAGCCGCGCGCTCGCGGCCGGCTGGGTGATCGCGAGACGTTCGGCGGCGCGGCCGATGCTGCCCAGCTCGTCGACGGCGAGGAGCACCTCGGCGGCCTCGAGGTCGGGAGTCATAGACGCAGTTTATGAGGTGTGGGTGATCCGTGCTCTACTGCTGGCGGCTCGAAGTGCCGAGGCTGGTCCCATGCCCCTCGCCGCCCGTTCGATCCTGCCGCTCCTCGCGGTCGGGCTGGCGGCACTCGTGCTCGACGGTGGACCGGTGAGCCCGCTGGTGCTCGCCCTGGTCGCGGGGGTGGTCTGCGCCCAGCTGGCGTGGTCCACGGTCGCGGTGGAGGCGATCGGCAAGACGGTCCTGCGCATCGGTGTCATCCTCCTCGGTCTGCGCCTCAGCGTGGCGTCGGTGGTAGAGATCGGCGCCGTCGGCGTCCTCATCGTGGTGGCGACGATCGTGGCGACCTACTCGGCGACTCAGCTGGCGGGCCGGTGGCTCGGCGTCGACGAGGACCTGCGGACGTTGATCGCCGTGGGCTTCTCGATCTGCGGTGCGGCCGCGATCGCCGGAGTCCAGGATCTCGTGCGCGCCCGCCGAGAGGCGGCGGCCCAGGCAGTGGCGATGGTGACCCTCTTCGGCAGCGCGATGATCCTGCTCGTGCCCGCGGTCTCGGAACTGCTGGGTCTGAGCGATCGGCAGACGGCCGTCTGGGCTGGGGCGAGCATCCACGAGGTCGCCCAAGTGGTGGCCGCCGCTTCGGCGGCCGCACCGCTGGCCGTGGGCATCGCGGTGTCGGTCAAGCTGCTGCGCGTCTGTGCTCTCGCGCCGATGTCCCTCGTCGTGGCCCAGCAGGCCGGTGGTGTGCGCGGCATCCCTTGGTTCGTCATCGGTTTCGTCGTGGCCGTCCCGATCAGGTCGACCGGCTGGGTGCCCCAGGACCTGCTGGATATCGCGGATCTCGCCACGACGGCCCTGCTCGCTGCGGGAATGTTCGCCCTTGGGCTCGGTGTGCGGCTGAGCACGGTGGTGCGGGGCACCGCACGGTTGGCGGTGCTCTCGACTGTGAGCACGGGTGTCGCGGCCGGGGCCTCGCTGCTGCTCGTCGCCTGGCTGGTGCGGTGAGAAGGTACCGCTGGGAGTGCCCTTCAGGGGCGATGCGCGAGAATGCCTAAGTGGACATCAGCCGAATCGCCATGCTGTCGGCGCACACGTCGCCGCTCGAGCAGCCCGGCACCGGCGACGCGGGAGGGATGAATGTCTACGTCCTGGAACTCTCCCGCCGGCTGGCACAGCGCGGCGTCGCGGTAGATGTCTTCACCCGCGCCACGTCGCGGCATCTTCCTCCTGTCCTCGACGCCGAGCCCGGCATCCGCGTGCATCATGTCGCGGCCGGACCTTTCGACGGGCTGACCAAGAACGACCTCCCCGCTCAGCTGTGCTCCTTCGTCCGCGATGTGATGCGCGTCGATGTCGAGAACGGCCCGGGGTACTTCGATCTCATCCACTCCCACTACTGGCTCTCCGGACAGGTCGGCACCGTCCTGCGCGAGCGCTGGGGCGTCCCCCTCGTGCACTCGATGCACACAATGGCCAAGGTCAAGAACGCCGCACTCGCCGAGGGCGACTCTCCCGAACCGATGGGCCGGGTGTGGGGTGAAGAGGAGATCGTCCGTCACGCGGACTGGCTCGTCGCCAATACCGACGAGGAACGACGCGAGCTGCTCGAGCTCTACGGAGCGGACCCGAGTCGGGTCGATGTCGTCCATCCCGGTGTCGACCTCGACGTCTTCAGCGCCCGGGACCGCGACGCGGCCCGGGACCGGCTCGGGCTGAATCGTGAGACCCCGCTGATCGTCTTCGCCGGTCGCATCCAGCCGCTCAAGGCTCCCGATCTCGTCCTCAAGGCAGCGGCGTGCCTGCGTCAGCGCTATGACATTCCCGCCCAGGTCGCCGTCATCGGCGGGGCCTCCGGCAGCGGGTTGGAGCGTCCTACCGAGCTGCAGGACCTGGCACGTGACCTCGGGATCGCCGATGACGTCCGCTTCGTCCCGACGGTGGCCCAAGCGCGGCTCGCCGACTGGTATGCCGCGGCATCCGTGGTGTGCGTGCCCTCCTATAACGAGTCCTTCGGGCTGGTCGCGATCGAGGCGCAGGCTTGCGGGACACCGGTGGTCGCGGCCCGGGTCGGCGGCCTCACCACGGCTGTCGCCGATGGCGTGACCGGCACGCTCGTCGACGACCACGATCCGGCGCAGTACGCCGCGGCGCTCGCCCCCTATCTGACCGATGCCGGTCTGCGGAGCACGGCCGGCGCCAAGGCCGTCGCGCATGCCGAGCTGTTCAGCTGGGAGGCCACCGCCGATCGCATGATCGCGTGCTACGAGGCGGCGGTACGGCGACGCTATGCGAAGGAGGCACGATGACCGCGTCCGTGCACGAGATCATCACCGCGACCTTGGACGATGCCGGACTGACCTGGGTGCGTCACGGCGAGGACGTCTTCGAGGTCGATCTCCCCGGGGAGCGCAAGCTCACCACCACCTGCCGACTGGAGGTCGGCCGGCACGCGCTCGGGGTGCACGCCTTCGTGGCCCGGCACCCCGATGAGAACCACGAGGGGGTCTACCGGTGGCTGCTCGAGCGCAATCTCAAGCTCTTCGGGGTGGCCTTCGCCGTGGACGCGGCGGGCGACATCTATCTGGACGGGCGGATGCCGTTGCATGCCGTCACTCCCGAGGAGCTGGACCGGCTGCTCGGCTCGGTGCTCACCTATGCCGACGAGTCCTTCAACACCATCCTCGAGCTCGGTTTCGCGAGCTCGATCCGCAAGGAGTGGGCCTGGCGCGAGTCGCGGGGTGAATCGACTCGCAATCTGGAGGCCTTCCGCCATCTGCGTCCCGCCGGTGGTGACGAGTGAACGTCCAGGAGGTGGCGCGGTGAAGGCGACGGTGTTCGTCGATGTGACCGATGCGTGGTCGTACATCGGCGCGGTGCGCTTCGAGCGCGCGGCGGCGATGTACACGATCCTGACCGGCGAGCCCGTCGACATCGGGTACCGCGCCTGTTCGTTGCCCGATGGGCCGCCGGCCGTCGAGGTCGCGCCCGCCGCGCGGATCAGCGGCATCGAGTTCAATCTCGACGAGATCGTGCCGGCCGATTCGACGGATGCCTGGCGCTTGCTGACCTGGGCCGTCGAGTCCGGTGACGCCGTCCAGCGCGAGTTGCTGCATCAGCTGTGGCGTGCGCACTTCCTCGAAGGCGCGGACATCAGTGAGCACTTCGTCCTCGTCAGCCGCGCGGGGCTGGCCGGACTCGATCTGGAGACCGCCGAGGGGCTCCTCGCGAGCACCGAGTACGCCGAGGATGTCGACAAGCAACGCCGGACGGCGGAGCAGGTGGGCGTGGATCGGACGCCGTTCATCGTCGTCAACGCCTCGCGGACGATCAGCGGGGTGCACTCGCAGGACGACTACCTCCAGGCACTCCACCGGATCGCCCGCGAGGAGGAGTGAGGGTCTTCAGCGGCGCAGCAGACGAAGCGTCGAGGGTGCAGGGAACGGAAGCGGATAGTACACCTGCGGCGCGCCGACGGCGCCGCCGTCGTCCTGCTTCACCGTGATCGATCCGGGGGTCACCTCGGCGATCCGCGCACGGAGCCATCGGCCGTCCTCGAGTTCGAGCTCGTACAGTTCGGCCAGGTAGCCGATGCCGAGCTCGTCGAGGGTGGACTCGGCGGTCTCCCAGTCGACGATCGCGGTCCGCTCGCGTCCGAGCAGGTCGATGGCGACGAATCCGTCATCCTGCATCCTGATCCAGCCGAGCCGTTCACCGTCGCGCCCACGGCGATGCTCGATCCACGAGGAGTCCACGGGCCCAGCTTAGGCCGTGTCTGGCGATCCCTGACCTGCTGCGCGCCACCCGACGGGTCCCTCGGTGCGTGGGGGAACGTCGCTCGCAAGACAATCCCCCTACGCGCGAAGCGCGTGGGGGGCCCCAGCCGGTATGGCTTCGCTCCGGCGTGGGGGCACCTCCCTTTCCCCCCCTCGCTAGCGCTCGCGGGAGGTACCCCCTCCGCTCTGCGGAGTGCTCGGGGGATTGCGAGGCATCCCGTGGATGCGGCGCTCGCAACGGCCTTGGATGACCAGACACGACCTAGGGCCACAGGCTCACCGCCCGGCGGACGCGTCCGGTGGGGAGCGGAGCCGGCCCGGGGGAGACCTCGAGACGGGGATCACCACCGGACACTACGCTGGAGCCATGAGCACCCTCGTCTTGCTGCGCCACGGCCAGAGCGTCTGGAACGCCACGAACCAGTTCACCGGGTGGGTCGATGTCGACCTCACCGAGCAAGGAGTCGCGGAGGCCGAGCGTGCTCCCGCCCTGCTCGCCGAGGCGGGGATCCTCCCCGATGTCCTGCACACCTCGCTGCTGCGCCGGGCCATCCGCACCGCGCAGATCACCCTCGACGGCATCGACCGCCACTGGATCCCGGTCAAGCGCTCATGGCGGCTCAATGAGCGCCACTACGGGGCCTTGCAGGGCAAGGACAAGAAGGCGACGCTGGAGGAGTTCGGCGAGGAGCAGTTCATGCTCTGGCGCCGGTCCTATGCCACGCCCCCGCCGCCCCTCGACGATGACTCGGAGTACAGCCAGGCGGGCGACCCGCGCTACGCGGACCTGCCGCCGGAGCTGCTGCCGCGCACCGAGGCCCTCGCGCAGGTCATCGACCGCATGTTGCCCTACTGGTACGACCAGATCGTCCCGGATCTGCGGGCGGGCAAGGTCGTGCTCGTCACCGCCCACGGCAACTCGCTGCGCGGTCTGGTCAAGCACCTGGACGATCTGAGCGAGGAGGCGGTCGTGGGGCTCAACATCCCCACCGGCATCCCGCTCGTCTACGACCTCGACGAGGACCTGCGTCCCACGCAGCCCGGCGGACGCTACCTCGACCCCGAGGCGGCTGCCGAGGCGATCGCCGCGGTCGCCAACCAGGGTCGCTGAGTCCCGGGCGGCGGGTTGTCCCGCACTCTCACGCCGCCGGTGCGGGGTAACTCACCGCTCCTCGCGCGGATGCCGAGTGACTTGCCACCGCCGCAGGCGGCTCAGCTGCCGTACTTGTAGCCGAGCCCGCGCACCGTGGTGAGCAGCACCGGGCGGGCGGGATCGTCCTCGATCTTGGCGCGCAGGCGCTTGACGTGGACGTCGAGGGTCTTGGTGTCGCCGACATAGTCCGCACCCCACACCCGGTCGATGAGCTGGCCGCGGGTGAGCACTCGCCCGGGATTGCGCAGGAAGTACTCGAGCAGCTCGAATTCCTTGAGCGGGAAGCGCACCTCCTCGCCTCCTACCGTGACCGTGTGCCGGTCGACATCCATGCGCACAGCGCCCACCTGCAGCGTCGACTCGTCGGCGGCCTCCTGCACCGGGACACCCCGCCGCAGCACTGCTCGGATGCGTGCGAGGAGCTCGCGCGGCGAGTAGGGCTTGGTGACATAGTCGTCGGCCCCGAGCTCGAGGCCGACGACCTTGTCGACCTCGGTGTCCTTCGCGCTGACCATGATGATCGGGACGGTCGAGGACTGCCGGATATGCCGGCACACCTCCGTGCCCGACATGCCGGGCAGCATGAGGTCGAGCAGGACGATGTCGGCGCCGCCGCGATCGAAGAGGTCCACGGCGTCCGGGCCGGTCTCGGCCACGACCACCTCGAAGCCCTCCTTGCGCAGCACGTAGGAGAGGGCCTCGCTGTAGGAGGCTTCATCCTCGACGATCAGGACCTTGGTCACATGTGCTCCTCTTCGAGTCCCGGTGCCGGCAGCACCAGGGTGAACGACGAGCCGACTCCCGGCTCGCTCCAGACTTCCACGGTGCCGCCGTTGCTGGCGGCGACATGCTTGACGATCGACAGACCGAGCCCCGTGCCCCCGGTCGCGCGAGCACGCGCCGGATCGACTCGGTAGAACCGTTCGAATATCCGCTCGAGTTCGTCATCGGGGATGCCGATGCCGCTGTCCGACACGGTGATCCGCACGTCCTCCTCGTCCCGCTCCGCGCTGATCGCCACCCGGCCGCCGGGATCGCTGTAGGTCACCGCGTTCTCGACCAGATTGCTGACCGCAGAGTGCAGCTGTGCGCGGTCCCCGTAGACCACGAGCTCGGGTCGTGAGCTCATCGTGATCTCGATCTCGCGACGGTCGGCGGCAGTGGCCGAGTGCTCGACCGCCTCGGCGATGAGCTCGTCGACCGTGACGACCGCCGTGTCATCGCTCGCGGTGTCGTTCTGGAGGCGGGAGAGATCGATGATCTGCTGGACGAGGCGCGTGAGGCGGTCGCTCTCGGCCCGCATGCGCGCGGCGAAGCGCGCGACGGCCTCGGGATCGTCGGCGGCCTCGCCGACCGCCTCGGCGAGCAGGTTGATCGCCCCGATCGGCGTCTTGAGCTCGTGACTGACATTGGCGACGAAGTCGCGGCGGATGGTCTCGACCTGCCACTCGCGGGTGCGGTCCTGGATGAGGACGAGCCGCAGCGAGCTCGTCAGCGGCGCGACGCGCGCGTGGACATTGAGCGGTGCCTGTCGACGGCGACGGATCAGCAGATCGGCTTCACGGACATGGCCGTCGCGCTGCACGTCGCGGGCGAGCTCGACCAGTTCGGAGGGTCGCAGCTCGTCACCGGCGACCACGCCCAGGGCGATCGCCGGGGCCGAGGCCTGGACGACGGCACCGGAGCTGTCCAGCAGCACGGCCGAGGAGGACAACACCGCGAGCACGTCCTCGACACCGCGGGGGACGAGCGGCTCTTCGGAGGGCGGCAGCGCCTGCTGTCGGGACTCGCTGAATCGCCAGACCCACGTCAGCGCGGCTCCGAGGATGACCCCGAGCATTCCGACGATGACATAGCTGGCGCTGGCTTCCACACCGACGATCGTAGGCCTGCCGTTCACCTAGTGTCCCCGCCGTGGCTGGCATAGAGGCAGGGTTTCGGTTGTCGTTCATGCGGCGTTCACCACTCGTCGCCGAATGTTCACCCGCGCGGCGTACGGTCGGTTCCATGCGTGACCAGTACTACGAGCAGCTCGACCGGATCGTCGAGGACCTCGTCTCCCTCACCACCACCGTGCGCCGAGCTGTCGCCGAGTCGACGACGGCGCTCCTCGATGCCGATACGACCATCGCGGAGCGCGTCATCGACGGAGGCCGCGATGTCGACGAGCTCATCGACGAGGTCGAGGAACGCGCCTTCGTGGTGCTCGCCACGCAGCAGCCGGTGGCCTCGGATCTCCGACAGGTGGTCGCCGCACTGCGGATGCTGGCCGATCTGCAGCGGATGAACGCCCTGGCGGTGCATGTCAGCAAGGTCGCGCGGCGGCGGATGCCGGAATCGGCCGTGCCTCTCGCCGTGCAGCCTACGATCCGGTCGATGGCCTCGGTGGCCGATTCCATGATCGACCAGGCCTCGCGGATCGTCGCGAACCGCGATGTCAACGCCGCGGCCCGACTCGAGCTCGAGGACGACACGATGGACCGGTTGCGCACCGAGCTGTTCCGCATCGTGCTCGATGATTCCTGGGACCACGGACTCGAGCCCGCGATCGATCTCGCACTGCTCGGCCGTTACTACGAGCGCTTGGGCGACCACGCCGTCAACATGGCCCGCCGCGTGGTCTTCCTGGTCACCGGGGAGCTGCCTGTCGGCGGCTGAGACCCGCGCTGGTCGCGCTGGTCCACCGATGAGAACGGGCCGCCC